>NZ_LYDR01000152.1 GCF_001707835.1 Planctopirus hydrillae
CAGAACTGGCAGAATGTTGAACAAGGTCGCTTTCATACAGGCCGCATGCGGGAAAGTTCCAGATTTTGTCAACATCGGCCAACCGTCATTCACGCGAGAGAAGCTGTTTTCCGGAAATTCTTAATGGGTAGCCCGTCCAACTTGTGGCCGGGTTGTCGTGCAGTTCCACATCAACAAAAAGCCTCGCCATGCGTGCCTCTTGCCATATCTTTTCGCACGACCCTGACGGTGCTTAAAATCAAAAGACAGCGGAAGGGCGTGGTTATTTACAGGGTGTGAGGCATGGGAAAACATGCTTGCTCAGAGCCGCAAGCATGGCACAAACAGGGGAGGTTTTGATCAAACTAAGCACGTTTGAGAGGGAGGGCTGGTTTCTGGAACAGCCACCATTCCCAGAGTAGAAACAGCAGCGCTGCCCAGGCGAACCAGCGCCAGAGTGGTGTTTCCACAGCAAGTTTCTCATCGGCTGCAGAAACTTTGGCTTCTGAGAATCGCAAATCCTGCTGCACAAACAGTGATGACTCCTGCACACTCTGAAGCGCTACGCCGATCTGCTTCACGAGAGTTCCCCCATCAAAAATCTGGTAGACACCAACAGCCGGTGCTGCCACACCTGCCAGTTGTCCGTTGGCGTCGGTCGTCAATTCTGTGGTTCGCGCGGCGGTGCGTTTGCGACCATTGGCAGCCATCGGGCTTAATCGTAACGTACTCCCTGCAGCCAGTTTCCACTCCGGTTCGAGCGGCCCCACAATGCGATAGCGTGTTTCCGGCTGAAGTGTCAACGGAGGGAAGACGCCCGTTCGGAGTGCTTTGGTTTCATTCAATCCCGCCAGACTCTGAGCCAGATCGACGGCATTGGCCACCAGGATGGGAAACCCGACGCGGAAGGGGAGCGTCGAACGTTCAATCGGAAACAGAATATGATAGCGCTGCTGTGCCCCCGAGGGTCTTGAGACAATCAGCGGGCCTCCTGTTGATGTCGCCACCACCTGAAAACCTGCCGCTTCAATGGTGCGGTCTGACTGACCTTCCTTCAATTGCGGTGCCCCGCCAATCTGCACATCCAAAAGTTGTACATGCCTCAGGAGAGGATCTGTTCTCAACCAGTCTGTGACCTCCGCCAATCCCGAACCGGAGGCAACTTCTTCTGTCGAGATGAATGATTCCAGCTCGGCGGGAACTAATCCTACGGTCAAAATGACGCACGCATCACGTTCGGCATCAGCCACTTGATTGGAAATCACGAGATCAACTGAGGATGGTGTCGCAGCCCCTTCCGCGGGAAAAACAACCACGTCTTTCATCGCAGCCAGGGCATGGCGAAACGTCGTCAGATCGGGAGGGCAATAGACGCTCAGTGGCCTGACCTGCGGAGTTACGAGAAAAGCTTCATTATCGCTGCCAACTGCATCCACACCATCCGGAACAAGGCGCAAAGCAACCTCAGTACTCTCTGGCGACGAAGTGCGAAAAATCAGTCGCTCCGCAGATCCGCCAGCTAATGAAATCGACTCACTGCTCAGGAGTTCTCCATTCTCGAAGAATTCAACTTGAGTGAGCCCCGCAAACTTTGATGAAGCCTCGACACGGGCAAAGACTTCCCAGTTCCCGCGTGATTTTCTGGCATTGAATTCTGTGATCCCCACGTTAGCGGTTGCCGCCGGGATTTTCTGAAAACTCACTCGAAAAGGCAGCTCGAGGTCAAATTCAGGAGGCACATTTCCATCACTGAAAAGGACAACTGTCTCGACAGGCACAGTGCGAGCCAGAGCGATCGACATGCGGAAGGCATCTTCCAACTGACTTGTCGATTCAGAAATCGTGAGCTGATCAAGTGCTGCTTTGAGGACGCGTTGATCATTCGTGAAATCCGTCAATCGACGGGCCGAGTCAGAGGCCGCAATCAGGCTAATTTTCTGATCCGCCATGAGACCATCGATCAGTTTGGTTACTTCCTGTTTGGCCAGTTGCAGTCTGGTCTGGCCGCCCGCTTTCTCAACGCCTTCCATACTGGCTGAAATATCAATAATCACAGGGAGATACCGTGCGGTTTGCGAACGAGCCGGCCAGAAGGGCTGCATGGCTGCCAGAATCAAAGCCAACAGCAACAGAATCTGTGCCAGCAGCAGGAGGTTTCTTTGAAACCTTTGAAAGGGAGAGTTGACGCGGGAATCGCGAACCACCTGTTGCCATAGAGCCAACGAAGGGATCTCGACTCTCGGTCGGCGCAGCTTGAGAAAGTAGAACAGGATCAGCGGTGCCAGGAGCAGCAGATACCAGGCAGCCGAGAGTGATGCAAAGCCAGGCCAACTCATCGCACCCAGCCTTTACGAAGGAGTGTATCGAAGACGATGTTATCCACGCTTTGCCGTGTATTGAATGACAATGAGCGCCCGCCACGTTGCCGACAGACTTGCTCCAGTTCCCTTTCGAGTGACAGGCGGTATTCCTCATAGATTCGGAGGAGATCTCCCCCGGCTGTCACATCCAGAGTTTCTCCCGTTTCGGAGTCGACAAAACGCACATCCTGTTCCAACTCAGGGTTATGCTCGTCGCTGGATAAAATCTGGATAGCCCACGGTTCCAGCCCCGCTCCAAACAACCGGCTGATGGCCTGATCAATTCGGCCAAAGGTCAGGAAATCTGACAGGCAGATGACCACCCCTCGACCCGTGTGCTGCCTGAGTGCAGCGTCGATGGTAAAGTCGATTTCGGCATCGCCACCCACTGGCAGGTTTTCGAGAAACTCAAAAAGTTTGCGGAAAGAACTTTTCCCGCGTAGTCGTCGAATCTGATGCGTGGCTTCATTCCGGCTGCCCAATGCGTAGATCGAGACTGGCTCCATATTCATGAGCCCCATCATCGCCAGAAGTGCGGCAGCCTGCCTGGCTCGATCAAACTTTTCGCCAAACTTCATTGAACTGGAAGCATCCAGCAGGATGACGACATGCATTTCTTCTTCGTGGCGATACAGCTTCAAATAAGGGCGATGCAGGCGGGCAAAGATATTCCAGTCGACGTACCGGATGTCATCACCAGGGCTGTAATCTCGAAAGTCTTCAAACTCGGTACTC
The DNA here is from genome assembly GCF_001707835.1 of Planctopirus hydrillae. Classification (GTDB taxonomy): domain Bacteria; phylum Planctomycetota; class Planctomycetia; order Planctomycetales; family Planctomycetaceae; genus Planctopirus; species Planctopirus hydrillae. The sequence goes on from NZ_LYDR01000152.1 coordinate 3,075, forward strand.
GAACCTCCGCGACCTGCCAGATGTTCACCTCGCATGCGGTTGGTTTTGCGGAATCGTGGCGCCAGTCGCAGATTCTCTGCTCGAGAAAGTGCGCTGTTCGAGACCAGTGAAGTCAATTGTCTGGCGTTCGCCATGGGGTACTCTCAATACGAGAATCCTGGTCTCTGTATGTCGTCTCTGTTTGTCATCTCTGGTGAGTCTTCCGCAAGAGTCTAGCGTGCATCAATCGCCTGTTGAATGGGCTTAAGGATTTGTTCAACCACACATCGATCGACCAGTTCTTCACAGATCGATCTCAACTGGCGAAACGTCGTATCGTAGCTTGATGATGCATCCAGACTGCCATATTGCCGCACACAAAAATAGACACTGATCTGGTCTTCACCAAACTCGCCTTTACGAACCTGGTAAGGATTGGTTCAAGTTTCGACACTCAATCGCGCATGTCGACGACATGTATCATCGAGGGCCATGACAATTCCCGGCTGATAGCTCAAGGGTTGGGCCCCGGGCAAGGCCAGCAGATTTTCGATTGCCGGGCCGGGTGAAAGAACTTCTGCCAGCAAGGCATCGTGGTTGCCTCGATAGGCGAAATCGAACCCCAGCATGTAATCGAGTGCTTCACAATCCAGTGGCGAAACCGAAAGCATATACGGGGCGAGTTGCAGCACCAGTTCATGCTGGGCTGCTGCTTCATCCAGATCCAGCGGATTGATCAGCCCACTCGAGATGCGTTTAGTTTCCATCGAAACCCACCGTTGTTGCTCCTGATCTTTATCCGATTCGAGGATGTAATCCTTTCCCTCGCGCGAATGAAAATTTCTCATCGAAGGGTAAGTTTTCTGCAGCCTCTCGAAAAACCCCAGAATCGTTTCCCGGCTTCCGGGAAGAGGCATTTCGGTGTGAAGATTCAAATTCGCGTAGAAGTCGTCCGCGAGATGGGCATACTTCTGCATGCGAACTCCCGTGTGGTGGCCCGAGTTGTTGTCGGATGATGAAAACGCCTGATTTCTCGCAGATTTTATCGTGAGTGCCACATCGGGTCAAAGCGGGACTGATCGACTGGCTGTGCGGGAGTGATCATTCAATGATCATTGTCGTTCATTCCGATGAACTGCGTTTCTCAGAAAGTCTTTGTCTGGCCTGCCGCACCTGGACTTCCAATTCCTGATTTCCCGCATAGAGTGTCATGATGCTGTTCCAGATGGTGCGAGCTTCAATCGTTTTCCCCTGCTGAACCAGTTCATCAGCTCGTGCCAGTGATTGATCAACCATCTGCACTCGATCGACCGGGTCGCCACCGGCGGCTTCGATCTCCTGAATTCGCTTTTTGGCCAGCATGACAAAGGCTCGATCCTGCTCTCGATCTTTCAGCAGCACGACCATGCTTTCATACTTTTCCAGAGCCGAAATACGGTCGCCAAACTTTTCGTATCGGTCAGCTTCCAGGAATAATCGCTCGGCTTCAGAATTCGGATCTCGCCCTGTTTTCGCAGTGGCCCGGGCCCTGCGCTCGGCCTGATGCATTTCGACCTGATCGACATATTGCTGAACCTGATCGGCATGTTTGCCTTGAGGAAACTTCTGCTGGAGTGGCTTCAGATATTTGTCGTAAGCATCTCCCCAATCGGTGGGCTCTTCACTCTTCATGAGTGCTTCCGCCCTGGCAAACAATTGATCTTCCGACATCGGCCAGAAGGGAATTGTGGCCAGAAACAGGATCGTCACCAGAATTGACGCCAGGAACCACGCCCGTTCATAAAAGGGGACTTTGGCCGATTTTTTTCGTTTTTTCTTTTTGGGAACGTTGGCCTCAGCCGTTTTGGCTGCCTCTGGCGAGATCGGTTCGACCGGCTTTGTGAGTTGTTCCTGAATCTGTTCAATCGCGACCTGCACTGCGAGCGCATCGAAAAATCGATCCTCGGGATCTTTGGCCAACAGTTTGAGAATCAGATCTTCGACAACCTGTGGACATTCCGGGTTGAGCGATGACGGGCGCGGAGGATCTTCCTGCAGATGCATAATCAGCATCTCGCCCGCGTTGTCTCCGCGAAAGGGCGTCTCTCCCGTGATCATTTCGAACATCACACAGCCGAGTGCATACAGATCCGTGCGACGATCGACTGGCGGCTTGCCGCGAATCTGCTCGGGGGACATATACGAATATGTGCCCACTGTTCGGCCAGCAGCCGTCAGTGCTGTCGCTGTGGTGTCACGCGCAATCCCGAAATCTGTCAGCTTGAGTGTGCCGTCTTTGGCCCTTAGCAGGTTGGCTGGCTTCAAATCCCGATGAATGACACCCGCAGCGTGAGAATGCTCCAGCGCCTGGGCAATCTGAAGTGCCAGGTCGAGCACTTCTTTCCACGGAAGCTGGCCGTGTTCTTTCAGGTAGCCCTCGATGGAACCACCGGTGACCAGTTCCATCGCATAAAAGCGCTGTGTCCCCAGCTTCCCGCCACCATAATAACGCACAATATGCGGATGCTGCAGCTTCTTCAGAATGGCGACTTCGCGTTCAAATCGCTTCTGTAAAGATTCTGCCTGGCTGAGATCTGGTGAAAGAATCTTGATCGCCACGGGAGCACCAGTCTTGGTGTAAGTGGCACGGTAGACAATCCCCATACCACCGACACCGAGTCGATCTCCCAGTTCAAATGGTCCGATCATGCGGCCAGCCATGAATCACTCTTCTCTCGCCAGTGCCAGAAACCAGTTTTTCACATACGGAATGATTTACGGGCGATATGGCCCCACCAGTTCGACGAGATTTCCATCGGGATCGCGCAAGTTACAAAGCCCCACACCCTCTGGAAAACCGGCTGGAAGCAGCTTGGGCGAACTGGCGATCGGCTTGACTTTGTGCTGCTTTAACTTTTCGAGCGAGGCGTTCACATCTTTAACGTGAATTGTCAGATAACGAATGCCGTAGGTGGACTGAATATACGATTGATCGGACCGTGCTCCCGGAGCTTTGGGAAACTGAATCAGTTTCAATCTGGTGGCAGTTGGCCCCGTTCCGAGAGTCAACACTTTGACATCCAGCACCTGACCATCAGACAAGCCAACCTCCCGGGCATAGTCGGCGGGGACTGAAAATCCAGGCAACTCCTGAAAGCCGATGGCCTTAGTATAAAAATCGATCGACGCCTGCATATTGCTCACACACAGACCCACATCAATCGTTTCCGAACTGAAGCCAGTTTCTGGCGACTTTTCTTCCTGCAGTGCCGCCACCGCAATGGAAATCCCCGAAAGCAACATGGCCCCGAACAGCGAACACAATGCGCCGCGTGCCATACCCAGGTGCTGCATCTTCCAAGCCATTCGGATCTCCTCGATGTTCAGTCGTCAAAGTGTTGATTCCGGCAAACCACATCCTGCCGTTGATCGCTGGTTGTTACGGATTGTGCCTGTTTGGAAGGGTCGAATCAAATCGACAATTGCAATTCAGCAGGCAAGTTCAAGAATTTGTTACCTGCCAGCCTCGAAAAATCTCAGACGGTAAAAGTCTCCACCTGAAATGATCTCAACAGGAAAAGATCCAAAAGCGACAAGGAACGATTCCACAATTCGCATTAGCCTGAAGAATCGCTACGCTGGCCATCATGCCGAACCAGGATTTAAAACCACGAATCAGCAGCTCTTGGCGACACCACTCAAACTCTTTCACTGACAGAGATCCTCATGTTTGCACGCGACCTTGTCCTGTATGGCGTCAATCAAAAGTATCTGCAATCACTCCTGAGTGGAATCAGTACTCAGGAAGCTAAAGTTCAGCCCATGCCCGGACTGAATACCCCTTTCTGGATTGCTGGTCATCTGGCGATTTCCACAGACTATGCCCGGCAACTTTTGGGGGAAGAGCTGAAATGTCCCCCCGCCTGGCACAAAGCCTTTGGTCCAGGCTCGATCCCTGGCAACGAACAGAATATTACTGCCAGTCTGGAAGAACTTTTCGAAGCGGTGCATGCCGGACACGTCGCCATCACCACCTTGTTACCCAGCGTGAACGAAGCGTGGGCCGCACAGCCAAATCCGGTGGAATTTCTGGTGAAAAACTACCCCTCGACCGGAGATCTTATGGCACACCTGCTTACGACTCACGAAGCCATTCACCTGGGCCAGTTGAGTGCCTGGCGACGCTTCCGTGGTCTGCCTGCCGTCAGTATTGGCTAGTATTGGCAGTGGGCGACCAGCTTCCGGACAAGATCGTTCCGGATTAGAGAGTGTTCCGGGCAAAAGAGTGTTTAACGGCCGAAACTACAGATCATCGTCTGGCAGAAGTTCTGCTTCTTCCGCGTCGTTTTCAGCCAGGATTGAAGTTCCCCGGGGAGCAAAATCCTGATCCAGCACGACGTAATCGGCATAGGTTGATGGATCAATATGAATCACCTGAGCTCGCCCCGTCTGGGCATGACTGAGATCGTTTTCCGTGGTTTTTCCATGTAATCTCGACGTGACGAGCACGAGCCTGGTGTTAGCACTGAGAATTCTCTGGGCTTCTGCCAGCATCGACGTGGTCGTGGTCGCTGCGCCAGGTTCGGCCAACGCCAACTGATCGAGCAGGAATTCAAGATTGGCAGGTGAAGCCGCCGCTTCGTACACCGTCGCCGACTCACCACTGATGGCCAGACGCACTGTCGATTCCCGGCACGTCTGCGAATGCTCGGCGCAAAGTGTCGCCACAAAGCTCAGGATCAATTCAGCCTGCAGGTCTTCCTCAGGAGTCGGATGAGCCGACCGATGCAGATCGACCACGACTGAAAGATGATGTTCGCGATTCTGATGAAACTCGCGGACAATCAGTTCATTCCGGCGGGCAGAACTCCGCCAGTGAATCGCTTTGGGGTTATCGCCACTGCGGTATTCTCGCAGATGATGAAAATCATCATTGTAAATCCCGCCCCTCGACTGGCTGGACGTCACAAGTTCAGAGGCACCGACCAGTTCACGTTTCCAGCGGGGATGCAATCTGCCAATGATGGGATAGACCAGCATTTCTTCATGAGCATTCACCACCAGCCCGCGTTCAATCAATCCCAGTGGATAGCGACTGGAGACACTCAGTGGCCCGAAGATGTACCGGCCGCGATGCCCCAGTCGAATCCGATAATGGGCTAATTGAATCGATTGGGGCCCCACGCGTGTAAAGAGGACACTGGCGACAGCGGCAATCTGTGAGTGTCGCGCTTTGGCTGGACGTGCCTGATCCCGCACCAGCATCATCCAGGCAGATAACAGTGGCCGATCATTCCGAAAACTTACTTCGACACTGAACTGCTCACCACACATGGCTCGTTTGGGTAAGGTGCGCGACACCTTTGAGCCTTGCAGAGCGGTAAAGGCCGCCCAGCCATTGAGTACAAAGGGACCAGCCATCACCGCAAAAACGAGCATCATCATGTTCGACTGGCCCAGCATCGAGCCCACCAGCAGCACAATCATGATTCCCAGATACATCAGCCCTTCCTTGGGGATATGTACCCGGTTTCGTTGAAACACAGGCATTTTCCGCATGCTGGCCGATTGTTTGCGAATCCACTCTTCCACAAAGGTCTGTAGACTGAACAGGATCAATACGCCGATCGCCACAAAAAACGTCATGCGTGTTAACGAAGACCAGCGGGCCGTGATTGGCGAGGCCACAAAATAGCCCAGCAGTAGCAGGCCCGCGACAGCCAGGGCAATCAAGGCACTGACTGGCAAAGCCAGTCGTCCGGGAGCCTGATTGCGAAAACTCACGTTTCTGGCAGAGGCTGCTTGCGCCTGGCTGGTCTGGGAATTGGTAGCGCTCCCGGCTGCCGACTGCGTCATTGAAAGCATTTTCTCAGAGGCTGCCGCGCTCCCAGACGATGCAGGTGAGCCACCAGTCTCTGTCTCCACCGTGGGAGAATTCGACGATGCCGATGTCAGCGTCAAGGGAATTACTTCCTGTTGAGAGATGTCTATAATCGATGATTGTGTTCTGAATACGAAAAAAATCTCAGTTTTTGCAGCCAGTTGGGCCGTATTGGGATTTCCCTTTGATAGTAGACTCAACTTTTCATGGTCTTGCTATCCTCAAAAGCATGAACTTTTGATTCAAAGTTGCGTCTCTTGCCCACAGCGATCCTCAGCCGCCAATCGCTTCTCCAGAAATTATCCACCCTTGGAACGAAATTTTTCCCCCAGGGTTCGCCCCGAAACTCATCGATCCACCGGCAACATCATGACTCGAGATGATTTTGGAAACCATCCACCCATCAAAATGAACATGACTTCATCAGAAACAACAGAATCAGAAACAACAGAGAGTTTGAAGCCCTTCGAGAACTTTGAACCTGTTGAGATTCAGCCACAAATTCCACTTCAGGGTTCGCAGATTCAAGGATGGAAACACCCCGTATTACTGAGCCATGAGCAACTCCTGAGCGAGTGCAAAGCGCGTCGCCAGAAGACTTCTGGCCCTGGTGGTCAGCATCGCAACAAAGTCGAAACGGGAGTTTTTCTCAAGCATAGTCCCACAGGAGTCGAAGCACAGGCCACCGAACGTCGCAGTCAGGCAGAGAACCAGTCGAAAGCCCTCAAACGTCTCAGGCTGCAACTGGCATTGGAAATCCGCAGTCAACAGTCTGCGATTGAGGCCCCTTCTGCACTCTGGAAGTCACGCGTTCGAGAGCAGAAAATTGTCGTTTCTGACGAACATTTTGATTTCCCCATACTGCTCTCCGAAGCTCTGGATGTCCTCGCCGAACATGCCTGGGAACCTCATCGGGCAGCTCTGCAACTCGATTGCTCAACCAGTCAGCTCATCAAGTTGTTGAAGAAGTTTCCGCCGGCCTTTGTGCTCCTTAATCAGCAGAGAGCCAGGCGACGGTTGGAGAAGTGGAAATAGGCATTTGGCGAACCTTCAAATTCCGGGCTGACAGAAAGTCCACTTTCCAGTTAAATTAATCAAACGTATTGCCTTTGGACCCTGTTTTTAAATGCTGACCAGTCGTTCTCGCTGCTTCGAATCGCAAGCGGCAGATCACTCTTTTCCACGGCCGACGAGCCCACGTCATGAACCCGGAGACCCTGACATGAAAATGGGACGCACACTCGGCGTTGTGGCGACTGGCGGCATTCTGTTTGGCCTCTGGATCAGCGGCTGGCTTAAAGGTTTCGGGCTGGGAGATTCCAAGTTTCCAGGTGTGCAGGTCTCGACACAACAGACCAAAGTCAGTGACGAAGACGTCGATCAGACATTATCCAAAACCAATGCCTCCACCACGTTGACCTCATCCACGGAATCCCGGCCAGAAACCCAGGCAGCACCTCAAGTGCTGGATATCATCATCGACGATGCGGGATATCACTTCCGCAACAGCCAGACTTATGCCATCGAACCGGCTGTCATACCGCTCGATCAGGTGATTCAACAGGCGTTATTGACCACACCCTCGAACGAAGGCCCGCGAGTCAAGATTTATCGCAAAGCCTCATCTCGAACGAGTAATGAGGCCAGACTCAGTGCAGCGCTGGCAGAAGCGGGCCTCAAACCTGTCGACATCTATTGGCATCCGGCGGTCACTGAATAGCGATCCAACTCCAGCAACACCACCCGTGAGAATTGCCCATAAATCACGCTGGTCCATGCGGTCTGATGGCTTCACAGGATCTATGTGGCTCTCAAGAGTTCCCGCCAACTTTCGAGAACTCGGCTAGAGGCATCTCCCGTCGCCTGGGCTGTTAACTCCCGCGTATTTTCGGGTTGATGAACAATCTTGATTTCCAGTCGATCCGCTGGCAGGTACTCACTGACGAGTTCAGGCCATTCAATCAGCACGATAGCCTCAGATTCCAGCAGTTCATCGACACCCAGTTCAAAGAACTCGGCTGAGGTTTTTAGTCGGTAGGTATCCAGGTGATAGACACTGCGACGAGCCTGATACTCATGGATCAGCGTGAAAGTGGGGCTGGAAACATCGTCAATCGTTCCGCCCAATCCCTCCACGATTCCGCGCGTGAGGGTTGTTTTTCCCGCCCCGAGCTGCCCCGAGAGCAATACGATCATGGGCTCCTGGCAACTCATTCCGAGAAAACGACCGGCCTTTAAGGTTTCTAACGCGTTGGCAAGAAACATGTTAAGTTGTTTTGAAGGCATTAATCGATCACCTGGGGGAGAATTTTCAATCAGAAGAATATGGTGCGTCATGCGATTCTCAGAGTGCTTTCTGCAACTTCTCGAACGAGATTGCAAGACACAAGATGTAGTATGCCTATCCAGCAAAGGCCGCAAAATCGTTGAAATCGTTGCAGTCTTCCGAAACTGTAATTATTTGTATTGCAGTCAACGGCAATTCTTGCCACTCGGCCAATGTTCAAATCTTGGCCAACGTGTTTGAGCCGGTCTTCATTATCAAATCGACATCCGTGTACTGCCTGCAAGTTTGTCTTCGCCATGAATGGCAACAGGGTTTGATCTGCTGATTGGTAGTCTGTTGATTGCATCGAATGGATTCGTACCCCGTGCTGGGTATTCCTAAGGGGGGAGTGCCAGCATTTTTCAGGTTGAAGTTCAACCTTAGCACAAGGAAGTGCCATGAGTCGCAAAGTTGCTGAACCTATTTCCAAGCCCGTTGTTCTGCTCAATGGGGATTTTCGCCCCAAGAAGAAAGACGGCCCGGCACTGAGCTGGTTTAATACCGGCTATTACGACTCAGTCACCGCCGCCGGTGCTTTGCCGATTCTGACCCCTCCGCTGGAAGATACGGACGATCTGAAGCAGATTCTCGATTCGGTGGATGGCGTGGTCCTTGCGGGTTGTGGGCACGATCTTGACCCTGTTCGTCTGGGTTTGGAGCCACACCCCCATACACGCCCGATGCCACAGCGCCGGGAAGATTTTGATCGCCTGCTCTGCAAAATGGCTGTGGAAATGAAGCTGCCAATTCTGGCGATCGGCTCGGGCATGCAGACGCTGAATATCGTTCTGGGTGGCTCGATCTTCCAACACGTTCCGGAAGAAGTTCCCCGTGCTCTGCACCACCGTGATTCCGTCGAAAAATGCAATCGCCATATTATTGAAATTACCGAAGGGACCCGTGTCTGGGATGTTTACGGCCCTGGTGAAATCCGCGTCAACAGCGATCATCACATGGCTGTCAATCAGTTAGCTCAGGCCTTCCGTGCCTCAGCCTGCTCACCAGACGGTGTGATTGAAGCTTATGAATCGACCGACCCGGACTGGTTCTGCATTGGTGTTCAGTGGCATCCGGAAGATGACACTGCCAGTGCTCTCGACATGCAGCTGTTCCAGGAATTCGTGGGTGCTTGCCGCATGGGCAACATGCCAGCTGTGATTCCGATGACAGGTCGCCAGAAGGTGGCTGCCTGAGAAGATATTGTCATTCGAGCGGAACTTTCTTTGAGGAGATCGCCTGCTCTGCAATGGGGACGGACTTCCATTCAGGTCAGGTGCTGAAGATGCAGCGCGGGTCGAGCACGGATGTTCGCCCCGACGTTGCGCCACACATTGGCATCCCTCTCATATTCATCACGCCAGACTTGTTCGCGGATGACTGAATAACCATGCTGAGAACCTGTTCGACCACGATGTCGTTAAGGTTCTCAGTATGCTTTCGGCCCCCAATTTGCCCAACGAAGAACAGCGGATCCAGGAGTTGTATGCTCTGGAACTGCTGGACACTCCACCCGAAGACCGCTACGACTCAATCATCCGTGCATTAAGGGCCATCTACAAAGTTCCCATCGCCTACATTTCGCTGGTTGATCGTGAACGACAATGGTTCAAGGCTCGGGTTGGCCTCGAAATTCTGGAAACACCTCGCTCGATTTCATTTTGTGGCCATGCCATTGCTCAGCAAGAACCACTGGTGGTTCCTGATCTGACGCAAGATAGCCGCTTTGCCGATAACCCGATGGTACTGGAAGCTCCTCATTTGAGGTTCTATGCCGGTCTTCGCCTCTCAGGTCCAACCGGCCAACCGGTGGGGACACTTTGCATGGCGGATACGGTTCCCCGCGAGAAGCCATTTGATGATGCGCCACTCAGAGAACTGGCCCATCTGGTCGAGCAGCAGTTTCAAATGCTCGATTTGATTTCGGCTCAGAAAAAGCTCCTTGAAGTCCGTGCCCAGCTCTTGCAGGCTCAGGCTTTGCTGCAGAATGAATTGCGTGATGCAGCAGATTACATTCACTCGCTTTTGCCAACTCCGCTCATGAAAACGATTTCCACCAGCCATGAGTTGGTGGCCTGCTCGGAACTGGGTGGGGATCTCTTCGGCTATCACTGGATCAGTGAGGAAGAACTGGCGATTTACCTGCTCGATGTCAGCGGGCATGGAGTCGGAGCATCACTCCTTTCCGTTTCTGCCCTGAATGCACTCCGCCGGCAGGCCTTGCCCGGGATCTGCTTTACCGATGTCGAATCGGTGCTGTGCGCCATGAATTCAGCATTCCCTATGGAAGAACACAACGGAAAGTTTCTCACTTTGTGGTACGGCGTGTTTCATACAGGACGACGAGAACTGGAGTATGGTGCCGCAGGTCATCCACCAGCCCTGTTATGGCAACGTCCCGGTGGGCCGTGCACAAAGCTCGTTTCCAATCAGATCATGATTGGCGCTGCAGCCGATGTGCCTTATCAGGCAGAACGGGTGCGAGTTCAGCAAGGGGCCAGACTTTATGTCTACAGCGATGGCGCCTTTGAACTGGATTCACCAGCGGGTGATAGTCTGGGAATTCATGGATTGATCCAAACCATCGAGAAAAACGCCCACCGATCCAGCCAGCGAGTACCAGCGATTCGAGAAGCGTTACAGACCTTCCAGGGGTCGCCAGATTTTGTGGATGACTTTTCAATGATTGAGCTGTGCTTGTAACGGTTGATGTTCGTCTCAGCGAATGACCGGTACAGTCACCTTTGCAGGCACGGTTTGACCGCGATTGGGTTGCAAAATCATGGAGAAATCGATGGTCAAGGGCCCCCACTTCGAATACAGCGGGACTCGCACAACGGGTGAACCACTGAATCGAACCATGTGCAGTCGATCTTTGAGAACTGTCGGCAGCCCCAGTGATAGTTGATGAGCAGCCAGTTCTGACTTAGCCTGCCCGGCGATAATGTTGACCATTTCGCCGATGGCATCGATGACCTCTGTGTTGACTTCGCGAATCTTTTCTTCGCGCATTGTGCTGGCGGCAGCAATCGCAAGATGATTACTGAGATTCAAAGCAATCGTCCCGACGATACCGCCACGAATCTCGATGACACCGGTTACCCCACTATAGGGTCTACGGGGTGCCAATCCCGGCTTTCCCAGATCCAGAGGTGATCTGAGCATCTGAGTAAACAATGATGTGGCAGCGCGTATGATGGGATTAACAAAGCGAACGTCCACGCGAATTCCCCAGAATTTGCCAGATTGACAGGCCAGAGATTGTCCCATTTGCAGCGGGTATGGATATGGACACACGACTGAGTAGAAGTTGGAAGGATCGCCACTCAGTCGAAGTTCAATTCTTCACCAGCCTGTTCAAAACCTACATGACCAAATTCGTCAGGCTGTTTCTGGTTGCAGCGGTACTCACGATTCGTGGAATTTTCAGGTGTTTCACCTACGTCGAGTTTCAACGAAACCAATGGCAAACTATTCAATTGCCTTTGAGAACCAATAAAGTGTTTCTCACAATGGAGGCACTCAATTGATGGGGAGTGCGTTAAGACGATATGGTAGAACTACTATTTTGAAGGGAGGTTGAGTGGTGATGCAGCAGCGTAGTTTAGGGGTTTTGACACTGATTCTGGTCAGTGGGCTTTCCATTCATGGTCCATCGACTCATTTGGCAGTCGCGAACAATGGCCCCTGGCCACTCCCTCAAGTCACTTCACCAGCCGACAATCCCTCGACGCCAGAAAAAGTCGAACTGGGTCGACAGCTCTTTTTTGACCCCCGACTTTCAAAGACACAGGAAGTCTCTTGCGCCAGTTGCCACAATCCGGAAAAGGGGTACAGCGATGGAGAACCCAATTCTCAAGGGATTGGCGGCCAGCGTGGTAATCGGAATTCTCCTTCAATCATTAACAGCGCGTACCACAAATTTCAGTTCTGGGATGGACGCTCCAAGACTCTTGAAGAGCAAGCCCTGGGGCCCATGCAGAACCCGATTGAAATGGGGATGACACTCGACGAACTCGTCAAACGTCTGAATGAAGTGCCAGGGTATCGTGCTCAGTTTCAAAAAGTCTTTGGGACAGACGTCACTGCGGAAAACATGGCGAAGGCGATCGCCGCTTTTGAAAGAACCATTGTTTCGAAAAACTCGCCTTATGATCGTTTTGTGGCTGGCGATACCACGAACTGGAACCCGACGCTCGAACTGGGCCGTGCCCTCTTCTTTGGAAAAGCCAATTGCAGTGCCTGCCACAGTGGTGCCAACCTGACTGATAATGCCTTCCATAATATTGGTATTGGCAGCCAGGATGCTGGTCGAGCTGCCATCTCCAAACTGGAGGCCGATCGGGGGGCCTTCAAAACTCCCACGGTCAGAGAGGTCGCCCGTACTGCTCCCTATATGCATGATGGCAGTCTCAAAACACTCGAAGAAGTGGTCGAGCATTACAATAAAGGGGGGACGCCAAACGATTACCTCGATGAAGAAATCTTCCCGCTCAAGTTGACGGATGCAGAAAAAGCAGCTCTCGTCATCTTCATGCGGGAAGGATTATCCAGCCCGGATCTTCCTATTATCACCAAGCCCGAACTCCCCCAATAACTGCCCGACAAGCCAGACAACCTCAACAGGCTCGATACATCGGTCACTTCTTACGAACCTAACCGCTTTGCTTTCGCCACCATATCGAGTTAGCATCGTTAGTCGGAAAGAGACAATTCGATCAGTCGCCAGACAACGTCCGGCTCTGTTCGAGTTGTTGGAACGAAGCAGCAGGCGGCTCAATAGGAAGAATCTCTTCGCATGATGACCGCCAGTTGAATATCTTCGAAATGGAATGCCACAACAGGACGAACCAGACCTTATTTAGATGAGAGGAACGAGGGATGCGTTTCTGGATGAATGAACTCCCATCGGCACGAAGTTTGGCTTCAGCATTGCTGGTTTCAGCAATCTCAATGACCTCAATCAGTGCTCAGGAAACTCCTGCACCTGCAGAAGCCCCGAAGGTCGAAGCTCCTAAAGCTGAAGCACCACAGGTCGAGGCTCCCAAGGTTGAAGCACCCAAAGTCGAGGAAGCCAAGCCTGATACCCCCAAGGTCGATGTTAAGCCGGAACAGGCCAAGCCTGAATCAGCCAAGCCCGAAGAAACCAAACCAGCGGAAACAAAGCCAGCGGAAACTAAGCCAGCGGAAACTAAGCCAACCGATGCTCCGGCAGCACCCAAGACCGTAGAACTGGTCGAGCACCTCGATAATCCGACGGGCGTCGCCATTCATGGCGGAAATGGCCACGTTTTCATCGTCTCCAAGCAGGGTGTCTTTCGACTGGTGCAAGGGAAACCACACAAGATCTTCCTCGAAGTTGAAGGCTTCCCGACAGATGTCTACGGCAAAGGCCCCAAATACGATATCGGGCCACTGGGTGTCGCTTTGCTGGGGACTGACAAACTGATTGTGGCAGATGGCAGCCGTCCTGATGGTGAAGAGCTTGTTCGTATCTACAAGATCGAAGACAAGACTCCCGGCCCGCCCCGCAAGGAAACCGATGCGGAATTCACCGTTGGCCCCATTGCCCCTGGAGATGCCAGCCCCAAAGGTGAAGGCAATTTTTACGGCGTTGCGGTGATTGGAAACACCTTTTACGTCACGGCCAATGGCAACGATGCCAAAGGCTGGGTTGCCCGTTCTGTCATCACCGACGGCAAGCCAGGTAACCTCGAACCATGGCTGGCCACCAAAGAAGCAGTCAACGTTGATGCCCCGATTGCAGCGACTGTCACACCTGATGGAAAACAACTTGTCATCGGTCAAGGTGGCGAAGTTAACGTTGCCGGCGATTCACTGGTGACGTTCTATAACCCAGAAGATGGCAAACTGCTCAAGAATTATAAGACCGGCTTGCACGACATTACTGGTTTGGCTTACGCCCCCAATGGCAAGCTCTATGCTGTTGATTTCGCATGGCCGGATCCGACACAGGGGGGGCTTTTTGAACTCGTGATCGAAGGCGAAGAGATCAAGCCCAAAAAGGTCCTTTCACTCGATCGACCCACTGCCCTGGCATTCGATAAGGATGGCAATGCCTACGTGACTGTCTTCGGTCTCGGTAAGGATACTGGCGATAAGCCCAAGGGTGGCCTGCTGAAGATCCCGGCAGGTTTCTGATTCTGAGAGCGAATTGATGGCAGCCAGTGGATTTTGAAAAGCATCGCCACTGGCCGGAAAATCACACGAATCACCCTGGAAATGCTGAAATTTCCAGGGTGAATTTGTTGACGAAGCGCCCCCATGATCACATCCTGGCGGGCGATACGCATAGGGAAAACCTATTGCAGGCATTGTCTCTGCAGGGTTTGTCTGTCATCACCGGCAGGCTATACTTAGCACAGTCAGCCCGGCGACTTCCGGTGTCTGATTCGCCAAATGATCAACCATTCAGCCGATTTGAGTCCGCTCTCTGTTGGTTTTGAATGATTCCGTGTTCTTACAAGGTGGAATTGATAATGACTGCTCGCGTTGGTAAGCCCGCTCCCGACTTCTCGGTTCAAGCCTATGACCGCACGAAAGACAATACCGATGCCCAGTTCACAAAAGTGAGCCTGGCAGATCTTCGCGGGAAGTGGGTTTGCCTCTACTTCTATCCACTCGATTTCACATTCGTCTGCCCGACCGAAATTGTCGCTTTCGACAAAGCCGTGGGCGACTTCACTGATCGCGATTGCGTGCTCCTCACAGCCAGCACAGACAGTGTGTTCTCTCACAAAGGCTGGTGCGATAGCCATAAAGACCTGGCAAGCCTCAAGCATCTGATGCTCGCCGATACGGCTCACACGCTTTCAACGGCCTATGGCGTCCTCGATGAAGAGCAGGGCATTGCCTATCGCGGGATCTTCCTGATCGATCCCACCGGTACCGTCCGCTGGCTTGCCGTTCACGATCTCTCCGTGGGACGCAGCGTCGAAGAAGTTCTGCGAGTTCTCGACGCTCTCCAGACAGACAAGCTCTGTCCCTGCAACTGGAAAAAAGGCGAGTCCACACTCAACTAGTTTCCTGACTGCTGGCGCTGAATCACTGGTCTTATTCAACCGGCAGGAAGTTTCTTCGCACTGCATAGTTTCAGCCCTGGAACGCTCGGCCTTCGAGCGTTTCCAGTGGCTGTTTTCTTTGCTCGACATCGCTCCCACGATCTCATATCGAGCGTTTCTTCCCCAATCTATTTGAACAGGAGTCATGATGCATCCTTACTGGCCTGCGCGGACACCGGCAGAAATCGATGACAAAGCCAAGCAGACATTATCCCGGCTGGAAGAAGTTTTCGGGACAGATTCTATCCCGGAGTTCTTTCATCACATGGCCATCGTGCCGTCGTTCGTCAATGACTACTACATGAACTTCAAGAAGTTCTGCTATACCCAGGGCAAACTCAGCCTGAAAGACAAAGCCTTGATTGGGCTGGCTGTCAGCCATACAGCCGGCGTGAAGTCCATGACGGAATTCTTTGCCCGGCGCCTGCGAACACTGGTTGAAGGGAGTGAATCGGCCCAATCTCAGTTCGTCGCAGATGCTCTCGCAGTGCAGGCCACCTGCGCGATGTACAATGTCTTTTTCAAGTTTCGTGATTTGAGTGGCAGTGATCTTTTCAGTGGCATGCCCGTGGGACTCCGAGCCCATACTTTTGCCGGTACGAGCCTGACAGATGCGGAAGTCGAGTTGATCAACATCACTGTCAGTGATGTCAACGGCTGCAAACCCTGCACTGAAGGACATGTGGCCAAAGCCCGTCAACTGGGTCTCGCCGATGAGGCCATTCTCGAAGCGATTCAATGTGCTGCCACCGTCTACGCTGGTTGCCAGTTTGCGAAAGCACTTTGATCGGCAGCATAGAAGCCACTCGAGAACAGCCCGCCTGTGCCATTAAGGGACAAACGAAAACTCGCCTCGATTGCGATCCGAAATCTGCTTCAAAACGGTCTCTGCAGCCGATTCTCCCAGGGCGATTGTGTGTATCTGAATTCGATCCTGCTGGAGTTTCAACAAATCCTGTTGAATGACCGGATGGAAAGAACCGTCACTGAGCAGATAGATGACTTGTGGTTCCATTTTCAAGGCGACGGAAAGAGCTTCGCGTGGATCGGTACCACCGGACATTGTCATGGATGACGCAACCCACTTCAGCACTTTGACTTTGTTTTCCTGAGAGGCCACCACCATGGCCTCTCCCGGCATGGCAAAGGCTCGGTCACTGAAGAAGACAATGGAAAACTCGGTCTCTTCAGGCAAAGTCTCGACAGCCTGCACCAGTTCCAACTGCACACGCTGAAATCTGGTCGCAGGGACCCCCGTGCGATAATAGGTCGGCGGGTGAGGTGCATTCATGCTCAACGAGCAATCCACAACATAAACAACCTTTCGAGCGGCTGAACTCCGGGTAAAGATTCCCTGACCGGCTGCCCCACGGCCATTGCCTTTCCCGACACCCTTTCCATTTCCACTTCCCCCTGTCCGATTTTTGCCACTGGCTTTGGTATTCCTCGCAGGTTTTGCGACGGCGCCAGGTACCGCAGGTTGCAATTCCAGCAGCATCGATGGGTTGGCTTCAAGGATGTGGTCATCGACCATACTCAAGCGATCTTCGGCCAATAGAACTTCGGCAGATCCTCCCTGATCCATGCGGGTCTGGTCTTTTGTCAGAGGATCAAGTGCATCTGGTTCAATCACAGAAACGACTGCAGACAGCGGCTCCTGACGTGATTCCTGATCAGCCCAGGAAGTGGTCAGCAGTGGATGATCGGGCAGCTCTTTCGCCTTAAAGACTATGAGGCTGAGCAGCACCAGCAGAGCCGCATGCAAAGAGGCCGAAACGATCATTCCTCGAAAGGAAGTGGACGACATGAGGCGTTTAACCATGGCAGTCTCCCGGCAACTTTCTTGCCAGATCGAATGGGGCCAACTCTTACATCCTGCTCTGTCGGGCCCGGGTTTTCCATAAGATTCTGCTTCCGCCAACTCCCGGTTGTTCAAGCTACTCTTCCTTAAATCGCCATTTCGCTGATAATCTCTGGATGCGGTCATTTCTGCCAGAGGATCTCAAGGAATTTCCGCACCACGCTTTATTGCAGCAACGCGTTTCCGCAGAACAGTTTAAGTCTATTCCATCTCAGACAGGATGTCGGCAGAACATGGGAATGACATCTCCTGAATTCCGTATCCTCAGCGCCAGCCTTTGTCAGAATTGGGGTTGGTATGGCTGTTTTCTCACAATCGTCCTCTTCATGGCTGGCTGTGACTCTTCAGCAAGCACCGAGACATCCGACCTGGAACTCGATTTTGGCGATTCTTCAGAAGTCGCTAAAGATATGGGAATGTCTTCTGGCCGTCAGACCAGTGCAGACTTATCGAATGGAATTGGGCAGGCACCTGCTGCACCGGCGTTAGCCTCCGAAAAGCTCGACTTACGTGTCAAAGTCGGTGATCGCTTTCCACTGTTAAAAACTGTCGATCAACGTGTTTCACAGGGAACACCTTCGCAGGTGGTGGGAACGAGCCGACTGGAACTGCAACTTGTCCTGCAAGTGGATGAGATACAGGCCGATCGAACGCGTTTCTCTGTGCAGTATCACCGGGTTCAATTTCAGCAAAATCTTGGTGGAAAGTCGATCAGTTACAACTCCGCTGAGAACGCAGCGTCGATCCCCCAGGAGGCGGTGGCTTACGCCGGTCTCCCTGGCAATGGTTTTGGCTTCTGGTTGGGGCCTGACCGCCGGGTCGCAGAAGTTCTGGGTTTCGAAGAATTTGTGCAACGTTGTGTGGCACATGTTCCTGCTGAACGCAAAGCGCATGTGATTGGTCAACTGGCTGTGCTGCCTCACGATGAAGGTGTTGCCAACTTTATTGATAACTCGATCGGACTCCTGCCGGCCCGCGGCGCGCAGGAAGTGACTGTCGGTTCGACCTGGGTGTTGCCACCCAAACGAACTGACGGTCCGATTCCACTGACATTGGAAACTCGGTGCCTCGTCAAAGACCTGGGCCCTCGGGAAGTTGTCATTGATGTTGTGGGGGCTTATGCCCCTTCATCAGCTCAATATGGCCCACAGGGGATCAAAGTTTCTGTGCGGGGTGGACGACAGGCGGGCGATTGCCGGGTCGATCGCGCGACGGGTCTGCCTACCAGTTCCCGGCTGACAAGTGTGCTGGATATGCTCGTCCAGACGGCCGATGGGCGGGAAATGCAGCAGGTGAAGGAAACCATCACCAGCATTCAGTCCTTCCCGGATCAGTCCTCCCTGCAGGCTCAATCTCAGTTGGCGAATCCCATGTCGAGCAGCCCATCCCTGGGAATGAATTCAATCCTGCAGACAGGTCATGCTCAATCGACAACGACTGCTCCAGCCGGTGGGGCCAATGCGGTCCAGCCTCCCATGTCGAACTCTTCTGGCTGGCCACGCGACCGTTGATCTCCTGATGATCTCAGGAATCGCAAAGACTTTGCGACACTTCAAGCGGTCATCATGCTCAAAGTGCCGCAACGTTCATGATGTCGATCAATTACTCTTCGGTCGAACCCGAAGGTGGCACATTGGGCCTTGGTGGCCGCCCGCCAGCACCACCCGGCCCACCAGCGCCACCTGGCCCACCGGCACCGCCCGGCCCACCGGGCGGACGACCGCCGCGCGGGCCGCCCGGCCCACGGCCACCGCCACTTGCCATCTCGGACTTGGCGATCCCATGGACATGATGATCGTCTTCAGGTGTCCGGCCCAGAACCATGTCAAACTTTGCAGCGAGTTCACCAATCGGCGAATTGGGGATCTTCTGGAAATCTGCCAGTAACAGATTTCGCTCCGCTTCAGACTTCACCCCACGAAAGACACCATCTCGCTCATTCTGCGGGTGTCCCTTAATCAGGAGTTGAGTTGTGAGGACCCGCTTACCACCCAGGCTGACTCCAAAGTGAATGTGCGGTGTCCGCCCCGGATAAGGAACGGGCTTCAACGTGCGGAAGTAATAGCTCCCGTCACTCGCTGTCAGAAAGCGACCATATCCCTGAAAATTCTTGTCAAAATTGGCATGTCGGCTGTCTCCGGTATGCAGATAAGCCCCATTACCATCGACCTGCCAGATCTCAATGAATGCATTGCGGATGGGCTCACCCGTGGAACTCAAGAGCTTCCCCGATAGATGAGTAATCTCGCCCACGGCCGGAGTGATCTGGTTATTCACCACCAGCAGATCGTTATCGGTATCCAGTGGTAAATGATCCGGATAATACGGCCCCTCTGTCAGTGCCGGTGTTCGCATTAACTCTTCTGCGAAGACACCAGAAACATTGATTGCCGCAGCGAAACCGGCGGCCCTTAAGAATGACCGACGACTCACAAGATAGCTCATGCTGTTCTCTCCATGGCCAGATAACGACGTAAGGAATGCCCGTGTTCAATACTCTCATTGAACACTCATCTCACCAGAAGTCGCCAAAATTCAGGACGAATTCAGACAAAACCTCGGGTTTGCCGTTACTCAGTCGCCCAGGGGCTGGCTGGCAATTCGATACTGCTGGTCCAGGCGTCAATCTGCTGAAGTTCTTCACGGGTAAAGCTGAGTTTTTTTACACACTCGACATTTTCCAGAATCTGCTGTGGTGAGCTGGCGCCAATCAGTGCCGTGGTGACGCGGGGGTCGCGCAAGACCCACGACAGTGCCATTTGTGCCAATGTCTGGCCACGTTGCCTGGCCAGTTCCGCCAGCTTGCGAACGACGTCAATCACTTCCGGCCGCAGATCTCCTTCACGCAAGAGGGAACCCGTTACCGTCGCGCGCGACCCTGCAGGAATGCCATTCAGATATTTATCCGTCAGCAACCCCTGATAAAGCGGGCAAAAGGCGATCACACCCATGCCGTGTAATCCTGTGACATTCAGTAACCGCTTTTCAATCCAGCGATTGAGCAGGGAATAATTGGGCTGATGAATGATCAGCGGTTGAAACCCTTTGGCAGCACACGTCTGAATGGCAGCAATCGACTGATCCGAAGTGTAACTGCTGATCCCGGTATACAGAGCTTTCCCTTGTTTTACAGCCGTTTCCAGCGCACCCATTGTTTCTTCAAGGGGAGTCTCGCTGTCAAATCGATGGCTGTAGAAGATATCGACATAATCCATGCCCAGCCGCTTTAACGATTGATCCAGACTCGCGAGCAGATATTTGCGGGAACCATACTCGCCATAAGGCCCAGGCCACATCAGGTAGCCCGCTTTCGAAGAGACAATGAGCTCATCGCGAGGAAGCTCGCGTAGTAACTGGCCGACATTTTCTTCGGCTGAACCCGGCGGCGGGCCGTAATTGTTGGCCAGATCAAAGTGTGTGATCCCCGCATCGAAGGCAGTGTGAATCATTGCCCGCTGATTGGCCGTCGGCGCACTTCCACCAAAGTTGTGCCAGCAACCCAAAGTAATCGCCGGGAGTTTGAGGCCCCATTTCCCACATTTGCGATAAGGCATCCGGCCATCATATCGATTGCTGTCTGACATGCTTCTCACCTGTTGTCTATGGCTCTGGTCACTGTTCGTGCTGGCTGATTCTTCCAGATCAAGTCAAACTCGCCATGCCGAGGGAATCAAGGGACTCGCGGAAGACTATCGATATCACTGCGATAACCCAGCGTAGCCCGCTCAATTCGAGACCTTGTCCCGGCATCTTTCTGCATCCGCTCTGCCGCCAGTTCCAGCCCCTGTTCCATCACCTGGCGATCACCGAACCTGGCATCACCCCACGTTAACAACATGACGACCAGACTCTTGGGCTGATCGACGGTTTTAGAAAGCGCAAAGAGATCCTGTGCGACTTGTTCAGCCGTCGTGACTCGAAACTCGACATTCGGCAAGCCCCGGCCCGTATCGACCTGCACAATCCCGTCCGCTGCCAGATGAAGCTGCCATAAGTCGATCCGTTTTCGCATTTCGTCATGCGTCTGAAAATGCCGCACCAGTCGAGTCCGCAGCCGTTCGAGATCACCCCCGGCTCCCGCTGCATCAGTGACTGAAGGTGGCTCTGTTTGCGGACGACCCAGGAGTTTCAATAGTTCTTGAGGGTCTTTTTGAAAGACTCTCTCGATAAGACTCATCAATCGATCCATTTCCTGCCGGGTAAGCGTGGCTTCGGTCGAGCGTCTCCAGAGCTCCTGCTCCAGCGATTGTCTCTCAGCTGCCATTGTGGAACGAAGTTCTTCTTCCTGCACACGCATCTCGAGATACTGCGCGAACATGACAATCAGCAGCAGATCCAGCAGTGATGTGAGTTGAAACACCAGACGATGCGGCTTCATGGTGCCAACCTCGTCGTCTCAACTGGCCTTGTCTGGTGATCCCCGTCATTCCCGGCTGGAACAATAGCCAATTCTCGGCGAGCGAGGGCGACGGTTTCACGAGCAAAGCTGCGATTCTCGGCCAGCCGCCGAAATTTCGTTTCGAACAAACTGTTGATAAACATCAGCAGAATGGCCGCCAGCAGCCCGGCAAAAGTGGACCAGATTGAGTTTCCAAAAAACTGCACAATCGCCTGAATCGTTTGCCGTCCATCTTCACCAGGTGATTGCTGCAGAGCACAACCAATGGCAATGATGGTTCCCAGAACACCGGCCATCGGATAAGCCTCAATCATCGACCGGGCGACGTTATAAAGGGTCTCGAAGCTTTGCGACTGCAGGTACCGACGGTGCTCATCCAGCGTCACTAAACGATCCAGCAACAACCGACGTTCTGTTTTTCGCAGCGGATTCTCCAGGACATCGCGAACATCGGCCAGAAAGGCATCGATCTGATCAGAAAGACTCGAGTAAGGCTCCAGCACACTGCGATGATCCAACCCGCGTGTGAAGCGTTCGAACTCGGCAGAGATTCTCTTCAAATCGCGACTGGCCCAGACCCATAGATACAGAAAGATCAGCACATGGACGACGGCAGCTCCGGCAATCACCGGGGTGGTCAGCCGGGAAATCTCTTCCAGCAACTCCATCGAAAACATATTCAGGCCTTATCGAAAGTCCCAGCGACGGTAAGGTATCGGAAATCGATGTTGATCCCGTCGTGTTAGAACTGCCACAGTTTAAGCTCACCTGACTGCGGATTCGAGTCGCAACCTGAGATCAAGACAATTTGGATCGCCCTCTGACTGTTGAAAACAACATTTGAATTGGCCCGTTGATCGAGGAATGGATTCTTGAAAGCCACATTGCTCATGCCTGCAGGACTTTCAATCCGAATCGCTCTGACATCCTTTCTTTGGCAGGCAGGGAGCACGTTGACCAGTGGTGTCTTCTTTAACTGGTTCGTTCAGGAAGCAGGTGCGAAGGGCTGGATGCTGGGTTTGTTGCTCGCACTGCCCGATTTATGTGGTTTAGCCGGGCTATATGCCAGGCCGCTACTTCAGAGTGGCTGGGGTCGACGTCATCTCTGGTGGTTTTCGACAATTGTCTCCCGACTGTTTTTCGTCTGCATCCCGGGAATTGCGCTGTTGCATCATGAATTTCCTGATCCTCAAACAGCACTCTGGCTGATCATCCTGGCTATCTCTTTGGCCAGTATCTTTCAGGGGATTGCCTTTGCTGCCTGGAGTGACTGGATCAGTCTACTCGCTGCGCCACCACTTTGGGGAAAGACTCTCGCGATACGTTCCATGGCGATGATTGCCACACAGCTGCTGCTGCCATTGATCGCAGGGGCGATTCGCGATTTTGCACAGTCACAGGCCCGGATGACTGGCTCTAATCAGTTACTGATTATGGTCTACGCAGGAATTTTTCTCACAGGCGTCCTGCTGCAATTGGCGTCTCTTCTTCCAATGCTCGCTTTGCCTGAAGTCGTGTTGGCTCAAGTTCGAAGAAGCACCGGGCTGTGGGCCACTTTGCGCGAATCGTTTCAACAACCGGGGTATGGCTGGCTGATTGCTCATGCGTGGTGTCTGGGAGCAGCGAACGGGTTAACTCAGGCTGTGCTGGCACAGTATCAGTATCAGATTCTCAAGATGTCGATTCTCCCTATGCAGGCCATGTTCTCCCTGATGTACCTGATTCAACTGCCAGCCTCCTGGCAAGGAGGCCAATTCTCTTCCAGGCATCGAGAAGGATTCGTGCTGACTTTCGGAACGGCGATCACTGCCAGTTCGATGCTCTTTTTCTACTTCTCATCGCCTGAGAACTGGTGGATGATCGGCGGCGCCTATGTCGTCTGGGGAGCCTTTGGTGCAGTGAACGTGGCAGGGCCCCATATGGCGTTGCGACTGAGTCCTGAGGGTGACCGCAGTGCTTCGTTTGCCGTCTTTCGACTTGGTGCTGGCATGGCCGCTGGCCTTTCTGGAATTGCGGGAGCCTGGTGGTTGAGCTGGCAGTTAGAAGCATCAACACCCGAAAACGCCATGGCGGCTTATCAGACGCTATTTCTGGCCTCGCTGGCAGGGCGCTGCCTGGCCTCTTTGCTGGCCTGTGGAACCTGGTGCTCTCAGAAACATCGCGAGGATTGAAATACGACTGGCCAGTGGCAGTCACAGGTGCTCCTCAGAATTCCGTGACCTGCTGTTCATCCATTTTTGGATGAAGAACCATCAAGGTCGTGATGTTGCAGAAATGATTCGC
This sequence comes from Planctopirus hydrillae, assembly GCF_001707835.1. Lineage (GTDB taxonomy): Bacteria > Planctomycetota > Planctomycetia > Planctomycetales > Planctomycetaceae > Planctopirus > Planctopirus hydrillae. The sequence goes on from NZ_LYDR01000152.1 coordinate 26,862, forward strand.
CTGGCGCACCTTTTCGCAACCTGATTCGAACTGGCCCTGAATTCGTTTCTGATGTGCCACATCACCGGCACGATCCGGCAAGGCAACGAGATCCTCAAAATTTTTCTACAAGCAGCAATTTGACTCATCGTAAATGTGACCTAGCTTTCTGGTGAAGCCCTTCAGCGAAGCCAACAACAACCTTCGATGAAGCGGTCGTACGAAATGCAAATGCCAGCAACCGCGAACAGATTGCCGTCTGGGTTACTGAAATTTGCGAGCCTGTATGTGGATCGGGAATCAGGGACTGCAACTCCGGTGGTAGCAGCGGGTTCTTGACACATGCTGGTCACAGTCATCATTCAGAGGGTGTGTCGAAATGCAGATTATCAACAGCGTCAAGAAGTTCCTGGTTTCTGAAGATGGTCCAACAGCCGTTGAATACGCGGTCATGCTGGCCCTGATCGTGATCGTTTGCCTCACAGCCGTGCAGGCCATCGGCACCAACGCCGCTGCCAAGTTCCAGAACGTCGCCGATACTCTCGCGACATAGTCTGGGCTGATTCTGAAAATTCCATGGCCGCCGCAAGACAGACCAGTCGTGCGGCGGCTTTTGGAGCATTGATGCGGGTTTCACTTACGACTTTTCAGTTTACGAAACGGATTGGTTTATGTTTCCCTTTTGGATCGAATTTGCCGCCAACGGTGTTGCCGAACTGATCACCGCAACTTTTGCGGGTCTGATGGTGGCTGTCACCTTACTGCTGGGCAGATAGCGAACGTTCCGCGAATTCACCTTCTTGCCACTCTCTGGAGTGTCATCACGAAGGATGTGTTACCGATTTCAGCCAGTCGCCAGAATGACGCCATTTGTCATTCCGGCGTCTGGCTGCCTGTTTTTAATGTTTTTTCGATCGATTCGACGGAAAGGTCTCTTCCATTATGTGGAAGCGAAGGCCTGGAAACTTCTGGCCATCGCAAGACATTTAGTATTCACATGGCCTGGAAATCCGGTCTGGAAAAAAGAATTCTCAAGAATTTCTTCCGTCGCCTTTGCGAAACATGACCTAGATTCCCAATGAAACGGCCTTATCTGGAAGGCTGAAACCGTACTTTTCGATGCTGGCTGAACTCCTCCTCACCAGCCCAATTGCCCCTCGAATGAAAGGTTATGGATCATGGACTGGCAGAGTTTTCTCATGCAGCATTGGGATGTCAAATTTGTTTCTCTGGTGCTCATTCTTGCTGCCTGGATCGACGGTAAAGAATTGCGTGTTCCCAACTGGATTACTTTTCCCATGGTGCTCAGCGGCCTGATTTATGGCTTCGTCATGGGCGGCTGGGCCGGTCTGGGTGATTCACTGATTGGTATGGTTGTCGGCCTCGCCTGCCTGTTGCCACTTTACGCAGTGGGTGGGATGGGCGCTGGTGACGTGAAACTTATGGCGGGCATGGGAGCCTGGCTGGGTGCAGCCATTACGTGGCAAGCCTTTATGGTCTCTGTAGTTGTCGGTGCGATTATGGCCATCATCATGGCCTGCTATCGCAAAGATCTGCACAAGCACGTCGGTCAAGCCATGCTGATCTGGACCGAATGGACGACCATTCGCGATCCACGCAAGCTGTCAGAAATTGCTGCCGAACGTAAGCCCCGGATGCTGCTGTTGCCCTATGGAATTCCCATCTGCATTGGATCGATTGCTTACTTTGTCTATGCCGGTCTGATCTAAAGCCTGTTTCTCGATGGATTCGAAAAATCACGATCAAGATTTATTGCAGACTCTGCCCTCACCGGCAGAGTCTGCCTGCTTTGGAATCTTGAGAAATTTCGCAGATCGATCCCGCCAATTGCACAAAATCATTCGCCGGAAGATCACAGATTTTCTGCAGAGTTCGCCATAGCAGCATCTGAGGCATAACTCGTTCAATCGTTCTGATGGTTGCAGCCGTCAAAGAGTGAAGAGTCTGCCATTTTCTGACCGATCAATGCTGATAGCGTCCATTCCGCCTTACCGCGGAGGGCTCTTTGTATCGAGTCAGGAATCTTTCGACCTGTCCAGAGAATGTGACCTATGCTGAATGATAGTGACAATTCAGCCTTGTTCTCTGGAACAGAGATTCCACTCGGAGTGGTACTATGAAAATGAAACCCATGATTCTCATGCTGGTGGCTGTGGCCTGCGGGCTCATTGCCATGATGGGAGTTCAACAGACATTAGGCAGTCGTTCGGGGGAAGCCTCCGGACCGAAAATCAAGGTGCTCGTCGCACGTAAGGAAGTTCAGGCCGGGACACCTCTGGATGAAACCTGCGTCGGGTTTAAACTGATCTCGAAAAGTGAAGCTCCTGATGACGTCATCAGCAGCAAGGAAGAATATGATAAGCGGGCTCCCCGTGTGAAGCTTTACGAGGGCCAGTACGTTCTCAAGAAGCAATTGGGTAACAAGGGCGAATATGGCGCTTCGATGGAGATTCCGCCAGGCATGCGCGTGGTCACTGTTCCAGTGACGGCCACCATGACTCACAGCGGTTTGCTCTCCCCGGGGGATCGTGTTGATGTCCAGGTGACCTATTCCTACACGCGACCCAAGTACGGCAAGACTTTCAAAACACGCACTGTCCTCCAATACATCGAAGTCTGGGCGACAGATTCCGTTCGCATGGGGACGGAAGCCGCTAAAGAAGATTCTTCACAGTCGAAAAACGTGTCCTTGCTGGTTTACCCAGGCCAGGGAGCTTTGCTGCAGCTTGCACAGGAAAAAGGAACTCTTCACCTCCTCTTGCGTGGCCGTAACGATAAAGCTCCAGCCGAGCAGACTGGTGATCTCGATGAAAACGCCCTCGATCGCAAATTGGCAGAACTGTTTGATGAACCTGAAGATCAAGAACCTGCTGCCACTCCACAAAGCGTGGCAAGTAGCCTTCCTGCTTCGCCATCACCAGCACCGGCAATGCCCCAGCCATCGTTCGCTGATTTTCTGAACTCCAGCTCTGATGAAACCGCACCTGTGGTTGAACCGCCACCTCCACCAAAACCGACCTGGAAGATTGAAATTTTTAATGGCGATAAAAAGCATGTCGCTGAGTTCGAACTTCCAGAAAGCCCAGACACTGTCATGCCCTCGACCAATGCTCAGAACCCGCCCACAAAAGGTAGCTGGTTAGGAATGCTGGGCCTGGGAAAATCGAAATCTCAGACAACGACCAAAAAGACCAATTCAGTAGCGACACCCGACAATCGTACGGATCGCATCAAGTCACCCGAAGATTCACCTTCGGCAATGCAATCCTCCGAAGCCATGAAAAGATAAACCAGCCAACTTAAGCGTGCTGAACCATGATTTAAACCTCGTTCAGCACGACTGAGAGGATCAGTAGAGTTTCAATTCGCGGGCCATGCGAAAACAGTCAGTAAGTGCGTACCGGAGTTTCAACGATCATCACCTGATCGTGAATCACCGGGTCGCCATGAAACGAAATCAATTGTTTTTCAATCGTTCGACGGATTGAACGAGAGGTGCAGGGATGCAGGTCAGAATTCATACTCACCGCTGGCGTGCAGCACTGGTTTGGGGGCTTTGCCTCTGCCAGTCCTTTCTTTCGTATCCAGGGCTCTCTTCGTCCTCTGGAATGGCCTTCGCGCAGAACGGCAATGCTCCAGTCGCCGGAGAGGTCGTCCAGATCACAGCATCGCGGACAAAGCTCGAAATCGCCGAGCGTTTCGCCCGCGTTGTTCAATTCCCGCGTAAAATTCTGCGTGTTGATGGATTTGATCCGGCAGTTCTCAGTGTGACCGCTCTCGCCCACGATCAACTTCGAGTTCAAGGAATCACCGAAGGAATCACCACTATGGTGATCACCGACGAAAATGGCGCCATCACGACAATCGATGTCATGGTGGCTGGTGATGCTCGATTACTGCAAGCGGTCCTGAGCCGCGAATACCCCAACACCTCTGTCACCGTCACCAAGCTGAAGGACAACGTCCTTTTGCGTGGCTGGGTGGTCGAACCACAACAGATCACCGAGATCGTGGATATCGCCAAACTGTATTATCCCAACGTCTTGAACCAGATGAAGATGGGTGGCCCGCAACAGGTTCAACTGCGCTGCAAAGTGATGGAAGTTCAACGATCCAAGCTGCGATCATTGGGCCTCAATTTCACTTATCTGGGCCGTAATGTCGCCTTTTCGAGTACCCCGGGGGCCATCTCTCCTCTGGATGCATTCACCGTACCGATTGGCGGGCCGCCAGGTGTTGGTCTGGCTCAATCGGGTTTTCGTAACGCGACGATGTCATTGGGAATTGTGGGTGACGATTTTGCTTTCGGTGGTCTTCTCGAAGCACTTCGCGAAGAAGGCTTGCTCAAAATCCAGGCCGAACCAACCATCCTGACCCGCAGTGGCGAACCAGCCAAAATTGTCAGTGGTGGCGAATTCCCCATCCCTGTCCCTCAAGGTTTAGGAACGATTGCCATTGAATGGCGAGAATTCGGTGTCAGGCTGGAATCGGTTCCCATGATTCTTTCCCCTAATCGTCTGAAGCAGACCATCATTGCTGAAGTGAGCGAACGAGACCTCACCAATGCCGTCACACTCAACAGCACGACAGTACCTGGCTTGACCAAACGAACTGTCGAAACTCAAGTCGAAATGAACTTTGGTCAGACGCTGGCAATCGGTGGTCTGATTTCCTCCCGCAAAACTGCACAAACATCGAAGATCCCCTTCCTGGGCGAACTTCCCTACGTGGGGGCCGCCTTCCGCCGCGTGAACTATGATGAAGCCGAAACGGAACTACTCGTACTGATTACTCCCGAGTTCGTCAGTGCCATGGATCCCGCCCAGGTTCCCGATAAGCTGCCCGGTACTGCCTCAGCAGTGCCGACAGACCGCGAACTCTTCGGCCACGGGGTCATCGAAGTCCCCAATTACGGCGATCCCTGCCCCAATTGTGGCCCTCGTGGTGGCTCATCCACGCCATCGGGTGTGACAGGTTCAGGCCTCTCGCCAATTCCTGCAGATTATCCACTACCTCCCGCCGCACCAGGTCTGATTACTCCTGGCGGGCCATTGCCACCACCACCATCTCCCGGAATCAGCAATCCCGGTGCTGCCCAGCCATCAGGACCATGGCCAACAGAACGATCCACGCCGGCACCACAGGAATTTGTACCTCCGATCAGTTCGCCAACTGGCTCACCGGGAGATATCCCGGCTCCACCCGGAGTGACTCGCAGTCGCAATAACGCATCATCTCAGTCCGTTGCCGGAAGTTCGAAGTTCAGTGGGCCTCGTACTCCAGCGACGAATCGACCGGATGTCGAACAAGCGGGAAGCCGAAATCCAGGCTCTGGCGGTTTGATTCAGCCTGTTTCGGGAACTCGCCCATAGACGGAACACATCGTAGGGCGATTTCAGAACCCTGGAGGAGGATGTCTGATTTGTCCTTGAACGCATCACTCAATCTCCAGGGTCAATATTCACTTCACAAGATCGTTGGGCCGGTCATTCCTGCTGGCATAGCTCGAAACCGGATGGTTGTATCATGAAGAACGTTATTCGACTCGCACTTGTCGATCCGCATGACAGTTCGAGGAATGCGCTGAAAACGCTCCTCCTGGGCATCGACATGGTCTGGCTCGAAGCCGAGTGCTCGAAATACGAGTTCTTTGCCGACGTCATCATGCAGACCCAGCCGAACATTGCTCTGATTGCTCTCGATTCCAATCCCCAGAAAGGTCTCGATCTCGTCAGCCGGATTTCGACAGAACTCCCCACCACGCAGGTGCTGGTCATCAGCAGTTCGACCGAAGGCTCACTGATTTTGCAGGCCATGCGAAATGGGGCTCGGGAATTCCTGAATGCTCCGCTTAAACTGGATGACTTCCTCGCGGCCATTGACCGAATTCAGCAGGCCGGCGGTGTCCGTACCAGCGATGGCACAGTGCGCAGCAGCCAGGTCATTGCCGTCGCTGGGGTCTCCGGCGGGATTGGCTGCACATCACTGGCAGTCAATCTGGGTTGTGCGCTCGCCAGTCAACCTTCGGCCAGTGTCGCGATTATCGATCTCGATCTGGCTCTGGGAGATGCTGACGTCTGGCTCGACATCATTCCCGATTACACGATTCAAGATGTCGCTGATAATATCAGTCGGCTCGATTACGCACTCCTGAAACGGTCACTCACCAAGCACGAATGCGGCGCCTTCCTGCTCCCCAGGCCCGTTCAGTTGGATGATCGTATCTCGATCTCACCCGAAGTCTTGCGGCGAGTCATTGCCCTGCTCAAAGCCACCTTCACGCATCTGGTGGTCGATATCAGTAAGAGCTATGGCCCTTCCGATCTGGCGGCTTTGGAAGTCGCGGACATGATCCTGCTCACTACGCAGCTCGATCTCCCCAGCTTGCGAAACACTGTCCGATTGCTGCAGTTCTTCAGCAATCACGAAGGACTTTCCGAAAAGACCCGTATTGTCGTCAATCGAATTGGTCTGGAAGACAGCCAGATCAGCCTGACGAAAGCTCTCGAAACATTGGGGAGAGAAGTCTTCGCTCAGATTCCTAATGATTACGCCGTCATGGTCGAAGCTCGCAACAACGGCGTGCCACTCATTATTCAATCTCCCAAGTCGCGATTAACCAAGAGCTTCATTCAACTCGCCCAGCAACTCATTGAAAAACCGCAGGCGAGCGAAGAAAAACCCGACGAAAGCAAGAAGCCGCGTAAAGGCCTCTTCAGCTTTCTCAGCACTGCAAAATCGACTTAAGCAATACACATTACGGCAATCGCTTTTACGAAGAGCGTGGTCGATCTGTCGTCCGGGGGGACAATTGAGACAGATCGTCTGCGCTCTTCGTCTTTTGGAATTGTTATTCGCATTCCAATTTGAAACAGGGTGCTGTGTGCCATGCTTGCAGCTCAGGGCAAGCATGCTCCCTTCGATCCGCAACACGCGATTTCAAGCTGCAATATGAATTAGCGATCTTCACCCGACTTGCGGACCCATTCGGCTTCAATAATCTCCGGCCCGCCGGAGTTTCCCGAACTTGTTTCATGGGCAGCCGCTGGATGAGGATGGAGTCGAGGCTGTTCTGTTCCCGGGCCTTCGAAGCCGGCTGCATCTGTCATCCGGGGGCCCGCTTGCCAGACAGTACTCTGGTAAACCTGAAAACCCGATCCTCCAAAAGCACCTCCGGCTGAACGGAAGACGGTGCTCCCTTGCGGCCAGACCCAGTAATTGAACAGCCTGACCATCGGTCGACGTGTGAGTGGAAAGAGCAGGAGTACTGCGAACACATCGGTCAGCGGCCCGGGAAAGATCAACAGTACACCCGCCAGAAAAATCGCCGCCGCATCTGAGACATGCCCTGCCGGAAGCTCCCGGTTTCGAGCCGCCATCTGCAACTGCACAGACACCCGGCGCAGTTCAAACTGCAGCAGAGAAATCCCTGCCACAATCGCCAGTACCACCCAAGCCACGGTGGCCAAGGCCCCAATCCACTGGCCAAGCTTGATCAGCAGATACAGCTCAATCAGTGGCAATACGAGAAAAATCAGGCCAAATCGAGCTAACAACACAACCGTCCTCTCTGATTCATCTCCACTCGATCTCTTTCGAGGATCAGCGATGAACTCTCAAAATCACTCGACTCTCTCTGCAGTTACTCGCATTATAATGAGGACGTAGACTTTCTGCTGATGGATCAGAGAATCTGTGAGATCTTGCCATGAATCCCATTCGCTTGCTGATCGATGCCGATCCCGGCTTAGGCGATGCGCTCGCCATTGCCATCGCTTTGAAAGATCCCCGGCTCGATGTCGTCGGTCTCACTGCCGTCAGCAGTTTTATTTCTGCGAAACAGGCTGCGGTCAATCTGCAGGAACTGGTCACCATTATCGATCCCCAGCGCTGGCCTCGACTGGGCGTCCAACTGACCGATGCTCACGAATCGACAGCCAGTGTCCCGTCGCAGCATCTGGCCCACTATCGCCAGCTTAATGGAGAGAATGGCATGGCCGACTGGCCTTGCCGCAATGTTGATGCCGCCCATCCCAAAGAGGCGGCCAAACTCATCATCGAACTTTCCCGTGCTTACCCGCAGGAACTAATGATTCTCAGCCTCGGCCCGCTGACCAACATCAGCCTGGCGGCCGAAAAAGACCCGGAACTGCTGATGCGACTCAAGGGTCTGGTGATCTCTGGCGGCACTCTCGAAGGCCCCGGCAACATCACTCCCGCTGCTGATTTCAATATTTATCACGATCCCCTGGCTGCCCGCTCGATTCTTAAATCGGCCTGTACCAAAACGCTGGTTCCCTTTGATGCCTCGCAAAAGGTGGGGATCTCCTTCGGTCTGCTCGATCGCCTGCCGATCGAGAACATGGGGCGTTTTGGTGAATGGCTGCAGACGATTGTTCCCTTCGCACTGCGCAGTCATCATCAGTTCCAGGGGATGGAATCGTGGCGATTGCCCGAACTCGTCGCGCTTGCGGCGGTGGTGAAGCCGGAGTTTTTCCAGCACCTCACTCTGGCGGTCGATGTGGAAACCGATGCCCACCTGACGCGGGGGATGACTGTATTCGACCGCCGCAGCCCACCGGTCTGGCGGCCGAATGTCGAAGTTCTCAAAGATCCGGAAGTGCAAGGGATTCTGGACGATTTCATGTCTGTCTTGAGAAGCACTGCGGTGTAGACTTGCATTCTCGCGGCAGGTCATTAATCATTCGTGTATTGGCAGGCCCTTTGGGCTGTCGCCGGAGTGGCGGAATGGCAGACGCACCGGATTCAAAATCCGGCGAGGTTCACCCCTCGTGTGGGTTCGACTCCCACCTCCGGCAATTGCAATGCAGGCTGATATCAAAGTTCGAAAAAGAAACCCCTTCGCCGCGAACAATTCGCCGAAGGGGTTTTTCGTTTGAAGGACAATGTGGCCGCACACCGGATTCAAAATCCGGCTGTGTGCCGTGCCCGAGTGCGGAAGCCTACAACACCGTCAATCACTTGCGAAAGGGTGGCCCGGCCAACTCGTGGCCGGGTGCCGCAGGCACAAGAAGCCCCATCCTCCGCGTGTCCCGCCACCAAAGCCTCCCTAAAAGGAGTGACCCAGAAGTCGCTTTGGACGTCCGGGTGGCGTAAGGTGCAGGAAAGCCATCGAGAAAGACGCTGCGTGCTCGCATTGCCCGCCAGTTGCCGCGAAAGTGCCCCGACCGTCGCATGGAGAGCAAGAAACATCGCACCTTGGAACTCGCTCGACTTCCATAAGTCTGTGCCGATAAGTCCTGATGCGAGAAAAACGGTTGGCCATCATCTGTTGTTTGGCGTTACAGTAGAGGCTTGTCGAGCCCGTTCACCATTACCAAATCAGACTTGTATAGCCCGAGTTTATGGCATACGCGGTCTGCTGTTGTGCAAGGTTTCGTGTTTCATTGAAACTAGGCGGATTCATCAGGAGAGTTAATCACAATGTGGCGTTCGTTTGCCGTGTTAGGTGTGATGATGATCTCTGGCTGTGGGCCGAGTGCCTACGAACGCACCTTGTCTGTTCTCAATACAGAGGCCGATCGCTGGGAAGGCGGCGAAGACTTTAACACATCGGCCAAGGACAGTTACGGTCGTCCATTGTCCACATCGATTGAGAAAGGGGTCCTCAACTACACACTTGAGGTGAGGTCCAACGGCCCGGACGGCCTCCCCAAAAACTCTGACGACATTGTCGTAACCCGCTCCAAACGGCACGGGGAGAGTTCCGTCGCTGAAGAGGCAAGAAAAGTGACGGAAGGCGTTGCTGGTGGTGCTGCAAGTGGTGCAATCAAAGGCATTAAAAAGGGCCTCGGCCTGGGCCGCGAGGAGAAAAAATAGCCAGCCTCAATGGAATGCCGTTTTCAAAGCTGTGCGTCGAGACGCTTCACCAACATAAATTCCAACGGCTCGACGCTAGTGCAGTCGCGCAATCTTGTGATGAAGGTTTCAAGTTCTGGCGAACCCAGAAGGCAAAAGCGACATCTAGTGCGATCTTGGCAAATATTTTACTATTTATCGGCAGTCGAATACTTGTTGGGCCACTCGAATGACATCTCTTCAAATTGATCCATCGCTTGATCAAATCTTGTTAAATGCCCAAAAACATTTTTGCATCAAAATCGAAATTGACACACGTTTCAAAAACCACTGTTCGATACCAACCTGGATGTGCTCGATCCAAGACTACGATGTTCAGCGACTCAGTACGAACACATACGCTGAGCTCGATAAATGGCTTTTTGAACTTGGTTGGATTCGGACGCAACAAAGATTTCCAAAAACCTCACTTTTGACTTGGGACTTTATCTCTAAGCGGCACGAATTCACAGTGAAGGATACACACCTTTTTCATGTGACGAGAACAAGTTATGTTGACTCAATACTGGAAAACGGACTTGAATCTGGGAAAAGAGACCGGTGCAATTCAGACCGAATGGATACGATTGGAAGTATCTATTTCACGCAGACATTAGGCACTGTCAATGACCCTCATGGAAAACTAAACGGGACCGCACATTGGTGGAGAAAATATTTCACAGAAACATTAACCGCAGTAGACGACAGTTGGACCATACTTTCGATCGATACAGAAGTACTCAATGGATACTTGCTCCGCAATCCGTGGAGTTCTACAGGAATCATGTATCGCACTGAATGTTCTGTAGGACCAGATTATATTTCCGTCGTAGAATGACTTGAGAAGACCATGCCAGTGGGTGGCCCCGGTTGAAATTCGGAATTCTCCGGGGTGGCAAGGCGACAAGATGCTTCAGGCTTTCGGATTGCCCATCAAATGTCCGCATGCGAATATTGTCGATGAACACCTTTCACCCTCAGCACACATCGATACCCAGCGGCACGGTGGCCCAGTCAGCAATATGAATTTAGAAACGCTTTTCCCACTATGGTTTTTTCTGTGCATTGCGATAGGTAGCGCCATTGCGAATTACTCATCCACTCCGGTAATGACAGGTGCTGGTATCGGCATGATCGTTGGTGTTGCGCCGATCGTGGGACTTACAATGTTGTGTGTCCTCATAACATGGTGGCGTCCAGACTTACCACGATGTCGCTGCGGAAAGACGAAGTACGGCGAATACGAATCTATCGGTTCAATGCTCGATCCGCTGACCAAAGAATGGTGGTATGAAAACCGGTGTCCGAAGTGTGGCCGCCATTACAAGTCAAAATCCAATGTTGTCTATGAAGTCATGCCTGACGGAACGATGACTCCATACATGAAAACCTCCCGATGGGGCAGGTGGGTCAATGCGACTGACTCGAGCTAATCAACGCAGAGTGACTCCGGTTAAAGTTCCGATTTCCACCGGGGTGCCAAAGCCACAAGAGGCTTCACGTTTTCGGATTACCCTCCGAATGGCTAAATGCGAGTATTGCCGACCAACACCTTTCACTTCCAGCGCACAACAACACCCTACAGCACGGTCGCTAAGCCCTGAACACACTGCCCAAGTGAAGTAAAATCTATGAGTTGGTGGCCCATATTTGTTCCATATCTCGCTGCAGCCACTTTCCCAGTTGTGTGCCTCAATGGAAATTTCTCCAAGTTCGTGGGTGAACATCATGAGATTCCAAACATCATCACGATTGTATGGACAGTCTTTGCGGTATGCGGAATTGCTGGGATCGGCATGAGCATGAAATATGGGTCAAAGTGGCAATTGCTTGTGGCTCTTTTATCCATACCGGCATTTGTTCCCATTGCGGGACTGAGTTTCACGCTTTTATACATGATGGGCTTTATTGGATTCGGCGTTATCTAATCGATGAGCTTTCACTCATCATCACTTACGAACGAAATCGAAGAAGAACTTATCGAACGTGGAACGATGGCTCTGTTAGGTGCCTTACACTACAGCAGTCATGGAATGAATCTACTGGGACGTTTTCTGACTGATGAATGCGCTGCCTGGAACCTCGAACAAAAGGTCTCACGAACGCAATTGACTGCGATTGTGGAACATGCCATTTCACGGGGGTTGGTACAACGAGTAACCTGGAAATGGCTTCGTGATCAAAAGAGGTGGTTGATTCAAAATGGATATGGCTTGCCACACTATGGCATGCCATTCGAAGGTGACATCGATTTCACAGAACAGGGTGTGGAGTTTGCCAGAGATCGTTACGAAGCCGAGTACGGTCGAAAGCTCCCAAGGCCGATATCACAAGTGCATAAGAACTGGCGAACGATCCTGACCACAGAAGTCCCTGAAGATGGAAAGCAATGGGTATGGAGCGATTGTCAGCAGTATGTCTTATCTGATTTCACCTACCATGTTCGCATTTGAAAGTGGTGTGTCAGATGGTGGAATCGTTGTGAAGATGGCTATCAGGTGACTTACCGAACCCGAAAACGAAAGCTATCAAGTCGGCTGTCGCAGAACTAGAAGCCTGACCCAAACCGGCCCGCTTGTGACTTCTCTGCCTTGAATCAACAACTTTTTAAACTCTTTCTCGCCCCTACGGCACCACCTTCACCTGTAACCGGCCGGGGAGCTTTCGGGCGTAGATGTCCATGCGCAGGACCGGGTCGCCGGTCGATTCGTCGAGGGAGTCGGCGGTCATTCGTAAGTGGGCCACACTTGTGCGGCCGCTGGCTGCGACTGAATCGAGGGGATACCAGTCGTCTCCCAGCTTTGCTTCGGTCCAGGCATGCAGGCCGAAAGCGGACTCTTCGGGAACGTAAACGAGCCCCATCACAAATCGCGAGGGGATTTTTTGTGCCCGCAGCATAGCCGCCAGCAAGGTGGCATGCTCCGTGCAATCGCCCGAGCGACTCTTGGCGACTTCGGCAGCCGAGGCCAATGCCGTCGAAAGATTTTTCGTGCTGATGGTCTTGTGCACGTACCGGCTCATTGCCAAAGCCTGCTCGCGTAAGTCGTTTCGCTTCTCAGGGGGGAGGCTGGCCAGGGCGTCGGTCGCCAGTTTCTTGACGGCAGGATCATCGATCTGCAGGAGTGATGTTCCTTTCAAAAAGAGATCGTCCGCAGGGAGTGGCAAACTGCTGGTCGAGAGTGGGCGACTCCAGGGAGTCAACTGGACGGTGACCCGCACAGTTTCAGGATCGATGACTTCAATCGTCTGGCCCGGCCCACTGGTGAGGATGCGTGCGAGGTCATCGCCGGGAAGTTTCAATTCGTAGGTGAGTGACTGACGCGTGGCCCAGTCTTTGGGGAGTTGTGCCTTAATAAGCGTGAGTTTGCCGATTTCCGGGCCTGTTCCTTCAATGGGGAGGAGTGCCTGCTCGCGGGTGGCGAGGTAGGTGAACATTTCGGTGCCGAAGATCCCCATGCGGGTCACAATGGCTTCTCCGGTCTGATCGACATAGACGGTGATGGGAGAATCTTCAATGAGTGAAATCCGCGCCGTCACACGCAGCAGATTTTTTTCCTGCCGGTCGAGGTTGAGGATCGGCACCATTTCCCGGGCCTTTAGATCGAGGACTCCCATGGAGCGGAACTCGGGAAAGAAAATCTCCAGCCGACGTTCTTCTCCCGGTTGAAGTGGCTGAGCCCGCAAGGTTTCATCCTGATAGGCGGGTGAACGCCAATCGGGACTCCAGGGGATCGAAGAGGTTTGTTTGATGCCGCCGGTCGTGGCGACCAGTTGACACTTTCTGCCTTCGATCGTTCCTTCCAGGGTCATGGGGGCGGCCGGGGGATTTTCCTGCCGATGCACAAACCGGCGAATTTCTCCCGCCATTGTTTCCACCGTTTCGACAGTGGATTCCATAATTAGTGGTGTTCCAAATCTCGTGAGCTTAAGTGCGGTCTTCTGCTCGCACTTCACGAGCTTTTCGCCGGTTGGTGATGGGACGAGAGTCCGTGTGCCGGATTGGTAACCGGCACGCTGCCCCTGCAGGTAGATCACTCCCCAGACGGTGCGTGTCTCCGGTTCCTCGGCCTGGCCAGGAGCCGCGACGAAAAGCACGAGCGCCAGCGACAGGAACAGCCACCGGGCCAACGGGCCATGGAACTGCGCTGGAAGCCTCAGGGGCTGACAGTTCGAGAGGACTGATTGCTGCTCACCAGGTGTCATCGGATCCCTCCTTCGCGTCCAATTTCCAAAATCATGCAGGAACTGCAGAGTGTAAGGATTGTAACGATTTGGCAGAGTCTCCCTACCCCGCCTCTTGAGAAAGGGGCAAGATCCTACGCCTTTTCACTGCAAAGGTGTTCCACATCAGAAGTTTCGCTGCTCCTGACGGGTGATCAACCACTCCGCAAACTCAACCAGGATTACCCCGGCCTTCCATTCTCCCTGCTGCGATCAAACCGACAACTCACCGTGAAATTTAAGCCCCTGGCTCATGAGCTGTTCCGATGCCCCTGGAATTCGTGTGCTAAGTTTGCATGTTCCTGTTGCGGTAACACCCCTTCCTTACCGCCTCACTAGATCTGCCGCTACGAACTCTAGAAAGACTTGAACCATGGGGTTCCTGAAGAAATTCTTTAAGAATACTTACCGCGACGGTGGGGTGCGTCACGGAAAGAGCAGCTTCGATCATCTGGATGACGAACAGCTCGAAGCCCATTTGAACATTGCCAAGTATGGGTCATTCATGCTGACGGATGCTGTCCGTCCTTCGTATGACCTGCAGGTGGTTCCTAGAGCTGGTTACCGCCACGACGCTTATCACGACAAAGAAACCGGCATCAAGATTCCCGTCATCATGGCTTCTGTCTCGAAAGAACATCTGCTCGATGTGTTCATCGATCTGATGGCTCCCTTGGGTGATGAGGTTGATGTCGTCCTCGAAACCAGTCACGAACGACGTGGCGGGCATCAGGATCTTTACCGTGAAAGTATCGATGTCCCCATTCTGAAGAGCACGCTCTACGACTTTGAAGATCTATTGCTCAACGATGGCTGCACCGGGTTTGCCGTCCTGAATCCCAATATTCCACTCGAAATCCAGCTCGACGAACACAAGCTGATCATTATTTACGGCAACGAGCTCGTCGACTTCAAAGATATCCTCGACGACTACAACATCGATTGTAACGAAGACCTCAAATTCATTACCGAAGCCGAACATGTCCACTCTTCATCCGAAGACTTTTCGCGGCAGTTCCGCCAGTTGCAATACCGCCTTGGTATCGATGACGAATGATCTTCAGCACCCAGGCGACATCAGTTTTTCAACATCGATGGCTCTTAAGTGACCTTTGAATTTGTGTTGACAGTCTTTTCCGCCACTGGTTCTACCTGTCGAGCCAGTGGCGATTTTCGAGATCCGGTTACTCATGCTGCGAGTGAGAACCCAAAGCAAACGAGTGACGACTCAACTTCATCCCCGAGGTTGAATGAAGTTCTTCGATGGAGGGAGCCTTGAAAGTCTTGCCTATGTTGTCATTTGTCACAGCCGCCGGTCTGGGTGTCATGTGGTGGGCCTCCGAGAATGACATTCGTCTTCCCGATGGGATTTCCACACCACTTCTGGTCTCACAGGCCACCATCCCCGAAGATCCTCCCGGGACTCCACCTGGTCGACTCACTTTGGCAGATGCTCGCCCTCTGGCTTCAACAAGTTCTTCATCAGCCGCTGCTCCCCGAGCGACGAAATCGTCGTCGACGATGGAAATGGAACTATCGACCGATTCTCCATCGGTCAGTCTGGGTGAATCCGAACCTATTCTGATGGCGCTGTCCAAGCCATTACCTGCGGAATCGGAGCTGCACTCTGTCTTTTCAGATCCTGCAGCGGCCCCTTATTCTCCCACTGCCAAACCATCGACGCGTCCTAAGACAAAGTCGGCACCTCGTCGTTTCTCCAGTCAGCCCGCAGATTCGACAGCCAGTGAAGCGGCTACCAATTCACCCGCAACCTTCGGCGATTCGATTGAAGCCACTGAGCAGGCCACTGATCAAGCCACTGAGCAGACTATCGAGACAGGAAAGCCGGTCGTTACTCAAAAACAGAGTGCACCAGCCACCAGAGAATCGGAAACTGTGACCAGACCTGTTTCGGACGAAGAGAAGCTTCTGGGCCGCTGGGAGATTGCCTACCAGTCGACCGATGGCTTGCCCATTTATGTTCGAACGATGGGCCGGGGAAAGTTTTCGACACTGGTGGTCGCCGGTCTGGAAGGGACCGATCGTGTCTCTGTGCGCTGGGCTGACAAGCTGGTGACTTCTATTTCCAAGAATCCCAAGATCCTCAACGCTTCGACAATCACGATCATTCGTGCTGCCAACCCGGATGGTTTGCAGGCTAATCGAAGAACCAACTCACGGGATGTTGATCTCAATCGAAACTTCCCGACAGCGAACTTCTCGCGCGGCCAGACCAGGCGCAGTGGCGAAGCGCCAGCGAGTGAAATCGAAACTCGGGCGATTCTTCAGACGATTGCCACGCATCAGCCCAACCGAGTGGTGATTCTGCGATCGACGCCGACACGCAACGGAGAAGTCATTCATTCGATGAATGCCAAGAACATTGCCAATCAGCTCATGACAACATCACGCTGGACACCTCAACTTCTGCTTTCTCCCGATTGGCCGGGTTCATTGGAAGTTCTGGCCGATGAAACGGTGGCTGCTCAGGTACTCTCACTCAGTCTGCCTTATGGGCAGGATCCCATGGTGGAGTTTGATCGGCATGTCAGCGGGCTGATGATTGCCATTTCGGATCAGGCGGGAGAAAGTCTATCCCCCATGGCGAGAAAACAAAGTTTTCAACAGCTTGAAAATCTGATGGCTCAAAGCGCCAAATCCCGTGTGGCTCCTGCAGATCCTGTCGAGGCACCGAACCTCGACAAATACAAACTCAAGCAGGGCGGGATTCCTACATCGAGCCCTCAGGGGCCGGTTCCCGTGGGTAAGCCGCGAGGTTATCAGGAACTTCCACCGCCACCACCGTCGAAAACCTGATGCCTGTTTAACCTGGATCTGCTTCAAAAGGGATTGGTGTCGTCTAATCGAGATCAAACCCTTTTGTTGTTTAGTGGTGATGACCAGGGTAGACACCCAGTGCCTGATTCCAGGTCTTGAGGAGTGCGCGTCGATCGTCTGTGTTCGATGGCAGTGCCAGAGGCCGACCACGTCCATCGAAGACGACGCCCACAGTGCCGCCACGAATCTCGCGCTCGAGCGGCTTTCCGGGGCCGGCACCTACATCGTAGCCGGCAGCGGGCACAAGCTTCAGCTTCGCCACCTCATCCGGCCCCAGATCAAAGCGCTGCATCTCGTGGCCGTGGAGTATTCCTTCTTCCACCCTGCTGCCCACTTCGAGTGAATACTTCAACAGCAGTTTGCCGGGAGCTGGAGGCCCCTTGGGGGCAATACACGTTGCCAGCATGATCAGACAATCCCGTTCGAAGACATCCATGGCGGCCTGAGGATGAATCTCGGCCAGTACGCCCAGATGGGGCATCATGAAAATGCTGTCTTTGGCGAGAACCGTAATCCCTTCCGGCTCAAAGGCATCGATCATCATCATGGTTGTCTGCTCCATACGCGGAGCATGAGAGAGCACGCCACCTGAACCGACAATCAAGTCGAGCTTAAGGTTATTCACGATTGTCTGCTGCCCGCCAGACTGGGCAAAAGCATCGCCAATCGTACGCTGCTGCTGCACACCAGCGAGAGTCGTGGCGAACTGCTTGTGCTGCACATACGCCAGCCGCAAAGCTTCCCGCGCAACAGCCTGCTCAAAGATCAACGCTTCCATGGTTTGGGGAATTGTCGTCGGGCGAATCATTTTGTTCTTCACCCGGTTGCGCAGCTCTTTTTCACTTTCTGGATAGGGAACCCACCGGAGGATGGCATCAAAGCCAGCTTCGGCACAGACATTCGAAATGGAGTAACTCATCCCCAGGTTGGCACTGACAGTGCGGTTGAATGTCCCACTGAAAACGCTGAAGACATCTGTCGTGGCTCCGCCAATATCGACACCCAGTGCATTCAGGCCGCGAGTGCGGGCAATGGTCTGCAGGATGTTTCCCACGGCACCAGGAGTGGGCATGATGGCGGTATCAGCCCATTCAATGAGCTTGTCGTACCCTGGTGCATGGGCCATGACATGCTCGAGAAATAGATCGTGAATGGCGTCCCGCGCACCGGCCAGGGCTTCACGCTCCAGGACTGGTCTGACATTCTCAACGAATGACAACTCCGCCACGTTTCCCAGCACATCTCGAACAACAGGAATGGCTGCCTGGTTCCCGGCGTAGATTACGGGCATCTTATACTGGCCACCAAACCTGGGCTGTGGTTTGGCAGGTGCAATCAACTCGGCCATGGCAGCGACATGGCGAACAGTTCCACCATCAGTTCCGCCAGCGAGCAGAATCATATCCGGGCGCAGATCCCGAATTCTCTGAATGCGATCATGGGGTTTGCGACGATCATTCGATGTCATGGTTTCGAGAACAATGGCACCGGCGCCTAAAGCGGCTCTCGTCGCACTGGCAGCGGACATTGTGGGGACAACGCCGCATACCAGCATTTGTAGACCACCCCCTGCGCTGGAAGTGGAAATATAGGCATCACAACCGACATTTCCGCGAGCCGGGCGGATCAGCAGGCCATTTTCATCGACCAGTTGGCGCCCAGCGAGTTCACCCACTTCAGTCGCTGCATTCACAACGCCGATCGTCACATCGGCAGTTGGTTCCTCGACAGTTGTTGGAGCTTCGCCACGGTAAGTCTGACGATAAACTCCGTCGATCTTTTCGATCAACAGAGCTTTGGTTGTGGTGCTTCCGCAATCGGTCGCGAGGATGACTTCCAACTCATCGGGATTTTCAGGAAGCCGCCTGGGGCCAGTTGTCGCCTGCGTCATGCAGTTCCTTTGGACGATGCAACAAGAGAGATCATCTCGATGAATAACCTCCGTCGTCACAAGTTGTTCTCAAAAGTCAGAGCTTCTGTTCAATTGGCGAGCAACGTCAGTCTATCCCGCCATGGAGAGAACTGCGACTAAAAACCTTCACTCAGGTTTTTGCGGAAATCAAGCTTCCTGTTCGAAGGCGACTTCTCGCACTCAAGCGGCGACTTTCTTGGCGGATTGAATCAGTTTTCTTCGCTGCGAGTACCACTTCACTCCTTCATCGGCCAGTACACCGGCCAGAAGCACGGTCCCGATCGTTACATACTCCAGCGTGCTGGGAATCCCGAGCATATTGTTGGCACTGTACAGCACTCTCAACAGGACAGCGCCAATCACCACACCCGCCACTGATCCTTCGCCACCGCGAAGGCTGCAACCACCCAGAACAGCGGCTGCAATCGCGTACAATTCGTAAGTGTTCCCATGCGAACTGGGTTGCATCGAATTGAGGTCAAAAGCGAGCAGTACTCCGCCAAACCCGGCGATTGTCGAACACAGCACATAGGCCATCAATTTGATTCGATCGGTATTGATCCCGCTGAAATGCGCCGCCTGTTCATTGCGACCAATCGCATACAGGTAGCGACCCCAGACCGTTTTGTTCAAAAAAATGGCGGCCAGCACAGCGATAATCAGCATATAAACCACAGGGATCGGCACTTGATAATCCCCGGGTAAAGGGATCTTTTTGCGAGAGATTTCCAGCAGGCCGTTGAAGCTATTCCCAAACCCCTGGTTGGCATCTCCTGTGATCCAGCGAGCCAGGCCACGATAAATCAGCCAGCCGCAAAGTGTCACCACAAACGGCTGAAGCTTTGCCTTGGTAATCAACAGACCGTGCGTCGTCCCGATGAGTGCGGCTACTCCCATGACAAAAGCAATAGCCAGGGCCGGATGAAAACCATACTTCACAATGAGCAGTGGGAGCAGGCAGCCCACCAACCCGACCACAGGGCCAATCGAAAGATCGATCCCTCCAGTGATGATCACGAACATCACGCCAATACTCAGAATGGCGAAGTAGGCCGAAAGCTGAGTGACGTTTGAAAGGTTGTATCCACTGAGGAAGGCTGGCTGAAGAATGCCAGTCACGACCATCACGGCGACAAGAATGCCAAGAATTCCGAGTATTCTCTTCATGAGAGCGCTCCTCCAGTCGCCAGAGCCATAATGGCTGTTTCACTCAGTTGCTGGCGACTCAATTCGCCGGTGATTTTTCCTTCGTGCATCACCAGCACGCGATCCGACATGCGAATCACTTCTTCCAGATCACTGGAAACAAACAGCAGCGACAGACCTTGCCCCGCCAGTTCCTCCATAATCCGGTAGATTTCCTGTTTGGCACCCACATCGACACCACGCGTGGGTTCATCAAGGAGCAGGATTTTGGGATTCGAAAGCAGCCATTTGCCAATCACCACCTTTTGCTGGTTTCCCCCCGATAAGAACTGCACTGCCAGTTGGTCACTGGCGGTCTTAGTACGAAGGGCGGCGATCATCCTCTGGCTGTCTGTGATTTCCTGAGCAGCATTGATGAACAACCCCAGAGATGCCTGGCGGGCTAAAGTCGCCAGCGTGTGGTTGTGTCGGACAGACATTTCCAGCACGAGCCCCTCGCCTTTGCGATCTTCAGGAACTAGCGCCATTCCCAGATTCATCGCGGCTCGTGGTGAAGAGATTCTCACCAGCTTTGAGTCGCAGAAGATCTCGCCAGCGAGTGGTCGATCAATTCCAAAAACAGCGCGTAGCAGTTCCGTCCGGCCTGCTCCCACCAAACCCGCCATTCCCACAATCTCACCTGCCTTGAGGGAGAAAGAATTTCGAGCTTCCGGGAAGGCCGTGGTGACCAGATCTTTGATGCGGAAAACTTCCGGACCAGGAGTGTGTGAATGCCGCTCGAAACCACTCGTCAAACTGCGGCCAATCATCAACGAGACCATTTTTTCGCGAGTCATTTTGGCCCGCGTGATTTCTCCCACATACTGTCCATCGCGTAGCACCACCACTCGATCGGCCAGCTCCTGGATTTCACTGAGCCTGTGCGAAATATAAATGACGCAAACACCGTCCGCCTTCAGTTTTCGTACGACGCCATAGAGCAGTTCCGTCTCATAATGAGAAAGACTGGCGGTGGGTTCATCCATGATCAACACCCGCGCCTGAATGGAAAGTGCTTTGGCAATTTCCACCAGTTGCTGCTGCCCGGTTGACAACTCGCCGACGATTGTCTCCGGGGTATAGTTGAGGCCCACTCGCTCGAGCAGTTCCCGGGACAATCGACGAATCGTTTTCTGATCAATGAATCCCCATTGGGTCGGTTCGCGTCCCAGGAACAGGTTGGCTCCGATACTGAGATTTTCCGCGAGGTTGAGTTCCTGATGGATGAGGACAACTCCGTGCTCAATCGCGTCTCGAACATCTCGAAAAACCACTGGCTGACCATCCACCAGCAGTTCACCACCATCTGGCGGCTGTACGCCAGCGAGGATCTTCATGAGCGTGCTCTTGCCAGCACCATTCTCACCGAGAATCGCGACGATTTCGCCGGGTGAGAAAGAAACACTGACTCGATCCAGTGCTTTACAACCGGGAAATTCTTTCGTGATCTGACTGGCTGCCAGCAATAACGGACGGTCATTTGTTCGATCAGGGAGCAGGCCTGTCGTCACATCTGTTGTTGTCGTTGATGTTGCAGAGACCATGTTCTCGCGACGATCTCCCATCCCCTGAAATGCACTCGCCAGGCTGAACTCATTGAATTGGCCAAAGACTCGCAGGTCATTTGGCCTCTGGAGCGGGTTTGCCCAGTAACTGGTTCAGTTCTTTCCAGAACTCGTTCACGTTGGCTTTGGTAATCTTCCGCACGGGAATCTGGATAAACTTGTCTTCGGGAATGCCGGATTGATCTCCCGATTTGATTTTGTCGAGCATCATGATCGACTGATAGCCGTACTGATAGGGGTTCTGCACGCAACTTCCATACATGACACCATCCTGGATGCCCTGCAGCGTTCCCTCGTCTTCATCGAAGCCCAGAATCTGAATTTTGCCAACTTTGCCAGCGTCCTTGACGGCATCAATCAACTTGGGGGGATTGTAGGCAAACAAACCCACCATACAGTTGAGATCCTGATGCCGGGTAATCGCATCCTGGGCGAGAGATTTCGCTTTTACGAGATCAAAGTCGTCGGTTCGGGTGTCAAGAATGGTGTATTTGTCACCGACCAGTTCTTTTCCGGGCTCGTCATATCGCTCTGGATCAACACTGCGTCCCAGCAGTTCATCAATGATGCCCTGGCGACGCTGTTTGGCATTGAGCTGTCCCAGTCTGCCGACGAAGATCATGACCTTCCCACCATCAGGCAAGGCTTCTTTGATCATCTCACCGCACTGGCGGCCTGCGGTGTAGTTGTCCATGCCGATGTACACCAGCCGCTCACTTTTAGGGGCATCCGAATCATTCGTAATGAAAATCGTCTGCTTCGCAATTTCACTGAGCAGATCGCTTTGATTCTCAGGATCAATCGGCGAAATCGAGACGCCATCCACCCCGAGTGTTAACAGTTCCTGCACCATCCGCTTTTGATCGACCACACCATCCGGAGGGTGACGAACTTCAACTTTCGTGCTTTTCCCTGCTGCATTCAAATCCTTTTCCGCCTGGCGGACACCCGCCTCAGCCACATTCCAGAAGTCGGCGACACCGTTAGTGACATAGGCATATTTTCGTGGAGCTCCACCAGAAGAAGTTCCAGCAGGCTTTGAATCACATCCGCTGGATAACAACAGAGCACTGGCCGCCAGCCAGCCCCAAAAGGTGCCCATCACGAAACGTGGCTGCCAGCAAAACCCGATGTGCGACATGGTATGCAACTTTATAGATGAAGACAGAAAGGGAGTACGTCACCCGTTGAATGAACTGACAGAAGATTCAGTTCGACTCGTATCTGACCGTCTCAGGCGACAGATTGCAACAAAACATTGACACTCTTTAGCGCGTTGTGCCCGATCCCTGGCCCACGAGTTTCAAAACTGGCAGATTATTTCCAAAACGGACATGGTCCTTCAGTGTCCAGGCAACCTGCTTCTG
Organism: Planctopirus hydrillae; assembly: GCF_001707835.1. Taxonomy (GTDB): domain Bacteria; phylum Planctomycetota; class Planctomycetia; order Planctomycetales; family Planctomycetaceae; genus Planctopirus; species Planctopirus hydrillae. Next base: position 49,808 of record NZ_LYDR01000152.1, read on the forward strand.
AGGTGTCACAATCAATGCATGGGGCTGATTCTCTCCCCCATGACAATTGACAATCAGCGTGTTGCCATCGGGTAATCGTTCCACCATGGTGATCCAACCCAGCTTGATTCCCGGAAGTTCGTTCTCAGTGACTGACCAGACCACCTCTTTCTGGGGAGTGACTTCGATGACGCTGTGACCATTCCCCGTTCCAATCAGCGTGTTTCCATTGGGTAATCGCTCGGCCGAATAAAGGGCAGTCCCTGTTCCATAATCCCAGACCACCTGGCCCTTCTCGTCGTACTCCCGCACAGTCTGGTCTTTCTCGTGACACACCAGGTAATGGCCATTTTCCAACTTGCGGGCCAGTCGGCTGTCACGATGCGGATCCCGATTTTTCACCACCAGTGGAATTTCCTTGAGAACTTTTCCTTCTGCGCTCACCTCGAGAATCCGGGCGGGCCCACTCTCGACAATCATCGTCGATCCATCAGCGAGTCTTTGGAACGCATGGATCTCTACTTTGCGATCCGCATTTCCGGGTGACGATTTGGCATCGTAACTCCAGACGATCTCGCCTTTGTCATTCAACTCGACGATCGTCTGGAAGTTCGTCTGTGTGAGGAGATGGCCATGGGGCAGAATCTGGAGATCATGCACATCGCGAACTGTCTGTTTCCAGACATCAGAGTTATCTGCCCCTACATGGACGAGAATCTTTTTGGAATAATCTGCCGCAATGTAACTGCGCGGTGTGCCTGTCTGCGTCGGGTGCTCGGCAGCAGGAATATACTGTGTCGAGAAACAGACGATCGCTAGCAGAGCGATCCAGCGATGCGACGAGAGACGAAACATGGAGCATGCCTTGCTGAAAATCATGGAGAAATGCGAGATCTGATGGCAGGTCCGCTGGAGATGTTTAAGAAAGGGGAAATAGATATCAGCGCACACGCACCAGGACTTTGGGAGGATCTGCTGGAGCCTGATATCCGGAGGACATCTGCATGTTCAAATTGGACAGTCAAACAAGCCAATTTGGTACGCAAATGCCCTATCATCGGGTCGAGCGTCACCTTCTTTGAGTGACCTTCCACTACGAAATAATCTGCTTGATCGGATCAGCTCCTTCGACACCCACCAGTTTCTGATCGAGACCACCGTAAAAGAAGGAGAGGTGATTCGGATCGAGACCCAGCTGATGCAGAATCGTGGCATGCAGGTGTTTGACATGGAAACGATCCTTAACGGCTTCATTCCCCAGTTCATCGGTCTCACCGACACTGCAGCCACCCTTGATGCCACCCCCAGCACACCACATGGTGAAGCCAGCCACATTGTGATCTCGACCAGTCCCCTCTTTGTATTCAGCGACTGGCTGTCTGCCAAACTCACCACCCCAGACAATCAGAGTCTCATTGAGCAGGCCACGTGCCTTGAGATCTTTTAACAGGCCGGCAATGGGTTTGTCAGTTCGACCGGCGTGTAACGTGTGGTTCTTCACCAGATCGCCGTGAGCATCCCAGTTGGCGTCGTTATGATTGCCACCAGCATAGACCTGAATGAACCGGACGCCGCGTTCTACGAGACGACGAGCGAGTAAGCACTGCCGACCGAAGTATTCTGTCTGCGGATTATCCATCCCGTACAGCTTGAGTGTGGATTCGGTTTCCTGCGAGAGATCAGTCGCTTCCGGAGCGGTGGTCTGCATCTTGTAGGCCAGTTCGAAACTGGCAATGCGAGCCGCCAGATTCGAGTTTTCACCTCGCGAGAGTTGATGCTCCTGGTTGTACTCGTTGATTGTGGAAATGAGTTGCCGCTGGACGTCATCGGACATGTTTTCAGGCGGCACGAGATCAAGAATTGCCGGGCCTTTCGACCGCATGACAGTGGCTTGATAACTTGCCGGCATGAAGCCGCTGGACCAGTTTTTGGCACCGCTGATCGGCCCCCCCGAATGGTCGAGCATCACCACGAAACCTGGCAGATTCTCGTTTTCTGTCCCCAGGCCATAATTAACCCACGAACCCAGGCATGGATAACCACTTTGAATCTTGCCCGAGTTCATCTGCAGCATAGCGGATCCATGCACCGGCGCTTCAGCCGTCATCGACTTGATGAATGCGATATCGTCGACGCAGGTCGCGAGATTCGGAAAGAGATCTGAGACCCACTGCCCCGATTGACCATACTGCTGAAAATTCCATTTGGGGCCGACGACGCGCCCTTCATTGCGGGCACCGCCGCGTCCTTTGGTCTTGACGGGAATTGTCTTGCCATCCAGCCCGTACAATTTCGGTTTGTAATCAAAGGTGTCGACCTGGCTGGGTCCACCGTACATGAAGAGGAAAATCACGCTTTTCGCTTTGGGAGCATGGTGAGGCTCTTTAGGAGCCAATGGATTCACAAAGGGAGTGACACCATCAGCACCAACCGCCTGCTTCGCGAAGAAGCCTTCCTTCTGCAGGAGCCCTGTCATGGCGAGGCCGGAAAAACCAGCCCCAGCCTCCCACAGAAACTCCCGGCGAGTGCGTCCACAAAAATTATGCATGGGCTGATTCATGAGGTTCTCACAATTCGCAAGGTTCAATTAGCAGTTGCAGGACTCACTGGCGGAATCGATCTGGGCAGCCGTCAATTTCGGGAAATCAGTCGAGATACAAAAACTCATTCAGGTTGATGGCCACCAGGCAGAATCGCTCCAGAGCCAAGTCGGCACTGACCTGACCACGATCCCGCAGAGACTGAATCAAGCCGAAACCTCGCTCGACTTCCGCAGTCGTCGGTGGGCGATTGGTTGTCAGCGTTAACGCCTGAGCGACACATTGGCGTAGCGACTCATCATTGAACTCGTTGATCTGCAGATCTGCCCGCACTCTCTCGGCGAACTCCTTGGCCTGCTGGTTGTAGAAGGCGCTGTTGAGGCTTGTTAAGGCTTGTGTGGGCTGTGTCGTCGCAAAGCGGATGGGGCATGTTCCGTCAGGATCCGGGAAATCAAGGCTCGACAAGGTGGGAACCAGCAGTGATCGCTTCACATGAATGTAGACACTTCGGCGATTCTGCTCCTCGGGTGAGGATTGCCCCCAGCCTTGACCCGGAACGGATTGTCCAGCGAGGACTTCTTTGGGCATGGCGGTGTAGACACTCGGGCCACCGACAGCCAGATTGAGTTCACCGCTGACTGCCAGCAATCCATCCCGAGTCTCTTCTGCCGTCAGCCTGCGCATCTCAAAGTGCGTATAAAGATCGTTTTGGGGATCGGCATTGAGTTGGGCCGCAGTTGGCCGGGATGACATCTGCCAGGCATAGGAGTTGAGAATCAACCGATGCAGCGGCTTGATCCGAAAGCCACCTTCAACAAACCGCGTCGTCAACCAGTCAAGAAGTTCGGGATGAGTGGGAAGATCGCCCTTCAGTCCGAAATTACTGGAAGATTTTACCAGTCCACGACCAAAGTGCATTTGCCAGATGCGATTCACCATGACCCGGGCTGTGAGTGGATTCTCTTGGGAGGCGATCCAGTTCGCCAGCACCAGTCGCCGACCTGCCGTTTTCTGACCGGGAGTCAGAGGTGGCAGTTGTGGCAATTCGTCAGTCAGCACAGAAAGAAACTGCGGTTCGACTGGTTCACCAGGAGTCGCCGGGTTTCCGCGAATCAGCAGTGGCGTCACCCGTGGTGGCATCTGACAGTTATTCACGGAGAGCACCATTTCGCGGGGTGGCAAAGTCTGCTTACGAAGCTCTTCCAACTGATTCTTCAAGCCCTGGTAATGATCAAATTCTTCTTTAGATAGAAAATCCTTCAGCTTTTCACGCAGAACTTTTTTACGCTCCGCACCTTCGGTCTTGCGCTGATCTTCGCCCTTCATTTTCAGAATGGCAGCCTGCTCGATCTGACGCATCTGCTCTTCCAGTTTCTGAACAGCGGCATCGCGTTCGGCATGCGCCTGAATGACTTCCGGGCTGCTGATATCGGTCTGGCTCCAGCGGGAATTCATTTGGTCGCCACGTCCGGCATACGATTGCAGATCCGCCATGAATGCCAGGAACCCGTAGTAATCCTTTTGAGGCATCGGGTCGAGCTTGTGATCATGACAGCGGGCACAACCGATTGTCATCCCCAGCATGACCTGACCAGTTGTCGAGACAATGTCGTCCATCTCATCGTAGAAGGCCTGCCTCTGATCAGCGGGCTCATCATCCCAGGCATTGAGGCGGTAATAGCCCGTGGCAATGACCGAATCACGTGTCACCTGTGGAAGTTCATCCCCCGCCAGTTGCTCAATCAAAAACTGGTCATACGGTTTATCGCGATTAAATGAATCAATGACATAATCGCGATACTTCCAGACATTGGGTTTCGGATTATCGCGCTCGAAACTGTTGGTCTCGGCATAACGCACCAGATCCAGCCAGAAGCGACCCCATTTTTCGCCATAATGTGGTGATTCGAGAAGATCGTCGATCACCTTGGAAAGTGCTTCGGGTGAGGCATCCTGCACGAAGGCTTCCACCTGGGCTGGTGAAGGGGGTAAACCGATCACGTCATAATAGAGCCGACGAATGAGCGTCCGCTTCTCAGCAGGCCCGACAGGTTCCAGACCAGCCGCTTCCATTTTGGCAAACAGGAAGCGGTCGATGTCGTTCTTTGCCAATCGATCCAAGTGGCTCACGGGAGGTTTTGGATCAGTGACCGGCCGAAAGGCCCAGTGAGCTTTCGTTGCCTCATTCACTTGAGGGGGGCCTTCATGCACTGGCATCGCGACTGGCACAGCAGGGGGCGGCATGGGAGCGCCTCGCTTGACCCATTCTGTGATCGAGGCAATCTGATCGGCGGGAAGCTTCCCGGAGGGAGGCATTTCGTAAGTGCGATAATTGATCACATCAATCAGCATGCTCTCGTCGGGTTTATCGAGCAGGACACCTGGCCCACTTTCGCCCCCCTTCAAGAGATGTTCACGAGCCGCCAGCGAAAACCCACCACGAAACTTCGAGCCCACTCCGTGACATTCATTGCAGTTCTTCACGAAAATCGGTTCGATCTTCTCTCGATAAAACGCCAGATCTTCGGGACTGAAACCCGGCGATAAATCACCTTTGGTCTGCCGGTTTTCTTCGGCAACAAGTGCCTTACCGGCAACCGCAGGATCCCCGGAAACCAGTCCCTGTATGAGCCATGCAGCCGCTGACAAAATGCTCGCTGCGAGCAAAGTCGTCCCCCAGGGGGAGGATCTCTTCACCTGGCGTGGTAATCGAAAATCATCGCGATTTTTTACAAACAACATTCGTCACCTGTCGCGAAAGCGTTGTTGTTATTGCCATCCAGCAGGAAGGGACAGCTCAAGACGGTTGATTAGGAGAACCTCGCTTTGTCGAGAGACTTTCCACAACCATCTGTGTTTCACACAACATATCCATCACTGCAAATCTATTATGGAATGATTTACGACAGAGAAACAATGAGAATCGAAGTCTATTGTCTGAGTTTTATTTCGCATTTCGAAAAACACCCCTGACCCCCACCTCGGCTGAACCAGCCGTGATCGCAGCAACCGATTGTTAATCCAGTAGTTAAAACCAATGAACCGCACCTGCATGAATCGATTTACGGGATTCTCAGTCTCATGGAATTCAAATGGAAAAACATCAATTCTTTGAGACAGGTTGCGGCTGGATCTGATATCTTCCCGGCTTCTACCTGATCGTTACTTCGCCACCCTTCCGGATGCCCGCTGTGAAGCCTCGAAAGCGAGTTGCCCTGGTCATCGAAACGTCCCTCGCTTATGGGCGAGCCGTTTTGAGAGGAATTTCCAAATATCTCGTGGCACACCAGCCATGGTCGATGTATCTCGATCTGCATGAATTGATGGCACAACCTCCCCGCTGGCTCGAAAATGCCGAAATCGACGGCGTCATCAGTCGATCCACCACACCGGAACTGGCCGCTTCACTTTTGAGGCGGCGAATTCCCACCATTGATATGACTGACTTCCGGCTGCACGATGGCTTACCGCATGTCTATACCGATCATCGCGCCGTCGGGAAACTGGCTGCGGAACATCTGCAGGAACGAGGTTTCCGCCAGTTTGCGTACTGCGGCTTTTCGGATCACGCCTGGTCATCCGAGCGTCGAGAAGGCTTTGCGAATGCCATCACGGGCCATGGGGCTTTTCATGTCTATGAATCACGCTGGCAAACTTCATCCAGCCAGACATGGGCACAGCAGCAGCAGGAAATCCGCGGCTGGCTGGACTCGCTTCCCAAGCCTATTGGAATCATGGCTGCCAACGATATGCGCGGGCACCATGTGCTCGATGCCTGCCGGCAACTGGAACTTGCCGTGCCGGAATCTGTCGCTGTGATTGGTGTCGACAACGACGAAGTTCTTTGCGAATTGTGCGATCCTCCTCTTTCCAGTGTCGTGCCTAATCCGGAACGTATTGGATATGAGGCAGCTGCTATTCTCGATCGCATGATGGCCGGAGAATCGTGGCCTACAGAGACGCTTTACATTCCCCCTATGGGAATCGTCACCCGGCAATCGACCGATGTGCTGGCGACGGACGATCCGATTGTTGCCAGCTCTTTGAAAATCATTCGTGAAGGTGCCTGCCACCAGCTCACGGTCGATGAAATTCTCGCTCGCGTGAATACTTCGCGCAGTGTTCTCGAACGTCGGTTTCGCAAGCACCTGGGGCGTTCACCCCAAGAGGAAATCCGTCAGGTTCAATTGAAGCGAGTGAAACAACTTCTCGAAGAAACCGAATTACCATTGAGCCGGATTGCCGAATTGAGTGGCTTCCAGCATGCCGAATACCTGAGTGTGGTCTTCAAACGGGAAGTCGGCATGACTCCGGGAAGTTATCGTAAAAGTGCCAACCTGCGATAAGGGTTTGTCCTGAATCGTAACTGACACCTTCGCAAAGTTTAAAAAACAAAAGACACCCGGTGGCTCGATGAGTACCGGGTGTCTTCGTTGAAAGATTTGATGTGGCTTTCAGGCGCCGAATTTTTCCAGTCGGCCAGCATGTGCCATGGCCTGCAGCATCAGGTACTTGGCTTCAAACGTTCCCAGTCCGCCGCGTGCACATTGAGACTCTCCAAACTTGGTCGATCCATCGAAACGACAGGTGTCAGCCGAGAGAAGCACGGGAACTGGATGCCAGCTATGTGATTTCATCTTGCTGGGCGTGCTGTGATCTCCGGTCACGATGACAACGGTCGGATCAAGCTGCAGGATTTTTGGAATGCAACTGTCGAGTTCTTCTGTTCGCTTCACCTTGGCAGCAAAGTTACCGTCTTCACCGGTTGAATCGGTGTACTTGAAGTGAATGAAGAAGAAATCGTAGTCATTCCAGGCCGCTTTGAGGCAAGTCATCTGGTCATCGAGAGTTTGACCCGCATCGAGCACATCCATCGAAACCAGTCGGGCCAGACCTCGATACATCGGATAAACCGCAATGGCGGCTGGCTTCATGCCGTAGACTTCCTGAAAAGTCGGAATGGCTGGCAATGTATCAATGCCTCGCAAAGTCAAGAAATTGGCAGGAGCATCGTTCTTGAGAATTTCTTTGGCCTGGCGGAGGAACTCATTGCAGATTTCGGCAGTCTTTTTGGAGCAATCGCTCTTGGCAACAGCTTCTAATGGAGCCTTCCCTGTCGCCTGAGGATCAGTATCGTAAACTTGACCTCCCAGCCCTTCACTGCGGAAGACGATCACCAGTCGGTACTCTTTCACCGGACGAACAAAAACTTCGACTCCGGGAATCTTGATCTGATTGAGTTTCTCGCAAAGAGCAGCGCCGATTTCACTGCCAATACGACCTGCGCGACGATCGGTAATAATCCCGGCACCGTCAATCGTGCAGAAGTTACCGCGAATAGCGACATCTTTCGGGCCGAGTTCGAAATCGATCCCCAGGGCTTCCAGAACTCCACGCCCAATCTGGTACTGCAGTGGATCGTATCCAAATAACCCCAAATGCCCTGGCCCACTGCCAGGAGCAATGCCCGGCAAGACAGGGATGGTTTGCCCCAGGCAACCACGACTTGCCAGAGCATCGAGATTGGGAGTTAACGCCGATTCGAGTTCTGTCTTCCCTCCGGGAGTTAACGGAAGACCTCCCAGCCCATCGCCCACAAGCAGGACGATCTTGGAGTCGTTGGATTTCTGAAGCTGCCGAGTGAGCACATGTGGATCGGTCATGGTCGTTCAGTGAGTCTGGTGGACAGAAATATCGGAACGCGAAGCTTTCTCGCACAGAGTGCATCTTCGGCCCGATCCGCGTTGGCCGCAAGTGTCTACCCAAAACTTGATCCGTTCTGGCCTGAGGTTGTGACGACGAATCCCGAATCGTTACCCTTCACGGGATCAGTGACTTCCGTGAAACATGTGCGATTCTGCATTTTGTTGTCCACCACTGGTGATGCCTGGTTCAAACCTTGTTTCCTTCATCAAAAAGCCTTCCGTGATGTCATTGACTTCGAATCTGCCGGTGTCTCTCAATGTTCAACTGGGAAGATTGTCACTTAAGAACCCGATTCTTGTGGCCTCAGGCACCTTCGGCTATGCCCGCGAGATGTCGGCATTTGTTGATTATGCACAATTGGGAGGGATCATTCCCAAAACGGTCACTCGCGAGCCGCGGGCTGGAAATCCCCCACCGCGAACTGTCGAAACAACGGCAGGTCTATTGAATTCGATTGGCCTCGATAACGATGGCATCGAGGTGTTTATCACCAAACATCTCGAAGCTCTTTCGCTGCTGCCGACAGCATTAATTGTCAACATTGCCGGGAAGAGTACCGAAGACTTTGTTGTGATGGCTCGGCGACTCGATGAGTTCAATCCGATTCAGGCGCTGGAGCTGAATATTAGTTGCCCGAATGTCAGTGGCGGAGTCGATTACGGTACGAATCCGACGATGACAGCCGAAGTCGTGGCGGCTGTACGGCAAGCCACATCCAAGCCAATTATTGCGAAGCTGACCCCCAATGTCACCAGCGTGGTGGAGATCGCCCGTGCAGCGGCCAATGCCGGGGCGGATGCCCTTTCGCTGGTCAATACGTTTCAAGGTTTTGCTGTCGATTGGAAAACGGGCGAGCCGCGACTGGGAAATGGTCTGGGAGGACTCAGTGGCCCAGCGATCAAACCGTTGGCGTTAAGAATCGTCTGGCAGGTCGCACAGGCTGTGGACTGCCCGATCATTGGTGTCGGCGGGATTCAATCACTCGACGATGTCCTGGAATTTCTGGTCTGCGGAGCGACGGCTGTGCAGGTGGGAACGGCGAACTTTTACAATCCCTCGTTGTCGAGTCAGTTAACGAGTGGGTTGGAGAAAGTACTGCAGGATCGAGGTTGTTCGCGGGTTCAGGAACTCATCAAAACCGTCAAAGTTCCCAAGAATCAGCGGAAAACCTGCTAGGTATTTCCAAGGCTCATGAACTCATTCTGAAATTGGGCAAACTGCTCACGAAATCAATAGACACGAAGGGAAGCAGCATGCGGGTGCTATCAGGAATCCAGCCGACCGGGCGATTCCACTGGGGAAACTATTTCGGAGCGATTCGCCAGTATCTGGCCCTGCAGGGACACGAACAATCGTTCTACTTCATTGCCGATCTGCATGCGCTGACCACCATTCGCGATGCAGCGCTCCTCAGGCAGAATACACTGGATGCCGCTTTAGACCTGCTGGCTTTAGGGCTCGATCCTGAAAAGGCCACTTTGTTTCGGCAATCGGATGTGCCTGAAGTGACGGAGTTGACGTGGCTGCTCATGACGGTCACCCAGATGAGCCTGCTCGAAAAGTGCCATGCGTATAAAGACAAAGTGGCGCGGGGAATTCCGGCTGATGCAGGACTGTTTACTTATCCCGTTCTGATGGCCGCTGATATCCTCGCCTACGACAGCGAAGTGGTGCCTGTCGGTGTGGATCAGGTGCAGCACATCGAAGTCACCCGGGATGTTGCCCAGAGATTTAACTCGTTCTATGGCGGGGAATTCCTGAAGCTTCCCACGGCCCGCGTGCTGGACGATTCGGCCAAAGTCGTGGGAACTGATGGCGAAAAAATGTCCAAAAGTTACGGCAACACCATCGAACTCTTCGAATCGGCCAAGTCTCTCAAGAAGAAAATCAATTCGATCAAGACAGATTCCACGCCTGTGGAATCTCCCAAAAATCCTGAAACCTGCCACCTGTTTACCTTGTATAAACTCTTTGCGACGACCGAACAGCAGGAGGTGCTGGCAGCACGTTATCGCGCGGGAGGGATGGGTTATGGTGAAGCGAAAAACACGCTTTACGAAGCCGCGATGGAGCACTTTGGTGCCGCCCGCGCCCGCCGGGATGAGTTAGCACTACAGCCAGATCATGTCCAAGAAATTCTTCAGGCAGGAGCGGCTAAGGCTCGTAAAAAAGCCAGAGAAGTCCTTAACCGCTGCAAATCCGCCTGTGGCCTCGCGATCCAGGAAATTTGAAGACCACGCTCAGAAAAGACTCATGACTCAGAACCAGGGGCAAATTCTCTTAACAAAAATCCCTTTTTTCGAGACACTGTTTACTGACGAGGTGCTGACGAGTTTGTCTCACAACAAAGAACCCCGCCTGAGAACCTCTGCTAAAGCAGTGTATTCACAGAGCAAGGATGTCTCGAAAAGTATCTTGAGATGAAAAACAAAAGCTCTCGACGGTTCGTCAGAAGAGTTTTGTGAATGGAGTATCTTTCGATGTTTCGATCGGTTCGGCACATGAGATATCTGCTGAAGAGCGATCAGCTCCGGCTGACACTGGCTGCCTGCACGTTAGCAGCCACAACATCATTTGCCGGCTGCGGGTCAGTTGCCGAAAGCGGTCTATCGACAGTTCAAGCCACTTCGGTGCCACTCGATCGCCAGGAAGTCAGCACATCGAATCCGACCCCGGAAGATGAGAATCAGACAGCCTCATCGACAATTGCAGGGTCAGCGTCGACTCGGCCAGAAGAAAACGTTCCCGAAGATAACACGAATCTTTCCCAAGATGTTGATCAGCCCAAAGCGGAGATTTCCAGCAGTGCCGCTCCAGTGAAGTTTCTGGGCGAATGGACAGACCATTTTCATGGCCGCAGGATCATGAAGTTCGCAGAAGATGGCACGGGGGTGATGATTCTCGAACTCGACACGGTTGGTGCATTGCTGTATGGCTCGAAACTTGAGTTTGATTTCCAGTGGTCAGTGGCTGGCAACATTCTGGAAATGAAAATGAAGGGTGGTCGTCCCAAGGCGACGACTGAATCGTTGAGTAAATCGTGGGGCGCAGAACATCAGTATGAGATTCTGGAGGTCTCCCCTGAAGTCTTCTCGATTCGCAATCTCAAGGGCCAGACGGTTTGCCATCTCAAGCCATTTGTTAAAGTCGCTCAGACAGTCAAACCGTGAGGTACTGGCGTTTCGTTTTCTGTTGATCGAACCGGCCGGCCCACGCTGAGTAACAGGCCGACCGCAGTCGCGCCGATCACCAGCGCACTGAGCCACCACGCGACCGGCAATGTTTTCAGCTCGCGTGTGTCAAAGCCCCAGGCCATCAAGGCTTCGGCATACTGGCCAAAAATGAGAACCGTCCCGTTGTTGAGGACGTGGAGAAGAATTCCCGGCCAGAGCGAATTGGTTTTTTCTCGGACTGCACCCAGGAGTATGCCCAGGAGCGCCGTCGGCAAAAACCGTTCGAGTACAACCGCATCCCGTATGAGAATATGAAACAAGCCAAAGACCAGGCCGGTGAAAATGATGGTGGGCCAGGCACCCAGTGATCGTCGCCAGGCGGAGAACAGCAATCCACGAAAGAAAATCTCTTCGCAAAATGCGGGAATGATCGCCAGAGCCAGTAATTTGATTGGCAGTGGGATGGCTCCAATCTGAATCTGAAGACTGCCAAAGAGTTTGACGAGTTCTTCCTTTCTGGTGTCTGACATCATCCCCGATTCCACCTGCAGCAGGACAATCCAAAGCGAGAGACCTGCCAGAGCACTTAAGAGCAATGCCAGAAATCTGGGGCGCTGGAGTGCCAGTGTCCGCACCGGGGGCCACCGGTTCCAGAAGATCATCAGGCCAGGAACACCTGCAAACAATGCGATAGTCACCAGGCCGTTGAGCAATAAACGAACCTCAAGAGTTAAATGACTCAGACTCCCAGCCAGTCCTCCGATGACGATGAAGAGTGGCGTCACGACCAATAAAGCCACCCAGCCGGCGACCGGTGGGAGAGAGGACTTATGCGTGCCAGTGCTCTCGCTGGGGCGCTGGAAGAATTCTCGCCACGAAGTTTGTGAGACCCCCAGCAGTGCGTCTCCACCAAATGAACGGGCTGCGAGAGCGAGGCAGGCCCCTGTGGCAATTGCCGTCGTTCCAATCGTCAGTGCCAGGAGTGACCAGTCGATGGTGGCTGAGAAAACATCGCGGGTGGCGAGCACCAGGTTCAATACCGGGATACACGCCATGGTGGGAGACAACTGAAACTGCGGCAGTAGACTTGCCACTCCGGGAGCCAGCGAAATGATCATCAGTGGAATCAGATACGCCTGCGCTTCTTTGAAACTGCGTGCATGGCTGGTGATTGCCAATAGCGCTGCCGAGAAGAAACTGGCGAAGAGGGCCAGCATCGCTGCCAGGCGTAAAATCAAACCGATGGTGATCCCATCTTCTCCCAACAACGTGGCGGAGAGCCCGGTGGAACTGAGAGTCACAAACATGGCCAGTAAATTGACTGCTCCCGTGAGCATGGCTACAGCCACGACCGCGATGTACTTGGCCGTGAGGATCTCTAAACGTGGCAATGGAGCTGCCATCAATGTTTCCAGTGTTCCTCGTTCACGTTCACCGGCTGTCAGATCAATGGCTGGGTAAACAGCCCCGGTAATCGTCATCAAGATGAGCATCAGCGGGATCAATGCTCCTATGGAAACCAGGGGGCCTCCCTGTGAAAGTTTCAGCACGAGATCTGTGGTGGCTGCGGGAAGACGGGCGGGAGGATGTTGTGCCGCCAGCAGATCATCGACAAACTTCTGATTGACGATTTTGAAACGGGAAAGAAGCGTCTCGTGAGCATTCTGGCTGGCCGTGAACTGCGGAGCATAGACCAGTTCCCAGCGTCCTTTCTCGTCGCGACGAATGCCGACATCGGCATACCCTTCCTCCACGAGAAGTTTCACATCGAGTGTGGAGTTCTGGTCTTGTGGCAAGACCACGCGGATATCTGGTCTCAACTTCGCACGGATTTTTTCGCCGAATTGCTGTGTTCCCGATGTTGTCGAATCGGGCGCTGATTTTGTGCTCAGACCCTCGAGACTCTTCAACAGCGGAGACCCTGGCAAAGTCTGATCACGCGGGGATGAGGAATCGGCTGCGGCGCCTTCCCTCTCTGCAGGTTGCGATTCTTCCAGTTCATCCGCCTCTCGTAGAACGGCAGCCACCTGTTGAGAAAGCTCGAGATCAGTGGCCACCACCCGATAGACAGGTCGCTCGATGGCTGTCAGTCCGGAGACCATGAATTTCTGTAAGACACTTCCGACCAGCGGATAAGTGATAAGTGGCATGACCAGCAGCGTGAGCAGGGTGCGACGATCTCGCAATGTCTCGCGAAGTTCTTTCTGGGCCAGCTTCCAGAGCCGGGCCAGTTGACGAACGAACGAATGATTCTGCTGCCTGGTCGATGGTGCCATCAAAGAGTTTCTTTCGACAGGGCGGTGCATTTCGTGTGCTTGTTTGCGTGCTGGCGTATTTGTGTACTTAAACTGCTGCCGGAGAGTCAGAAGCTGGGGCAAGCAGTGATTTCCCCAGATGTTTGACGAACATGTCGACCAGATGGGTACAACCAGTCTGTTCCTGCAACTGGGATAATGTTCCCTCGAATCGGAGTGAGCCCTGATCAATCAGGCCAAATCGGTCAGCGAACCTCTCTGCTTCATCGAGCCGGTGGGTTGAGAGGACCACGGCTTTTCCTTGAGATTTCAATAAGCCGATGTATTCGAAGATCACCTGAGTCCCGAGAATATCGAGGCCTCGCGTCGGTTCGTCGAGGAGCATCATGGGAGGATCATGCAACAGAGCACGAGCCAGGTTGATCCGCTGCTTCTGCCCGGTCGAAAGATTGCCGCAGGCTCGATCAAGAAATTTGGCAAAATCAAGCAATTGGCTTAATTCGACAATGCGTTGCGAAATCTGTTCCGCACTCAGACTGTAGATGTTTCCGAAGTATTCCAGCATTTCACGCGGGGTGAGCCACTGGTAAATGCCAGTGCTGGCCGAGACGAGTCCAATCCGGCGTTTGACTTCTTCCGGCTCAATCGTCACTCGAAAGCCATCGACAGTCACTTCTCCCGAAGTGGGAGGCAAGAGCCCCATGATCATGCGCAAGGTCGTGGTCTTGCCCGCACCATTGGCTCCCAGCAGGCCATAAACTTCACCCGCTTGAACTGTCAATGAGAGCTGATGCACAGCCCGTACACGGCTGGCTCCTTCTCCAAAATCTTTTGTCAATAAACTCGCTTCGAGCATGTCACCGGCTTTCCGGTTGTTAGTAATTGATCACAGAAGGTGTGTGCGTCAGCCTGGTGCGGAACTTCCTGGCGAATCTTGTGATGATTGCAGAGAGCAATCATTAAGAAAGAGAATCGGCTTCTGATCATCACTCAACCTCTTCGTTTTTGCAATCAGGCTGCATCAATGGGTAAGGCTTGGGGATCCCTTTTTGAAGAATCTGACTCGCGCTGATCGACTTCAAATACCAAGTGCAAAATCGATTGGCATGCTTTCGAGAACTGTCGAAACTTGTGATAACCATGTTCTTCTGCTGGCCAATTCCACTTCAGCATGCATGATTACGATCGATTTGAAACTTGTGTCGGAAAGAAATTGTTTTGACTGAGCCAGCCAACCAGGATGCTGTCAAACTCCAGAACTCTTTGCTGGAGGGTTCAATACCGAAGGGGTTCTCCCAAGAAGACCCCGCACATCCAGGGCTGCGCTGGCTGCGAACTTCATCGGGCGTCCTTGTCGAGCAGACTTTTGCCGAAGCCTTCCCGATGTCGTTTGCCCGCTTAATTGTTACAGCCGAAACAGAGCGATGGGTCGAGATTGCGGCTGTGACATTTACCGGGTATGCGACGAGCGTGATTGGATGTGATCTCGAAGCGGGTATCGAGCGTAAGCTGACACCGGAAGAAACGCCGGACGGCCGGCCCGGTGCAGCGTTACTGATGTTCAGTTTCAGTCGCGATCAACTCGCCAAAGCGGTAGTCAATCGAGTGGGGCAATGTCTTTTGACATGTGCCACCACTGCAGTCTTTGATGGATGGACGCAAGGAGATCCTCAAAAGCGAATTCCCCTGGGGGATGGATTACGGTACTTCGGAGACGGGTATCAGATGTCCAAGCAGCTTGGTGATCAGCGCTACTGGCGAATTCCCGTCATGGATGGAGAATTTGTGTGCGAGGATTCCATCGGGACTGGCAAAGGGGTCGCAGGTGGCAACCTGATCTTTGGTGGAACGACTCAAGCTCAGACGTTGCTCGCTGCTGAAGAGGCTGTCGTGGCGGCTCGATCCATTCCGGGAGTGATTCTTCCTTTCCCCGGTGGAATTGTTCGCAGCGGAAGTAAAGTAGGGTCGAAATATGCAGGTCTCAGGGCCAGCACAAATGATCAATTCTGCCCGACAATCGGTGCCATCCACAAAGATCCGCTGCTTCCCGAGGGGACAGTGGCTGTCTATGAGATCGTGATTGACGGTGTCGATTTCGATGCGGTGGAACGTTCAATGAAAGCGGCGTTTCAATCATTGCTCGGTGCCCGGGGATTAACAGTCATTTCGGCTGGAAATTATGGTGGTAAGCTGGGGCCTCACCATTTTCCGATCTCTCGTTTAGGGGTCGATGGATTACACTCGGCTTGAGACCGATTGTTCCCACCCGAATCTGCTCCTCCTGATGATTTGAATGCTCTTCAATGTCGAACGAAACCTTATCAAACTCGCATTCAGGTCGTGGCGGTTCCAAAAACTCACTGCATCATTACCGCGACTTTGTCTTCTGGATCCTGCTGATCGCGGGTGTCATTCAAGCCGCCGTCATCCTGCAGGCGCATCCTCTGCAAAGTGCAAATGACCGTTCGCGCTGGTGTGCCGTCTGGTCGATTGTTGAACGCGGGACTTTCCAGATCGACGAAATCCGTCGAGTTCCCGGGTGGGATACCATCGACATGGTCAAGATCGACGGGCATTTTTACAGCACCAAGCCACCGATGCTGGCGATGCTGGCAGCGGGTATTTATGCACCATTGAGACTATTGGGCTGGGATCTGATTCAGCACACCCAATGGGTCTCCGGCATCACCTTACTGATCTTGAATCTGGTCCCTTATCTCGGGGGCCTGTGGCTGATTTCACGAGTCCTGCCTGTCATCTCGAATGGCCTGAAAACAGCCATAGTCGTGCTGGTCGTGCTCACCTTTGGAACCATGGCCATTCCCTTTCTGGCGACATTGAACAATCATGTCCCGGCTTTTGCCATTTCTCTGATGGTGCTCTGGAGTCTGACAGGCTGGCTGGTCTCACTCATGCCAGTGGTGAATGACGTCCCCGAGGTGGAATCAGAAATCAAGTGCGCTCTTCGCCAGAGATCACCAGAGCTGTGGGCCAGCCTGACAGGTCTGTTGACGGGTCTCCTGTTCTGTTTCGAATTGCCGGCTGCTGTGCTGCTGGTCGCCATTCCCTGTGTGCGAATTTGTTTTAACTCCCGGCGAGGTGGACTGCTCCAGGAGGCTCTGGGATTTGGCTGTGGTGCGGCCCTCCCCCTGGGAGCATTTCTGTTCTGCAATTTTGTGGCCTCTGGAGAAGTCATCCCGCTGTATGCCTCTTATGGAACCGAACGATATCGCTTTGTGGAGGAGGGGGTTCCGAGCTACTGGATGGAACCTCAAGGTGTGGATCTGAATCTCGATTCGTTTCCGGTCTATCTGTTCCATTGCCTGGCGGGCCACCACGGGCTGTTCTCGCAGATGCCATTTCTGCTGCTGGCGATCCCCGCCTGGATCATGATTCTGCCAAGCACCTGGAAGGAGAAGTTTCGCTGGAATCTGACGCTCCAGGAACAGTTGGGGTTACTTGCTCTCGCCACGTGGGTGATCGTCCTGTCCTTCTATATGACACGCACGCAGAACTACAATTATGGTGGTGTCAGCGTCACGTTGCGGTGGGCTTTGTGGCTGGTTCCCTTTGGAATGGTCTCGGCAGCCACGAGACTCACCTCCTGGTTCAGCACCTGGCCTCGATGTACACTCGTTGTCGGGCTGGCCTCTTTGTCGATTTTCTCGGCCTGGCTTCCCCTGGGGAATCCGTGGCAACAGCCGTGGATCTTCACAGCCATGGCACGCCAGGGCTGGCTCAACTATCAACAGGCTCCGCCTCCCTTCAAGGCTGAACTGTCCACCTGGTTTTCCAGCATTCCTGCAGAACGGGCTTCGGCTGTCTGGCAGGCAGTTTCCCCTACCGGTTTACGACAGACATTGAGGCTCGAAACCACAGGTGAAGTTCGTCAGCAGGGAGAAAATCGCTACACACGCATCGATGTGGAAGAATCGACAGGGGACTGGAATGAAAGCCCACAGATAGCGGTTATCTCGACAAAGAAGCGAACTCTCTGGATTGATCGAGAGGGTTTTATGGCTGGAAAGAGCCCGGCGAACATTCTGAGATGGTTCGAGCCGGTCACCCTCGCACAACAACTGGATGATCTCAATTTTCTGCGTGGTCTACCACTTTTTAGACCTTATGCGCCCGGGCCGATTCGTTATCTGAAAACGCCACTGAGGCGAGATGCATTCCGTACACAACGGGCTGCGAGCGAGGTCACTTTTCCGCAGGAGGCGAATGCGAAATCAACGCAACCGGTGCTGAGATATCGCAGGGATCTGTGGCTGTCGGATGAAGTCCCTTTTGGAACGATTCAGTGGGAGCAGACCTTGCGAGATGCTCAAAGTGGCCAGCTTGTGGCGACGCAAACCTGGCAAATGATTCAAGCCAGCCCAGCCCCGGCTCCCAACAGCCCGCTTTCCAGTGCGCCGGCGGCATCAGACAGCAGCACCAGAGAGTGATTCCTGCATCACTCTCTGGTATGAATGGCTGCTTTCAGTGATTAAGAATGAACTATTGAGGAGTGTACGGAGTTTCGTCTTTTGCAGATGCTCCGAAGGTTTTTCGCAGATCATCGGCGGCAGCCTTCACAGTGGCATCCGGCCCTGTGAGCTTGAGAAAAAAGGTCCCCTTTTCTGGGGTGAGGAGCATCACGGAGAGAGAACGAGTCCCTGGAACAGCTTTCGTCTTACCCGCCATCGGAGGCCCGACTGGCTGGTTGAATGTTCCGGTGATGTCACTGAGGTAATACTCACCTTGAGGAACTTTCCCGCGAGTGACTTTCACTTCCCGACCATCAGCAGCAAATTGAGCAGCCCAGCGGTTGAGGTTCGCATCGACGGCTCCACCAAATGAGCTGATCACGAGTTCGGCAGAAGCCTCGGGAGTTGCTCCCGGGACCAGAAACTGAGCCAGTCGCATACTGTTGGCTGGTGGCTGAGAATTCCAGGCGGCAGGAATCTCTAATTCCAATCCCTTGATCGTGACTTTGGTGGTCTTAGGCTCGTCGGCTGATGCTGTTTTCGTCGAAATCGAGACAACACCCGCCACCAGCAGAAAACTGCACGCAAGTCTCAGGACACCATTCAAACTCATCTCGTAGCTCCTCTCATCATGATTGACCGGCACTTAACAAGCACTCACATGCATTATGCACCGGTTTTACTGAAGTCGTTCTTTCGTCATCAGACAACGTCTGATTCGAGGCGTCAAGCAGCGAGTTCGCGATCACTGACTTCCTTGTCTCATCAGGCCCTTTATAATGTGACCAACGGTCGAGCGATCTTTGAGGAGCCTTGTGGTGAGCAAGTTTGCTGTCGTACTCCCGGCTGCGGGAAAAAGCACACGATTTAATGGCAATAACCGCATGGCTTCAACGGCCAGTCGGAAAAAGGTGTTTGCCGACCTTAAAGGCCGTCCGGTGTGGCTCAGGGCCGTCGAACATTTCGTCGAGCGACCAGATGTTATTCAGACGATTGTGGTGCTCTCGCCTGAAGACATCGAATGGTTCAAAGAGAAGTTCCGCTCTCATCTGGCACTATTGAATATTGAACTCTGCGAAGGTGGTGCCGAGAGATCTGATTCGGTGCAAGCTGCATTGCAGCGAGTGAAACCAGAAGCGGAGTTTGTTGCGATTCACGATGCGGCCAGGCCGCTGATCAGTAAGCTCTGGATTGACGATGTTTTTGCCGCAGCGAAGCAATATGGCGCAGCAATCCTGGCCCAGAAAGTGACGAGTACTGTCAAACAGGTGAATGAAGAAGGACGGATTACGGCCACCATCCCGCGGAACCAGCTCTGGCTCGCTCAAACGCCTCAGGTCTTTCGGCGGAAGGATCTTCTCTCGGCAATTTCCGTTCGACGAACCGCACAACCGACCGACGAAGCTCAGATGCTCGAGGAGGCCGGACAGAGCATTCACGTGGTGGAGTGCTCGGCTTGTAACCTGAAAATCACGACACTCGATGATTTACGCATGGCCCATGCATTGATCGACCAGTTGCCGAAAGAGAGAGCTCTGGATGATCTCATCGAGCCCAGATCGGTGAACCTGCTTGATCTGTAACTTTGCTGAAGTGACGACAGGTTCGTTGACATCAAAGCTTGGGCGAACGGGATGTGAATTAAGCCGAGGTGTGCGGGTTGTTCTCAGCCAGTCTTTGGCGAATATAGGCCGCACGAGCAATGTTCCGTTCAGCCGATTCCAGCTTCTGATGCCTGAGTTTTTGCAAGTGTGCGGGCTGAGTCTGAATGAAGAGTTCATTGACTGTGGGAATCTCCACGTCGTCAATCAGGCCCAGATTCACACCCATGCGCACACTGCTCAGCAGGTGCATGGTTTCTTCAGAGCTGATGGTCTGCGCGTTCTGCAGAATGCCAAATGCTCTTGAGACTTGATCATGCAGCGCCTGTCGATTTTCTTTGACGAGTGCTGTCCGCACGCGGCGCTCGTAGCCAAGAATCTGGGCGACGACATCTTTGATCGATTTCATGATGTCGATTTCACTCTTACCGAGCGTGACCTGGTTGGAAATCTGATAAAAATCCCCCATGGCCTGGCTTCCTTCCCCATACAGGCCACGCACAGCCAGACCAATTTTCTGCAAAGCCTGGAAGACTTTCTGAATTTCTTTGGTGGCGACCAGTGCTGGTAAGTGCAGCATCACACTGACGCGGATCCCAGTCCCCACATTGGTCGGGCAGGCGGTCAGGTAGCCAAACTGAGAATCGAAAGCGTAAGCGACCTCCTGCTCCATGAGATCGTCGATTTCGTTGATCTCGGCCCAGGCGGCATCCAGATCCATCCCACTGCGGAGGACCTGCATCCGCAGATGGTCTTCCTCGTTGACCATCAAGCTGACATTTTCTTCCGAAGAGACGCCGACGCCGCATTGGCCATGATCTTCGGCATGCTCGCGGCTGATGAGTTGACGCTCTACCAGAAACTGACGGTCGAGCGGCTCCAGATCACTCGTTCTCAGGTAAGTGAGCGGACGACGACCTTGCAGTTTTTCAATGCGTTCCCGCAAGAAGTCTTCAATCTGTGCCCGGACAGCATCGGAGGCACGATTCACGAAGGGAAACTCAGCGAGATTTCTGGCCAGACGAATCCGGCTGGAAATCACGATATCGGCCTCTGGCCCGGTGCCTCGCAACCATTCTCCGCTGCGTTGTGTGAGGACATCCAGATTCACAGGCCCACTCTCCCTCTCTCAACATTTGTTTCAGAATCAGCAGATTGGATCAGTTTTGCGTCACGGTTACAAACCATCGGCCTGGTATCAGGGGTCTTCCGTTACAATCTGGAGCTAGGTGGCAGGGGAGGAACTTCGCAGTTCGAGTTCGACCTGCCGGATCTGATCTCTGAGTCCTGCCGCTTTTTCGTAGTTTTCTTCGTCGATGGCTTCCTTAAGCTGCAGCTTGAGCCGAATGAGATCAAACTGCTGTCGGCTCGCATCGGGCTGCCTTTTGGGAACTTTCCCGACATGCTGCACTTCGCTGTGAATATTCTCGATCAGTCGAGTCAACTCCTCGCGAAAATGCGAGTAATCGTGTGCACACCCTAGGCGGCCCAGGCTGCGAAATTCCTTGAATGTGATGCCGCAGTTTGGACAGGGCGGCTGCTCCTGGGGAGCCGCTTCAGCGGTTTCGGAGTCGTCGCTCTCGTCGATCGAGAGAGACGATTCGACTTCAACAGATTCCGGCTCGGAACTTTGTGTCAGATACTCTTTGGCACAAGACTCACAAAGGTGGTGTGCCTCAACGCTGCCGTCTTGAAGCTCGGTAATGTGGAGAACTGCAGGTTTTGAGCAATGCTCGCATTTTTTCATGCTCGACCTTTCTTCTCCAGAATCTGACTCAGGGTCTACCGCCCTTTGATTTCAAGCCATCACTACTGACAGCAGTCTCTCATTTCGCCACTCATTCAAAACGATGCGCCGACTTTCAAAACGATGTGCTCACTGTGCTGATACCATCAACTCGGGGCAGATGAAGGTGAACTCAGAACAAATTCCAGCGAGTTTTCCAGCCGTGCTCAGTTGATATTCCTGTGGGCATAGAGGAACGGGAAATTTCTCCATGACCGGAACCGAACACATGAAATCTTGATCAAAAATGACGTAAGTACCTTGCCGACAATCACTTTGCATAACATGCAAATCGATTGAATACCAGAATTCTATCCCTCTCCGGGTGACTGTCAAGGTGGGAGCCCGCAGACTCTCAAGGCTCCAAGTCTTTACCAAATGGGGAGTTTCGTTCAGCACCCGTTTTATCCTCATTCTGCCTTTCTCATTCGGCCCGGCTCAATCTGCAAGGCTGTGCTTCCCCGACTCAGCCGCCAAGGTTCAGCACCCCAACTCAGGCGTTGTCAGGTGCACACGCTCTTTCCTGCAGGATGCTCTGACTTCGATGAAGGATCCTCACCCCCAGGTCGAGACCGAATTCAAAGTGCAAGCCACTTCCAGAGAACCTGATGTTCTGACGGGCTGTCTCTGTTGAACCTTTTGTTAGCAGACGACTCTTTGTAATGTGACGACCTTTTAGACAAATCAGCCACCTGCCAATTGCCTCTGCCTGTTGTCGACGTGTGGCAAGTGTTTTCATCAACGGGTGCCACCTCAACCTCCTTACACCTGCATCACCGAAGGCATGTCATGTCGTCGAGTTCCTCGCCTCAAACCGATTTGGCTTCCCCTGATTCCGGAACAGGACATGCAGTCCATTATCCGACCTGGGATCAGTTTCGAGACCTGGCCAACCAGGGATTGGAAAAAAATCGGACGACGGCAGAGCAAGCCAGCGCTGAGGGAAAACCATTTGCTGTGATGGTGCCGGTCTATCGCCAACTGTTCAGCGATACGCTCACGCCGGTGAGTGCCTATTCGCGAATTCGTTCCTCGACGTGTTCATTTCTGTTTGAGAGTGTCGTGGGAGGGGAACAGGTCGGTCGCTACAGTTTTTCCGGTGCGAATCCATTTCTGACGATCAGTGCTTCCGGTGAGTCGGTTGTCATCGAGACAGATCCTTCACGGACCATGGAGTTGCCCAGATCATACACTTCTCAAGATCCACTGGGAGAATTGGAAGCACTTCTGGGACGCTACCCTGGTGTCCATCTTCCGGAACTCCCACGCTTTATTGGCGGTGCCGTCGGGTATGCCGGTTATGACACGGTGAGATATGTCGAGCATCTGCCCGAGGCACCTCATGATGACCGGCAGCTCCCGGATCTGGTCTTTTCGATTTACGATCTGATGGTGATCTTTGACCACATTCAGAAGACAGTACTGGTCGTCGCTCATGTGCCGGTCTATGGCAAAGTGAGTCTGGCTGATTACGAAAGCGCCTGTGAAAGAATTGACCTGCTGGTCGAGAAGCTGTCGCAACCGGATCAACTCGCAATTGCCGACGTCAAGCCTCTGGGGCCGGTGAGCGAAGGGTACACCTCGAATTTCTCTCAGGCAGGATTTGAAGAGATTGTCGAAAAGGCCAAGGAATACATTCGCTCAGGCGATATCTTCCAGGTGGTTCTGAGCCAGCGTCTGACGCGACGCAGCAAGGCTTCACCACTGGATATCTACCGAGCGTTGCGAGTGGTGAACCCTAGCCCGTTCATGTTTCTTTTGGAAACAGCCGAATCCCAACTGATTGGTGCTTCGCCAGAGATTATGGTGCGTGTCGAGGAGGGGGAGACAACCATCCGACCACTCGCCGGCACTCGACGACGAGGCCGCACGATTGAAGAAGACCGGGCCCTCGAAGTTGAACTGCTCGCCGATGAGAAGGAACTGGCGGAGCATATCATGCTGGTCGATCTTGCTCGGAACGATGTGGGGCGAGTGGCGGCTTTTGGCACGATTCGCCTTTCAGACATGATGCGAGTGGAGCGTTACAGCCATGTGATGCACATCACTTCGAATGTTTCTGGTCAACTGGCCGAAGGTAAAACACCCCTGGATGCGCTGAGATCGGGGTTGCCGGCAGGGACTGTTTCTGGTGCACCCAAAGTACGTGCCATGCAGATCATTGATGAGTTGGAACCTCATCGCCGCGGGCCTTATGGAGGTGCCGTCGGCTATATCGACTTTTCAGGCAATCTCGATACCTGTATCGCACTGCGAACACTGGTTGTTAAAGATGGCGTGGTGTATCTCCAGGCAGGTGCCGGTATTGTGGCTGACAGTGTTCCGGCTCTGGAATACGAAGAGACGCTCAATAAAGCCAAGGCACTTTTGAGAGCCATTGAAGTTGCTGAGAAGCAACTGACGCGTTAGCTGGATCAATGGATCTGGAGTGCTCCGGCTTGTTGAGCCCATGGGTCTGTATGGCCCGATGCGGCTTTGTTGCACAGCAGATTCTGACGAGGGTGAGCTACTTCTCTCTGTGGCGCCATAAATGGCGGCACCTGAATGATGGCAAAAAGGATGATCCGTCAGGCGCTTGAGCCAGTTGCAGGAGGATCAACGTTGTGCTTTATGTCTATCCAATAGACGTTTAAGTCGCTGTTAATCCGTAGCATGTGTGCTCAGGTTTCGGGCGATGAAACTGCTGGCATCAACTGATCATTATGAGAGCACACGCCATAAGCGAATTGTGCAAACTTTTAACCAGAAAATACTTACATCGCTAGTACAAGCCGGCTAAGTGGTTTGGCACACAATCTGCTCTGCATTGGGATCAGTGATGTTTCACATCGTCTTCATCACAACTTGATGAAATGATGAGATTGTTGTTTCAGTCCTGCCAATGCTTCCCGCCGATTGACTTCCCGCCCCGTTCGGTCCTGTGAATGTTGAATCTTTTCAGCATGAAACAGCGATGGCCGATTGCAGCCCGCTTCATCGAGACGAATGTGCTCGACCCGGAGATGTTTTCATGTCTGCCGACCGACTGAACCACGATGTTTCAGGAACTTATGTATCAACTGCCTCTGGGGCTCAAGGTCCTGGAGCGACCGGCGGAATTCGGGCCATGCTGCAAGGTGTGGTGGCCTGGGGCCGAGAGTTGCTCATGATCGGCTTTGTTTTCGCCGGAATTGTGTGCCTCGGTTCGGGCATGACTCAATCGACAGATCCAGAGAGTCCTGTCGCTGCCTCAAGCACCAGTGAATCGGGAGTGATTCGCCTCTTTCCGATGGAAAGTGAAAACGCAGTCTGGATTGTGCGTGCTCATGGCCCGATTCGCCTTGTAGCAATTTCATCGGGAGAAGTTCTGCGGTCCTTCGACATCTCTTCCCGTTGCTATCCCACATTCACGGCCTCTCCGGATGGAGAGACTTACCTCTCGGTTTCCGAACTGGGCAATAACTCCGTGCTATACCGTTCGATTGGTGAAGCCAATGCCCTCAATCTGCGAGAAACGTTTGGCAGCCAATGGCCTGCTGATTTCTCTTTTGCTCCCGATAACGAAAAGCTGCTGATCACGATGTCATCAGGTGAGGTGATCGAAAGGTCGCTGGATGACATTTCCTGCCCTCAAGGTGGTAATCTCAGTGAATCGGCTTTATTGGCCAAATACAGCCCGGATGGTTCGCGTATCGTGATTGCCGGTACCGATGGAAGCCTCACGATCCTGGATGCCAAGACCAAAGCCTGTCTGCGGCACGAGATCTGTGTGACCGATCGGGCAATCAGCCTGGCCTGGAGCCACCGAAACACTGTGGCTGCCGGTTACTTGAACGGTACGGTGGTCTGTCTTTCTGAAGATGCCAGCCAGCTTCCTGTTAAAGAAAAGATTGCCTCAGACCAGATTTGCTCGCTGGCCTTCAGCCCGGATGGATCGGTGATTGCAGCAGGTGGCTTTAACAAGAATTGCCAGTTGCTGAATGCCGACACTTTGGAACAGATTCGAGTCCTGAAAGGTCATACCGGGGCTGTGCGGCAAGTCTGTTTTGTCCACAACGGAGAACGCCTGCTGACTGGCGGACTTGATGGCAGTATCAAAGTCTGGGGAGCGAGCGGTTCCACGCCAATCTATGAACTCAACTAGTGGTGCGTGATGGGTTTTCCCACGGATGGACGCCACGAGTGACCAGGATGCTCGCCACCAGGGAACTGTGCCTGATGTTCTGGGTGTGAGCGAGGACGTTTGACCCTGGCCACACGGTCTCCTTGTCATCATGCAGATGGACACAACATTGATGCACATCTCAGAATTAATGACTTTTCGAGAGTCTATCCAGCATGCTTGCTCCGAGCCGCAAGCATGGCACATAAGGCAATGTGAAAGGCTGTGGTAGGTGACGCGCATGGCGCGGCTTCTCGTCGTTGTGTTGAACACAACGACCCGGCCACGAGTTGGCCGGGCCACCCGTCGAAAAGCGTGAAGACCACGCGTCGGCACTATGAAATTGGAAAAAGACCCTCACCCTGCCCTCTCCCACGAAGACGTGGGCGAGGGTTCCAGAGGGTGACGCGCATGGCGCGGCTTCTTGTCGTTGTGTCGAACACAACGACCCGGCCACGAGTTGGCCGGGCCACCCGTGATCACCTCTTGTCGGGGCGGGCCACGGTGCCAAGTGATGAGCAGGGGGCAGTTCCGAGCCGCAAGTGGGGCACACTTTGCGGTGGTAAGGCTTGGAATCGGCTACGAACTCCCCAACTCTCTCGCCGCACAGTTCTCTTGAAGTGCTGCTCGCAAGTCGCTCGGTGAGTTTCGTTCATCGAGTACGGAATGATCTTGCGTGCATTGTGAGGAGGCTGCTTCTCTGATGAAGCCCAAGTTGATTTCTTGAGTCGCGGCTTTGGTTTCTTGGTGGATCAGATCAGATTCGTTATTGTCACGTCAAGAACGGAGGCTGAACGCCACCGAATCGTTCAGACGCGATGAGTAGGCCCAGCCTGTTTCAACATCGCATGACTGACAACCAGTGAAGCCGGGAGAGTCTGCTTTGAACACAGGTTTGAAAGCTGGTTTGAATACAGGGCTGACTATGGGCCCACTTGGACCGGGAAATGGCGTCTCCAGCCCTGCTACCGCAATGGTGAGTCATCGTGGCTTAAATGCCTCGGATCCATTGACGCTGACAGTTGATATTGGCGGTACAAACATCAAGGCTTTGGTTCTCAAGAACAGTGGTGAGATTGTTCGTCAGCGGGAATCATTACCCACTCCCTCACCAGCAACACCACCGGCTGTCCTGAGTGTGATTGAAACGCTCGCGCAGCGACTGGCTCCGTTTGACCGCGTGGCGATCGGCTTTCCGGGAGTTGTGCAAAAGGGTGTGACCAGGACCGCACCCAACTTATCGCCCGCCTGGAAAGACTTCTTTCTTGAAGGAGAACTCGAGCAGCGTTTGAAAGTTCCCGTTCGGATTGCCAACGATGCCGACGTGCAGGGTTTTGGCGCCATTTCCGGCAAAGGGGTTGAACTGGTGCTCACACTGGGGACAGGGATGGGGTCTGCCTTGTTCATCGACGGCATCCTGGTCCCTAATCTCGAATTGCCCCATCATCCCTTTGAGCAGAATGCCACGTATGAGCAGCGACTCGGCCAGGCGGCGCTGGAGCGTCTGGGGCTTGAGGAATGGCAGGCTTCTCTGTTAAGGGCGATTGCCTTGTTAAGAGCCACGTTTAACTTTGACTGCCTCTACATTGGTGGTGGGAATGCGCGCATGCTCCATGAAGCCGGGCTGCCGCCTGATGTCCGGCTGGTGCAGAATATTCTGGGGCTCATCGGCGGTCTGGCATTGTGGACTCGAGTCCAGGGAACGTCGCTCGTTCGAGCACCACAGGCCGAAGGAGCCCATTGCCTGATTGTGGACTCTCCAGCGTCGGATTCCCCCTTCGAATCAACCCCCGGCGTGGGTTAGGCGTTGCTCCCCAAGGCTGATTCCGAAGTTTTTCCTTCAGGCAAGTTTTCAGGGATTAGTCACTCCCGATTTGAATTGTCGCATCAAAACTTACCGAAGTGAGTGCTTCGATAAGCGAGTCGGACTCGCTCTTGTAGCCTAACTTTGCTACGACTCTCCTCGCTGACAACCCTCCTGCCAGCAGGATCCATCGCGAGGATGAAGCCGTGTTTCTGAAAGATCTTCTGTTAGTGTTTCTCTGCGCGGGCGTGGTCGTCTATCTCTTCCACCGGCTCAAGATTCCGACGGTGGTGGGATTGCTGGCGACTGGAATTGTCGTCGGCCCCTATGGTTTGCAGGTGGTTGATGATGTTCACCGGGTGGAACTTCTCGCCGAAATCGGGGTGGTGGTGCTGCTCTTTACCGTCGGTTTGGAGTTCTCACTTTCCCGTGTGGTCAAAATGGCCACGATGATGCTGCAGGTCGGATTTCCTCAAGTCGGGTTTTCATTACTGGCCGGGACCCTCGCCTGCATGGCGACCGGCATTGCCTGGAACTCATCGGTCTTTGCCGGGATGCTGATGGCCATGTCTTCGACGGCCATCGTAATCAAGCTGCTGGCTGATCGGGGAGAGCTGGGAACGCCGCATGGGCGGATCTCAGTTGCGGTGCTGCTGTTTCAAGACCTGCTGGTTGTTGTCTGTGTACTTGTTGTGCCGCTGCTGGCAGCCGAATCGGGCCAGCATCATTCATTTCTATGGGATGTTTCCCAAGGACTGGCGATGGTGCTGGCGATAATCATCGTCGGGCGGTTTGCTGTTCCGCCACTGCTTTATCAGATCGTCCAGACTCGCAACCGGGAACTCTTTCTCATCTGTATTTTCGTGATCTGTATTGGTACAGCCGCACTGACCAACATGGTTGAACTCTCTCTGCCACTGGGGGCATTTCTCGCGGGGCTGATTATTGCTGAATCGGAGTATGGTCATCAGACGCTCGCGGAGGTCATGCCCTTTCGAGACACACTGAGCAGTCTGTTCTTTATCTCAGTCGGGATGTTGCTTGATATCAACTATCTGATGACCCATGGATGGTCGATTTCACTGTTACTAATTGCCATTCTGCTGCTGAAGGCATTAACTGCGACAGTCCCTTCACTGCTGGCTGGGTATTCATTCCGAACGGCAGTGCTTGCTGGGGTTTCGCTGGCACAGATTGGCGAGTTCTCTTTCGTGCTCGCGAAAAGCGGTCTCGAAGTCAAGCTGATGACTGCGGATGAATATCAGCTCTTTCTGGCCGTTTCCGTGCTATCGATGGTGGCGACGCCTTTAGTCCTGGCTGGGTTGCCTCGATTAATTGATGTGATTGAGCAATCGCCACTGGTTAAGTCGTGGCAGAAGTACACTCCTCCCGAGGACGATTCGATTGATGAACTTCACGGCCATGTCGTGATTGCTGGATATGGGTTTAATGGAAGGAATCTGGCGACGGTACTTAAAGAATTGAAGATTCCTTATGTCGTGCTGGAAATGAATCCACAGACAGTCCGTCGGGAAAGAGCCCAGGGACAATCGATCTACTATGGTGATTCAGGCCGGGAATCTGTGCTGGAACATGTTCATATCGAGAAAGCCAAAGCACTGGTGGTGGCGATTAATGACCCGATCTCTGCACGCCGCACAGTTCAACTGGCGCGTCAGATGAATCCTGATCTGCATATCGTCGTACGCACCCGCTACTTTACCGAATCGTTCGATTTGAAGAGGCTGGGTGCGAATAGCATTATCTCCGAAGAGTTTGAAACCTCACTCGAGATTTTTGCTCACGTTCTGCGGGAGTATCATATTCCTGGCAATATGATTAACCGTCTGGTGGCCAATATTCGCTCGGATCATTATCAGGCATTTCGAGGGCAGGCTCTGGGGCGAACACTGCTTTCTTTTACTCCCGATGGGAATCTCGACGCTCAATTTGAAAGCTGCCAACTCGCTCCGCATTCGCATGCGATCGGGAAAACACTGGGGCAGCTCAGACTGAGAAACTTGACGGGTGTGACCATTGTGGCGGTCAAACGCAAAGGGCAGGTCGTGACGAATCCGGCTGCTGACCTGAAACTGGAACTGGGTGATGTGCTCGTGCTCCTTGGCCAGCCGGAACAGTTTGAGACGGCCATTGAGTTATTGGAACTTCCTGCCGAAGGAAAAGAAGACAGACCTGCCTGACGAAAAGCGTGATCCAGCCCGCTGAGTTCTGCGTTGAATCTGGCAGATTCCCTGCGACTTTGTATCGGAGATCAAACTCAGGTGTGCATTCGAGGGAGTTCTTCCTCATTCGTCCTGTCACTAACGAAAGGTTCAAGCAATGAGCAGTCTTCACTGGCTTGAAATTCATGGCCTTTCGGTGATTTCTCTGCTAGCGATCGTCGGCACGATACTGCTGCTTTATCGGGAAATTCAGACTCAACACGGACATCGCCTGTTCTGGCATAGCTGCCGGGTGGCCGCTTATCTGATGGCGATGATTCTGCTGTTCATGACGCTGGCGGGCTTTATCTGGTGTGAATGGAAACTGGGTGGTCTGGCGGTCAGTGATCCTGAAGTGCGTAATGATTGGTTTTTGTGGTTGAATCGCTGGTCACTGCTCCTGTTTTTCACATACAACAGTGTACTGGTCCTCGCATTCAGCCGTTCTTCAGGCTGGAAGGAATCATTCAACATCCGCAAATCACTGGGCCGCTAATGAGTGGGCCTCTAATCACAGGGCAACGGTCAATAAACTCCAGTGCCGCATGAGATTTCCAGGTCGCAGGGATTCCCTCATCTTTTCCCCAAGGAACCACGATTGATGCCATCGCCAGAACATGCGCCGGAAGATCGCTCCGCTTCAACAGATTTACCCATCGAAGCGAGTGCTGGATCTGACCGGGAGCATGTGGTGGTGGCTTCTGTTCCTGTGATTGAACAAGAACCGACGGTTGGACCGGTGCGAACACCGGTCAATGTCCATGATGTGCTTGCCGATCCCGTCACAAAGCATCTTGTCTCGGCTTCACCAATTCTCAAAGCCGACGAAACCGTGCAGCAGTCGCTGACAGCCTTGCGGGCATCGAATGACGTCGGGCGGATCGTTTACTTCTATGTTGTGGATGAAGACCACCGGCTGCTGGGCGTGGTTGCCAGCCGCCGGCTATTGCTTTCACCTCCAGAGACAATCATCCGCTCCATCATGTCTGCAACCGTCATTTCGATTCCCTCGACGGCCACTGTGCTCGAAGCCTGCGAATACTTTACTCGCTATAAACTGCTGGCGTTCCCTGTTGTCGATGAAGATCAGAAGATTCTTGGTGCGGTTGATGTTGATCTCTACACCGCTGAAATCATGGAAATTGATCGCCGGCAAGACAGTGACGATCTGTTTCAGTTAATCGGTGTGCATTTGACAGAAGCCTCGCAGCGCAACTCGCGGGCGGCATTTCTAGGCCGGTTCCCGTGGTTACTCTGCAATGTTCTGGGAGGGATGCTGGCTGCCTTTATTGCCGATGCCTACGACGACGTGGCGACTTTGGCAGTGGTGGCTCCTTTTATTGCTCTGGTCACTGCACTGGCTGAAAGCGTCAGTATCCAGTCGGTCAGTCTGGCACTGCAGGCTCTGCATGGTCAACATCCCACCTGGGCGATTTTTTCGCGTAAAGCAGCTTTTGAAGTGATCGTCGGTGCTCTCCTGGGAATCAGTTGCGGACTCTCTGTGGGGGCTATTGCTTTCCTGTGGAAGGGAAGCTGGGCGGTTTCTGCCAGTCTGTTTTTGGGAATCGCCGCGGGAGTGACTGCTTCGGCACTGGTGGGCCTGAGTATTCCCTTCGTGCTTCGATTGATTCGACGTGATCCTCAGTTGGCCTCCGGACCGATTGCACTCGCATTAAGCGACGTGGTGACGTTGCTCTTCTACTTCAATCTCGGTCGCTGGATTCTTTGAGTTCATAACATCGTGAACTTTTCATGTTGCCGGTGAATCGTGTGGAGGCACCACAGGAGTTTCTACCGAAACCTGGCTGGTGGTGGTCGCCTGCTTGGTATTGAAGAACTCTCGCTCAACCCGATCACGCTCTCGATCGAGTTGGTCCCCCGTTGCGCCGAGGTCTTTGAGGATTGATGTTGCCAATGCCAGGCCAATGGCGGCTTCATCGACAAAAATTCTCGCGGCGCCAAAATGCTCCAGTTCAGGAAGATTATGCAGAAAGCGTGTCCGCACGAAGGTCATGATCTGGGGATGCAGAGTTTTCGCCTGCTGGATG
Organism: Planctopirus hydrillae; assembly: GCF_001707835.1. Lineage (GTDB taxonomy): Bacteria > Planctomycetota > Planctomycetia > Planctomycetales > Planctomycetaceae > Planctopirus > Planctopirus hydrillae. The sequence goes on from NZ_LYDR01000152.1 coordinate 81,532, forward strand.
ATCTCTTCGACACCATGGCTTTCCGCACTGCTGAAAATGAGATACCGGGCTGACTCGACGTGGGCCTGTTTGAGAACTTCGATTTGTCGAGCATCTCCATAGACGACAGACATTCCTTCGTTTCGCAATCGCCGGAATGTGTCGAGATTCATTTCGATAATGACAGGCCGGATACCATTCTCGATGAGTATTCTGGCAACCATCCGGCCGATCGGCCCATATCCCACAATGATGGCGGGAGTATTGGTTTCGAATTTTTCGTGGTCTTCAGAGACTGCCGGGGCGGCATCGAGTCTGGCCAGCAAACGCGATGAGAGCCACGGCACCTGATGCATCCATCGCTCCAGCTTGGGGATGAATCCGTAGAGCAGGGGATTGATGGTGATCGAGAGGATTGCCGCCACGATCAGTCCCTGATTGGCCTCCTCAGGGAAAACGCCCAATTCCCGGGCGCGAGAACCGAGGATAAAGGAAAATTCACCGATCTGTGCCAAGGCAATAGCGACAGAAAGGGCTGTTCGCGGCGGATAGCGCAGCGAGATCACAATCACGAAGGCCGCGAGAGGTTTGCCAATCAGCACGATGGCCAGTGTGCCGAGAATCACGCCCGGGGCCTCGATAAGTTGAGCTGGCTTAAACAGCATCCCCACCGAGACGAAGAAGAGAACTGCAAAGGCATCTTTCATCGGCAGTGCATCGGAAGCGGCTCGGGCACTGAATTCGGATCGCCCCACAACCATTCCTGCCAGAAAGGCTCCCAGGGCCATCGATACACCAAAGTGCTCGACAGAAATCACAGCGATCCCTAAAGCGGTGACCAAAACTGTGAGTGTGAAAAGTTCTCTGGATCCCGACTTGGCCATGCGTTCAAAAACCCACGGGATCACTACACCGCCACCGTACATGACGACGACGACAAACAGGCCAATCTTTCCGAACGTCATGATTGCCGCCATGGTGACACCTGCCAGATCGGCTTTGGCAGCAAGAACTGTCGGCAGGAGGACGAGAGTCACGACCGTGAAGAGATCTTCGACCACCAGCCAGCCCATGGCGATGCGGCCGGTATTCGTATGAAGCTCACGGAAGTCGGCCAGCACACGTGCCAGGACCACAGTACTGGCCACGCTGAGTGCCAGGCCAAAAATAATGGAAGGGACAAGCCCCCAGCCGACAATCAGGCCTAAGCCCGTGCCGAGTAGAGCCGAAATGAGAATTTGCCCCAGTGCTCCGGGAAGTGCGACTTTACGAACGGCGAGCAGATCCGCCAGATGAAAGTGCAACCCGACACCGAACATGAGCAGAATCACGCCCACTTCGGCCATTTGTTCTGCCAGTTTGGCGTTGGCGACAAATCCGGGAGTTGCAGGGCCGACACAGATCCCGGCCAGCAGGTATCCCACAATCGGCGATAACCCGAGCCGGTTGGTGATGTAACCAAGCACCAGGGCGGCAGTCAGGCCGCCCGTGAGAGTGACAATCAAGTCAAGATGATGCAACAATTCGGATCCTGCTGTGAGAGGTCGAGTTATCAGGTTTCCTGATTCAGCCACTGGGACTGAATCAGTTCCTCACAGTTGTCGACTCTCTCAGCAGGCAGGTCAACGGCAGCGAAGTTGATTTGTTCATGGATTCAAGAAAGAGATGATGACCCTCATTCCAGAAATCAATGGCGAGTTAAGGATCATCTCCGAGTTTATTCGTGCGGATGACGACAGAGGTCTTTCACAATCGGGTGGTTGGGGTCGGATGTCTTCATCCGCCCCCAGTTAGAGAGCTTTGTCAACGCAAATGCACCCGAAAAATGTTCTCCTGATTGGAGAGCTTATCGGCTTTATACGACGAAAGTTCAACGAACTGGGGGCAAACGAGGACGTTTGACCCCAGCCACCCATCGAGTTTCATTCTTGACGGTCAAATGATCGAAGTGAGCAGTACGCGGTGGACTTCATCAAGAGTGGTGATTCCTTCGCGGACCTTCTGCAGGCCGGCTTTTTCGAGAGTGATCAATCCTTCGTCAATGGCGATCTGGCGAAGTTGTGTCACAGGTGTTTCGGAAAGAATGGCATGTCGCAGGCGGGCATCGATGGGTAAGACTTCAAAGACCGCAGATCGTCCCGAATAGCCTGTCCCAAAATTGACGGGAGCTGGAACTCCACGAACCAGATCGACGGTATCAGCGAAATCGGGAGAAATGTCGAGATAGCGGCATTCGGCCTCGTCGGGATGATAGATTTCTCGCGATTGCGTGCAGACTTTGCGAACCAGTCGCTGCGAGACAATACAGTTCACAGCATCGGCAATGAACATGGGAGGGATGCCGAATTCCCTCAGCACGTCAATCGTGGCGGCTGTATCATTGGCATGTAATGTCGAGAGGACGCGAACACCCGTGAGACCGGCCCGGCAGGCAATATGAGCTGTTTCCGCATCACGAATTTCACCGACCATCACGACGTCGGGATCTTGCCTTAACACACCACGCAAGGCATCAGCAAAGTTAAAGTTAATGCGGGGATCGATCTGAATCTGATTGATCGATTCAATTCGTCGTTCAACAGGATCTTCCAGTGTGACGATACTGCGGTGAGGTGAGTTGAGTTGATCGAGCAACGCATAGGTGGTGGTACTTTTTCCACTACCGACCGGGCCGACGCACAGGAGCAGACCATAGGGCTTTTTGAGGGCTCGATTAATCAATTGAAGCTGAGACTCGTTCAGGCCGAGATCTTCCACCTTGGTGAAGACGGTTTCATCGGGCATCAGCCGCAGTACGAGGCGTTCACCATGAATGGTGGGCCCGCTTCCCACGCGAATATCGCGTGAGGCTCGCAATGAGGCGCCGCTGATATGGCCATCCTGCGAGAGGCGTCTTTCGGTGATGTTCATTCCAGCCATCAGCTTTAGACGGCTGATAATTTGTGAAGTGATTTCGCCCGGGAGTTCAATGATGTCGTGCAGCAGTCCATCGACGCGCAGTCGAATTCTCAAGCCCGTGGGAGTCGGATCGAGGTGAATATCTGTCGCGTTGAGCTGAAAGCTGCGTTCCAGTAGCAGATCCACCAAAGGAGCGGGCCCCACCACGTCTACGAGTTCCCGTAGTTCCTGTTGAAGAGCTCGTTGACGAGAATCACCTGCGGTTTCCGTGACGACAGCCATGGGAGAGTTTCCTGAGAGAAAGAAAGTCAGCAGACAATCTCTGTTTCAATAAGTGACGACTTGCATCGCTCGAGTAGAAATTGAGTGGCAGCAACCCAGGTCGTACCACCGGTCAAGGCTCTGAGGGAGTCAGTTGAATCAGAGCTTCTGAACATCGTGTGCCAACACCCGTTTTAAAGGTCCTTGAGTGTGGAGCGAGGAGTGATCGGGCCTTCAGGTTCTGTTGCCGGCTTGGCAACAGGCGGAGTGGTGGCTGGTGGCGAAGTGTCTGATGCGGCGGCATCTGTTGGGACGGTCGCCTGAGGTGGTTCGTTTGTGGTATTCACGGGAGCAGATGGCTGTGCTGGAGCGGGTTGATTGCCGGGAAGATCATCCTTGGGAGGATTGACCTTGGATTTTCCTACTTTGGCTGGAACCGGCGAAGCCGCCTGAGCGCCCGCTGCTGCCTCTTCACCTTCAGATTCATTGCGGCGAAACTCGCCTTTGGGCTGTGGCAAAAGAAAGGAGATCAACACGAGAACAACCCCGGCAGAGACTCCACTCCCGGCGAACAGACGCAACGTGCCAAAGGTGGTCAACAAGCCCCAGATGCCGGCAGCAAGTGCCATGAAACCACCGGTCACCAACAGAATTCTCCCCGGTGCAATCGCATCCATCCCGTAAGCAATGAGGCCCAGAATTCCCACGACACAGGCTGCCAGCAGTGCATAGGCCGGGAGTGGGGAGGCATCACTCGGATCATCATCGAGGGTCGGTTGAATGTCTCGACGGCCCAGTGCGGCCTGAGCCTCCTGAGAGGTTTCGACAAGCTTCCAGACGCGGTCGAGCCCGGAAAGTGCCAGCACTTCACGCACAGTACTGTTCGATGTCGCGACGACCAGTGCTCCATCCTGAACTTTGACGGCCTTCCAGACGCGGATCACCAGTGCGACCTGAGAACTGCCGATGTAATTCAGCTCGGTGAGATCGACTACAACCTGGGGTTTGGCCAATTTCTGAACTTCAGAAACGGCTTCAAATCCAGCCTGTTCAATTTCTGACCAGGGAGCTTCCGTCAATCCGGGCAGCAATTTGAGGATGAGTTGCCCATTCTCAAGCACGAGTTGGTAACTGTTTGGCTTTGTCAGCATGGCCCGCTTTCAGCAAACGACAACATGAGATGGTCGGTCGGTAGATTGTCAGTGAAGCAAACGTCAGCGAAACCAGGACGGTTAAGAAACGATTTCGAGCCGCCTGGATGGCCGAGTGAATGCGTAAGTTGCCGATATCATGCTGCCAATTGCCCAACCGGACAATCGGAAGGATCGTCATTCACGGAAAAAACATAAGATGCTGCTGCTTATGAAGCTCTCTTGATGATGATTCTGACGCCTCAGCAAGCGATTCTGCGGTCAGTAGCCGCTGAAAGCCGAAAACCCAGATAAGACTTGAAGTCTTGCCCGATTCCTCGTTGACACCGATTTTTCTGCATTTCTATAGTAGAGAAGTTACACAAAGCTGGACGAAGTGTTCACACTGATGTTCAGCAGGTGGTGCAACGCATCGATCCGACAAAGTTTGCCTTTTCCCAATGTGAACGAGTTTTGGGCTGAGAACGAGTTTCAGGCTCGATCTGGGATCTGCCCATCGTTTGTTTTCATTCACTGACTCTGTGGATTGCTGAGTAACAATTTCTGGGGATTTGCCGACGAATGGCTCAGCTTGGACGAATACTGGTGGTGATCGTGGTGGCAGCCAGCCTGGGCTTTGCCGCCTTTGCGGCTTCGCTGGCTAATGGTGGTCGCAACTGGGTGGGTGACACCCAAAACTCTCCTTTGAATGACTATTTCGAGTTCAATTCGCAGCCGGGTGAGAAGACGACGTACACTGCAACACATCGATTGACCAAAGAATCCGCTGGCTCAGGTGTGATTCTCTCCGAGGTGGTCAACTCGGCCAAACAGAAGTTGAATCAGGAATTGAGTGACAAGCTGCAGAAAACTCAGGCCGAAATCGACGCATTGAAGCCACGCATCCCACAGATTCAGGCGTTACGAAAAGACGATGAGCAGGCTCTCGTGAGCCGTGAAGCTGAACTGCTCAAGAATCTCGATGCAGTGCGAGCAAAGATTCTCGCGGCGACTGAGGAAGCAGCTCGCCTGGGTGGCGAGATTGAAAAGGTTCGTGGTGAAGGTGAAGAGCGAAGGGCTGAGGTTTACCGGTTGAAAAATCAGCTCGAACTGATTCGCAATGACTTGTTTGCCGCGACGCAGCAGAAAAATGCACTGACAGATGAACTGTTGCGTCTGGAACAGAATCTCGATCGGTTGAAACGGCGTCAGGCTCAGTTGAAGCAGTTGTTAGGTGAGCCTTACGACGATCAGGTGCCTGCTGACGGAGCGCCGCTGTCATTGAAATCTGCGACGTAGTCTTCATTTTTGAAAAATCGGCATTGGAATTCAGATCGCTGAAATCGCTGCTGAAGTCTGACATGGAATTTGAAGTTTTCCCGGCTGAACGGACCTGAGGTTCGCTATGACATTTGTTGGCAAAATTCTTGTTGTGCTGCATCTGGTGCTGGCCGTGGTCTTCATGGGCTTTGCCGGTGCTATTTATACGGCCCAGGTGAACTGGCGAACGGCGAAAGAAAACACCCAGAAGCAACTTGATGTTGCTAAAAAGGAACTGGTCGAGAAGTCGACAGCACTCACTCAGGCTGCCGATGCTGCCGCCAAGAAAGAGGCTGACCTGCAGCAGCAGGTGACTCAACTGACCGGAGAAAAGAACGCACTGACTCTGCGGAACACTTCTCTCGAAGCAGAAACGGCACGACTGAAGGCACTGGCCAATTCGGAGCAGAAGATTGCCGGGCTCAGCACCTCGGAAGCTGAACAGCGCCTACTCGAGGCACAGCTCCAGCGGGCGAGAAATATCGAGCTGGAAAATTCCCGCAATCAGTTGATTACCGCGAACAACAAATTGAGCGACGAGATTTTCGGTGCCAAGGTCAAATTGGATGCACTGCTTGCTAAACACGAAGAATCCTTGCGAGAAATCGCGACGATGAAGTCGTTCCTTGCATCCAAAGATCTCCCCACAGACATCAAAAGTATGGTGGTTTCCACGACACCGCCACCACCTGTCACTGGTGTGGTCATGGATCTTCGTCCTGCTCGGCCTGGAACCAGCGAGACTGTGGAAATCAGTCTCGGCAGCGATGACGGATTAACCAAAGGTCATGAACTGACGATCTATCGCAATGATCGATATCTGGGAAAAATCCGCTTGAACTTCATCACGCCTGATCGCGCTGTTGGTGAAGTGGTCGAACGAACAAAGAACAGCACTATTCAACGAGGCGATAATGTCACCACGCGGCTCTAACTCCAGTGATGCACCCAGCCCCGGGATCTATGATGCCCTGCTGTTTGTTTCGCTCTCGGCACTGATTGCCGGCATTATTTTCTTAGTGCTGGAATTGGGTGAATACGGCTGGAAAGTCGTGCCGTAAGACCATTGGCAAAAATTGTGCGGGCGGCGATCTGTCACTGCATGCGGATGATCTTATACAACCCGAATTATCATGCTCGCGTCAGCATTCTGGTAGCGACCACGCCCTTTCGCAAAGCCTACAGTGGCGTGTATTCAAGGCAAGCTCAAGTGGTAGGGCATGCGCATGGCGCGGCTTCTTGTTGTCGTGAAGAGTCACGACAACCAGTGTTAGTACGTTGGGCACGAGTTGGCCGGGCCACCCTCAGGTGGCAGTTGCGTGAAATAGAAGGTTCAGAGCCGCAAGCGTGGCACAAAGAGATGCCTGAGGCGAGGCTCTGCACTACATCCTTCTTCGCTGCTGTATGAGTGACATCACTTCATGAGCGACATTACCTCGGCCCGGCTGGCCTGGTTAGTCTTGAAGAGTCCACGGACAGCACTGGTGATCGTGAGCGAGCCAGGTTTGCGGATGCCGCGAATCGTCATACAGGTGTGAGTTGCTTCCAGCACGACGATCACACCCTTGGGGTCGAGCACGCTTTGCATGAGGTCGGCAATCTGCTGAGTCATGCGTTCCTGAACCTGTGGTTGATGAGAAATCTCATCCACAATGCGGGCGAGCTTGCTTAAGCCCACAACTTTTCCCCGAGGCAGGTAACCGATGTGAGCCACGCCCATAAAGGGCAGGAGATGATGCTCACACATGCTGTTAAAGCTGATATCCTTGACCAGCACGAGTTCGTCGTACTGCTCGGGAAAGACGCGTTCGAGATGTCGGGCGGGATCACAGCGCAAGCCGGCTGTTAACTCGGCAAACATACGAGCCACGCGGGCAGGGGTTTCCTGAAGACCTTCCCGATCAGGGTTTTCGCCGATCGCAGAGAGAATCTCACGGACAGCCCGCTGAATTCGGGGCAAATCCGGCTCGGCTCTCGTTTCTCGAGGCGAAGGTGGTAGGGCGGAAGAATGACCACTGGTGACGAGTTGAGTCTGGCCGCTATCTCCCAAAACATCTATTGCTGAGCCCGACCCATGCGGCAATGAGGCTTTACCGTGAATGCAATCGCCGTCGTCGTCAGAGTATTCATCGGCCATGCTCATAGTATCTCCGCTGTGTGAATATCGCAGTGAGTCAAATCGGGGAGTGAATCAGAGAGCGAGAATGTCGGTATCACTTGACCGAAGGCGGCTGATAGGAACTCCATCAGATTGCCAGATATTCTCGCCTTAATCACTTCGAATGGTAGGCGGATGAAGTCACCATTCAAGGATTTGCAGGTGATTTTCTGTCAAGAAGACGGATATCCCTCACGCTGATTTGCATGCTCATGCGTTTCGCGGGAAGTAACAGGGCGGTGTTGGTTCCAAAGCCATGCTTGCCCAAAGCTGCAAGCATGGCACACACAAAGCCGCCTCACCAGAATTTCGAATCTCGTGAGAATCATAACTCAAGCGAACAGCTTCAGCTTTTGGTGCTGTTGGCACATTGGACACAGAAGCCCTTGAGCAGAATCTCATTAACTTTGCCGATACGGGCCCAGCTCTCTTTGTCAAATTTGGGGAGTTCGCTGCCATGGAGGCAGGTCACTTTTCCACAAGTAATGCAGACAAAGTGGGGATGCTGATCTTTTTCGGGATTGTTGAGATCGTTCAACTCAAATCGCCAGACATGGTCGCCCAGTTCACTGCGAGTGACGAGCCCTGCATCCACGAGATCGGTCAGATTGCGGAAAACTGTCGCTTTGTCGAACCCCGTCGGTACAAGTTCTTCCGCGACCTCGGCATGGGTGACTGGCGCTGTCGCCTGTTGCAATTGGCGAAGGACAGCAATACGAGCCGCTGTGGTGCGTAGATTGGCTTTCCCCAAAACACGGCGAATTTCAGCAACCGAACCGGCATCGGTTTCAGCTTCCTTCGACATACCGAAAATTCCAATGGCGAAACGGCTGGTAATTGACAATTGCAGATTTATGCAACTATAGAACCTTGTATGGGTTTCCGCAACTTGTCGTGCGTCGATCAGGCGGCAGATCGAGGAAATGCATCGCTCAGGCAGGTTTTTTAACCTCTGTCGATTTGCTGGAAGATGATGTAGCGCGAGCGGCTCGCTCCTGATCAGCAAGTCCTTCGGCTGAAATCAAATCGACAAGGTCCTGAGCCAGCCCATCCATTTCGATGATCAACGAATCGACGCGCCCTGCAAAATACATGTACATGATCAGTGCAGGAATCGCGATGAGCAGACCAGCCGCTGTCGTCAGCAGTGCCAGCCCGATGCCAGCCGCCAGATCTTCCGTCCTTCCCATCGCCTGCTTGGCAGCGATGGTATTGAAGCTCTCGATCATGCCGGCCACTGTTCCTAATAGACCGATTAACGGAGCCACCGTGGCCGCCCCATTCAGAACTCGAATGTGTTTTCGCAATTGGCTGGTCTGGCGTTCGCCGCCATCAATGATGGCCTGTTCAACTTCCACGCTCGGCTTTCCCCACTTCCGCAGACCGTGTGCAAACACAATCGAAATTGGGCTGCCATTTTCTTCACACAACTGGAGAGATGTTTTCGGATCGAGATGTCCCTCCCGCATGTGATCAAAGAAACGTCGGACAAAGGGCTGGGGAATCACGCGGCTGCGCCTCAGCACAACCAGTCGCTCAATGGTGACCCACAAGACCAGTACGGATGCCAGGCCCAGAGGATAAACAAAAACACCTAATCCGTTGAGAATCTCCAGAGGAGTTTCCGGAATCTTCGTTGCTGGCTTCTGGCTCTCCTCTGTGCTCGGAACTGCCTGAGCATTGGTTGCATCAGAAGCGGAGGGACCGATCGCTGTGGAATCTCCCCCTTGTGCCAGAGCATCACTCTGATGGACTGCCACCATCCCGGAGGCCATCACCAGACACAGCATCAGGCAGAGGCAGGCCTGAGGAAGAAAAGAAAACTTAAAGCTCTTGCGGTGAACGGTTTGCGTACGATTGGCGCGGGGGCGATGACCCTGTGTTCGGGATGCCGGAATTTGAGTGAGACCTTCAGATTCCATTCGCATGATCGCACCGGAAAAACTGCCTATCAGAAATTTGGCCAGAAAGTGACAGAAGTCACGATGGCACAACAGTCTATCGACTTGGGCAATTCATCGTGAGAGAGGTTTTTGGAGATTTCGGCCATTGAAATTGAACCGTTTCCATCTTCGCGCCAGAACTTCTCCAAAGTACAAGCGTTTCCACCGGCACTTTCCGAGAAACTCTTCCTCCCATTGAAGACTGCTCAGCGATGAATCGGACGAGGAGGTTTTTCATTGTGTGGAGAGGAGTCAAGGATGAACCCAATGGATCGATCAAGCGGCCTGGATGTCACTTCCATGTTCTGGTGGCCTGAAGTGGTTTTATCGATTGCTATTGGCCTGGTGGTTTGTGGAATCGCTGTTCCGGCAGTACTGAATTCTCGCGAGAGTCAGCGTAAGGTTCTGTGCCAGCATAGGTTGTCGCGACTGTCCACAGGATTGTCGGCCCATGAATCGGCTTATGGCACATTGCCACCCGGTGTGCTCTGGGGAAGATTTCAATACGACGCGCCCCGCACCACCTACTATGCCAAGCTCCTGGAAGTTCTTGGTGAGGAAACGCTCCGACCAGTTCCTGGCGTCACATGGTGCTCATCCGAAAACGAACATGTCACCAGCCTGCCCAGGCCAGAACTGCTCTGTCCGTCGGATTTGCGAGGCGGAGCCGTCAAGAACAATCTCAAGTGTGGTGACCAGGCGATGACCAACTACATGGCCTGTTTTGGTCGAACAATGGCTGATGTTGCCCTCAAACGTGGACCATTCTTTGCGAATTCTGGACTCGATCTGAATCGTGTGGAGCGAGGTCGAGCTTCGCTGCTGCTCATGGCTGAGTACATCACGGGAACACGGACTGACCTTCGTGGCGGTCTCTGGGGCGATGAAGCGGGTATGAGTCTGATATTCACCTCTTTGCCTCCCAACAGCCTGGAGCCGGACAGGCTGTACCCGAATCCGAGGCTCTGTGATCCGCAGAATGCCTTGCATAACAATGTTCGGGCCAACATGCCCTGCGTTCATGGCGATGGCTACCTGACTGATACGGCAGCCGCACGAAGCCACCATGCGGGAGGTGTGCATGCGCTGTTTGCTGATGGACGAGTTCAGTTTGTTTCGAGTCGGATTGATCGTGACCTCTGGCAGAATTTCGGAGTCACTCATCCTGAGTCGGCAGCATGGGAGACGGCGAGCCTCTCGGATCAGCAGGCAGATCATTTCCAGTGGCCCTCGGGAAAGCTCGCCTCCAGTCAGACGACCGGGGAGTAATGCTTCATGTTGCGTGAACTGACGTATTGCCTGTCGATCATAGTGACTTTGAGCAGTTTGCTCGTCAGTGGTGTTCACATTGCGTCGGGGCAGACAGGTATTCGTCAGCAACCGGATGCAGCAGATTCATCCGGCAATACAAAGACTATGGCTACCGTGCGAACCTATCATGGTGAAATTGAGCCTCTTCTGCGGGCTCATTGTCTGGAGTGTCATCGTGAGGGAGGACTGGCACCATTCTCATTAGAGGGTTTCGCGCAAGCAAAAGCCCATGCGCTGACCAGCCTGCAAATGATTCAGCAGGGAAGTATGCCTCCCTGGCCACCCTCTGCCCGAGGTTTACCCTTACAGCATGAGCGGCGTTTAACCGCCACTGAGCAGCAGCACTTTGCCGAGTGGGTTCAACAGGGGAGACTGGCCGGTGATCCCTTTTTGCCCAATGGCAGAACGACCAGTGAGGCAGTCGGGCAGGCGATTCAGATGAAGAGGCCATCACTAGGCGAGCCTGATGCCGTCTTTGAACTTCCTTCGAGTTTTGAAGTTCCGGCAGAGGGAGACGATATCTATTTGTACGTGCCGATCCCCACAGGCTGGACGAAGCATCAATGGATCCAGGCGATTGAGTTTGAGTCGGGGGTGGCCAGCGTGGTCCATCATGCCAGCTTTATGGCTGATACTTCGGGAACGGCTCGCGAGATGGATGCCGAAACGACCGAACTGGGCTACCGCAGATATGGCGGCAGCGGATTTACCGCCTCAAGCACCTTGGGAGGCTGGGCACCGGGGGCACAGCCGATGGCATTTCCTTCCGGGGTGGCCCGCAAGGTGGATCGCGGTGCCGATCTCGTCTTGCAGATGCATTATCATCCTTCGGGGCGAGTGGAGCATGATCGCTCGCGAATCAAAATCCATTTCGCGAAAGAACCTGTCCAGAAGCAGGTGGTGGAACTGATCATGGCGAATCTGGATCTTCAGATTCCGGCGGATCGAGCTGCGCATCGGCATGTCGCGGAGTACGTTCTGCCAGTGGACGTGACAATTTATGGCATTGCTCCGCATGCACATCAAGTGGCGACTTCCGTGCTGATTGAAGCCATCGACTTCGAGACAGGGCCGACAATTCTGCTCGAGATCCCGCGCTGGAATATGAACTGGCAGCAGGTCTATGTGCCTCGAACTCCATTGACATTACGGGGTGGAACACGCCTCAGGACAACGTTTGTTTACAACAACTCATCGTCTAACCCCAGGAATCCCCATCAACCACCGCAAGACATTTTCTGGGGAGAACAGACTTCTGACGAAATGGGAGTGGTTTTCTTCGATGTGACCACAAACACTCCGGAAGATCTCAAATTCCTGCAATGGCACAATCAGAATCGCCTGACCGCTTCTCGAGAAGAGGCGGCACGCCATCCCCGCGGAAAGAATTGAAGCACGATGAACTGCCAGCAAAGCAGCCCGGCCTCAATCAAGAAGCCGGGCTGATCAGTTGTGACAAGTTCGATGTTTCGATGGATCGCATCATCGATGCGGCATGCCGGTCATCGATTCATGAGAGACAATCAGCAAAATTTCAGCGACCAAAACCACCATCAAAGACCGGGGCCACGACCGCTCGTGTCAGCACAAGATCAATGCTGCGATTGGGGTTGCCGCGAGTAATGACCTGCACGGGAGTGGCTGTCGACCACTGGAGTCGGCCCTGTGTCCAGATTTGTGCATCAATGGCGTAAATGCGTCTTTGATCAATCTCGTCGCCATCGAAGTTCAGCCGGAAAGAAACGGGCACACTTCGTGGATTCTCGATGACTTCATCGACCAGCACACGAGGGAACCGGGGGTTATCCGTGATGTCGACGAGTCGAACTTCGACCACAGAGTTTGGTGGCAGAGCCATGCGCTCGCGGTAGGTCACTGTTCCTACCAGAGTCGAGAGTCTCGATGGAGGATTGGGTATCAAGGATCGTTCAAGTCGAACCACGCGATTGGCCAGTGTGCGATCCCGGTGATTCCAGATGAGCAGGTTGACGTACCCGCGAGAGTCGGCTCGTTTTTGAAACTCTTCTCCGATGTCAAAGAGCTGGCCGTTGACGATACCGACCTGATAGCCGTTGACCGTGATGATGATGTCGTCGACCTCAATCCCGGCCCGGCTGGCCGGCGTGGGCCGGTAAACTTCCGTCACGCGCACGCCGACATCGAAGTCTTCGCCTTCAATTCCCATTTTCCAACGGGGAAGATTGGGCTGCGGGAACTGCGGAGTGGGAGGCAACAATCGAGGTTGAGCCAGACGAGGGTCCACGCCTTGAATACCGCGGGATCGATCATCGGGCTGAAAGGTTCCCAGTTGGGCTTGAACCGTCCCGCTAGAGCAAAGAGCCAGAAGTGCCACCAGTTGACACAATCCTTGACCAGCAATCTTCTTCCACAACCTTGCCATGACTAAGCCTCCTGAGATGTCTCGCCCTGAAGTTTTCCGTAACTCCATCGCTCCATTGGATGAATGAAGCTGAAATTGAAACTGGCTGGCCGGTATCTTAACGACCAATTCAGTCGTTCTCGCATGAAAGCGGCTGTTTTGTCCACTGGAAAAATGGAAAAGTGTACGCATCGTGTGCTTCGTTGACCCAGATCAATCAGGGGAGAATTGTCAAAGCACTCAATGGAATTGACCTTAGCGGTTGAAATGCCGGGAGAAGGGCTATTACTCTAAAGCAGTTGTGTTGCAGACAATTCCGCGAGAGGACTGGCAAGAAGACAATGGCCATGGTTCTCTTAGACGATGCATGGATGTGAAGTTTGTCACCCGCTGCTGTCGATTCCCGCCCCAATACTGCCCACGAAGCGCCAGCTCCAGCCCGTCATCTCGTCCTGAGGCTGCTCGGCCTGGCGTGGCGATATCGCAAAAAATGTCTGGCGGTGGTCTTCCTCAATGGATTTGTTGCCATTCTGGGACTGGTGGGATTTCAACTCACAGGGTTAGGGATCGACGTCTTGCGAAAGGCTGTGGACCCGGCGGCTCCCGCTGTGCGCTGGCCGTTGGGCTATGCACCACCCGAGAGCTGGTCACTGGTGGCGGAGTTATCAACGGTCGCTGTCATGATGGCGTTGATGGCGGTTCTGTCGCTGGCGATCAAATACTGGGCGGCGATCGTGTCGGCCCAACTGAGCCAGCAGATTGTGATTCAATTACGAACTGAGGTTTACGACAAGCTGCAGAGACTGTCGTTTCGGTACTTTGACGACCATGACAGCAGTTCTCTGATCAATCGAGTGGCGGGTGATGTCCAGGCCATCCGGCAGTTTGTGGATGGCGTGGTCATCAAGTGCCTCGTGGTGGTGATCACGCTGGCTGTCTGCATTGTCTACATGCTGCGGTTGAATGTGGGCCTGACGATTGCCTGCCTCGCGACGACACCACTTTTGTGGTGGGGTGCTATCTGGTTTGCCCGGGTGTCGCGCGAGCAGTATCTGCAGGCCAGCAAGCTGGGTGACGAGATGGTGCGGGTTCTTTCTGAGAATGTGCAGGGCATTCAAGTTGTGAAAGGATTCGCTGCAGAAAAGGGACAGATCGAGCGGTTTGCCGAAGCCAACCGCCAGATTGTGGAACATAAATTCGGGATCTTCTGGAGCCTGAGCCTGTATCAGCCCATCATGGGGATTCTCACGCAGATCAATATGCTGGTGCTCATCGGGTATGGCAGTTATCTGACGATTCGAGGCGAATTGCCTCTCGGGACGGGGTTATTCGTCTTTGCTAACCTGTTGCACGAGTTTGCCAACCAGGTGGGCCATGTCACCAATATTGCCAACAGTATTCAGAGCAGCCTGACTGCCTCTGAACGAGTTTTCGAGATACTTGATGCGCCACTCGAAGTCGATTCTCCCGCATCGCCACAACAGCCGGTTCAAGTTCGTGGAGAATATGTGCTGGAGCAGGTGAGCTTTGAGTATGTTCCCGGGAAGCCAGTGCTCAAAGAGATCAACCTGCGGATTGGTGCCGGCCAGATGGTGGGGATCACCGGAGAAACCGGTGCGGGAAAAACGACCTTACTGGCATTGCTGACCAGGTTCCATGATCCGACTTCAGGCCGCATACTGCTCGATGGTGTCGACTTGAAAGCGTGGGATCTGCCCCATTTACGACGACAGATCGGGATGGTCTTTCAGGAAAGTTTTCTATTCAGCAATACGGTCTCGAACAATATTGCCTTTGGTAAGCCCACGGCGACTCTCGATGAAATCGAATTCGCGGCCCGCCAGGCGGCTGCGGAAGAATTCATTTCGGCCATGCCTGGGCAATACCAGAACGTGGTTGGTGAGTATGGCACGAATCTTTCAGGTGGTCAGAAACAGCGAATCTCACTGGCGCGTGCGTTGATTCTTCGTCCGCCGGTTCTGATTCTCGATGACGCCACAGCGGCTGTGGACTCCGAAACTGAGCATGCCATCCAGCAGACCCTTGATCGACTTCGTGGTGAACGAACAGTCATTCTCGTGTCGAGTCGAGTCAGTACGTTAAGACATGCCGATCAGATTTTTGTGCTGAATGCCGGGCTGCTGGCTGAAACGGGCAATCATCAGCAATTGATGCAGATGCATGGCCATTACTTCCAGATGGCCCAGTTGCAGGCATGGGAACAGACACTGACTGAGCCTGAAGATTCGTTACCAGAGGATCGTGAAGCCAGTGCTTGGTCTAATGGACAGGGGGCGACCTTTCCGCAGATGAAAGGGATCCGCAACGTATGAAGACTTCTGCTCCGCAAGCGATCATCGGAGATCTTCAAGGATTGACGCAGGTGGTGCGTAAGGAGGAATCCGAGGCACAGACCAGGCCTCTGGATTTCCGGCTGATTTCCCGAATTCTGACTTATATGCGGCCCTATGCAGCCAAACGGAATGCACTTCTGGTAGCGGTCGTGCTCCGAGCGATTCAACTGCCAGCATTAACGTGGGCCATTGCACTCACCATTAATGGCCCTGTTACAGCGCGGGATATCCCGGGGGTGTGGCTGGCTGCGGGGGGATTTTTTCTCCTGGCACTTTCGACACAGTTCGTGATGCATTTTCGTCAGCGCTACGCTCTGGAACTGGGTGAACTTGTCGTTCAAGATCTGCGGAATGAGTTGTTTGCACATCTGCAGAACATGCCCTTGAGTTTCTTTAACCGGACGAAAGTCGGGCGAATCATCAGCCGGATGATTTCGGATATGGAAGATGTGCGTGTCGGTGTGCAGGAAGTGTTATTTGTCAGCCTGGTGGCGTTTGGACAATTGCTCGTCGCGGCAGCCTGCATGCTCTATTACGACGTGGGACTGTTTCTACTGGTGCTGGGGATGGCACCGATTCTGTGGTTGACCAACCGATACTTCCACAAGCTGATGAGTGAACTCTTGCGGCAACTGCGGGAATCTTTCAGCCGGGTGACAGCCACTCTGGCGGAATCTGTCCTGGGTGTGCGAGTGACGCAAGGGTTCAGTCGGCAGGATGAAAATGCGAGGTTGTTTAAACTGCTGGTGAAGGACCATTCGAAGTACAACACGCGTGTGATGCAGGCCCAGGGGCTCTTTTTGCCACTGCTGGAATTCAACAGCCAGTTCTTTGCAGTACTGCTTCTCATTGTCGGGAGTTACCGCGTTTTACAACCCGATTCGACACTGACCATTGGCGAACTGGTCGGTTTTTTCTTTATGGCGAACATGTTTTTCTCGCCGATTCAGATTCTTGGCAATCAGTACAATCAGGCACTGACGGCGATGGCCGGGGCTGAGCGACTGTTTGCACTGCTGGATACACCGCCGGAATGGACCGACTTACCGGATGCCAGACCTTTGCCCGATGTGCGAGGGCACGTCGAGTTCGACAATGTCTGGTTCAGTTATGAACCTGGCCGGCCTGTTTTGAAGGGGATCAACTTCAAAGCCGAACCGGGTGAAACGATTGCTCTGGTGGGACATACTGGAAGTGGCAAGACGTCGATCATCAATCTCGTGGCCCGGTTCTGGCTCCCCGATTCTGGCCAGATCCGCGTGGATGGAGTCGATCTGCGGGGAGTGACGAGTGAATCGCTCCATCAGCAGATTGGGATTGTCCTGCAAACCAATTTCCTCTTTGCGGGAACAGTGCTGGATAACATCCGGTTTTCCCGGCCCGATGCCTCTCTCGAAGAGGTGGAACGTGTCTGCCGGCAATTGGGTTGCTGGGAGGAATTCAGCGGGTTATCGCAAGGTCTTGAAACACCGGTGGGAGAACGTGGTGCCCAGCTTTCGCTCGGGCAGCGGCAAATGGTCTGTTTCGCCCGGGCATTGCTGGCCAATCCGCGAATTCTGATTCTCGATGAAGCGACGAGCAGCATCGATATTGTGACAGAAATTCGTCTGCAACAGGCACTCAAAGTGGTGATGCAGGGCCGCACCTGTTTTGTGGTGGCGCACAGGCTCAGCACCATTCGCGAAGCCAGCACGATTCTGGTGCTTGATCATGGAGAGATCATCGAGCGGGGCAATCACCACCAGTTGATTGCCAGGCAGGGGCATTACGCCCGGTTGTACGAACGATTCTCCCGTGCTGTCACGCTGCCACCTGCGGGTTGAACAATACAGCCCGACTTCTCCGGCACCGCTTCGTTGACAAGCTTAAGAACTCGCACTGCGATACTGGGTCAGTGCGAACTGGAAAATCCAGCGCGAACATAACAGCGAAAATCCGGCCGCGACCACGGTCAATAGCGTCCACAGGGATGGTGCTGTGATCATCGACATCACGACCTGCGCGGGGACAGTCACAACCAGCAGAATGGGAATCACGAACTGGAATGTGAACCGTATGAGTTCTCCAATCGGCGAACCGCTGTAAATGCTGGCTGGATAGCGGGCAAAGACAGTCACATAGAACCAGAAGTCGAGCAGACCCTGGTTTCTGCCCAGCCAGATACTGGATGCGGCCAGCGCCAGCATGAGGCTGTAGAAGAAGGCGACGGCTGAGAGCAGCAATAAAGGATAGATCACCAGGACCCAACCTGAGGGCCAGACACCATTCTGATAGATCGCATAGCCCAGCAGCCCGATGGCAAACACAATCTGGTTCGCCATGGAGAGATCCATCTTTTCAAATGAGACCAGAAACTGAGTATCAATTGGCTTGAGTAACGCAAAATCGAGTGATCCCGTGCGGATCATCTCGCTGAAGTTGGCACAATTGGGCATGAAGATCGCCTCGACGATCGCGTTTATGAGCATGCCCGTCGCCATGAAGCCGAAGTATTCGGCTCTCGTCCACTCATTGATTTGCGGGACGACGCGAAAAATCAGATCGAACATCACGATTTGAGCTGCGAACCAGAAAAGTCGCGAGAACAGCGTGATCATGAAGTTGCTGCGAAACGAGAGTTCGCGCACCAGAGCATTGCGGAAGAAGACCATCAGCACTCGCAGATAGTTGGCCTGGAGCTGCCGATTTTCAGTTGTCATCCCACGTACTCCACGCCGGTTTCGCCACTTTTGACTTCGCCAATGCGAACTGGATTTTCGCCCAGAGCGACAAGCTGCTTTTCAATACTGGCGGCAAACTGCGGTCTGACAATCAGGACAAACCCGATCCCCATATTGAAGACTTTGTACATTTCTTCCCGGTCGATACCACCTAAGGATTGTAACCAGCGGAAGAGTGCCGGGACTTCCCACGATTTTCGATCAATCACCACATGGGCTCCGGGAGGCAGAAATCGCTCGATATTATCGCGAAGACCACCACCTGTGATATGTGCCAACCCGCTGACCGCAATACGGCTGGTGTATCGCCGCAAGACACTCAGCACCTGACGGACATACAGTCTTGTGGGCTTGAGTAAGGCTTCGCCGACCGTAGTGCCGAGTTCGGGAATCTGTTGCTCGACCTTGAGTCTGGCGACTTCGAATACCACTTTCCGCACGAGGCTGTAACCATTCGAGTGGAATCCACTCGAAGGCAAACCAATGAGCACGTCGCCGGGTTTGACTGCTTTTCCGTCGATGAGCCGCTTACGCTCGACGACACCTGTGCAAAAGCCAGCCATATCAAAATCACCGGCCGCGTAGATATCCGGCATAATGGCTGTTTCACCGCCTAAGAGAGCTGCTCCACATTCTTCGCAGCCTTTGGCAACTCCTTCGACCAGGCTGGCGACAAGATCGGGATCGTCTTTTCCTAAGGCGAGGTAATCGAGGAAGAAGAGAGGCTCGGCTCCCATGCAGAGCACATCGTTGACAGACATTCCCACCAGATCGATACCAACCGTCTTATAGCTCTTGAGCTGAATGGCCACTTTGAGTTTGGTGCCCACGCCGTCGGTCCCCGAAACCAGCACGGGGTCTTCGTAACTGTGCTGTCCTGGTTTGCGGCTGTGATTGAGACGGAACAATCCGCCAAAGGCGTCGTTGATGGCCACAACCCGCGGTGTATGAGTTCGAGCCATGAGCGCGGGTAGCCGCTTCATCGCCTCGTCGTAAAGCTTGAGATCAACCCCTGCAGATTCGTACGTCAACGAAGCCATTGTATTTGCACCGAAAAGGCTAAGGAAAGCGTCCTGGCGTAGTATAACCCGACAGAGGCAGGCTCGCACAGCGAGCGGCAAGTTCCTGATAAGACGCTGGCTGGCAAGCGTCAATTGGCTGGATTTCGCTGGAAGAGAGGCGAAAACCCGTTGAAAAATTGAGAACCTGTGACTGCATCGCACTGTCAACAAATGGTGTTCTGATCGAAACTCCAGCAAAAAGGATCATCGAATTGAATCGTCCGGCCCTGCGGCAAGAATTGATCACCTGGGAAGATTTTGAGCAGGTTGAACTGCGTGTGGGAACGATCGTCGAAGTCCACGATTTTCCCGAAGCTCGAAAGCCGGCTTATCGATTGACAATCGACTTTGGCGAGGCGATTGGGCTGAAGAAATCGAGTGCCCAGATCACAACCCGGTACGAGAAGGAAAAACTTCTCGGGAAACAGGTGATTGGTGTTGTCAATTTTCCAGTGAAACAGATCGGCCCTGTCCGGTCGGAATGCCTGATCACGGGGTTTTACCATCCCGATGGCTCAGTCATTCTCGCTGTTCCCGACCAAACGGTACCGAATGGCTCCAAGCTCGGCTGAGCCACCAGGAACACTCGCGACAATCCGATAACGATGAGTTTCAAATGAGGGATGGCGAACTGGATTTTTCTCTCCGGTCGATCCATGCGAGGCAGGGGCCAGTCATCATCGTGGTGACTATGGCCATGATGACCAGCATTGTGAAGAGTTTCGGAGAAAGGACCCCCAGATCGAGGCCCAGATTCAAGACGATTAATTCCATCAAACCGCGCGTGTTCATCAGCGAGCCAATGCGCAACGCATCGAAGTGCGAAACGTTTGACCAGCGAGCTGCCAGATAGCTGCCGCCGAATTTTCCCAGAATTGCCAGGGCGATGAGCGTCAGACAGATAAAAATATCGGCGAATGAGGAGAGCAGACCGATTTGCGTACGCAGACCCGTGATAGCGAAAAACGCGGGGAGCATGACAGGCGCGAAGGAGTTGAGCAGACTGGCGAGTCCCTTCCCTGCGGCCGATTGGTGCGAGATCAGCGCACCGAATAGAAACGCACCAAAAAGAGCATGAATCCCAATCATATCAGTGATTCCAGCCGAGATGAGCCCCATGGCCAGCAGGAAGATCACCTGGCTTGAAGTGCGGTTTTCGATTGTGGCTGACGCAGCAGAATTCTGGGGCTCGACCAGAGTCGATGGCGTTATCATGCGGGTTAACAAGGGCTTAAAGGCCAGCAGCATCACTAAACAGAAGATGGCGGCACAACTCACGACCCAGAGGGCATCGGCCGCAGTCGATTGGACGATGCCAATCACGATCGCCAATAGACACCAGGCAGTGACATCGTCGGCAGCCGCACAAGTGAGTGCCATGACACCTAGCGGAGTCTGTGACATTCCGCGATCAGCGAGAATGCGAGCCAGGACAGGAAAAGCCGTAATCGAAAGACTGACACCCACAAATAACACAAAGGGAGTAAAACTGGCGGCCTCACCAGCCAGTGAAGGATAAAGGCCTATTGCAGCCATACAGCCGAGAATCATGGGGAGAATAATGCTGCCGTGAGAAATGGCGAGGGACTGATGGCCTTTCGAACGAAGTGCCGAGATGTCGAACTCCAGGCCCACGTTCAGCATGTACAGGATCACGCCGAATTGGGCGATCACACCAAGAGCTGGCATGACTGTGTCAGGAAAGAGCGTGGCGGTAGCGGGTGGGAAAATGGCCCCCAGCAGTGAGGGGCCCAGGGCAATGCCAGCAAGAACTTCACCAATCACAGCCGGCTGGTTCAACCACTGGCACACCTGACCCAGGCAGCGGCCGACCAGTAAAACGGTGGCCATGGCAAACATGAGTTGTGCCACCAGATGAACGGCCGGCTTCCCGATTTTTACCATGGTTAAGGTCTGCGGTTCATTGGCGATGCTGTTGACAGCCTGGCTGCCGTTGACCAGGAGTCGTTCACCCGTCTGGCAGATGATGACCACGATGAAGACGGCGACGGCAATCGTCAGCAGATAGGTGGCCCAGAATTTCCACACGTTGATTTTCAACGCTCGAGGAGCCGGTGGATTGATGGAGTGAATCTCCATGATGTGTCAAAGGCCCTCAGCTCAACCCGTTGGTCGCAAACACAGCAGGTCACGACAATTCAATTGTTTAAACAATACTTGTCGTGACAACTGTGTTCAAGAGGGAATCAATGAGAATGCCGCAAATCTTTGCGGAGTCGGGGATTAAAATCAAAACCCTACCGGCGAGTTACTCACCGATTGAGGATTCGGCTTCATTCGGAATCGCGACTGCCCGTAAGTCGTAGCCATCGCGAGCCATGATTTCGACGGGAATCATCTGCCCGGCGCGCAGGTTTTCTCCAGTCACGAAGACATTGGCATCGATATCCGGCGCATCGAAAAAGCAGCGGCCGAGCCAGGTCTGGTCATCGATCTTGCGGTCGAGAACTGCGTCGAGTTCATAGCCGATCCATTGATCAGCAAAAGCAAACGCATGCGGCTGCTGAATCTCCATGAGTCGATCACGCCTCGCCGCTTTGACATCTTCGGGAAGATGATCGGGGAGTCGCACAGCCGGTGTTCCGGGCTCAAAGGAATAGGTGAACGCTCCTAATCTGGCAAAACGACCTTCATCGACAAACTGGCAGAGTTCTTCAAACTGGGCATCGGTCTCTCCCGGGAAGCCAGTGATGAAGGTGGTACGGATCGTAAGATTCGCAATCCGATCCTGCAGTTTATCGAGTAATTCCACAGTCGCGGATCGGTTCGTGCGGCGCTGCATTCTCCGCAGCATTGTGTCGTTGATGTGCTGCAGGGGAAGATCGAGATAAGGCAGAATCTTGCCTGAGCCGGCAATGGTATCGATGAGTTCATCAGTGAAGTGAATCGGGTAGAGGTACATCAGGCGGATCCACTGAATCCCCTCGACCTTCTCGACTTCTCGAAGCAGTTCTGCCAGACGCACGCGACCATACAGATCGAGGCCATAGTAGGTCGTATCCTGCGCAACAAGAATCAGTTCCTTGACGCCATCCGCAGCCAACTCCCGTGCTTCCTGAACGACCATTTCGATCGGCTTGGTGATGTGCTTTCCACGCATTTTAGGAATGGCGCAGAAGGTACAGGTTCGATCACAACCTTCGGAGATTTTCAGATATGCAAAGTGTTTGGGAGTGACTCTTAAACGCAAACGGTCATCCATGGCCCGGATAGGGGCTGGACGGAAAACTTCGCGTTGTTCGCGTGCTCCACCGATCATGCGATCGGCGACTTTGCCAATTTCTTCCCGGCTGAAGACACCCATGACATGGTCGATCTCCGGGATTTCCTCCAGGAGTGCGCCACCCATACGTTCGGGCAGACAGCCAGCGACGATGACACCTCGAGTTCCGCCGTGAGACTTGAGCTGAAGCATTTCGCGAATGACCGATTTTGATTCTTCGCGAGCGCTGTCGATGAAGCCGCACGTATTGATGACGACGAAATCTGCTCCTTCGGCATTGGGAACCAGCGAGTAGCCTTCCTCGGAAAGTGTACCGAGCATGCGTTCGCTATCGACCAGGTTTTTAGGGCAACCCAGGCTGACGAAGGCGTAGGTTCCTTTCGAGTTGGTTTGCGGGCCAGTGCCGGCTTGCGGCAGGCTGGGCGTTTCGTCGAGCGAGATGATCGGCAACTGCATTGTCTGGTTCATTTCAACGAAAATGTCACTTGATTGATAAATGCGAAGAGAGACTGGCTCAATTGCGAAAGTCAGTCTCACACAGGGATTATTCAAACAGGCTGCCTACGACAACTTCGAAGCCGGGCAGGAGATCGGGGAAGGTTAAAAGGTCGGCACTGGTCAAAATCCTGGCTTCCTGATCGGCTGAATAAACATGGACATGTCTGGAGCTGGGGTCGATGACGGCCACTGTGAGAACATTCGCATTCAGGTACTCAGCCACCTTTTGCAGGATGTCTTTCCAGCGGTCGCTCTGGGAGCGAATTTCGATGACGAGTTCGGGACTGGCTGGCCAGTATCCCTCTGGTAATGAACCTGCCGGGATTCGTTGATAGCTGTAATAGGCGAGATCCGGGCCACGGACAGTATCGGGATCGCGTTGTGTGATTAAGCCGGCGCCTCCTCCCACAACACGGCCGAGGTTGTTTCGTCTGACAGCCTCATTCAACACAACGCTGAACTGGCTTAAAAAATACCCATGCGATGTGAACGGACAACTGATTTCAAAAACTCTCCCACGGACAAGTTCTGTCAACCGGCCGTCGTTATCCAGTCGGCCATATTCGTCTGCGGTGAGTAGTTTTGAGCCCAGCAGTGTTGTCATGATGGATGGTTTCCCTGCTGAACAGGTGCGATCTTCGATTCAGCTCTGATTCTATCGCAATGGAGGCCCGGCGGGAATCACCCCATTGAAATCGAGAATGGTCGGCTCGGTCATTGAATTCCCGGGAAATGACAGCAGGATGTGAATTGCGAAGACATGCTTGCTCGGAGCCGCAAGCTTGGCACACATTGTGCCCTTTACTTCTGGCATCTCTTTTCGTTCTTTGGCGGGGTGAACTCTGTCATCGAAGAATCGAGAAAAGATCCTGACTTACGGTGTCTCATCTAAGGATTTGAGCCAGTCGGCCTGTACGGGAATGAGAATCTGCAGAATATCTGACAAGACTTTTGATGGTCTCTGCAAAGCATCCACAAAGGCGACTTTGTCCGAGTCGTAACAATTAATCACAGGGTCGCTCTCGCGGCGATAGACCTCGAAGCGTCGTCGGATCACCTCTTCCGATGCGTCGTCGGCCCGGTTTTCACGGATGGCTCGGCGTTTGATGCGGTCAATCATCTGTTCATGATCAGCACAGATGAGATGAATGACCTTCAGGACGTTGATCGTTGAGTTGAGAATTTCCGCCTGAGTCACAGTTCTGGGGATGCCGTCCAGAATCAGAATTTCTTCCGGCGGTCGAAATCGCGAGACGGCAATGTGTCCCAGGAGCGCCTTATTCCAGACGCGGACTGTTAATTCATCCGGGACGAGTTCGCCGCGCGAACTGTGATCATAGATTTCCCGCCCTTCCGGAGAGCGAATATTGAGCGAACGGAAAACATCGCCACAGGCCAGATGAAAGAACCCGGGAATCTGCCCCAGAATTGTGCCTTGCGTCCCTTTCCCCACACCTGGGGCACCGAACAGGAGAATGGTGGGATATCGATCATCGGACATAAGTGTGCCCATCAGCAGAAGATTCGGCAGAACGCCTGGGACTTCGTTTCCGTAGAACTCAAGACAGTTTGGCCAAAGACCAACTCACGATCGACAGGAAACAATAAGCCCCCGAAGGATGATCCTTCGAGGGCCCAATGATGATTTTCGCAGGCATGTTGAAATCCGAGATGAAATTTCACAGCCCGAATGCACGGTTTACCGTAACAACTGATTATCGTGACATGAGGGCGACGACGAGACCAATCTCGACGGGCAAACTGATGTCAGTGGCTGTCGGCAGAGCCATGACGCGGATTTCAAACCCACTGCGATCAACGGCCAGCCAGTCGACGGAAGGAAGAGAGGCGCTCTCGACCAGGTCGGCATAAAGTTCTTTGACGTTTGGACGGTTCCGCAGAGTGATCACGTCGCCTGGCTTGACCAGAATCGATGGAATGTCGACGGTGTGACCATTCAACTGGAAGTGACGGTGCACAATTCCCTGGCGTGCCTGAAGGCGGCTCTTGGCAAAGCCGGCACGGCGAACAATGTTATCCAGCCGACGCTCGCAGGTCAGGAGGAGAAACTCGCCGGTATTCCCCTTCTTGGCGCGGGCCATTTCGAAGTACTTACGGAGCTGTGCTTCACGCAAGCCGTAATAGTACTTGATTTTCTGCTTTTCGAAGTGAGCTGTCCCGTAGGCAGACAGTTTTCTTCTTCGCTCGGCCATACCTGGCGGAGTATTGCGACGCTCCAGCGCACGAATAGCGCCGGCATTTTCGAAAACGATTGCACCCAACCGACGATTCACACGTCCCTTAGGACCCGTATAACGACCCATGCACCAGACTCCTGCACGACCATGATCGTGCGCACCCAAAAGCTCTTGATAGTTCAAAGCCAGAAACCGCGAATCATGGCGATTGCTCCGCCTGTCGTCAACCATACAAGGGATTCGATCCCGATTGAATCTCGCCCTCGACGGCATCACTGTCTTGATGCAAAATACGTGTGGGCAATATGTTACTTCGATTTTTGTGGTGCTTTGCCGCGTTCCGTCAGTTTTTTCTGCTTTTTCAATAACTTGGGGAGCTGCTCGGGATCGACAATCCAACCCCTGCATTGGCTGGCACCGCACAGACAAGGGATCGCGCCGACGATATCCCATGCGTAATCGATGCGGACCTCTTCCTCGGGCTCAATCGTGCAAAGAGCCTCGACTGTGACTTCTGTCGGGCCAGGTGTGCCGTCTTCATAGACGGTTTCATGCAGAAACAGTTTCGCATTCGGCTCGCAGCAATGATTCAGGTAACGGAACGGGCCCCGTGGTTCCAGTGATTTGACCCCATCTCCCAGATCGATGCAGTAAGTCGAAGTGTACTCGGGATCTTCGATCACTTTTCCAGTGACCTTCCCGATTGTCTCGCCTGCGGCAATCGTCCTTATGGCAAAGACACCTTTCCCATACGGAACTTTACCTACTCGAATAATCTCATACCAAGCCGGCATTTTGCTGTCCTTTTCTCCGGGCCGCACGTTTCACAGAATTGTCTCGAGCATGGACCCGGTCTGGATGATCCCGATCTCCGATGGATCTATCAACTCTCAGTACAATCAACACACAATACCAATCGGTTGCGCGTGGATCCTTCAGTTTCGGGGATCTCACAACGCTCAATCTGCCATGCTGGCGGCTCGAATCAAGCATGCCTCAAAGGCTCATCCTTTTAATGCAACTTTTCTGACATGCTGAATTAACGCGTGGATGGGGTCAAACGCCTTTGTTTGCCACGAGGTCAACAGACTTTGGTCGTTTCTGAAGGACAGGTTTGAAAGTCGTGAAGGCATGCTTCGTATGCATTCGTTCTCGTGACTTCGAGTGGCCAGGGGGGCGAATGAAGAGATTCGACTCCTGCCTCCCGCCCAAATGAAAACTTGAAGTAGAAATGCCTAAAGATCACGCCCTTGCGCAAAGCCTCCAGGGTCGTGCCACCCAGGGTCGTGCCACCCAGGGTCGTGCCACCCAAAGTCGTGCCACACAAGGCAGTGCCACCCAAGGCAGTGTGAAGAGGATGAAGTCGAAAAGCGTGAGGACCAGGCGTCAGCACTACGAGATACAGAAAAGACCCTCACCCTGTCCTCTCCCATGATGACGTGGCCGAGGGTTCCAGAGAGGCACGGGCATGGCGCGGCTTCTTGTCGTTGTGGCTGCGCACAACGACCCGGCCACAAGTTGGCTGGGCTACCCGTCGGCTCATTCGGGGCGAGATGTGCTTCGCCTCGGCAAAGCTCTGAAACGACAAGAGACCCCGAAACGATCGTTCCGGGGTCTCCTCGATGAGTGATCGACTACAGAGTCGTGACTCGCTTAAGCGGCGACTCGCAAGCGTGGTGTGGTGTGCCAGGGCGTTGGGCCTGTGGGGCCATCGGGAACGCCATTCCACTGATGTTTGTGGAGGCTTTCGAGCACCATCTGTGCGGTTTTCATGGCTGCCACGCCTTCATCGCGACCCACTAGCGGCTGCTGCCCAGTCTGTACACAGCGGACAAACTGCTTGAGTTCAGCCGTGAGGGCATCTGCTTCAGCGACCGGCAATGTTTCCGGGTGCAGATAACGAGTGAAGACTTCTTTTTTCAACTGTTCGATATTGGCGCCAGGTTCTCTTGAACGGGACAGAGGAGATGCCCCTTGCAGCAGTTCGAGCGAAGGAGTCATGCGCCAGACTGTCCGGGCATGCAGATCGACATGCACGGTCCCCTGGAGGCTGTAGGCTTCAATTTTTCGAGACGCTGTGGGATGGACGCGGTTCGCTGTGAGATCGGCTATGCAGCCATTGGCGAAATGGAGCCGGGCCTGTGCCATGTCTTCATGCTCGCCCATGACAGAAACACCCAACGCTTCGACGTGCTCGACTTCGTTTGAGCCAGCCAGCCAATGCATCAGATCGATATCATGAATCATGAGGTCGTGAACGACGCCGATATCTGTCGAGCGGAATGCATACGGGCTGACGCGTTCCGCCTTCAGGTAGCGAGGTGTATCGATGTAAGGCTTGGCAGCGACCATCGCGGGATTAAAGCGTTCGATATGCCCCACCTGGAGGAGTGTTCCCATCTGGCGTGCCAGTTGAGAAATCTGCTGGGCGTCGGAAAGATTTCCCGCCAGCGGCTTCTCGACAAGTACCGAGACACCCGCACGGAGGAAATCACCGGCGACACTGAGGTGGGCAAACGTGGGCACCACAATTGAAACGGCATCGACTCGGTCGAGGAGATGCTTGTAGTTTGATACCCAGCGCGTACGACACTTCTCGGCCACTTCCTGACCACGTTCGGCGTGACTGTCAACAACGGCCACGAGGTGAACATTGGGAAGTTCGCTGAGAATACGGGCGTGATGCCGACCTAAAGCACCGACACCGATAACTGCCATTCTAACCCGGCTCATGCCGCTCTCCGTAATGGATGGGGATTGGCAGGGCGACTGCGGACGGCTTCACGAGCACGTCCCTGCTTGCCCTGCCGCTGCTGCTCCAGAAAATCGAGCAGGTTCGTAAGTTCCCAGGGAATTACATCGTCACAGGCTGCCAGTAATGTGTGCCTGGCCTCGTCCAGAGGCTTGTGCTCACGGAATAACAGGCGATGTGCCTGACGAATAATGTTGATTGTCGAATCGGGCAAGCCGCGTCGCTTGAGGCCAATCAGATTGACGGAAACGATCTTGGGCTCATCGCTTCCGGCAGAAATCATGTAAGGAGGAATGTCTGTCGGAGCCCGACAGCCACCCGAAAGAAACGCGTGTGTTCCAATCGAAGCGAACTGATGGACGACTGAATTTCCCGAGACGAACGCATGGTCATAGACATGGACATGCCCAGCCAGCAGACTGCCATTTGCCAGAATGATGTGGTTGTGCACATAGCAGTTATGTCCCACGTGGCTATTGGCCATGAGGTAGTTATGACTGCCAATGCGGGTGATGTAATCTTCTTTTTCGGCACCACGATGGACAGTCACCCCTTCGCGGAAGGTATTGTCATCGCCGATGTCCAGGTAAGTTGGAGCCCCGGAGTAACCGAGATCCTGCGGTTCACCACCCAGTGCCACAAACGGATGCATACGATTCCGCTGGCCAATAATCGTGTGACCAGTGATCGTGACGTGACTATCGAGTTGACATCCCGAACCAAGCGTTACATGAGGACCAATCACGCAGAAAGGGCCAATATGTACGTTGTCGCCGATCCTGGCGTGGGGATCGATCTGGGCAAGTGGTGAAATTCTTGAGGCCATGCGGCGACATCCTTGTCTAACGCATGACGCGGGGCGGATGGAGAAGTCGGGTTGCGGAATGTTGAGTTCTGCAAGCTGCTTCACGAAGGGCCGCAGCGTCTTTCATGTGGTGGGAAGGTGGTAAAAGTGCTTTCTGCGGATACTCTCGGTCAATCTGGAAACGTGATTGTTCTCGTTTTCACTACAAAGGTTATACGCAATCAGCCTAGGACTGTAAGGCCAGCTCTTGCGATAAATCCTTCAAAGGGAAGTGGGGTTGGAAACATACATATTCGGGCGCCCGAATAATTTCGTGAGTCTGCTTGATGCGTTCAATAATCTGGTGGTTGTGATGGTGCCCGGTGCGGAAAGCCCGGAAGTGGCCATGCAGATCACAGCCAATCAGAGCGAAATCGCCAATACAATCGAGAATCTTGTGACGGACACATTCATCTCGCGTCCGTAGTGCGTTACCAATCGGGCCATCGGGGCCAAAAATGAGGAGATCTTTTTCTGTGACACGCTGGCCGTAGCCCTGACTTTGAAGATATTTGACTTCCTCTTCGGCGACGAAAGTCCGGGCAAAAGCCACGAGAGTGATAAATGTTTCGGGGGTGACTTCGAGCGAAAAGGATTGAGGTTTGATGGGTGAGCGAGGGCCGTAGTCGAGTTCGTAAGTAATCACCAGGCCATGTCGGCTTATGGGGCTGGCAGACAAGGCGACAGAGTCGTTTTCGGTCACAATTGCCTGAGGCTGGGTGACCACGATCAGGTCGCGATAGGCATTCTGTTCGACAATCCCGCCATCGAGCAGGCATTGAACGAAATCGAGGCTTGATCCATCACAGCCTGGAGGTTCTGGAGCATTGAGTCGTACCAGGCAATTATCAATCTGCAGCCCAGCGAGGGCCGCCATCACATGTTCGATCAACTCGACAGTGACGCCACCCTGTGAGATGGCTGTGCGGCGCTCTTTGCGGATGACGTTCTCAATACGAGCCTGCACGGGGCCGGTCGATTTGAGATCTGTCCGCTGGAAGCTGATCCCCATTCCTTCGGCCTGCGGATGAAACGAAATAGTGACATCGGCATTCGTAAAGAAGCCGATCCCACTCATTTCAACGGCCCGTTCCAGTGTTCTCTGGCGTCTGGGCGCGCGCATGACCTGCTCCATCGGGGAAGAAGACCGGTTAATCAAGCCACATCCTGTTGGCAGATGCAGCGGGAACTCGCAAGCGATGCAATGTGAACACTGAATCTGTGAGATCTGTCGGCGATG
Organism: Planctopirus hydrillae; assembly: GCF_001707835.1. Lineage (GTDB taxonomy): Bacteria > Planctomycetota > Planctomycetia > Planctomycetales > Planctomycetaceae > Planctopirus > Planctopirus hydrillae. Next base: position 111,823 of record NZ_LYDR01000152.1, read on the forward strand.
ACAGCAAAGAGCCACAGGTCGAAAAGGACTTAAGACCTGTGGCGTGACTTTGCCAATGATTAGCGAGATGTTCCAGGACGAGCGGCTTCGGCAGCTCTTGGGGCGGCTGCGCCAGCGGCACCTGTGAACTTCTGGTTCAGATACTTCAGCACTGGCTGAGTAATATCGTTTTCGGCTTCGAAGTAGACGACCTGGCGGTTCATGCCCTGGATCAATCCTTGAGGATTGTCACGATCGAGCTCTTCGCTGCTGAACCGCAAGACCAGTGTGTACTTGTAGTACTGGGCATACTTGGCGACGGCATCAGTCACTTCGAGGTAAACGGTGTGATAAATTTCGCTTTCCTTTTTGAGGAACTCACGCTGGGCGGAGCGGCGAAAAGCTTCGAATTCGGCAGATGATGTGGCGAGTTGCTTTTCTGTTGCCGAAAATTCGGGGCTGCCTTCCTTGAAGCTCTTCATTTTCTGCTGAAGGGCCTGGAGGTTGGTGGCCATTTCCTTGGCTTTGACTTCGCTCTGCTCGATTTCGGCTTTGAGGTCTTCGCGGAGGACTTCAAACTTCTTGTACTGCTTGAAGATCACGGCCATGTCGATCAGCGCGACCTTGTGAGCACGAGCAGCATCCGCAGCAGGTGCCTGTGCCAATGCTGGCTGGCTGATGTTGATTGCAGCAAAAGAGACAGCCAGGACAAGGGCCACACGGGCCAGTTGATGCAGCGGACGAATAACGATGTTCACGGCGCGGGCACTCCTTTGCAAGCCGGGTTTCAACATTCACAATGCGGTGCAGATCCGCCGTAGATCAAAAACTGGTCAGCCAAGACACAGCTCTGATACTGCAGAGGCCCGTTTCTTCCAACATGCCTTCATGGCAAGTTTTCGGGAACGTATGCCCGCTCGTTCAGGGAATTTCCCAAAGGAGTCGCGAATCGTCAAGACGAAGAGAAGAGCGGAAGAGCCGTTCTGTCGGCAAAAATGGCCGATGAGTGGCTGTTGCGATCGATTTCACCGATAAAGTCGCATGAATTCGACGTGAATACTGTACGCAAGGATATGTTTTGCTTTTGAGGATAGAGTGCCTGCGGATTTCGAAGTTCAGAGTGCGAACGCAGCCTGGAAGTGGGCGGTGTGAGGGTCTTCCCAATCCACAGGCAGCAGCCAGAAAGGTTTCCGCCGGATTGTCTCTTGTTGAGAAGCATCCCGCGATGAACCCAGCTGTGGATGGCTGGCCCAATACGTTCGGGCTTCCCTCATCCCGGCCTTCTCCCGTCGGAACGAGAGGGAGAAAAGAACCCTTGCCCAGAGCTGCAAGCATGGCACGCAGCGGTGAGGAGCGATGAGAAGATGATTCTGCAGTCCTTGAAGCCATTCCGGGAATTGCTTCAGGCACTTGGGGCGACATTGCCCTTGAGGCGTTCTTCGCGATCGAACGCCAGAATCGGATTGATCAGCTCATCGAGGTTTCCCTGCATGATCTGATCAAGTTTGTAGACGGTCAGGCCAATACGATGATCGGTGAGGCGATTCTGGGGGAAGTTGTACGTCCGGATGCGTTCGCTCCGATCGCCTGATCCCACCAGAGTGCGCCGCTGTTCAGCACGAGCTGCGTGAGCCTGATTTTCCCTCAATTCCATGAGCCGGGATCGCAGGACACGCAGAGCTTTGGCTTTGTTTTTGTGCTGACTTTTTTCATCCTGAATACGCACCACCAATCCCGAAGGAATGTGGGTAATGCGCACGGCGGATTCGGTCTTGTTCACTTTCTGACCACCGGGGCCGCCGGCACGCATCGTATCGATCCGAAGATCTTCATCCCGGATCTCGACGTCGATTTCACTGGCCTCAGCCATGACGGCGACTGTGGCAGCACTGGTGTGGACACGTCCCTGAGTTTCTGTTTCCGGAACTCGCTGGACACGATGTCCGCCACTTTCAAACTGCAAGCGGTGATAGGCACCTGAACCGGTGATGGTGATTACGACTTCCTTTAGACCACCCAGTTCGGACGTGGTTAGCTCCATGACTTCATATTTCCAGCCCTGGAGATCGACGTAACGGGTGTACATTTCATAGAGGTCGCGGGCAAAGAGAGCGGCTTCATCTCCGCCTGTTCCCGCACGAATTTCCATGATCAGGCTGCCGCGGGTCAGCGAGTCGCCGGCAGTCACCATGTCTTCGAGTTCGGTCTTCAGTGGTTCGAAGCGAGGCTTCAGTTCATCGATTTCGGCTTGCGCAATCTCTCTGGTTTCGTCATCGGTGGCTTCTGACAGCATGGTTTCGGCAGCGAGCAGATCGTCCTGCAACGTGTTGAATTCCCGAACGGTCGAGGCAATTTTTGATAAGCCCCCGTGCTCGCGTTGAATTTCCAGCATCTTGCTGACATCGGCCAGCACTTCCGGATCCTGGAGTTGTGCTTCCAGTTCTTCGAAACGTGCCAGCTTGGCCTGAAGTGTGGGGAACATGCGGGTTGTCATGGCAAAAATCCGGACGACAGAAGGACAAGTGATGATCAGAGCAGGGAATTGCTCTTGGAAGCAGGAATCTGGCCTTGATTGTGAGTGATACCGATGGATCGGGAACTCACTTTGATCAGCCACCAGAAAACGGCAATGCCGTCGGATCAGCCGACCCGACGGCAATGAGGTACGGTGGCAACCGGCAGGAACCATGAAAATGGCCCAGCCAAAAGCACCGGAGGACTCTGATCACTACTTCTTTTCGCGTTTATCCCAGTTGTACTTCTTCTGGAACTTCTCAACGCGACCGGCAGTATCGATGAACTTCTGCTTGCCAGTGAAGAAGGGGTGCGAGAGCGAGCTGATATCCACTGTCACCAATGGAAGCTGTCGCCCTTCATAATCACCTGTTTTTTCGGTCTTGATTGTTGAGCGAGTCACGAACTTTTCGCCCGTGGACATGTCCAGAAAGACAACTTCGCGATACTCGGGGTGAATGTCTTTTTTCATCGGCCTAACCTTGAATTCTTCGCTATCTGAAGAGCCACCACCCAACGAGCGGGGAGCAATATCCTGAATTTTGACTCACAAGTGTTCAAATTCCATGTGAGGTGCAAATGATTTTGTGCAGGCTATGCCCAAAAAACACAATAACACCAAACTTTTGCACTGTGGCCAAACTTTTATGCTGCAGAGAGTGTAACTTCCACAAAATCGAGTCGCAAGGAAGCGAGCGGTTTGCCGTAACCTCATAATTCAAAAAAGTTTGCAATGACGAGTCGGTTGCAGAATTTCAGTTCCAGTGGTTGTTCAAACTGACTGGATGTCGATTTGCCGGGGGAACTGGGGCGTGTGAAGCGTTGATGTGTCGATGGAATGCGCGTTACGAGTGTGTGGCCGTTTCGATGATCATGATGCAAAGAGTTTCTTCAACGAACCTGGCCATCGTCCTTAAGCGAAAGTCAATTTGATGAGCCTTTCAGGTAAGCATCGCGTGGTCATTGTCGGCGGTGGATTTGGAGGCCTGACCACGGCCAAAGCTCTGCGGAAAACTCCGGTCGATATAACGCTGGTGGATCGCCGCAACTTTCATCTCTTTCAGCCGCTGCTTTATCAAGTGGCGACGGGAGGGTTGTCTCCCGGGAATATTGCCGCCCCTTTGAGATCGATTTTTGCTCGGCAAAGAAATGTCCATGTCGTCATGGATGAAGTCATCGGGTTTGATCTTCCGAGGCGACGGGTTCTGCTCCAGGAAGGAGAACTCGCCTATGATTCGCTGGTGGTGGCTGCGGGTGCGAAGACTGGCTACTTCGGCAACGATCAATGGGCTGAAAATGCACCGGGTCTGAAAACTGTCGAGGATGCCATCGAGATCCGGGGGCGTGTCCTGACAGCTTTTGAAGAAGCCGATAAGCTGCCGACGCCCCAGGCTCGCGAACATCTGCTGACGTTTGTGGTGGTGGGTGCCGGCCCGACGGGAGTTGAACTGGCAGGAACGCTCGCTGAAATTGCCCGCCACACACTCCGGCATGATTTCCGCATTATTAATCCTGCCGAGACCCGCATCATTCTGATCGATGCGGCCCCGCGCATTCTCATGGCGTATGCCGAAGATCTTGCAATGAATGCGCAAAAGAAATTGATGGAGATGGGGGTTGAAGTCCGCACGCAGGTCAAAATTCAAAAAGTGGATGCCTCGGGTGTGGAAGTCATGACGGCGCAGGGAGTCGAACAGATCGCTGCGGCTAATGTGCTCTGGGCAGCGGGTGTCACGGCTTCACCACTCGCAAAACTGCTATCGGAAGCCACTGGTGCGCCACTTGATCGTCAAGGGCGGATTGAAGTTCAAAGCGATCTCACGTTGCCGGGACATCCTCAAGTTTATGTGATTGGGGATATGGCCCATTTCAAACTACCCAGCGGGCAGGCCGTTCCTGGCGTGGCACCAGCGGCGATGCAGCAGGGGAAGTATGTGGCTAAAGCGATTCAATCGCGCTTTCAGAATATTACTTTGCCACCGTTTACCTATACCGATCTGGGGAGCATGGCCACGATTGGCCGAAAGGCAGCGATCGCACAGATTGGGACGTGGAAGTTCACGGGACTCATTGCCTGGATCCTGTGGCTGTTTATTCATCTGATTCAAATCGTCAGCTTTGAGAGCCGTATTCTGGTGTTGATTCAATGGGCGTGGAACTATCTCACGTTCAGTCGCTCGGCCCGGTTGATTACGCAAAGCGGCTACACCCACGGCGGGCATCTGCGAGCCACTCATGTCACCAATTCGGCGGATAACAACTAGCGAGTTGGTGAACGCGACGTTCTTGGTTGGAAAAAAGGTTGCTCTGTGTACGGAGGCATGGTCACTAAAGGTTGTGCCCTGTTGCTGCTGGGAGGATGAGGAGATTTTGTCGACATCATCCCTTGAAAGACCACGCCCTTCCGCAGAGCCTGCAGGGTCGTGCCACCCAGAATTGAGAGCGAGCTGGTGGAGAGATGGTGTGTGGCACGCAGCGGAATTCGCCGATTGGAAAAGTATGTAGAAGCCCCTCACCCTTTCCTCTCCCACGAAGATGCGGGCGAGAGTTCCAGAGGCGCAAGAGCATGGCGTGGCTACATGTCATTGTTCAAAACACAACGACATGTGTCGGCGAGTTGGGCACGAGTTGGCCGGGGCACTTTAAGGGGGCCGTTGCGTGAAAAAAAAGAGCTCCGAGCCGCAAGCATGACACACTTGGCGCAACGATATCTTGGCATCCATTTAACATCAGATTGCCTGGGATCGTTCGGGTGTGAGGCTGTTGTTTCCGGGTGATGTCGCTAAAGTTTACATCGCAGCCTGTGCTGATGAATTGTGATGGCAGTGTTTCCTGAGAAAGACGATTGATGCGACAAGCCCCACCTGCAAATGTCTGTCGAATGCTTCTTTGCCGGCATGGAGCGACGGCGGCGAATGAGATGCGTCCCTACATTTTGCAGGGGTGCGAAATGAACGGGCCTCTCACGGCGATTGGTGAAACGCAGGCCCGATCGCTCGCTGAGGCATTAAGCGGCTTTCGTGTTGCGGGAGTTTATGCGAGCCCACTTCAGCGGGCCCATCAGACCGCAGAGTTCATTGCGAAGAGTCATCAGTTGAAGGTGGAAACTGATGTGAATCTACGGGAATGCAGTGTCGGTCGGTGGGAAGGTCTTGACTGGGAAACCATCCGGACAAAGGACACTGAGGCTCACGATCATTTTTTTGCGGATCCTGCCACCAACCCTCACCCGGGAGGCGAATCCTATTCTGATGTGCTCCACCGTGCAGAGCCGACTCTGAAGCAACTGGCTGAGCGGCATCAGGGTGAGAACATTGTGGTGGTGGCTCACAACATGCTTAATCGAGTGATTCTCACACCGCTCTTGGGTTTACCACTCCGCCTGGCGCGTCAGGTCAAGCAGGCCAATTGCTGTATTAATGTGATCGAGTGGACGACTGACCGAGCCGAACTGATCACGCTCAACAGTGTGCTTCATCTCGATTGATTGTATGAATATTGATTGGATGGAAATTGAGCAGCGAGGCAGAAAACCTGTTGTTTTTCCCTCTCAGAAGTCAGAGGCGTGTGGAGAGTTTGTCGAGCATGCTTGCTTGGAGCCGAAAGCATGGTATTCAAGGCATGTTCGCCATTAGCGATCAGAGTTAAATGACCTGGGGGTTCGCGAAGACGTGTGGCCCCAGCAACCCGGTCGCCGCGAATTACGATCAGAATCCAACGACCTGGGGGCAAACGAGGACGTTTGACCCCAGCCAACCGGTCGAACCCCCTGTGATCTTGGGCACGATCTGGGGGTTCGCGAAGACGCTCAACCTCAGCCACCCCATACCGACGAGCAGAGTTTGTTTGGTATCTGTCTCGGATCGATCTACTGCTTGAGTAAATACTCGGCCCGGGCTTTTTCATGCTCTTGAATGGCTTGTGCAAAGGCCGCTTTTCGTTCGGGAGTATCGAGTCGATAGAGATTGATCGAATAGCCGGCCCGGGCCTCGGGCTGCCAGGTGCGAAACTTCTGATAGGGATCGTTGCCGAAGACGTAAAGTCCACCCAGGTGGGTGACAGAAATTGCCAGAAGTTCATAGTCCTCCAGTGGTCGGCGCAGTGCTTTGGTGGGGTCGGCGTGAATACCATAGGCAGTTGGTAATGCCGTCCCGAAGTATTGCAAAGCGACTTTCGACGAGTCTTCGCTGGCGAGTAACTTCTGCAAGGTGGGAAGGTCCTGGCCCCAATCGATATTTGAATCGAGGAGCAATCTGCCACCCTGCTCCGGGCCGCCACAGAGCCCATTAAAGTAGGAGAGGGGGTGGGGCTGTATCGACCATGAACTCCAAAGTTGCATCGCCAACAGGAGACTGCCAATCAGCGTGAATATCACACGAGGCCATTCGGCTTTCGAAGTACCACTCGTATTAGGGAAACGAACTATAAAACTATGATAAATCATGAAGATCGTATCAATACCTAGCATGATGAAGAGGGGGTAGAGGATCAATACATAGCGATGGCCGATATTGATGCGGGCGAAGAGCAGGAGTGCTGCCAATACAGCGAAAGAAAGCCACAAGCAGCGGCGGGAGAAATCGAGTTGACTCCAACTGATGCAACCAGCCAGCCTCAGGAAAATGGTCCCCAATAGCAGCAGAGTGATCAGAATCAGTTCGGAGGGTGTGCTCTTGAATCCGATGGTGCAGGGGAAGTATGTGCGCCAGCCAGTGAGTGAGGTTTCCCCTATCAGAAAGGCTGTATGTCCGGTCTTGTTGTGGAGGTATTGAAAGAGGACACCCGCAATTGGAGCGGGCCGCTTCCAGCGACGATGGGCCTGATCCATGATCCAGTCTGCCCAGGGCCCGCGACCAAGGATTTCGACCCAGGGTGAATCGGGAGGCGTGACTTCCAGTGGAACATTTTTCAAAGGGCCAGTGAACGAGAAGCCGTGAAACGCCCACCACAGAGGGATGACGAGCAGCAGAAGTAACGTGTAAGTGACAAAAGTCTGCCGCACGACAGGCCACCATCCCTGCGATCGCCGACTGATAGAACTGGACAGGGGGGACTTCTCTGTGCTGGTTTCAATTGTTGGGGTCGCGCTTGTTTCGGGCACGTTTGTGCTGGTTTCGTTTGTTGGGGGGACGTTTTGGTCGCGAAGAGCCCGCCCGAGAAACATCAGTCCGGCCACGGGAAAGAGAAAGACCCCCGAGTATTTTGCAGAAAGGCAGGCGGCCATGGCGATGGCGAGGATCCCGAGCCGGCTCCACGTTGGCTGTTCGAGATAGTGGGCTAACGCCAGAATTCCCAGCAATCCGAACAAAGTGAAGCTTAAATCGGTTGTCGCCAGGGCGGCATGGGCCTGAATTGTGGGAGAGGCGGCTGTCATAAGGACGCCCAGGGAGGCACCGGCGGGCCCGCACTTTGTGCCCAGCCATAACCAGATGACGATGAGCAGGGGCATACCCACGAGAAGTGTGTTGAGGCGGCGAGGCAAGATGATCAACTGAGGATCGTTCTCGTGTCCGACCCAGGCTTCATGGCGATACTCATTTCGAGAGAGGAGCAGTGGTGGAAGATAGCAGATAATGATGGGAAGTGGTGCGACACCACAATCGCAGATGGCAGGATCGAGTGTTCCCGAGGCGACAGTCCTGACGCCGGCATTGAGATAAAATGTTTCGTCGAACGTGATGCTCGATGTTGATTGAATCTGGAAGCTCGCAAAGCCCAGAAGCCCCATCGCCAGAAACAAGGCCAGCCACGAATAGACCGGAATTTTGTGCCTGATGGCTGTGAGAGTCAGATTTGGCTGAGAGGCCTTGGCAGTCATGTTTTCAAGTATTTCCCATGGTCACTTTACGACCGGCTGGTCAACGATTGGCGAAGGTTGAGTTGAATAACGAATCTGGTGGATCGCTATTTGAGGCAAAAAGTTTCGCTGGTGGCAATCGATTCGAGCATGGCGGATAAACGGTAGTTATTGTCGCGAGCGGATTGCACAATGCGGTCGACGGCGGGTTGATCGGAGAGACCCAGTTCTCTGCCGAGTGCGTAAGTCAGCAGGCGTTCTGCGAGGGCTTTGACGAAGAGATCGTGCCGCTGGTAGAGAGCTTGCTGCAATCCGCGCACGCCGACGATGTTTGTTCCGTCGGGCATGCGGGATGAGGCATCGATCAGTGGATCATTGGCCTGGATTCTGCCCTGGTAGCCAAACCCTTCGCGTTCGCGCCAATCACCAGCGGCATTGAAGTTTTCGAGAGCGAACCCTAAGGGATCGATCTTATTGTGGCAGCGGGCGCATTGAGGCAACTCGCGATGGATTTCCAGCCTCTGGCGAACGGTGGCTTTGTCGATGCCGGGGACTTTGGGGGCAATTTCACCGGCATTGGCGACGGGGAGGCCGGGATCTGTCCCCAGTAATGTCTTGAGAATCCAGGTTCCTCGTTTGACGGGAGAGGTGCGAGTTCCGTTGGAGGTGAGGCAAAGAATCGAGGCCTGGGTGACGATTCCGCCGCGGGGGATATCGCTGGAAACCTGGACGCGTCGAAACTGATCGCCGCGGACTCCATCAATTTCATAGAAGCGGGCGAGTCGTTCGTTGATGACGACAAAATCGGACTGGATCATTTGCCGGACATCGAGATCGTGTTGGAGAAACTCCTGAAAGTAGGCCAAAGACTCTTCGATCATCGATGTTTCGAGATGACGGTCGTACTCCGGGTAGAGATCTTTGGCGGGAGGATTGGCTCCGACTTGCCTTAGACCCAGCCATTGGCCAGCGAAGTTTTCGACAAAGGCTCGCGAACGAGCATCTTTGAGCATTCGTACGACCTGGCTTTTGAGGACTTCTGGCTGTGAAAGCCGCTTTTCGGCCGCGAGTTGCAGGAGTTCCTGATCGGGCATACTTGACCAGAGCCAGAAGGAAAGTCTGGTGGCCAGTTGATAATCATCGAGTGGCTGGGCGGGGTTTTGGACGGGCCCTTCGACGAGATAAAGAAAGTTGGGCGACGTGAGAATCGAGATGAGTGGCAGCTTGAGGGCTTCGATGAAGGTGCGGGATTTGCGGGCGGCGATAAACTGAGCCAGACGCTGCTCGACCTCGGCTTCGTCGGGTGGCCGACGATAGGCCCGCTGCATCATGTTCCGCAGGATGGAGGTGACTGCGGATACTTCTTTGTCGGCGGATGGAAGCTCTTTCCCGATGATGAGCTGATGACTCGGAGGTGGCCAGCTTTCGAAGATTGGTCCTTCGATTTCGAACCAGTCGACCAGCAGCTCAGGTCGAGCAAACTCCAGTGAGGATTGCAGCCAGAAGTTTTCCAGTTCGCGCGGAATGGAGTAGGCATACTCGAAAGATATGCCCGCAGTTTCGGTCGTCATGCGGGTCAAAAATGTCTTGATCTCGGGCTGCTCCCGGGTGCCTTCGATATCGAACTCGGCAATGGTGCGGGGTTGTGAACCCAATTGAACATTGAGTTTGGCGCGGACTGGCCCGTAATCGTAGATCCGCGATGTTTCGAAGTGCTGGAGATCTCGCTGGTATTGCTCCTGGTGCTGTTTAGTGCGCTGCGGCTGTTTGGCGATCTGCTCGTCGCGCCGCTTCGCGAGAATTTTTGCGGCACTGGCGATGACTTCCTGGCGAGTGGGTTTTGTCCCGGCCAGTTGTGCCCGGATGCGATAGGTGCCGGCCATGGGGACTCGAAAATCGCGAGCCCCCACATTCGTATCCCACGAGGCATGGTGAACAGCGACCCATTCGCCATCCTGCCGATTGTTACCACCATTGACCAATGGGTTGTTTTTGGGATCGATCCGCAATCGTACTCGATCGGCTGGGCCGGCCTGCGGGTCGAATTTCCAGCGGATTGTCGGTGGTTGTTCGCCTTCGATCAGTGCGCGATCGAGAATCTGCCTGGCTGATGCGAGGTAAAGTTCCATGTGCATGGGAGAGACTGTCAAAGCACTCCCGTTGTTATCAAAGCCTCCTGCGGCGGGGTCTTCGGGAAACGCCGAGACATCGAAATCAATTGCTACGAGATCGCGGATTGTGCGGCGATATTCATCGCGCGTCAGGCGTCTTAAGACGTTGGTCTGTTCTCGCGAAAACTTTTCGGCACGGACGGCTTCGGCTGTGACCCAGTCAACAACGGCGGCGACATCTTTCGCCTGTGGCTGAGGACTTTCTTCGGGTGGCATTTCGTGGGAGTTGAGCACATTGACCACTTCCCGCCAGCGGGCTTTGGCCACGGGGTCTGTCAGTTGATTCTTCAGTTGTGCTTTATCAAGGCTGAATTCGCCTTCGGGTTTGTCCCCTGAGTGACATTCGCTGCAATACGATTTGAAGAACGGGGCGACAAGCTTCTGGTAACCTTGCTGATCGGGGACGAACTCTTTGGTTCCTTGCTCAGCAGCCCCTACGATTGGCTGCACGCTGAACACGAACAAGGTGCTTAAGTTGATCCAGAAAGGATTTCGCCCTTCGGAACCACACAAAGTGGTGAAAAACTGATAGATTTTCAGCATGGGATCATATCCGGAAGCATGGCTGATTCGTCATGTCGCAAATGTCTGATGTGGGATGAGCATCGCATCCACGTTTTGTTATACAATGCCGATGCACCAAAAGGCAGCACTCCATTTTCGGAGGATGGCTTTTGAGAAAATGGAATGTGTTCTGTGGATTCACTATGCCGGATGCTCTCTCGCCAACACCGACTCAAGCCAGCGCGGCCCCTGGGGTTCAGAAATCGAATGCCTCCCGGTGGGGTCTCCTGCTGTTACTGGTGGGAGTTATTTTGGGAGCCGGCATGCTCGCCAATTCATGGATCATGGCCAATAAAGGCCGAGGGGAAAAAAGTGGCCCGCCAGAAGGTGTGGTCGCACCTGCGGGGATGGTCTGGATCCCTGGTGGTGAATTTCGCATGGGTTCAAATGATCCTCTGGCGTGGGATGACGAACGCCCGACACATCCTGTTTCTGTCGAGGGTTTCTGGCTTGATGCGCATGAAGTGACCAATCGGGAGTTTGCCGAGTTTGTTAAAGCGACGGGCTATGTGACGACCGCCGAGAAAGCCCCGACTGTTGAAGAGATTCTGGCGAACAGTCCACCTGGTACACCGGCACCAGATCCTGCAGTGCTGGTGCCAGCTTCTTTAGTGTTTACACCGCCCGATCATCCGGTCCCTTTGAATGACTTTTCGCAATGGTGGGTCTGGACACCTGGTGCGAACTGGCGTCATCCTGAAGGGCCTTATTCTCATATTCTGGAGCGTATGGATCATCCCGTGGTGCATGTCTCGTGGGATGATGCCCAGGCCTATGCCCAATGGGCAGGCAAGCGGTTGCCCACAGAAGCTGAATGGGAACGGGCAGCGCGGGGCGGCAAAGAGGGTTTGCCATTCGTCTGGGGGACGACTCCCCCCAGTGAAACTTCACCGCAGGCGAATCTGTGGAATGGAAAGTTCCCCTACGAGAATACGGCCAAAGACGGATTTACGCGTACGGCCCCGGTCAAATCATTTCCGGCCAACGATTACGGGCTTTACGATATGTCTGGCAATGTCTGGGAGTGGTGCCACGACTGGTATGATCGGGAGCTTTACTCCAAAAGGCCACAACTTGCCGTGACGAACAATCCTGCCGGGCCAGAAAAGAGCCACGACCCGACGCAACCTTTCCAGCAGTTGCGGTCTCAGCGTGGAGGTTCGTTTCTGTGTAACGACAGCTATTGTTCGCGTTATCGCCCCAGTGCCCGGCATGGCTGCAGCCCTGATACCGGGATGTCGCATGTGGGCTTTCGCTGTGCAAAATCGGTGGCCCCATGACCGCTCCCAGACAGAAAAAATCGACTGTTGAATCTACGAATGAAAACAGCAGTCGATGGCTCACTGAGGGACAACGGCAAACATCGATTGCCGGGCTGGCGATTGTGGCGATGCTGGTGTGGGGAATGCTCGCCTACTCCTCGCCGAATCTTCCCATTTACGGTTCGATTCGAGTTGCCGATTTGCCACTGCTGGTGGCCTTATTGCTGGGTGGCGGCTACCTGGTGATCGGGCTGCTGGGGAATCTTTTCCGGGGAGAGTTTGGCTCGGATCTGCTGGCTGGGATCTCGATTGTCACCTCTGTGCTGCTGGGGGAATATCTGGCAGGGACGCTGGTGGTGCTGATGCTTTCTGGCGGTGAAGCGCTCGAGGCTTACGCTGTCCGCCGGGCCTCGAGTGCGCTCGATGCTCTGGCGAAGCGGATGCCGACTGTCGCCCATCGGTTGATTGATGGACACCTGACAGATGTCCCGCTTCAAGAGGTGCAAGTGGGAGAACTCCTGGTTGTGCTGCCGCACGAGTTCTGTCCGACAGATGGCACCGTGACTGCAGGGCAGGGGACGATGGATGAATCGTTCCTGACGGGCGAACCTTACCTGCTCCCCAAAGCGGTGGGTGCCAGTGTGCTTTCGGGTGCGATCAATGGGGAGGCAGCACTGACGATTCGTGTCGATCAGCCAGCGAGTGATTCACGGCACGCCAAGATCATGGAAGTCATGCGGGCTTCTGAGCAGCAGCGGCCCCGCCTGAGGCGGTTGGGGGATCAACTGGGAGCCTGGTACACGCCACTGGCAGTCAGCATTGGGATTGCGGCGTGGGTCATCAGCGGCGAAGCCATTCGATTTCTGGCAGTGCTGGTGGTGGCGACTCCCTGCCCACTGCTGATTGCGATCCCGGTGGCGATCATCGGTGCGGTTTCGCTTTCTGCCCGCAAAGGAATTGTCATTAAGGATCCCGCTGTTCTGGAAACAGTCACGCAGTGCCGGGTAGGAATTTTCGATAAAACGGGAACGCTGACTTACGGCCGGCCCGCGATGGTCGAGTTGACGCCACTTTCGGGATTCGACCGCAAGCATGTTCTGCAACTGGCAGCCACACTCGAGCAGTATTCGAGACATCCACTGGCCACGCCATTTCTGGAAGCGATTCAAACAGCGGGTTTGCCATTGCTGGACGTTTCGAGCGTGGCTGAACTCCCCGGGCAAGGGCTGACAGGGTTGGTTCAAGGCCATCAGATCGCTGTTACGGGACGTGCAAAACTTCAGAAGAATCAACCGGCTCTCGCAGAGCAGTTACCACCCACACAAGGGGGGCTCGAATGTGTCATTCTTATCGATGGCCAACTGGCGGCTGTTACCAGCTTTCGAGATCGGCCCCGAGATGACGGCAAGCGATTTATCGATCATCTTCGAGAAAGGCATCATTTCCAGAAGGTGATGATCGTTTCGGGAGATCGTGAAAGCGAAGTGAAGTATCTGGCTGATTCCGTCGGGATTTCGGAAATCTATTTTTCTCAAACACCCGAGCAGAAGGTGGCGATTGTTCGAGCCGAAACCCGGAAGGCAAAAACTGTTTATGTGGGTGACGGAATCAACGACGCACCGGCATTATTAGAAGCGACAGTGGGGTTGGCATTTGGCCGTGGGAGCGATGTGACTGCTGAAGCGGCCGGCGCTGTGATTCTGGATGGGAATCTCAAGCGGGTCGATGAGTTTCTGCATATCAGCCGGCGATTACGAACGATTGCCCTGCAAAGTGCAGTGGGTGGGATTGTCTTGAGTCTCACCGGGATGAGCTTTGCAGCGTTGGGATACTTACCCCCGGTGTTTGGCGCGATTCTTCAGGAAGTGATCGATGTGATCGCTGTCCTGAATGCGCTGCGCGTGGGTTTTCCCGGAGGATCGCTGGTTGATTATGACTCATCGGATTCTGGAGGAAGTTCCGGGAATGTTCCGTCGTGAGAGCTGGAGTTTCAGGTCGGGTTGAGGTTGGGAACTGTTTTGCGTTTCAGAAATCTATGGCGAGTTGAGGGACGGCGAGGCATGCTTGCCCAGGGCTGCAAGCATGGCACGAAGAGATACCGAATTGAACAAAGATGGACCCTCACCTTGCCCTCTCCCGGCAGACCGGGCGAGGGTTTCAGAGGGTTTGTGGGTCTATGATGGTTTGAGCAGAATTTTGCGGGTGCCGGGCTTTTGAGCGTGAGCCAGAGCTTCCTGGCCTTCGTGAAGAGAGTACGTTTTTTCAATGAGTGGTTGCAGGATTGAGCCTTGCTGAACGAGCCACTCCAGAGCTTTGGCAAAGGGGCCGCAGCGCGAGCCAATGACCTGGATTTCATCAATCACGACCGGTGCGAGCGAGAGCTGATGCGGGCCGGCGACTGTCGTTTTGAGAACGACAACCCCTTCGGGTTCCACCAGGGGCAAAGCAAACTCAAGACCTTCCTTACGACCTGTCGTCTCGATGACGACCTCCCACTTTCGCTGTGCGGGAAGTTGGTCTTTGAGATAAGTCGTCAGCCCGAGTTCTTTGGCGAATTGCAGTTTTTCGGGATGTTTGCCGACGACGGCAAGCTCCCCGGCCAATGGGAACAAGGCGGCGGCACATAAGCTGCCCAGGCGGCCATCACCCACGACCAGCACACTTTTCCCAGCCAGATCCAGTTGCTCCGGGATGCGAAGTGCGGCCGCCAGTGGCTCAGTGAGAACGGCCAGATCATCCGGGAGGCTCTCGGGAACCACATGCAGATTTCTGGAAGGGAGTGAGAACTTCGAAGCGAATGCTCCATGACGTCGATAAATTCCCAGGACCGTTCGATGCGGGCAGTGGGATGTCTGGCCTCGCTGACAATAGACGCATTGACCGCAGGGACAGTTGATCTCACCAACGACGCGCTTCCCGGCGAACGGGCCATTGAGGGCTGTGCCGACAAATTCGTGACCTAGCACCCCTTCAAAACCCATGTAGCCAGAAATGAGTTGCAGGTCGGTTTCGCAAATGCCGGCGAGCTTCAGTTCAATGATCGTTTCGTCAGTTGTGCTGGATGGGGAGAGGAGAGCCTCGTCAACTGAAGAATCAATGGCGATGTTGCCGCGAGAAAGAACGATCTTAGTCATGACGTCTACCGGGGCTCTTTCGTGGGGGTCTCTTATTGTATGTTTCCCAGAAGATAACATCGCGTGACTGGTTGCGAAAACATGCTTGCCCAGAGCTGCTGTCGATGACACACAAGTTTGACGGAGTGCTCATTAGACGCGTGGCTGGGGTAAAAAGTCCTCGTTTGCTCCGACGTCATTCGACTCTTATGAATTCAGTCGATTGTGCTCGAAAGCCAGGAAGGCTTTTTCCGGATGCAATTGCGCTGGTGAAGTCGATTAACCAAGGGGCGAATGAAGACATTCGACCCCTGCCACCCGTCATGACATCAAAAGTAAGATTGAGATGCTCAAAGACCACGCCCTTTCGCAGTGTTTTGATTTTATGGGCCACCAAGGTCTGCCACCCAAGACATAATGAAATACGGAGAAGACCCTCACCCTGTCCTCTCCCACGAAGACGCGGGCGAGGGTTCCAGATGCACGCGGATGGCGCGGCCTCTTGTTGTCGAGCAGCGGTCATCTCAGGCGGCGTGGGCCTGTTCACGCTGGGCGGCAAACAGATTTCGATAGATCGGGCAGGTTTTCAACAGTTGGGTATGTTCGCCATGGGCGATGATCTGCCCATGATCCATCACGACCACTCGATCCACAATTTTGAGCAGTGTGTCTGTCAACGAGTGTGTGACGATCAGCACGGTACGATTTTGCTTATGGTGGGCGAGTGCTTCGTAAATCTGAGTTTCACTCTCGCGATCAATCGCTGATGTGGCTTCATCGAGAATGAGAATAGCAGGATCGCGCAGGAGTGCTCTGACCAGGGCGATACGTTGTCTTTGACCACCGGAAAGGCGTTGACCCCGCTCGCCGACAGAAGTTTCCAGTCCATCGGGAAAACGACTGGCGAACGAATCGACGGCAAAATCATGAGCCAGTCGAGTCACCTGGTCAGCGGGAGCATCCCAACTGCCATAGCGCAGATTTTCCGAGATGGTGCGGTGGAAAAGCTGTGTTTCCTGTGGCACGACCGCAATCTGCTTTCGTAACAACGCCAACTGAGTGTGGCGAACATCAATTCCATCAATACGCAGGACGCCGAAATCCGGGTCGTAGAGCCTGGGGAGCAGGTTGACGAGTGTTGATTTTCCGGAGCCGTTCCCTCCGACGATTGCCACGGTTTCGCCGAAGGCAATTTTCAGTGAAACGCGGTCCAGCGCTGGTGGACGTGCCTGATTGCGTTCTTCAGCGACGGGATGAGTGTAGGTGATGTTTTCGAACTCAATCTGTTGAGTATGCCTAGGGAGGGGAATCCATTGTCGATCCTGCTGTAGGCGGGTGTGGGTTTTCAGCAGGCTGAAGACACGATCGCAGGCGGCGGACGATTTTTTGAACTTGGGATAGACGGCTGCGAGTTTGCGGGCCGGGTCGAGCAAGCCACCCATGAGGGTGTAAAGCAGCGCGAGTTCGGCGATATCGAGAGGCCCTTCGGAGAGTTGAATCCCGAAGATTTCGGACTTCTGGCGCAGGACCATGTAAGCTCCCGGAAGAAGCGCTATGCAGGCCCCCAGTGTGGCAAGAATTTCTGTGGTGGGGCTGGAGAGGGCATCCATTCGCAGGATTTTCATCGTTTTTTCGAAGGCCACTTTCTGTTCGCGATGAAAGCTTTGCCGCCTTTGCCTTTCGAGACCAAAGGCGAGAATCGTGCGAAATGATCTGAGCGTCTCTTCGAGTTGAGTGAAGATCCGCGACATGCTTTCCATCTGTTTGCGGCTGGCTTTTTTGATTTTTTTGCCGTAGCGCCCAAACAGTAGTGCTCCCAGCGGGACGACGATGAGCGAAAGGGTTGTTAATCGCCAGTTCACGACAAAACAGCAGATCAGCACGCTGAGAATCTTTAACGGTTCGACGATTAAACGCCCGCCGAACAGGGTGAGCCCTGTCCCTAACTGTTGCAGGTCATAAGTGAAGCGCGCCATCAACTGCGGCGTGCCGAGGAGACTTAAGGTCACGTGGTCGAGCCTGAGAACGTGCTGGAACATGCGTTGGCGGAGCATGACCATGGTCGATTCGACGGCGATGCCGACCAGATTTTCCTGCAGGTAGACCGTTAAACCTTTGGCCAGCGTGACCAACGTCAACAAAGCGAGGAGCAGGACGAGCGTGGGAAATGCCTGTTCGGGGAGCCAGGAGGAGAGCTGTCTGGTGAGCCAGGTACAGAACATGAGCCGCCAGCCGGACGAGGCCAGTTGCCTCTGAGCACGGTCGAGGCTTTTGAGCAGGCTGATTTTTTCGGAGGACGAGACTTCCGGATCGAGTTGGTCGAGCTGATGCTGAACTCGGGCGGCTTCGGCTTGATGGCGGGCGGTTTCGGTTTCGGCTTTCTGGGTTTCTTCTGTCAGATAAGCCTGGAGACTCTGGCCTTGTAAGAGAACTTTGACAAGCGGATAGGAGAGCATCAGCCCGGCTGACCAGAAAATGGCCACCAGCAGGGCTGCAATTGATGAGCCAATCAGATATCCCCGGACGCGCCAGAGATAAGGGGCTAGTTGGTTCAGGCTCTCCATAGATCGTGCACATCCCTGTGCCAGGGGCCGACGATTGTGTGTGGGCCCAAGTCAAATGTTCGAAAAGTCTTTCCTGATCTTTGGCGAGGAGCTTTTCTTACGAAAAGTCGCACGCTGTAAGACTTTCGCAGAAGTAGCGAACGTGGGCAAGAAGAGTTCTCCAGCCGTTTGATGCCAGGGAAACAACGAATCTGGGAAATGGCAGGCGATTGAGCCGACTTAGACGTTTTCCAGAAAATTGCTGAGAGTTGCTGGTTGTGAAAACATGCTTGCCCGGAGCTTCAAGCATGTCACATAACACAATAAGACAGGAGAGAAGACCCTCACTCTGCCCTCTCCCACGAAGACGTGGGCGAGGGTTCCAGAGGGGCATGCGTATGGCGCGGCTTCTTGTCATCGTACAAAGTACGACGACCCGGCCACGAGTTGGCCGGGCCACCCTAAGGTGGCCGTGGTGTGTAATAGAGAGCCAAGAGCTGCAAGCATGGCACACTGAGCATGGCACACAGCAGGTTGTGAGCAAAATTATTTCGTCACGGGGGTGGGATCTTCCATCTTGGAGCCTCTCCAGAGGGGCTCGATATTGGATTGATTCCACTTCTCCCAGGAAGTTTTCAGGCGGGCGACCGTTTCGGGATGAGTTTCTGCCAGGTTGTTTTTTTCGCTGATGTCTGTGGAAAGGTCGTAAAGTTCCCAGCCGCTATTTTTTGATGCCGGAAAGTCTCGCCAATCCACGAGCTTCCAGTTTCCTGAGCGGACGGCCTTTTGGGGGCCAAATCTCCAGAAGAGCGATTCGTGAGGAGCTCCCGAACGTTGCCCGAGCCAAAAGGGCATGAGATTCACCCCATCGATTCCTTGAGGAAGTGGCTGTGGTTTTCCTGGATCTTTGGAGGCTAACTGGCAGACCGTGGGGAGAAGATCGAGAGAAATGATGGGCTGCTCGTAGATGGTGCCTGCCGGGAGTTGCCCGGGCCATGAGACAAAGAAGGGGATGCGGATGCCACCTTCGAGAGTCTGCCCTTTATCTCCACGCAGGGGATGGTTGAGCCCAGAGTTGTACGCGAGTATTGGCGCGCGTCCCGACCCGCCATTATCACTGAGAAATATAATGAGAGTCTTTTCGCGGAGCCCATTTTGAGTCAGGTGCTCTGTAATCCGGCCAATGGAATCGTCGAGGCCGGCCAGTAAGGATAGGTAACCACGGCGAGCCGGGATTTTTACGGACTCTGGGACTCTCTTCTGCAGATGGGGGGCAATTTCGAGTGGTGTATGGACCGCATTGTATGCGAGATACAGGAACCAGGGCTGAGAGGGAGTGGCACTCATCCAGCGAAGGGCTTCGTTGGTGAAGAGATCTGTCGCGTAGCCTTCCTGGGGTTCGACTTCGCGGCCACGGTAAATCATGTCGTGAGAGTGAGCACTGCCAAACCTGGGTTTGACTTCTTTATGTAAGAGGTAGTTGTGGCCACCGACGAGGAAGCCAAAAAACTCATCGAACCCCCGGCTTTGCGGATGATGATCTTTGCTGAAGCCTTGGTGCCATTTACCAATCAGGGCCGTGCGATAGCCCTCTTTCTGCAATAAGTTGGCGATCGTCACTTCTTCGAGCGGCAAGCCGAGTTTGGATTCTTCGCCCACATGGGGATTGAACTCGTGCCCGAAGCGAGTCTGGTACTTCCCGGTGAGAAAGCCTGCGCGGGAAGGGCTGCAATAAGGTGCGGAAACGTACGCGTTGGTGCAGCGAATGCCACTGGCTGCTAATTGATCCAGGTGAGGCGTGGGGATTTCGCAGCCACCCTGAACCCCCAGGTCCGCGTATCCCAGGTCATCTGCCATGATGACGAGAATGTTGGGGCGTCCGGGTGGGCTGGTTTTATTCACATCCTCGGCGGCTAAGAGGGTTTGTGAACAAAATGCCACAAGAACCAACCAGAGTGCGATTGCCGGGTGACTTCCTGATGACATGTGCATCTTCCTAACGGTGCGAATCGGTGACGACTCCGTCATATCAACGCGATCTCATGCGATCAATCCTTTGGCTTGCCGATCCCCAACATTTTGGAGGAGTGGCAGATTCAGTGTCTTGGGAGGCCTGGTCAGGATGCGCAGGTCAGGTGGTGGTTCTGCTGATCCTGACGATTACCGGTGACAGGTTGTCTTTTCGTGGGAGAAGCGGCTGGGAATGCCGATCTTTGGAGCGGTGAGGGAAAGCAGGCTCCGATTCGAATGCCGCAAAATAGGCAGGCCGGGGGCTTTGCTTCCGCTGCCAAGGAGTTTTTCGGCAGTTTTTGCCACTCACGGGCAAAAACAATCCAGAAATGCCGAATCGGGACTTTTGCGAAAAAAAAATCCAACTTTTGTCTCAAGCCTCGTGAGGGGGCCGTCGATGTAGACGATGAGACAAGTTGTCTTCTGGCACCTGCGAACAAATGCCGGGGGATAGCTTCACGCCGTTCTGACAGGAACAAGGATCGAGCGATGAAAATTGCGTCCATGATGGTCGCTCTGGGAGGCCTGCTGGCCTTCGGACTGGCAGATGTTGCCGAAGCAAAATACTGCGGTGCCGCAAGGTATCGCTGCTGTCCTACTGAGGCATGTGCCCCGGCTGGCGATTACTGCGCCGCCAAGGCCTGCCCCACCACGTGCTACCAGACCGTTCAGGAAACGGTTTGGGATACGAAGCAGTACCAGTGCTGCCGCACGGTGTACGATCAGGTGACTTGCCAGGTACCAGTGACCTGCACCCGTACCATCCGCGAGACATGCTATCGTGAAGAATGTTACACCGTGTGCAAGCCTGTTTATCAGACTTGCTACCGGGAAGTGACCTGCACGATCAAGAAGCCGGTTTACCAGACCTGCTATCGCGACGTGACCTGCACAATCAAGAAGCCGGTTTACCAGACCTGCTATCGCGACGTCTGCTACACCAAGTGCCGTCCTGTGTTCCAGACCTGCTATCGCGACGTGACCTGCACAGTCAAGAAGCCTGTTTGCGAGACGCACTATCGTCAGGTTTGCTGCACCACTTATCGGACAGAGACCGAAACCTGCTACCGCGATGTCTGCTACACCGTCTGCAAGCCTGTCACGACCTACAAGACTGTGGAAGAGTGCACTGGCGAATGGGTCACTGAGACTTATCAGATCCCTGGCAAAATGGTGCAGAAGTGCGTGCAGGATCCCGGGACATGGGAATGGGATCCTTGTGCCTGCAAGTGTGTTTATCGTCCTGGTTGTGCCCGGATGGTTTGCGAGCAGTGCCCACCAACAACGTGCTGCAAACGAACATGGGTTCCCCGCAAGGTTTGCAAGCAAGTTCCCTGCACAACGTATGTCCGTGAGACACAGACCTGCAAGCAGCCTTACACTGTCTGCCGCCGGGTGCCTGTGCAGTCTGTGAAACAAGTTCCTTACACCTGCGTTCGCTGGGAAAAGGAATGTGTGACAAAGCGAGTTCCTTACACCACCTGCTCGATGGTTCGCGAAACATGCACGAAGCGGGTGCCTTACACGACCTGCTCGTGGACAACCGAGTGCATCACCAAGCGAGTGCCTTACACAACCTGCTCATGGACGACGGAATGCATCACCAAGCGGGTGCCTTACACAACCTGCTCGATGACACGTGAAGTGAAAACCCGTCAGGTGCCTTACACGACGTGCCGTCAGGTCTGTGAGACCAAAATGGTGACGAAGACCAGTTGCGTGCCACGTAAAGTGGTCGAAACCAAGACGGTGTGTGTCCCACGTACCGTTTGCCGCCGGGTGCCTGTCACGGCCTGTGCCGCTGTTGATCCGAGCTGTGCAGTTCCTGCAGCCACCGCTCAGGCTCCCTGCAGTACATGCACCAAGTAGGTTTTTCCTGACAAATGTCAATCAGCCAGGTGTTGCCCCAAGGCCTCCCTGGCTGATTGTTTTTCTGGAATGAGGGCCTGATCCATAAGTTGGTTTGTTTGGCAAGCCAACCTGCAAACATCGCCCCAAAGCTGCTTTTGGAGAGGCTTTGTGATCGAGGGTCTGAAAGTTGCGGGAGAGGAACTGTGGTGATTCCTGCTGATTCCTGACAGATTCCTGAGTGTTCCTTCTGCAAATCTGCCGGGATCAAACGATCAAAGAACCGAGTTTAGGTTGACAAATAAGTTGACAGTCGGTGAACCTAAGCATTCCTGGAAACTTTGTGTACTGGCTGAGGCAAGTATTCAAAGCCGCCGAATGGAGTTCACCTGAGAAGCGCTGTAAGCGAAGGGAGTCTCATCCGTGTTGCAGATTCAACTGGGTAAGTGGTCTACGAAGTGCTTTTCTGCTCTGGCACTTGGCGCCAGTCTTCTGGCAGCGACGATGGTGACTCGGGCTGATGAACCACGCATTACTTTTGTGCAACCGGGTGCTGACCGACTTCGGGAAGATCTGAAGTATCTGGTGAATCTGGCCCCCACGCCGGCACTCAAAAAGGAATGGGAAAACCTCGACGCCACGCTGGAAAGCTTTCTGGCTGGTGTGGATGGCAAGACACCGATTCGAGTGGATGTGATTCTGGGTGATAAGGAACTGATTTATCAGCTCAACTTTCCGACCACCAAGCTCGAAGGCCGGGATGGTTTTCTGGACAACGTGGCTTCGTTTGGCTACACGGTCAAAAAGAATGCTGCCGGTCATTATGACCTGACAGAGCAGGGGGCTTCGAAGCGTAAGTATTTTCTGCGGGCCAATGGCAAGTATGCCATGCTCAGCCAGCGGCTACAGGACATTCCTGCGAATGCACCCGATCCCGGGAAACTGGCGCAGAATCTCCTCAGTGGGTCGCAGGATATTGTGGCTGACCTGAAGAATGATCCCGCCACCATCACTCAGCGACAGGCCGACTTCACCAAGCTTCGCGTAGAACTTGAAGCGGCTGTTAAATTCAAACGCGACGAAGCCAAAGAAGTTTTTGAACTGCGCAAGCTGGGGACAAACCACCAGTTGGCCGAACTCGAACGGTTTATCGTTCAGTCTGAGCATCTGCAGGCGACTTGGACGACAGATATTGAGGCAGGGAAAGGTTCGGGGACATTGCTCCTGACGGCTCTTCCGGGGACTGAACTCGAAAAGAGCATTGCCTTACTCGGAACCAAACCAAGTGCCTTTTCGGCGATCAAGCTGCATGATCAGCCAGTCATCTCGGGCAAGACCTGCTTTGAACTCGACGACATGCGACAGAAGCATTTGATCGAGTTCTATCCTGTGATGAATGCCGCCATTGGCGTGAATATCGAGAACCGCCCGAATCTCACGGCGGAAGGGAAAGCGGCTGCCAACGAGTTTTCCAAGACACTCTTTGCACTTCTGACGGACGGTGTCTCGTTAGGTGTGGTCGATTCGTATGTCGACCTGCATGCTGTTGAGGGAAATGTGCATAACATGACCTGTGGAATTCTGGCGAAGGAGACTTCGACGGTTCCCGCTCTGTTGGCACTTATGCCCAAGATTCGAGACGACTGGAAATACGAAGCCGATGTGGCAGAACATAATGGCGTGAAGATCCATAAGCTGACATTCCCTGCTCGTCGCCTGGAAGGTTTTCAGTCGATCTTCGGGAAAGATCAAAGCGATCTTTACATTGGCGTTGGCAAAGAGATCGTCTGGGGTGCGGCTGGCAAAGGTGGCTTGGACGAACTGAAAGCTGCGATCGATCAGCAAGCCAGTGGTGAGAAGACAGTCAGCCCCGTGGTGCTCTCCGGTACGGTTAAGTTCGGGCCGACGGTGCAGCTCCTCGAAATCTTCCGTGGTAATACCCCTGTTTCGAAGACCGGGAAATCCAAGGCAGAACTGGACCGCATCAAGAAGATTGAGAACCTGCGCAAGCTGGCTGTCGATGCCTTCGCCAGTGGTGACGACCTGCTGACCTTCAGCCTCGAGCGGAAGGACAAGGAAGTCGTGGGCCAACTCAATGCGAACCAGGGGATTCTGCGATATGTCGGCTCGGTGATTGCAAACTTCTCGAAGGAAGCTTTGCGATAAGCTGGTGACATGAGCGATATGATGCGATGAAAAGATAGCCCCCGGCATTGGTCAAATGCCGGGGGCTGTTTGTTTGAACTTGTGATCTCAACGAATGCGCTTTCCAGGAATCACAAGCGTGTCGTTGTTTACGGAGGCATGCTTGCCCAGAGCTGCAAGCATGGAACTTAGCCTCATTACCGATTGAAGGCAAAGAAAGTTATCGCCGGTGGTGTGCGGAAGATGGTCCGCACAGTGGACCCTACTGGTTGATTCATTAATGCGTGTTCTATATTCATCATGCTGCGGATGAAAGTGGTTCGGGCCGGGCTCACAGAGTGGCGCAGGCTGCTCGTCTGCGAACTACCTGTGTGACGGGGGCAAAAGAGGTTTTGTTGCCGGAAGAAATGTCATATGAGTCTCTGAGGATTTCAGGTGGAAACTTGACGGAGTTGCAACTCTGCCAATGCCCTCCTGTGGTGAAGCCACCCCGGTAGAATTCGGAATTTCAACCGGGGTCACCCAGCGCATATACTTATGGCCCAAGGTCTAATTCTTGTAGAAAGTTATCCATCTTTGGACGGAGAAATGAATCGACTTCAGTAACTGTCATTGCGGTCCCGCCGATAATTGGGCAGGCTTCGAGTAGCCTCGCATCTTTGAGTGACAAACCAAATGCGACCATAAAATGACGCAATACTAAAAGGGTGTATTCACCTCGATCACCCAAGGATGTTCTCGCTCTCTCAATTATTTCAGAAAGAGCAAGTCCAAGCTGGCAATCTTTTTGCATTTGATTCACAACTGTTTGTTCTACATGTCCGTTACTCATTGGGTAAACATCACCTCAATCATGTCGTAGTTTCCAGAAGTGTCACGGTAGTTCACAATCTGAATTATCGTGAAGCCAGAGTCCCTTGCACAGTTTGCGGTCCACGCGTGTCGAACCGCTTCTTCACAGGGTGGCACAGGTTGCTGGTCGGCGAGCTACCTGTGTGCCGGAGGCAAAAGAGGTTTGGCTGCCGCAATGGCGGCCATGTGAGTCTCTGAAGATCTCGGATGCAATTCTGCCAGTGCCCAATTATGGCTTGCCCACCCCGGTAGAAATTAGGATTTCAACCGGGACCACACTGCGGAATCAGCCCGCACACTTTCTACCCTACAGCTCCATACCCTCTCGAATTCGTCATTGCCAATTAAGCTTGGCACAAACTGTGAGTCTTTGGCTATTTCAGCCATCGTTGGAAGTGGCTTGATTGATAACTTTGACCCGCCCTTCGCCTCAATGTTGTCTGCGTAGCCCGTTGACCCATCCCGAAATACCTCAACCTTCCGAGTTTCCCAACGCTCGTTGTTGATTTCGCTGTACAACCAGACTGGTTCGTCAGCGTGATCGTGCTTCCACGGTACTTTCAGATACTCCATGACTAAATTCCCGGCCAATCTGGTAGAATCTTGCCGCTCCCACTGATGCCGCCAGTAAGGTCTAGCGGGGCATCGTTTGGCATCAAGATAACACGGAAAGGGCAAGGGGGTCAGGACTTTTTTGTTCGTTGTGGAGATCGTCGGCATGGGATTTCATTGAGACCACGTGGGACGCAATCGGATGGATGGTACCCAAACCTCTTGTGGCGTGGCTACTCCGGTCGAAATCAGAATTTCAACCGGGGCTACCCTGCGCGGCTAACCACAGAGACAACACAGAGGAAAAAGAGTCCGGACCCCTTCGTTCTCCCGCATCAAGTAGCCTTCAATTAGTTGCTTTTTCACTCAAGGCCATAGTATGAATTATTTGCATGACCCTTGCTTCTTTGTTAAGTGGCGTTGCGTAGCGCACAATCTACCAGGGTGGAAGAGTGTGAATGTGTTAGCTTTCCTGGCTGTAGGTTTCTTTGCGTCTCCATTTGCTTGCGCCAGAGATATACCGCGTGACCATCCAAGGGAAAGTTCCTATAAAATTGTGTTTCAGGAGTACAATCGCTTTAGCGTGATAAAAGACCGCTCTCGCGGTCAAGATGAGATTATCGCAGATGTTAATAAGCAAGGAGGTTCACCAGTATCAATGATTGATGCTGTTGTTGAATTAGGAGTACACACACCTGCCGACAAGGTTCCTTGGAAAATGCTTCTTGAAAGAGCAGACGTCGAGAGAGAGTCACCTGCTATGGTGGCTTGGCTGGTTATAACGGCCGGGAAATATCTATGTTCGTCTGACGAGTCCTATGAACTTGAAGACTGGCTGTTCAATCAACTAAGAGGTGGCCGTCATATTTCCCCCTCAATCATGGTTCTTGGCGTGTCGCGAATATCAAAGCATAATACACTCCGGGAATGGTCAAGGCTTCTTCGTTGTCGCGATTCTTCGGCCGAGACATGCCAAACAATATTGAGGTATGCATCTTTATGGGGAGTGGTTCATGAAGGTGGTGTATATGATGAGGGTGTAAACTGCATTCTTGCTGGCTACGATGAAGATCATGCACTGCCTGAGAGAAAAATTATGATCTGGGAGTCACTTTTTGGTGTCTTGGATGCAGCAAGCACTCGTGATGATATCAGCGACCGCAGCCTGTGGGCGATTAGGCAGCTGGCAATCAGAGAGTTTGCAAATGAAAAGAACGACGAGATTGTAAGGAAATTGTCTACAGCTGCGTTTCGTAGGGGTAACGAGATTTCCGATGAAGTGGTTGCTGCTGCCCGTAAGATTGTCATCAATAAAACTGGAAGTGCCGAGTTTCAGAGAATTGCGGCAGAAATGTTGCTAACCACTGGTGATGGTAGGTAAGGATAGATAGGCTGTCGACTGGCATGTCACTTTTTCGGAGTGTGTCGCAGGTTGATCGTATGCGGGCTACCTGTGTGCCGGAGGCAAAAAAGGTTTGCCTGCCTTAAGCACTGCAGTATGAGTCCCTGAAGATCTCAGATGCAACTCTGCCAGTACCCTCGTGTGGCTTGGCTGCTCAGGTAGAAATTGGGATTTCAACCGGGGCCACACTGAGTATTGTGTACGACGATGCCTTGTGAGGGTCGTTTCTTGTGCCTGTCGTCACCCAGACGTGCACAGCCACTTTTGGGCCACCTTGTCAGGAACCTTTTTGAATGCAACCCGGAGAGCCTGGGTAAACGACGGGAACAAGCCTCATTACCGATTGAAGAGAAAGAAAGTTATTGCTGGTCGTAAGCGGAAGATGGTCCGCACAGCGGACCCTACTGTTTCGCCTATCGGTAATTGTCCGTTAAGTGGTAGTGTTTCTGTTCGACTGGCTCAAGAGGAGTCGGTGTGTTGGAATTTCATGGAGGAATCGGATGGCGGATCGGGTACGCAAGCTCATTGTTTATTTGAGTGCCGCGCAGCGTGAAGAGCTGGAGCGGATCTCGCGTTCGCAGAATGTGAGTGCCGCGCAGGCTCGCCGGGCGCGAATTCTGCTGTTGTCAGACTCGGACCATGGCGACGGTCGCCGACCCGACTGGCAAATTGCCGAACTGGTGGGCCTCACCGAGAAACAGGTCAAACGAATTCGACAACAGTTCGTGCGCGAGGGGGCCTCTGCTTTGAATCGCAAACGCCGGAGCGATGCGGGTCGGCAGAAAGTTCTGGATGGAAAGGCGGAAGCGCAGCTCGTCACCCTCAGTTGCAGTACTCCGCCCGAAGGGCATCAGCGTTGGACATTGCAATTATTGGTCGATGAAATGTGTCGGTTGAAAGTGGTGACGAGTGTCTGCCGTGAGACCGTGCGGAAGACACTGAAAAAAATCGCCTGAAACCGTGGCAGACGAAACGCTTCTGCATCCCGGAAAAAGACCGAGCCCGCTTCGTGGCCCACATGGAACAACTCCTTGATGTCTACCACGAATCATTCAGCAAAACACACCCGCTGATCTGCATGGATGAAGCGTCCAAGCAAGTCCTCAGTGATGTGGAACCCGCATTGCCAATGTCACCCGGGCAGCCCCGTCGTGAAGACCATCATTACGAACGGAAAGATGTGCGGGCGCTGTTCATGTTTTTCAATCCGATTGACGGCTGGCGTCGCGTCAGCAGCCGTGACAGTCGCAAACGTCAGGACTGGGCTGCGGAAGTCAAACAGTTACTGGAGGTCGATTATCCCGAGGCAAAACTCGTGACTCTGGTCTGTGATAATCTCAATACGCATGAGATCACCAGCCTGTACGCCACTTTCGCTGCTGAAACCGCTCATCGGCTGACACAGCGACTCCGCATCGTCTACACTCCTCGCAACGGAAGTTGGCTGAACATGGCCGAAATGGAACTGAGTGTTCTGACCCGGCAATGCATTGGCCGCCGCTTTGAGAGCACTGCGACGATGGAGGCCGAGATCGCAGCCTGGCAACAGACCCGCAACGCCCAGAGACTCGGCGCCAACTGGCAATTTACAACCACCGACGCCCGAGTCAAACTCAAGGCCCTCTATCCCATACAGGACATTTAGCGATAGACCAACTACTACGAGTTGATTCATTAATGCGTGATCTTCATTCATCATGCTGCGGATGAAAGGGGTTCGGGCCGGGCTCGATCTGTGGTGAGCCGGAGAATCAGATCGGCAGTGCGAGTTAAAGCTCCTGCCTGAACAACATCTCGCCTCAAGGCGTCGAGTTCTTCCAGCTTCAGGGTCATCTGCTGAGGATCGGCCAGCCAGGGAGAAATCGCATCAGCCATCTGCCGGCCGGCTTCCGGGGCCTCTCCCACAAAGAGCAGTTCCGGGAAGATGCGGCGGTTGGCCATCAGGTTCGGGAGTGAAAAGTGCGGAATGTGAATGATTTGACGGCCAATCCAGTGTGTCAGCTTACTGCAGGAGTAGAACGTGGCGTAAGGAGTGCGACGGGCGAGAAGTTCGAGCGCGACGGAACCTGAGACAACCAGGGCACAATCCGCAATATCGATGATCTCGGGAGTGCGGCCCACGAAAAAGTTCATGCGCAATCCCCCGCCTGTGCGAACGAATTCTTCACTGCACCATTGGCGCTGCTTCTCTTTGTAATTGGCCACGTAAAAAGTGAGATCGTCAAAACGCTCCTGGAGCAGGCGGGCGGCTTCGAGCATGCGCGGCCAGTTATGGGTGACTTCATGGCCACGCGAGCCGGGGAGCAACGCGACCACGCGACCGGCCTGTGGTTTCCATTCTCGTACAAAGGATTGATCCAGTGGATGGTGGACAATCTCATCGAAGAAGGGGTGTCCCACGTTGGTCACGGGAACATTTCGCTGGGCGTACCATTCGGTCTCGAACTGTAAACCTGAAATCACGTGATCGACGGTGCGTTTGAGTTTGTGAATTCGCCAGCCACCCCACGCCCACATCTGGGGAGGCATGAAGTAGTAGACGGGAATCCCTAACGCTTTGGCCGCTTTGGCAATGTGCCAGTTGAAGCCGGGAAAATCGATGAGCACGACGGCATCGGGGCGATGCTGTTGCAGGTGGGCTCGTGCCTGGCGGAAGACTTTGTAGAAGGTCGTCAGGAGTGGGAGGACCCGGAAGATCCCCATCACCGCGAGATTGGTGAGAGGGTAGATCACTTCACAACCAGCGACTTCCATGGCTGGGCCGCCCAATCCACTGACTTTCAGGCCAGGATCACGATGCTGGAGCGCGCGAATCAAATGAGCGGCATGCTGATCGCCACTGGGTTCGCCCACGGAAAAGAAAATATGCATATTGATCGTCCCTGACTGCCCGGTCGTCATTCACCAGTGACAAAAGCTGCAAATGCCAAAGCTTAGGAGGCCTGGTAAACAATCTCGCCATCCGCTCGAGATCTGTGTTGCTACAGATCGTCCGATGGATGGCGTTTGCGGTCAAGGCGAGGTTTTGCCGGCCGTTGAAATTGAGCCTGAGCGATCGAGACGAACTTCAGGCCGCTTCGCGTTCGGCTGCTGCGGCTGAGCGATTTTGAAGCAGGGGAACGACCTGCCCCAGAAGTCGCTTCATTTCGGCAATGACACCCATTTCCAGCTCGTCGGTGGAAATCCCTTCACAGGCTTGAACGCAGGCGTAAATCCGGCGGACAAGTTCGCGATTTCCTTCCGTATCGACGCCATGAAGCTCGCCGTCGGTTGAAAGAACGAACATCGGAGCAGATGTCTGTTCCATCGTCTTACCTTCTGTTGGAGGCCAATAATCCATCATTTACGACCAGGGCCTCATATGGCTCAGTGACGACAGATGGAGGTGTTTTCGGTGGAGATCGACAGTGAGACGACAATTCCGCCAGATGAAATGTTGGACTTTAACGAATAGGACGACTTTCAGGTAAACACTGCGATTGTTGTTCGGCACATTCTGCAGGAGGGCGGAGGGACTCTCAGGATTGTGGAATTTCATTGTGAGATGTTTCCCAGAAAATAATGGCTCGTTGTGGGTTGCGAAAACATGCTTGCCCAGAGCTGCAAGCATGGCACAGATATCGCTCTTATTTCATGGAAAAAGTGTGGGATGTTTCTTTCAACTGGAAACGACGGGTCATCTGATCAACAATATCTGATTGATGAGACAGAACTTCCCGATTGGCCCTGTGGATCGCCATTGTGACTCAGGAGAACATGAACTGGTTGCAGGAAGGACAGGGGCGACTCCCTGTCTGTCTCTGGTCGTTTACCACCGATGCTCCACTCGCAGATTTGAAGCTGGCTCGTGAGACTGGCGAAGTTGTGGCCAGTGATCATTCGGGCGGGATTTATCTGATCGATATCGAAGGGCGGGTGCGAGCACTGACCCGCTTGGGGCAAGTCGCCAGGGAAGTGGCTTTTGCTGATAATGGGGCCACGATTGCGGCTGTCTCCGGGCCGAGTTCGCTGTCTCTTATGAATCGGAAGCTCTCGTTCCAGTGGACGAGGCAACTTCCTGACAGCATTCTCGCCACTGCACTTGCCCCTTATGGTGAACATGTTGCCGTTTCGCTGACCGATGGCATGAATGCGATTTATACGCTGGGGAATAAAAAACACGCGACTTTTCAAACGCCCAGACCCCTCAAACATTTGGCGTTTCTGGGAACGGAAACTGCATTGATTGGTGCGGCCGAGTATGGGTTGATTTCCAAAATCCGCCTGGATGGGCAGATCCTGTGGTCCGAATCGCTCTGGTCGACAGTGGGGGGATTGGCAGTGACCGGGAATGGCGAGTCGATTCTGCTGGCTGGTTACATGCACGGCCTGCAGATGTTCGGCAATGACGGTTCTTCGGCGGGAACTTTGATGCTCGACGGCACAGCCAGCCATGTCGGCCAGAGTTTTCATCAACATCGCATTTACTCAGCGACGCTGGAGCAACATCTGGCGTGCCTGAGCAAAGCGGGAGACCTGGTTTATCTCCTGGGATTGCCTGAACCATTGCATCGTCTACAGGTGACAGCGATGGGGGATGCGGTGATTGTGGGATTCCCCTCCGGACGCATTATGAAACTCGCGATGCTGTGATCGATCAGTGGTTTGATCGATCAGTGGTTTATCAGAACGGAGCCAGGCTATGCAGACATCCTCAACACGACTGTTATCCCGTCGGCATCTGTTGCGGGGAGCGGGAGCCATGCTGGCGCTGCCACTTCTGGACGCCATGCTCCCTCGAACGTGGGGAGCTCCTTCGCAGTTCAAGCCGTGGAATCGCTCGCATGGCCCACAGCCACGGATGATCTGCTGCTACATTCCCAATGGTGTGAATATCCTCGAATGGGTGCCCGAAACGACGGGGAAAGAGTATCAGTTATCGAAGACTCTCCAGGTACTGGAGCCTCATCGGGATGATTTCACTGTCCTGTCGGGGCTGGGACATCCGGCTTCGCAAGGTGGGCATAGTGGAGCCGATACGTGGCTGACCGGGGCCAATCTGCAAGCGGTCCCGGGTGCCGATTATACGAATAGCGTGTCGGTGGATCAGATCGTGGCGGATCTGCATGGGCGGCACACACGCTACGGATCTTTGCAGCTCAGCGATCAATCAGGTACGGGGAGTGCAGGGCATAGCCATACACTTTCTTTTGATGTCAATGGGACGCCACTACCTGCTGAGAACTCGCCGCAACGATTGTTCGAGCGACTGTTTGTTCCCGAAAGTGCGGCCGATAAAACGGCGACGTTACGTCGTCTGGCCGAGAAGAAATCGATTCTCGACAGCGTTCGTGAGGATGCGAAGCGGCTGGAAAAAACACTCGGGAAGCGTGATCGACAGAAACTCGATGAGTATTTCACGAGTATCCGCACGACGGAAGAGCAGCTCAGCCGGATGGAAGCGTGGATTGATCGACCCAAGCCAGAAGTCCCTCCCACGAATCTGCAACTGGGGAGCCAACCTGGCAATGCCCATGATCGCCCGATGTGGATTGATGTGATGCTGGAACTGGCTTATCTGGCCTTTCTGACGGATACGACGCGCGTCATCACGTTTGAATGGTCGCGCGAAGCGGGTGGATTTGGCGGGGGCGGTGAGAATCATCACGAGTATTCCCATCATGGCGGCGATGCCGGGATGCTGGCCAAACTGGGGCAGATTGACCGCTTTCATTTGTCGAAGCTCGACCGCTTTATGAATCTGCTCAAATCGACGACTGAGGCCGACAGCCACATGCTGGATCAAACGATCATCGTTTATGGCAGCGGGATGAATTCGGGCAAAGGGGGCGAGCATTCACCGAAGAACTTGCCACTCCTGGTCGCTGGTGGCAGGAAGCTGGGTCTTAAGCATGGACAGCATCTGGCGTTTGATCCTGATAAGCATCCTCCGTTATCGAACGTGCTGCTTTCGCTGGCCCAGAAAATGGGTGTGGAATCTGACCGCTTTTCGGATGCCACCGGTACGCTGACGGGACTGGTATAACGCCCAGGCCACTCACTTCCAGAGAGCAAAACAGCCCGTTGATCAGCACCATGCTCACCAACCGGCTGCAAGAGCTCTGGCAATCAAGATTCGATTGCTGGAATCATCGATCTTACACGATTCCCTGAAGATCACTGCCCGTGGTTGGTTTCTAAGACATGCTCTGCCCTAGAGCGGCTGTCTATGACACACAGCAAGCATGGCACACAACTGCCACCCAAGGGTGGCCCGGCCAACTCGTGCCCAACTTGCCTACAGGAGGTTGTCGTGAGTTTTCACGACAACAAGAAGCCGCGACATGCGCATGCCTTCGGGAACCCTCGCCCGCGTCATCGTGAGAGAGGGCAGGGTGAGAGTCTTCTCTAATTAATGTGCAACAATCACCGAGTTAATGTGCAGCAATCACCGAGGCCTCCACAGGAGCGCCAATTGTCAACAGGTCGCCGGAGATCAAGAGCACGCTGCGATGAAGTCGTGGCTTGATCGCTCGCTCAATACGTGCGAGTTCCCCTCATCCCGGCCTTCTCCCGTCAGAACGGGAGAAGGAGCAAAGTCCTCACTAGGGACGATCAAAGCCTCATGAACTGGGGGCAAACGAAGACGTTTGACCCCAGGCACCCCGGTATTAGGCCAACCCCGTATTAAGCCACCCCCATATTAAGCCATAGAGTCCCCTGCCAGACCGCAGATTCATATGCATGCAAAGTTGCGTGTGATAGACAGCCCAGTGCTGCAAGCATGGCACAAACGGGGCGTTCGTTTTTCGTGGAAGGCGAATTAGTATTCGCCCACTGTTTCGCGACCACCTCGTGAACCGAGAGCGCGGTAGGTGGTGATGTCGATGTTTTCGGAAATGAACTTCACTGAACCATCTCCCATGGCAAAGAACGCACCACCTGTGTGCCAGCTTCCAAATCCGATCTGAGCAGCTTCGCCACGAACTGTCAGGTCGAGAGCTGCGTTGATTTTGACAGCAGCCGACCCTGTGCATTCTGAAAATTCAGCTCCACTGGTGTTGCCGGGAGCCCAACCACCGGACTGAGGGATGGAGATAATCCAGTGATCAAAAGCAACACCGTTCCGTCCTGCTGAAGGATTGGTATAGAACTCACCAACCATGATGGTGTTCGATGTTCCATCAATGACATCGCGCATGCGCACAGAACTGACTCCGAAGAACATCCCGTCCGGCGCAGAAGCATTTTCGTGAGAGACGGCACCTGTGGGCGCGCCAACCGTTGTTAACTCGGAATCCTGATCGGCATAGACGTTGCTGCCCGAGCAGACACCGTAGCTCAGAACCCCGCGACCCGGGATCGATTGATCATCGATATTGCTGGCGACCGCCATACTGGGGCAGCGGAAGATAGGGATATTGGCACCGGAAGCCGCCCTGTTCGCCACACAGTTGGCGTTGTTCCAGTTACCGGGATCACCTTCGGCTCGAATAATCGTGTTGAATAGAGCCGTCTGTTCAATCTGAGGGAGGATCTGATTTGTCCAGCTTCCTTCCAGAGTATCCCAGGCAAAGACAAATGTATTCGAGTTGTCGTGATAGTTATGCATCGCCAAAGCGAGGTTCTTCAGATTATTGCGGCAAGCGGTTCTGCGAGCGGCCTCTCGTGCCTGCTGCACAGCGGGTAGCAAGAGGGCAATGAGGATCGCGATAATCGCAATCACAACAAGCAATTCGATGAGTGTAAAGCCGTTTCTGGCAGGTTGGACGGTACGTTCGGATTTACGAATGACCATTTCGTTCCTAGTAAGAATTGAGGAGAAGGCTAATAGAGCGCGAGCTTTTCGAAGTCGCTCAAGGGCGTTTAATTAATACTGCCCTTGTGGAGTTGAATAGAGTTCGAAGTTGATTTCATTTGGACCCGCCACGACATTCGCAGTTAATGTCGTTTTGTTATGGTAGATGGGGAGTAGTTTTTCGACGGGTTCCGGTGCACCTTCAACGACAGGAGGAGGGGTGTACCCGGAGATTTCGGGTGGACTGAAGACGGTACGAATCACGACCGATTTCTTCCCGATGGCAGCCCCATTCTGCTTCTGGTCAAAGGTCAGTTCATATCGACCGTCGCTATCGGTAATGCCCCAGGAGCTGCTATAGCCTGCTTCCGAGAACGTGACCATGGCGTTGGGGAGCGGTGTGCCATCGAGAGTCACGCGGCCTGTGACCGGTGCCCACTCAAACATCTGATAATTACCGGAAACATCGTTCGCGCAGCCTGCTGCGAAACTCAGGATATATAAACACAGGGAGCCGGGAACGAGCAGGGATCTGAAGAATCTCGCGTGCATCAATTGAACCTTGATGTTGATGTGTGAAGTCTGGCCAGATAGCGAACACAAGGACGATGCAAACAATTGACCAGTACTAGTATTCGCCAACAGTTTCGCTGCCAGCTCGTGAGCCGAGGGCCCGGTATGTGGTGAGGTCGATGTTTTCGGAGATGAATTTGACAGAGCCATCGGCCATTGCGAAGAAGGCTCCGCCGGTGTGATAGCTGCCAAAGCCGGCTTCGGCGAATTGACCGGGAACTGTCAGGTCGAGCCAGCCGTTGATCTTGGAGCCGGTTCCACCGATACATTCACTGAATTCAGTGCCGCCAGTAGTGCTCGAAGGAGACCAGTTGCCGGATTGAGGGACGCAGATAATCCAGTGATCGAACGCCTGACCATCCCGGCCGTTCATATTCGTGTAGAACTCGCCGAGCATGACGGTGTTAGAGGTACCGTCGATCACATCGCGGATACGGACGGAGCTGCATCCCCAGAAGATCCCGTCGAGATTGTTATCCGAGAGGGCTTTAGCACCTGCCGGGACAGGCAATGAGGCGAGTTCGCTGGCGTTATCTGTGAAGACATTACCGCCGCCGCAAACTCCGTAGCTCGCCACGCCGCGATTGGGGATACTCTCATTGGTCAGTTGGGGTGACATGGCGGTGCTGGGGCAGAACATGACGGGAATTGAGGCTCCGCCAGCAGCGTTATTGGCAGGGCTGCTAGTGTTCCAGTTCCCCGGGTTTCCTTCGGCGCGGATGATCGTGCTAAACAGCGGAGCCTGGTCGATTTGTGGCAGAATCTGGCTCGACCAGCTTCCTTCGAGCGAGTCGAAGGCGAAGACGAAGGTCCCATGCTGGTCATGGTAGTTGTGCATGGCCAGGGCCAGGTTCTTCATGTTGTTCCGGCAAGCCGTCCGACGGGCCGCTTCTCGTGCCTGCTGAACAGCGGGCAAAAGGAGGGCAATGAGAATCGCAATAATGGCGATCACCACCAGCAGTTCGATGAGTGTGAAGCCTGCTGAACGGTTTTTGTGTTGATTTCTGGTCAACTGAGGCACTCCTGAGAATTTGAATTTCAGAACAAACAAAGAGTGCTGCTAAGAATAAACACCGATATAAAAATTGTATTAACGCTCCATAAAGTTTCCGTAACATAAACTTTTGTGAACAAATCATGGTGCTGCTGTCTCATCAGTCGCTTGTCAGATGTAGGGCAGGGATCTCGAATCATGAGCTGATTCGGCAAACGAAGGTGTTTCGTTGATTTTCGGGAAACAGGGCCGCCGGGTGGCTCCCTTGCGAGTCCACTCGCCACGCTGAGCATGACCGGGCGACGTTCCGCCGAGATGTTCGATCCGATTTACGGCTCGGGTCTGTCTCTGATGAACTCCAGCGGTGTATGATCCAAGAAGCTTTGCACGCCCCGTGTAATGCTCTGGCTTTTCCAAACATGGATCGAGGAAACGTTCGATGGTCGTAAAAACTCCGGCTCGCAAATTGCGGACAATGGAAAGCCAGCCGTCATCGGGAATTTTGCCGTCAGAGATTCAAGATAGGGCCTGCAGTGCGAGCGGCGTCTCCGGGGAGATGATTCCTTATACGATCACTCCGACCGAGTTCGGATTATTGATGGTCGCAGGTCATGCTCGCGGACTTTTGTATGTTGCGATGAGCGGTGACGAGGAGAGCCTGGCTCAGGATTTTTCCCGCAGATTCGGAAAGAAAGGCCTGCCACCTGGTGCTCGAATGTCTGGCTCTTCAGCGAGTGAACTCTTCCACTGGACTCAGCAGATTCTCGATTACCTCGCTGGAAAGTTGCGAGACTGGAACCTCCCGATCGATGTGCAGGGAACGCCGTTTCAGCAGGAGGTGTGGGGGGCATTAAGGCAGATTCCTTATGGGGAAACTCGCACCTATGCTCAACTGGCGAGGAGCATTGGCAAGCCTGCGGCTGTCCGCGCTGTGGCCAATGCCTGCGGGGCCAATCCGCTGGCAATCGTTATCCCCTGCCATCGGGTGATTGGCAGTGATGGACAACTGACTGGCTTCCGCTGGGGAATCGAGCGTAAGGCAGCACTGCTCCAATTGGAACGGGTGCTGGTTGATTAATGCCCCTTGTCTGGCGGATGCTGGAGAGTGGCTAGCTTTCGAAAAGCATGAGGAAAATGACAGCTCGCGGGATCTGCGGGTGACTTCTGGGGTGTCGAGGGTGTCGAATGTGAGCGCTGCGGTTTATCGCATGGCTGTTCTAAAAGTGAGAATACTGAGCTAACACGAAGTACACGAAGAGCACGAAGGTTCAGAGAGGTTGTTGTGAACGTGGGGGCACGAATTATTGGATGCCGGGCGTTTGTGAGGGGAGCACTGCTGGCAAGCCAGCAGCGGTTTTCGAGCCGTGATTAGCGATGGTTCCTTTGGACCGCTCCACTCCTCAGAACCTACTCTCCTGTCAACCGATACGGCTGACCACAGATCCTTTTCAAGAAGACTGCCGAAGAGAAAGAGCTTTGTCACTATTGAACTGTTGACTCTTTTGAATTCAACGTTCGGGTAAGCAAGGATTGCTGGGACCATTCAAAATGTTTGTCATGCTTGGTTCACAATGATTACCGACGAAGCACACGACCATCTAAATCGAACTGGTCTCCTGGAATTCTGGGGTGTAGGACTTGTTGTAAATTGCGGATTACTGATAGCATTGGCAGCCGATTATGGATGGCAACTAACACCTCGTTGGTGTCCAGCGATTTTGTTGCCGGCAGGGTTGGGGCATCTCGCATTCCTTATTTGCGGGGTATCGTTAGCTTACCGTAAAGTATTCATAATTGGCGGACAAACGAACGGCCTAAAAGGATATAACCACCGTCGTCGCTGTTTCTCATTAGTGCATATGTTAATATCAATCACATTCTGTCTATTTTACCTGTTGGTTGGGTGTACAAAATGACTCCTATTTTGAGTGCTTAAACGGTGTCATTATGACCTTAGCAGATTGGCGCAAGTCAGTCATGTAGTGCAGGCTGATGCCCGCCTGATTCTCATACCCAACAGTCTCAAACGAAAACGTTGGATTGACGTGAAGTGTTTGGCATGCCCAATCGACTACAAGATTGCGAAGGACCATGGTGGGTTACGCATAGCCTTTACTCACCCTACTTGGCTTGTCATGGTGTGAAATCGTTATGTGGTAGAATCGATCGAGGGGAAATGTATGCAGAAAGAAAATCTTTTAAGAATTAGTTCCCCATCGATTTTATGTGGTATACTCTTGGTTGCTTTTTGCATAGGGTATCTTGGATTGCACGCCCATGCTTTAATGAGATCTGGCCGTTACTCTCCCTTCTTTGATACGTCACATCCGAATGCCGTTCAGACAAGAAAGTACGCAGAGAGCTTAATTATTGCAATTGAGGAGTGGCGAGCGGAGCAAGGAGAATACCCTACCACACTTGAACTTCTCTCACCGCGTTACATGGCGAAAATCGCTCCGCCCCTGTACGGAGACGGTAAATGGTATTATACAACATCGTCTATTGAGTTCACCCTGAGATACCAAGCTGATGGTGGCTACCCGTCCTGTACCTATGCATCGGATACAATGCGGTGGAATACAGACAGCTAGTACCTGTCAAGGACTTGTCTCGATGATTTGCGGCGGGGGTGGCAATTCTTGCTTGTCCAGCAGTGGCATCCAGGGAACATGATTCAGGGCATCGATCGGTTTGGTGTGGGATTGTGTGTTCACTGCTAAGAGTTGAGTACTTCCTTGGTCAAGGGTATTGAGAAGATTGGTGCAAAGGCGAGAACAAAATGGCTATGAGTGAGTCTTTGGGGGATTGAAAGGAGCACTGCTGGACGAGCCAGCAATGGCACCCCGGCGAAGAAAGGTCTTGTATTGCTGCCTCGTCGATGGATTGTCGAACGGATATTTCCCTGGCTGGGACGCTCACGCCGATTGACCAGTGATCATGAACGACTGGGAATAAAAAATTAGCAGGCTGGCACTGGGTCGCCATGATGTCACTATTGCTCAAATATAACGCACAAATCATCCAGAAAAGTTTATAAAAGGCTCTAATGCCTATGCATACCGACACGTTGGGCCGCATCTAATTTGGAAGACCGTCACTTTCTCCCAAAACACCTTCTTACAACAACCACACCTGAGATCAGATCACCCACCCTTTGACACTTTTCATTTGAAGCCATAGTTAGAATACAAACCGCGCCGAAGCCCAAGGCGTCGATTGGCAATGCCGCTGTTCGTACAAGCGACAGTATGAACCCGCAAGGTCTGAGTGTTGTGGAAAGCGTCACAAGTCCGAAGAGATGCTTGCCTGGCGTCCACCCATACTTACCTTCAACGACAATCAACAACATTATTGCCGAAGACAAGTAAACCCCGGAATAAAAAAACATCCATAGGAACTGATTGAGAATCCAAACGTGCGAATTCTCCTGCAATCTGTCGAGTGCCGTATGTATATCCGCTGTTACGAAACAATAAATGCTAAGTATAAACAATGGAAGACAAATAATCACAAAATCGACAACTCCCGCCGCAACGCGTGAGTGAATCGAGGCTAAGGTTACCGTAGTGTTCGCAAGACGCAGTGTGGTGTGACATCCTCTTGAAACTAAGAAGTTGACGCCCCAGGCGTAGAACACCAGCATAGCGATGACGGTAACCAATGCCTTCGCTGGCATCGCAAAAAGCATCGCGACGAGTGGCTGATTCGACAAGCGTTCAATTTTAACCGCATCGCTCTTGACTCCATCGACTACATGTGTCAGCCAGAGATCTCCCCATGAATCCCGCGTGATGATAGTCGATACCTTTCCATCTTGTTCGGTGGCGACACCGATGGAATTATCTCCTCGAAATCTCAGTTCACTATAGGTGAAGGTGACTGGAGAAGTACTCCACTTGTCATTTCTATTCCTATAGAGAAGCACACGGGCATTGTGCCGATCGTGGACAAACAGGCGGCATTCGTCGCCTTGAATTGAGAATTCCAAAAGATCCACGGTTTTTTCGCATGACCGTACTTCATTCCAAGGAATCTGACTTGATAGAGGATCATTTCTTTTCTCTTCTGGTGATCGTTGGTCAATACCACGCGTAAGAATCAATGAAACCCCCTCGGGAAGGCGTCGATGCCATACCCCACCTTCGTACTCGATGACTATGTGCAGGTTGCTACTCTTTTCAATGGCCGACATAATATGCTTTGATTCGAAGGTTCGCCAGACCTGCCCCTTCTCGTCGGTCGTCGCAATTGTCTTTTCCCTCGTGAGCCACTTTCGAGCATCCTTTATCTTTGGTCCCCTGCTGAACCAGCAACGGCTTCCTGTTTCACCATTTCTCGCGAATAAGAGGATGGAACTGTAAGATGAACCATCATATCCGGGGTCAAATGTCGCTCTTGTACAAAGGAGCACACCGTTTACACATAGCCATCGATCTGGCAGAGCATTGAGAGGATTGCCTTGTTCGCAAAGCTCTTCACTTGAAGTACTCACAATGCCATTCGTTGTATAATGTAATACGTGGTAACAAGAAGGTGATATAACATGTAAGGATGA
The DNA here is from genome assembly GCF_001707835.1 of Planctopirus hydrillae. Taxonomy (GTDB): domain Bacteria; phylum Planctomycetota; class Planctomycetia; order Planctomycetales; family Planctomycetaceae; genus Planctopirus; species Planctopirus hydrillae. The sequence continues at coordinate 152,474 of NZ_LYDR01000152.1, forward strand.
TGAGTCTCCGACGAGATCGACGAGTCGGTCAGTGTTCAACAGGGTTGCTGTGGGCTGTCTCACGCATTGGTTTGTCAATTCCCGGGAAGTTACAGCGTAGAATGTGTGCACGCTTGCCCGTTTAGAGAGTAAGCCGTTCTTGTGGAGTATATAGTCAGTTGCGCCGAGTGATATACCTTCACTCCATCGAGTGCTGATGGCGGGGTGGTATTCACGCCACAGAAGCAAGCCTTCGCCAAAGTTGGTATAAGTCAGCCAGAATGGAAACAGAAGAAAGGCACTGACGGCAGTTATATATGCACAGGTAATTGCAGCGGATGATATCCGCAAGAGGCTGTTCTTATTGTATTTGTTCGCATCTGAGAATGAAGCCATGAGATAAATGCACCTTGGAAACTGAGTGTCAATTTTGAGTGGAGGTAGTTTTTTGAATCGATGGTGAGTTTGAATTGTTTCTGAACGAGTCTCTGAGCAAGATGATGAGTCGTGATATCCTGTTCAATGGAGATCACGGAGACCTTCTTGAAGTTTTCACATGGGTGTTATCACGGAGGGTGATGGATGAATTGAGCTTGCCAGCATATTGAGAGGAATTTGAGGAAGACGAGGATGCTCCGGCGGATTGCTGGCGAGTTCGATAGGTTCAGCGAGGCCAGATTTGCCGAGCAACGTTTCGGGTAAAACAGCCCGACGAAAGGCTTTTTATCTGTTCGACAGTTGTTGATCGACGAAATGTATGGAAGGTCACAATCGGCGGGTTGGTGCTACTGGCTTGTCCAGCAGTGGTTTTCAGGGGACATGATTCAGGGCATCGATCGCTTTGGTTTGGGATTGTGTGTTTACTGGTTAAGAGTTGGGACTTCCTTGATCAAGGGTATTGAGAAGATTGCTGCAAAGGCGAGAACAAAATGGCTATGAGTGAGTCTTTGGGCGATTGAAAAGAGCACTGCTGGACGAGCCAGCAGTGGCACGCTGGCGTATCCAATCGGCGGACGGGGGCTGGTCGATGAGGTTCGTTAGATCTCTTTTGAGTGTCCGTCGCTGACGCTTCCGGCTCGTTGGTATATCGAGTTTCCGTCGCTGACGCTTCCGGCTCGTTGAGATATCGAGCCTGCAGTGCCGCCCTGGCGAGGAGCGTAATTCTCTTTGGATTGGTCTATTCAATCCAGCGGATGCATGAACTCAGAACGGAGCAATTCGACTCCCCATCGTACTTTAGCAACAGGCAGACTTCGTGGAAGGCTCCGCCTCTTGAACCCCGGTACACAACGACGAATGTCTCGTTGGAGATCTGAAGCGGGGGATCCATTTCGAAACCATCCTCCTTTAAGATTTCTTTCTTAAGATATTTGGATATCTGTTGGGTCACCTCTTCTGACGGTCTGCAGTGATGGTTGTCGCGAACGATCTCATCTCCGATGATTTGGATCATCTCGTCGCAGAATCCGTGATTGAGCAATCTTTCGCGGGTCGTCTGCTTTGTGGTTTCAGTGTGGGATCTCTTGGGGCTGTCGCTGCAACCCGGGGCCGAAAACATCATCACAAGGAGGGCACAGACCACTAACCTCAACAGGCGCAGCAAAAGTCTTTGTCTATTGGCATCAATAAGTGCATCGAAGCAAAAGCCCATTGAAGTTCGCGAGTTGTCTCGCAAGGGAGGTGTGTGGCTTGAAGCTTTCCCAATTGATTGGCTCATCGGCAACTCCCTGTCACGTTTTCCAACTCCGCCAGCTTCCATCATGCCTGATTGGGGTTTTTCAAGATCTTTCATGCGGGCTTATGCCCATCAGTCTCTCACACCCATCAGCCTCCAGCCAGATTCTTGGATTGAGTTTAAGTTTGGAGCGTATCCAATCGGCGGGTGGGGGCTGGTCGATGGGGGGCTTTGATCTCTTTTGAGTGTCCGTCGCTGACGCTTCCGGCTCGTTGTTAAGGTGTGTGTCCGTCGCTGACGCTTCCGGCTCGTTGGTCTATCGAGTGTCCGTCGCTCACGCTTCCGGCTCGTTGTTAAGGCTTCCGGCTCGTTGGTGGCGTGAGCTTCATCATCACTACCTCCCCCGGCAAATCGACCACTGAACAAACGCATCAAGTCTGACTTCTCCCCATCGCTGGTTTTCGAGTAGACTCCGTGTCTTCATTCTCACGAGATGGTCGTCGGGAACGTAATCTGGGTATGGTACCAGGGTGAGGCGTTTTCCCGGCCATCGAGAAATGCGTCCCTGTCGCAGCGAACCGCTTCAGATTTGAGGTTTTAATGGGATTGACGGCGAAGAGTACCTGGTTTGGTAAAGGAGTCGCAGTTCAGCCGGCTTCAATGGCCGCTCCCCAGGCGAAGACGCGCGTCCGCTCTGGCAATGATACGCGGGAAGTCATTGAATCGATTGCCTTTGCGTTTATTCTGGCCTTTATACTGCGTACGTTTCTGGCCGAAGCGTTTGTCATTCCCACCGGATCGATGGCGCCGACGTTGTATGGCCGCTGCAAAGAGGTGACGTGCAGCCAGTGCAGCCATCAATTCGCCATTGGTGCCAGCGATGAACTCAATCGCTCGAATGGCTCTCTCGAAATGCGGATCGAAACGGCGACCTGCCCCAATTGCCGCTTTGAGAACGATGTCAAAGACCGCCCGGTCTTCAGCGGTGATCGGATTCTCGTCAATAAATGGACTTACGAGCTCGCTAAACCCAGTCGGTGGGATGTGGTTGTCTTCAAGTTCCCCGAAGAGCCCGAGACCAACTACATCAAACGTCTGGTGGGTCTTCCCGGTGAAATGCTCCGCGTCTGGCGTGGCGATATCTACGTGCGTCCCGGCTTGGATGGCGAATACAAGATCGCTCGCAAGGACGATCCCAACAAGCAGCGCGTTATTCAGCAATCAGTTTACGACGACACCGAAGCACCACGGGTTCTCATCGATGCCGGCTGGCCCGAACGCTGGCAGGGTGTGGAAATTCCCGCCAACGATGTTTCCCCAGCCGATTGGAAGGAAGATCCCGCCGGGTGGAAAGCCGATCGAAAAGCCAGGTCCTTCTCGATCACCGGGAACGACTCTCAATCTGGTAAATGGCTCAGGTATCGGCATTATCTTCCTACGCCCGAAGCCTGGAATCAGGCCGTGGAAAATCAGCCGATGATCTTCCCCGCGAAGCCTCAGTTGATCGCCGATTTCTGCTCCTACAACCATTATGCCCCGATGGGAAATGGGCAGCGTGGCGAACCTGATCCTTACTGGGTCGGCGACATCGCGGTGACGGGGAAATTCCGACTGGGCCCTCCTAAAGAGGGGAACGAGAATGCGAACGTGATCATCGAACTCACACGTGGCGTGCGGGTGTATCAGTGTGTGATTGGAACCGATGGTTACGTCACGTTGAGAATGTCCGATGAACTGGCCGGCGAAGAGGCGTTTCGCCCCATTGCCCGCAGCAAAAGTCCTGTCGTGGCGACTGGTTCGTGGTTCAATCTGGAGTTTGCCAATTTCGATCAAAGGCTCTGCGTCTGGATCAACGATCAACTGGTCGAATTCGATGCCGAGACGACCTATGCACCACCGGCTCTTTATGGCCCGCAATTGCGAGACCTTTCTCCGGTTGGGATTTTTGCTCAGGGTCGCGAAGTGGATGTCGAAGAGCTCCGCATCTTCCGCGACATTTATTACCGGGCTGACCGCGATCTGAGTGACGGACTGGCCTATCCCGTTACAGCAGTTTCGCTCACTGAGTATTCAAGCCCTGGTCGTCTGGCAGCACTTTTGAGCGATCCGCTCGCCTGGGGAGCCGAGTACGAAGCCCACGCCTTTGCCGCCGAATTTCCGGCTCTGGGAGCAGACGAATACTTCATGATGGGGGATAACTCACCGCGAAGTCAGGATGCCAGACAATGGTCGAATACTCGTGGTGCCGACCGCCGGCATGCTGTCCCTGGCTCAGCTCTGGTGGGCAAGGCGTTCAGTATTTTCTGGCCGCATGGTGTTCCCTTCATGAACGATGGCAAAGGGTATGCACCGCTGCCATTTTTCTATCATAAGGTCAACAAAGCCCAAAACCCGGATGTCGAAAACTATCCCAGGTTCTCCATCCCCTTCTATCCCCAGTGGTGGCGCTGGACGCGCATCCGGTAAGCGCACTGGCCAGAAGGTTCCCTCATCTCGGGTGGCGAACGTCATCTGTACGGCTCGACACGATCAGGCTAAACTGACATCGGATCAAGGAGGATCAGATGCCCAAACTGCTGGAATGCACAGGTCTCGTCAAGCAATACCCGCGCAAGCTGGCTGTGGCGGACGTCAGCTTCCATGTGAATCCCGGTGAAGTCGTTGGTCTGCTCGGGCCCAACGGGGCCGGGAAGTCGACCAGCTTCCGCATGACGTGCGGGCTGGTCACACCCACTCGCGGCAAGGTCATGTTCAATGGCATCGATGTGACCAACTGGCCGCTTTATCGGCGGGCTCAGGCCGGGATGGGTTATCTTCCGCAGGACACGAGCATCTTTACCAAGTTGACTGTCGATCAGAATCTGATTGCTGTCCTGGAATTCATGCCCCTCACGGCCAAAGAACGAAATTACCGCTGCGACGAACTTCTCAATGAGTTTGGCATTGCCGAAAAGCGGCATCAGATCGCATCCACGCTTTCTGGTGGGGAACGCCGCCGGCTGGAAATCGCCCGCTGTCTGGCCAGTCGCCCCAATCTCATTCTGCTCGATGAACCTTTCACCGGGATTGATCCGGTCACGATCAACAGTATTCAGGATATCATTGCCGAACTCCGGAACTCCGGGATATCGATACTCCTCACCGATCACCGCGAACGGGAGACGTTGACGATTACCGATCGCAGCTACATTGTCTTCGGTGGACGCATTCTCTGCAGTGGCGATGCGGAACAGGTTCTGAATGACCCGGACGCCCAGCGCTATTACTTCGGGAGTCGCTTTGACGCCAAGTCGATTATCGAAAGCAAAGGGATCTTTCAGGCCGGGCAATTCGAAGAACGCCGCGCTGCGTAACAAAGGTCGTCATGGCTGGCATTACAATCCGACGCGATGTTTCGTCGACCAGCAGAAGTTCGTTTTCGGTGACGGGCTTTTTCTCGCATCCGTCGCTCATTCTCCTGGCTTGTGCTCTCGGTCTTGTCGTCCTGGGTCTCTGTGGGATTGCCCGGGCTGATCAACTGCAGAATGTCACACCCCGGTACGAGCGGCAGGTCGTCTGGCTCATTCCGGCAGCGATTGCGTTTGCTCTCGTCGTGGCCATTCCTTACTCCCGCTGGAAGCGATTCAGTGACTGGCTCTTTGTGGCCTCTTTGCCGCTGTTGGTGCTGGTACTCGCCATGCCGCCTCGCAATGGGGCACGAAGCTGGATTCCGTTAGGTATTCTCGATTTCCAGCCCTCGGAAATGGCCAAACTCACCTTCATCATGGCTTTGGCACATTACCTGATGTACCGCGATAACCATCGCACACTGCGCGGTCTCGTGGTCCCCTTTGTCGTCATGCTGTTCCCTGTGGCACTCATCCTGCTGGAGCCAGATCTTGGCTCGGCCATGCTCTTCATCCCCGTCCTTTTCAGTATGTTGTTTGTTGCGGGCGCCCGGGCCAGGCATCTGCTGGCTGTCATGCTGCTGGCTGCCTGTCTGATGCCTTTCTTCTGGCAGAAGATGAATGCCGAGCAACGCTCACGGGTGACGGCACTTTTCAATCAGACTGATGGTGGGCCATCGCCGCGGGGTGACGGCTATCATCAGCATCAGGCGAAGCAGGTCATTGCACTTGGTGGCGTCTGGGGAAGTGAGATTCAGGGACAGGTGCTTGAAGAACCAGCCGCTTATCACCTGCCCGCCGCGCAGACCGATTTTGTGTTCTGCATGGTGGCAGAACGGTTTGGACTGGGAGGATCTCTGGCGACGGTTGCACTCTATGCGATCTTCCTGATGCAGGGCATGCAGATTTCGCAGCGATGCAAAGAGCCTTATGGGCGATTAGTCGCCACGGGGATCACTGTGCTTCTGATCACACAAATGATCATCAACACGGGGATGGCTGTCGGATTACTGCCAATCACGGGGATCACGCTGCCCCTGATGAGCTATGGTGGTTCCAGTCTGGTGGCCACCAGTCTCGCTCTGGCAATGCTGGTCAACATCGACTTGAACGGACGATCAGAAATTCAATCCGAATCGTTCATGTTCAAGGATTTGAATGCTGCCTCCGTGAGTTAATGCCCCCGTGTTTCGGGATGCTTATCAAACGGTGGGCACTGCGAGCAGGGAACGATTTTTCTCGCCAGAAATTGTCATCCACAATTTTACTGGAGTTCAGCAGTTAAACCTCAAGTCGCACTGCGGTTCGTTGGACAGGATCACTTGTCCGAACAACTAATCGGCTGCTATTAAAGGTTTGACATGATTGCAACTTTGGAAAGATCCAGAAGCAAAAGCAAGAAGTCTCACTCGGGATCAAAGACAGCCAGATCGAAATCGGCAACTGCTGCGACGAAAGTTTCTGGCAGAATCGCCAGCAAATCTCAAAGTTTGACAGAGGAACTCTCCCTTTCGACCCTCGTGTCTGAAAAGCGAATCTGCAAATCTTTGAATTCATCCGCAGGTACAGCCGTCAAGAACAAAACAACGGTTCGAGCACCACGTCCGGTGGCTCCCCAGCGGTTGATTCCTCCACCCCTGGCCTATGTGGATCATCCACTTTTCGCACGCAAAAAGGCCGAAGCTCAACTGGAACAGTTGAAGCCACTCACCATTGACTCGCTGAGTGCCGCACCTGTCTCTCATGCGACGACGGCAGGAGCACTTTTGCCCGCTTTTGCACGGTCTCGTCTACTGGCCCCGGATGAAGAAAATTATCTCTTCTTGTGGATGAACTTCTGCCGGTACCAGGCTGAAGCTGCCCGTAAAAAGCTCGCCAAATCTCCTGCAAGCGATGCCTATTTTGCTCAGTACAATCTCTGGCTGAATAAATCGATCACAGCTCGCAACCAGATTGTTCAGGCCAATCTGCGGCTTGTCGTGGCTCTGGCTCGTAAATGCTGTGGATCGATTGAACAGCTTGCCGAGCTGGTTTCTGAAGGGGTGATGCCTCTCATCCGTTCGGTGGAGCTGTTTGATATTAGTCTGGGAAATCGCTTCAGCACTTATGCTACGTGGGCTGTCCGCAATCAGATGCATCGCCACTTCAAAAAGGTGCAGACCTGGAACGAACACACGACGGCTTACATCCATGAAGCACTTGAGCAGTTCGAAGACTTCCGCAGTCCTGCAGAAACGCAGCCTGGAGAGTCTCAAGAGGCGTGCCAGCGCGAACTGACATCACTTCTGGAAACATTGTCGGAGCGCGAGCGAGCCGTCATTGCTGCCCGGTTTGGTCTCGATGGCCAGCCTCGCGGCCAGTCACTCTCCGAGATCTCCGGGCGAATTGGTCTGAGCAAAGAACGCGTCAGGCAGATCGTGCTTAAGGCTCTCGATAAGTTGAAACTTTACGCCGAGCAGAAGCCAGTGCTTGTGGAACTGTTTCAGGCCTGAGTGATTTCTGTACACGGAATGTCTTACGCGTTCCATGAATTGAGATTGCTCCTTGTCCCATGCTTGCAGCTATGGGCAAGCATGTCTTCACAACCAATCATGCCCTGTTATTGTCCGTGAAACTTCTTTCAACGAGAATCTGCCTCCCGGGGAAACCACCATTGCTTTGGATTCCCGGGAGGTAACTTTTTGCCTTTTTCCTATCTTGCCTTCTTACCTAGCTACCTTTTCGCCCCTCGCTTGATGTCGCAGCGCCATGCAGCAGCAGGATCGGGCAGAACTTGCTCTATCCCGAAATTGATGTCGCTGCTATACCACGTCATCCCGCCGCCTCTACCTCCCTGTTGACGTTCTGTCAAACTGAGTATTCCCGTCAATTACCGCTGAATTCGGAGACCGACCGATGTTCGCCCAGTGCCAACGTCGAGAATCTGCCATTGTCTGGCCATCCCGTTTTGTGGTTGCCATCACCATGCTGATCCATGGTCTGAGCAGCGTCACCAGTTCCATGGCGCAGACCGATGCCTTGACCATTCGCCCGGCACAACCAGCACATTCCCAAAGTTTGTCTGCCGTGCAGGAGCCCGTCGTTTTGAATCCCGTCGTTCCCCTCGAAAGAGAGGTGGAACAGCGTTTACGAGAAGTCGCCAAAGCCTCGATTGGTCGCACCTCGTGGAACAAAACCGAGCTGGAGCGAATTCGCTGGTCAACGAGCGAACCACTCCCCGGACATGTGGTCGATCTCCTCGAAAAACTTTCGGGCGAAATCCGCTTTGAAGAACTCCATCAACTCTGCCAGTGGCGAATGGATGACCAGCGGTCTCTGGTCGGCATCCCCCGGGATGAAGATCTTCGCCTGTTTGTCCGCCAGATTGAAGTTGCCCCCTGGTCGAAAGAACAATCGTTCCCCAAAGTGGTGCTGCACACGCGAACTCGCTCGGGCCCGACACTGCTCACACTGGTTCCCCCATCAAAACCAGCAGCATCGCTGCCTCCCCAGAATCGAGTCACTCCCGCTGGTGGTACGATCTCGAACGATCACCAGACGCTCATGCCCGCGGGCTATGTCGTCGAGCAGGCGTTATCCACTGAGCCTCGCAAGAGCCCCTGAAGTTCTCTCGGCTCTCAGGCCCGACTCTCTCCAAGAGGAAACCGCCTCTCAAGAACCCTCGCCCGCGTCTTCGCGAGAGAGGCAGGGAGAAGATTTTCAATCGATGTGCAATAGTCACCTGGGCTACCAGAGGTGCGTTAAGTGTCTCCCGGTAACCAAAGATCCAGAGCAACCTGCGATGAAGATACTGGTGGATTGTTCGCCGAATACGGGCGAGTTCCCCTCATCCCAACCTTCTCCCGTCGGAACGGGAGAAGGAGTAAGAAACCCTCGCCCGCGTCTGTGTGGGAGAGGGTGGCCGGAGGCCGGGTGAGGGTCTTGCCGATGGATGTGTATCAGTCACTGAGGCACTCGCGGGAGCGCCGATTGTTTGTCAGATAGCGATGACGAAAAGCATCTTGCGATGAGGTTGGTCGTGGACAGATCCCCAAATACGTTCGGAATCGCCCTCATCCCAACCTTCTCCCATCGGAACGGGAGAAGGAGTAAGAAACCCACGCTTTCCTCATGTCGGAAGACGGCCGGGCGAGGGGCTTTTCCCCTTCCACAGGTCATCCGTCGCGTCAGATCTTCAAGGTCAGGCCTAACGATTCCGAGTCATTCTTTGTATGATTCGGGCTTTTGAACCTGCTTGAACATTCTGGCCAATCCACGGGTATGACCATGCGCTCCGCGACCGCTTCTCTCCAGCACTTGCCGACCGACAATCTGCGAACCCGCCTGGCCCTGCTGCTCTTCATATTGGTCATTTGCCTATGGGGCATTTGCGGCTGTGCTCAAAACTCAGCACCTGTAAAGTCTGAGACCACTCAGTCTGCAGAAACTCTCCCCACAGCGACTCCGGCTCCACAGTTGCCCGCACCGGTCATTGAACTGGAACCTGACGAGCAGCGGCTCGCCTTAGCCGACTTTCTGACTTTCCCCGAGACCAGTGGCGACAACGCGGCGAGTGGCTGGTCCGAAGACGGGCCCATCATTCGCGGCACTGGCACTCCCAAAGGTTACCTTTACACGCAAAAGACCTTTGAAAATTTCCGTCTGCGCTATGATCTGCGATTTCCTGCCGCTTTGTTGTCATCCGCCTCACCACTCAAAGAAAACACAGGCGTTCTCGTCTATATCACGGGCGATCAAAAGGTCTGGCCCCTTTCGATGGAAGTCCAGGGAAAGTACGTCGATCTGGGCACCGTCAAAGAAAATGGCGGTGCTGCCAAAGCGACACAAACCTTCGACAAAGAACTGCAGCAGAAAGTGATTCGACCAGCCCATGAGTGGAATTCGCTGGAGGTTATCTCTCAAGGCGGCGCTCTCACGGTGCTGCTCAATGGCGAAAAGATCACCACGTCCGAGCCCAATTTTCTCAGCAGTGGGCCTATCGGCTTGCAGGCGGAAGGTTTTCCTGTCGAATTCGCCAATCTCCGCATTCTCGTGTTGCCATAATCCGGCATCTCGCGTGCGGAATTGTGGATCTTTACGAACTCTAAGACCTTTTGCGGTAATTGTCGGCATCGATCCGATAAAAGGTGTAGTCCACCAGGATGCCGCTCAATTCTTTAGGGGCTTCATGGGAGAAGACGGCTCCCACTTTTTCCGTTGCCTTGCGTGAACGCCAGTTATCGCGACCAATATGGAACCAGACGACCTGGGCCCAGGTGAATGCATGGTCGAGCATCAGTCGCTTCATTTCGCCATTGGTCACACCTCCCCAATGGCTGCGCGACAGAAATGTGAAACCGATCGCCACTTCTCTCGCTTCCAGATTCCATTCATAAAAGCGGGAGGAGCCGATGAGTTTTCCACTCGCCTGGTCAACAACGACATAGGCACTCCCGGAAGCGAGCGCTCCCTCAAAAAATCGCTGTCGAAACGGCTCCCGCTGATAGCGCTGACGATCCGGATGCTGCTCCCAGATCAGTGGATCAGCCGCCGCCTCATACAGCGGCTCAAAATCCTCCGCACAAATCGGCCGCAGCACCACCGTCGGCCCCACCAGCGAACAGGTCATATCGATAGGAAAAGCAAATTGATCTATCAAAATACGTTATCTCAAGAATACTGATAAAAATGTTTGCCTACATAGAAGATTTTCGAATTGCGACATGAAAGTAAATCTGATGTAGAGATCACAGATCATCACTGCTGATCACTTCGTCGAGTCCATCAGCGTCATCATCGTCGTCTTCAAGCCCTTCGTCCTCGGCAACCTCAGCAAAGAAATCCAGGTCGCTGTCTGAAGTTTCTAATGACTGGTAGTATTGCATAGCTTCGGCATCAAGCGTGTATTCCACTCGTCCATGATGCTGTTCAACTAAATCTCGAATGGTCTGTAGATCGACCTTAAAAAATTCTTTTCGAAAATTAACTCGATTGATTCGATGGCGGTGTAACGCACGGTGGAGCGTATGTTCCAGCCGTGGAGCATCTTCTGAGAAAATCATCATATGCACGTCAAACGGGAACGGTACGGAAGCGTCTCCAAGTTCTTTGACTCTGTCATTGGGGTCAAGACGGCGTGTAAGACCAACTTTATAAGTGTCTTTTCCGAAAGAACCGATGTTGGAAATCACGTACACATGCCCAACTCTTGTCATCTCAGCTTGAGCCCTGGCTCTGATCCCGCGAGCTTCCGCATCGGCGAGTTTCGCACGTAAAGCTTGAATCTCAGACGAGTGTTCATTTCCTTGACGTCGAAGAGCTTCTTCAATCGCTCGTTCAATGACCTGCTTTTCAGCGGCCGCACGTTCCATTTCTCTTTTTAAGTCTCTTTCAACTTTCTGCTGCTCTTTAATTTGTTCCTTGATTCGCCTCTGTTCAGCTTTCTCGTGCTCACGACGTATGACCAACTTATATTGGTCTTTGAGTTTGTTCACTTCCTCCTTTTCGCGACTTGGCGAGATTTCATAACCGCACTTTCTGCAAAAAGTAATCGCCTTCAATATTCGAGTCTTGGTCAGTTCGAAGTTTTCGCCAGTGAGTTTCTGTAACCACCATTCAGTGACGTTTTTCAAGTATTCATCGGCGATTCGATCAACAGCGGCAGCGTCCTGCTCAGCCTTAGCGCGAAGTGCTGTAATCTTTTCGCGTTCAATCTCAAACTCTTGATGAACACGGTCAATCGTGTCCTTCCTGGCGAGATCAAGATTTCGCTTCAGTGTATTCAACTCAGTGTGGGCAAGCCTGAGTGCTGCAGAACGTTGATCAAGTAACGTTTCAACTTTTGTGAGATGACGAAAATATTTGTCACATCGACTTCTATGTTCAAATGTAATTGCGAATAGAGCTCCTCCACTTGCCAGCAGGATAAAAGCGAAAAGAACCGCGAGAACTGGCTGAAAAAATATGGCGAACGCACCGACAACTCCTGCCAATATCACGACGGCAGCGGCAGCAAAGATAATGACATCGAACCTTCCCCATGGTTCAGAAATATTTTCTTCCAATAGAGGAGGGGATTGTTGTCCGAAACTGATGAATTGGCCGGTAGCCTCACAGTTTGGGCAGTGGAGTTGCTTCTCTCTAGGAATTTGAGACACAACTAGCCGGCAGTCACATTCTGCACAGTAGCGAACCTCGGATGGTTCCGGTTGTGAGTTGAGCCAATCAATCGTAATGACTTGGCTCCAGTCATTACTGAGCTCCTGATTTCGAACGAAGGCATTTGCCGACAAGCGATTGCTTTTTGAGAGTTGTTCAAGCTGTACGCGAGTGAAGGGACCACCTTTCTTGGTTCCAGCAACGACTTCCCAAAGACTCATTCACTCACTCCAGCTTTGAAGCAAACGTTCACGACAGACCTTAGTGGTAATCTAGGCAGTAGAAGTGCCTGCTGCACGTGAAAAATGGAGCTCAATGTTAATTGTCAGCCAATCCAAGGGCATCATATGAACCGAGAGCAACACGAAATGCCTTACTTCAATACAAAGGCAAGTATTTCGACAGCTTGAATTCCGATAACTCGATTCGATCAAGGATTGTTCAGCGCGTCACAATTGAAAAAACCGAATTGAAAACGACCGGCCACGCGCCAGTACAAAAGAGGGCGTAATTCCACGCAACAATGGTTGGTATCAACGATTCCCTACGGCAAAAAGGGAAACAGTTGCTTTTTCGCTTCTGCTGTGAGGGGGGCTCCGTATTCGCAGGGTTCAAAGGCCTCGATGAACTGAACCTGCCCGGCTTTCTCGGGTCCATAGGTTGCTTCAATCTCTTTGTGGAAACGACTGGCGAGTGGTCCGTTGAATCCCTCGTAAAAATCCTGAGCTGCCTGCCTGATGGCGGCGGCTCCCTCCACTTCGGGTTTGAGCATCGTGTAGGGCAACCATTGACCAAACTGACACGCATGGCACGCGAGCTGATCCAGAATCGATTCAAAAACCGGCGTCACATCGACCACGACGGCTGGCTCAAAGGGTGTCGGTTTCTGGAAGTTATCCGACAGGTACATGATGACCGGATTCTCGCGCAGTGCCGGGACTTCGGGAACGATGTTCGGCACAATCAGCAGGTACGCGGCATCGGCCACCACCTGCGATGTCCCTCGATGATCTGGATGATAATCATTGGGCCGGTGTGTCAGAACCAGATCAGGCTGCTCACGCCGGATCAGCGCAATCATCTTCTGACGCAGTTCCAGCGTGGGGAGAATTTCGCCGTCATTCTGGCCCATGATGATGTAGCCAATTCCCATCAGCCGGGCGACGGCTTCGGCTTCGGCTTTTCGCACTTCGGCGAGTTCCCGGGGCTTCAACCGATGATGTCCCGCATTCCCGCAACTGACCGAAACAAATGTCACCTCATGGCCCGCCTGGCGGTATAATGCACAGATTCCACCCGCCTTGAGTTCACAATCGTCCGGGTGGGCACCAATCACCAGAATGCGGAGGGGTCGATTCACTGGGGAATCCTCATTAAACTGTATTGAAGAAAACGACGCGGAATAAAATCGTAACGAGTTGAAGCGTTACAGTGACGTTACAGATCAGCCAGCCGGGATTGTCTCAAACTGCTCATGAGTTGAAAGCGCCGAACATGTCTTTGCCAGTCATTCAGAATCCGGGCGAGCCTGTGACTCATTTTGCCAATGCGATCGCGGAAGATCCATTGGAGCTCATGGATGAGATTGAGGCACTCAAAAAAGAGCGCAACGCCGCCATCCTCTCTCACTTTTACACGGATGGTGATCTGCAGGAGATTGCCGATTTCACCGGCGACAGCCTGAAACTCGCTCGCGATGCCGCTTCAATCACCAATCCGGTGATTGTCTTCTGTGGCGTACACTTTATGGGTGAATCGGCCAAGATTCTCAGCCCCGAAAAAACGGTCCTCATGCCTGATCTTCAAGCGGGATGCTCGCTCGCCGAAAGCTGCCAGCCGGAAGCTCTCGCCCGTTTCCAGAACGAGCTGCGGGCCGCTGGCCGTGATATTCAGACCGTCGCTTACATCAACACGTCGGCTGCTGTCAAAAGCCTTTGCGACTGGATTGTGACCAGTGGCAACGCCCGCGAAATCATCGATCGAGTACCGGCTGACAAAGAAATTCTCTTTGTTCCCGACCAGCATCTGGGCCGCTACTTAAGCGAAGTCACTGGCCGCAAGATGATACTCTGGCCCGGCTCCTGCATGGTGCACGAAGTTTTCAGCATTCAAGACCTTCTGCGTGCCAAACGGAACAATCCGCAGGCCATTATCATGGCTCATCCGGAATGCCCGCGTAACGTGCTTGAGCATGCGGATGTCATTGGTGGGACCGAGAAGATGCGCCGGCATGTCGCTGCGATTGCCGAGCCGACGACATTCCTGGTTGCGACCGAAGCGAACATGATTCATCCACTGCAGAAGATCGCCCCGCAGCACACGTTCATCCCCGTCCCCGGCATCATGACCAGTACGGGCGAAACCTGTGCCTGCAATCGCTGCCCCCACATGGCGCGAAACACACTGCAGAAAGTGCGTGATGCACTGCGGGATATGCAGCCAGAAATTGTCTGGCAGCCATTTTTCGCCAATGCCCAGGAAGTGTTACGCCGCAGCCTTTTAGAGCCCGCCAAACCCTGATTTCTTGGTAGGGTGCATGAAGTTCCGACGAAATGCACCACTTTAGCCCAGGGCAGGCTCCTGTCTGCCAATCACGTCTCAACTCCCGGGTAACCCACTGCATGCGGCTGTCGATTCTCATTCCCGTCTACAACGAATCCGAAAGTCTCGCGGAACTTCATCGCGAGCTTTCTGTCGTTCTCGACGGGCAACCCTCTGGCAGCGAAATTCTCTTTATCGATGACGGTTCGCGGGATGCTTCGTGGGCCACCATTCGCGATCTCTCCCGGCAAGATACTCGCGTGCGGGGCATTCGCTTCCGTCGAAATTTTGGTAAAGCCGCCGCTCTGAGTGCGGGCATGCATGCCGCCCGTGGCGAACTGATGATGATGCTCGATGCCGATCTTCAAGACGATCCTGCGGGAATCCCGCATTTTCTCGAAACTCTGGGAGACGACTGGGATGTCGTTAACGGCTGGAAGATCCGGCGGCTGGACCCGTGGCATAAGGTCTACCCTTCATGGGTCTTCAATGCGATGGTCAGCCGCTTGACGGGCCTTCGTCTGCACGATCATAACTGCGGCATCAAACTCTTCCGCGCCGAAGTCGCCCGCGAAATCCGACTCTATGGCGAACTGCATCGATTTATTCCGGTCCTCGCTCACATGCGCGGCTTCAAAGTGACGGAAATCGAAGTCCATCACCGCTCGAGGCAGCATGGCCATTCGAAGTATGGGTTTCGCCGCTTCACACGCGGTTTTCTCGATCTGCTGACAGTTTCCTTTCTGTCGTTCTATCGCCAACGCCCCCAGCATCTTCTGGGAGCCACGGGATTAATGCTTTTCGGCGTCGGGGCTGCCGGCCTTTGCTGGCTTGCCATGGAATGGTTTCTGATGAACATTCTGCAAACCTGGCCCGCAACGCCCATTGGGGGGAGACCACTTCTGGCCTACTCGCTGGCCTTCGCTGTCCTGGGTGCCCAGGCGATGACACTCGGGTTTCTTGCCGAACTGATTGTCCATTTCAACAGCCGTGAAAGCGACGGCTACAGCGTGGCTGAACGAATTGAGCATACGTCCTAAGCCCTTTGACACATAGTTCATCAAATTCTGCTTGCCATCGTTATTCAGGCAGCCAATAACAGCCTTTTGTGATCCTTTCAAAGATTCTGGGAACTCTCGGGAGTCGTTCGACATCTACTTTGGGAATGATCGACACGGAAAATCCGTGGTGAAAGGCTTCGTCTGCCCGACACGTAAGCATTGATTCTCAATTCCGATTTCCAATCAACTCCTTTCTGCTCGATTCCACTGCCAGTGTGTTCTTTCTTCAAAAGTTTTTTGAAAACAGATCAGCGAACAGAAATCAGCAGCCATCCATCAGCCACAGCCCAGTCGACCTCTGTAGAAGAGACTGCTATGAAACATCATGCCATCGTTAAGGTGCTTTGGTCAGGCCAGCGCTGGGCCGCTCTGTGTGTGCTCGTCGCCTGTATCACCTTCATCGCCGATTTAACACTGGGTTGGAGATTCGTTATGGCCGAGAAACAGCCCGGCCCAGCCACAGTTTCACAAACCAAAGAGCTCATCAAACAGGGGAATTTTCTCAAAGCGTTGGAACTCATCGAGCCTCAGCTTTCGAATCCAGAGTCCGATCCAGCACAGATCAGCCTCTGGCTCCCTCAAATGCTGGATTGTCTGCAGCGATTAGGTCGTATCGAGCGAGCCGATGAGCTTCTGGAAAAGGCCATCGCCAATCATGCGAAAAGCTATCAGGTTCTGGCGGCTGCTGGAGAGTCCTATCAGCGACTCCCGTCGAACGGGCAGATGATTGCGAACGAGTTCATTCGCGGGAATGGTGATGGCCGTGGCAAGACGGTCTGGACAGATGACCGTGACCGGGTGCGGGCACTGCAACTGCTCAACCAGGCCTGGCAACTGGCCCCCGAAAATCCGCCTAAAGTACGCGTCGATATTCTCCAGCAGATGGTTAATGCCCTGACTGCCAATCGCAGCGATCAGCAGGCGTGGCAATTGCAGACACTTACCAATCTCGATCTCCTGCCCGAATTTGAAGAAGTTCCCATCTGGTTTCGAGGTGGGGAATCGTCAGATGCTCCTGTCACTCCCCATGGCCAGCCACTGTACTACTCGATTCCGGAAAGCTGGGCGGCAGCGAAGTCCGATGGTGAGCGTTACCGCTGGCTATTAGCTGAACAGAAAAAGATCCTCCCCAGTGAAGGCCCTCGCGTCGATCTGGAGTTTGCACAATTTGCTCAGTCACAATTCGGCGTGCAGACTCTCAGTTCACGTGGCTGGTTCCGCCTCCCCGATCCCACTGAAGAAGGCCAGACTGGTGCGATACTTTCGCTCGAAACGTTAGCTCCCAATGAAACGGTCGCACGCCTGGCCAATGGCATCCGTCGATTCCAGCTTCGCGACGACTACGCTTTTCTCACGACCTACGAGACGCTGGCCGATGGGAAAAACACAGGTATCGCCCGGACAGCCCGCGAGTTACTGGCCATTACCTATGAGAATCGCAGGCAGTATCCTCAGGCCGCTGCCGAGTGGCGGGAACTCCTCAAACAGGATCCCAAATCGCCGAACGCCAAGAGTCATCTGGAACAGATCGTCAACAACTGGCTCGCCCTCGAACCTGCCCGTTCTCAGATTTCAGGGACCAGCGCCAAGCTCAGCGTTCGCTACCGCAATGGCAAAAACATCTCCTTTGTTGCCGAGCCCATTCGGGTTGCTGAACTCTTTCGGGAGGCTCAGAGCGTTCTCAAAACCAATCCGCGAAATGTCGACTGGTCAGCGTTGAATCCTGACCAGATTGGTTACTCGATTGTGACCGGCGACCAGAAAAAATTTGTGGGTCCTTCAGTTGCCCGATGGTCACAGGTTGTCGTCCCTCGCCCCGAGCATCGCGACAGCCTCGTCGAGGTTGATGTTCCCAAGCTCCCGGCCGGCGCTTACCTGATCACGGTCACCATGGAAGGTGGCAATCAGGATCAGATCATTCTGTGGCTGAACGATCTCGCTCTGGTACGCAAAGCTCAAGATGCCGGCCCGCTCTATTTCGTTGCCAATGCATCCACCGGTGCCCCTGTCGCTGATGCCTCTCTTGAATTGTTCGGCTGGAAGCAACAGTGGGACGAAAAGGGCCGCCGTGCGAACGTGCAGACGAAAACAATCACTGGCAAGTCGAACGCCCAGGGAATTGCCAGCTTTCCTCGCGATGAAATGCAGGATTACCAGTGGTTTGTCAGCACCAGAACACCCGCGGGACAATCGGCTCAACTCGGCCTGCAAGGTTACTGGTATGGCCAGCGCAGCATGGAGCAGGAAGAACGGAAGAGGTCTTACGTTGTTACGGATCGACCGGTCTATCGTCCATCACAAACGGTGCACCTCAAGATCTGGCAGCAGTTAGCAACTTATGCCGAGGTTCGGGCCGCAGTCACACCTGAAGGTCAGCCACTGACGATCCGTCTGCGCAAGCCTCAAGGTGAAGTCGTTCTTGAAAAACAACTGGCGATGGATCGATTTGGCGGCGTGGAATTCGATTACGAACTCCCCTCGGATGCCGCACTGGGCGAATATGCAGTCGAAGTTGAAAATTCGGATTGGGGCCGCTTCCGTGTGGAAGAATATAAGAAGCCTGAATTCGAAGTTCTCGTCGATGGCCCTGAAACTCCCACTCGTCTCGGGCAGAAGTTCAAAGCCAAAATTACTGCCAAGTATTACTTTGGGTCACCCGTTTCGCAGGGAACTGTCAGCTACAAGATTGAACGTCAGGCCTCGGAAGATCGCTTCTTTCCGATTACTCCCTGGGATTGGCTTTATGGACGCGGTGCGTGGTGGTTCGCGACCGATGCCACCTGGTACCCCGGTTTTGAACGGTGGGGTTGCTTAGGCCCAGTTCGCGGCTGGTGGCCGCGCCAGGTCGAAGCACCAGAACTCGTCGCTTCTGGCGAAGCGCCCCTCTCAGCCGATGGGACGTATGAAATCGAGATTGATACCGCCATTGCCAAAGAACTTTTTGGCAAGACGGATCACAAATACACCATTCAGGCCGAAGTGACTGATGGCTCACGGCGCATGGTCTCTGGAAATGGTTCTGTGCTTGTGACCAGACAACCTTTGCAGGTGACTGTCTGGGTTGATCGCGGCTATTTTCAAGCTGGCGATACTGTTCAGGCCACGGCCATGATCACACAACCGGGAGGCGTTCCCTTTGCTGGTGAAGGTCAGTTCACACTCTACTCAGTGCGCTATGCCGAAGATGGCACTCCGCAGGAAACAAAGGTCGATCAATGGGCCTCCAAGCGTGGCGAGGATGGTCTGGCGAAGCAGTCGTTTGTCGCTGCGAAAGCTGGTCAGTATCGACTGGCCTACCTCGCACAGATTCCCAGCGCGACGGACAAAGCCCAAATGGAAACGGTCGAAGGGGCCTATCTTTTCACTGTCCGTGGGGAAGATGTTGCTCCTGGTGGTTTCCGCTTCAGCGATCTCGAACTCACGACCGATCGCAGAGAGTACGCACCCGGCGAGACTGTGCAGTTGATGGTCTCCACAAATCAGCCCAACTCCACGGTCCTCGTCTTCCTGCGTTCCTCGAATGGCGTGGGCGGAAAAGTGGAAGTTAAGCAACTGGTGGGTCAGACCATGCTGATCCCGATACCGCTCGATGCCGCCGATCGCCCCAACATTTTCGTCGAAGCGATCACGGTCTCTGCAGGTGTTGTTCACTCGGCTGTGCGGGAAATTTTCGTCCCACCCGCTGGAAAACTTCTCGACGTTTCAATCACTCCCTCACAGGTCGAGTATCTGCCAGGAAGTGAAGCTCAAGCGACGCTTGAAATCAAAGATAAACTGGGTCAGCCATTTGTGGGTCAACTCGCACTCTCGGTCTACGACCGCAGCATTGATGCAATTGCCGGTGGCCCACTCTCAGGCGACATTCGCGAATTCTTCTGGAGTTGGAAGCGTACTCACACTCCTCAGAACGAAAACAATCTTTCGCGCACGTCGTTCCCTGCCCGCAAGCCCTATCAGGTCGTCCTGCAACCGATCGGCATCTTTGGCAACATGGATGTCGATGACAAAGTCTTGAGAAAGGGTTTTGGCGGTGGTCTGGGCGCTCGTCGTGGTGCTGCCGATGGAAATGAAAGACTGTTTTCTGCGATGGCTGGTGGAGGTGGTGGTGCGCCCGGTGCCCCGATGGCTGCTGCTATGGCCGCCCCCATGGCGAAATCTCAAGTCGCTGAAAGTATTGCCGATTCCGTCGCACTCGATATTAATGAAGCCAATGCCGCCCCGGTTACTATTCGCCAGGAGTTCGCCGATACCGCCTTCTGGAATGGTTCGATCATCACCGACGAATCGGGCCGCGCTGTCGTCAAGTTTAAGATGCCGGAGAACATCACCGGTTGGAAGCTCCGCACCTGGGCCATGGGGCCACAGGCTCAAGTTGGCGAAGCGACTTCGCAGGTCGTGACTCGCAAGAACCTGATTGTCCGCCTGCAGGCACCTCGATTCTTCGTTGAAAAAGATGAAGTGGTGCTCTCGGCCAACGTTCGCAACGAATTCGCAGAGGCTCTTGCGGCGCAGGTCAGCATTGAGTTCGAGGGTGATACCCTCAAGTTGCTCACACCTGCGGTTGCAGATGTCGTAATCGATGGTCAAGCCGAAGTCCGTGTTGATTGGCGGGTCAAAGTCGTTCGCGAAGGGACAGCCACCATCCGCATGATGGCTCGATCAACCAGAGAATCCGATGCGACTCAGATGAAATTCCCGGTCTACGTCCATGGTGCCCCCAGGCAGGAACCATTCGCCGGGACACTCAAGCCCGGGGTTGATTCACTGGCTGTCGAGTTCAAATTGCCAGCCGAGCGCCGGCCCGAAACGGCTGTTCTCGATGTTCGTTACTCGCCCACTCTGGCAGGTGCGATTGTCGACGCGCTCCCTTATCTTGTCGAGTTTCCTTATGGCTGTACTGAGCAGACACTCAACCGGTTTCTGCCCACGCTCGCCACGCAGCGATTACTGCTGTCGATGAATCTGTCTCTCGAGGAGATTGCGGCCAAACGCAGCCAGCTCAATCCTCAGGAAGCTGCCGGGCCGGATGAACGAGCCGTTCGCTGGAAGCGCTTTGACCGCGAGCCCGTCTTCAACAAAGCCGAAGTGGCCAAAATGAGCCGGGAAGGGTTGGAGACACTGGTCGAGATGCAACTTTCCGATGGCGGCTGGGGCTGGTTCAGTGGCTTTGGTGAACGTTCGTGGCCACACACCACCGCTGTCGTGGTGCATGGATTGCTCCTCGCCAAAGACAACGAAGCTCCTGTCAACGAAGAATCATTAGCCCGTGGCATTGCCTGGTTGCAGAGCTATCAGGCAGGAGAACTCCGCCGGTTGAAACTTCCCCAGGAAGCGCGTGAGCATAAAGCGAAGGCCGATGATACCGATGCACTGGTCTACTCGATTTTGAGTGAAACCGGGCAGTTCTCAGCGGAAATGCGGGAGTTTCTCTACCGCGATCGAGTCGATCTGTCGGTCTATTCCATGAGTCTGTTTGCTCTGGCACTGCATGCCGAAGGTCGGGCCGAACAACTGGCCATGCTGCAGGAAAACATCGGTCAGTTCGTTGTTCAGGATGCGTCGAACGAGACAGCGTTTCTTAGACTTCCCGCTGGCAGTCGCTGGTGGCTCTGGCATGGGAGCGATATCGAAGCGATGGCCACATATCTCAAACTCCTCGTACGCACCAATCCCCAAAGCGAGGTCGCTCCCCGGCTGGTCAAGTACCTGCTCAACAATCGGCGGCATGCCACCTACTGGAACAGCACGCGAGATACAGCACTCGTTGTTGAAGCTTTTGTCGAATATCTCAAAGCGACGGGTGAACTCAATCCTCAGATGACTGTCGAAGTCTGGCTGGATGGCAAGCTGCGCCAGGAAGTCGCTCTCTCCAAAGAGAACCTTTTCACAGCCCAGACGCGCCTGCTGGTCACTGGTGACGAGTTAACCACAGGGGCTCATCGCGTCGAATTCCGCCGCAAAGGGGAGGGGCCGGTCTATTTCAATGTCGATGTCAGTTATTTCTCTCTGGAAGATCCCATTCCAGCGGTGGGATTAGAAGTCAAAGTCGATCGCAAGTTCTATCGGCTCGATCCGATTGTGAAAGACGGAGTCCGTCCCACACAAACCGGTGCTGCACAATCAGTCGATGAGGCCGGCTTCAAGAAGACTCCCCTGGCCAGTCTCGATGAACTGAAAAGTGGTGATCTTCTCGAAGTCGAATTGATCATCGAAACCAAGAACGATTACGAGTATCTGCTCTTTGAAGATCTCAAAGCCGCTGGAAGTGAAGCGGTCGATCTGCGCAGTGGCTATACAGGCAATGAACTGGGGGCATTTGTCGAATTCCGCGATGAACGCGTCGCCTTTTTCGTCCGCTTGTTGCCACGTGGCAGGCACCAGGTCAGCTATCGTCTGAGAGCGGAAATCCCGGGACAATTCAGTGCCTTGCCTGCTCGCGGACACGCCATGTACGCCCCCGAACTTCGCGGCAACTCCGATGAGTTCAAATTGCGGATTGTCGATTAAAGGCCGTTCATTCTCTGGCCATTCCTATCGACTGGTCGGTCTTCTCAGATTGATAACGACGAGGCAGGTTGGAGACACCCAGGTGGCGATTTCAGATCGTCACCTGGGTGTTTTTTCGTCCTTCGCGTTGGCTTTCTCGGCTCCTCCACCGGATTCATACCTGCCAGTCAATTGCAAACTGGTTGCAAATAGAAAGCGTGTGCGGTAAAAGTCTGGTGTTCAATATCGCTCGTCAATCAGGGGGATCGCATGACTCGTACTCTTATGACCATTGCCTTGCTGTTTGTGGTGAATGGTTCTTGTTTACCCCTGGCTCAAGCTGCTGAGCCAAGAATTGCCACACGTATTTTTTTTCAGGATGATGAAACTCATGAATTGAAATGGTCGGATGTCAAAGTCGGTGACTCCATCCAATTGACGGAACCGGCATTAGTCGACGGGTTTCCGAAGCTAAAACTTGAACAACAGACTTTGGTACAGATGGAAGCCGCTGCCGGCTTCCTGCTCGTCGGTGTTCGTGATGATGAAGACGGAAGTTTTCAAAGCGGTTGGGTTCTGATCGATACCGGTGTTGTCGAAGAAGAGCATGGAGATCATTCCCATTGGTACTACACTCATGCACCTCGCGTGCGTGCCAGCCTCCTCGATGAGAAACAAGGGAACCCTGCACATCTTTACTGTTATGAAGATGTCTTTTATCTCGCCAATGACCGCATGAATGGCTACACACGGATCGATCCATCCTCAATCTCGCCCATGGACAACGAGGAGGCCATCCGCAAAAAAGCCGAGTTCATTCCAGGTGGCGGTGGCCATATTACTCTCGCGGTCGTCAACAAGTCTCTTGGTTTCTCCAGTTGGATTGATCGCGAGGGGCCCAATAAAGGCCGCGTCGACGTGACACCTGTGAATAGCTCTTCGAGAAAAGTCGATTCGTCATTCAACCTGCCATCGGGTGGAATTCACGGAGCCACGACTCTTCACAACAAAGTCTTTTTCGCACCGGCCGACGGCATCTGCTGGGTTGATGCCTCCAATTGGCATTCCGACCACAAAGATCCGCCGGCCATTCACCATATTTCCCTTGGCAAAATGGATAACAAGCCCCTCCGAACAGGCTCGTTTACGACCTTTGCGCCATACGTCGCCTTTACGACCGGCAGCGGGAAGGAATCAGCTCTAGGCTTGATTGACGCATCCAAATCCGATCCCGATTGGATTCGAATCCCTCTCGCACTTGCCGAGGGGAATCGTGCTGTAGGACCTTATTTCTTAAAGCCCAGGAAAGGTTCTCCACTGGCATTCATTTTTCACGATCACCCGGCTTCGGTCGATGCTCCCAATCGTCTGACGCTGTTAGAACTCGACCCCAATGGTGATGGCCAATGGAATGATGCACAGGTGGCTGAGGAATTTGACGTTGGAAAGTCGCGGGTTGAAGGTCACAGCGGCCATCATGCTCTCGACTTTGATGCAGACCGTCGTCGTGCATTTTTCACGAATCCCGGCGAAGGTACAGTCTCTGTTTTCTCCATTGCTGACCGCAAAACCGTCGCGAATCTGCATGTTGGGGGGATCCCATCGAAGATTGTTGCCATCGGAGGTCGAGCCAGTCAGCACTAGCCTCAAAATCAACGAAAGTCGGATCTTCAGTGCTCCCTTGCCTGGCCGATTCGCAGATTTTTCTTGCTCAGAACGTCGGGATTGTGGCTAATCTCGACGTTCTGTTTTTCTGCTTAGAGTTAAGGGCCTGATTGATGGCAGAGGAAAGTCGCATCGAATCCCAGTGGTATGCTGAGAAATCAGCCCGCATGGTCGAATTGCTGGGCGAAGAGCATGACATGGTCATGCACTCCCTCATCCCGTATGGGATGGGTGGTGGGCTGGACCTGTATTACTACCCTCATCTCATTCCGGGAACAGGCGTTGCCACCAAAGAACTCTCGAATACTCCCGGTGACGGCTCATCCAACAATGTCTTCACCAACTATGAATTCGTGATGTTCACCCGCCATGATCTTTCGATCGAGGATGCCAAAAAGCCCGAAACTCCCTTCGGGAAGATACACTTCACGATCAACGCCATTCTCAACATGATGGCCCCTTATAGCGCACAGGCGAAGCTCAATCCCTTTGAAACGGTCGAGTTTCCGAGCGAAATGGAAGTTGTGGGCGGACGCTGCCTGATTCTCGACGCTTATGGTATGACAGACGCTCATGCCGATTTCGGCCTCATGCTGATCATGGAGATTCATCGCGTCGAAATGGATTACGCCCGCCAGCATGGCGGGCAGGCGCTGCTCAAAAAGCTGATGGCCGCGAATTATTACCCCTACTCCGACCTTGATCGTCCGCCAGTGGTTGATAGCCAGGATGTCCGTGGGGTTGGTTCGTGGAGCCGCTGGAAGGATTGGTGGTTCAGCAACAACTGACATCAAAGCATGGTCAATTGTTTTCGCGTGGCCGAAACGGGATGATGCTGAGAAACACCCTGCATTCACATCCTGCAGCGAAGGCTTTTGCATGCCCACAGTGACCATTCGGTCCGCGATCGCATTCTGGGTCGCGATCATCTCGCTCCCGCTTCTCTCTGCCGCCGAGGTTCCTCCCAGAGTTCTCGACGATCGCCTCCAACTGGAATGCGTTCTCGATTCACCCGCCATTGCCACTCCTACCGGGCTCGAAGTTGACTCTCAAGGCCGCATCTGGGTCATTGAAAACAATACCCACTTTCGTCCCGGCAGTTACTCCAGGCATCCTTTCGATCGAGTGCTTGTTTTTCAGCCGCAAAGTCGGGCTTCGGGGAAAACCGATCAACCGACCGAAGTGCCTCTCACCGTTTTCAAAGACGACCTCAAAAACTCGATGAGTCTGCTGCTGGGTGAACGCGATCCGCTGGCCCGGGAAGCCACCAGAAACGTGGTCTTCATTGCCACGCGATCTCAGATTCTTAAATGTCAGGATCACGATGGCGACGGGAAATGTGATGAATCCCTGGTCTTGATCAATTTCGAGACCGCGGGCAACTACCCGCACAATGGACTTTCAGGCCTCGCCTGGCATCCTTCAGGCAAGCTGATCTTTGGCTGCGGTGAAAACCTCGGGGCCTCTTATGAACTCAAAGGGGCCGATGGAAAAGTGATCGCAGGCGGCGGAGAAGGGGGCAATGTCTATCGCTGCGATATCAACGGCCATGGGCTCGAACAGGTCGCCACAGGTTTCTGGAATCCGTATGCGAGCGCCTTCACCCAAACAGGCGACTGGTTCACGGTCGATAACGATCCCGACAGCCGCCCGCCTTGCCGATTACTTCACGTCATCGAAGGGGGGGATTACGGCTACCGCTTTCGCAATGGTCGCAAAGGGACACATCCTTTCACCTCCTGGAATGGCGAAATTCCGGGCACACTCCCCATGGTCTGCGGCACTGGTGAAGCCCCCTCGGGCATTATTGTGCATTCAGGCAAAGGTTTCCCTGCTGACTTCGCCCAGACACTGCTCGTCACCAGTTGGGGTGATCATCGGATTGAACAGTACATGCTCAAGCCACGAGGAACTTCCTTTGGTGCCGATTTCAAAACCATTGTGATTGGTGGTGAAGATTTCCGTCCCGTTTCCATCCAGCAGGATGCCGCCGGTAATGTCTACTTCAGTGACTGGGTCAAACGCGATTACCAATTGCATGGGCAGGGTCGCGTATGGAAACTTTCACCCAAACTGGCCACTTCGTCCAAAGATGTTCCAGTTGCCATGGGTGCACCCCGTTCCTCTGCATCCTCCGGTCTGGCAGATCCGTTTGTTTTCAGTCGTCGATTGGTCGAATCGGCCAAACAGCCTTCACAGGAGTTGATCCAGGCTCTGAAAGTTGCCACGAATCCTTACGCCGCCGAACTGGCGTTTCTCGCATTGAGACAGCAGAAAGGACTGACTCCCGAAGTTCTATCGATGGCAGCAACGAGTCCGCATCCTTCTGTTCGCCGGCTGCTGGTACAGGCCGTGGCCGAAGATCGCCTGCCAGATGCCCAGAAATGGATCGAACAGGTGCTCGCAGGAGATTTATCCTCCAAAGATCTCTTTCTCGCGGCACTGGCGGCTCGTGCCATGATCTCCGGCCAGCCACCAGCCGAGTTTGAAAAGGCTCCCCCTGCGACATTGGCGAAGCCGATTCTCTTCGACAGCACACAAAATCCTGGGGTCCGAGCACTCGCTCTCGAACTCTTAAACCCTGATGATCCCGCTCTCAACGAAGAGTTTTTTCGGGAAGTCCTCAAGGGATCCGATCCGCTTCGTACTGCAGCCGTGCGCTCACTGGCCCGTGCCAGTCAACCCGCCAGAAAGAAACTGCTGACGAACATTGCGGTCGATGAATCTCTACCGGTCGAACTGCGTCTGGATGCTCTCGCCGGTCTGATTTTGCCTCCCCCAACGACAGCAGATGCTGGGGCACAGTCATCAGCAGAGATTACGCAGGCCATCCTGAAACTGCTCGATTCGTCAGATCCGCGAATTCAGTCGAGTGCCATTCGCACTTTGCGAAACGTGCTCAGACCACAGATTGCTGCTGCGCCGGAACTTGCTCGAAAGATTGAAAAGCTTCAATCGACGGGACGAGGCGATGTCCTTGAACAGCTCAAGATCGCCACAGCTTCTGGCGAGCCAGCCACCACTCCAGCCTCGATCGATTGGAACACTCCCGGCGACCATCAAGCGGGCCGTCGCGTCTTTTTCTCATCCGATGGGACATCCTGTGCGAAATGTCATCGCGTGGATGGTGCAGGGGGAAATGTCGGGCCCGATCTGAGTGGGATTGCCCGCACCATGAACCGGCAGAAGCTCGCTGAATCCATCATCGAGCCCAGTCGAGAAATCTCGCCCCAGTTTGCCACTCTCGCGTTAGAAATGAGCGATGGTCGCACCATCACCGGCATGCTGGCCGATGGTTCACCCAAAGGGATGATTCGAATCCGCAATCACGAGGGAGTGGTCTCGGATATCCCGCTCGATCAGATCGAAGAGCAGTCCGTCTCGAGGGAATCGTTGATGCCCAAAGGGCTGATTCAGCAAATGACTCCTCAAGAGTTCCGCGATCTGCTGAGCTACCTGGAAACCTTGAAATAGCCGACCTCCCTGGTCCACAGACCATCTGGTTCAGCTTAACCCGCATGCTCGACTTCACCCTCGCCTGCCAAGCCTTCCAACATCGACAGAAAAATCGATGTGTGTCATTGAGAACAGCTTCCGGTGAGCATGACGGGGTTCGAGTAGGACATCGAGCGTTGAAAGATGAAAACACATGCTTGCCCAGAGCTGCAAGCATGGCACGAAAGCGAGTGGCCAGCCGGCTTGATGGACTCTCGACTCGGTATGACGTTCTGCGATGGGTATGGGATATGCCGTCACTGCTATTGATTCGCCACACGACAGTTTGTGACTCATATCGCGGCATCTGTTATGGCCAGAGCGATGTTCCTCTTCATGAGACCTGGCAAGACGATTTCTTCCAGGTCGCACAGAATATTTCCTCACAGAAGAGATTTGATGGGCTCTATTCCAGCCCACTCAGTCGCTGTGCGAAGCTGGCCCATACGCTGGCTGCGGAGATGGGCCAGGCTGTGCAGATCGATCATCGTTTGATGGAACGAAACTTTGGGGCGTGGGAACTCCAGCAGTGGTCTGCGATTTATGACGCGACGGGAGCTGCCATGGATGGCCTGATTGACCAACCGGAGACGTTTGCCCCGCCGGGAGGTGAAACCACTCGTTCGTTTGCTGATCGAGTTTGGGACTGGTGCCAGTCGGTTCCGGCTCATGGAGACTATCTGGCTGTGAGCCACGGCGGTTGCATTGCCGCCATCCGTGGACTGTTACTTGGACGGGATGTTCGCGCGTGGCTGGAACTCATTCCCAAGCCGGGTGAAATTGTTGAAGTCGAGTGGTCATGTGGCTCTCCCTAAGATGCCGCCGCACGGTGTGCCATGCTGGTCCATTGGGAAACTTCGGCGATGTGTTCGTCTGTCGCTACCCAGTAAAGCTGATGCGCTTCGCGAAAAGCTCGCGGGTGTTGAGCGAGAGGAGGAAAAGGGGGCAGGACTGGTTTCTGCTACTTGCTGCGTGGCTGTCAGGCTGGAGGTGAAGGACGCATGTCGGGTCGCGACTTTGACGATTGCGGCAACGTCTGGTGGCCAAGTGCGGTGTAGCGCGGGTCTGTCTGCGACGATCTGTCGTAAATCTTTGGGGATCCTGGCACATCAAAATTGACAAGGCCATGCCACACCGCAAAACTGCAGCAGCATTCTACCGCACTTCGGCGGTTGAACGCATGATATCGCAAACGACTCGATCGCTTCATCGACAGGAAGAATGCGATCGTCTCAACCAGTCAAGAAACACATTCAACTGCACACTTTCGTCGCAGCCAACGCTAAACATATGATTGCCAAGGAATTCAAACCGTCGAAAATAGAATTCGCAGCCATCGTCTATGAGCTCGGTGAGGTTGGAGACGAATTCGAAGTAGTTGCTATTAAATTCATGGGTGAGTATGGTTACGGTTCTGCGGGAAACGGGGACGCTGCGTACATGATCGCGATTCGCGACTACATTGTCACTTGTGTGCTGCCATCCGCCCTGATCTTTGATCTACGTGAACTTGAATACGAATGGGGCAGCGCGATATGGGACATGTTTCGGTGTGATGAGCCTTTTGCTACAATAGTGTCTGAAAGATGCAACGGATTTCTTACGTGCGGTGTTGCTAAACCGATGTTCGATGATGTGGATGCGGCACTAGATTACTTGCGTCCACGGGCGATACAGTACCGAACGAGCCTAAGTGAATAGCGTGGAAATGAAGCAATAACCATCGCATGCGCGGGAGTGGCGGTGGCAAGTCGGTTTAAAAATCAATGTCACTTCCCGCTGCCCATGATGCGGGTCGTTAAGAAACTTCGCACCCCATGTCACGTCACGCTCTACCCATCAAGCGAATTGCAGCGACACTCTGCGGCTTCGTCTTTGTCGAGTGGCTACTCTTCGAGTTGTTGCGAGCGCCGTATCGCCCGCCTCAGGACATGAGGACGTTTTTGGGGACAGAGAAGTATGGGGTGATGGCATTCATGGCGGTCTTGGCGATGCTCGGGTTCGGAGTGTTACTTTGGTGGGCTGTGAGTTCGACTTGGACGCGCCGCAATGTCACCGTGGTGGCGGTTGTCACGTCCGTTTTGATTGCTGCAGGCTCAGTTGTGGTTTTCGCGCCCATATGGCCAGTGACACCATTCCATTTGTTGTTAAGATGAGACAACAGTTGCCTAACCATGCGATGCAGCGAGCCCGGCATGGCGTCGTAGTTTGCAATCGTGGCGTTTCGCGGGCCGGGTCGCTGCGCTTGGTCGTTCGTTAGAAATAATCATGAAGGCCGAAGATATCGCTGCATCACATGGGAATCGGACAGTTCCGCGTTTACGGCCGGGAAGTCGAGCCGTGCGTATCGATGGCGCTTTGATTGCGGAATTGAAGTCGAGGCTTCCGCTTCTCCATCTGTTGTTCCTTTGCCTTACTCACGCGCAGACGCAGTCGACCCCGAAAAAGCATTTGTTGCCGCCATCTCAAGCTGGCACATGCTCACGTTCCTATACATTGCCTCGATGCAATGAATAAAAGTATTGAGTTATCACGACCGCGCCGTCGTATCAATGGAAGCCGCGACGGGCGGAAGGTTCGCTATGATTCGTGTGCTTCTCAAGCAAGCGATAGTAGATCGTGGTGATGGGCCATTGGGAGATACTATTAATGCCCTTCATCACACGGCACATGAAGAGTGCTTTATAGCGGACTCTGTAAAGACAGATATAAATATAGAGTAAGCCCAATAGGGCGAGAGAAGTCAAAGTGGTCAAGACTCTTTTTTTGCGGCACGTAATTGGCAGGCGGGGGCCTGCCCTACGAGATTCAAGAGAGATTGGAAAATGTCCGTCGCTGACGCTTCCGGCTCGTAAAGCTTGTAAAACACGTAAAACACGTAAAACTTGTGAAGCTCGTTTATCGGCGGGTGGAGGCTCGGGTTCCGGCAGTGTTTGGTACTGGTGCTGCGGGATCGGTAATGACCTGGATCACGTCATCGCGATGGAGTGGCCTGAGCATGTTCTCAGCCACCACCTGCACGCCAATCGGGTTATCCCCTTCGCGAGAGGCTTCCAACTCGAGTTCGAATGGTAATTCGGCTCCAGCCGCTACTGAGCCGGGAATTTGAAAAATGATCCGCGAACCCTGCTGTGTCGGCTGCACGGGGCCATCCACACTGATGAGCTTCAGCCCGGGGGGAATGTCGATCGCGAGTGCGACACTTTGAGCCGGTGCGGTGCCGCGATTCTTGACGACGAGCCGAGAGTGAACGCGTTCGCCCACTGCAATCAGCTTCTCATCGTTCATCGGAATAATCGTGATTGAAGGGAGCCCTTCGGCTTTTGCTGTGGCACTGACAGTCGCTTTCGCACCTTCACCACTGATCGCAGAAACTGTGGCAGCCACTTCACCGGTCTGTCGGGCAGTCAAACGAGTGCTCAATGTTCTTGTGGCCCCGGGTGGGAGCTCACGGATTTCCCAGCTCACGGTGCGAGTTGTGGTATCGAAATCGCCTCCTTCACTGGCATCTGCAAAGTCGTAACCGGTTGGAATTTCTTCCACGACTTTGATGTTTCTCAAGACCGCACTCCCCTGATTCTGCACCAGGTTATCAAAGCGGGCCGGGCGTCCCACGATGGCACGGGAAGGAACCTGATGGGTAATCGCCAGGCCACTCCCCAGCACTACGATTTCCTTCTGTGCTTCAATGGGCCGCATGCCCTGAGCGAGCACGGTCACCTGATTTTTCAATCGACCTACACGAGTCGGCACCACTTCCAGGAGGACATCGTGAGTTTCGCCAGGAGCCAGGTCACCTACGAGATACTCGACATCTTTGCCCGCAGGGTGATCAATTCCTTCCGGCAGAAGATCCCGCACGATGACATTTTTGGCCGTGTTTTTACCGAGATTTTTGACCCGGAATATCATTTCGAAGGTTTTTCCCAGTGTCACCTCGGCAGGGACATCACTTCGAAGATCGATTTCCGCAGCAGCCACGACAATTTCAGCGGCCACTTCCGAGACAAAACTGACGCGTGCCACACTGCCAATCTGTCCTTCTTCCACCGGGGTCACACGGACTTGAATCGTGCGGGTCTCGCCGGGCGTCAATGTCCCGAGCTTCCAGATCAGACGCTTGTCGCTGATCTCGGCTTGAGGAGCAGTCCCTGTCAGTTGTGTGCCTTTCGGAATTCGATCTTCCACAATCACTTGCCGGGCCGCGACAGTTCCTTCATTTTTTACCACCACCGAATAAATCAGCGACTGGCCCAATACGGCACTGGCGGGAGCCTGTTTCTCAATGACAACCCGCGGCTGTTCAACAGCCCGCGCAGTGGGTTCGGCCGCTGCTCCAGGTTCCGGGAGCACGGCTGGACGTGCCGGGCGGTTTGAGGAATCGAAAGGTGGCTCGACCACTTCGTTCACAGGACGCTTTTGCGGGAAATCATCTCGAGTCGATCCGCGAGGATCTTGCGGCAACCGTCCCCGCACGGGCTCAGAACCAAAGGGATCATTCTCTGCCGGAAGAGTTCGCGATGAGTTTTCCAGATCGCGTGATCCTGAATTGCGTGGAGGCAAAACCGTCCGAGGAATTTCATCGCCGGGAAAATCACGATCTGGGCCAATTGCAGGTTCGACGGGGCGTAATCGATCGGGCTCATTCCGATTTCGACCAGTGGCCGGAGCATTCGTGGAACCTGCTGGCGGAAGCTGCGAAGGCAAACCCAATTCAACATCGAGATCGACCGGCAAACTGGTTGGAGGAGTTGTGCGACCAGAACCATTGGCTGGCAGACCGGAATCGGTGGGCAATTCACGATTCGATGGATTCCGCGATGGCAGACGATCTCGGCTATTATTGCCAGCGGGAGGAGTTGCAGGAGCATCCAGCCCAAAGGGATCTGCCTCAGGGATCGCCGCCGAGGGGGCCATGGATGGTCGGCGATAAGGCTGCATGTCGCCGGGTTGCAGATTACCACCGGGTTGAGCAGTCGCAGGTTCCCGTCCACTACTGGCTGGAGGGCTATTTTTTAAAGGAGGTAAGTCCGCAGGGAATGCATCAGCAAAGGGATCCGCCTCTCCATTCTGGATGCCGCTGGTTTGCTGGATCCTGCTTCTGGCTGGGGTCTTCTCACCAACCGTCGGCTGACCGATGGGAATCGGCTGGGCATCAGGAATTTCCAATAAACGAGGTGCGACCCCGGAAGCTTCTTTTGTGGGTTCGATCTGCGCGGTGCGTGCCGAACCTGAGGATCTTGTCAGTGGTTGAGCATCCAGATCGGGGAGGACAGGAGGTGTGGGCATGGCTGCCGCTGAGTCTTTTTCGGCGACTGTCGGTGGAGGCAAGACCAGTGCAGGGCCCGAAACAGGTTCGTTGGCCGATTGACTGCGCACGACAGGATGCTGTTTCACATCGGCAGTAGGGTCGGCTTCGGGGAACTCTCCACCGGCCTGATAAGCCGCCAGTCGAAAATCGAGTCCACGACTTGAAGATTGACCTTTTGCGGTCTCACCCGGGGCGACCTTGGTCGAATTCGTCGAAACATGGGCCTCATGGACAGGAGGCAGCGACGCATCGACAGCCAGATCAAGTTCCGGGAAGGTCTCGGCGCTTTGCTCAGCGGAGATTTCTCCCGCATGCACCAGAGGCTGCTTCAACTGATTGAGCTGGTTGAGTTGGCCGTAAACGTTCACGACCACGAGTGAACAGACCCCAACCACGACCGAAAGGGCGGCAAATTTCCAGAAACCGGACAGCATGGATCCATCCCCTACCGCAACGTGCATCGTGCACTCAAAGCCCGCATGACCTATGCGCAGCTTTTGCATTCAGAGGCTGGAATACCACATTTTTGTAAGAATGGAAAGATCGATCAGTGCAAAACTAAGTCCAAAGCATGAAAGAATTTGAAGCATTGTAAAAACTCAGGACAATTTTCAGGATGTCCATGCTCGAAATCGGCAGATTCGTCAGTTCCGATCTTTACGATCCCTTTCCAGCCGGAAGAAGGAATCTTCCATGGCCGTTGTTCACTCGATGGAGCCTGAGGGCATGCCAGGCCCGCGAGGATTGACTGGTCTTCCGTCAATTCCAACTGTCAATTCCCAGGAAATCGGCACGCACACTGATTTCTGCTTGTCAGCAGCCCCGTCAGCAGCGGAAAATAGTGCCTGCTTTCACCAATCCGGAGATTTCAGCACCACTTCCTCCCTCTGAGGATGTGGCGATTGCGACAGGTATGCGGGGCATAAGGATCGCAAGCGAATTCTGGCTGACTTTACTGGAGAATTTCCCGGCTGAACAATGGGTCTGCCTGAGGAGATGCCGATGTGAGGCAAGATAACGATCAGGCGCAGTAACACGATCAGGCGACAGACCTTCCAATTCTGTAGTCCTTATCAGCGAGATGAACTGTCTGGGGTAACATCGCAATGGCGAAGAAATATCTGAGCCTCGAAGAAGCAGCAGAAATGCTCGGCATGCGCCCGGAAGATGTGGGCCGCATGCGCGAAAAAGGCGATTTGCGAGGCTTCGCCGATCGCGGCAACTGGAAATTTCGATCCGAAGATATCGAAGAAGCCCTCCGGCGGCGTCAAATCGACTCCGATCCTGACGTGAACCTGCTCTCTGACGACGAGGATGGCAACCTCTTCAACGAGCCAACTCCCCCGCGCAGAAAAGGGGAATCGGGTTCTGACAGTGATGTGCGGCTGGTGGCCCCCTCATTCGCCCTCGACGAAGGTGATGTTCGCACCGATCCCGAAATTTCGTTGGCTGCGGCTCCCTCCGATAGCGATGTCCGGCTGGCTTCAAAACCAGGTTCAGACAGCGATGTTAAGCTGATGAGCCGCTCCGATTCGGATAGCGATGTCCGTCTCTCGCTCTCCGATAGTGATGTCAAGCTCGCGAAATCTCCCGGTTCTGACAGTGATGTCCGACTCGTGGGTGGACGCGATATTGTTAAGCCAGGTAGCGATAGTGATGTCGCACTGGTCTCGGATGTCGAAGGGCGGGATCGAGATTTTGGCGGTTCGGCAATTCTCGATGACGATGACGGCGATAGCCTGTTCCTGCCTGGCGACAGTGCCTTAAGGTTAGGCGGCGACAGCGGAATGGAGCTGGGACGTCCTGCCGATAGTGGCATTCTCCTGGAGAAACCGAAACCCGGTTCGAGCAGCTCGCGCTTGTTCGAATCCAAAACTGAGCCCGAGCAGTTCACGCTCGCGATGGATTCCAGCCCCAAGCTGGCTGGCGATTCAAGTTCAAAGAATTCTGGCAAGGCCCCTCCCGCGCGTGACGACCTTGATCAGACAGCCCCGATGCTGATTCTGGACGATGAAGAAGAGACCGTCTCGACGACAGCCTTCGAAGTTCCGATGCTCGATGACGATGCTCCTTCTAAAGGGAATCGTCGCGATCAGACCGAGGCTGACGTGCTTCTCTTTGATGACGACGAAGATCTCGACGGTAATCTGGCGACTACCATTCGCAAGGGAAGCCGGAATGTCGACGACGATGATGAATTCGAAGATCTCAGCGATAGCTCCGTCGCCGAACTCGAGAACGATGATGTCGTGACATTTGACGACGCCGACGATGATGACGACAACGTCTTCGCCGATGCCGACGAAGACGATATGGACTCGGAAATGGTCGAAGGTTCGAGTGCCGTCGGCCTGACTGCCGGTGGTGTCCGACGACCAACTCCTCGTGAAGAGGAATGGGGTGCTGGGACATTTTCACTGTTGGCGCTATCAACCCTGACGCTGGTGGCAGGGACAGTGATTGCCGCCGATCTGATGCGCGTCATTTCTTCGCAGGGGCAGACAGCCGTCTATAGCGGTGCTCTCGTCGAAATGATCGGCGGGTTCTTCAAGTAACGCCTTCTGATATGCTTTCGATGTCATCGTGGTGCTCTATGCGCCTACCTGTTGAACGCCATGCTTTGCCGACCTGTGCCATGCTTGCAGCCTTGGGCTGTCTATTGCACACATCTTTGCCGAATGGTTGTTTGACGTGTGGCTGGGGTTAAATGTCCTCGTTTGCCCCCAGATAGTTGAGAAGTGATGTTCAAGGCCATCATGATGGGAAGGAACATTGCCGGTGCAATCATACTTGCGGATGGTGATGACCGGGGGCCGGATGAAGACATCCGACCCCTGCCACCCGGCGCGAAGACATGCTTGCCCAGAGCTGCAAGCATGGCACACAGCAGGATGAGACAGGGAGGAGTCCCTTACCCTGTCCCTCTCCCACGCCGACACGGGCGAGGGTTGCAGAGGGGCATGTGCATGGCGCGGCTTCTTGTCGTTGTGCAAAGCCACAACGACCCGGCCACGAGTTGGCCGGGCCACCCTTGCCCAGCAGTTGTGGATTATGGACAGATCAGAGCCGTAAGCATGTTTTCAATACGATAACAGCGTTGTGGATGACCGACCGGGATACGTATCAAGAAGGTGCCATGCCGAATCTCTGTATCTACTGTGGATCGAGCTCCGGGTTTCATCCCGATTATCAGCATGCCGCTGTCGAACTGGCCCGGTTGATGGTGACTCAGGGCTGGAATCTGGTGTATGGCGGCGGATCGATTGGCGTGATGGGAATCATGGCCGATGCCGTCATGGCTGCCGGCGGAAAAGTCATCGGAATCATTCCCGAATTTCTCGCGACACGCGAAGTCATGAAAGACAACTGCACTGAGTTGTTCGTGACCGATTCCATGCACTCGCGCAAACGTCAGATGATGGAACTGTCGGATGCGTTTGTCGCCCTCCCCGGTGGTTATGGCACGCTCGAAGAACTGCTGGAGACCATGACGTGGAAGCAGTTGGGCCTGCACAATAAGCCCATTGCCGTTCTGAACACACGGCAGTTCTTCACGCCGCTGATCGGACAGATCGATCATCTTGTCGCCGAGGGTTTTGTCCGTCCGGAACATCGCCTGCTCTTGCGCGTCGCTACGACGCCCGTTGAGCTTCTGGAACAACTTTCACTCCCCCCCGAACCACCCCTTAAAAAATGGTTCAATACGCCAGAGATCTAATTCCAAAGGCACGAGGTGGTCGCGAGCTGCGGTCATGCCGGGAGCTTTGGACAAACACGTCTTGAGCGGGTGTCATTCAAGGTCGGGTGCCACTTAATGCCGAGTGCCACTCAATGGCTGGTGCCACTTCCGGCTGGCCAGGAGTGCTCTTCTGATCCTCCAGCCAACTCAACCACTTCACCGACCCCACGATCTCTCCAATACCTACATCCTGGGTGCCAGCAGTTATTTCCATTGGTCGATTAATCAGGAAAGATACTGAGGGTTAATCATCACGATCTCTCAAACCACTGCTGGGCAAGCCGGCAGTGCCACCCGTCCGATAAGGTGACAGCCCGATAATCAGTTCGGCTCGCCTAATCATCATATCGAATCAGGGGTCGGTGCGATCAAAATATGCCGTACTAAATCGAAAGCGAGGCGATCCCGTCGCAATCTCAAATCCCTCAATATATGTTGCGCCACATGTCGCACCATAACTAGCGACAACACCGTCCGAAACACTGATCCCGGCAAGGTGAATACCAGGAATGCCAGATGCCCCGGCCAGTGAACTACACCAGACTTCCTGCCGCCATACCAATTTCTTTGAGTCAATATCAAAGCAAAAGATGCTGTAGGAAAATCCCCACTGACCGGCAACTGCCACAAAACATTTCGGCCCTTCTTTTGCAACAGCGAGAGTACAATCTCCTGACACAGAGTTAACTTCGCTCAAGTCCAACGGCACAGTCAAACCATTCATTTGAACGAAGAGTTGATGCCCGACTTTTTCAACTGTGGTGTCAAGTGGATGGAAGAATCGACCGGTTCTCTGCCACCCGATTTTGGCAAGTTTCTCCGCAGCTGCTTCTGTTTCAAGACTTAACCTTTCCGAGAAAGAGCGGCCCCACCAATCTGGAAGATCGCAATGAAGTCGACCTTGTACGAAGCCTGAAAATGTTGATCCACCAAAGACTGACCCAATGAGATCCCTTGAGTTGCCATGACGTCGGCAGAGCTTCTCCCATCGAGCAAACAACTGAGCAGTGATGTCGTCAGACGCTTCAAGATCATTTAATTCATCCACACTGGACGATAACAGTACCTTGCTGGCTGCGTCAGGAAACGTGTCCCAATCGTCTTCTTCGATTGCCTTTGGAAAATTTGGCAACTCCTTGTTGCCGCAGAGGGCTTTATTGCTCAGATATGTGGCTGCAACAGATAGGAGGATTATGCACAGGGTTGTATTACACGCTGATCTCATTCGCTTTTCCTTTCATGTTCGATCCCGCTTGCGAATGGAAAGTCGCATCACCCCAACACGTACACAATAGACCGCATCTGAGCGATAAGAGCAGAAATCCATTCGTAGGGAACACTGTCGCTCTGAACGCCACTGCTGGGCAAGCCAGCAGTGCCACCTCGACGAACGTCGTTTGCAGGTTTCTATTTCACTTCAATCCTGGGAAACGGCACTTGAGACGTCAGTCGATTGGCCCGTTGGGTTACTTCCGTTGGTTCGCCCATGACGAAAATCAATGTCTGACGCAGCGTGGCATGGTCTGGCCAATCGGTCTCAATACCTGGCAGGAGGATATTGAGTTGATGCTGGGGCAGGTCGAGCCTGTTGAACACAACCTGCACCTGATGCGGTGATTGATCAGTCTCTTTTTCGCCGAAGACGACAGCCACTGCCAGCTTCTCACCGAAGGCCATGGCCCATCCGCCCAGATCCTGCGGCTTCCAGAACTTATAGCCATCTTCTGTGAACGTTCCCCTGGCAGATCGCTGATAGGGCAAGGCGGTACGCCGCAAGGGAATCCAGTTCTCGAAATAAGACGTCATCGAGCCTCGCCAGAGATGGTCAGCGACGAGAACTGTCTTTTCTGACGCCGCCGCGTCCCACTGCTTCCCATCCCACGTTCTCACAACCACGTCGCGCAGGTCCCAGGGTCTGCGTAACACGGTGCGTTCCAGTTTGACGCTGCCATCTTCCAGAACTTCATAGCGGCAAGTGGTCTCAAAATCGGGACGCCCATGGCGGTCAAGTTCCGCATAGAACCAGTGCGTGATCTGCGACCTGAAAGTCAGCACGTTCTGGTGGCCCGTTTTCGGCGACTCCAGGGCATCGCAGGTGAACTTTCCATGGAAACAGCCTTCCATCGTCACGTTCGCTCTGACGTCCTTGTCACCGGAATCATGAGGCGAACCCAGATAGCGTGAATTCCAATAGGTCCACTGGATCACACGATCTGTCGTCTCTCCCTGGAACGAATCTCCCACCAGATTGGTCTCGGGTGCGATGTCAACATCGTAAAGTCCACAAATGGCACCCCCTTTGTTAAAGACATATTGAAAGCGCCGATTGGTAGCCGTCCTGATACTCAGCGTGCGGGTCTCCGCATTGTAAATAGAGTCAGCTCCCTGGGCGATCAACGGCGCTGCCACACCAAATCCCGCCACAACAACCACAACGGCCATCCGGAAGGTATTCAACAAGATTTAAAGCTCCTGATCCTGGCAGACACACTTAACCAGGCTGTTGTACTCGACGAGACAGAAAAATCATTTCACTCACGACTTCAGTTCGCCCTTGCTATCAGTCGATTTCCGTCTGTCCTGATGATATCTGTTGAAGTGCATCTATGGCAGCACTTCTGACCCATTCACTTTTGTCTTGCTCAGCCAATCGGTTCAAATGCGGAATCGCAGCGACAGCCTTTTCTTGAAGCCTCCCAAGTGCAATTGCGGCCGCGTGGCGTAACTCCGTACTCCCAACGGTATCGCTATCCTGCAAAGCAGCAATATACACACTCATGACTTCGGGAGTTGCTTTTCCGAGTGATCCCAGATTTTCGATTACGGAAGCACGCACCAGCGCGTCCTCATCCCTGAACATCTTGAGTAATCGCGACTCAGCGGTCTCCGGTGAAATCGCCACGATCGCCTCTAACGCATGAATGCGAACCAAAACATCGGGATGTTCGAGGGCATGTTCTAACTCTGGTATTGCCACTTTTGCTCGTGCCCCAAGTTTACCAAGCCATATCAACGCATCACTAACAACATCAGATCCATGTTCATCGTGTTGAATGGCGCTGATCAAAGCTCCCACTGCATCGTCAGGTGCATCGCTCATTCTGGCGATCGCAAATGCCGCCGCAACACGCACTATAGGGTCGGGATCCCGGTTCATAATCTCTTTAAGTTGAACGAGGGCCACCTCGGCTTTTTTCCCCATAAATGCCAGAGCAATAGCGGCATCGTATCGTATGGGGCGAGTTCCCGTCATATCGGGTGTATAGAAGTGCGAGCGATCGTCTGTATCGTCAAGCAGCTCGATCAGTCGAGGTATATTCGGAGAACCTGCTTCACCAAGTGCGCCTACGGCTTGTATGGCAGCCGCACGCACCTCGGGCGATTCATCGGAAAGAACGGTTCCGAGGATTTTTGACAGGGAATGAGAATCCTTCTGTATAGAGACAATGGCCATGACGGCCTGCAAGCGGATTTCGTCCTGAGGATCAGCCAGCAGTCGTGTCAACGTAGGCAGCGATGCACTCGCGTCGCTTTCCATCTTTGAAAGTGCAAGAATTGCGCGTTTGCGACCGTTTGTATTGGGGCTCTTATTAATGAATTCACAAATTTGCGAAACGGCAGGCTTTCCAATGTCGGCAAGGGCATCCGCCGCTTTAGAACCAACAGTCTCTACGGGAAATATGATGAATACATGATTGGGAATGTGAACTGCCCGACGGTCATCATTCAGGGAATCGATCAGCGTCCGGATGGCTAATTCTGAAGCCGGTCGTCGTTTGCCAATCGCAGTCACTGCTTCAGCACTTTTGATGGAATCTTTGCCGTGAACGATCGTAATAAGATCATCTAATGAAGGTTGGTGTGTTTGTGAGAAGAGGCCAGATGGCCATGTGAAGATCATGATCGTGAGGATGAGTCGCATCTTCGAAACAATCATTTTCGAAGCTTCCTTTCACCCGGTAAGTTTAGGCGATCAGTTGGATATGCCACAATCAAATGAATCCATCCATCGAGCCGGTTGAAGGTTTTGGGGTGTAAGAGTAAGGCAGGCGGGAGCCTGCCCTACGACTATTGAACCTTCCGGTTGACCTTCTACAGATTCGTGGATTTCTTTGTGGCTTTCGTCTCTTCGCGAGAGCCAGAGAATCGCCTCGCACAGACCTTATGGTGCGACGACCAGTCGCCGGATTTCAATTTGCGGTACCGTG
Source organism: Planctopirus hydrillae (assembly GCF_001707835.1). Classification (GTDB taxonomy): domain Bacteria; phylum Planctomycetota; class Planctomycetia; order Planctomycetales; family Planctomycetaceae; genus Planctopirus; species Planctopirus hydrillae. The sequence continues at coordinate 193,157 of NZ_LYDR01000152.1, forward strand.
AGTTTCAAGATCATCTGCAAGGTCGAGCCGATATCGGCTCTCTCATCCGTATCGAACTCGACGGGCTCTGTCATCGAGGCCATGCCGACGACGTTGCCATATCGATCCAGAATGGGCCCGCCGCTTGATCCAATCGCGTAGTCGGCACTGACTGACATCCATTTTTCAGGTCGCTCATTTTTGCGGCTGCCAATCTGCTGATAACGCGTGACATAACCTTGTGTGAACATGAAATGGGCGGATCCCGGATGCGTTAGTGCTCCCACCCAGGCACCGACGGCAGCCGATTTCCCTAAAGGAATGGGCGTCAGATCTTTCGCAGTGATCCGGGCAATCGCCACATCGGCCCGGCGATCGGCTGCGAGAATTTCCGTCACCGGATAGACCTCACCCTGCAGGGTCATGACTGCAAAGCATTCCAGCTCGGTCGTATCGAACACATGATAGTTGGTCACAATCACACCGTCAGCAGCCAGCACCCAGGCGGTGGCATTGCTGACATAATGAAAGCGGGGTGGCTGTGTGCGAGTCTGCTGTAAGCTGCCAATCAGCAGTGTGGAGGGAGCGGCCAGCCGGTAGACTTCTTCGGGCGAAAGGACGGTCGTTCGAGGCGGTGGCAATTCGAGTGTGACCTGCCGCCGCTCGAGCTGTTTTTTCATATCCCGCGAAGAGAGACACTGGCCCGCCTTCGCCAGCAAGATCGCCTTACGCTCGAAGTTCCGCGAGAACTCTTCGTCGTTAATAAAAACCGGCTCATCATCCGCCACAACAGGTCGATTGCCGGCCTCTACCGCCTTTACAACCGCTTCCTGGGGAACCACTGGCTGGCCTTGCAGAACTTCCTGTTCACAGAGAACGGTCGTCCTCGGTTTTCTGGCAACTCGTCGTCCAGGAGAAAAGTGCGTCTCAGTTTCTGAGATCTGTGCTGGTGCCGGGAGAGACGCCGGGGAGTCTTTCAGCAGGAGGGAAGCCCCCAAGCTTCCCGCAGCGACGAAAACGATCGCACCAGCGAGGCAAGCAGCTCGACTCCAGCGTCTTTCCAGCCAGTGCGTCATTTATCGCTCCCGATTCATCGCCCCCTGTTTACCGCTCGAGGCGTGAACGACGATCCCGCCACTCGATCGTCGATTTTCCCACGTATTTATCCAGAAAGGCCAGAATATGGTCTTCTGTCTTGAGCTTTCGCCCCAAAAGTCCAGTTCCTCGCAGCCCACCTTCATAGGTTTCCAGATAAATGTGATCCTTCTTATCAGGATTCAGCTTTTCAGCCAGCTTTTTGGCAGCACCTTTATCAGCGGTATCTTTGGAGCCGACACCAATCAAGACCGGCAAGCCCAGAATTCGTACGGCTGTTTCCGACTGTGCCGTATTCATCCCCTGAATGGAGCCTTCCGGAGAGAGGAGCACGAGGGCCCGGACATCCTGCCCGCGAGGTGTTCTCGCTGCGACAGTCGGGGCATCATCCCAGGGAATTTTCGACCAGTCAAGTTCCGTATAAGCTGTGGCAATCGCTGTCGAAAAATCGGCACCGAGAATGGCCAGCTTGCTCATATTCAACTTTTCGGCCATGTGCTCGTCGTACAGAAACTTCTTCACGGCTTCGAGATCGCCGGGAATCATGGCCTGGTAATCGCGCGGCTTGAGTTGAGGTGCATTGTTCTTGGTGGCTCCTGGGGCCACGGCTGGCCCAGGAACCAAGGGAGTCTCACCATGCCCGCGCAAGTCAACCGTGACGACGGCATAACCCGCATCGTTCAGAAAGGGTGCGAGCGAGCTGTTGAAATTCTGCCGTGAACCTTTCTTCCCGTGCAGCAGGATCACGACGGGTGTGTCTTTCCCTTTCTTGCCTGCAAAGTAAGAAATTTTCAGCGGGATTCCGTCCTTGGTCACCAGCGTCTTGTCTTCAAACCGGCTCACTGCGGCGGCTGGCTTGGTCGCCTGGGCATACAACGATTCGGGAGCCAGTACACTCACACACGTGGCCAGAACCACCAGTGGCAATGATGGCCCCCAATCCCGGCAACGACCACACAACGATGTTTGCGACAGTCGATCAATCATCAGACGGAGCATTGCTGTTCCTTCTAGAACGCCTTCCGGGTCAATCAAGTGCAGGTCAACAGGTGAAAGCCATCCGCTGGCTCAGAGTTCTCGATTGTGATCTCAAGTGTGATCTCAATCGAGGATTCCACTGCCCGGAAAATCGCGTTCAATAACTGTGGTTCATCCAGATGTAACGATCTCTTGAAGTCTAAACCTGAAGATGGCCAAGTTCAATTCGTGAATTCTCACGCAATGGCCAATTCTTCAAATCCATCCTCGTACGATCCATACAGCTTTCCCGACAGTCAGAAAGCCATGCAACGTGCTGAATGTGAGCCGACTTCTCACTTTCCAGTCCGTTATTCCCAGTCCGTTATTCCTCGTACAGGCGTGTGAAGATCTCACCCTTGGAATTGATCCAGCCGCGATACAGGCCCTCGCAATTGCGAGAGGTTGTCCATTGACCCTGACTGTTGAGCACAATGGCCGCACCTTCTCCGCCTGCTGCCTTCAACTGGCGATTGATCACTTCCTGAGCCGCCTGCTGCACGTTGAGACCGCGATACTTGATCTGCGAAACGATCTCTTTCGAGACTCCATAGCGAATAAAAAATTCTCCATGACCGGTGCAGGAAACCGCTGCAGCGCCATCCTCGGCGTATGTCCCCGCACCAATGATCGGCGAATCTCCCACGCGGCCGAACATTTTGTTGGTCATTCCGCCGGTCGATGTTCCCGCCGCTAACTGACCCTGGCTGTTGCGAGCCACCGCCCCGACTGTTCCAAAATAGGTGCTCGACTTGGGCTCGAGATCCGCTTTGCCGCCGTTTTTCTTTTCTTCAGCCCACACCCGGCTGATGTCTTTCCACCGGCTCTCTGTCCAGAAGTAGGCAGGATCGACAATCTCCAGGCCCTGCTGTGTCGAAAAGACTTCCGCACCCCGGCCAATCATCATCACATGCTTTGATTTTTCCATCACGGCCCGAGCAGCGGAGATCGGATTCCGCACAATCGTCACACTGGCGACGGCTCCGGCTCGCTTGGTCGTCCCCTCCATAATCGAAGCATCAAGTTCATTACGACCTTCGTGAGTAAAGACCGCCCCTCGACCGGCATTGAAGTGCGGGTCATCCTCCAGCACTCGAATCGCGGCTTCCACGCCATCCAGAGGGAGTGCGTTGGGCTCTTTCAGCCGTTTGGCTCCTGCTTCCAGAGCGGCCTTCAGCCCGGCTCGAATCTTTTTCTCCAGCTCGGGAGTCATGTCCTTTTTGTCAACGCCCGTGCCGCCATGCACACCCAGCACCACATCTTCGATTATCAGATCACTGCCGACGTTATCCAATTGGATCTCCTGTCCCCGGACCACCCTCAACCCGAATTCGCTGCACCCCGCCAGCACACCCAGCACCAGGCACCATTTGAGCCAGACGCGTCGAATACAGTTCCCACCACCAGCATGTGATCGCCGCATCGTCAATGACTCCATTTGAAGGCTGAACCTGGATTCGCTGCACCACTCCGCCCTGGCGGCAGCAGCCAGGGCCTCTTTCTCACGATTTGAACTATCGCAAAAATCGCCAGGAAATTCATCAACCCACTGTGAATTGAGCCCATGGGCCCTACCAGCGAGCCGGAAGCGTCAGGGACGGGCATTCAGTAGGGTCCGCTGTGCGAACCATAACCCGCTGGGGGTCACAGGTTGCTCGTCCTGATCGACCTTCGTGCCGGAAACAGACGAGGTTCGTTACCCGAAGAACACCTCTGCAAATGCCCTCCTGCAGAGTCACTACCACGATAGAACACAGTATTTCAACCGAAGCCACCCTGCGAAACAATACGACTAATGATCGAAACGATCATCTTTCTTCAAGGCGCCAAGAAACTCTTCCCAGCACTCGACTACTCCATCAAACAATTCATCTGGTAAGTCCGTAGTACTGCGATTCTCCTTGAATCCCTCGAACGCTGATGAACAATTTCGGTAGAATGCTTCAAAACGATCTTTGTCAAGCTCGTCGAGTGCAATGAATTCAAAACCCTGTCGCAATGGCGAATATGCTTCCTCAAGAATCCCTTGTTCGGAATTGTTAAGTCGTTGCCATGTGAATTCGACGATTATGTGAAATGCGACTGATCCAGATATCCAAATATCTTTTTCAGTAATATGAATTGTGCCTGCCATTTTTCACTCCACGACTAACGCTCTTGATTAGAGACTTTTGGTAACCGAGGCAGGAGCCCTCTACTGGCTTGCCCAGCAGTGCCACCCCGCTGCGCGAATTGGTGCATTGGCATGCACACTACTTTTGACGATGTTGCTTGTGGTGTTGCACGGAAGATGGTCCGCACAGCGGAGCCTACGGTGCTGGGCGTCAGGAAGGCAGGCGGGAGCCTGCCCTACATTACTACATTACATATTACTATAAATCCGCCATTCAGTCTTCAATGGCCTTCTTGGACTCATGCTCTCTCAGCAGCTTGAGCAACTGCTGGCGCTCCTCGGGAGTCAGGAAAGACTCCCCGCGACTGTAGCCACCTCGTCGCGGCTGACGATCCACTGGTGGCTGGCTTTGATCCACAGGCTCGGGCCTGGTTCGTTGATTTTCAGGAACTGCCAATATCAGCGCACCGTTTGGAAATAGACCCTGCAAAGCGCGCCCCGGCTGCTCTTTACCTGCGGTCGGAGAGGTGAACACCGGAAAAAATAATCCCGGGATCATCGTCGGCTCATGATCCAGGGGACAACCCCGCAGAAATTCTGGAATCTCAACTCGCGATTCCTTTGTGTTCTCCTCTATCTCTTCCGGCATAGGCTTCGACATCCCCGCCTGATGAGGATGCAGCCATTTGCGATAAGCCTTGATGACCTCGTCTTTCAGCCCAAAGCGACGTTCCAGAGTCTGCCATTTCACTCGTGCCAAGCGGTCAAATTCAGAACACGTCGGATAATGGTTGATTTCACAACAGACGCGATTCATCTCGCGCAGCAACTCCTCATCGGTGTAAATTTTCGGCATCGGAGCGCGGGGCTTCAGACCGGCATAGCGTTTCAGATGGCTCCACGATTGCCAGTGCGCGAAGACTTTGGTGGTCGAAATCCCCGTCTCGCGCGTAAACCGCTGCAGAGAGATCTCCGGCCCCAGACGCTCAACCAGTTCTCGCAGACTTTTCAAGATCTCGGCAGCTTTTGGCTTCACAGCGATCTCAGGCCTCAAAAAGTCCTTTTGAGGGTGCCGCTGGCGATTTCCGCAAAGCCACTCACTCGACGACACCCTCTCATAGTACCAGACCCTGTTGCGCGCCGTTCACCATTTTCCATTTATTTAAAAAAGCAAGGCAGGTTCCGGCCTGCCTTCTTTAGTGAATCACTCATCTTTCAAGTCGCGTTTACCAGAACGTGAAAAATTCAGGCAAGGCGTGGGTTTCATGAAGATCGGCAACGATATGTACGATTGCCGCCAGTGCGACAAACCAGAAGGTGTCGACAATATTCTTTCTCATGACCCGCGGGATCATTGTATAGGATTGTGGTTCCTCATAGGTGGAAAGCCTGGGCCAGAATGCGGGAACGCGCCGGCAATACTCCTGGTAATCCTCGTGATGTGCAGCCGAGAGTCGCTTCTCTTCGCAACTGATAATCCAAGGGTAATACAGCGAGAAAAAGAGGAGCATCATCAGTGGAAGCAGGATTGTCTCCGAGCACAGACCAATGCCGATCATACCAATCGCGCTGAAGAAATAGAGAGGATTGCGGCAGATCGAGTAGGGGCCGGACTGAATCAGGACTCTCGTCTTGTATCCCGAAATGAACAGATTACTCCAGGTACGACCCAGCATACCAATAGCGGCCATACAGATCCCGATGAAGAAGAAAAGTTCGCGCATGACACCATGTAGCGGCCAGGCACTTCCCGTGGCGAATAAGGCCGTCATGGCGAAGAGACCGAAAACAATCGTCAAGGGGCGACGTCGTCGCTCGAAGTCGCCGACTGTCAGGTATTCACTGGCCACATGGCCAATATCGGGAAGGGCTTGGAAGGGAATGTTTGTCGTTTCCAGTGTTCTCATCGGGCAGATCCATTGCCAGGTACGGGGTCGTATTGTTGTCTCTACTAAGCTTCTAGTAATTCCGTGAACGAAGAAGTGTTTTTAAGGGTCAGAGTTATTAATAAGGGGATCGCGACGAAGCCTGAGGCTGGCTGGACTCCAGCGACAGTTCATGCAGGCGAGTCGATCGGTCGTAGGGTTCATAATCCCGGGCGGAGATATCAATCGTCCGCAGAACAGCGGCTGACCATCCAGGCCACGGAGACCATGCCATTCGTGATGAAGCCAGTGCATCGACGGGCAACCAGAAAGACCACGTGATCATGGCCATGGCTGTCATCAGATGGAACGGCCACCACCTGGCCCGTTGATCTGGCGGCGACCAATCTGCTGTCGACTCAAAGCGGGCCAGTATTCTTCGCCCCCGCAGCGCCATCATGCTGCTACCGCTGCCGAAGTATAGAGCCGATCCTTCTGGTTCTTTATGAAATCCCCGTTCTGCCACAGCGAGTAAGGTTTTGAGATATCCCACAACTTCATACCGGGCAGAAATGGCCGCATCATCGCAGGCATATTCGCGAGCCAGCATTGATTGGCGAGAAGCCCACCAGATCGCCGGATGAAACCAGAATAAGGTCATGACCAGGCGCTCAATAAATAACTGCAGCGGATGACCACTGCGTAAATGGGAGAGTTCGTGGCGGGCGATGAAAGTGATTTCGTCTTGAGGCAGGCTCAGTAAGTATTCTGGCATTACGAGAACTGGTGCATGCCATTGATAGCAGAACGGGCTGTTGAAACGCTGGCTGATCAACAGTTGAATCGAAGCATTCGGTTGCAGGAATGTGCTGGTCAGGTGGCTGCTCTGGTCGTTAAAGACCAGCTTCACTTCGCTCTCTGTCGCCGGCCGGCACGACTTGAGAAACCTGGCCACTGTGATCCACTCCGAGGCGAGCATGATCAGCGATAGCAGTATTCCTGTCGCCCAGATGACGAGAGCCAGTTGACCCAGTGATTGTTCAACAGAGACCAGTTGCTGCAAGGCTTCCGGGCTCATGATCTGCCAGGGGTTCGTCAGCACACGCAAATGGGGGAGTAGCAGACCACAACCAGTGAGCAATAGAAGCAGGAGATGACAATAACTCCAGAGTTTATATTGTGCCTGCGGCCACCGGGAAACACGACAAAGCCAGTCAGTAATACCGACAAGTACTGTGGCCTGAATGGAAAGCGAGACGAGAAATTCCAGAAATTGGGCTGAGTTCATGATCTCTTTTCCAGCCTGGAGATGGCCTTTTTAATCTCAGCCAGGTCTTCTGTCGAAACTTTTTCATTCTGAATTAAATTGAGAACCAATGATTTGACAGACAATTTGGAAAGCTGCTGTTGGAGTTGGCCCAGCATCGTCTGGCAGACTTCTTCTCTGGAGACGATTGGCTCATAAACGAAGGCCCGGCCGACCTTGACCTTCCTTAAAGCCCCACGCTTTAACTCCAGTGTCTTCAGGACAGTCATCACTGTCGTATATGCCAAAGGGCGATGCAGTGAATCACAGACATCCTGGACGCTGGCCTGCCCGCGATCCCAGACGATATCCATAATCTCCATTTCACCGCGCGTCAGATAGACAGTCATAAAGTCTCCGCTCCCCGCCTGTTGATTCGTATCTATATTGCCCGAAGCCAACAGGTGAGTACTTCTAAATACGTTATTCGAATTCCAATGAGAAATTGCGATCTGTGTGCCATGCTTGCAGCTTTGGGCAAGCATGTGTTTGCGATCTTCAACTCGCTATTTCAAGTTGCGATGCGTATGGAGGAGCTACTTACTCGAAACGTCGCGCCATTTGCTGATAAACCGCCTGATCAATCGAATTCGAGAGGCCGCGGACGTGACCGTCTCCGAACAGAAAGTGACTTAGCCCTGCATGGCGGCTGCTGAACTCACATTCATCACAGGTCTGGCAATTGGGCTGTTGCAGAGCACTTCCCAAAATCCGGCATTCCGCATCTTCATCGCGGCGATCAAAACCAATCCATGTCGTATCAAACATAGAAACAGAGCGCTCACCGACGATCATCACTTGGCTCAGGCCACGGGTTAACTCAGATAAGCGGACAGGGCGTCCGTTGATAAAGGTACCGTCTCCAGGTGGTGTGGGATGAATTTCATCCGCTTCAGAAGTTCCATAAACGCCGAGATAACTGGCGTGGGGCAATATGAGAAAAGGTGTGAGAGTTCCAGGTTCATAGAGCTCAAAGACCGGTGGTGCCACGTCTGAAGGGCAGGTCAAGAGCGGTAGCACGATCGATCGGGCCTGCTCATTGGCGGCATCGCTCAATCCGACCTGCCGCTGGATGACTACGGATGTGGCCTGCTGCTCGACAAATGGCAATAGGGCAGCCGCCCAGCCATAAGCCGTTTTTCCACGAGAGTCTGTCAGCCAGGCGGGAGGAAGACAGGCATATGTCTCGTGGTATTGATGCAGCCCCAGCCCGATCTGACGAAGATGACTTGTACATTCCATGCGCCGGGCAGACTCCCGCACTGCCATCACGGCTGGTAAGAGCAGTGCGGTTAACACGGAGAGAATTCCGCTAGTGACCAGCAGCTCAAGAATGGTCAGCCCAGTGCGTCCTGACAGCCCAGAGCGTTCTGACGCGGGAATGCAGCAGCGGCTGGGGCGTAATGTCCTGATGAGGAATCCTTTCCTGATAAGGTCATGAGCAAAATGGCCAAAAGCCAGTTCGCGGGCGGAAAATACTAAAGTTGTAGTATTTTCGTCAAGCCGTTTTTGCCGAAGTCACGGGCTGTCCAGCAGGAGACTGGATTCAGGACTTTGTGAAAGCCCCTGTCCTTTAAGCCTGCGGCGTTGCCAATCGTTGAGTTGTTGGCGGCTTTTCTGAGCGGAACGGCTATTTGCCGTCGTTGTGTCTTAAGAGGTTGAGCAGTGTTTTGGTATCGACGGAAGCGGGAATCATTCGCAGCGAACCATCACCATTCAGAGCAAGAATCCCTTTCTCGCTGATCTGCCCCAGTGATTTCAGGGGTTCCTCGGGGTCGATGGGTAATCCGCCGGGTTTCGTCCAGATGTCGGCTTTATCCGCGCCAGCCTGAACGACAATCACCGTATTGGAAAGACCATCAGTAAAGTCTCGAAGACGGGGTGCATTCGCTGCATCAAAGGGCAGTCCCGCTCCTTCCAACAAGTGCACTGAGGTCTTGTTGGCTTCGGTCACACCGGGTGTCTTATAAACGATGGGCATTTTCTCAGCCAGTTTGAGATTGTGCGGACTATCCCAGGGCTCATTGAGATGGAACTGATTATAGAGTTCATGTTCGCCTACGAAGGGCAGGATATGGACACGCCAGCTCAAGGCTTTAGAATCATCTGGATTAGTAGTTCGAGACGAAGAAGGAAAGAAACCAAAGTTATCATGTGAAATGTGAAATGCTAAACCAATCTGTTTGAGATGATTTCGCTGTTTTGTGGCGTTGGCAGCGGCAACCGCCTGCCGAATCGCTGGATCGAAGTAGTCGGGCAGTCTTTCGATCCCTTGAGGAGCCACCAGTGACGTCGTGATTTTATTGCCGACCTGTTCCACTTTCAGTCCTTTGGCCAGACTGGTCAGCATTTTCTGATCATCCGCATTGGGGATATCGGTTGCCAATGCCGGGAGAAGAGTCTGGACAAGCTGCATCTGATTTTTCAATTCGGCAGCTTTCGTAGCAGCCACTTTAGCGCTCACACAGGTTCCGGTCGATACGAGGATCTTGTCTCCGGGGTTAAGATTCGTAAGTCGCAAGCTCTGCGTGAGCACCTGATAATCGAGTAACTCCTGCAGTTGTTGCATCTGTCCTACCAGTTGCTTGAGCAGCGGTTTCTGAGCCTGCAGGCTGACCACCATGGAGAAATCGGCACCCGGATCCAATTGCGCCACCAGAGGGGATGGCTTGATGGTGGTGATAGTGTTCCCCTTCAGCCTCGCCTCCAGATCCGCAATCGACCCTAGTACAAATGTGGTGGGAGCATAGGGCGTGGTAGGCCATAAGCCGACTCCACGGGTACAGTAGATAGTATGCCTTCCAACAGTCAGCTTTTCGTCGAAAAACGCCTCGATTCGGGACATCTCAAACGGTTCTTTAAGATTGATGACGACCGTTGGACTTATGACGACCGTTGGCAGTAACCGAAAATTTGGCCGAGATTTGCCGAAAACCTCCATATCAACAGGTTCGCCTCCCGAAGGCGTGATGAAAGCGGCTAGATCCTTCCCGGATACCTTTGCAGAAAGTTTCTTAACGCTGGCATCTGCCAATACTATATAGAGACCAGCTTCGGGAATTGGGCCGAGCGATCCTTTCGGATTTTTGGGATCGAACGGCAACCCACCCGGCTTTGTCCATTCGACCGCTGTCGATGGATCAGCTTGAACGGCCATGATCGTATTGGCGGTTCCATCGCTGATATCACCCATGGCTGTGCCACGCTTTGCATCGTCTGGGAAGATAGTTCCAGGGCCGGTGATCACATGGATCGAAGTCTTACCAGTCACTTTGACACCAGGCGACTTGTAGAAATGCGGCATCTTGGAGATCAGCTTTTTATTATGTTCGCTATCCCAGGGTTCGTTCAGCCGGAATTGTTTATAGAGCGTGTTTTCATCCAGATAAGGAAGGAGGTGCACCCGCCAGCTTAAACCTGTCTGGCGACCTTCTCCATCGCCATTGGCGCGGGGAAATCGGCCGTTTTGCTCATGGTAGTTATGTGCTGCAAGGCTAATATTCAAAAGATTATTATGTGGATCCGGTGCATATTGAGTTGCCGCTCCGCTGAGGGGCGTTTCCAATCCGAAATCGTTCGCGATCGCATTAATGAAGTTCTGATCGAGGGCGACGACAATCCGATCAATCTTGCTGAAATCTTCGATCGTGAATGGAAGTGGACCGAAATCAGCCTCATCGAAGGCTCCGAGTTCTTTCGCAAGTTGTACTGGTTTCCAGTGATAGAGCTGACTGACTTTGATTGACGCAATGGCGACTGATTTTTCCGGAAGATATTTCGCTTCCGGGAGAGGGTCAGCCGCCAGAACTGAGCCGGTGATCAGCGACAGCATGGCAAGTAAAGAGAGTCGCCAACCCCAGAAGCATGACCTCTGGATTGTATGACCAGACGAGCCGATTGGATTCAATCGAGCGATCACGAAAGATAATAAGGGCATCACTCACCTCGAAAGCTGTACTAGCTCTGCAAAGAAATGAAACGGAAATGTTCCCGATCAGTCCCTGTCTGTGGAGATGGTGCCAACTCGATGGCTTCAGAGGGATGGAAAAGGTACTGCCGAGAATCGTTCCGCGCCGACATCAGAAGATCAAGTCGCTGCAGATCAATTTTTCAAGAACTAAGGCACGGCGTCTTTCACTCGGGAATGGTTTGAGCATCGTAGGGTCTGCTGTGCGGGCCATATTCCGCTGGTCCGCTTAGCGGGCCCTGCGAGAAATAATGATCATTCCGTCGCTTACGCTTCCGGCTCGTTTTTTTGGGGTGGGGGTGGTGGGTTGGGTTGTGGGGGGGCAGGCGGGAGTCTGCCCTACTGGCGGGGGAGTGGGTTCGATTTCTGGGGTTTAATATCGGTAGGTGTTTGATGTTTTTGGGAGGAGCACTGCTGGACGAGCCAGCAGTGGCACACGTTGAAATGGCGGGAGCGACTTGGAGGATCTCTGGTTCTATTTATGACGATGCGAGATGGGGGTGAGTGATCGTTTTTTTTGAGTGTCCGTCGCTTACGCTTCCGGCTCGTTTTTTGGGGGTGGGTTGTGGGTTGGCAGGCGGGAGCCTGCCCTACGCTTGGACAGATGTGTAGAATACAGCAGGAAGATGGTGCATTGCATCGGACTTCATGCACCCTACTGGGATTCCCTACGGTCTATGTTCTACAGGGTAGCGGGTTATGGTTCGCATAGGGGGCCCTGTGAGAAATAATGATCATTCCGTCGCTTACGCTTCCGGCTCGTTTTTTGGGGTGGGGATAGCGGGTTGGGTTGTGGGGTGGCAGGCGGGAGCCTGCCCTATGCTTCGCTTGGAATATTTTTATAGAAGATGGTGGGTTGCGCAAAGCCTTAACCCACCCTACGGGTTAATACTACGGGATAATACTGTCTACTCGCCGTATACGATATAGCAGCGGGTTATGGTCCGCATAGCGGACCCTACGGGAATTGATATATCCCCGCTAGTTCAGGAACGAGCTGTCGGCGCGGCGTGGGGCTTTTGCTCCTCGGCTGATGTGCCCGATGTGTGGTGCCGGGAGGCGATGGATCTGCGGCTCGATCTCATCGTGTGCTGCGTCGGCGGGGGGCGTGGAGTTCTCTGATGACTCTTCTGCCGCCAGAGAAGTCGTCGTTGCCTGGCGTTTTTCTGGCAGGCAGCAGAGAAGGGCTGGGAGAAAGACCAGTTCCCCCAGAATCGAAGCTATCATCTGGGCCGACATGAGACAGCCAAAGCGAGCGGTCGGTGCAAAGCTGCTCAGGCAGAGTGCCAGCATCCCTGTGCTTGAAATCAACGTCGAATCGAGCATCGGTTCGCCGGAATGCTGCAGGGCAGAGCGTACGGCTTCAGAAGGAGTCGCTCCGAGCTTAACCGCCTGGTTGTACTGCACCATAAAGTGGAACGTACAATCGACCGAAATGCCCAGGGCAATACTCCCTGTCATCATCATACCAATATCGACCGGCATCCCGAAAAAGCCCACCGAGCCGAAGACCAGCCAGATGGGGACAATATTCGGCACCATCGCAATCAGGGTGCCGACAAAGGATCGCAGCGAGATCAGGAAGACCAGGCTGATGGTCAGGACGGCTGCGGTAAAGCTTTCCCAGAAGCCATTAAAGATCTCTTTCTGGGCACTATCCAATAGTGGAGTCATCCCCGTGAAATGAACAGGAAAGCTCGCCGTCTTCTGTTGAATGCTATGCAGCACACGGTCGGCACCTCCGCCGGCAATCGCATTGTCTTCCACTCGAATCGAAACTCGCCACAATTGCTGGTCAGCAGCAATCAGGCCGTCTTCACCCTGATAGCTGCGCGCTGTGGAAAACATCCGGGCTGTCGCGAGAGCTCCATCTGGAAGTTCATTGGGGAAGAATGTCGCCAGACTCAACACATGGCGCACACCTGGCTGTTGCCGCAGGACGGCTTCCAGCTCTCGGACAATCTGCAGTTGATCGACGAAGGTGAGATTTTTCCCGGTAAAGTCGACCACCCCTTCAATCGAATCGACGTTGGTCAGCTTCTTTTCCACGCGTCCGAGATCGACCAGCACCTGGCTGTCCCGGGGCAGGAAGTCTACCGGATCGACATCGGGCCGCAGACGGACAATCCCGACCATCGCGACACACAGCATGACGGTTGCGACTGCCAGAATGCCATGTCGATGCCGATTGACGAAGTGCCCCCACCAGTTGAAATCGACGTGATGGATGCGAAACGATTTCACAGCACAGTCCGGCCAGACCATCAGGAGAGCCGGTGTCAGCCCCAGGCCGACAACCATCGCGACCACAGCACCAGTCGCTGCTGCATAGCCGAATTGCGCCACAGGCAGAATACTGCTGACATTTAGCGAAACCAGGCCCAGCAATGTGGTCAGAGTCGAGAGAAAGCATGGGTTAAACGAGGCCTTAAAGGCATGGTCGAGTGGCTTAGGCTCACCCGAGGCAACTGCATCGCTGTAGTAGCTCACGAAGTGCACTGCAATCGACAGCGTAAAGATCATCACGAGGACGGAGAGTGAACCGAGAATAAAGTTCATCTCGCCGCCACACCAGGCGATGATCGACTGAGTCAGGAAAATCCCCCATAAGGTGACTCCCAGAATTCCCAGAGACAAATTCCAATGCCTCAGCGAGAAGTAAAGTAACCCCAGGCAGATCGCTAACGTAATCGCAAAGAACTTACGGCCAGATTTCGCATTACCGAGAGTATCCAGCTCGGTCACAATGACAGGAGCCCCCGTGAGTGCCACATGTGCCGAATTGAGCTGGCAATACTTAAGAACTTCGCGAACCTGGGCCACTGTGCCCGCGCGGTCTTTTGTCCCGGCTTCGGAAAGGACCGCCGAGAGCCCGACCATATCTTTATCAGGGTTGGTCAATAAGCCTTCGAGCCGGGCATGAGCCTCTTCGGGAGACACTCCCAAAGCTTCCATGCGATAAGCCAGTCGTCCCGGCGTCCAGCAGGAGCGAATGCCTGGCAAACGCTCTAATCGACCCGCCAGTGCTTCAATCGCATCGTTCGAAAGTTCTTTGGCGCTGGCACCGATCAGAATGACTTCTTCAGCACCGAAGTCGAGCTTGAACTGTTCGTAGATCTGGCGGACGCCGGTATCCCGGGGCATCCAGGTTTCGATATCGTTATTCGACTTGATCGATTCGGCCTGATACCAGAACAGGGGCAATGTGAGCGCAACGAACCACAACATGTGTTTGTAGTAGCGAGCATACAGGGTCGAAATCATGGGCCAGCCATTCCCTGCGAAAAGCAGATGTGGCATCACACAGGGTTGCTGCCACCGCTCGTCTCGTGAACTTCACATGATTGAAAGTCGTTTGAAGGCATCAGGCGGGGTGTGATTGACTGAAACGTGACGCTGGAAAGTTTTCAGGGGCACCGCCTGCGTATGCAGTGTGCAGTCTCTTCTTCCGGGGTGGCCGAATTCACACCCAAATGAAAATCTGCGAGTGCCTGATTGATCCATGCATAACGCTTGTCAGGTCGAACAACCGCTTGACGATTCACTGCGAATCTTCCGCTGAACTTCTCAGGAAGGTTGATTCGCTACGACATTCATCCGTGTTGCTTTCGGCATTTGTCGCAGCACTTTACGAGAGTCGTCCCCTGGGTCGTCATGATCGGAGAGAGTCCAACATCTTACTCAGGCTGAAAAGTTTGCCTGGCTCTTGCAGGCCGAATTGGCCCGGAGAAACGTGAGGCTTTTATGGGCTGAAGAAATCGGAAAACCTGCGGATCATGGCGAAAAACTGATTCAGGAACGAGACAGTGGCATCCGCGCCGGCAGATCGTTACTCTCCGGCGTATCAGGTTCCGGTTCCGAGGAAACCTCATGAGATGAGACACATCCCGTGAGGTTTTCGAAGAGGTAAGAGGGAAGTCGGCGAAATTCCGACACAGGGCCGCTGCTGTGATCAGCTATTGATCTGTTCATAATGTCACTGCCCACGGATGATCACTCCGGGGTGGGAAGACGAACAGATCCTCATGCTGTCAGTCAGAAGACCTGCCAGAACTTTGCTGATCGGTGTCTCGGACACAGGCTGCTGATCGGAGTGAGTTGAAGTCAACATCTTGAGAGTTCCCCATTGCTGGAGTCAGATCTTTTGATCCGACTGTTTGCAATACAGGGATCTCAAGTATGACTCTCTTTGCGCTTCGATCGACCACCTGCACGAGACTTGGTTGTGCCCTCGTCCTGAATGCTGGTGGAAGTTATGAGCGATCATCAATCGGTGGTGAAATCTGAGTCGTCACAGCAAGTCCGTCTCATTGCGATGTGTGCACTGGTCTTGCTGGCCATTCTGGCCCGGTTTATCCCACATCCGCCTAACTTTTCACCCGTGGGAGCAGTCGCCCTCTTCAGTGGTGCGTTTCTGACTCAAAGGTGGTTTGCACTCCTGATTCCCATCGCGATTCTCACCATCTCGGATGCCTTCATCGGCTTCCACGCTCTGGTCCCTGTGGTCTACGGCTGCTTTCTTATCAATGTGCTGATTGGCCGCTGGGTCGGTGGACATTCCAACCCGTTGGTGCTCGCGGGTGCCGCTTTAGCAGGTTCCATCCAGTTCTTTCTGATTACGAATCTGGCGAACTGGTGGGCCTATTATCCGCATACACGAGAAGGGTTCCTGGAGAACTACATTCTGGCGATACCTTACTTCCAGAATTCGGTCATGAGTGATCTGCTCTTCACCACTGTCCTCTTTGGTGGCTGGCATTTCGCTGAGTCTGTCGTGGCTGGCTGGAACAATTCGCGCCGTACGACGGAAGTCTAGGAATTGTCGCAAGATCATCAGCCTCAACCGCTCACGAATCTGGCGATTCGTGAGCATCTTGCCAGTCTGGCCAAACCGCCGGGAAGTTTGGGCCGACTCGAAGATCTTGCCTGCGAACTCTGCCGCATTCAGCAGACATTGCGACCCGTCTCTTTGCCACGCAAACTTGTTGTGTTCGGCGGAGACCACGCTGTGATCTCCGAAGGTGTGACCGCCTGGCCCGGCGAGATCACGCAAATCATGCTCGATACCATCGCCCAGGGGAAAGCCGCTTCGAGCGCTCTGGCCATGGCGACAACGACCTCTCTGGAAGTGTTTGATGTCGGCTCCTTTCGTGGAGGAGTTTTGCCAAATCGAGGTTCGTCCGCAGTGCGTCGAGATTTCTGGATGCTGCCTGGGGCGCGCAACCTGGCTCGACAACCGGCGATGACTGTCGATGAACTCGAACAGGGACTGACCGCAGGACGAAAGATTGCGAGGGAAGTGGCCGCTCAAGGTTTTCGAGTTGTGGCCGGTGGTGAAATGGGGATTGGCAACACCACTTCCGCCACTTGCATTACGAGCCTGATTTGTGACGAAAGTGGAGCACTTGTGGTGGGTCGCGGAGCCGGCGCTGACGACGAAACACTTCAGAGAAAAACTCAAGTCGTCACTCAGGCTGTCGAGCGGGCGCGACAGCATGGGACGGGTCAACTTCGGAAACAGCTTGCCGAAGTGGCTGGTGTCGAACTGGCAGCTCTGGCAGGCTTTTTTGCCGAGTCGACACAACTGGGACTGGTTGTGATTCTCGATGGATTTATTGCCACTGCAGCGGCTCTTATGGCCGAAGTTCTCTGGCCGGAGAGTCGTCGCAACTGGATTGCCGCTCATTGTTCGACAGAACCAGGTCATGCCATTGCACTTGAGTTTTTGCAGCTTGATCCTTTTCTCAATTGGCAGATGCGACTGGGTGAAGGGACAGGAGCTTTGCTGCTGATGCCTATGCTCGATGCTGCCTGTGCCATCCTCTCCGAGATGACCACGATTGCCCAGTTGCAGACAGAGTTAGTTCAGACCAAGGCGTAGGGAGCCGGTGGACCGCGTGGCTGGGGTCAAACGTCCTTATCTGCCCCCAGGTTATTAGGCTCTGATTGTTAAAAGCATACATGCTTGAAAGTGGGGACTAATGCCGCGGATGCGTGCGTGCGGGTGGCATTCTCGAACTGGGGGCAGATGAAAAGAACCGATCTCTCCCACCCAATCGGGCAAAACCTTGGTCAACACTGCGCAAATCAACACTGTGTAAATCAACACTGTGTAAAGAAGTAGAAAAGACCCTCACCCGGCGCTGTCCCGGCAGACGGCGAAGGTTCCAGAGGGGATGCTGGCAAGATCAACTGATGGGAATGAGGGAGCATATTCGCGTCAGTGGTTAATCATGGAGATCTTCCTGGTGAACTCGCCGGCTTCGCGTGAGGTCACTTTTAGCTGATTGGTTCACCACGAAGGGCACGAAGAACACGAAGGAAATTCAGAGTCAAATTGTGGTGAGTTGCAGAAAGTATCGCACGAAGTCAAATCAAGACGTGAAAGTAGCGGAAAAGGCCCTCACCCTGCGCTGTCCCGGCAGACGGGGCGAGGGTTCCAGAGGGGTATGCTGGCAAGATCAACTGAAGGAAATGGGGGAGCAAATTCGCGTCAGTGGTTAATCATGGAGATCTTCCTGGTGAACTCGCCCACTTCGCGTGAGGTCACTTTTAGCTGATTGGTTCACCACGAAGGGCACGAAGAACACGAAGGAAATTCAGAGTCAAATTGTGGTGAGTTGCAGAAAGTATCGCACGAAGTCAAATCAAGACGTGAAAGTAGCGGAAAAGAGTTTCCAGAGGGGCATGCGCATGACGCGGCTTCTTGTCGTTGTGTCGAACACAACGACCCGTGTAGGCAAGTTGGGTAGGAGTTGGCCGGGCCTGCCTTGGGTGCAAGTTTTGTGAAATGGACAGCAGCTCTGGGCGGGCATGCGATCACTTTTGTCTCATACGGTATGTTGCGGTGTTCTGATTTATGGACGCTGAGAGACGGGCCGATCGGCAGATTTCTGAAAAATGAGTTGTTGAATTTACAAAGGGGAATGGTTGAGGCCCGTGTGGGCTGAATGATTGCCGGGTGTTTGGGATAGCCAGGTGATTCGGATATTCAGGGAGACGAATTGGCGACATCAAATCGAGGACATTGCGGGTCATTGTGACGGCAGGCGGCTTTCATGCGAATGGAGGCGGCCACCTGATCACGGCCCATCATATCATGAGATCACAATGGTATGGGATCTGCTGTAATGTTTTGAAGAGGGAATTGACACAGCGGGTGTCAGCCCGTCTAATGCCTGTGCCGTGAGATGCGGCAAGAGTTGTTTCCGCGTTCGGTGGAGATCAGGTGTTCCTGGTTTTCACTCCTGCCCCCATGCCCGGGAAATTCGTACGAGAGGAAAGCATCAATGCGTTTGACTTGGATTTCGCTAGCCTGCTGTACCGCAATCGCCGCTTTGGTCTCCGGCAATTCGGCTGAAGCTCGCCCGCCCTACCTTGCCGCTTTCAAGGAAACGTATGCCAATCTGGCCGATAAGGCAGCCGAATCGAAGTGCATGGTCTGCCACTTCGGTGAGAGCAAAAAGAACAAAAACGACTACGGAAAAGCGATGACCACAGCTCTCGGAGCTACCAACGTGAAGGACACCGAGGCAATCAAGGCCGCTTTGAAGAAGGTCGAATCCGAGAAGAGCTCTACAGAAGGCAAGACCTTTGGCGATCTCATTAAGGCTGGTGAACTCCCAGGCAAGAATCCTGCGTAATTGTTCACGGATCGACCAGCCGCATCTGTGCAATTCCTCAGGTGCATTGTGGTAATCCACGAATACTCATCTATTCAGAGGGCGTCCATATTTCATGGTCGCCCTTTTTCGTTGGTGCTGTCAGGCATGCTTGCCCAGAACTGCAAGCATGGCACAGAGTGGGGCGTGCCATCCGTTATCATAATAAAATACCGGAAAGACCCTCACCCTGCCCTTTCCCACGCAGACGTGGGCGAGGGTTCCAGAGGCACAAAGAGCCACCTTAAAGAAGAAATTCTCGCTCTGGCTGGCCAGACTTTTCGTTGAAAGTCTTTTCACAGATTCGTACTCAAGCTACCTTCACTGCTCGTCATGGAAGTGAGACCTGCAGGCCATTTCCTTTGTTTTCGTTTCTAATTCATCGATGAGCCACGTTATGGCAGATCCGGTTCGCTACTGGCTCTTTAAATCTGAGCCCAGCGCATTTTCGATTGATGATCTGGCGGCGTCTCCCGGGCAGACAGCCCTGTGGGATGGCGTCCGGAATTATCAGGCGAGAAATTTTCTGCGTGATGATGTGCAGACAGGCGATCTGGTCTTCTTTTACCACAGCCGGGAAGAGCCGCTGGGAATTGTGGGAACCATGCAGGTGGTGCGGGCCGGTTACGCCGATCCGACGCAATTCAACCCCGACAGCAAATATTACGATGCCAAAAGCCCGCCCGATGCTCCCCGCTGGATTGGCGTCGATGTCCAACTGAAGCAGAAGTTTCCTGCCGTCGTCACTCGCGATCAACTGGCCTCCCATACCAAGACAGCCAGTATGCTGGTGATGAAACGTGGCATGAGATTATCAATTCAACCTGTCACTCGAAGTGAATGGTTACAGGTGCATCAACTGGCAGGAGTTCGCCAGTGAGTGTTCTGTCTTATCTGCCCATCCAGTGGTTCAAATCTAATTGGTTCTGGCTGAAGTGGCTCCTGGCTGCGGCTCTCATGTCATGGCTGGTTTCTTCCAACTGGAAGAATCTGGCGAACCTGAGTGAACGGCAAATTCGCTGGGATTTCTTCGCACTGGCTTTTGCCACCTGTTTAATCGGTGTCATCCTGACGTTCTTCCGCTGGTACCTGCTGGTGCGAGCTGTGGATCTCCCGATGACACTCAAAGAAGCGTTTCGTCTGGGGTCATTAGGGCTCATGTGCAACTACATTGGGCCGGGTGCCGTGGGTGGCGATCTCATCAAGGGGATGATTCTTGCCAAAGGGCATCCTGAACGTCGGGCGGCAGCGGCAGCTTCTGTGATCTATGACCGTGTTCTGGGCCTGGTGGCACTGGTCATCGTGGGTGCTGCTGCAGCACTTCTGCCGACCACGTTGCCCTTCAACGCCCAGTTACAACTCATCATGACGTTAACGTGGGTGGCAGCCGGTGCCGGGATTCTTGGCCTGGTGGTGATTCAATCTCCTTTTCTTCATCGCTATCACTGGGATCGACTTTTCAGCCGCTTTCCGGTGGGTGGCAAGCTGGCCCATCAGTTGTTTCAGGCAGCGACGCTCTACAAAGACCGGACTTCGATCATTGTCGCCTGTATCGGAATCAGCATTTTCGGGCATCTTTTCATGCTGTTTTCCTTTTACCTGTGTGCAGAAACCATTCGCGGGAATGATCCCATCCCGGATCTTGTCGCTCACTTACGATTTATCCCCGCTGCGGAAGTCTTTGGTGTACTGATTCCGACACCGGGAGGGATGGGCGCACTGGAAGGAGCGATCAAAGCGTTTTACTCGCTGACGGTCGATCCGAATGATGCTGCTGCCGTTGCCCGTGCAGCCGGTAATGGACTGCTGATGGCGATTACCAGCCGCGTGATCCAGGTGGCGATTTCGGCCATTGGCTTAATCTATTATTTTGCGGCACGTCGCGAGTTCGAGGCTCTACCCTCTTTGGATGAAAACCCGGATTCTGTCACAGAAAGTCCGCATGATCCCCACCAGAAGGTCATTTCCTCAATCCTGACCGATCCCCCCTCGTTGACAGAGCCAGCAGCACCACGCTAGAACGGAGATTCGAAAATTGCGGTCTCAGCGGAGTCTGGGGCGTTGGTAGGAGTTACCGACAGGCGGCTTGCGTCATGGAATCGGGAGGACGCACCCCTTTGCCGTTCGCGATTTCCAGATCCGGGATCGCACCATGAAGACGTATTTCAAGCTCTCGAGCAGCACCATGGCTTGGCTGTTGGCATTTGCCGCCAGCTTTGGCAGCACAGCCAGCCCTCTCCTTGCCGGTGAATTCTACGCGAACTATCGCACCAGCTATGCCCCCAGCTACTATTCCACTCCCACGGGTGGCGGCTGGGCGACCTATTACTTTCCTGCCGGCCAAAGCACTGTTGCGAGCGGGCAAAGCTCGGTTGTTACCAGTGGCTACGCATGGACGGGGAACTCCTGTAACAGTTGTCAGACCGCCAGCTACGCCGTCTCTTCGTGCGACTCCTGCAACCCCTGTGGATGTAATCCGTGTGGGAGCGGCAGTTGTGGGACTGCCTGCACAGGTGGTAACTGTGCGAATGGAAACTGCATGACGAATATGGCTCCTTCCGGAACGCCGACACCCATCGCAGAACCCACACCTCCGCGCAGTAATCCCACAACGACTCCACGCAATAATCCACCAGAGACCTTTGAGCCGATTCCTTCGCGAAATCCCTATACACCGCCACCACGCAATACCTTCGACGAGCCGGAAATCACACCGGTCACACCGCGTGAATCGACACCTCCTCGAACAACCCCTGAACGCGACGGATTTACTCCGCGGAACACAGGGAGCGAAGCACCGATGTTCGATGCACCCGCGACCACCAATCCCATCAATCCATCCTCTCCCGGCCGAAGCTCACTTCCTGCCGGGCGAGACCCGATGATTGACCCCATGGGCAGGGAACCGTTCACGCCCAGCCGATCGAATACGCCAGCCGGTAGTGGCGCAAGTTCCGCTCCCCTCGATAACTCGGCAACCCCGATGCCGCCGATGAGAAGGCCTGCACCGACGACAGAACCTGCTGGTGGCTCGACGGAGTTTGGGGGTTCCTTCCGACCCAGTTACGAAACACCTGCGGCAACCCCAGCCGATGCAGCGGGCGACAAGACCGGGAAGAATCCCGCCAAGTCCAATAAGGTCGAGGCCCCGGCGGATGCTGCTCAGCCTGATGCAGCCAGTCCTGACGCGACCAAGCCAGGTTCAAACGACAGTTCGATGAAGGTTCCTGCACCGATTGATTTCACGCCGATCTCGCCAACGGAAAAACCGGCTGCCAAGGCCCTGCAGCTTGATGAGCGGTTTATTGCCCAAAGTGAGGTTTCGTTCCAGAGAAAGCCCGTGGCCATCAAGCGAACGTTGCCTGCTCTCGTCCGCACTGTCCTTCGCCCACAGACCGACTGGGAACGCAATCTCGAGCCACAGATCAGCCTCGCCTCTTCATTGGTGGCTAAATAGCGAGTAATGGCCAAGTAACGATCGGTGGCAATGTCACGCAGTGCAGCCTGTAATCACGGGCTGCGTGCCATGCTAACGGCCCTGCGCTATGTATTTCGCAAATCTGTGACCCAAGGGTGGCCCGGCCAACTCGTGCCCAGCTTGCTTACACAGGTCGTTGTGCAAAGCCACAACGACAAGAGGCCGCGCCACGCGCATGCCCCTCTGGAACCCTCGCCCACGTCTGCGTGGGAGAAGGCAGGGTGGGGGTCTTCTTCCCGTCTCATTGCGCCGACAGGTGGCACGCCCCGGGCGCCCTGCTAATCAAAACAGTGCGGGAAGGGCGTGGTCTTTACCGGGGTAGCAAAGGTCGGATGTCGTCATCCGCCCCGCGGTCAAACGAAATCCACAGCGCAAAAGCATCCGGCACACGCTTGACGGACTTTCGACATGTTCGCCATGAACAATCCACGTTCGTGACCTCGGGGCAAACAAAGACGTTTGACTCCAGCCACCCGGTCGTGACGAATGTCGAGGTTTCGTCGCCGGAATCACGGTAAACGGTGGCGGTGAGGGTGAGGTTGCCGGAGGCGGGTTTTAGAAGGGGGACCAGGGGGAAGCTGGCGGAGGGTGTGGCGGGGTTGGGGGTATCGACAGTTCGTGTGGTCATGGGAGGGGCTTTCGGGAAAGGGGTGCAGGAAGGGATGAAAGAGACGCGGTTGCGGTTAGGGATGGGTTTGGTTCGAGGTGGATGGGGGAGGGAATTGTGAAGAACGAAAGGGAACGGGGAGGGGAAAAGAAACCGGCCGCCAGGAATGACGGCCGGGGTTGAAGGGATGGGGATGGGTCAGGAAGAAATTCGGCGTTGGTTTGAACTGGGTACAGGCGGAGTCTATGTTTCAGCAGCGCATGAGAGAGGTAGTTTCAATCAAGCGGAAAACTCTCGTGCCGCTGTCACACAGGTAGCTCGAAGACGAGCAACCTGTGCCATTCAGTCATATGCCGTAACTCACGATTTGTCAGGCCTGTCGGCATCAGTCAACAGTGGTCTCAATTCAAACATCCCTGGAATTTCGTTCCAACCACCAAAGGCTTCGTTACCCTCCTTAACGATTATTACAAGCGTGGGGCCAAATCGCGATCTTGGCTTAATTGACACTAACGCCAACTTCTCACCAGACTCCGACGTAACTCTGATATCTCCATCAAACCAAGCATGTCTAATATCGTAAACATAAACCCTGCTCGATGCTTTTGGCCCTATACTTCCGTGTGTGCTAAGTTCTTGAAACCAGTGATTTTTACCGAACAACGCAATTCTCGCAGGTGAGCGAGGACCATGAATTGTATCATCCTGCAATATCATAACAAGCTTGTTGGTATCAACCGGATTGATGGATCGGTGGAGGTACACACCGAAGGCTATGATAGCCGTCACAAAAACAAGAGCAATGCAGACATTTCTCATTGTAGGCACCAACAGGGGCGTGAAGTTAGTTATCGACGGATTTGACGTACCTTAGGTAGAAAGGCACAAACACATTAGAATGCAGATAGTTCCGTGCCGTTCTAGTTTTTCCTTAACCAGGCCGCCGCGCCTCCATCCAAACCTGCAGGGCACTTTTTGCAGTGAGATAGATCGCGGCCAGTCTCGTTTGCCATCTCGTACCATACATCACTCCCAGCCTCTGCTTTGAGTATTGAGCAAAGCGTGTCTTTTGAAGCGGTCATAGACATGTCAAAAATAGTGGCATAAACTTCAAACCCCAGGACGTAACCAGCCCGATCCCATGTCTTGTCAAGCCCTTGTTCTCTGGTTGGACCGACAAGTTGTGCTGTTTCCCCGGCAGAAAACGCTGTGGCATACGTATAATCATGAGGTTTTATCCACAAACCATACATTATATTTCCAATAAAGTGGTCATGAACACATCGGCCACATACTTGGTATGTCCCTTCACAACCTTTTGTAGGGCACATTTTCTTGATGCCATTTTCGACAAAAGTACTGCTTGAAAGATTTTCCCAGTCTAGGGTCTATGGACATTCAGAATGGCTTGGTTAACAGCGATGCGAGCCAGAGGAAGCCTGCGAAGTTTATGGACTTCTTTTCATAACGTGTGGCCACCCTGCGAAATCGCTTCAAAGCCCCAAAAAAACGTTCAATGATATTGCGGTGCCGGTAGCGCTCCTTGACACAACGTTTCTTCACCTTCCGGTTCCCCTTCGGTTTGATGCAGGCCTGCGCCCACATCCGCTTTACACGTAGCCGGATCGCGTCGCTGTCGTAGGCTGCGTCTGCCAAGACATGATTCGCGCAAAGACCTTCCAGCAGCTTTTCTCCTACAGGGGCATCGCCTGCATGGCCGGGAGTCAGTATCAACTTGAGAAGGCGGCCTCGACCATCCACAGCGGCGTGAACTTTCGTCGTTAATCCACTGGTCTTGCCATGAAGAGGACTGCGTCCCAGGCAGCGGCGCTCATCGGCCTCGACTTTTTTTCCCCGGCCTGACGGCGCCCCGTCGCAGCAACGGGATGAACTTTGACCGTGGTTGAGTCGATTTGGACTTCCTCCAGTTCTGGATCTTGCAGAGTCTGGGGAATCTTCTGTCATGTCCCTCTCTCGCACCAGCGGTCGTACCGCCTCCAAACCGAGTTATGTAAACCAAATTACTCGGAGAGATCGGCCCAGGAAATCCCGGTTTTGAGTACGAAAATCACACCTTCGACAAAGAGTCGATTGTCGGCCGCCGTACGACCGGGATCGCCAGCTTTGCCGGGGCAAAGTGGTTCGATGGCTTCCAAAGCTCATCAGAAAGTGCGTGTCGCTTGCGCATAATCCCCCTCCTCCTTGAGTGGTGTTATCCTCGCATAACCAACTCATCACCTGCAAGATCGAATGTCCATGCGGCCTAGGATTTTATTGCAGATATCATTGCTGTCGGGAGCTCCTCCTAACGGCTTATCTTTACAGTTTGCAGGGGCCGCAGTCTGGTGATTGTGACCAACAAGCCCTGTTACGAATCAGGCGATGGCTGGCAGATCGCTCCTGCCGCACCGGGGAAGGCTCTCGTAAATATTGTCTATGCAAAATGATGTTCAAAAACAAAATGGAACTGGGCGTCTCGCAGTTTTGGCAGCAACATCCACCACAAAAGAATCAGACTCTTCCACATAAACAATAAATGGACCATTCTCCCACAGCCATTTTTCAAGCAGATGCCATGCGCCATCTATGTTATGTTCGCAAATACAACGGTGGATTGAATCGTCATTTATGCCAAACATCTCTCGAAAAACAATTGTCGAATAGACTTTATGTGAAGTCGACATCCTAAGACGTACAAACAAGTCTCGGTAAACGCGATCAGGATAGTTTCTCAATACTTCGACCTTTTCCCTATCTGGAATAGTAGTCTTCCGAAAGCTACCTCGTTGTGCCGAAATGAGCAGCTTTGAAAGACTCGTGTTCTTTGATGAAACATCTGAAAGTGCCTTCGCAAGCTCCCAGTCCACCGCTTCGCCATCAGATTTTGTTTTCCGCGAAGACGATTCGCGGGTCATTGCACCACTAACAGCTTGTACTACCGCAGAGTCATATTTGCTATTTCCAGTACCAACAACATCGAGAATGTCGCTATACTTTACTCCCTTCTGGTAAGATAATCGCAAAAGCATGATTGCCTCGTCTTGGCTTGCACAATTGGCGAAGTCTGACACTATCGACGGATCTCGACTATTCACTGATTCCGAAGCTACCTGTGGTCTATTCAGGAATATGGAGCAGGATAGAGCCACACAAACTGTGGTTATGAATTTCCAGTTCATGATTCGTCCTTTACGCGTGTTCTCTAGAGGACGCAACTGGCGTCCACTCGAACCTCAATGTGATTATATCATATCTGCAAGTCACTCGGGGGAGTGCAGTTCCACCCATAAAAATGCCATCGATTTCTCGAGCTGTTGCGCCAATCACTGCAGGGCATTGCCCGGCAAATGCCTGGGCTGTAGAGTGTCCTACAACCCGACAAAAAATAAATATCCAAAGCACCCGGCAAATGGCACGGGATTTGCGCCGGGATGTGGAAGTACGACCTTCAACTCCTTCTGGAGCCGATCATGGATACTCATTTGCCGGATGTGATTTGTCAGTCTGTCATGAACACGCTTCCCGAGCAATGCCCGCCGGGACGCCCTCCAGTAATCTTTCGGGAGGTGGCAGGCCGCCAATTTCGCATGAAACTGTTCTCCGAGTCATCTGGTTCGTGCTCACCACCCGCTGCGGTCGGTGCAATCTGCCAGCAGGCATGGGCTGCTCTGGTGAGACCGCTCGGACACGACTGGCTCATTGGGAAGAACTGGGAATCTGGCAGCGAATGCATGCCAGCATTCTGGAACAACTTCACCGGAAACAGGGGTTGAATCTTGAAGTTGTCATCGTCGATTCCACGCAATTCCGGGCCTTTGGAGGCGGAGCGGACAGTGGCCCCAGCCCAGTCAATCGCCGGAAAACAGGCACTCCAGGGTCGCGGCATCATCCGCCACATTCGGCGCAGAAACACTGCTCATGGAAGTGGACTGGGAAAGGTTCGATGGGTGGTGGAACGTACCATCAGTTGGCTGGGCGGCCTTGGCCGATTCCGCATTCGCTACGACCGCGATCAGCAGATCATCCACGCCTGAAACCACCTGGCACTCGCAGCCCTCTGCTATCGCATACTGATGAGAAAGTCAGTCTAAACTCTTCAGCAGCAAAGCGATTTTTTGTCAGGATCTTAGTGGCCCTGCGGGGGAATTTCATCGCGGGAGGATGGTGCATTACGTCGGAACTTCATGCACCCTACAGTTCAAGATGTCGTGAGTGGTGGGAGATGGTCCGCATAGCGGACTCAGCGCGGGTGAATGATGAATGCCGTCGCTTACACTTCCGGCTCGTTGGGATCTTTTTCGAGTGTCCGTCGCTTATGCTTGGGGCTCGTTTTTTTTGGGGCGGGGATGGTGGGTTGCGCAAGGCCCTAAATCACCCTGCGTGGCTTGCCTCTTGGATTCCCACATCATCACAGTTACAGTGAATGGGCTCCTATCACGAAAGTCGATCCGACATTGAAGTTTTGTGCGACCAGCACAAAGTCTTGATTGTCGCGACATAACATGCCTGCCGAGTTCATCCATCCGATGTCGCACCATCCTGTTCGGAAAACTGTCACTCTCCTCATGCCTGGAAATGGCGTTCCGCCGGTACGCGGGTTGAGTTGGGTCTGCCTCGCACTCACCGTCTGGCTCTGCTGTGCATCGACGTCTGCGTTTGCTGAGGTTGACTTTGCCCATCAGATCGTGCCGATGCTCCGCAAACACTGCATTGAATGTCATTCCGGGACAAAAATCAGCGGTGGCCTTTCACTCAATGATCAGGCGTCGTTTCTTCAAGGTAGCGAAAACGGTCGAATCGTCGACTTCGCACAGCCGGATCAAAGCTTGATGCTCCATGTGGTCACGACGGACGACGCCGATGTCCGCATGCCTCCGAAAGGTCCGGGGCTCACCAAAGAAGAAGCGGCTCTGCTCCGCCAGTGGATCAAGGAGAAGGCTCCGTGGGAACCTGGTTTCGCCTTCACCAAGCCTGCTTATGAACCTCCTCTAAAGCCACGAAAGGTGGAATTGCCCCCTATTGTGAATGGCCGGGCTCATCCTATTGATCGTCTGGTTGATGCTGCATTTGACAGCAGGCAGATCGAGCGCCCAGCCGCGATTTCCGATGGTGAGTTTCTCCGCCGTGCCTCACTCGATCTGATTGGCTTGCTGCCGACGCCGGAAGAATATGCCGCGTTTATGGCTGATCATCATCCAGACAAGCGGACGCGGCTGATTCAATCGTTATTGAATCGAGATGTCGATTACACCGAGCATTGGCTCAGCTTCTGGAACGACTTACTGCGCAATGATTACAGCGGCACCGGTTTTATTACGGGGGGACGCAAACAGATCAGCCGGTGGCTCTATGAATCCCTCCTCAACAACCTGCCCTACGATCAATTGGCCAGCGAACTCATTGCACCACCCTCTGTGGAAAGCCGTGGTTACATTGATGGGATTACCTGGCGTGGAACAGTGAGTGCGGGTCAGACCGTCGAGATTCAATTTGCTCAAAGCGTGGGCCAGTCATTCCTGGGCATCAACTTGAAATGTGCTTCCTGCCACGACAGCTTCGTTGATCGCTGGAAACTGGATGAGGCCTATGGCCTGGCGGCCATTTACTCCACAAGACCTCTGGAGATCCATCGCTGCGACAAGCCCACAGGCCGCATGGCGAAGGCCTACTGGCCTTTTCCGGAACTTGGGCAAGTCGACCCTGCCGCACCGCGTGATGAACGGCTGAAACAACTGGCCAGCCTCATGACGCATCCGGAAAACGGGCGCTTCACGCGGACGATCGTCAATCGTTTATGGCATCGCCTGATGGGCCGTGGCATTGTTCACCCTCTCGATGCCATGCAGAGTGAGCCCGAGAACGCTGACCTGCTCGATTATCTGGCCAACCATCTGCAGGAGCATCAATACGATCTCAAGCAAACTCTGGAGTTCATTGCCACCTCGGAAATTTACCAGGCAAAAACCGAATCCGTTGCCGAAGAATCGCTGCAGGCGAGCTTCCGTGGCCCACGAGCCAGGCGCCTTTCTGCCGAGCAATTCGTGGATGCCGTCTGGCAGCTCACCGGCACTGCTCCCAGAAAACCCGATGCCAACGTCGTAAGGGGCAAACTCGATCCTGCTCTGCTGGAGGCCACAGCCCAGGCCATGTCCGCCGAATGGATCTGGGGAGACTCTGCGCTGGATGGCAAATCTCCACCAGCCAACGAAACGCTTGCCTTCCGCACGACCATCGACTTGCTCGAAATGCCTCACAAAGCAGCGGTGATCATTTCCTGCGATAACGAATACACCATGTATTTGAACGGCAAGAAGCTGGGCGAGGGCAAAAACTGGGAGATTCTCGGCGGCTATTCACTCACCTCTGCCCTCAAAACCAATCAACCGAACGAGCTGCTGGTCGTGGGGAAAAACGCGGGGGCAGGCAATAACCCCGCCGGCTTATTTGTCGAAGTGCAGATCGTTCAGAAAGATGGCAGACTGAAGCATTTTGGCAGTTCCCCTGCATGGGAATGGAGCCGGAATCTTCCAGATGCCAAAGGGAAATACGCTGAGCAGCCGACTGACTGGAAGCCAGCCGTCAAAGTTCCGGCGCTCGACGTCTGGACACAGCGTACGTTGCAGCCAGCCATCAACCGTCTCGTTGAACTCAATTTTGATCATGACCACATGGTCCGCAGCTCGCTGGTGAAAAGTGATTTTCTGATGCGTTCGCTGGGACGCCCGAATCGAGATCAGATTGTTTCCATGAGGCCGAACGAACTCACAACGCTGGAGGCGATCGATCTCTCGAACGGAGAAACACTGGCAACGGCTCTGGATCAAGGAGCCAAGTCACTCCTGGAGAAAGATTTTGCCACGACACCTGAACTGGTCAATTGGGTCTACTGCTACGCACTTTCCCGGCCGCCGACAGAAACAGAATTGGCAACCACTGTGGCGGCTCTGGGTGACGAACCCACCCGAGAGAACGTGGCCGACCTGCTCTGGGCGATTCTGATGCAACCTGAATTTTTCTATGTGAATTGATCCCACGATTTCCAATGACTTGAAATCAATCTCTTAGGAAGGCAACGGTTTCCCTTCGAGATCGCACCATACGAAAGATGGATAAATGGCTTTTGAGATTGATCCTTCAACGCCGCGGTCGATTCTCCGACGGGATTTTGTCAAAGCCTTGACGATGGCCGGTCTGGCTGCCATGGCCACGGGTGAACCACGAGTCGTGCGAGCCAATTCTGATGAGCCGCTGGTCCATCCGAAACCGACGGCCGATGCCTGCATTCTGCTGTGGATGGCCGGCGGTATGGCGGCTCCCGACACCTTTGACCCCAAACGCTACCGCCCTTTCGAAAAGGGGCTGGCCGTTGCGGAGATGCTCAGCACTTTCCCTGCGATCGATACCTCGATTGATGGTGTGCAGATTTGCGAAGGGCTGGAAAACATCGCGCAGATTCTCCATCGCGGGACGCTCATTCGCAGTGCTGTCCAACCCGATCTGGGGAGCATTCTCCATAGCCGCCATCAGTATCACTGGCACACGGGCTATGTCCCTCCCCAGACGGTGGCCTGCCCGCATTTAGGTTCATGGATGGCCAAGGTGCTTGGGCCGCGCAATCCCGTCATGCCCGCCTTCATCAATATCGGGCAGAGACTGGAAGGTGTTGGTGAAAGCGAAGAACTCAAGGCATTCACGACGGCGGGATTTTTTGGCAGTGAGTTCGGGCCGATGAACCTCCCGTTCCCTGAAGAAGCGGCTCAATCGGTCAAGCCGCCTCAGGGGATGACCAACGCGCGATTTGCCAATCGCGAGCGGCTTTACCGGCAGTTGATCGATAAAAATCCTCACCGCGATCAACTCAGCGATTATCAGCAGCAATCGATGCTTCGCAGCCTCGATAACGCCTACCGTCTGCTGAGTTCCAAAGAGCGGGAGGCGTTTGATATCACGCTCGAACCGAAAGAGGTTCAGGAAAAGTATAATACCGGTCGCTTTGGCCGAGGTTGCCTGTTGGCTCGCCGACTCATTGAAAATGGTGCACGGTTCGTGGAAGTCACGACCGAGTATGTTCCATTTCTGCATTGGGATACGCATGCGAATGGGCATGAAACCGTGGCCCGTATGCATCAGGAAATTGATCGCCCGATTGCCACGCTGGTTCAAGAACTGGATGAACGAGGTATGCTCGATCGCACGCTGGTGATTGTCGCCAGCGAGTTCAGTCGCGACGCCCTCATGGAAGGAAAACCTGGCTCAAACGCAGGGGATCAAGCCGCTTTCCGTGGCGACAATATCAGCGAAATGGCCCATTACGGCCTGCATCGACACTTCACTGGCGGCAGCAGCGTCCTGATGTTTGGCGGTGGCATGAAAAAAGCCTATGTCCATGGCCAGACGGCTGACGAACGCCCGCTGGTTGCTATCAAAGACCCTGTCTCAGTCACGGACTTACACGCCACAATCATGACGGCCATGGGCATCAGCCCGAAGACGGTTTATTCCATTGAAGGTCGACCATTTTATGTCACCGAAGATGGCAAAGGCCTGCCCGTAACGCAGCTATTCGCCTAACTGTCCCTGAGCTTCCGAGATCCTGAGGTAGGGCAGGCTCCTGCCTGCCTTCCTTCTGCCCAGCACCGTAACGTTTGCTCTGCGGACAATACAGTGCCCACCACCACTCGTGACATCTTCAATTGCAGGGTGCATGCCAATGCACCAATTCGAATTGGCAAAATTAAACCAGTGTCTTCCAAGGACTCCACGCACCCTACGTCCCATGTAGAACCCAAGTTGTCAACCGGGAGGTTCTACAGGCATCGCCGTATGATGCACGAAAGCTTCTTGTGCCTATCACTACGCAGACGTGCCTAGCCACGTCTGGGCCACACCGCCGGTAGTGGCACTTCGGGCGATAGTTTTTTCGTGCAAAGTGGCCCTGGCATGTTATTCTGTCAGGATACCGCTCCACTCAGGTGAGAGGCGGTGAGGCTTGTCGCTCCGAGCCGATTGATCCTCGTTGATCCTCTTAAGGATACTTGATCATGGTTATGGCGACCTCGTGGGAGCGGAAACGTTTGAGAATTCCTCAGCTGTTCGTGTTTCGGCGACTCTCTTTGTTTACGTCGAAAGTTCTGGTTGGCTTGGTTCTGTTCTTCTTGAGCACGCCCCGGATCTCAGCTTCTCCGCAAATCAATGGGGACGATCAGTCGCCGGTTCTTCAAAAACTGGAAATCAAGGTGTTGGCGGGTAGCCCGCCTGTTCCCGTGGCCCATGCGAGAGTTTGAGGTGCTTATCGGGCGATCGTTCCCGTTCACGCCGACTTTGATCAGCGAACGAACCGTGAGGGGATACTGGAGCGGGAGCGGTTGCCGCATGCATTAGTCGTCTACGCATCGAGTCCAGATGGCACACTCTCTGCCATCACCAAGCTGAGCGCGACGGATCACGATGTGCAAAATTGTGCTGAAGCCTACAAAGACAGTGACTGGAAAAATCCTGGATCGACAGACAAAGAAACCGGTTCCCCATGAGGAAGTTCTGTATGGGTATGATGTGTACACGAAAAGTTCTCCTCCCATGTTTCTGAAACGTACTTTTGGCGGCCGTGCCCCGACCGATGATAAAGGCTCTTTCACGATTGCTCAGTTGGTCTCAGATGAAGAGTATCATATAGCAGGTCACTTTAAAGCAGATGCCGAAACTCCTATCGGCCTGAAGGTGGCATTGACGAATGCTTCGACAAAGGCCTCGACGCAGGTCATCAATTTGGGGGTATTCTACAGGTCGCGGCTCCCCAAGGCTTCTGCGTATGATATGGTGATCAACAGCAGTTTTTCATCGACCCAGTCATTGGAACAGCGATTTCAAGAACGACTGAATGAATCACGGATTGGCCATTTACGGCCGCTCATCCTCATTGGCTCACCGACGGCAGTCTCCACGCAACCTTTCTTTGAGGCCCTTTACACGTCTCGGGAGTCCCGAGAGCTATATAACAGCTACTGGCTGATCGCTATCCCCACGACTGGCACTCAGGCCGCTGAAGCAGAGCGTTTTGTGGCTCAGAACAAGTTCACGTTTCCCAAGAAGGACGGTCTATGGATGGCGGTTCTCGATGAAAAGGGCGAGCGTCTGGCCGAAGCCACTGAAGAGTCTCTTTCGACTGATGGAAAAATCGATGCAGGGAAGGTTCTGACATTTCTAAAGCAAAACGCGCTGGATCCAAGCGATGCTCAACAAATGCTGGATTCAGCTCTGGCTCAAGCAAAACAGGAAAATAAACGCGTCTTCGTCATTGAAGGGGCGACCTGGTGCGGGCCGTGCTGGAAACTCAACAGCTTTCTCGACACCCAAAAAATACTCCTTGAGAAGGACTATATACTCTTAAAACTCGATCAGCGCCTCAGTGGAACGGAAGCAGTCATGAACAACCTGCGTCAGGGAGCAGAGAGTGGCATTCCGTGGTATGCCGTGCTCGATCATGACGGCCAGCCCATGACATCCTCTTTGAGGGAAGGGCACAACATAGGCTTTCCTTCCGATAAGGATGGCTACAGTCACTTTATCGACATGCTTGACCAAACCCGCCAACGCCTCACGCCTGAAGACCTGGTCGCTATTAAAACCGCCGTGGAGATCAAAAAGTAAATCTGTACGAGCTGTCGAAAGGCGGGTAGCGAATGAGTCGACCCGGAATATCGATTTGGTATTTCACACTCATGCGATCAATATTTGTGCTGATGGGGTCAGGTCGGGATGAGAGAGAATTGGTAGGCATCTGGTGTGCGATCAAGGGGCCGATCGGCTGCGAGATGTTCTCGATGGTTGACCTTCGATAGTCGATAGGCATGTAGCAGAGGTGTTTTTGAAGATACATCCACTGGGAAGACCCTTGCCTTGCTGTCTCTCGAAGAACGGGCGAGAGTCCCAGAGGGATTGCTACACAAGGAGGATCCGAGTTCACCACGAAGCTCACGAAGAGCACGAAGGTTGAGAGGGAAACGAGTGGGAGGTGGTTGTGTGTGGGGGCTACGAGAAGGTGTGAAGACGAGTGGATCGTGGGAGGAGCACTGCTGGGCAAGCCAGCAGCGGCACTTGGAAAAGTGAGTGCGGTGTCGATAATTTGGGCGGATATGAGTTGGACGTATATAAGTCAGGAAGGCAGGCGGGAGCCTGCCCTACATGACTAAATCAATCTGAACCCGGCTGAGTTGTTTAGAGTTCGTTGCCGAGTTGACTGCGGGCGATGAGGCGGCCGAAGAGTTTAACGAGGCCGTCGTCGAACTCGAGCTGGAGCTTCAGGGCATCGCCGCTGGGTTTCATGCGGAAGCGAACCTGGTGGCCAGTTCCTTTGAAGGCGATGGCCGATTCTTCTTTGAATGTTTCCACCGCTCGTCCTCGACGATCAATCAAATCGACCCACCGGGAAATTTCCGCAGTCACGAGAATCGGGGCTCGCTCTGGTCGAGTGGCATCGTCGGCTGGTTTCGCAGCCTCATCAATGGTCTTTCGCAAGGCGGCAATCGCTTGACCTTTGCTGGCCGCTGCAAACCAGATGGCTTCGGGAGTCGCGAGGAATGCGAGTTCTCCACCGTCTTCGCCATAGAGGCGTCGATTGGCACCATTGGGATCGAGAGTGGCTCGATGCACCGGAAAATCGTTGATGCGGGCGACATCGAGTTCGAGTTTCTGTAAGCGATCATTATCGGGTTGGCGGTCTTTGATCAACTGCACCAGTTTTTGAAGTGCGAGGGGAAACTCTTCGCCGCCGGGGAGACGAAAACCACCCACGACTTCGTATTGCGACCGTTCCGCGCCAATCATCTGGACGAAAACGTCGACAAGACCCGCCTGGGTTGATCTCTGAAGAGCGCCGAAAAGGGGTTGAAAGGCATCGATATCTGTCGGGGCGCCAGGTTTACCGGCAGCGATCGACTTTTCGATTTCCTTTTTGAGAACTTGTTCGGCTGTTGTCCAGACCTGCTGGAGCAGTGTCTGCTGTTCGGGTTCCAGAATGGTTGAGACACCGACAGTGAGTGTGGTTTCCCGATCGAGCAGGGCTCCAAATTGACTGTGACGACCAGGAAAGGCACTGAAGGCTTTGACGAGTTTACTTTCGGGAGTCCCGACGACTTCGAGCTCTATGGTGGCGACCATGGTTTCGCGATTGAGCCTGGCACCAATGGTGACTTCCTCGGCGTCGGAAACCATGCGCTCAAACTGCTTGATGACGGATTCGCCGCTGGCGCGCCTCAGGCGGTAACTCTCTGCGGGCTCGTTGTCTCTTTGCTGGAGGTCTGCTCGTAAAGTCGTTTTGGCGAATTCGAGAAAGACACTTTTTAGACCAATAGGAATGTTTTTGAGCAAACCACTGAAACTTGCATCATAACGGGTGGCGAAGGGTTCGCAGAGCGGGCCGGGATCGGGAAAGTTCCGATCAGCCTGCTCTGCTTCGCCGACCATGATGAGATAGTTGCCCCGACTGACAACATGAACGTTCGCGTTATCACCGAAGCTGACTTTCCAGCGATCAGCCGAGCCTTCGACTTTTTGAAATGTTCCGGGAGTGGGGGGCATGCTGCACATCCAGCCCAGGAACTCATCCACATTGGTGACGGGGATGAATGTGGCAGCCCACATGGGTTCCGTGAGGATGTCTCCGAGGTACATCATCATGCCCAGGGGGCGTGTTCTGTCGACGCCCTTGAGCTCTTTGAGATCGTTTTTGAGCCACATTTCCATGGCGGGGATCATGTCTGGGCGTTCGCACTTCTCGAATAACGTCCGGCCATGCTTTTCGAGAGTTTCCACATTGGCCACCTGGGAAAGCAGCAGTGGTTGATCAACACGTGCGGGCTTTTGTGGTGCATCCTGCGAAAAACCGGCTGTTGAAAACGTGCTGAAGAGGAGTATCAATCCCAGCAGCAAGCCATGGATTTGAAGTGGGCCCCGGAAAATCTTGCTGGGATTCGAAAAGCGACTGATGGATTGAGCGGACGCTTGGAGCGAGGCAATCGATTGCATGAGCCACCCTGGTAAATCGAGTCGAAAAGATGATGAAGTGCTGCTGAGCCATTGCTGATGAGAACGACCACCGACAAATGATGCCGTTTGAGCAGACTCGTGAAGAGTACCCAGAGGTGAGTCGGCAGGTTTCAGATGGTCTACTCGTAATCTGCGGCAGAATCCAGCAGGAAAACACTTCAAGCCATGCCTCAGGGGATGGGAGAGTCCCGAGGTTCTCAATCTGACCCGAGAAAGTGGTATTCAACAGGTTGAAGTCTGTAGATCGCCCTGAATTCACGAATGCTCGACACCGTGATGGGTGTGCATTCTGGCGGCGTGATCAACCGAGAGAAAATGCGGAGCGGCCACGCTCGCTTTGGAAAGGCCAGAGAGAGTCGCGATTTTCTCGCTGAAATCGAGATCTGGCACCAGGCAGGGATGTTTGTATTGTTCGAGCGAGCCACCTTTGCGCTGGAGTCGATCGTGGCGAAAGGCTTGCCATGTTCCCTGGGGCACTGTGATCACTTCGAGAGGTGCCAGCCTTTGAGATTCACGCTTGTCTCGATACTCGCAATTCGAGTTGATCAATTGACAATCGATGGCCTTCGCCAGCCGAGCGGCAGAGACCCCTTCAGCAAGCCTTTCTGTATGCAACCTGTAGTGAGGCGGAGCCCCCCAAACAGGAGCGACGGTAAAACAACCGACTTCACAATGAAGCTCTCGAGACGCATGATGGACGGCGTTTACGACCTGGGACTCGGCAAGCTTTTCACCGGTGAGATTCGAGATATGGGCTCCCTTGTGGAGAAACTCCAGCATGGGAGTTTGATGGTAAAACCCCGTGCATCTCACGACATCACGGATATCGTAACGATAAAGGCCGGAAGTCGTGGTGAGGAGGATGTAGTAATCCTGCCCCAGTTCGAGTTCATGAGCACCCAGAACGACCGGATTCGAGCGACCATACTCAGCTTCCGGAATGAATTCAAAGTAGTGCGTTCCGATATCCAGTACGCCGGAACTCGTTTCGTCTTCGAGAGGAATTGTCATGCGGCCTTCGCTGGCAGAAAGCCCGTGATCTCTTACAGGGACATTGCCATAAAGTTTTCGCATCGAAGGGAGATAATGCTTGACTGCGCCACCCGTCCACACAGCCAGAGCTTGCAGGTGCGGCCAGAAATCGCCGGGAGTTAGCTGCCCCGTCTGCTGAACGAGATTTTCGAGCCACTTCGCTCTGGATCTATTGGGGCGAAAGTGGCCCTTGGTAAAGACTGTTCGAAATTCTCCCGGGATCGACTGTGCATAATGAATTGTGCCGTCGTGGATATCGCGGATGAGAGTCTCTTTGTGTTCGTTGGCCAGTTGTGCCCATCGGATTAAAGTGCTCGGATTAGCAGTCGTAATCAACCCCACGTGTTCGTTAGCCATCGCGCATCGAAGGTTGATATAGCTCTTGGCCTCTGTGTCTCGAACTTTGGCAACTTCGGGTGGAATCGTATACATCGAGCGCACAATGCGGCTCTGCATACTCGTGACCAGTCCGCTGATGTTGCCGCAAGGCGTCCCGCCAGATGTGTGAAACTGTTCGTAGTCGCTGGTGAGCTGCACGATGTCGAGCCGATTGGCTTTTTCGTGGTCGTTGAAGAAACGAAGCCCCCAGATATTCCATCCGCGCCGGTAATCATCAAGAAATGGTTTTGTGATGGGAATAGACTTCGATTCAGCAGTCGTTCCGCTGCTCAATGCGAACATCAGGAGTGGATTGTTCGCCCCCAGCAGAGCAGACGTAAAACCCCGCTGGACCTGCTCTACGTAAGGCCTGACAAGTTCAAAATCTGAAACCGGGATCTGCAGTCGATAATCGTCCGGCGAAAGCGAAGCATTCAATCCATGCTGACGCGAGAACTCACTGGTCGCATTAAGTGCCAGAATTCTCGACAACGTCTCACGCTGAGTCCGATAGCACTGCTCGCAGCGAGAAAGATATTCGTCGGCAACCTGGCTCAATCGACGCCGGACGAGCTTGCCTCCAAGGTAACGCAACATCCTCAGCATACGAAAATTCCCAGAGTTTCCGGCCGTCGTGATTTCGCCCGCATCGATGAAGAAAACAGGCAATCAGTCCACTACTCTGGGTTATCGGTGCGAAAGAAAGGAGAGTTGAGAGGGCCCTGCCGGTTGGGAGGATTCTGCGGCAAAGAGCGCTCCCGCCAGCGATCTCCAGCAGCGAATTCATGCAGGTGACGAAACGCAATTCCATCCCGCAAAAATCCGGCCCTCCCAATGAAAAAAGCCTCTGCAGCACAAGCTGAAGAGGCTTTAACGTAATATGCCAAAAAGAGTTACAGCTAAAAGAAAATGCACTACTTCTTCTTCGCTGCCTTCTTCTTATCATCCTTCTTATCTTCTGCAGCCTTCTTCTTTTTCTTCTTACCAATCACCATTTTCACGATACGAAGCTTGGGAAGTCCAAACGGGCTATCCTGCGAGCCCAGCTTGTCTTCTCCAATCATCTGCAGAATTCGCTCACTTCGCGACAAAACATTGCGGGAACGTGCGAGACGGCCCTTACGCTTCAAACTTTTATCGATCGACACGACCCAACTCCAGATCTCGTCAGTAGTTCCGGCAATAAACCAGAGCATGTACGCATCCGCTGCACGCTCGTCATTCCCTAAGTCTAATCGCCATCTCCTTGTTTCGCAACCGTCGCGCTCTCGTCTCCACCCCCAACCCGACTGGGGCAATCGCTAGATTTTTCACACTCCACAGGCACTTGGAATCATCTCTTTCCGCCACCCTTCACGAGACGCCACTCGTGCATCACTGAACCTTCATCTCAACCCCTGCGATAAATCTGTCCCCCCAAACAAGATTCGCTTTTGTATCACCTGTCCAAAGAGTGATAACACCTCGGCGTCACCTGTCGACAAAACAATTTCGCATATCATCAATCACCTGAACACTCCCACGACAACCCGATCCCCAAAAATCCCGGCCGATCAACCCCTCACCATTCAGTCCCGCCAGCATCCTCCGCTACAATCCTTCCGCGACTCTCCCCCCAACAACTTCAACCCCTCGTTCCACCGAAAGTCTGTCGATAATGAGTTCCTCCAGAGGTGCCTGGGCATCACGCATCGGTCTTGTGCTGGCCATGGCAGGAAACGCCGTCGGGCTCGGCAACTTCCTCAGATTCCCAGGCCTCTGCACAAAGTACGGCGGTGCCTTCCTCATCCCCTACTTCATCGCTCTTCTCCTCCTCGGAATCCCACTCATGTGGGTCGAATGGTCCATCGGTCGCTACGGCGGACAATTCGGACACTCCACCGCACCGGGCGTCTTCGATAAACTTTGGCGCAACCGCTTCTCAAAATATCTAGGTGCTCTCGGCGTAGCACTCCCTTTACTCATTACCATCTACTATTGTTATATAGAGTCCTGGTGCCTCGCCTATACCTGGTACTCGGTCACCAGGCCATTCGCCCCGCAGGAAGGCGACACCCAAAAGATCCTCTATTCGCCCGTCTCTCCACAACTCGTTACAGAAGTCGCCGCCTGGAAGTCATCCCGCGCTCTCGCTCTCCCCATCTCTCGCACCGAGTGGGAACAAAAAGGCCAGAATCTCAAATCTGCTAACCCTCGCCGCTTCGAAAAACTTAACCCGCCAGCCATCTTCTCCAACCTCGATACCAACCGCGATGACTCCCTCACCACCGATGAACTGACCCTGCAATCCTCCAACAACTCAAACCTCATGCGCGATCTCATCTCGCAGGATCGCGAGGCCCAGCTCGCCAAAGAACCCATCACCAAAGCCGAATGGCTCGCCGCAACTGAAAATATCCTTCAGCACAATCCCGAAATGGCTCGCCTTCTTAAACTTCCCAGCGATGCCGCTTTCACCGCCATCGATCTCAATAAAGATAACGCTCTCGATCCCTCCGAACGCCTGGCGATCGAAAAGCCGCTGGCTAATGCCCGCACACAACTCTTCCTTGATGAATATCTCGGCAGCCGCTCCTATGAAGACCCCG
Source organism: Planctopirus hydrillae (assembly GCF_001707835.1). Taxonomy (GTDB): domain Bacteria; phylum Planctomycetota; class Planctomycetia; order Planctomycetales; family Planctomycetaceae; genus Planctopirus; species Planctopirus hydrillae. The sequence goes on from NZ_LYDR01000152.1 coordinate 233,287, forward strand.
CTATCGAAGCCACCTACTTCCGCACTCTCTGGCCCGCCGTCTTCTTCTGGATCGTCACCGTAGCGATCAACTGTCTCGTCCTGGGGACTGATATCAATGCCGGCATCGAACGTCTCGCAAAAATCGCCATGCCCGCTCTCATTATCTTTGCGATCATCCTCGCTGTGCGCGTCCTCACCTTCCAGTCCCCATCCACAGCCGAGCATGGCTACACCGTCTGGGATGGCATGAACTTCATCTGGGAGCCCCGCTTCGATCAACTCGCCAATCCCGAAATGTGGCTCGCTGCCGCCGGACAGATCTTCTTTACCCTCTCCGTAGGCACCGGTAGCATCCTTTGCTATGCCAGCTATTTAAAGCGGAATGACGATTGTGCTCTCACTGGCCTCGCGACAGCTTCCACCAACGAGTTCTGCGAAATTGTCCTGGGCGGCTCAATCGCTATCCCCATGGCCGTCGCCGTCTTCGGCCTCTTCGGTGCTCAAGCCATTGCCAGTGGCGGCTCATTTAACATCGGCTTCGTCGCCATGCCTCTCATCTTCGAGCAGATGCCCCTCGGCCGTCTCTTCGGCCCCGTCTGGTTTGCTCTCCTCTTCTTTGCAGGCATCACATCCTCCGTCGCCCTTGCCTCTCCCATGATGGCCTTCCTTCAGGATGAATTCGGCATCTCCCGCAAATCCGCCGCCGGCATCCTCTTTGGCATCCTCATTGGCTTCGGCATCCCCGTCGTCGTCTTCCCCGGCTCTGCCTATCTCGATCAGTTGGATTTCTGGGCCGGAACATTAGGCCTCTTTATCTTCGCCCTCATTGAACTGATCATCTTTGGCTGGATCTTCGGCGGTAAAGAGATGTGGGCCGAAATGACTCGCGGTGCGCAAATCCCCATGCCACGGTTCGTCTACTACCTCGTCCGCTACGTCGCACCCATCTATATGTTCGTGATTCTCGGCCTCTGGATCTCGCAGGAATGGCAAACCCTCACCTCGGTCGAATCCTTCCTACCAGAGCAACGCGGCTACATCTGGATGGCCCGCGCATCAGTCGTGACCGTCATCGGCCTCGTCACCCTCCTCGTAGGCCTGGCTTGGGCTCAAAAAACCTCCACCCCACTCCCAAAAAACGAGCCGGAAGCGTAAGCGACGGACACTAAAAAGGATCTCCCAACGAACGGGAAGCATAAGCAACGGCACCCATCCCGCACCCCGTAGGGTCCGCTATGCGGACTATAACCCGCTACCCCGTAGAACAAAGCCCCGTAGGGTGCATGAAGTTCCGACGCAATGCACCATCTTCCTGCAATGTGCTACATATCTGTTCGAGCGTAGGGCAGGCTCCTGCCTGCCATCCCACCCCCCCTTCCCAAAAAACGAGCCGGAAGCATAAGCGACGGACACTAAAAAGAATCTCCCAACGAACGGGAAGTATAAGCAACGGCACCCATCACGCACCCCGTAGGGTCCGCTATTCGGACTATAACCCGCTACCCCGTAGAACGTAGACCGTAGGGTGCATGCAGTTCCGACGCAATGCACCATCTTCAACTGGAGTGCTATGGCCACATGGCCACATCGCATTACGATCCCCGTGGCTCTGAAGATTACATCTTCAAGAAACAATTCGTTGCGGATTCACCACGAACCGGAGTGATGCACCAAGAAGTGTCCCGAATAAGCAACCCGTGGTATTGATCAATATTGCAAATGTTAGTGGATTTGACTTGTGACCCATCTTGATATTCATGTCTGCGGCAGGGTGAAGCATCATAAAAGTCGGTGCGGCGACAAGTGCGAAAATGGCAATCGCGTATGCTGGACGTACATAAGTCAAAGCCAGCGTCATCGCGGCCGGTATCGAGAATGCGAACACAACGGCCATCACCTGAGCTGCCCACGAATGGCGTTCGCTAGCTGTCCAGGCCATGGCGAACCCATTGACACCAACGACAACTCCGCCGGCAATCGCTGAAAGGAGTATCAGAACAGAAATAGCTAAACGTTTGAGGGAAGCGGGCTCTGATAAGGACATCTCACTGCCTGCATATAATAAAACACTTGAGTTGTTTGCCGTTAATGGAAACGACGTAAAGGAAAACACTGTACCCAAAGTGTGGCCCCGGTTGAAATTCCGATTTCGACCGCACTGGCCAATCCACAGGAAAGCACTGTCACCCGTGCCATGCTTGCGGCTCAGAGCAAGCATGCCCCTACAGCCGTTCAACAGGACTGAAATCAACTGAATCCAGCACGAGTTCCAACCGCTGCGTGGCACAACCCACCATCCCCACCCCAACAAAAACGAGCCGGAAGCGTAAGCGACGGAACTATCATTCATTCCCGCAAATCAACGAAGGGGGCAAATAACAAAAGCATCAGGATTCATAATTAGCTTTTAGGACCCGTAGGGTGGGTTAAGGCTTTGCGCAACCCACCATCTTCCTGAAGATATCGTGGATAAAGACGGTGCGTTGGCATGCGCCCTACTTCCATTGCTGACCAAGCAAGCAGTACAATCCTGCAACGGGGTGAAGGCGAGTTATTTAATTCGTACATGCTTCTTATAAATAGAAGATTCACGAATGCGAAACAACTCAATCGAATCATATACAACTCGATATTTGTCGAGTGAGGCATTCAAGTCCAGGTGAACCGGCTTATCAACACGAAACCCTTTGTCGACAATCAATTCTGGCGACAAAGTTAAATCAAACAACGAACTTGCAGGAAAGACATACCCAGATAAGTAGTTCAGAACATTCTCGACTTTAATCTCGTGATTATCAGAAACCGGTACTGGATCCTCACAGATTGTCACAGCGATCCATTCTGGCTTGAATTTTACGAAATACTGCTTGCCATCGATCCATTCATGTTTTTGCCAACCAAATTCATCAAACGCTTCGATCTCATTCTTCGTATAAGCATCATGGAAAGACTTCCGTATGTCGATGATAGCATCAAGAATGATTTGTCTTTCACTCTTGATGGTTTTGGTGGCGTTAGAAATCTTTCGAGTGACTAAACCAAACCCCGAATATCGTAAATCCGTGCTATAAAAACTCCACTCAATGGGTGGGCCATATGGTCCAAATGAGCCTTCCGACCAGTTTTTTCGCGGTACCTCTGCCCCACATGCACTTAAAAATAGCACTGAATACAGCATCAGCGCGAAGGGGCCTGTAAGGATAACGCCACGATTGCAGCTTTTCATTCCAGTTTATCCTGGACAAGTTGTTGATGTTGCCAGATCAGGCCGTTATACGACGTCGTTGGGTGTTGTATATTGCCGACAGATGAGAAGACTTTCCCACTTTGCAAATAGGCCCATCGGCTTGCCCCCTACTTCTGATCATGCTCCTTGAGCCATTGAATCCAGTAATCCGACTTGTCGCCCTCGAACTTGGGATTGGTCATTTGGAATCCTTTGCGATCTTCAAGCTCGAGAAAGGAAATCGTCGTACCATCGATGACTTCTGCGAGATGCCGGGGAGTGATAATGTTCAGACCTTGATATTGGCTCACCTGATGGCCTTTTTCGATCTCTTCTGCAAACCCAAGCTCATAGAGATAGCCCATGCAGCCTCCTGATTTCAGCCCGATTCGCAGATATTCGTCGTCGGCGACATGCATCCGTTTCATAAGCTGCCGGATCTCATCAAGCGCTTCGGGAGTAATGAGAATTGTGGGACGGGAACTCGCCGGTTCCTTCTCAATCTCTGTAACGACGGGTGCAGACCCTGATTTTGCCATCAAGCCGGGTAAAGAGAGCTGTTCACAACCCATCACCAGCAAGGTGAAAGCACAGCACAGTAATCGCAGAAAAGCTGGACTCACGGGCGACCCTTGTTCATAAATATGGATTTCCTCTCAACCTGCCGAGAGAATCATGACTATGAACGGGGCATAACTCAAGAAGTTCTTTTTATTAATGCCTTTTTGCCTCCCCGGAGTTTCACGTCACCCGTAGAGCGCGAATGAGCATGCCGGATGTGTTGAGGGGATTGAACGCTGAAAGATAGCAGACGCATACTCGCCCAGAGCTTCCGCAAGCATGTCTCACAGAGCGCTGTGAACTCTCGCGGTCATCGAGGAATCGTGAATGTCAGCACCAGAAGTGTCATGATCTGCCCGAGGTAACAGCCGCAGCCGAGGACATCGCCAGTCAGGCCGCCAATCTTCTGAACTGCGAAACGCCCCCAGAGCCATCCGCAGAGGGCAGAAAGGGAGACAGCTCCGGCCAGCTTCACGCTGATAACCATCACTTCCCACCGATCCGCAGCAGTCGCCAGCGTCACTGTCAACACAAAGATCAAAGTGGGCAAGAGCCACAGCGTACCGGCCAGAAACATCCCGGGTCGAACGTCACCGGCAATATCTTTCGATAATCCATCACGACCGCTGACCAGCGGATAGGCAATCCGCATGACAAGAATCGTCCAGCGGCCAATCGCACCCGAACTGGCCACCAGCGCCACGACCAGCAGCAAATTTTCAGGTGTCACGACCAGGCTGCTGATCAGACTCGCCCGTAAACCAATCGCCAGAATCAGCCCCAGAGCACCGTAGCTCCCCACCCGGCTGTCTTTGAGGATTCGCAGGATATCGTCCCTCGTCCAGCCTCCACCAAAAGCATCACAACTGTCTGCCACCGCATCTTCATGAAAACCACCTGTGGTGAACGCTTCGAAGGCCAAAGCCAGCAGAGCCGCGACCAGCGGTATCCACACCAGACAGGCCAGACCATAGATCGTCCCCGTCAGCAGTGCCAGCAGGCCACCCACCAGCGGATAGTAAATAATCGAGTGCTGCAGAATTGCCAGATCGGCTCCCGGTTGATGCATGCCGCCCGGGACGGGAATACGTGTCAGAAACTGAATCGCTGACATGCATGCATGCCATTCGAATAACCAGCGGGACATGTCCGACTTCCTGATCAATGGGTAAACTCAGCGCTGATCTGTTATTGGAAACGAACCGGTGAGTTTTTTGGAAGTCATGGGGCGTGGAGAGGTAACCAGCATGTTCCGCAACCATCAGCACGCCGCTCTCTCCTGTGACTCGTGACTATTTGCCGTACTGGAGCCCGGTCCCGCGGGATTGCCGGCTCAATCGATTGCTGCAGTACAGGCCATCCAGCAGAAATTCCGCCACGCTGGCAAGCACAGCCGTTTTTGTAGCACCCTCCATTAAAATTGGCTCAAGCTTTCTGGCAGCAGCTTCGACTTGCTCGCTGAAGCCGCGAATGGCACTCAATTTCTTCCACGTTTCTTCAGAGGAAAGTCCATCACCCAGCTCGATCGATTCTCCCAGATCGAAATGTTCGACAACATTCCGAAACTGCTTGGGATTAAAATGCTGGTCGAAGATGTTCTTGGTGGCCTCATCAATGATGCGTCCCAGGAGCTTATCTTCCTCACCCGATTCATCGGACATCGAAAGTTCGAGCTTGCCCCGGGAACTGCTGACCATCGAATTCAGATCGCACGTCCGGGCGACAGCCAGGCTCTCATGCTGCACAATGGCTCGTCTTTCCGCATTGGAAACTAGGTTTTCGTAGTTGGCGATCGACATCCGCACGCTGACTCCCGATGCCTGATTGACATGCGGGCTCTGCCGCGCCAGGCGGGCCGTCTCTTCCACAATCTCTTTGAGGAATGTCGGCACAATCACCTGTGTGGAGGAGTCGCGATCTGTCCACGCATTCTGATCGGTGATCGACATCCCCAGTTCGCGCGTCAGGGGGTAATGCGTACGGATGACAGACCCGATCCGGTCCTTGAGAGGCGTGACAATTCGCCCGCGGTTCGTGTAATCCTCAGGATTCGCACTGAAGACAATACAGACATCCAGATTCAAACGAATTGGAAATCCGCGAATCTGAATGTCTCGCTCTTCGAGCACATTAAACAATCCCACCTGAATCTTGGGGCTCAAGTCGGGGACTTCGTTCATACAGAAAATACCGCGATGAGCACGCGGGATCAGGCCGAAATGGAGCACATCTTCGCTCGCCAGTTCTTTCCCTGAAGCATGCTTCACAAGATCGATTTCGCCAATCAGATCGGCAATCGTCACATCGGGCGTCGCCAGCTTTTCAAAGTATCGATCCGCAGCCCCCACATAATCAATGGGGCAATTGTCCCCTTCGACGGCAATTCGATCACGGGCATACTTCGAAAGTGGTGCCAAAGGGTCATCATGAATCTCCGATCCCGCCACGATGGGCAAGGCGTCATCCAGCAGTGACGTCAACGACCTCAGAATGCGAGTTTTGCCCTGGCCTCTCAGACCCAGAAAAAGCATATCGTGACGGGAAAGAATCGCATTGATGATCTGCGGCGTGACGGTTTCCTCGTAGCCGACAATTCCCGGGAACAGATTTTCACCTGAGCGCAATTTACGAATGAGGTTTTTTCTCATTTCGTCCTTAACGCTCTGTGGTCGATAACCCGATTCCCGAAGTTGACCAACTGTCTGGGGACGATCCACCATTACCTGTCCTTCACCGATGAAATTCTTGACCTCATCCAACCCACCTCCGCACGCACATCCACATTATAGGCAGGGGGGCATGATGTCGAACGCCAGATGAACTGTGGGAAAACAGGAGTCATCCCATTCCTGACCTCCCGGAACAGTCGAGACAGGTTGGGCTTTCCCGTTTTACAGCCACCAGATGATGTGGCTGCTGCCTGGAACTTGAGGCAAAAGTGAGGAACTGCCGCCAAATCCTGAATTTTCTCTTTTCGTCCATCAAAAGCTTTGTTACTTTCCCATACTCTCCGACAGGATGTCGCGATAGATTATGGATGAGCTGAAGGTTTTCGTATTTTACAACGAGCCTCGATAGACTCGAAGTTTGATTGGCAAGGAGGCCATGGTGACAACCGGCAAAACCACGAGCAGCAATCCTTCGGCCTGGCTGTGTGACATGCAGATTCGGTGGATGATCCGCCGAGACATGCCGGAAGTGCTCGAAATCGAAAAAAAGAGCTTCGAATATTCCTGGTCTGAAGAAGACTTTCTCAACTGCCTTCGCCAGCGGAACTGCATTGGCATGGTCGCCGAGCATCACGAGCAGATTGTGGGCTATATGGTCTACGAACTTCTCAAAGACCAGCTTCATATTCTGAACTTTGCCGTCGCTCCGGGTCATCGCCGCCAAGGCGTAGGGACTCGTCTGATGGACAAGCTGGTGGGCAAACTGGCCATGCAGCGCCGGCAAGAAATCACTTTCGAAGTCCGCGAAACGAATCTCGCTGCCCAGCTCTTTTTCAAGAGCCGGGGCTGCCAGGCTGTCGATGTCCTCCGCGGTCATTACGTCGATACCGATGAAGATGCCTACCAGATGGCTTACTCGCCATTCGGCAACGATGTCCTCCGCATGGATCGCGACAAGAAAAATCGCCTGGCCGATTGGGATGATGATCGCGCTGCCGCATGAGGGGATCGTTTTTGCGAAACCCCAGCTTTCCCAACCCCCGAATTTCCCAAGCCACCGTTTTCCCAAAACACTGTCAACCCTGTGCCATTTTTGGCACAGGGTTTTTTGCTACCTCAAGGTAAGACGTCGACATTCATCGACTCTCCTCTTTCCTTGAAACAAACGCGCTCCATGTGCCATGTGCCATGCTTGCAACAGGTGCGACTAGTGCCATGCTTGCGACTGGTGCCATGCTTGCAGCTCTGGGCAAGCATGTCTTCACAACCAACAACGCGAAGTTGTTTCCTCGAAACCAAGGGTGGCCCGGCCATCTCGTGCCCAACTTGCTCACATAGGTCGTCGTGCAATTGCACGACAACAAGAAGCCGCGCCATACGCATGCCCCTCCGAAACCCTCGCCCACGTCTTCGTGGGAGAGGGCAGGGTGAGGGTCTTCTCCATTCTTCCAACCGTAGGGTGCCATGCAGCGCCAGCGAAATGCACCAACTCTTCACCCTTCGCGTGAGACCTCCAAATTTCAAACCCTTCTCCCGCGAAGCCGCGAAGTTCACCAGGAAGATCAGCCCAGGCAGAACAGGCTCCCACCCGCCTTCCAGACTCTTCCTTCCATCTTCGTGCTCTTCGTGACCTTCGTGGTACCCCCGCATCTCCTCAGTTGCAGTTTGCCTTGCATTTCGTGCCATGCTTGCGACTGTGTGCCATGCTTGCAGCTCTGGGCAAGCATGTCTTCACAACCAACAGCGCAAAGTTGTTTCCTCGAAACCAGGGGTGGCCCGGCCAACTCGTGGCCGGGTCGTTGTGTTCGACACAACGACAAGAAGCCGCGCCATGCGCGTGCCCTGCCACCACTGTGGACTTTGTCTTGGTTGGCACGACCCTGAAGCCCCTGAAAATCAAGAAAGTGCGAAAGGGCGTGGTTCTTGCCCGGGTGGCAGGGGTCGAATGTCTTCATTCGCCCAATGGTCAATCGACTTCACCAGCGCCAATGCATCCGAAACAAGCCTTCATAATTTTCGAGCACGTTCGCCCGTACCTCAATCGCAAGCATGTCGTCTCAACCAACAACGCGAATTCTTTCCCGGGAACCGTATCATTCAGCGAATTTCTGTGCGAACCACGTCACGACAGAAAAATTGAAAAATAAGCAATCCAGGAAACCCTTGCTTCTGAAGCCACGATTCGAAAGGATCTTGACCATGAAAACTACAACCTGGATTATCGTATCGCTCCTCGCGATGTTCTCAGTCGTCACACCAATTGCCGGATTGGCCATTGCTGCCAATCCCCAGGTGGAGCATTTAACACTCCCTGAGACTGACGATGGACTTCCCGGCACAGGCCCGATTCGTCGTTACGACTGGTTCAAAAATCTTTGGAAACAGCGACGCGGTCAATGGGTGAAAGATGCCGCGAACGATCAAGGGGCCGTCGTCCTTTATGGCGATTCGATAACCCAGGGCTGGGGCGATCGATTCTCGAAGCAGTTTCCAGGCTTAAAAGTCGCCAATCGGGGCATCAGTGGCGACACCACTCGTGGCATGCTCCTCCGCCTGAATGACGATGCCCTGCGTCTTGCTCCAAAGGGGATGGTGCTCCTCATGGGCACTAATGATCTCGAAGAAGGGGCCTCCCCAGAGGTGATCGTCGCCAATGTACAGCTCATCCTGCAGGCGATCCAAGCTTCCAATGCGAAGATGCCAGTCATCCTCTCACTCGTCTTCCCGAGTTCAGAAACGAAAAAACGCCCTGCAGCACAGATCAAGGCGATCAACGCAGGGTTGGCAAAGATGGCCAAAGATTTTCCCCAGGTGACAGTTCTCGATACCTGGACACTCTTTGCCAATGAAACAGGTGATGCCAAAGCCGCCGAATTCCCCGATCTGCTGCATCCCAACGATGCAGGCTATGAGAAGTGGGCCCATGCTTTGCGGCCACTTTTCGCCACGGCGGGCCTCATCGAGACCGAAGTCGATTCTTTTGTACCCGAAGAAGGATTCGTCAGCCTCTTCAATGGCCACGATCTCACGGGCTGGGGCTGGCGTGGTAAGAAAACACCAGAAGGTCAGGCTGCTCCCGGCAATCCCGCCGGCATCGTTTCCTTCGATGGGAAAACCGCATCAGATGACGGTCGTTATCAGGTGATCAATGGTCGCATTGTGGTCACCACACCCATTGAAGGCCGACGGGTTCAGCAAATGTGGACGACCACTGAGTTCCCCAAAGACTTTGAATTGCGACTGGAATTTCGAGCCACACCAAATGCCGACAGTGGTGTGTTTATTCGCAAGCCACAGCTTCAATGTCGAGATTATCCATTAGCCGGGCCCTACAAAAATCTCAAAAACTACAAACCTCAGGATTGGAACGAACTGGTCGTTGTGGTCAAAGAGGGCAAGGCCTACTGCACCTGCAATGGTGAAGTTCTGGAAGCGGCTCTCCCTGTTCCAGAAACAGGCCCCATTGGCCTCGAAGGAGACCGTGGCCAGATGGAATACCGACGTCTGCGGCTCAAAACCTTGAACTGAGTTCACTCAGCAGTGCGTCTTAAAGCGTGGGCTGATGTATCTCCGCAAACCACTGTTCGCTCGCCCTCGCTCAAACTATCTTTTGCCGCACCGGCAAATGGTGATGGGATGGCTGGGGTTGAGCGTCTTCGCGAATCCCCAGTTCTCGTCCAAAGTGGCTGGGTGTTCCAAGACTCAGTTCCAGCCACAAGAAGTGCAGTTGTTGATTGAAATCCGATTTATGCCGCACCGGACGATGTCGCTGGGCGGAAGTGCCCATCATCCGAAACATCTTCGAAACGGACCGACATCCGTTTCGAGACACCAGATTCTTCCATCGTGACACCATACAGCACATCCGCGACAACCATCGATCGCTTGTGATGTGTAATCATGATGAACTGTGTGTCTTCTCGAAACTCGCGAATGACCGCTGTAAAGCGTTCGACGTTGGCTTCATCAAGGGCTGCATCCACTTCATCCAGGATGCAGAAGGGGCTGGGCTTGGTGCGGAAGATCGCCATGATCAGCGCAATGGCCGTCATCGTTCGCTCACCACCTGAAAGCAGCGAAATACTGCGCAGTTCTTTCCCTGGAGGCCGAGCCTTGATATCGATGCCGCATTCCAGAATCTGATTGGGGTCTTCGAGAACAATATCTCCTTCACCTCCCCCAAACACCTTGCGGAACAGATCCTGAAAGTTGGTGCGAATCGTGGCAAAGGTTTCAGCAAAGAGCTTGCGGCTCTCCTGTTTGATGCGTCGAATAATATCTTCTAACGTGGCCTTCGCTTCCACGAGATCCTGAAGTTGTGCCGCCAGTTGTTGATAGCGCTGCTCCAGTTGTTCGAGGTCATTAAGGCTCTCTGTGTTCACACTCCCCAGCAGTTTGAGTTTTCGCCTTAATCGCTGGACGTGTGCATCGACTTCGGGGCGAATGGCCTCAAAAGTAATGTCTTCCAAAGCCAGATCAGAGCTCGTTAACGGCGCTGCCTCCTCTTCGCTTGCAGTAGTTTCATGATGTGCGGATAACCGCTGCTCCCGATAGTTTTTCAGCGCACTATGTTCCGAAGCCGCGAGTTCCTCAGGTTGCGGGTGCCCCTCTTCCTGAAGTCGCTCGGCAATCGCAGCGAACGCATGTTCCAGATCGCGTTGCCGCATGACGATCGCCTGCCGCTCATCATCGAGTTTACGCTCTTGTTGACGCAATTTGAGTTCTAATTGCAAAGTCTGGCTGCGGCTGGAACGAAGCTCCTGCTTCTGGTGTTCGAGTCTGGCAGAAGTAATCGCCAGGCTTTCAATTTCAATCATCGATTCGTCTGTCAGAGCGGAAGCATTCAGCATCTGCAGCGTCAACTCGGATCGTGTCGCCAAGGCTTCCTGAACCCGACGTTCGGCTTCATCGCGCTGGGCCAACCGGCTTTGCACTTCTTCGGCCAGACGGGCACTTTGTTTTTCCCAGCCGGCAAGTCGTTCCGCCTGCGTCGCCAGTTCCAGTTGTTCGCGATTGATGGCCTCGATCAGTTGCCTGCGTGCCAGCGCGGTCTGTTCCAGCAGATGACGAGCGTTCTGGAGTGCGGTCTCTTGAGAACGGCACTGTTCTTCGAGACGGGTTTTCTCTTCAGTCAACTCAGTTTGAGAAGTCTGCAGATGGTGCAATTGTGTTTCGACCGCAGCACGGTTCGCGTGGGCCTTTTCCAGTTCAGTCTGCAGTCGATGTTCGATCTGTTCGGCCATCGAAACCTGTGAACGCACCTCGGCAAGCCGTGTCGCTGCCGTGTCCGCTTCAGTCGCGGCGGCTTCAAGAGAGGCGTCAGCCGCAGACAACTGGGTGTAAGTGATGTTCACCGATTGTTCTTGCCGCTCGATCTCCCGGTCCAGGCGTGAAATATCGATTCGCAGTTGCCGCAATTCGCTTTTTCGCGGGATAACCGCCGTATCTGTCCGCAATGTTCCCAGTGCAATCGCGCCGTTGGCTTCGAGAACTTCTCCCTGCAAAGTGACAAACCGGCAGCCTTGCCCTTCCCCTGCGGAAAGTCGGACTGCCGCCGGCAGGTCATGCACGATCCATGTATCTGCCAGGACAGCCGCAGCCAATCCATGGACACCACGTTCCTGACGGATCAGTCGATCGGCACGAGTCACAACACCCGGTTGTCCATCGAGAGAGACCAGTCGACGGTGATCGAGTGGGAAGTGAATGAACCGCGTTCCCTGCCACGCTGGCTGACGGAAATCAGATCCTTCGGTTTCAGGAATCGCGAGAAACTGAACCCGCGACGAAAGTTGAGCCTGGCTGCGTCCCAGGTAATCCAGCAGTGGCTGGTATTCGCGAAGCACAATGATATGGGCACGCGAGCCCAGTGCCACTTCGACCAGGGCCGCATCATTGAGATCGACATCCAGAAGATCAGACAGGCTGCCGACGACAGAATCCCACGGAGCCTGCCTTGTCGTGCGGGCTCGATGCAGAATTTCACGCACACCGATCCCGAGACCCTCTTCGCGCGATTCGAGATCTTCAAGCACAGATTTTCTGGCCATGGCAGCACTGCGCTGCTCACGCAGGCTGGAAAGTCTCTCGCGAGCACTGTCTTGAGTACCAATCAGTTGGAATCTCTGAGATTGCACACTTTTGAGATGTTCCAGCCTCTGTGCATGATCAGTCGAGGCCAGATTCATCTCGGCATGAAGCACAGTCCGTTTCTGCTGGGCGTGATGCAGCTTCTCTCGAAGTTCTTCGATTTGCTGTTCATTCATCAGCAGCGCCAATTGCTGACTGTCAGTCTGTGCCGCCAGTTGTGTCAACTGACTCTCGATCTGCTGGGTCTTGCGCTCAAGTTCCCGCAACTGCTGTTCCTGGTACTGCAGTTGAATCGAATCGCTTTCCTGCTGCTGATCAAGATGAACCAACTGTGATTGCTGTTGTTCAAAACTCTCCCGGCGCTGGGCGTATTCTGTCTGAATTTCTGCAGATCGAACGGCGGACGACTGAATTTCCTGGAATGAAGCATCATATCGCTGAGCAAGCATGACTCGCTGGCGGTAAAGCCGCGTCAATTCGCTTTCGAGCTCACTCATGCGCGATTTGAGAAACTGAACCGTCGCCTGATCTCCAGCGACTTCTTGTCGCAGGCCGTTCAACTTCTCATTGACCTGACGAATCTCTCCATCGAGTGCGGATAACTCGTGCTCAGTCAGTTTTTCGTCGGCTTCGATTTTCTGATGTTCGCTGGTCAGACTTTCCCGCTCAGCATCGAGCGCCACCATCTTTGCCGCGAGTTCATTCAGTTGAAATTGCAAAGCCCGCGTATCGTCTGCCGCCAGGCCCAGCCACCATCGGGTGAGTTCCTGATGGATTTCCCGATATTTGACAGCCTTGGCCGCCTGGCTGCGCGTCGAATTCAGTCGGCCTTCGACTTCATCAACAATATCTGTCAGTCGCAACAGGTTCTGATCGACACGCTCAAGTTTGCGCAGTGCTTCCTGCTCGCGTGTTCGAAATCGACTGATCCCTGCGGCTTCTTCAAAAACAGCACGCCGACTGGAGGGATTTCCCTGAAGAATCTGATCAACTCGCCCCTGCTCGATGATCGAATAGGCCGACGCTCCAGCGCCAGTTCCCATGAACAGGTCGCGAACATCCTTGAGCCGGGCATTTTGCCGATTGATTAAGTATTCGGCTTCACCATTTCGCCAGATGCGCCGCCCGACAGTCACTTCGGGAGTTTCAATCGGCAGGAGGCCCGAGGAATTATCAAAGGTTAATGTGGCTTCGGCATAGGCGTTCGGTTTTCGTCCAGCCGAACCGTTGAAGATCACATCGGTCATCTCTTTGCCGCGCAAACTCTTGGCACTTTGATCACCAAGAATCCACTTCAGAGCATCGACGACGTTACTTTTTCCACTGCCATTAGGGCCCACAACCGACGTGATCCCCGAGGCGAAATCGAAACGTGTTCGATCCGCGAAGCTCTTGAAGCCGAAAAGTTCCAGCGCTTTGAGCATGGGAAGAACACTTGAAACAATGGAACATCAACAACCGGAATCAAAGACACCGAGAAATTGTCTTATTTCACAGGAGTACGTTTGAACGCAGGCAGCCAGCGAGACTGGATCTTCTCTGACGATGAATCGGGCTCATCATCGCCATAGGAGCGATCGGCTGTCGACTTGGACGACGATTTTTTCTCAGCTCGTGGGGAATCATCAGGCTCAGATTGAGAAGGGAGCCCCGGGTTCGGTTCTGTCTTCTCAGGTGTTTTTCTGGACGAAGATTTCTTCTCGGCACCATCGGTTTTCACACTCGCCATCGAAGGCTCAGCATTCTGATCGGCCGGACTCTTTTCGCTGGCATCAGGCTTTTTCGTGACGGCCTTCAGGCTCTCTGCATCGGTCTTGAGTGCCAGGGGATCCGATTCTTCACCGATCGCCTTTTCGGGTGAGATCGGGAACATATTCGGTGAAAGATTTTCACGGCCCACGCGGGCTTTACGGCTGGCTGGCAACGATCCATCAGTGTCCGGACGACTATAGAATCGCCCGGCTTTCGGAAGTGCATCCATCGCAAACTCACCAGGAAGATTCTGCTGACGATTGGCCTGCACCAGAAGTTGCACAATATCTGGATAACTGGCACCCATCTCGGCAGCAGCATAAATCACGTCTGCCACTTTAAGGGACGTTTCTTTCCGTTCATCCGCCTGACCAACAGCAAACTTCGCGACGGAGACCGTGCGGCTGCCAGGAGGAATCGTGACCATAATTCCGCGACCAGCCGTCGCGTACATGGGGGCAATAAACTCCTGATCAGCACCGAACAGCACGATTTCCGGTCGAGTACGCAACGTGACGTGAGTCATCGGCTGGCCAGTCGTCTTGAGGACATGCAGTTGATACTGCTTATCCTTGAGTGGAATGCCGCGGATAAATGGCTCCTCGCGAGAAGCCGTCCACATGGCTCGGAATGCGCCGTATCGAGTCTCTGCCGTTGGTTCGCTCATGAGCTCGCGAAGTTTGACATACGATTCAGCGTCTTCGATTGTCGACAATGCCGAAAGAGCAAACACGCGAAACGCCGGTTCTTCCCGCACGCACTTTTCCAATACATCCACGCCCGAGGTATCCCCTAAATAGGCCAGTGCGACAGCCGCATAAAACTGGCATTCCAGCAGCGGAGCTTCCAGTGCTCCCTTCAATGTAGGAATCGCATCGCGACCCACAGCTTCCAGTTGTAGCGAGGCACTTTCGGCCTTATCCGGTTCAAAGATATCCTTGGCCAGCTTCTGCAGTCTGACCCGGCGTGTGACTGTCGTTTCTCGAAAGGCGATGCTCCGAATCACTTGCAGATAGCGAGGATAATTTTCGCGGTAGGTGGGGTGAATCTTCAGAATGATTTTCTGATCCGTCTTGGCTTCGGCCATCGAAACCTTGATCCCCGATTTGTCGTAATCGTGAAAGCGAATGCCAATCGCTTCGGCAATACGCGAAGAGTTACGGACGGATCGCACATCGTTCCGCAGAAAAATAGCCAGATCTCGTTCTCGAAGAACTGTCGCACCACCCAGAACTCGCCCCATCCGCTTTTGCAGCTCGACTTCAGATTTCGAGCCACCCAGAACCGACGACGTGAGGATCGGGCCTTTGGCCTTCGCAAAGGTATGTCCTTCGAGCACACCACGCCCTGGCACAAACGCATGTTCCGTCAGATCGCAGTCGAGCAGATAACCACCTTCAAGACTCGTAGCTTGTGCACTTTCGGGAATTTTGACTTCCACATCGATGGTGGCCCCTTTTTCAATCAAAGGTGGCAGGTAAGCCTTAATGACCACCAGAGCCGTGTTCGGCGAAGCCAGAATCTGATTGGGATTGGGAACATTTCTCCGCTTCATGTCTTCCAGCAACAGCGAGCGGAATTGCGAAGGAGCAGGGTCTCCCCCAGTTCCATTCAGGCCGACCACCAGACCGACACCTTCAAGCACCACAGGCTCAAGCCCTGCGAAACTTGCATAAGTTCCAATCAAAGGAGTCTCAGTTTTTGTGGCGAATTCATCTTCGATCTCTTCTTCAGATTTCGATTCCGCTGCAGCCTTGGACTTCTCAGATTTCCCGAACTTGAAGGGATTCATCGCCATGTGGGTAGCGCAAAACCCCGTGGTGGCGAACAGCACCATCAGCGACCAGCAAAATCGATGTCCAGAGATCATGGAGAACTCCCGGCGGGAAGCGGCCTGTGGGCACACTTTTTATGCGAACGAAAACGGATCAATCGTGTTGGCAAAGGGTCTTGCCACTCGAAAATCAGTAAGTTTGAAAAGCGAAAAACTTGAGGTGAAAACTCAAATGGCAGGCGGGAATGGTATGAAAAGCGAGGGAATCAAGAATCGACGTGAGCAGGAGGAAGGGAAACCTTGATTCTGAAGAGTAGTTTCCGGGGGTCAATCAGGTCAAGACGAGGTTGATTCACCGATCATGGAACAGGCGATGAATTTCTGGAAGTTGAGATATTGAAAAGATTTGTCGTCACCGTGTTTGGCATTTGTTAGACTTTTACTTATCCGTATTCATGGCAGATCATGGCATTTGCCCAATCCGCCATGGCAAAGTTATCCATGAGACATTGCACGCAGCGAGAAATCGTAGTCCGGCTTGCAGAAGGATCCACTCACGATGTCAGCCAGCCTGATTATCACTTGCCCCGCCTGTCAGCGGGAACTGAAGATTCACGATCGTCGTATGCTGGGCCGAAAAGGGAAGTGCCCGAAATGCCAGCATGTCTTCGTGATGGAAGAACCACCAGAGGTCGTGCTGGAAGCCGTTGATGAAACTCAAGCGGCTGAACCCATCCGGTCGGCACCTTCAGCAGCCGCTCTGGCCCAGCCGATGGCCCAGCCGGCCGGATTTCCAGGAGCCTTTCCCGGTCTTGATGTCGAACCGACTTCGATTCGCTCGATGAAATCCAAGCGTAAGCCCAAAAGTCTAGTCAACCGATTGGTCGGCCCGATCCTGGCACTGGCTGTGGTCGCTGGTGGTGCTGCCGTCGCTTATGTTTCCTTCGGGTCTTCCGCTGTCGGCAAGCCAGCAGCTTTCTCGCCCAATCCCGCCGAGTTACAGCCAGCCGTCAATCTCACAGCCACCACTCCTGTCGCCGCTCCCAAATTTACCATTGACTCCATCGAGTTTCAGCCACCCACCACGAAGCAGCCACTCGTGCTCCGTTATGTCCCTGCGGGAACACGCGTGATTGTCCATCTGCGTCCCGCCGATCTCTGGAAAGCGAATACGCTCGAAGAAGAAGTTCGCTACTCATTGGGGCCCATTGCCGAGTTCGCCGCAGCACAGATCAAGCTCTACTCCGGGGTAGAACCTGCCAACGTCGAGCAGGCCACGTTCTGCCTGATACCCACACAACGTGGCATGGCCCCCAGTGTGGCTGCCGTCTTTACTTTCGTCGAGCCCATTAAAAAGAGCGATTTTCTCGAAAAGTACGGCGGACAGCGTGATGACACAAATGGTTATCCTATCTATCTCACCGATAAACTTGGCTACCTGCTTTCCAGTGATGCCAAAACCATGGCCATCGCTCCAATTGAACTCGCCCCCGAGATGGCTCAGGCTTCAACCAATCCCAATCCGACGATTGGCGGAATTGAAGAATTGCTGCCACTGCTCGATTCCAGTCGGCAGATGACAGTTGTGTTTGAACCTCTGGCTGTCCGGCTCGATGCCGAATTTCTGGTCCCCGCTCCCGCCCGCCCGATGCTCGACAAAATGTTGGACTGGCTGGGTGATGATGTCGAAGCAGCCGCATGGAGCCTGCATCTGAGTGAAAAAGGTTTGTTCTCGCACATGTGGCTGAGAAATTCGAATGTCATTCAGCCCAATCGCCTGGCCAAACTGATCGATCAGAAGCTCGATGCGTTGCCGCAGATTTTTCTGACTGCCGTTCAGTCCATGTCGCCGCGCGAGATGGGGAAGCGTCAGTTAATTGGCCGTTTTCCAGCAATGGCCAGAGCCTTCAGTATGGCCAGTCGAACCAAAGTCGGCTCCCATCATGTCGAAGTCATTACTCCCTTGCCCGAACGGGCCGCACCCAACCTGGCGCTGGCAGCACTGCTGGCGTGGGATGAATCGACCCGCACCGATTTCTCGCGGAAACCTGCCGCCCAGACCATGGCACAAACGAACGCTCCCGCAGCAGGCCCCAAACTTCCTGAGGCTTTGAGTAAACTCATTGATGTTGATTTCCGGCGAACGCCTCTCCAGGAAGCATTTGCCTACGTTGCCGATGAGTTGAAGATTACCATCGATATCGATGGTGATGCTCTCAAACTTTCAGGTTACACCAAAAACATGCCTCAAGAGTTCCAGATGACTCAGGTGAGTGCCAACAAAGCCCTCGCTGAAATCCTGAAAAAGTACGACAAAATGTGCCTGGTCATTGATCAGAAGCAGAATCGAGTCCTGGTAACGACCTATCCTGTCGCGGAAACACAGAAGCTGACCCCTTATGTCTTCCCCAAGGAGTAGTCGATACCACCTTGATCGTGTCGTTGACGAAAGCTGACACAAACGGTCATTACTGGTTGGATTCGTCATTGTGCTGGTCGTTGCCTTGGCCGTGTTGATTTTCGATCTGGCGAAACTTTGTTGATCTGGTGGGCTCAATGCCATTTCCTGCCTGCCCTAAGTGCCTGGCGCCGATTCGTATCCGCGATCGGAAGTTTGTCGGCCGGGAAATTCCCTGCCCAAGCTGTGCTGCGCCCATTGTGCCCCTCGTGACTGGGCACGATGAATGGCAAGTCATTCTTCCAGAGGAGTACGCCCGACAATCCGCCGCGACAGGCAATTCCGCGAAATCGAATCTCGAAAAGCAGAATACAGGGCTGCATGCATCAACAGGCCCGGCTGTCGTCAAACCACAGGGGGCAGGAACCCCGCGTCTTGGCGCCCGGTCGTTCAAAGCCCCTTCACCCTTTGTCATGGCCTGGATCGGATCGGGTGTCATCACGTTTTGTATTGTGATGGTCATTGTGCAGTCCTTTTCGCGTCGGGATCATCAGGCCACTCTTTTAGTGACTCCCCAACCTCACGAAAGCTCACAACAACCTCTGCCGTTACCCGAGAATTCAATCCCCGGTCAATCTCCACCTGGTCCATCCTTACCTGGTAAAGCGGAGACTGTGCCACAGCCACTCCCCGCCTCGCATGAAAAGCTCTCCAGCCTGGGACAGTGGCTCTCTGGCGAACTCGCCAGCCAGGGAGCATTTCCAGCCGCCACCACGGGTGAGAGCGATAACCCGGAAGAAGCCTGGGGTTGGCTGAACCGATACGTCGCTCAGACTCAGCCCACAATTGTGCCACCACCTTTTGAAGGTTCATGGCGTGGCCCGAATCACGATCGATTTGTGCGTCGTCGCATGAATTCCCTCTTGATCAATGAGCAGGAGGGCCTCATCGGCAGTGATGGATATCCAGCAACTCAACTCGTTGGTGTGGCGGGAATCGGCATCGATGGCCCCAACTTACCGGCAAGTTCCGAGTATGCCGGGATTTTTGCGTACGGTCGAACGACCCGTCAACGCGACATTCTCGACGGATTGAGTCAGACGGCCATGGTCGCTTCTGTGAAAAAAGATCTTGCCTCCTGGGCCAGTGGAGGCAAGGGGGGTATTCGTTCGCTGACAGCAGCACCTGTGATTGATGGGCCGGATGGCTTTGGAATTGTCGGGCAATCGGGGCAATTGCTCCTCATGGCGGATGGAAGTGTCAAAGAACTGAACCAGTTGACAGATCCCGTCATCATGAGGCGCATGTTCACCATGGCAGAGGGGATTGATCTCACGGAGGCCGCCTCTCCCGATGCTCCACTTTTCCCCGCCAGAACCCCATCTCGTCAGACCATTCCGATGGCAGATTCTCCTGGCGGCAGTGAATCTGTGGCTGACAGTCAATCTTCAGCTCCCACCGCGATCACTCCCCAAAAGGATGATCCTGCTGCTGAACAACCGCAGGGCAACGGGGAAAAATCTTCAACGGCCGAAGTGGTCGCTCCACCTGCCGCTCAGGCACCCTTGCCACCCGCAATGGTCGTACAGAAACAGGATTTAAAGATCAATTTAGGATTGTCGCTCCTGAGATTTCGGACAGATGAACCTGTGGCTCGCCGAAGGTTAGTAAAATCAGCCGCTGATCTTCTGGGGGCTCCCGTCACCACTCCAGAGGGACCTCTTCCGGCAGAACTCGTGGAGATTCTTGATCAGAAAATTACTATCGATCTCGAAAAAGTTTCGATCGAGAATCTGCTCAATGAGATCTTTCGCGATTCTCAGGCCGGCTGGAGTCTTCAGGAGGGTCGATTGCTGATTCAGCTCAACAGCAATGTCGTCCCAGGCCAGCCACCGGCAACTGGGGAAGAACCTCGCGAAGTCGCGGTTCCATAAGTTGACGGACTTTTTGCGATGCGTCCTCATGGATCAATTGAGGGTCCGCAGCACAGATTGAGTACTCAAAGGTTGATGATGGAACTGGACGATACGATCTGCTTTTGTTTCCATATTACCAAACGGAAGGTGATGAACTTCATTCGTGTTCACCGCCCCCGCGTGGCCAGTCAGGTCAGTGAATGCGGAGGTGCCGGGACGGGTTGCGGCTGGTGTCGTAAGTATCTCAAAAGGTACTTTGACGAGTCACAAGGGCGCATGCACTCGACATCGGGTGGACTGGATCCCCACGCAGAAGAAGCCCCGGAAATCTCCCTCGAAGAATATGCAACCTCTCGAGCAGCCTATATTCGGGCAGGTCACGGAAAACCAGCGGCAGGTGCCATCCCTTTACCCGACGTCACCACAGAACCAACTCGACAGCCCCCCTCCGACCAGCAGTCGCCTGAGTAGCTGATCAATCTTCTGATTCCGCTTCCACGCTTCGCCTCGCTCCCAGTGCGACGCTTGCAGCTCGGAGCTGTCTTTGACAACAACACTTGATGTGAACATCCACCAAGGGTGGCCCGGCCATCTTGTGGCCGGGTTGCCGTGACTTTTCACGGCAACAAGAAGCCGCGCCATGCACATGCCCTGCCACGACAGAGTGGCTGGGGTCAAACGTCCTCGTTTGCCCCTTGGTCATGGGACTCTCAATACTGATGGCAAATTCGATCGAACACCATGAAAAGGATGTCTCAGATGAATTTATGCCTCCGGCCCACTGGTAGCTCGCGAACGAACAACCTCTTCCACCCTGCGACATCCAGCAGCATCTATCTTCAATTCCATGCCAAATGGAAACCGGTTGAGAAAACATGAGATTGCGTAGCGTTGGAGAGACAAAGCCGCTCGACTCATTAAAGTTGAGCCACGTATGTAGATTCATCCATGGCATTTTCAAAGAGGTGCGAAGATGATTAAGCCAAGTGATTTCCAATCGTTCTTTGAAGAAAGGCCGTTCCCATTTGCCGTTGTCTCGAACACGGATGGCACGAATGTTTTTTTTCATGGCCAGCCCAGCAACGTTGAATCAGCGAGGTTATTCGACACACTGTTTTTCGATGCAGAGACGATTAGAAGGCTTTATTCATCACTCGAAGGGGCCATCTTGCCGCGCATGTGGAGTCATGGATCGGCCCGCTGCATCATCTGTATGCCCACACCCAACCTTATTGGTGGAATCTTTTTGTTGGATGATCGAGATGTGACGACCCGCTACAGGGAATCTAAGTTGATAGCGGAAGAGATGCATAGTTTCGCTATAGGTGTTGATACTGCTCATCAAAACGACTGAAACGCGACGCTGGGTAGCAAGCCACAAGAGGGCACCGGCAGAGTCGCATCTCAGATCCTGGGAGACTCACATGGCAGTTCTTGCGCCAGCCAAACCTCTTATGCCTCCGGCCGACAGGTAGCTCGCGAACGAACAACCTCTTCCACTCCGCGTTCTTGCCTTGCCGTATAAGAAACTAGAAATCAAGAGGACGTGCGTATATGGGAAACTCACATTTTCCTTTGTTCATTTGGGTCAGGCGATGCGTTTTTGTGGTCGTGGCTCTTGTTGTCTTTGTGGTGGCTTGCAATGTGTTATACCCCTTCTTTCCAGCACCGCTGCAGACCTACTGGTTGAGTATGCCGCGATTGTGGGAATCAAGCGGCAACTATCACATCAGAATGTACGAAACATTTCGCTGTGGGGATTTCGTCGATTTAGACTTGGCAGACAGATACTGGCGTTTAATTCATAGTCTTCCAGCGGACCAGAGAATGCGGTTAGTTACGGAACATTTCCTATCAAAGGCTTCGCGTGATCCATGTGATGTTGATGTGTACAGAATCCTTCAAGAGACACCGATAGAGTCATATTCCTACCTGAATGGATTGCTGCAAAACACAGGTAGTCGCGATTTACGAACGAGGCTGCGGGTTCTCACGTTGATGATTAGTGTTTCGGGGCGTCCCGATCTTGTGCCAGCTTGGAGAAACGCGTTGAGAATGTATTGTGAGGAATCGGGTAGATATGTTCGTGGGTATTCTGCTCCTGTGAACTCTGCCCTCATGGAGCGAGCTCTTCAGGCCGGTGCTCCTGAACCTCCAAAGGTAATTGCGGTTGAAGTGGACAGCGGCATAATTCATGACTCTCTTGAATTTGACGCATGGTATGAGAAATACAAAGGATTGTTTTGATTATATTGTATCAGACTGGAGGGTCCTAGAGTGAGATTCCATTCGTCGTTCTCGGCATATCCGACTTTCATTAAAGCAATTTGATGGTCGCAACAGCACTGACTGCAAAGACGACCGCAGAGTGGCCCCAGTCGAAACTCTGATTTCTACTGGAGTAGCAAACCACAAAACGGCACCGAAAGAGTCGCATCTCAGATCCTGAGAGACTCACATGGCAGTTCTTACGCCACCCAAACCTCTTATGCCCCCGGCCCACAGGTAACTCGCGAACGAACAACCTAACCCACCCTGCGGAGCAAGCATGTGTAATCGGCTCTCGACACGCTATTGATCTTCGGGATGAGTATCAGTCGGTTTTGACTTCAATCTTCCTGGGGATGGCCTTCGTCGCGCGGGGGAGGAAAACCTCCAGCACGCCGTGGGCGAGTCTCGCTGTGATTTTCTCGTGGTCCACTTCGTCATTGAGAATAAATGATCTCAAAAAGTGCCCGATGGGATACTCCTGATGCAGAGTCTGGACCCCTTCCAGCCATTGAGTCTGGACACGACCGTAGAGTGTCAAACGGTTATCCTGAACCTGCAGCTCTAATGTCTCCAGAGTGACCCCTGGCAAATCCGCCAGCAGAATGAGGCCGTCCGGCCGCTCGAAAATATCAATCGGCGGTGTGAAGACCACTTGTTGTTCGACCGGTTGCTCAAGAGCGGCATCTCCCGGGTGACGAAGTGATGCTCGACCGGGCGGAATCTCGGGTTGTTCAGCTCTCATGAGATTCCCTTTCCTTGGGTTCGATCAATCCGGAAACCTGACCGGGCTCAGTCGCAATTCTCCGCGCCGGTGTGGGGATCGCTTCCGGGACCGACTCGACGGGAGGAGGATTTTCGGCAACAGCCGTAACGGTAATCTGCCTTGCCGGCTTGGGGGGCACTTTGGGCAGACGAATCAGGAGCACACCGTTGGAAAACTGTGCCGAAACCGCTTCTTCACGAATACCATCGGGCAGCTTGAGAGTCCGCTGCCATTTGCCGCGAGGTCGTTCCTGCCGGCGAAAGGCTTCATCAGGAACACCTTCCGGGCCCAGGTGACGTCCTTTGAGCGTAAGAGAGCCCTCGTTGACGCTGATATCCAGTTCTTCGAGACGGATTCCGGGCAACTCTGCAGTGATCAGCAGTTGGTCAGGAAGTTCATACAGATTCACAGCAGGGTAATGTCTGACAACGCGCAGTCCCTGAAGAACACCCGCGAGCAGGGAATCAACCTCCTGCTCGAAGTTCTCCATGGCCTGCCAGGCATTTCCCCATCGAAAGATGGCCATATTGCTTTACTCCTGAATCAACATCAGACCTCTAAAGACGCAACTGACATGCCAGTCAGGCATGATTCATCGCCCGAATCTCTGATTTGACACAAAGGTATTCAGCAATTTGAGTTAAAGAGCAAGACCAGATTCAGGGCCCAGGTGCTCCACGAGGCCTTTGGCGGTAGAAATGGAATTGAGGCTCAAAATCATCTGCCACTATGGCAGGTTCTGATCGATACTGAATTTTGCCTCCTCACCAGCCTGATCCCTGCCAGCCTGAATCCCTGCCAGATTCGAGGGAAATCTCCCCCTTTCGAAATCGTGCCGTCGGGCGATCAACAAATTCACACAATTTTTCACCGTGGTGCTGCAGCCACGATTCGTCAATGACGTTTGCTGAATGGAAGCCTCACGGGGTAACATCATTGATGACATCGAAATGATTCGCCTCAGGGGCATGGGCCATCGCCTGGAAAAAGCGTTGATGGAGTGCAGTCCCCGGGCAAAAGTGACTTTTTTCTCCAACTTACAGCCTGAGGATGACACCGTGAAACTGCTGCTTTGTGTCGATGCATCGGGATCATCAGACCGAGCGATCTCCCGCGTGACTGAACTTGGTTTAGGTCACTCCAAGTCAAACTCAGTGACACTCTTTACAGTTTGCGAATCACTTCCTGAGCATGTTTTCGAGATCAGCGAAAAAGTGGGCATGCACGCCAAAGAGCTCGCCTCAGCATGGTCTCTGAAGTCGCGCTCTGCAGGGGAACAGGCGTTGGCTCAAGCGAAGGCCAAGCTGCTGGAGAGTGGTCTGCCGGAATCAGCCATCCATATCAAGTTGTGCGTCGCTGATGCGACTCCTGAGTCGCGCCAGGTGGCAGCTGCTGCCAGCCTGATTGAAGAGATGACCAGTGGGAACTACGACCTGGTGGTCATTGGTCGCCGTGGTGCCAAACATCTCTCCGAAAACCTGATTGGCAGTGTCGCTGATAAAGTGATTCGAGCCGCTTCCGGTCGAAGTGTCCTGCTGGTCGATTAGACTTCGTGGCGACTCCCAGATCTTTTGTGCCTCGAACCACTGGCTTTCCGCCCTGAATGGCGTGGTGTTTGCCTTGCAGGTTGTGTCTCCAAGTTGTGTTCCCTGAGATTCCTGAAGAATCGATAGGACACAACCCACCTCATACCAACAGCGGCTGCTAGTGGCAGCAGAACTGGTGAAATTCAGTAGACGATATTGTTGCCGTCTCGCTTTCGCAGGGTTCAAGGCATAAAATGAAGCTGTATCGAATTTAACAGGCGTACCGGTGCTGAAAATGTCGTCAAACCATCGTCTGGTTTCCAATCGCTGATCCTTTCCTGTATTGCGGATAATATTCCGCATGGCACCTCTCTGGTGCCAGGTCACCACGCTGAAAGATTCTGCTATGGACTTCGCTGTCTGTCCCAGTTGCAAGCAGTCGGTCCTGGATGATGATGCCGTCGACTGCCCCTTCTGTGGTGCACCGATGAAAGGCGGCCCCAGACCTGGTGGCGCTCCCGCCAAACCGGCTACCTCCAAAGCGGCACAGTCTTCAAAATCTGTTTCCGCCAGTGCTACCAATACAGCCAGCGCCGCCAACGCAGTGAATCGTGGTGCCGCCAATAAAAGTGCCGGCAGATCGTCTTCGGCGGATCAATCTTCGGGAACTGATGATCTCCCGTTTGAAACCGAGACAAAAGCCGCTACGACCGTGGCGGTGGCCACTGCGACCAAACAGCGATCCTTCCGCGTCGTCTGCCCCATGTGTGAGACGGTCGGGTACATCTCACCAAAATCAGCGGGTACAAGAGTCAAGTGCGCGAATCCCAAATGTCTGGTTCCCACGTTCGACGCTCCGCAATTGCCTCCACCCGAACCAGAAAAGCCACCCGAACCTCCACGTAAGCCAAACTATATTCTTCTTGGTGGAGGAACTGCCGCGATTTGCATCATTGGCGGCATCGTCGCTTACTTTGTCGCCAGCCAGCCAGCGGCAAGTCCTGTGGCTGTCAACCGGATGACTCCCGAGGAAGCGGCCCGCCTGCTGGCCGAAACCGCACCGGCCGCCAATACCGCAAACAATCAAACCAAAAATTCCGGCACACCCGACGGCACTCCACAGACCACGACAGAAACAACACCCAACCCGGGCGATACGAAAACCGCCGCAGGTTCGACTGTTGATCTTGCCAAAGAGCTCCCCATTCTCATTGAGAAGACAGTCCTGATCAGGGGGAGCCAGAATCGCAGCTTGCCCTTTTCTCGGCAAATGGCTGCGGAAGCCTATGCGCTTCTCGGCAATATTGAAAAAGCACAAGAGCAGGTCGTGGCCTTTGATCGTGTGGGGCAGAATGTCCCGTTCTACAAGATCTCCATTCTCACAGAACTCGGCTGGGCTCAACTTCGAGCGGGAACCAGCGATGCCGCCAAAGCTTCCGCCCTCGCGGCCTACAATCTTGTCAACAAACTTCCCGGCAACGGACGCTCTCGGCTCATTTTTGCCTCGCGTCTGGGAAGCCTGCTGATTGCGACAGGAGAGGCCGACAAAGCCACTCAGTTAGCGAATGACTACGCCACCACGTGGAAACCGGGACTGATTGATTCCAATCTGGTGGCCGAACGACTGGAACGCCAGGATGGTCAAGTCGCGGCTTTGCTTCAGTCAGGTCTGGATGACTTCGCCGGCTCAATTGCCCAGGTGACAGCCACCCGGCCGGGAGTTGTCTGGTTTGAACCGCAGGCGGCAGCGATGGCAAGATCGGCTGCAGCTCACGGTTTTAGCGAGAAGGCGATCTCCTGGGCGATCAGCCAGCCGGAAGTTCGACAACTCGAAGCACTGGGTGAAATCGCTGCCTTCGAAGGCGCAACTGCACCACCAGATGCCACTGCGGAGGCTCTGAAAGCCAAATTCGATAGCTGGGGTGCCAACGCTTCTGTCATGAAGTTGCCAGCCTCGAAAGCTTATCTCTTCGCGCGGGGCGCGGCGGCAGTCGCTTCGGTTTCCAGGCCGGCAGCCCTCGGGCTCATCAAAGAGGCCCAGACACTCCTGGAACCAGTAGAGCTTCCGGCTCCTATGACCTGGCCCAAAACCCAGGGATTGATTAATCCACAACTGCCAGCGGTCGCGCCATTAGAACGACTCTTCGTGGCCTGGGCCGAAGTTTCCATCGCCTGCCAGTTGGCGGGAGATACCGCTGGTTGTGATGCAGCGCTGAGCAAAGCTCTTGCAACACTGCAAGGAGTTGGCCCGGCTCTAAACTATGTCGATCAGTTTCTGGAGCAACTCAATGGCCCGGATGTGGCTAGCATTCGCGATCGACTCAAAGACGAACTGGGAATTCGAACAGAAGATGCCGCGCGGCAGGCTTTCTCCAGTTATCGCCGGGGAACTTTGAATTATCGAGAACATGCCGCCATTCGATATGATCTCGAACTCCAGGCTCTGGATCGGTTGGCACAGGCCGGCGGTCAGGCGATCGTCTGGAAGAAGCTTCAGGAACTGGCATCTGACACGAATGCTGTCCAGAAGCAGGTTCCCAGCGAAATCTCGATGAAGCTGGTTTCTTCATTGGCAACAGCATTCCAGTTAGCGAATGAACCGACACAGGCACAGGCTGTGACCGATTGGTATTCCGGCGTGACGAGAATTGGGGCCATTACACCCTCGGCAACATTACTGGCCGCTTCTCGATTTGCGGCCAAAGATGGTGCTGGTGCAGCGGCTGTGCTCAAAGAGGCTGATGCTCCCACACGAGCCTTGATGACCAGTCTTCTGGCCGGTCAATTGAAAGAAGTGGGTATGGTTGAGCCCGCACTGGTCTTGATCGGGCAGACGAGCGATTTGAGCGTGAGGGAAGAGGCCTCGATATTCGCGGCACATGCTGCCCATCATCAGGGAGAAGCCGCCAAAATCGTGACTCACCTGCAGACACTTCCGCAAGCCACCGAGCGGTTATCCTGGATTCGCGGCTTATCAATGCCCATAAAAAAGTAGCGATTGACCCGAATCATTGATGATGGCGGTACTCAGACCCAGATTTAGCAAGCTGGGATCGAGTACTGAGAACACTTGCAGTGACGAAGAGATGTCATGCCGCGATTCGCACTGCTGGAACACGATTGGCCCGCAAACCATGGAGATTTTCTTCTCGAAGTCCCCGGGCTCACATCTCGCGATGGTCTTGGGCTCTGTTGGACATGGCGATTTCCAGGGGATCGAAAGGTCTGGGAAAAACTGTTCTTGCAGGGTGGCTCGATCGAAGCCGAAAGAAATACCGACCACAGAGCCCATTATCTCGATTATCAGGGGGCAGTGACTCCCGCCGCCGATGGCACCCCTCGTGGCTTCGTGACGATTGTCTTTCAAGGGGAATTTCAATGGGCGGAACTATTGGAACTTTCGCCGCTGGAAGGTCCGCCCGTTTTGCCCGATTTCCTGCAGATCGCCTTTCAGGTTCATCCGGGAACACAAACGATGGCCGGTCAGATGCAACTCTTGAAGTCGCCCACAGGCTGGAAGATCACGATTCTGCCCGAGACGAATTCCAGGGCTCTCAAGACAGATTGAGTGCATTCGTAATACAATACTGCAACACAAGCGTAACGCTGCGTGACGAGTGGCATGCTTTCTCGATGGAAGCATTCTGTCCGCCAGTGAAAACTCATCAGGGCCTAAGAATCTTATGAATCTTGTCAATCGTCTGGCGGCAGAAACCAGCCTCTATCTCAATCAGCATGCTCAGAATCCGGTCGCCTGGCAGCCGTGGGATGATGAAGCGTGGAAACTGGCACGCGAACTCGATCGACCAGTCTTTCTGTCGATTGGGTACAGTGCCTGCCACTGGTGCCATGTGATGGAGCACGAAAGCTTTGAGAATCCTCGAATTGCCGAACTGCTCAATCAGTGGTTTGTGAGTATCAAGGTCGATCGCGAAGAGCGGCCAGACCTCGATCAGATCTACATGGCCGCCGTAATCGCCATGACTCAGCAGGGTGGCTGGCCAATGTCAGTTTTCCTCACGCCTCAGGGGCATCCGTTTTATGGAGGAACCTATTTTCCCCCGACCAGCCGCTATGGGCGTCCGGGGTTTGCTGAAGTCCTCGCCGCCATCCACGACGCCTGGCAGAACCGTCGTGAAGTAGTAACTGAGCAAGCCTCTCAATTAACCATGACCGTCCAGGATCAGCTCTCGGAACGTCAGGAGCCAACGACTCTTCATGAGAATCTGCTGGAAAAGGCGGGCCGTACGCTGGTGCGAGTTTGTGATCGTGTGAATGGTGGTTTTGGACATGCCCCCAAGTTTCCTCATGCGATGGATTTACGGCTCGCCTTGCGCCTCGCGCATCGATTCGATACGACGGAAACAGCCGAAGTCGCCGAGTTGGGGCTGACGGCGATGGCCAAAGGGGGGATTCACGACCACCTGGGAGGCGGCTTCGCCCGCTACTCGACCGATGAAGTCTGGCTGGTACCGCACTTCGAAAAAATGCTGTATGACAACGCGCTCTTGCTGCAGGCCTATCTGGATGGCTGGCAGTTTTTTAAGACCGATTTTTACCGCCGGACGGCCCAGTCGATTGTCCATTACGTCTTGCGGGAAATGCAGGTTCCCGGGGCCGAACTGTCGGGAGGATTCTGTGCAGCCCAGGATGCCGACAGCGAAGGTGAAGAGGGGCGATTTTTTGTCTGGTCACAATCCGAGATTCGCTCTGTCCTCGCAGGAACTGCACAGGGGAATGATGATTCGCGGCTCTTTGAGCGGGCCTACGGTGTGACCTCGGGAGGGAACTGGGAAGGTCATAACATTCTGAATTTGCCGAAGACGATCGCCGCACTCGGACGCGAACTCGGCATGGCGGAAACTGCCCTTGAGCAAAAGCTTTCACTGCTGAGAGCGAAGTTGTTTAAGCACAGGAAAAGTCGGGTTGCCCCAGGTCGTGATGAAAAACTGATTGTCGCCTGGAATGGTTTGATGATCTCTGCACTGGCCCGAGCCGGACTTGTGCTCGATGACCAGGAGGCACTTCAGGCCGCTCAACGGGCCGCCCGCGTGATTCTCGACATGGCGGAGAGCCTGCCCTATGGCTTGCCTCATTCGATTCAGAAGGGGCAGCCAAAGCATGGTGCCTATCTGGATGATTATGGATGCTTTTTGGAAGCACTGATCGAGTTGTTTCTGGCGGATGGTGATCCCTCCTGGTTATCGCGGGCTGTTCCACTGATCGACCGCCTGGTGAATGAGTTTCACGACGATGAACACGGCGGGTTCTACTTCACGAGTAATCAAGCCGAGAAACTGATCAGTCGCAGTCGGGATTTTCAGGATAACGTGACACCCTCTGGCAATGCGGCTGTCGCCAATGCACTCCTTAAGTTCAGTCGAATCACATCAGACGCTCGCAGTGAAGCGTTGGCACATGAAGTTCTGCAGGCCGCCTCGGGCCTCATGCAGCAATCCACAATGGCTACAGCCCACTCGCTGGCCGCTCTCGATTGGTGGCTGGGCCCCAGTTACGAATGTGTGTATGTACCCGCTGAGACGACATCAGCAACGGATTCTGGACCTTTGAAACAGGATGCCGTTGAGCGAGTGGCCCATGAACTCTACCTGCCGAACGTCCTGTTTCTCACAGCACGAGCGCAATGGGAGGGCACACTCGCAGCCGGGCTGGTGCAGGGGCGCCTGGCTCCTGCGAGTGAACCGGTGCTCTATGTCTGTCAAAAGGGAGTCTGCCAGCTCCCCGTGGTCGGTGAAGCAGCAATCATCGCCCGACTCAAAGGATTAGCACGAGAGCTGAATTGACGGCTCAAGGTTACATCCCCCAAGCCTGATACGATCCTCTCTGTCCTTCTGAAAGGATCGAGTCCTGACTGAAAACAACCGGTGCAAGATCGTCTGCGTAGGCCCTTCCTTCGCGAGAGGGTGAGATGACTGGATGCTTCTGAAAATAGGTGATCAGGGCCTGATGAATGGTCTGTGGTGCAAATGTAACATCATGCACCCCGCGAATCCGGCAGATCACGTCGAGTGGTTCACCACTTCGCTCACAACTGGCGACAGTGTAGCGTTCGGTTTCATCAAGTATTTTTCCACCCACATGAACCTCTTGAACCCGCTTGCCCTGGCCTGCTCGCATGGAGTAACGCATCATCATCCCGGAAGCCCGCGGGCCCCAACCACCCGAAAGACGTTTTGGATCTGGCGAATAAACCAGTTCCAATTCATTTTCCAGATAGTCCTTGAGTTGTCGTCCAGTAACCCAGCCAACTTTGATACGAGCATCCATAGGAAGCAGATTCCAGAGATCTCCCACAGTGATGTTTCCTGCCGGTATGGGCAGTCCAAATCGGAAGCCATTGGAGAAGGCAATATCCACGTTTGTTTCGTCACGAAGTGCATCGGTTATGAAGTCATCAGCACTGGTTTCAAGCACATCGTATCGCATGATCGGTGTTACCGTCCGGCCCACAACTGTATTGGCACGCTCTCGATACGGTTTAAGGTTCTCATCCACAAGCTGTTTAACCACTGGGTTTTCCGGAGTATTTGCTGCCGAAACTTCGATGAGCCGAAACCGGTGGGCCACAATTTCGTTTCCGGCATTGAGTTCCACATCCAGACGTCCCAGGAATGAGCCCATGCCGGCTGATTCAACAATGATTGTTTTTCCTTCGATAATCGACTGAGTCGTTCTTTCATGCGTGTGCCCTGAAAGAATGATATCGAATTTGGGGAACTCTCTGGCCAGGTAACGTGCAACAGTCAGTCCGGTATGGAACAGGCCCACAATTAATGTGACCCGTTCCTTCGATTTGAGATCATTCAGAAACTCAGACAGCCCATTGAGTCTGGAGGTGTCAAGACCGGCAAACTCATCGGGCGAGTGGCGGTCACTGGCTTTGAGATCCGTTAAGCCGACAAATGCGATACGACACCCATCTTTTTCAATAATGGATGCAGGAGGGAAGATTCGATGGCCCGTACTTTTCTCATGAAAGTTGAAACAGGTGACTTGAGCTTTGAGTCGACTCATGAGTTCTCGAAATCGTGCCGGGCCGTAGACAGGTTCCCAATTCCCAGGGACGAAGACATCTGCACCGAGTGCGTTTAATGGATCCAGAATGACTTCCCCACGAGACCATGCGGCTGGCCCGGAACCCTGAAACTCGTCACCCCCATCGGCGACAAAGACAGGCCCCTGGGATGCTTTGATTTCACGATCAATGGCTGTCTTTAAGCGTGCAAAGCCACCCATCTGCTGAAAAGCTGGAAGCTGGCCCGGGAGGTAATCCCAGTGTGTTTCCAATTGGGCATGTGTGTCTGTGAAGTGCAATAGAGTCACCGACCGGGTCGTCTCAGCAGGTTGGGAATCTGGAGAAGTTGCTTTCGCTTCGGCGTAGGCCGATGGCTTTACCAGCCATTGAGAGCTCAATATCCCACCTGCGGTCAGTGCCGCGAATTCTCTTCGAGTCAAAGGCATGTTCACCATCCTGAGTTGTTCGGAGTTGCGAAGCTGTCAGACTGACAGCTCGTAATTTTGTATTGACTTCATGAACTCAATTGAGATGCTTGGCCGAATCATCACCTGTCACTTAGGGACAGCGACGAGACTGTAGCCATTGGTCTGGCGGTTCATAAGAGTCGTCATGGCCGATGTCGTAATGATCACCCCTTCGCCGACCTGCATGTGAGCGATTTTCTTACGGGCTAAGGTCTGGCCGCAGACCATGATTTCAACATCCGCCTGATTCAGCTTTTTGATCAGCTCAAGATTCGGGTTTGGAAGACTTGCTGCTGCACTTGCCTTGTCATTCGTCAGGATCGAAAGTGCTGCATCACCGTGCATGATGACGGCGATGTTGACATCACTCGCTTTGAGACCGGCTGCCCCATAAAGATTCAGCAGGCGGGCAGCACGTTCCAGCCCGGCATTGACCTCTCCCGCAGCAGACGATGCCGTGACATCGAAGATCACTTTGGCGCCACTTCGCGGTCCTTCCGGAGCACCGGTCAGTTCCGCCACACCGCCAATGCCGGGAATAATGGACGACTTGAGATCTGGCACGCCGGCAGGTTTCTGAAACTCAATCAGATAATTGTCGCGAAGTGCACCGGAGCGTTCACCAACATAACGAAATCCCGTGGAGAGAATCTCCTGTGTGACGACATCCTGACCTGCGCGAACGTGACTGAGTGTCCATTCCGAACTTTGCCCTTCAATACGGCGAAAATCGACCACAATCAGCCGTCCGCCAGGCTTCAAAGCCTGAAAAATCGAGGCCATCATTTTCTGAGGAAACTCGAAGTGATGGTAGGTATCGCAAATAAAGGCGAGGTCGATCGATCCTTCAGGCAGGTTGGCAGAAACGTCCTTGCCCAGCACTGTTTCTACATTCTGCTGTCGAAGTTTTTCACTGGTGGACTGGATGTGTTCGAGAAAGTTCTTCGAGATATCAACAGCAATCACACGTCCCTGTTCCCCCACAAGCGGTGAGAAAGCTCTGGTGAAGAGACCGGTCCCGGCACCAATATCGGCGACGACTGAGCCAGGTGATACTCGGCAGGCTTTGAGAATCTCCTCACGCTGGTGAAAGACCTCGCGGCTTTCGATTTCGAATTTCTCGATGAACTCCTGCGGTTTTGCGTTTTCAAACGAGCGATTGATCCCGGGCTTGACGCTCGTCTCCTGAGCCATAGTGGCTGTGGAGAAGTTGATCAACAGACTCGCCACATACAGGCCCGGAATCAGCAGCTTTTTCGCGAGTGAACATCGCAGTGAATTCATGGTCATACTTTCTAAGGGGCGTTTTTCTTGAGTGATGGATCCGCAGGTCGAGACCGTTCAGGCTCGTCCTTTGAGCATCCCATGCCAGTACATGATTGGTAGCAGGTAACGTTTCAAAATCCACATGCTCCAGCGCTCTCGAGATTGATCAAAAGGAAAAGTCTCTGCCGGTTGTTTCTCATAGTCAAATTCGGCCAAGACAAGTTTGCCAATGCCGGTAACAACCGGGCATGACGTATAGCCATCGTATTCTGCCGTGAGTGCCTGCCCACGAAGAGCAGCCAGAAGGTTTTTGACGAGGACAGGAGCTTGCTTACGGATCGCAGCACCCGTTTTGGATGTGGGGAGGTTACTGCAATCACCCAATGCAAACACATTAGCGAATGATTTATGCCTGAGCGTCTTTGGATCCACATCGATCCAGCCCTGCTGGTCTGCAAGTGGACTTTTGGCAAGGAACGTGGGTGGACCCATGGGGGGGGTGACATGCAGCAGGTCAAAGTGAATCGTGACGATTTCGTTTGTATCGATACGGCGAAAGTCTGCCTCTTTGGCTTCGGCTCGAATCGCAATCAGTTCATGGCGAAAGCGGCAGTCGATCTGCTTGCGGGCAATCACTTCTTCAAGCGTCTTTCGGTATTTCTCAATAGCGAATATGGTTTGAAGAGCAGTGGTGAAGATGATCTTCGTTTGATCTCGAATCCCGGCTTCTCGAAAGCGATCATCAGCCAGATACATGATTTTCTGAGGAGCACCGCCACATTTCACTGCTCCCGCCGGATTCGTGAAAATAGCGTTTCCGCCTCGAAAATTTCGAATCGCTTCCCATGTGGAATCGACAGTTGAAAATGAATAATTACTGCAAACGCCGTTCGTTCCAATCGCCTCTTTGAGACCTGGTATCTGATCCCAATTGACCTGCAACCCCGCTGCGATCACCAGAAAATCGTACTTGATCACCCTTCCAGATTTAGTCAGTACCTGATTGTTCTCAGGTTGAAATTCTGTGGCAGCATCGCGAATCCACTGTGCGCCGCGAGGAATTACAGATCGCATCGGTTTTGCCGTGGCGTTTTTCGAAGCAAGTCCTGCCCCCACCAGCGTCCATAATGGCTGATAGAAGTGTTGATCTCCCGGTTCAATAATTGCGACGGACGGACGACCGAACCATCGATTGAGGAGCCGGGCAGCGGTGGTGATTCCAGCCGTTCCTCCACCAATGATGACGACCTGATAATGTTCAATCTCGGACATGACGGATCCTTTCAAATCGAGGCTGTCAGATTGCGGACGATGACCATCGTCGCCACCAAAACAATCGCCACGACAAACGTTTTCTGAAGTGCGGGGCCCGAGAGTCGCTTGGCGAAGGCCTGTCCGGCCACAACACCCGCCAGGCCACCCAAAACAAATGGAAGAGTGATTTCCAGATCGACAGTTCGTCCGGCAAAAGTTTGAGAGATCACTCCCGAGAGGC
Source organism: Planctopirus hydrillae (assembly GCF_001707835.1). Classification (GTDB taxonomy): domain Bacteria; phylum Planctomycetota; class Planctomycetia; order Planctomycetales; family Planctomycetaceae; genus Planctopirus; species Planctopirus hydrillae. The sequence continues at coordinate 268,478 of NZ_LYDR01000152.1, forward strand.
TCACCAGTGAAATCACAAACAGAGATGTCCCCACCGCTTTATGAATAGGCATACCACTGAAAAGCACCAGGGCCGGGATAATGACAAAGCCCCCGCCGACACCAAACAGACCGGCAATCACACCTGTCAGCACACCGACCATCAAAAGCAGTGCCGCGCATCGGGAGGTAAGTATCAGTTGCCCCGATGGACTGCGCTGGCATGTCACCTGGTCATCAGGTTCTTCATGACCAGTCGGCTGGCAGAGTGAATCTTTGACGAAAGGCTTTGTCGCTTTTTTCCACATTCTTTCAGCGACTATGAGCATCAGACCCGCAAAGGCCAGCATCAGCACGGTCTCTGGAATCAGGTTGGCAATCCACGTTCCCGCTGGTGTCCCGATCATGCCCGATAGGGCAAACAGGAATCCTGTCTTGAGATCCACCTCTCCCTTCCGCCAGCGGGATAAAAATCCGGTAAAGGAAGTCAATCCCACAGCGATCAGCGAAATCGTGATGGCCTCACGGGGATCCACACCCATCCCGTAAACTAGCAGTGGAACAGCAAAAATCGCTCCACCACCTCCCGTCAGCCCCAGTGAGAGCCCCACCAGACTCCCAGCGATGATGGCCAGGAAGTGATGAAACTGCAGGCTGAACTCCATCCACTCAGGCCACGACATCAACATGGCTTGGTCTCCTCAAACGGGATTCCTGCCTAGGCACCAACAACGTGCTGGTCCATGCTCGGATGAACGACCGGAAGATTGGCTCGCTTCCAGGCATTGAGGCCACCTGCCAGATTGAGCACCTTCAGACCAGAGCGGCTCAGGAGGCTGGCAGCAATCGCTGATCGTCCCCCGGCTTGGCACTGCACCACGAACGTTTCATCGGGCGATAACGTCTTCGAGGACTTCCGGAGCCCACCCAGAAATGCGTGTGTGGCCCCTTCAATGTGTTCTTCTGCGAACTCGTGTGCCGAGCGGACATCGAGCAGTTCGATGGAGTGATTCTCCATGAGCTCTTTGAGTTCTGTCGGAGAAATCGACCGATAGGCTCCCTTTGCCAGATCACTCTGTTCGAGCTCAGAGCGATCGAAGTATCCCTGGATATTGTCAATGCCGATAGATCGCAGAGCTTTCAGTTGAGCAGGCAGACCTTCTGCGTTGGAGATCAGCAGAACCGGTTCGCCATCGTCCACAAAGAATCCACTCCATTGGGCCAACTGGGTTGCCGGAATGTTGATGGTTTGAGGAATCGATTTCTGGGCGTAGAGCGCAGCGGGTGAAGTGTCGATCACCAGCCTGGTACCTTTGGCTTCGACCAGTTGTTCCATGTTCAGACGCGAAACCGCAGAAAGTTCACGAATGAGTTGAGGGCCAACTTTGTTCACACGCTTCATGACGGCGAAATAGGGAGGTGTCTCAGGCTGATCATCGAGAATGTAGTCGACAAAGGCCTGTTCACTTCGAATCTGCAGTGCCGGGTTAAAGAGCTTTTCGTAACCCACAGTGGAAGAGGGAATAGCTCCTAAGCCTTTGCCGCAGGCACTTCCGGCACCATGGGCAGGCCAGACCTGCAGAAAGTCGGGCAATGCCAGAAACTTTTTGATCGAGTGAAAAAGTTGGCGGGCTCCAACTTCAGCGCTTCCGACAACACCCGCAGCCGTTTCAAGAAGATCCGGTCGACCAATCGAACCCACGAAGACAAAGTCTCCCGTAAAGATTCCCATGGGTTCGCTGGCACCACTGCCACGATCTGTGAGCACAAAAGAGATGTGTTCCGGAGTATGGCCCGGCGTGTGCATCACTTTAAGCTGCACATTCCCGACACCAAAGACATCACCATCGCGCAGCAGTTGCACCTGATGCTTCGAGATGTACTGATACTTCCAGTCGGCAGGGCCTTCATCAGAGAGATACAGCGTCGCCCCGACTCGATCGGCTAGTTCGCGTGAACCGGAAACAAAGTCGGCGTGAATGTGTGTCTCTGCCGCCCCCACGATTTTCAGGCCCTGCTCCTGAGCCGTTGCAATGTAGCCATCGACATCGCGACCAGGATCAATCACAAGGGCCTGACCTGTGCGCTGACAACCAACGAGATAAGAAGCATGGGCGAGTGCCGGGTCATAAAAATATTTCAGAAGCATGGCGAATCTCCTTTCGAGTTTTGGGGAGTGACTTCGAAATGGGCGCACTTTCTCCGAGTTCCCGTTTTCAGCGGGATGAAAGACGCCTGGCGAGAGAACTGTCTAATGAGAAGTGGTTGGCGGGCTGGTGAGATTCAGACTGCACGACGAATTCGAGCGGGGAGTTGAATTCCAGGGCATGCGAGCGATCAATAACCCCATGGCGCAGGTATCAGTCACGCCGGCAAAGACTAGGCCAGCTCCGACAAACGCAGCCAGTCCGAAGGCGTAAGGAGTGACAAAAGCTCCCAGGGCACAGCCCAGAACGACCAGCGAACCAGCCGCAATGCGAACCTGTCGCTCCAGCGACATGACTTTTTTGCCACGATGAACCGGCAGGCCGGCTACCTCCCATGCCTGAGTTCCCCCCTCGATGTTGATGGGCTGCCAAGGGCCTTTGGCCATGAGTTTTTCGCAGGCTTTCTTGCCTCGACCTCCAGAACGGCAGATCAGATAGACCGTCTTGTTCTCAGGATTCACTAAACGGGAAAGCTTCTCCGCTTCGAGCTCATCTAAAGGAATGTTGACTGCACCATGAGCATGCACTTCCTGAAATTCCAGGGGCGTGCGTACATCAATAATGGTCACGGGTTCTGCAGCATCAATGCGGGTTTTCAGTTCGATGGGCAGGATGGTGGGGATCGTCATGGTAACCTCACGGTTTGAAATGTAGGAACCTGTCGAACTATGTTACTGGATCTGTGCAGTTCTCTTTCAGAAAATTGACGAAAGCGATCCATTCTTTGAAGAAATTTTCCCAAGGGGCTCATGTCGGCTGGCACGATCGCATGGATTCGCCAGCATGGTTACGACGTAACGTGTTTTTAAGTAAGAGGATGCGGAAACCATTTGTTCATGTCGGGGAATCCCCGCTTCCGGTTCGGAAACGAACAGTCAAAGTTTCGCTGATCGCTGAGCTCGCGCCGGCTTGGCAGAAATCGACCAGGAACTGTGCGGTTGTGTCTCTTCGGAAAGTCTCTCTGGCCGATACTGACAGGAGGGAGCGACACTTTTTCGGGAGACCGCCATGCCGCCACGCTTCAAGCCAGTGCAGAATTCGGTCGCCAGCGCGGTACCAACGGCCTTGCCATCGACTCATGTCGAAGGGTTTGTGGCCTATCTTCAGGGGGAGTGCGGGCTCGCGCGGAACACGGTCATTTCCTACGAGCGCGACATCAAAAGATTCAGCGACTGGTTCCATGAATCCGGTGTAGCGCGTGTGACAGACATCACGCTCCAGGATCTCTCGGGTTACTTGAGATATCTGCACGAGTTGAAACTGGCGACCAGCACAATTGCCAGGCATCTGGTTTCGCTGAAGATGTTCTTCCGGTATCTGATGCTGGAAGGGATTCTCAAAGAGAGTGTCGCCGATCTGCTGAACTCTCCCAAACTTTGGGAACATTTGCCAAAAGTGCTTTCAGAAGATGCGATCAATCGTCTTCTCGATGCACCAATGCATCAGGATCTGAATCCGTATCGCGACCGCGCGTTGCTGGCTGTGTTGTACGCGACCGGCTGCCGGGCCAGTGAAGTCTGCAGTCTGAAAATGCGCGATCTGCAACTTGACGAAGGCTTTTGCCGCTGTTTGGGCAAAGGGAATAAGGAGCGTCTGGTTTCTTTGAATCCCGTCGCAGTTGCAGCACTGAAGACCTATCTGGCCAGAGAGCGCCCCGCTCGCGCGGGAACGAACCTCGACAGCCCCGTCTTTACCTCGAGATCTGGTCGATCCATCGACCGCATTCAGGTCTGGAAACTCGTCAAGAGGTATGCCTCGCGGATTGGATTAAGCGATGCGGTCACGCCACATACTTTGAGGCACAGTTTTGCCACCCATATGCTGGCCAATGGAGCCGAAATTCGTGCACTGCAGGAACTGCTGGGTCACGCCAGTATTCGCACAACTCAGATCTACACCCATGTCGAACATTCCCGGCTCAAGGCCATCCACAAACAATGCCACCCCCGCGGGTAAAAGAAAAAGACCTGCATCAACGCGAGGTTGATGCAGGTCTTAAAAAGTCATCGCTCAGTGGATGTTTCAACTATACGCCTGGTGCTGGAGCAGCAGGTGTTGTTTCAGGAATCGGAGCGATCGGTGGTTTGGCGGTGTCGGTGGGTGTCGGCACACCAGCAGCCGGTGCCGTAACTCCGCCACAGCTTCCATCGGCACAGCCGCCCGCACAAGCTCCAGTTTCGCAACTGTTGCAGGCGGTCGTTGGGCAGACAGTCTGGGGCACTAACCGACAGACTTCGTAGTTTTCGACGCGGGGAACGCAACGCGTCACATAGCGGGTGCAGTTCACATTCTCTGTGCGAGGAACGCAGCGTGCCACGCGACGAGTGACCGTAAATGGCTCCTGACGGGTCACGCAGAACGGAACGCGGCAAGTCTTCGTTTCGGTAACCATCTTGCAGGTACGAACGGGAATCTTGCGGACACATTCTTCGCTCACCATCTTGCAGGTGCGAACAGGGACCTTCTGGCTTACAACCTGTTCGGTCCAGCGGCAAACCTGCACAGGAACCTGATCAACCACAGTTTCGCAGGTCATGCGGCAAACTCGCTGAGGAACCTTGGTCACGACCACTTCGGGAACGAGGCGGCAGACTGTCACCGGGCAGGACTGACGAACCTGACGTGTCACGTAAGTGGTGCAGGGGATCTGGCGTTCCACAACTTGTGGGCACCAGACACGACGGCAAACCACGGGACCAGGTCTTTGAACCATCGTCAACCGCGGACATCCACAGGCATCTGGAACCAGTGTGGGGCAGCAGCGACTAGGGAGTTGAACCTGTTGTGTCACCCAGCGGCCACAATCCTGACGAACTGTGCGGAAGGTTGTCACTGGCTCGCAGACATTGAAGCAGCGTTCCTGGTTGACTGTTTCTGTCACCTGACGCATGACCGTCTGGCGGCACTCACGCTCGATGGTTTCAAAGACGGGACGCTGCACCACACGACGGCACTCACGCATTTGTGTTTCATAAACCGGGCGGCGAACCGTGTAGCTGCAGTCGCGGAAGCTGGTCTCAAAGACTGGCTTCTGAACTGTGTAACGCTCTTCGCGGCAACTGGTTTCGTAGACAGGCCGGCAGACCTGGTACGATTGTTCCCGATACTGGGTTTCAACCACGTTGCGGTAGCAAGTTTCCTGGACATCTTCGAATGTCTGGTCATAGACAGTGCGTTGAACTGTGAACTGCTGTGGTTCTTGAACGGTGTCGTACACAGTTCGCTGACAGGTTTGCCGTTCAACGCGGCAAGTGGTGTAGCAGGCCGTCGGCTGGCAGGCTGTGGTTGGACAACAGCTATAGCTGGCTGCCCCACAATATCTGGCCGCTTCGGCAAACTGTCCACTCGCCATCGTGACCAGCGTGATCGCTGCGCTGATCCAAAAATTCTTCATTTCCGTTCCCCCTGGAGAATACTTACCGTCATGTTTGTTCAGTCGTCCCACTCAATCCCGAAGTTCACTGAAGAACTCACAACCTGAAATGACTTGGAAAATCATGGTTCAGGTGTGCTTCAATGTCCGCATCACTTGGTGATGAGTGGTTGGGTGTGCAGTGACAGAAACCGCGTTTACCCGACTTTAACCATTTTCCTCAATGCCGCCGAATCGCTGGATTCCCTAAAACTCCAACAGCCCGGCATTATGCGCATTCTGACACACCAGTTGCAAAGGAATAGTTCTGCAGGGAGGGGGCCGTCCGCAAAAACTGTATGCAAAGGCGATCAAGTTTACCCGAACACCACAGACGTGATGACTGGTCACTGCCAAAAGATAGATCGAATTCATGCCAGCAGAGCCACTTCTTTGCAGAAGACGATGCTCCACGTCATGTGGTCTTCAGATAATCGCCATCATGACGATCATACCGCCCAATCACAGAGTAACGTGTCGAGCCGAAAAAACATGGAAAAATTGTCGGGCTCTGCAGACTTTCAATTGGACGGATTGTGATCACCGTGTCCGTCATCGAATGATTTCTCGGTCACTTGTCACGTTCAAATCTCGTCTTAAGGGATTTCACGCTCTCAAGTTACGGAGAAATGGCCGGCACGGGTCTTCCTGCGAATCCTAATGAGAAGCTGGTTTTCGCGCCGCAGCTCCTTCGAAAACCTGCTCTTTGATAGTCTGTGAAGCCGGCAGAGACTATTGTCAGATATTCAACTTCTCCCACGGAATCAGCTCTGGTCTCACCGAATGCACATTCTCTTAGTCAACGATGACGGCATCCACGCGCCCGGCCTAAATAGCCTGCATGCCGAACTGGTAAAGTTCGCCCAGGTGACCGTCGTGGCTCCGGCGGTCGAACAAAGTGGGGTCGGGCATTCGATCACTTATCTGCATCCACTTCTGGCCCATCGAGAATATCGCCAGGACGAGTTTTTCGGATGGAAAGTCGAGGGGAGCCCCGCTGACTGTGTAAAACTCGGCATCATGGAACTGGCGCAGCCTCGGCCCGATCTGGTGGTGAGTGGCATCAATCATGGCGCCAATGTGGGCATCAACATTCTGTATTCAGGAACCGTCGCCGCCGCGATTGAAGGGGCTTTTTTCGGAGTGACCTCATTCGCATTGTCTCAATGGCTGGGGAACAGCGCCCCGAGATTCCCGCAAGCGGCCCGCCTGGGGGCTCAACTCATCCAGCAGATTATGGCGCAAAATCCACCCGCAGGATCACTCTGGAATATCAACTTTCCCAAATGGTCTAACGAGGACCAATCGTCTGCTGAACCATGGCCCAGGGGAGTCAGGTTGACTTCGATGGGAGTGAGCAGGCAACGCGAAACTTTGGAAAAACGGATCGACCCCCGAGGACGCACCTATTATTGGACCGGCCTGGAGCCCATTCACGGTCATGAGCTGGTCGAAGGGAGTGATGTGGCGGCTCTCGTCGAAGGCTACGTGACCGTGACCCCACTGCACTTTGACCTCACCAGTCGATCTCAACTTCAGCAAGCCGAGGCGAACTGGTCACCTCTTGTCATCCCTCCGCAGCATCATCAGGAATGAGGCTTTGGAACGATCACCCGAAGTCCATCCTGAGGCATCAAAACCAACGTCGAATGACATTCGGCAGTTGAGATATCGAGATGCGCTCTTTGGAGCGTGGCTGGGTCTGTGGATCAATCTGGCTTTGGGGATCACCAAGCTCATCGCCGGGCTGATCGGTCAATCCTTTGCGCTCCTGGCCGATGCCTTCAACTCGTTGAGTGATTGTGTCACTTCGTCAGCGGTGATCTTCGCACTCAATTATTCGCAAAGGCCCGCCAACTCGAATCATCCCTATGGTTTCTCGAAGGCCGAGGCTCTGGCGGGCTCGCATGTCGCTCTGGCAATTCTCATTTCATGTTTTCTGCTCGGGTGGGAAGCGATTGAACGGCTCACAGTCCAGCATGGCTTACCACCCTGGTGGACGTTGGCCGTGGCCGCCGCCAATGCGGTCATCAAAGAGTCGCTCTACTGGTACAAATTGAAGATCGCCAAAAGCACTGGCAGTACGGCCCTGCTGGCACATGCGTGGGATCACCGCAACGATGCCCTCTGTTCTGTGGCTGTGCTCATTGGCCTGACAGTCGTCCGCATCGGTGGCGAAGCCTGGCGATCGGCCGATGAGGTGGCTTCGCTGGTGGTGGTGTGTGTGGTCGGTTTCTCCGCAGCCAGCATTTTTCGGCAAAGTCTTCGCGAAATGCTCGATCTGCAAATCGATGAAACCGAAGTGGATGCCATGCGCGCCACTGTCCAGAAAGTTCCCGGAGTGCAGGGCATTGAAAAGTTTCGCGTTCGAAAATCAGGGATTGAACAGATTGCCGAACTGCACTTGAGGCTCCCTGCAGAAATCACAGTCTTTGCAGGACATGCTCTCGCTCATCAGGTGAAAGCCGAACTGATGCAGCAGCATCCCATGCTGAGAGATGTGATCATTCACGTCGAACCGGCAGGTGAGTCAACTGGCCATATTTCGCCGGGAGTCTCAGCAAGCTGACCACAGGAACGATCTGGCAATGTCTTCACAGAAGTTGTTACGCCCAGATGGCACCTTCCGGGAATCGGTAAGCCGCAATGGTCTCAGGCAGCATTTCAATGCTGTAACCCGGTGCCACAGGAGCCTGATAGCGCCCATTCTTCATGGAAATGGGATGTATGAAATGTTCATGCAGATGACCGGCATGTTCACAGAATCGATTCTCCCAGCTACCACTGATTGCAATAAAATCGATCATCGAGAGATGTTGAACGTATTCGCATAACCCGACACCCCCGGCATGGGGACAGACGGGTATCCCAAATTTTTCGGCCAGCAGCATGACTGCCAGAACTTCGTTCACACCTCCCAGGCGGCAGCTATCAATCTGACAGACGCCAATCGCCCCCGCCTGCAGAAACTGTTTGAACATCACTCGATTCGCGCAATGCTCACCTGTCGCAACGGCTATCGGATGCACCGCTTTGGCAATGGCCGCGTGACCAAGAATATCATCCGGGCTGGTGGGTTCTTCGATGAACCACGGCTCGAACTTCGCGAGTTGCCTCACCCAGTCGATGGCCGTCGAAACATCCCAGACCTGATTCGCATCGATCATGAGGCGGCGCTCAGGGCCAATCTCTTCACGAATGATCGATAGGCGGCGGAGATCGTCTTCGAGGTTTCGCCCCACTTTGACTTTGAAGACTTCCCAGCCTTGCGCCAGATTGGAGCGACACAACTGTCTCAGTTTCTCATCGGAGTATCCCAGCCAGCCGGCACTGGTGGTGTAGGCGGGATAGCCTGTGGCCAGCAGTTGCTCGACACGTGCCGCTTTGCCAGTCACTTTTCGTTCGAGACGTTCGATCGCTTCAGCGGGTGTCAGTGCATCGGTCAGGTATCGGAAGTCGATACAGTTGACCAATTGTGTGGGAGTGAAGTCGGTGACGAGTTTCCAGAGGGGCTTCTTTTCGATTTTCGCCCAGAGATCCCAGAGCGCATTGACCAGAGCCGCCGTGGCGAGATGGATCACGCCTTTCTCAGGGCCCAGCCAGCGTAACTGGCTGTCACCCGTCAGATCGCGCCAGAATTGGCCGGGAGCTTCGGTGAACTCGCGCAGATCTCGTCCAATGAGGAGTTTGCCCAGCGATTCAATGGCCGCCACACACAGTTCGTTTCCTCGACCGATGGTAAATGTCATGCCATGCCCCACAGGGAGCGAAGCATCATCGGTTTTGAGAATCACATACGCGGCTGAATAGTCCGGATCCGGATTCATCGCGTCGGAACCATCCAGCAGGCGTGAAGTGGGAAAACGGAGATCAATGGCCTGAATCCCGGAGAACTTGGGCATGAGGCAACTCCCGTCGCACGATCAAGTTGAAGAATATTGCCACAACCACTCACTACCACTTCGTGCGACCGGAACGCTCAAGTGACAGAACAGAGCTCCCATTGCGGAAGACGGTGACCGTCCCCGTGGATTGGCTGACCGTGATTGCCATCGCTTGTGTGTGAGCCGAGATGGCGGCTGCGGTTTGATGGCGTGCCCCCAGACCATGGGCCACACTTCCCGAAGCCGATTTGGGAGTGAGGTAAGTTCCCGCAGAAAGCACCGTTCCGTCACCCTGAATGATGAAGGCCCCATCGATGAGGGCGAACTCCTTCATCGTTTCTGCCAGGCTCGGATCGAGAACATTTCGCAGTTGCCGGGCATAACCATGAAAAGGGTTCAGCACAAGTTGCTGTGAGTGCCTCAGGACCTGACGGGAATCACCAATCACGAACAAGGCACCAATCGGGTGCGCTTCGCGACCTTCGGCGGCAATCTCGATTGCCAGAGTCAAAACGCGCAGCATGACGGCGGGACGGACAACATCGGCACCACGTCGATTTTTCTCGGAGAGCATCGCCCGAAAATGGACTTCCGGTTTCGTGACATTGATGCTGTCGAGTCGGCGACCATCGGGACCTGTCACACAGACCACGCTGTTTTTTTCGGTGAGTAAACCGCTGGAGGCAGCTAACAAGAGCCCGAGATTGGCGCGATCCGAACGAGAAAGCGATGCATGTGCCACATCAAAAATATGCAGATCTTCCCGCTTGTGATCGAACTCTTCAGAGTGTTGCGAAGTCACCAGGAGCAGGCGGCCCTTGTAGTTGGCCAGTGCCTCCCACGGAACGTTTTCCACTCGCTCGACCGCCAGAAGCAATGCCTGGGCGGCGAGGCTTTCTGTCAGTTGAATCGCAGTCTTCACCATGTTGACTGTCAATCGGGGAATGCTCGGCCCACGGACGGGACGATTCTCGGGCTGAATCCCAGCTTGTGTCATCAAGAGCAGGTCGATGGCTTTGATGTCTTTGGCATCAATCAGGTTTTGTCGGAAGTCGGGGCTTTTGAGCAGTTCGGCAAGAGCCGCGAGAACTTCCACATGGGTCTGCTGCAGTCGGCGCCCAATCACCAGCAGCACAATCAGTTGGACATTGACACCGGCAGGCCCGCCATAATCGACTCGAGTTTTGCTGCGACCGAGCACGATGCGGAAGTCACCATCCCAGTCGATAAATGCATGTGGTAATGCAAAGTCATTGGCCACAAGGGTTTGTGCGGCGGCCTCACGTTCCTCGATGGCTTCGAGAACATTTTCAGGATTGATGCCATCATCATCCCAGTTGGCAGCCTGAACCAGAGCGCGGATCGCTCCCTGACGCGTTTTGGCAGTCAACTCGACAATCCGGATTCCACTGACCAGGTCTGCCAGATCCACGATGATCACCCCCGGAAGCTGACTGTAACTGATTTCATCAAATGTCCCAACTTCTGTGATTATCAGCAGTTATAAACATGAGACGAATTCGTGCCAACCCCACGAAATTCGCGAAGTTCACTTTCTCGGCGGTCGATCAAAAATAGCAGAAGCCGAAAGGTGCGTGTGTTAAGAGGAATTTCAGAAGTTAAAAATTGTTGAGAAATGCTGTTTTTTTCGTGAATTTTACTCGCAGTCAACTTTGAGTCGGTTTCCGAACTTGTCTCGAATTGGTAGATGGCGTAATAATTAAAGTAGATGGTGACTGTTGGTTCATGTAAGGGTTGGTGGTCGATGGTTTGAAGGTGTACAGATGGCGCAGTTTCATCCAGGTGACTATGTGGTTTTTCGAATCACCAAGTTCAGTACTGAGCCTGGGCCGCGTGCCCAGGATGTGCGCCCTGCCCCTTATGGCGAAACTTACAACTACTACGTTGATAAGTACTGGACAGTTCGCTCCGTCTCTCCCGATGGCACCTTGCAACTGGTAACTCGTCGAGGCAAGCAGCATCAGGTCGCCATGAACGATCCCAGGCTGCGGCATGCCACTTTGTTCGAGAAGTGGTTCAAAGCCGATCGCTTTCCCACAAAAGACACCTTTTCTCAGGGCTCACAGAACGGCATGAACACCCCCGATACCACGCGGGTGGCACAGATTTCTGGTGGGATGCGCTAAATTCTCGTTTGCTGAGATCTGGTTTGCAGTCCTCCGGTTAGCTGGGTTTTTGGCCCGGAATTCCACTCCCTGATTTCGGCGAAAAGCCAATTGCCAAAAACTGTTCAATGCATGACCAGTGAATCTTTCTCTCGGCTTTCTCTGGCTTCTCATGGCATCGTCCCGCTTGTGACACAGGGTCAACACTCCCTGCTGACGCGCCAGGTTGTGGATCGATGAGCGCGGAAGTAGACTTCCTGTGAATTCAGGAAGTTCTGAGGCGAGAGAGATTTTGTCATCTGGCAAAGTGAACATTCGACCGGCACGATTGTCCGTGTCAGGATTGGCAGCGTCCAATTGACAATCGAATGATTGCTATGGCATGACTTTTATCTGGTCTCAGGAGATGAGCCAGAATTGAATGGTTTCAATTCGCCTCGTCACATCCTGTTTGAAGCGTATCAATTAAGAGATCAAGTCGATGATGAAACATGTTTTGTCCGCCATGGTGATGAACCAGCCAGGCGTTCTGGCCCATATTTCCGGAATGCTGGCGTCCCGTGCATTCAATATTGAAAGTCTGGCTGTCGGAGAGACGGAACGGCCTGATTTTTCTCGGATCACGTTTGTTGTGGCAGGCGACAATAAAGTTGTTGATCAGGTCCGTAAGCAACTGGAGAAGATTGTCACCGTCGTCAAGGTGATGGATTACCGGGATCAGGACATTCTTGAGCGGGATCTCATGCTGTTGAAGGTCTCGACGGTGGACAGTGGACTTTCCAAGGTCAAAGAACTGGCGGAAATCTTCCGTGCCAAAATCGTCGATGTGGGCCAGAGCCATGTCATGATCGAGCTCTCCGGGCCGGAACGCAAAATCGACGCTTTTATCGATCTGATGCGACCTTTTGGCATTCTGGAACTGGTTCGTACCGGACGGATTGCGCTCGCTCGGGAAGTGTCGTTGTCTGTCGAGGATGCTCTGAAGCCTCCGACCCCTTTCGACACTTCTGAAGTCGAAATCGAAGTCTGAGCCGTTTTCCAGGCAATGTAGGCGCTCTGTGTGCTGTGTTCTGTGTGTTGCGTGCCATGCTTGCAGCTCTGGGCAAGCATGTTTTCGCAACCATCAGCAAACTGTTACTCCCTGGGAATCGTCTAAGCCGAATGGATGCAGGGTCACAATTTCTGGTAAAACGATTCTCCTGTCGTCTGTTCAACTTCACGGGAATTGACGGCTGTGTGCCATGCTCGCAGCTCTGGGCAAGCATGTCTTCGCAACCATCAGCAAACTGTTACTTCCTGGAAATCGTCTAAGCCGAATGGGTGCAGTGTCACAATTTCTGGTGAAGCGATTCCCTTTTCGTCAGTTCGAATTCACGGGAATTGACGGCGATCACCGAACTTCTGGCACCTTTTCTTGCAATTGGTGCCCGCTCGGCTGAAAATCTGCGGAAATTGATTAAACTCACTTGCTCGTTGATTGATGCCTGAGAAGGTTTGACCACTTTGGGCGGGCATCGCTGGTTTGTTCGGTCTGTTCATCAACTCTGTCTGTTAATCAACAGAGCGAGACTCGTTGCTTTTTGACACTCTACGAAAGAATCACAGCACCATGGCAGCTAAGGTTTATTATGACGATGACGCTGATCTCTCTTTGTTAAAAGGGAAAACCATCGCAATTCTAGGTTACGGCAGCCAGGGGCATGCCCAGGCTCAGAACCTGCGTGACAGTGGTTTGAATGTTGTCGTCGGTCAGCGTCCTGGCAGTAAGAACTACGACCTCGCTGTCAGCCATGGTTTCAAGCCCCTGTCAATTGCTGAAGCCGTCAAGCAGGCCGATCTTGTCAATATCCTCCTCCCGGATGAAGTGCAGGGGGATACTTACAAAGCGGAAATTCTGCCGAACCTCAAGCCCAATGCTCTGCTGCTCTGCTCACACGGTTTCAACCTGCACTTCGGTCAGATTGTACCCCCTGCAGGTGTCGATGCCGCTCTGGTCGCTCCCAAGGGCCCAGGACATCTCGTCCGTAGCGAATATGAAAAGGGTGGTGGAGTCCCATCACTCATCGCTTTGTGGCCTGGTGCTTCCGATAACAGCCGTAAACTGGCCTTGGCCTACGCCAAAGGGATTGGTGGAACACGCGGCGGCGTGATCGAAACCACCTTCGCCGAAGAAACCGAAACCGATCTCTTCGGTGAACAGGTCGTTCTTTGTGGCGGTGTCAGTGCCTTGATCAAGGCGGCATTCGAAGTTCTCGTTGAAGCTGGCTACCAGCCCGAAATGGCTTATTTCGAGTGTATGCACGAAATGAAGCTGATTGTCGACCTCTTCTATCAGGGCGGTCTGAACTACATGCGATACAGTGTTTCCAACACTGCCGAGTATGGGGATTACACCCGTGGCCCAAGAATCATCACTCCTGAAACCAAGCAGGAAATGAAGAAGATTCTGGGTGAGATTCAATCCGGTCAGTTCGCTCGTGACTGGCTGCTGGAAAACCGCGTGAATCAGGCCAGCTTCAAGGCTGTCCGCCGCCGTGAACGCGAACATCAGATTGAGAAGGTCGGCCGCGATCTTCGCAAAATGATGAAGTGGATCAATGCAAAAGAGTTTTAAGCCGTAAACATCGAAAGCGTCGATTCCCAGGAATCTCTCGCTTCGAAAAAGAATGGCCCCGGTTGTACTCGCTGCAACCGGGGTCAATTTTTTGTCAGACAATTTGCCAGTCGAATTCTCCTATTTGGCAAATCGCTCCATGGCGAGGTCAAAGTGATGTCTGGCGGAGCGACCGCTGATGGTCGTACGGCTGATCAGTTCCCGGGCAATCTCCTCGACGGCCAGCCATGGGCCTGCCTGGGAAAGAATATGCTCGACCTTATTGAGCAGCCGCTGTTCCAGACGTTCGACTTGCTTGATGTTGGTCGCCCGCAGACTCGAAAAATGTCTGACTTGTCTTAAATCACTCACGGCGCCTTCCCAGCGATAATCGCCTCGATACCTGGCTTCAGCCGCGACACCCGCCAGGAGAATCAGGATTTCGCCTTCGAGCACATCTTTGCTGGGCTTGAAGTTTCCTTTGTTCAGTCGGCATTGCCCCAGGCGCAAGCTGTTGGGCTCGATGGTCACTTCGTGAACGGGTCGACCTAGAAAAAGTGCGACCACCGCATGCCCCGCTTCGTGATAGGCGGTCGCAGTCAATTCGGTCTGTGGAAGCGGTGCGGAGTCCATAAGGGGTTCAATAACCCGAGAAATGAATACGATTAAAGATCGACAACTGGTCCTGAAGAATCATCGGATTGTGAAACCATAGGCCTGGCAATCGAATAACCGTCGCTGAGAAAATGAGGTTTTGTCGGCTGATTCTGGAAAGGTGGAGTGAACCTGCTCGAGATCTCCTCGATCTTGTGTTGCTCCATCGTGGATTCTCCCGTCATGCGGAGGCTCTCCGGCAGTGCTTCGGGATGGTCGGTTGTTCTTTGAATCTGTGCACCGAGTTGTCGCAGCTTTTCGTCATGCTTTTCATAGCCGCGATCAAGATGATACACACGACGAATGACAGATTCTCCCTCGGCAGCCAGAGCGGCAATCACCAGGGCAGCACTGGCTCGTAAGTCGGAAGCCATCACATTCGTACCACTCAAATGTGCGGGCCCGGCAATAATGGCACTCGCCCCTTCCCGACGAATTTGTGCCCCCATTCGTAACAATTCTGGCACATGCATAAACCGGTCGGGGAAGACCTTGTCAGTGATGACGCTGATTCCCGGGACAAGGCAAAGCAGAGCGGTGAGTTGTGCCTGAAGATCGGTCGGCACTCCCGGATAAGGCAACGCGGTGCAATCAGCCGGATTCAAGTGGGCGGCACCTGAAACATGCAGGCCCGTCCGGCCATCATTCGTGGATGAAGGTTCAATGGTAACGCCAATCTGACGCAGGATGTCGATCACTGCCGAAAGGTGACGCGGCTGGGCATCCTCAATCAACACATCGCCGCAAGTGGCTGCGGCAGCAATCATCATCGTGCCAGCTTCGATCCGATCGGGAATGACTTCATGCTCCACCCCATGCAACTCGTCCACACCTTCAATCTCGATGACGGGTGTACCGTGCCCGGTAATGCGGGCCCCGGCAGCATTCAGATAGTTTCCCAGATCGACGATTTCCGGCTCACAAGCTGCTGCCGAGATTCGAGTTATCCCTCGCGCCAGGCTGGCGGCTGTCATGATATTGGCTGTCCCTGTGACCGTGCTGCCAAAGGGACCACCCAGGTAAATCTCTGCGCCATGCAGCCGCGTCGCTTCGGCGTGAACGTAGCCTCTTTCAATACGAATGCGTGCTCCCAGTGCCACCAATCCCTTGAGATGCAGGTCGATGGGCCTGTGACCAATATTGCACCCGCCGGGAAGTGAAACCACGGCTTTTCCCCAGCGTGCCAGAAGTGGGCCCAGAACGCAGACACTGGCTCGCATTCGCCTGACAAGATCGTAATCGGCAATACCGGTCGTTGCGTGGGGAGGGGTGATCGTCAGTTCGCCAGTCGAGAGATCCCGGGTGACGACCGCTCCCAATGATTCGAGCACTTGTGTCAATGTCGAGACATCAGCCAGATGAGGCACACGCCGCAATTGTGATAAACCACTGACGGCAATCGATGCTGCCATAATCGGGAGCGAGGCATTCTTGGCGCCAGCGAGGCGGACATTGCCCGCCAGTGGGATTCCTCCCCGAATAATCAGCATGTCCATCCATGGACTCCTCTCGATTTCAATCTGGCAAGTGAATCGCTGACCTTGCCCCGCATGATCTTAATGTGAGTTCAACATGACAAACAATTGTTGGCAATGTCAGTTTTCGAGTGCGTATTGCCTCTGATCGAAACGAGCGCCTTGAGCTTCGCGATTAATTGAAGCAGACCGCATCGCTGCTCTCTGCGGAAGATGGACTCCCTGGCAGTCGTCCTTCAATGATTTGTGGGATCAAACTGGCAAACCACGTGACGTTTAACCCAAGTCGATCATCGTACATCGGGTCTCGATTGGAAACATCTAACGTGGCGGCATGAATTCCTAACAGGCACCAGCGATCTTCAAATTGACCAGCGACCTGTGTGGGTCTGCGTAATTTGGTGACCACAGGTGATCCACTGGTCCCGCGATGTGTCCGTGCATCGGTAACGAAATAAGGGTTGCCCTTGAAAGGTCTCGAAAAGTCGCTGGCGACCACGGCCTGCCGGACAAGTGGCAGGTTATGCAGCGTATCGTGGAATCCAAGGGGAAAACCGGTGATGAGCACTTGCTGGCCAGGTGGCAACGTTTCCTCAGGGCCCAGAATATCGGAGGCTCCAAAGCTGGAAATCACGTAATTCTGCTTGAGCAGTTTACCAGGCAGCGGAACAGCCACGACATCGATATCGTTTTCTGGGCGGGGATAAGTCTTCCACAAAGGCATGCCCTGCTTGTAGAGCTGGATTTCGAGAGGCCCGCTCTTTGTGAGATCGTCCTGCACCGTGTGCAACTGAAGTTTGAGACTGTCGGGATGATGCCCCGCCATTTGATCGAAGCAGACATGCCGATTTGTGATGAGATAAAGCTCAGATTGCCATTCGAAAAAGAAACCGCTGGCATTTGTCAATAATTGGCCGTTTCCATAGGTTTCAACTTTGGCAACTCGCAAGAACAGTTCAGGAACCAGCATCCAGTCTCCTTGGTAACTCATCGCCATGAGTTCGAGTGATTGTGGCAATGACTGATATACAGGCAGATTCTCAAAATATGCCCACCATGCAGGTTTGATGCAGTCGGCCATCATCAACCAGTAGCATCGCAGATCCCGAGTCTTTTCGCACCTCTGAGGTCTTAGATGGTGCCACCACAGAAATGCCTGCCGACGAATCGACGCTCAAACAGGCTGGTGACTCCACGTCTCATTTTCTGGCGTGAACAGGCTGCGTGCCCCTGGAGGAAAATCTACTGCCAAAAAGATGATCGGTTCGGGAAATGGAACAACTTCTCACCAGCGCCCCGTGGCCCAGTGCCCCAGTGACTCAGTGGCCCAGTGGATAGCCATGGATGCAAGCAGAGCTTCAATCCTGTTCGACGCCCCAGTCGCCGCGCACCTTCATGACAATCTTGCGAACGGGACTGGGCTGATTGACTGCCAGTCCGGGGGCATGGATATCCTGCGGAAAGAAGACCAGAAACATCCCGGCTGTTGCGACAAATCGCTGTGTTCCCGGATGGTAAAAGACGACATCTCTCTCATCCGAGTAGGGTGTGCGAATGGCAAGATTGTCGGAACTCCGCGCGAGCCCAAACGCTTCTTCTCCACGGACGATGTACTGGACATCGACATATTTTCGATGAGATTCCCAGACAGCATCCGTCGGCTGTTTCGTCTGATACTCCTCGACAATAGCGATGAGCGCATCGGAATCGAGGTGATGTTTTCCCGTGGGTAATTCATGGGCGGCTGGCGAAGCAAGGAATTGCAGCGCTCTGGTAATAGCCGGGTGACAATGGGTGTAAAAATGTTGGTTCGCGAGTTCGTCGATGATCACAGTTTGCCCTGGTCCCTATTTGACACGGATCCCTGCTTGGGGCCATGAAGCCTGAAGCGACAATCCCTGCGCGAATTTGTCGTTTCACGCCAGATCAGAGCCCTGAGATCAGAACTCTGGGTTATTCATTTGGCAGGTCACTGCCACGCAGCGATCTGACAAACTCTTGAACTGTGCTTCTGAGAGCAGTCTGCAGTCGATAGGTTTCGCTGTTCCGGGAAATGCCACGGTTTCTGGCGACATCGATCAGCAAAGCACTCAGGAGCAATGCGGCGGCCAAAAGAAAAGTCGTCAGTATTGCTCGAACCATGGCAATTCAGGAATTTCTACTCAGATCATGGCTTCAAGTTCATCGAATTCGACAGGACGAACCGACGCGCAGCGCTCCTGATCTTGTCTAAGAGACAGGTTGAACAACCTCAGGAATTTGTGCCACCACGTTATCGTGCAGTTTTCTCAGCCCGGCAATCAGTGACTGAATTTCTTCGGCTGTGAAATTCTCGACAGCCATCGCGCGGACATCGAGGACACAATCGACAATCTTTTCCCAGATCGGCTCGGCAGCCGGGAGCAGTCGAATGATCTTCTTGCGGCGATCGCCATAGGCTTCAGTCCGCTCGATGAGTTTCGCCTGCTCCATGCGATCCAGAATTCGCACCAGTGTGGGCGGTTCAATCATCATCCGCTCGGCCAGTTCGGTCTGGCACAGTTCCTTGTCTTTCGCCAGCCAGCCAATCACATGGGACTGACGATAGGTGATGCCGTACTTTTCGAGTTCGGCATTCAGTGCTCTCTGATAACTTTGTGTGGCTGTCCCTAACCAATACCCCACACTGCTTTCGAAATCATACTGTCTCAAGATGGGCCCAATTTGAAAGGAGGAGACGAAAAGATGTGGTGTCGGAAAAACAGACAAACTGTCGATCATTGAGCAAGCGAACGATCTTTGCTGAATGGTCGTCAAATCGCCAGTTAATGATTGGACTTCGCCTGCGAACGATTCGCAAGAGCATTTAAATGTTGATAAAACTGACAAGGTTGTTATGTCAAAGATTTTGACCCTATTCAGAATATCCAACTTCTGGGCCGAAACAATCGCCGATTCACAGAAGCTACACGGAATCGAGTTGGTAGAAATGCGATGATCTCTGCTGTTTTTACGGCTATTCGTTGCGTTTGTACTTTATGACGGAACAAGTGTTCAGTTGGTCTTGGCGAGCCAATCACTCGCCAGGAAAGATTTCATCGAAACGCTCGGGTCGACCTGCTCTTTGCCGCCGTAATCGGTTTCTATTGAAATGATTTGTCGTGCTATGGTTTTGCATTCATGATGTGGAGTGGTGATGTGAAACCGGCCATGGGGAGTTGCTCAAATTGTGTCCCCATGGCAGGATGCTCCTAGAGCCGGACGCTCTCTGATTGAAACAGTGCCTCGTATCAACCTTTCTGGCGATAAGCCGTCCTGAAGGAACAGAAATGACTGGTCAGTCGACGACGACACCTCAAGCAACCGTGGTGATTTTTGGTGCCTCCGGCGACCTGACAGCACGCAAGCTTCTGCCCGCGCTGTACGACCTCTGGAATGATGGTTATCTCAGTGATACGTCACCAATCGTGGGGGTGGCCCGTCGCGAAAAATCGCATGAAGAATTTCGCAAAGAGATCTTCGAGGCCATTCAGTCCTCGGTGCGTGATGGAAAGATTCCTGCGGAAAAGTGGGCCAGTTTCTCAGCACGGCTTTATTACCGACAGACCGATATTTCGGATGCCAACGAGTATGCGGGTCTGGATGAGGATCTGAAAGCGCTTGAGGCCCAGGCCGGTCACGGTGCCAACAGAGTGATTTATATGGCGACATCGCCAGATCTGTTTTTACCGGCCGTCGAGCATCTGTCACTCGCGGGAATGATCCCGGATCGTGACGACGAACACTGGTTGCGAGTCGTCTTTGAAAAGCCATTCGGGCACGATCTCGAATCGGCCCAGCAGCTCAGCGCCAATCTGAAGCGTTTGCTGCGTGAAGATCAGATTTATCGCATTGACCATTACCTGGGCAAAGAAACTGTCCAGAACATCTTGCTGTTCCGATTTGGAAACTCGATTTTTGAACCACTTCTCAATCGCAGCCATGTGGAACATGTGCAGATTACAGTGGCCGAATCTCAAGGGATGGAACGAGGTCGCGGCGGTTACTACGACAAATCGGGTGCCCTGCGCGATGTCCTGCAGAACCATGTGCTCCAGTTACTTTGCCTGATCGGTATGGAGCCACCCGCTCGCTTTCTGGCTTCCGACCTGCATGACGAAAAGCTGAAAGTCCTCAAATGCTTAAGGCCTGGTAACAAAGGTGATATTTCGTCCTGGGTTGTTCCTGGCCAATACTCCACAGGGATGGTCGATGGTCAGACCGCCATCAGTTATCTCTCAGAGGATCGCATCGCGCCCGATTCCCGCACCGAAACCTACGTGGCCATGAAAGTGGAAATCGACAACTGGCGCTGGGCCGGCGTCCCGTTCTATTTGCGAACGGGCAAAAGGCTTCCCAAGCGAGTTTCCGAGATTGCCATTCAATTTAAACTTCCACCGCTCAATCTCTTCAGCACAGTGGAATGTGAAGGAGATATCTGTGACCTCGTGGGGGCTCGTCCGAACACATTGATCTTCCGCATTCAGCCCAGTGAATCCATTTCGCTGAGATTCTCGACCAAGCAACCCGGCATGCAGTACCAGATTCATCCCGTGAAGATGGATTTCAAATACGAAGAAGCCTTCACTCAGGCTTTGCCAGAGGCCTACGAGCGGCTCTTGCTGGAAGTTCTCCGCGGAGATTCCACACTCTTCATGCGCAGTGATGAGCTGGAAGCCGCCTGGCAATTTGTGGATCCGGTTCTGAATTTCTGGGAAAAGAAAACCGTGGTTCCGGAACCTTATCGAGCAGGCTCGTGGGGGCCGCGTGAAGCCGATGAACTCCTTTGGGAGTCTGGCCATCGCTGGCGAACACCGGGAGAATCAGGTCCTTCGGGTGAACTGAAACCAGCGACGTAATCCGAGCTCGATCAGGCGAGGTCACACCTCCGGGTTTGAATTCATCCCTTTGCAAATTCTCATGTCCCAGGAAATCGAATGGCACCGTCCGCCCCAGTGAATCGCACACTGCTGGGGTGGCTTGCCATAGGCATTCTCGGGACGGCGATCTTTCTGATTCTAACAGATCGCGAACAGGCGGATGGCCTGGGGGGAATTTTGATCCGCATCGGGATCGTGGTGGGTGCCTTCTGGCTCCTGGGCCCGAAACAATGGAATCTCAGCCTGCGGTCGAAATTCTCGTGGTGGCTGATCGGCGGCATGACGTTGGCCATCGTCGTCATGTCCCGCGTTCGCATTCCACTGGTGTACTTTGTGTTAGCGGCCGCCCTGTTCGTGGGCCTCCTGTGGTTTGCTCGACCCAAAAAGAAAGCACCGTAAGCACGTTCGACGAATTAGCAGATCGGCTAAGTTGAGACCCCGGCACAACGATAAGTCGGCACTGCACGACTCATTAACCGACCGTGTCATGAACCGACCGTGTCATGAACTGAGCATGTCATGAACTGACTGTGTCATGAATTAACCATGAGTCACCCGGCTCAGAAATCACTCTCCATGGATGAACGCCTTCCATGAACGATACTTGGACGAATCCAGGTGTTGCTGCATCGTGGGACTGCGAGAGGGCTTGGAGGGCGTGGACATCAGCTTCATGCCCGCTTCGTGAGGAGTTCGGCCACCTTTGCGAACATTGCAATCGAGGCACGAGCAGACGATGTTTTCCCACGAGGTCGGCCCGCCTCGACTTTTGGGCATGACATGATCGAGACTGAGTTTGTGCAAACTGAACTTTTTGCCACAATACTGGCAGCGATTCTCGTCTCTTAAGAAGATATTCCGGCGGTTAAATTTGACGGCATTGCGGGGCATGCGATCGTAAGACAACAGACGAATGATTTTGGGAACTTGAATCGCAAAGCTGACCGATTGGACCCAGTCCGCATCCTCTTCGTAATCTCCCAGAGAGGCTTTGATCTGGCTGATTTCCAGCCACTGTCCAAAATCAAGCGATTGATAAGAACCTTCTTCTACGGAAATAACCTCAGCCAGTTCTTTCGCCAGCAGGCAAAAGGCTCGCTTGGCGGAAATCACCTGCACAGCAGCGTAATGGCGATTCAATGCCAGGACGCTCGCATGCAGACCTGTCGTTCGACCCGCAATCATCGCGACTTGATTCCTTTCCTGCTCCGGGCTGGATCATCCATCACGTTGGTGCTATGGCAAAAACACAAACTGTGAATCAAGACCCGTCACATACTAACCACAAGCAATCAGTACAGATTTCAGAGCGTCGTCATCCACAATCGGTTTGCGAATTGTAACCGTCAAAAAATCCTGCGGCAATTCCCTGGTTTTTGATCAGAACGATTCTGCTCCCTGCGGTCACATGAATTTCACTTCATTTTGTTGTTTTCTTTGAGCCGCAGGGAACTGGTCAGTCTGGCTGACCTGAACCTGCGAAAACGACACACTTCCCAAAAGCCAACAGGTTCGAGTGAAATCTTCTTTGTTTGTAGATCCAAGCCATAGTCTAATGCCATTTGTCAGGTTCGCAGTTCTCCTGGGAAAAGACTCACCTCAAGACGAAGTCTGTTTTCCCCGGAGATTTGCGGGTGCGTCCATCGGCAGGATGGCGTTTCAGATAAAGATAGGAACATCCCATGAAGGTCGGAATTGTCGGTTGTGGTATGGTCGGTTCCTCGGCCGCATTTGCCATGATCATGAGTGGTATTGGCAGGGAGATTGTCCTCGTCGATCGCAATACGGCACGAGCCGAAGCGGAAGCCGACGATCTTTTTCATGCGGTCCCATTTGCGCATAACCTGCGCGTGAAGGCGGGCGGGTACTCAGATCTGGCCAATGCGAGTGTCGTGGTACTCACGGCAGGAGTTAATCAGAAACCCGGGGAAACTCGCCTCGAACTCCTGGGCCGCAATAAGGCGGTCTTCGAAGAAATCGTTCCTCAGGTTCTCAAGTATGCGCCGGGTGCCATGATTGTGGTGGCGTCAAATCCTGTGGATGTCATGACACACCTCACAGCCAATATCGCCATGCGTTACGGCATGTCTTCAAGTCGAGTCATTGGCTCGGGAACCATGCTGGATACCGCCCGGTTCCGCACACTGGTGGGAGAAGCCCTGCAGGTCGACTCTCACCATGTCCATGCCTACGTGATTGGTGAGCATGGCGATTCCGAAGTTTTGACATGGTCGCTCGCTACAGTCGCCGGGCTGCACCTCGATGAATACTGCCATTCTCTGGGAATCTGTCTGCATGAGCATCAGAAGCAGATCATCGACGATAGGGTGCGTGGTGCTGCTTATCGTATCATTCAGGGAAAAGGCTCGACGTACTACGGGATCGGTTCAGCTCTGGCTCGACTGGTGAAAACCATTCTGAATGACCATCGAGCCGTGTTGACCGTTTGTGCCCGCGAGAAGCTGGTCGAAGGTGTCGAGGACGTCACACTTTCGATGCCCCGGATTGTGGGTGGCTCTGGTGTCCAATCGACAATTCCCTTGCACCTGGCTCCCGAAGAGCATCAGGGATTGCGGAAAAGCGCTCTCGTCCTGAAAGAGGCCATCAGTTCAATTGAAAAGTAATCCGGGGGCTCGCCACTTGATTTGGATTTCGTGAGAAGGGGAACCGGGCTCGGACAGGCAGAATCTGCCGACACCTCAAAAGATGGAGAATGTCGGAGACCTGCGAGCAGTACTTGTTCAGAAAATCGAATGTCAGTGGATTAACTTTCGTAGCTTCGCCAGTCGATATAATCGTTAATCTCGCCCTCCATTCCTCTGAATTGTTCGTGCCAATCGCCGCCAGTTCAGCCTGCCTGCCCTTCTTCACTGATTGAACTCCTCCCAATGTTTGCTCAGCAAATATTTTTGCCAGAGGTTCAGCGAAGGCGTGAGAGCCATCGTCTGGGTTGGAGTTCAACGGCCCGATCTCAACGCACCTTGACTTCCACAAAAGTGGTTCTGGTTGCCGGACTGATCATGGCCTGGAGTCTGTGTCTGGGCGTAAGCTCGGCTTTCGCCCAGCATTCTCAGGCACCGGTTCACTTTGAACCGGAGTTGCTGACGCAGAGCGATCAGGATTTTCTGAAGCTTCCTGACGAACTGCTTCCTGCTCCTGCCGTCGAAGAATCGGATTCGACAAATGATCAATTGATGGAAGATCTTCGTCTCCTGAGACAACGTCTGGATCTCATTGAGAACGAGCTGGCGGCAGAAAGAGCTCAGCAGAAGAAGTCTGAGTTCGCAGCCAAGGCCGCCAAACAGAAACTTCCCTCCATCGATTGGACTGGCCAGCTTCAAGTCGACACAGTCTTCTCCGATCAGTCGGAAGAAAATCGTCTGGCCGTCGGCAACGCACCCAATGGTACCGATTTTCGTAGAGCCCGGCTGGGGGCTGTCGGGCGATATCAGGAGTATTACGAGTATCGCATCGAAATGGATTTTGCGCTCCCCGGCAGACCCTCATTTCTGGATGTATGGGTCGGGCATCATAATGTGAAATACTTCGGAACGATCCGTGTCGGGCATTTCTTTGAACCCTTCAGTCTCGAAAGGCTTTCGGCCAATCGGTTCAGCACATTTATGGAACGGGGGCTGGCCGATGCGATTGCTCCTGCCCGTAACACCGGAATTGGCGTTCATAATGCGACAGAATCTCAACGTCTGATGTGGCAGTATGGCTTTTTTAAGTCAGGCAGCGACAACTACGGCGACGACACAGGCGACTCTCCCGACTGGGCTTTTACCCACCGCGTGGTCTGGGCACCTGGACTGGATAAAGCCAACACACGTTACCTGAATCACTTTGGTTTTGCTCACAGCATCCGGCGGCCAGATGATCGTCTTTACAGCATTGCTTCGACGCCAGAAATCCGCATGTCCGAATCAGGTGGTGCGAGCATTCCGAACTTTGTGAACACGGGGAACATTCCTGCCAGTACGGTCGACTTGATCAATTTTGAAATGGCCTTTGTGCGTGGGCCGCTTTCATTTCAGACCGAATACAACTATGTGCAGGTCGATCAGCTCAACGGGCCACGCGTGAATTTCCACGGAGCTTATGCGTTTGTGAGCTGGTTCGTCACTGGCGAGCATCGCCCCTACGCCGTCGCCCAGAACAAAAACTCGAGACCAATCGGCATGTTTGGTCGCCCCATTCCTTTCACGAATGTCTTGCCGGCACCGGGATCGACAGAGACACCTTCGGGGCCGGGTGCCTGGGAATTGGCTGCTCGCTGGTCCTGGCTCGATCTGAATGACCAGAATATTCAGGGAGGCAATCTCCATGACCTCACGTTTGGGGTGAACTGGTATCTGAACCCATACACGAAGGTGCAGTTCAATTACATTCACCCAATCCTTTACAAACAGAATTTCGGTACCAGTACTGCCAATTTTGTCGGCATGCGTGTGAACTGGGATTTTTAAACCGGGATTCAGATTCACGCCGAACAAGCACGCAACTTCTCGGTAGACCCGGGTTGCTGATGTTCCAGCCTGTTCTAACGCCGAACTCGTGCGCATTGGTCTTGGTGAACACGGGGTTCAGGATCACGGGAATTCAGGAACACGGACAGCCCCGAAATTCTTCGAAATCGACAGATTGCAATTATCCCGCAATCTCCTTTGTCTCACGTGCTCAATCACAGAGGGTCTCGTCGGCTCTGGCCGCAATTTCTGCCGATGAATCTGTATGTCCAGGTTTCCAAGAATGCAGATTCATCGTTTCCAGGGGAGTCTGGCGGGCGATTCTTTCGCCGTCAGGGCCAATATGCTGAGGTTCCGCCTGAGTACCAGCTTGCGAAGGTCTTTTTTTAAGGCATGGCCCGTCATCTCTCGATGCTGGTATGTCTGGGTCTATTTCATTGTTCTGCACACTCAGACGCTTGCCGATGATTCTCGACCAGCGGCACCGCCCGTCAACCAGGCAGCAGGCAAACCATCCGCCAGTGATATTCATCAGGACAACGCCCATAGTGAACCTCTTCCCTCAGGAAGTCTTCCCGCCAACCAGCAAGTGATCGCTCCTCAGAAAGTTGCTGAGACCTTCCGCAAGGAACTTTCGGCGCCAAAGATCGCTCGGCATTTCTCCGGAGCCACCGTTGTTCAGGAATTTCGGTTTGATGATCAGGAAGATCTTGATCAGGATGACCTGCCAGACGGTTGGCTTCGACGCAAAGGGGCACCTTTTCCACGCTATGTCGAATCGATGATTGATCGAAGTCCCCCGGGGCTGGATCATCATGCACTGCGATTTCGAGTCAACGGTGGACCGGCGGTCTTTTACAGTCCGCTGGTGCGAGTCGATCCCAATTACAATCTGGCGGTGACCGGGAGTATTCAGACCTCAGGGCTGAATCATTCTGCGGGTCTCATTTCGATCTCAGTTCTCGATGCCAGACGAGAGCGATTGGCACGCTGGTTATCACAGCCCGTCTCCGGGAGTCAGGCCTGGGGAGCGGCTGTGATTGGCCCCGTTTCTCTCCCCCCTCAGGCGGCATTTGTGGTTGTCGGTTGTCACGTGGTGGATGGATTTCAAACCGATGTCCGCGGAGATGTCTGGTTTGCAGATCTGCAAATCGTGCGACTTCCCAATATCGACTGGGGCAGTTCGCCTCTCAATTGCTTTCAGGATAAAGACCTCAACTTCAATCTGGATATGGCATTCACCGGGCTGGAACCAGCACTCGAGTATCAACTCGATCTGACGGCTCGCGATGTCGATGGCAACTTGATTGCCCGAGATCAACGCATTTTGAAGCCTGAACTGCCAAAACCGGTCGATCAAAGCGCAAACGCGCAGCCCACCCAGGTGGCGGAACCCAGGCGAGTAACGTGGAACCTCGATCAACTGGAATTTGGTCACTATCAGATGGAAGCCCGGCTGACACATGATGGTGTGCTCGTCTTGCAGAAAATTCGGCCCTTCGTGCGCTTCGAAACTCTGGAAACCCCTCTGACCACAGGCGAGTTCGGCTGGTCTGTCCCAACCGTCATGCCACAGAAAGTTTTGAATGTTCTCTCGGCCATGGTCGAGCAGACAGCAACCTCCTGGGTGAAGTACCCTGTCTGGGAATCAGCCGACGATCCAGCTCTGATGAGCGAAACGACAGACTTTTTTGAAGATCTCGCCGAAAAGGGTGTCACAATTGTGGGTGTCTTTGGTGCACCGCCAAAACCATTACAGGCCATGACCAGCCAGGAATGGCAGGGCTCTGCCGAAATCTTTTCATTGCCGCGAGAAATCTGGGCAGATTCGATGCAACCTGCCCTGGCCAGATATGGTTCGCATGTCAGACGCTGGCAACTGGGAAGTGATCGCGATCACAGTTTTGTCGATGGCCTGAATACGGTCCTTGGCTTTCGTGTGGCTCGCAGTGAAATTCAGTCGATCAGTCGTGGCTCAATGGTGGGAACTGCCTGGACACCTCAAAGCAAAGAACTTCCTCGCGGGATCGACTTTGTCATCAGTCCGGCAAGTCTCGAATTGCCCAGGCGGAATTCTGCTGAGACTGCGGAACAGTGGGTGGTTCTGCAAGCCACCGATTTGAAGGGGACGACTTCCCCTCAGATTGCGGGTGAACTAGCCAAACGAATAATCGAACAGCGAAAAACTGGTATCGAAACCATTCTGCATGGAGATCCATTTCATCCACAGTCGGGAGTGTTCAGTCCCGATGGTTCGCCAGGAAACATGTTTCTCCCCTGGAGAACGCTGGCCATCTCGTTGTCGGGAAAAGAGTTTGTGGGGGCCTTCACATTGCCTCAACGCAGTGAAAATGCCGTTTTTATCAATGAGCATGAAGCCTGCGTGGTTCTCTGGAACCAACGGGAGACCATCGAGAAAGCGCATTTGGGAAATGAGGCCGTACTCGTCGATCTCTGGGGACGACAGCGAAAACTATTGATTGATCAAGTCACTGGACAGCAGCTTCTCCCGGTAGGCCCGGTTCCGATCATTATTCGCAAATGTTCGCCGGCGCTGGCTCAATGGCGCGTCGCCACTCATTTTGAACGGGGCCGCTGCCGCAGTGAATACGGGATGCACGAGGATGCACTGGTTGGCACGAATACCTTTCCACAAGGGGCCTCGGCGACTGTTGAGCTTTTGCTCCCCAAAGAATGGAATGCCGAGCCACGCAGCAGCAATCTTCAACTGAGAGCTCGCGAGCCCTGGCGGATTCCTTTCCGCTTTCTATTGCCCGCCACCGCCAGTCTGGGGGATCACGAGGCCGAGATCGTCTTCAAAATCGATGCAGATCAGCACTACGAATTCCGCATGCCGCTGGTTTATCGAGTGGGGCTGGATGACATTACCATCGAAGTGATCGATCGACTTCTTCCCGATGGACGACTCGAAATCGAGCAGCGGGTGACGAATCGGACAGTTCCCGAAGAGATTGTCGATTTCCGTTGCAGCCTGTTTATCCCCAATGAACGCAGGCAACGCGTGAATATCCCTCGACTGGGCCAGGGCCTCGACAAGAAGATTTTCTATCTTCCCGATGGCGCACGTTTTGATGGTCAGACGCTCTGGTTGCGGCTAGAACAGGAAAATGGCCGACGAATTCTGAACTACCGCTGGGTCGTAAAAACCGGCCAGGATTCACCAGCCTCCAGAAGCGAATTCAGTTCCAGGTAACGACCGATTCTGGCTCAAAATATCTCCAAAACCTGAGATTCTGGTTCGAGGCATCGAAATCGGGAACGATTCTCCCGAGTTCTGCATCAGATTCGCTGAAGAATCCCCTCTCGTTTCGGTGCGAATTTCTGGCTATACTTCGGTAAGAAGTTTTTGTTCAGCCTGGCGGGAATATGTCCATGAATGATGTGACCACTCACCTGCTCGAAAAAGTTCGCCGGCGGATGGCGCTGGGCCAATGGGCTGAGCTTGCCATGCTCAATCTGCTGGTGCTCACAGCGTCAATGACTGTACTCACGATCGTGAACCGGCTGACGGCATTTGCGCCGGAACAGATGATTATGTACGTCTGGCTGGCGATTGTGCCGGCAGCAGCACTTCTGGCCGCCATATTTTTGAAGCGACCCACACTTTCGGAAGCGGCCCATCAGATCGATAGTGCACTGGGCGAAAAAGATCTGTTCTTGACTGTCTCTCGCCTGTCGTCATCCGTGGGAGAGTATCAGCCGGTCGTGCTGGCTGTGGCCCATGCCAAAGCTCAGTCCGTGGTGCCAGCGAAGGTGTCACCCTGGAATCCTTCACGAAGAATTCGACCATTGCTTGGCTTGGTTTTGCTGGCGGGCGGAATCCAATTCTTTCTTCCCCAGTGGGATCTCTTTGGCAATCGCGCACAGGCTGCCGTCATCGAGCAGCGTTCGGCTCAACTGAACCTCACTCGCAAGATGACAGAAGTCCGTAAGACAGAGCTCAAGCGGGCTCAGGAATCTCGCGAGATGACCAGGGACGAACAACTGGAAGAAAATCTGAAGCTGGCTTTCCAGAAGATGGAACCATCCCGCAAAGAAGAAAATCGCAAGGAATTGTTGAAACAGCAGAAGGAAATCAGCCAGCAGTGGAAGCTTAAAGCCGCCTCCAAAAGTTCACCTTCGGCCAGTCGATCATCACCCTCTGAAGAAGGTCAGAAATTTGGAGATGAAGAGACCGAAACCTTAAGGAAAAAAGCCAAAGAGGCATTGCGCTCGGGCAATATGCAACCTCTCAAAGAGACGATGGAGCAAATTAAGGACGAACTCGAAAAGCTGGCTAAGACGGAAGACCCAGTCGAGCGGGCCGAGAAACTGGAGCAGTTGAAAAAGCGGCTGGAAAACCTCGAAAAGCTCGCTCGGGAAGAGTTCGGTTCTGAAGAAATGGCCAAAGCCCTCGAACGAGCCCGGCAGCAGGCGCAAATGGCACAGAAAGATGGAGGAAATGCCAGTGAAGCCATGCAGGCTGCGATGGAATCGATGGAACTCTCTGAGATGGAACTCTCCGAAGCCATGGAGAATCTGAAGGACATGCAGAATCTGGAGAAAGCCCTCAAGGCCATTCAGGCTGCAAAAAAGCTCAACGAGCTTGACCCTCTCGATGGGGAAAAGTGCAAGCAGTGCCAGTCACTTTCAGATTACGAGAAGCTCTACAAGGAAATGCTGGCCAAATGCAATGGTTCGGGTATGGGTAACGAAGGGAAGGGCAAAGGTGGAAAAGCTCAGGAGGATGATTCGGTGGAAACATCCTTCGTTGATGAAAAGTCACAATCTCAGGTCACTGCCGGTAAGATGCTCCTCTCGATTAAGACTCAAGGGATGGGCGAAAAAGGGCAGGCGAGCGAAGATTATCGAAAAGCCGCCACGGCCGTGAAGCAGGGTGTCGCCGAAGCGATTCAGCAGGAGCAGATTCCCCCAGGCTATCATGAATCGATCAAGTCCTACTTCGATCAGGTCGCTCCAGAAAAATCAGGATCCGACAAGTAACATCACTAACCCGATTTGATCTTCTCTGAAGTCAGTCGGTCCCCACCGCTATTGTGCCATCCTTGCAGCCCTGGGCAATCTATGACACAACGGCCACCTGAGGGTGGCCCGGCCAACTTGTGGCCGGGTTGTCGTGCAAAGCCACGACAACAAGAAGCCGCGCCATGCGTACGCCCTGCCACCACTCTTGACTTGATCTTGGATGGCACTCTTTTGGGTGGCACGCCACTGAGGCTTTGCGAAAGGGCGTGGTCTTTATGCCTTTCTCCTTTATGTTTTCATAATATCGGTTGGTAGGGATCGGATCTCTTCCTCGTCTCGCCTGGCCGTCGACTTTACCAGCGAATATGCATCTGAAAACGTGCTTGAATGACTCTCTTTGAATTTGCTGACTCTAGCCTGAAACCCGATGGGAAAAAAACGGGGCTCAATCATGGATTGAGCCCCGAAAGCATTCATCGAGTCCAAGATCTGACGTGTGACTAGATGAACTGTGTCAAGCCGGGCATCGCCACTGGCTCCACCGGAAGTGGACCCCACTCGTAAGCCTTGGGTCCCAGAACTTCCTGGCTGTTCATGGCTTGTTCCCAGGTGATCTTCTGACCGGTATAGGCCGACATGCGGCACATGAGGGCCAGCATGGTGCTGTAGCACATGTATTCGCCATTGTTAATCGGCTGTCCTTTGCGAATCGAAGCGAAGAGCTCATCATGTTCGGTTTGATACATGTTGTTCCTCGGGCCTTCGTACTTCCAGATCACCTTGCCTTCGTTATCGACAATCCGGTGCTTGAAGATATCTGCACGGCCCTTGGTTCCCAGAACGTGATCGCTGACATCGACCTGGGTGCCGTCCTGCTGCCGGCTGCGGAAGAACATCTTCACCCCATTCGCATACTCGTAAGTAGCGGCGAAGTGATCGTAGATGTTCCCAAAATCGGGGCTGACTCGTACCTGACGACCGCCCGTGGCACTGCAAACCACTGGTGGAACATCTTTCATCGCCCACGCCATCTTGTCGAGACTGTGGATGGCCTGCTCGTTGCCATGATCACCCGAAAGCCACGTGAAGTAGAGCCAGTTGCGAACCTGCCACTCCATATCACTCCACTCGGGCTTGCGTGGCTTACGCCACAAACCGCGTGTGTCGTAACTGCACTGCATGGCAACAATATCACCAATCGTTCCCTGATGGATCTGCTCAAAAGTAGCTCGCATGCCGTAGTCATAGCGCCAGCAAAGGCCCGAGACAACAGCCAGATTTCTTTCGGCCGCCTTCTTGGAAGTTTCCAGAACCGAGCGAACTCCGGGGGCATCAACCGCAATTGGTTTTTCGACAAACATGTGCACACCCGCATCTACAGCCAGCTTCATATGCTCTGGCCGGAAGTGTGGTGGCGAACAGAGGAGAATGACATCGACACCTGCAGCCAGCATGTTCTTGCAGCCATCGAAGCCGGTGAACTTGTGGGCATCATCGACAGTAATGCGACCTGCAAAGCTGTCGTTGGACTGCAGATTCTTCAGTGAGTTTTCAATGTTATCGCCAAAGGCATCTGCCATGGCGACCAGCTTGGTGTTCTTGTCAGCCGAAAGGGCCTGTGCTGCAGCACCGGTTCCACGGCCACCACAGCCCACCAGTCCAATGCGCAGCGTATCGTCAGCCGCAGCGTACGCCCGTGTGGCAATTTGTGAAGCCAGTGCCACGGCAGTGGCTCCGACAGCAGAGGTTTTCAAAAAGTCTCGACGATTGGCTGGAGCTGATGGGGTTGTGGCGGGGATGTCTGTCATCAATACCTCGGCAGGATTTGAAAAGGCGTGTGTGGAAGTTACCAAGCGGATTGACTTTTCCGCCCGCAACACTGTACCAGATAGAGACTGTGAATCGCGAGAAATCTTTACGAAAATCTTGGCGTATTTGTGGGAACAGTTTTTCCGCCCGGTATTGCCCCAGACTGCATGTTGCACAGACTGCCTGCAGTTCTGCCATGACCTTTCGGCAGAACGTTGCCACCCCACAGACCTGCCTTGATGGACGTATCAAACTCTGTGTCCAGCCCACCACGAGGAAAAACAGCCCATGGATCGACGAGACTTTCTGATGACTGCCGCCACTGCCTACGGTGCCACATCCCTGCTTGCAAGCCATGGATTTGCCATGACCCAGGAACCCTCCGCCTCACCGAGCACCCCTCAACCCAAAGGTCCACTCAGGAAAGCTGTCAAGTACAGCATGGTGGGTGTGAAGGGGACAATCGCCGAGAAGTTCGCAGCCGTGAAGGCCGCTGGCTTCGAGGGAATCGACATGGATGCCCGGGTTAAAGACAGGAATGAAGTGGTCGAGGCAGCCAAATCGACTGGCTTGCTTGTTCACGGAGTCGTCGATTACGACCATTGGTCGTTGCCGCTCTCGAGTCCGGAGGAAGCGGTACGTGCCAAAGGGTTGGCAACCCTCGAAGAATCTTTGCGGGATGCGAAGTTCTATGGAGGTGATACAGTCCTCCTCGTTCCAGCAGTCGTCAACAAAAAAATCTCGTACGAAGACGCCTACAAACGCTCTCAGGTAGAAATTCGCAAGGCGTTGCCTCTGGCCAAAGAGCTGGGGATTAAGATCCTGTTTGAAAACGTATGGAATAACTTCCTTCTCAGCCCGGTGGAATGCGCACGTTACATCGACGAATTCGAATCGCCTCTCGTCGGCAGTTATTTCGATGTCGGGAATATTGTCCATTACGGCTGGCCAGAACATTGGATTCGGACATTAGGCCCCCGGATTGGCAAAATCGATATCAAGGAATTCAGCCGGTCGAAAGCCAATACGCAGGGGAAGGGGGCTGGTTTTGGTGTCGAGATTGGGGAAGGTGATTGCGACTGGCCGGAAGTTCTTACCGCATTGAAGGAAGTCGGCTTTTCGGGCTGGGCAACTGCCGAAGTGGGCGGCGGTGGTGCAGAACGCCTGACAGAGATCTCGGGGCGCATGGATAAGATCTTCGCGACCTGGCAAAGCTGACCTCGTTGCCCGTGAACAGATAAAATCTGAATTCTGGGCAAGCTGAATGCGACATCTTCCAAATGGATGGCAGAAACATGCGGCCACTCTTGCCCATCGGCAAGTTTGGCCGTTTTTTGTTTGAGCGTATGGTCGCTTGCTGGATTTCCCTCTGGACACGCTTTTCGAAAGGAGCGAAACCCACGCCCATTGCCCGATTGGGCCCCATAGTTATGTTTCGGGAAGCCAAGACCATGTCAAAGATTATGTGCAGTTTGAAAACATCGAAGCGCTGGAAGTTTTTCGCTCCACTCCTCGGATTCAGCCTTCTCGCTCCGTTATCGACCGGTTGCAATCAGCAGCCAGCAGGTGGTGCTGTGGCAGTGGTGGATCTGGATCAAGTGGCAGAACTGACAGGCGTCACGGCAGAAATCAAAACGAAACTCGCTGCCAAAGAACAGACCCTCAATGGTGAACTGCTGACTGCTCAAGCAAAATTGCGGCAGGAACTGGCGAACCGGAAAACAGCAGCCGGTGAATTGCCATCTCGTGAAGAAGCCCAGAAACTGCAGCAGTTCGAGGCGAGCGCCAATCGTGCTCTGGCGAGTGCTCGTAACACTGCCAAAACACTGCTCGACCAGGAGCGACTGAAACTGGTGGCCCAGTTCCGAGAGCAGATCAAGCCGGTCATGGCTGAAATCGCCAAAGAGAAAGGCTACTCCGTCATCATTCCAAAAAATGACGGTTTGCTATTGGCGATCTCACCCGGTGTCGAAATCACCGAAGCCGTTTCCGCCAAAATTGGCCGGGGAACCATTCATCTCGGTACAACGGATGTCGCAGCCAAGACAGAGGCCGCAGCCAGGTCGATGGCTCCCGCTTTGCCTGCCGAACATGAAGCTGCCACCCCAGCCAATACGACACCAGCACCTGAGCTTCCCAACGAATGAGTCCCTTTCGCTTCAGCGATCATCAGCCAGAGGTTCACCGGAGATCGGGGACCTCTGGCTCTTTTTTTGCCACAGATCCAAACGCTTGAATACTGATTCGAGGTTTCAACAACGCTGACTGTGCCATGCTTGCGGCTCTGATCTGTCCATGATTCACAATTGCCAGGCAAGGGTGGCCCGGCCAACTCGTGGCCGGGTTGTCGTGCAGTTCCACGACAACAAGAAGCCGCGCCATGCGTTTGCTCCTCTGGAACCCTCGCCCGCGTCTGCGTGGGAGAGGGCAGGGTGAGGGTCTTCTCCCTGTCTCATCGTGCCGACAAGTGGCACGACCCTCTGGCCCCAAAATTCAAAACACTTCGAAAGGGCGTGGTCTTTCCGTTATCCAACGTCACATTGAATGCATCCACGATAGTGCTTCCTGAGTTGGGAACGTTTTCACTGTTAACTATCTACGTCCAAGAGCCTGCGGGCCAGGTAGGACGTTTGCCCTTACCCATCAAGTCCCTCTCCAATGACCATAATTTCGCTTTCCCGAATCCCACCATCTCCTTCAATTCTTCACAAACATCTGGAACCTTGAGAAAAATCGTTACAGTCACTCTATTCGAATCAATCCGCAGTTCTTTTTACGCCGATACGAGATGATGTATGGATCCGGAGATAAGCCCCTCCGGAATGACGAGGCAAATTACGGCGAAAATCGCCGTTGACCGGCTCATGGAAGGAGCGTTTCGATGCCTAGAAGAGTGTGGGTTCTCGCTATGTCTGCAGCGGCTGCACTCGCTCCCAGCCTGTGCCCGGCTGCTGAAACTTCAACAACCAAGCCAGCCGGACGGATTGCTGCGACACCATCGGCCGACGTGCCGACGAAGTACTCGCGAACTCAGCCTGCACAGGCCGGAGCTGGTACCAGCGGCACCAGTTCCACGAAATACAGTGAGCTGTTTGGCGAAGCTCCCAAGGCGACGCCTGTTAAAGATAGTAAAGTCACTGGCGCTTCAGCCAAAACCGCAGCACCTGATAAAACTGGTGCGATGCGTGCCGGTGGAGAGCGAACCGCGGCCTGGAGCAGTGAAACCGATAATGATGCTCCATTAGGGACCGCAGCTTTCAAGAAAGCTGAAGGGAACAACAGCTTCATTCAGCCTGTGCGTCATACAGAAGAGCGAGCTGCCAGCACTGCTCCTAAATCGACCAGTACTTCTCGCGTTGATCTTGCTCCACAGATTCCTTCACTGAACGTGGAGTGGGTTCGCAGATCAGATATCAACGTTGGTCAAGAATGCACGGTGGATCTGATTGTTCGCAACACCGGGACAACGACAGCATCAAAAGTTTCTGTCGATGGCTTCTTCCCGACAACCGTTCGCTTGACCAGTGCTCTGCCAAAGCCGGCCACCATCACCGATCATCTCACATGGAACATCGATGCGATTCCTGCTGGCGGTGAGTACAAAGTCACCATCAAGATGATTCCCAGCCGTCGTGGCGAGCTTGCAACGAACGCCACTGTCCGCCTGACAGGTTCGGCTTCCGCCGCCTTCCGCGTGGAAGAGCCTTTGCTCAAGGTCGCACTCAAGGGGCCATCAGACATCATGGTCGGTGATCCTGCATCACAGACAGTGGTAATTTCTAACCCTGGCAGCGGGATTGCTCACGATGTCAAGCTCGACGTCACGTTGAGCGAAGGGCTCGAATGCAGCAAGGGTAGTCAGTTTGTCATGGATGTGGGTTCGATCAATGCGGGTGAATCTCAAACGATTCGACTCCCTGTTGCCGCAGTAAAAGGTGGCCGTCAAACGGTGACGGTCGTTGCTACCAGCACCTCGGATGCAGGTCATACCGCATCCTCTGTCATCAATGTTCTCGCACCTGCACTTCAGCTCGCCATCGAAGGGCCTGGCTTGCGATACAAAGGTCGTAATGCCAAGTACGTCGTGACCGTCAAGAACGACGGAAGTGTCCCGACCACCAATGTTCGCGTCACGCAGAATGTGGCGGAAGGCTTTGAATTTGTGTCGGCAGATAAGGGTGGAAAGTACGATTCCAGCCGCAATCAGGTTTCCTGGATCGTGAGTCGGATCGAACCGAACCAGTCCGTCAATCTGGTCTGCGAACTGACAGCCAATGCTCTGGGTTCGTTTGCCATGACTGCTCAGGCTGCCAACGACACCGCCTCTATGGTGGAAGCCTCAACAACAACGAACGTCGAAGGTTCTTCGGCACTCTCGATGAAGGTGATCGATCTGGATGATCCTGTCGAAGTGGGTGGCGAAACCGCCTACGAAATTCGAGTTTCCAACGAAGGAACCAAGGCGGCCACAGGTGTCACTGTGACGTGTGACCTGCCCGCCGGTCTGGAATTGATCAACGCCCGGGGTGCGACAGAAGGCATCAGCGATGGTCGCATCGTCGGCTTCAAACCACTGGCCAGCCTCGCTCCAGGAACCGAAGCGATCTTCCGAGTCCATGTTCGCAGCACACAGGAAGGAAATCTCCGCTTCCGAGCCCGTGTTACCAGCAACTCGATCGAAGAACCACTGCTGATCGAAGAACAAACCAAGTTCTACTCAGACGTTCGTCGCTAACGAGTGTTGGTTCATCGAAAGGCGATACATGCCCGTTGATGGTACCAATTGAAATAGGCCAGCCAATCAAGTCGGCCTGAAAAATGTGAACTGGCGGTTAGAGAAGATTCTCTAACCGCCAGTTCTTTTATGCGCGGGCAGCATCATTAGAATGGTATCAATGCGGTTCAAAGCCAGTTGGATGTCCGCATTCAATCAAATCGCTTTGGAATCACTCGATCAGGTAAGGGCCTGCATAAACACCACTTGAAAAATCCGTATTCGACCCATCACCTTTTCCCAGTCGAAAGCTGTGGTACGGGGCGGGCTGCAGTTTGACATAGTTCAATGTGGAATCGAAATTGACTTCGGTAACGACGGCTCCCACCCATCCGACAATCACAAAAGCGGTCGGCTGTTGAAGGAGATCTTTAGCGGTCGTAATGACACCGGGAATCGTTGCATACAGAAACAGGATCTTGGGCTTGCCAATCGACTGAGTCAGTTCCTCTTTCAGTTCTTTGGGCAGATAGTATTGCCCTGGAACACTGAACGGAGTTTTGATGGTTTCACCGGTTGTTCCATTAAAAGCATTCACACCAGCCACGTCATGAATATCGAGCCCGGTCACAAGTTGTCGTTCCAGTCGTGCAAGATTCATCACCAGTTTTGAAGAGCTCGCCTGCTTGCCGAGATCAATGACCACCATGTTCCCTGGAACATATTTGATCCCTGTTAAACCCGTCACCAGGGGAATCTTGGTCAGAGTGCGTTCGAGTTGATGAGGGAGGAACAAACCTTCCCAGACTCCATCAGAGCCCGAAGTCACAGTCTCTTTCGATGAATTCCAGCTTTGTCGATCCATGATCAATAAGGGATTCCCTGCGAGATCAAACGGGACACCCACAGGATCGAGGATTCTTTTCCCGAGCGTCATCGCTAATGCGTCGAGTAGTGAGATATTCTCCACAAAGTCAGCGATGTCATAAGGCACGATCTGATTTGTGAGATGGTTGCCAAGTCGCATGGTCGTCCAGACAGTGGCATCGACAGCGATGGGTAGTATTTCCGCCCCTTCACCGATTTCAGTCGCTGGAAAAAAGGCGGCTGTCGCATCTCTGCGGAGGCTCGTGCTTTCTAGACCCATCAAATGGGAAAAGCTCAGGCTGAGTCGGCTATTGACGGATTCATCACGTCGGATCGAAACGCGTACCGCATTGGCGAAAGATTGTTGAGACGAAACAGGCGCCGTCACATATTGACTAGATCGACGATCGTAATGAGCGTTCAGAAACTCAAGATCCTGATTCGCTAGTCGAAGTTTTTCACCTTGTGCAGCACCAGGATGCAGGACGGTAATCCTATGAGCCGTGCTGGTGGCTTTATTAAAGTCGGTCGCTAGTTTTGTTGGTTGCATCGAGTGCACCAGGCTGTGCGCTGCCGAAATTGCACTCGCATCGGCTGCCTGCTGGAGCTGGGCATTGGTCATACAAATCAAGCCCACATCCACCACCAGTGCCATCAGCAGCATGATCGGCAGCATGCAGATAGCCGCATGGACAGCAATCGCACCCCGATGATGACAAGAACAGGTCTGTGAATATTCGAATCGCTGTTCACTGTCAGATCGATGGATGAATCGATCATGCCGCGGAGTCGTTGAAGGCCTCATGTTGAAAGTTCTTTCCGAATTCCGCGAAGACATGTAAGACTTCAGGATTAGATCGTAGTGATCGACATCTCAAACTGATGGGAATCCACTGGCATGGCCACGATGGCAATCGAGATGGGCGATACTTGAGTGTCGAGCGATCTATGAAACAAAGTGTCAAACTCGGGAAAGTGAATGAGAACCGACACTTATTCATGCGTCATCGAGCATTGACTACGCAGCGTAATGGATGAGAGAAAATCACCGGGTGTCAACTGGATATGCGAGACTGGGATCGCCACTTTGAGTGTCACAATATCTCCCGGACGGGCTTTCTCGACGAGATTCTGAGCCTCCGGTCGATCGACTTCGATGACGATTTCGAAAGTACTGACGCTGGGCCCGATCGTTTGCAGGATCTGCTGGCGAGTCGTCTCAATGATTGAACTTGAGGTGGAACCGTCAATCACTGCTCGACGACAGTTCTCACGGGTCGCCGTTGTCAGCAGTTCAGAGACAGAGAGCGCTCGGCTGAATTCAATGCATCCAAGAATGAGCATGACAAAGACAGGCAGGACGAGTGCTGTTTCGACAGCCACCGCTCCTCGACGATTTCGCTGGTATCGCCAGAACTCGGAAACGAGTGGTTCCGGAGGGATCGAAGATGTTGGTGCGTAGCAAGGGATTCGAAGCATGATGTTCTCGCCGGTGGACAAAATCACCGGTTGAAACATACATTCCCTTTTGACAAATGATTGCCAGCCAGGCTTATGATTGCACGAATGATAACAATGC
Organism: Planctopirus hydrillae; assembly: GCF_001707835.1. Classification (GTDB taxonomy): domain Bacteria; phylum Planctomycetota; class Planctomycetia; order Planctomycetales; family Planctomycetaceae; genus Planctopirus; species Planctopirus hydrillae. Next base: position 308,129 of record NZ_LYDR01000152.1, read on the forward strand.
AGTGATTTGACGCAGAACCAGTAGATCTACTGTATTGGCCATCATGTCGTCGATCCGTGATTGCCTGTTTTCATATACGAAATTTACGAAACTGAAGCGGGACAGCACTTTGTCAACTTCATATTTGAGATCATGAGGGAAACACTGCAACTGGTATGTACTTCAAAATGGTGAGGCTTCTGATTGATCGATTACAGCCTGTAGTCACCCGTCTGAAGTTTGATGTTGTATGCTTTTGACAGGTCAACGGCGGGGCAGTCCACAAAAATTGGGCTGAATGAAAACAAACCAGCTGACAGATCGGGTTCTCGATCGTCAGCTGGTTTATTGGAATCCATTACGAACCATCCAGTTCGACTGTCCAGTAGGCTTCGCTCAGGAATTTTCTCCAGCTCTGAATCTTCAGATTGTGCCGGGAATAGAGTGGCTGCCATGTGGGGCGAACTGGCATTTTCCGCAGGGGCATATGGGCTTCCTGAGGTGTACGGTTCGCTTTCTTGTGATTACAGGCAATGCACGCCAGAACACAATTCTCCCAGGTACTTGTTCCTCCACGCGAGCGCGGCTGAACATGGTCGATCGTCAGTTCTTCTGAACCCGGTTTTGCATCACAATACTGACAGGTATACTGATCCCGCTTGTAGAGATTCAGCCGACTGAATGTCACCACCTGGCGAGGGACTCGATCATAGCCGACTAAGGTGATCACCTCAGGAACGCGCAGGCGGAATGTGACAGATTGTACGAAGGGCTCGTCCTGCTGAGGGATCAGTCTCGACCAGTCATTCCAGGTATAGAGTTGATAATCCGCAGGGTCAACAATGCGCGCTCTACCACTGGCAACGAGAGATAGTGAACGTGCGACCGAAGCGACACCGACCGGCTGCCAGTTTCGATTGAGCACCAGGGTGGGTCTTGTCAACATGGCAACCACAATGTCTGTTCCTTTCCTTCAAGAAGTCGTCGAGTAGAAAGTTCTCAAATACGATTGATAGTAGATCGTGCGAAATGCCGACTGTCAGCCCCTCGCCTGGCGTCGGATCTCGTCATCATCGCCAATAGGTCGTGACCTTTGTCTTCAGCAGTCTGGGCCGGAATTTCTCCAGAAGGCGAAGGGGGTGGCGCCATTGATCAGAGTGGGAGTTGAACCCACAAATTCACCACGTTCTCGACATGGCCGCTTTTCCAGTTTGCGTATCTGACCGTCTCCGCGAATCGATTTTCTATGATTGATCAAGGGGAGAGTCGAACTCCCAAGCCCGAATCGGGCACGACATTCTGAGCGTCGCGTGTCTACCAGTTGCACCACTTGATCGAGTGATGGGACTCGTTGAAGGTTTATGTACGAACTTTCTGATCAACCCGTTGCTGAGAATCGTCCGGAATGCGTGGCGAGTAAGTGCGACTCAATACTGAGCTGTTTCTATGACTGCGTCGGGACGGATTCGAACCATCAATGCCCGCAGGCGGGTGGGTTACAGCCACTTGAGTACGCCCATACTCAGCCGACGCTCAATGTCATGCAATCACCGGGATATGTATTGATCGACTCGTCGTTCAATCCATGATCTCTGCGCACACGATTCAGACTCTCAAAGATAGGATGGGATTGGAGGGATTCGAACCCCCACGAAACGAGTTAAAAGCTCGATGTGCTGCCATTACACCACAACCCCAAGAGGGAGGGGTGGGGCGTTTATTGGGATTGTCGATAGTCATCAGGGAATCTTTACAATGGACACAAGACGAAGCGGTTGCGGAACAACTCCGCATGAAAGAATCGGGAAGGTCAGAATCGAACTGACTTCGTCGTGTGCCCAAGACACGCGGGCGGCCGGTGCCCTTCATCCCGAATGATTCGATTAGCTCGTGTGGGATTCGAACCCAACCTGCCCAGCGTGAAAGGCTGGTAACCTCACCAGAAGTCGAACGAGCCAGATGATCTGTTGGTGAACCATGATTCAGATCTGTACGTGACGTGAATTGGGCTGGAAGGCGCTCGAATCCTTGTCTTCTGGTTTTCAGCCAGATGCTACACCATCTCAGCTACCAGCCCTCAATTCGCGACATCGAACGTGAAAACGACAGCAAGCCCGGCATCACACTCGCTATTCAGCAGGTGAGGCCGGGCTTGATCAGCCGGACATACATCCTGCAGTTGTCATTTGAGTTGATAGAGCTCACTGGATAATTCGGATTCTGCCTGAGGCGGATACTGTTCCGGAATCAAAACGGTCAAGCCTGGAACATGCAGCACGTGACCGCCGCCTTGATGAAAACACGCTTCGAGTTCGTGTTTCCTCACGGTATCGACCTGTCGTAGGGCTTGAGATTGACTCTGTTGGGACATGATAAAACTCTGCGACTCTCGACGCTTAAAAAATCGATGGGAGCAATCACTGAAGACTTGTGCTCGCCGCCAGGAATGACAGAGGTTCACGCAAAGAAGTTCGCCCAAAAATAAAAAAAGTCGGGTGAATCGATCACACAGGATTTTCGAACAGATCGTGGTCGACTATGGATGTTCGCCACTTGTCGACTGTTTGCGTCTCTTTTCCGACCTCTCCGATTTCTGAGCAGCTTTTCCCGATTGGCCGGAGCGAGATTCGCCGTTGCCGGCGACTTTGTTACCACCACCCCATAGAGGCGGCACATTCTGTTCGTTCCAGTGATCCCATTGGGCTTGAAGTTCAGCGACTTTTTCGGGCAGGGAAGCCGCAAGATCTTTGGTCTCTCCCAGATCATCTTTGAGGTGGTAAAGCCTCGCAGCGGTCACGGGCTGGTTCCCTTTGCCTGTCAGCGTGTCCGCATTGGAATCGTAACGGACAAGCTTGTAATCGCCGGCACGCACAGCCATCTGTTCCCCAAATCGCCAGAAGAGTGCGGCGTGCGGAATCTCGGTTTGTTTCCCTTGAAGATAAGGGAGCAGATTGACGCCATCCGATTGAGGATCTTTTTCGGCACCAGCGACGGCCAGCGCTGTCGCTGTCAGATCCAATTGAATGACAGGAGAATCCAGAATCGCTGGGGCAATCTGACCGGGCCATGAGACGACGAATGGAACCCGGATCCCACCTTCGAGAGTGGTGCGCTTGGAGCCCCTTAGAGGGGTGTTGATTGAACCATTAATAGTGACGCCAGGCATTGTCGGGCCGCCATTATCACTGATGAACATCACCAGAGTTTTTTGCTTCTGCCCGGTCGAGTCCAGTTGCTCAACGACTTTGCCAATTGCTTCATCCATGGCCAGCATCATGGCCGCATAAGTGCGGCGTTCTTGATCAGTAATGCCGGCCAGCTTCGCCATGCGATCTTCCGTAGCATGCATGGGAGTGTGGACGGCATTAAACGAGAGGTACAAAAACCATGGTTTGTCGCGATGTTTTTCAATAAACGCACCCGCTTCTCGACCAAAGAAATCCGTGGTGTAGTCAATGGTCTTGACGGGCTCTTGACCACGCAAAATGCCCTGGGCGTCGAAGAAGCTGTGCGCCCCTCCCAGAAAGCCGACGAATTCGTCAAACCCACGTTTCTGGGGGTGCATCACGGGTTGCGAACCCAGATGCCACTTGCCCACCAAACCCGTTGTATAGCCGGCTTGTTTCAATCGGTCAGCAATTGTCACTTCTTTGAGTGGAAGACCGGTATTGGCACCCGCCGGATTGAACTCGTGTCCAAATCGCTGCTGATAACGCCCCGTGAGTAAACCTGCGCGGGTCGGTGAACAATAAGGGCCAGTGACATAACCGCTGGTGAATTGAACGCCCGATTTTGCCAAAGCATCGAGATTGGGAGTCGGGATGTCTTTGCAGCCATGGAAGCCGACGTCTGCATATCCCATATCATCGCCGACAATCAGCAGAATATTCGGCCGATCCGCAGCCATCGTCAGGGTAACTGTCAGAGACATCATGCAGAAAGAAAACGCAGAGACCAGCGCAAGATCTGCTTGACGTTGCCAGTACAACCGTTGTCTCATGACTCGTCATCTCCGGTGCGTTGAGAAATTCGCTGCTATTTGTCAGATCCAGCCGGGTCAGATCCAGACGGGCCAGGCCCAGGGTGTTCAAATCCCCGCGTGAAGCCAGAGCGTATCAAATTCGAACTCAGGGTGGCTCATCATTCTGGAGTGGCTCTCGAAGGATGATGATCTTTGCTCGTGGAGACTCGACGAGTGGCTGCGTTTTTGAAGTTCAGTGAGGATCGCAGCGTTAAAGTCCTTGGGATCTCCATAAACTCGGCCTGAGGACCGAATATTCTTCCCAGTCGATTTCAAAGTCAGGTGGTCATTCAAAGGGTAAGTTGCAGAACGAGCACATTGTCAGTGCCGTAGCTGATTATGGTGACGCTTTGTTGATGCGTTGTTGCACCAGTTTCCATTCTGTGGTCACTCCCAGAGTTTCCGCCCAATGTGTGAGATAATCCCGGTCAATGGCCTCTTTCTGGATCAGCAGGATGCTGGCAATATCTCGCAGATGTTTTTCGGAACCCCCCTCCTGGTAGTACCGCAACTTCATCAGGATGATGTTTTCCGGGGAACCGAACCAGGCATCATAAAAGCCGGGATTGGACAGCCGTTGTCCCAGGCTGATGTCCAACTGGCTGAAAGGTGTTTCTTTCCGCTGGATAATATCCAGTTTGAGGCCTGACGGAACATGAATGATGTTGAACTGGTGGCGGGTACGAATGGCTTCTGCCGCAGCCGTGGTCGAAAGATAGAAATCTGGAGACGGAAATTCCTGATCCAGTTCAGCGATGTGGCTTTCTTGCAGATCCACCAGAAAATCAATGTCGTTAGTAAGGCGAGCCTCACTGTAAGCCATGCTGGCCATGGAACCGACGACCCGGTACGGCACTCCCAGCCGTTCAAAGCAGTTGGCAGTCTTCTGCAACAGTTGAAAAGGCGTCAGGTCAGCGGGGGACACGTTCAGTGGCTCCGTGACTGAGTCGGTTGGCAGCTTCCCGCAGAACCTGTTCTTCACTCCAATCCGGATGTTGCTGACGTATCGTGCCCCGGATCATTTCCCGGGCGGTTTCCCACATCCGAAATGCCTGAGTCAACCGTTCGGCGGGAGTCTTCTGACGAAGAATCTCCACCATTTCGGGTTCCAGTATCTCAATAACGGGTTGGCGAGCGGAGGTCATAGGGTTGATTCAACGGACTGACAATTCCTGCAGAGAGTTCAACACAGAATACATTCAATCTCAAGCTCTGAAATCTGTGAGGCCAGCCTGAAAGCGGGGGTATCCACCCAGGAACGCCTTCTTTCATCCCACGGCAACCTGCGGCAGCGGTGTGAACAGCAGGGAGTAAAACCGCCGGTCGGATAGCCGCTGTGTGCCAGAAGGCAGACCAGGCAGCACGTGGCGACAGTCCGCATAACTCATTGCCAGAGAACGAATTCTGCGAACCAGTGCGTGCCGTTGCTGTAAGAAACAAAACTACGCCCATGTGGATTCGAACCACAGACCGTCGGATTAGAAATCCGATGCTCTATCCAGCTGAGCTATGGGCGCGAGCCATCTTGATCGAGGATCAAGATCTGCACGTATTGCAATGAGAATTCGTCGATTTGGCAAGGGAGCGAAGCGTTTCTGAAATTGAGCTTTGCTGGCGGTCATGACTCCGCAGGTGATCGAGACCAGTCGCTGGTCTGATTTCGGATAGAATTGTGAGGCAAATTCCTGGGCTGGGTGGTAAGTCGAACACTTCTGGGAGCGTCAGTATGACTCATCATCGAAATCTGCCCATCAAAATCTGCGAGGTTTGTCGGCGGGAGTTTGCGTGGCGGAAGAAATGGGAGAACGTCTGGAACGAAGTCAAATACTGCAGTGAGCGGTGTCGACGTTCGAAGGCTTCACCAAAACAAGCCTCAACATCATCGAAGCCGCCAGCCATCCACTAGACCAGTGTTCAAAAGTCACTCTTTTCAAGGGGCGCCTTGCAGAATCGTGGACTCAGCAACTGCGATCGTGATTCATGCTCCACAACGGCCGTGTTCAGCAAAACAGGCACGACTCCTGCGAGTGTGGCTCTGGAGAAAATTGGCATGACGGATTGGAGAACTTCTGGTAGTCTCACAAAATCCGGTCACACGATTGATCGGAAATGACCTGTTCTGCACCTGATGTTGACTCGGGGGTGAGAACAAGAGGTCTCAGATAATGTCGAGAAAATGAGGCGTTTGAGCTTCATCTGGAATGGAGTTGACACGGATGTCCGAACAATGGCTGTGGAGTTCACGGGTGCGCCCCGTTGTTGATGGCTCAGGTTCTCTCTCGAAGAACGTGGTGGATCGCGCAAGTTTCTCCGGCCGGTTCACAGATTCACTTTTCCGTAACTCCAGGATTCAACTCCCAACGAGCCTCGCACTGGTGTTGATCATGGTCCTGATATCCCCGGGCCGCGAAGCTCAAGCTCAGGTGACTGCCAAGCAGATTCTCCAGGCTTACTCGCCTCGACAAAAGGATGTCGATTACGAGGTGCCAACTGCCGCTGATCTGGAAAAATGCCAGGTGACTGTCGAACGCCTGGGCAAAGTCTCGGGCTACGTCGTGCTGGGGGCTCAAGGCCAGTTACTTCGCCGCTTCATGGATACCAATGGTGATAACAAGGTTGACCAGTGGCGATATTACAATCACGGAATTGAGGTCTACCGCGACATCGATTCCAACTTCAATGAGAAACCCGATCAGTTTCGCTATGTGAATCTGGGCGGAAGTCGCTGGGGAATCGATCAGAATGAAGATGGTAAAGTCGATTCCTGGAAATCCATTTCTGCAGCGGAAGTTTCGCGCGAAGCTATCAAGGCGATGACCACAGGGGATTTTGGCCTGCTGGAAACTTTGCTGATCAATCCGGCTGATTTGCGAACTCTGGGAGTCAACGCAGCACTGCAAAAGAAAATGCTGGATAATGTCAGCCAGCCGGAAGCCAAAGTGCGGCAGATTTTCTCCAAGTCCAGAGATTTCACGCCGAAGTCTGTCTGGGTGCGATTTGATGCGTTAATGCCAGGATCCATTCCTGCGGACGACGGAAAAGCAGAGACCGATCTTCAGGTTTACGAAAATGCCATGTGCATTGTGGATAATGGCGGGGGCAAGACCGCTTTGATTCAGTTAGGGGAATTGGTGCGTGTGGGCGATGCCTGGAAGCTCACTCAAATCCCTGAGCCGATTGGAAGCGATTCCATTACCGTCGCAGGTGGAGTGTTGATGCAGCCACTGTTGGCCAGCGCGGAAAGTGCCGCTCCCTCAGTCTCTCCGGAAATGCAGGCTTTGCTGGATAAGCTGCAGAAACTGGATGCTTCTTCCGCGACTTTGGCTGCGACACCAGAAGCGATGTCAAAGTTCAACAGTGCTCGCATTGAACTGCTCCTGCAGATCGTGAATGCCACCACTTCGGAAGATGACAAAGAGCAGTGGATGCAGCAATTGGCCGATGGTTATGCCGCTGCAATTCAGACTGGCCAGGGGGGAGACAGTCTGGATCGGCTGAAGGATATGGAAACCAAGCTCAAGAAAGATTCAGCCGCTTCCCCATTGGTCCCCTATGTCACTTACCGTCGCATGCTGGCCCAGTACAGCGTCGAAATGAATACCGCGAATGAGGCCAAGCGGGCAGATATTCAGAAAGCATGGCTGGAAAGCCTCGAAGGATTCATTACGACCTATCCGAACTCGGAAGATGCCAGTGAAGCGATGCTGCAACTGGCGATTACCGAAGAGTTCAATGGCCGCATCAAAGAAGCCGTCGCCTGGTACAGCAAGCTGGCAGCGGCACAGCCTCAATCCATCGCGGGGAAAAGGGCTGCTGGTGCAGTAACTCGAATTCAGCTCAATGGGCAGCCACTGAAGCTTTCGGGAACTTTGCTTGAGGGTGGGAGTTTCAATGTATCGCAACTGAAAGGGAAGGCAGTTCTGGTGGTCTACTGGGCCACGTGGTGCCAGCCTTGTGCAGCCGATCTCCCTCAGATTCGAGCCCTCTACGAACAGTATCGCGCTCAAGGGTTCGAAATTGTGGGTGTCTGCCTCGACGTGGATACGTCACCCCAGGACGTGAACAAATTCCGCGTCGAAAATAAGATGCGCTGGCCGCAGATCTACGAGCGAGGTGGTCTGGAAAGTCCGGCGGCTGTCCAACTGGGTGTCATCACCTTGCCCACGATGATTCTGACAGATCGAGCGGGGCGAGTAGTGAACCGTGGAGCCACTGTTCAGGATTTGAAGACGACTTTACCCCAGATCCTGAAGTAAGTATCGGCGTGAGTCTTTGTTCCAGAACTGGTAATGCCGGTATCGAACGCTCCACTGGTTGAGAATTTCGTAGGTTGTTTCCGCAGGCTTATAAAAATGGGTATGCCATGGATTGGCTGAGAGCATGGATTCGACCAATCAAGAAGCCGATTCAGCAGGCGATCATTCAGAGTCATCGGCGCTCAGGACGGGTCATGCTGAGTGACACCACCCTGCGCGATGGTGAGCAGATGCCCGGGGCGACCCTGGAGCCCGAAGAGAAACGGGAAATTGCTCTGGCTCTCGAAGCGGCCGGGATTCACTCGCTGGATGCAGGTTTTCCCGCCAGTTCTCAACAGGATTTTGATGCGATTCGACTGATGGCCCAGGTGATCAAACGGCCTGTCATGACGGCGCTTTGCCGGACCATCGAGGGAGATGTCGACGCTGCGGATGAGGCGTTAGCCGGTCTGGCTCCTCATAAGAGAGGAGTGAGTCTGTTCATTGGAACGAGTCCTCTTCACCGGGATTATAAGCTCAGAAAATCTCGCACCGAGGTGTTGTCGATCATTGATCGATCGGTCCGGTACGCCGCGAAAAAGTTCGATATTGTGGCTTTCAGTCCCGAAGATGCGAGTCGAACCGAAGCCGACTTTCTCGTGGAATGCTACGAAACCGCCATTCAGGCCGGTGCGACGACCATTGGCTATCCCGACACCGTCGGTGTTCTGACACCTGAGCGGGCCTATGCAGCCATTCGTCATGTGCTGGAACATGTTCCATCGGTGAAGAAAGTTCTGGTGGCGGTGCACATGCACAATGATCTGGGCCTGGCGGTGGCAAACAGCCTCGCGGGATTAACAGCCGGTGCTCACATTGTGCAATGCACAGTCAATGGGATCGGTGAGCGGGCCGGAAATGCGGCTTTGGAAGAAGTGGCCATGGCCCTCTATGTCAATCAGGAACAGTATGGCCGTCCAGTGAAGCTCAACTATGAGTCACTTTTTCCGCTCTGCCAGTTGGTCGCGAAGAAGACTGGCGTACCAATGGCTTTGAATAAACCCGTGGCCGGCCGCACGATTTTTGCGACAGAAGCCGGCATCCATCAGGATGGCCTGCTCAAGCATCCGGATACTTATCTGCCTTATCGGCCGGAAGTCGTGGGCGGTCCCGCGATTGAACTCGTCCTGGGAAGGCATAGTGGCAAAGGTGCCGTAGCCCATCACCTGCAGGATCTCGGGTATCAGGCGACCGATGCCAATGTGATTTACATCTTGAATCAGATCAAAGGCATGCCTCGCGGCGGATTGATTGATAAGGCCCAGATCCACCAGTGGATGAGTCAAAAGCCTCATCATGCGGAAACAGGCATGAAAGTGGCCTGAGAACAGTTCCCCTGGGTCTTCAATAGGAACGGATCAAGTTATTTCTTCCGTGAACCAGAAGTCTGTCTGCGGTTCGAAGTGAGCTGACCCGTGGCAAATTCTTCACGGCGGGTTCGGCTGCCCACACCGATGGTGCGAAATGGAAGTGCTGCCATCTCGCCGACGCGAGGCATCGGCGTCCCGCGGTAATACACCCGGCGGATCGTATTCCCGTAGAAGTGCAAGGGACGATAAGGCCTCTGTTCGATTGGCGTCGCGTCGATCTGTGTTCTCAATGGGCCGGTCGCCACCACAACGGGCAACCAGCCTGGCTCCTGGAGTGATGTTTCATTGGTCATGCCGGTCGAGGCCGTCCCCACCAGAATCAGCAGCATGGCTGGTAACGTGCACAGGGAAGAAGTTCGAGAAACTTTGCGTGAGCAGCCAGGGAGCCCGAGTTGTGATGCGTGCTGGAACATAGGCTCAGTTGGTGATGTGCTGCCGACTTGAAACACAGATGTTTCTCTTTCCGTCTGGAAATGAAAGTGCATGCTCGAGACCCCCACCAGGCTCAAAAACATTGATTCGCAATGAACATCGGATCTTCGATCAGCGAGTGAGAACCTTTGCTGGGCGATCAGTGGCAAAAACTGCCTGACGCCGGACGATGCCCAAAAAGAGCTTATGACCGTTAAATCTGATCATGCTCCTCTCCGTCTTTTGAAGCTCGAATCCGCTGGAACTGTGGCTGTTGATTGAAAACCCGCCACTGACTTGGGGATCGAGTGAATCATTTGTAGGCTGTTTACGGGATATAGGGCTTGTAATCCATGCACGGGTTGAAGCCACACAGTTCAGCTTCAGGGAGGAAAGCCTGGTCAGTATGGTAGACGCTACGGAATTGGCGGATCGCGAAATCACCTGTGAAAGTCTCGATCAAGCTGCGAGTTCTCAATTCGTCGCTCAGGGTTCCCGACTCAAGGAAGCTCGTTCGTTATTGCAACGACTTTGGGGATACGAGGATTTTCGGCCCCTGCAGGAACAGGTGATTCAAGCTCTGCTCGATGGGCGGGAAAGTGTCGTGGTGCTTCCCACGGGGGGTGGGAAATCGCTGTGCTACCAGGTTCCAGCTTTGTTAAAGCCAGGCTTGGCGATTGTCGTTTCGCCATTGATTTCCTTGATGTTTGACCAAGTGTCATCACTTCAGGAAGTGGGTGTTGCAGCAGCAGCCATTCACAGCGGGTTGTCCAACCAGGAGCGGCAGCAGATTGCCGGCCAGATCCGCTCGGGTGAACTTCGATTACTCTACCTTTCTCCTGAACGATTGATGACCGACCGGATGCTGGGCTTTCTGGAGCAAGTCCCGCTTTCCATGGTGGCCATTGATGAAGCTCACTGCATCAGTGACTGGGGACACGATTTTCGCCCGGAATATCGGATGCTTTCGGGATTGAAAGATCGCTTTCCACAACTTCCCATCCATGCATTTACGGCCACCGCCACACAGGAAGTACGTCAGGATATCGCCCGGCAACTTGGCCTCGCGAATCCTCAGTTCCATGTCGGTTCATTTGATCGACCGAATTTGATCTACCGCGTTCTTCCCAGAGAAGATCGAGATCAGCAGGTGATTTCGACCATCCGGCGGCATCCCGGAGAATCGGGAGTGGTCTACTGTCTCCGCCGAAAAGATGTCGACGATGTGACGATGATGCTCAGACAGGCTGGCTTTCGAGCTCTTCCTTACCATGCCGGCTTGCCCGATGAAGAGCGGCATGCCAACCAGCACGCATTTCTCAATGATCATGTCGAGATCATTGTCGCGACAGTCGCCTTCGGGATGGGGATTGATAAGTCGGATGTCCGGTTTGTCATCCATACTGGCGCTCCGAAATCTTTGGAAGCGTACCAGCAGGAGAGTGGTCGGGCAGGTCGCGATGGACTCGATGCCGAGTGCTGGCTCTTTTATGCCCAGGGCGATTTTGCGTTATGGCGCAGCTTACAGGCCAATCTTCCGGAGGAAGCTCAACAGACAGCGCAGCAGGTTCTGGCAGGAATGGAAGGCTTCTGCCAATCGACAAAATGTCGACATCGAGCAATTGTGGAATACTTTGGGCAGGCCGGAGAATCAGGCAATTGTGGTGCCTGCGATATCTGTCTGGGCGAGTTGACGGAAGTTGAAGATTCGTTGGTCGTCTCGCAAAAGATTCTCTCTTGTGTCGTACGAGTCGAACAAAGTTTCGGGGCAGATCATGTTTGTAAAGTGCTGGCAGGATCGCGTGCCAAAAACATTCTCAACCGTGGGCATGACCAACTGAGCACATTTGGATTGTTGAAAGGCGTGGACCTGAAAGTCCTTCGCCATTGGATCGAGCAACTCATCTCGCAAAGTTTTCTCGAACGATATGGCGAGTACAGCCTCCTGCGAGTCACGCCGGCAGGTCGGCTTGTTTTGAAGGGTGTCCAGAGCCCGCGATTACTCGTCGCGAATTCGACCTCGTTCAGTCAGACAGGTATTGCTCAAGTGGCGTGGGCCGGCGTCGATCGTGAACTCTTCGAAGAGTTGCGTGATTTGCGAAGGCAATTGGCAACAGAGCGGGGAGTGCCTCCATTTATCATTTTTGGAGATGCCCCACTGCGGGAGATGGCGTCCGTCCGTCCGTTGAGTACGACCAGTTTTCGACAGATTCGCGGGATTGGAGACAAGAAGACCAGCCTGTATGGCGAGGTCTTTGTCGCTGTGATCTCGCGGTATTGCCACGAACGCAATCTGGCTGGCGATCAGTTTGCAGTGAGAGATCAAAATCAAAACTCTCGACCCGCCGTTGTCGATCAAGGCCCGCCGATCAGGCGAGAGCCCGGAGAGATTCAGAAAAGAGCATATGAATTGTTCTCCAGCGGACAGGAACTTGAGGCAGTGGCAAAAGTTTTAGAGCGCAGCCGATCGACGGTCGCACAATATCTGGAAGAATACATACTGGATCGTGGCCTTCAGGATGGTCTCCCGTGGGTTGAGAAAAGTGAGTTTTCTCAGATTGAGGGAGCTTTCGAGCCAGAGGATCACCGCCGACTGAAGCCAGCGTTTGACCGTCTGAATGGTCAGGTCAGCTACGAAAAATTGAGAGTCGTGCGCGCTTGCCTGCAGAATCGCGGCCACTGGCCCATGTGATCTGGACTCCATGAGATTTGTGATCAGAACGTGCAGGTGGCATGCATTGCCAAACTGACATTTTGGCTGTCAAAATGGCGGTTTTGAAACGTCCTGCCAAGATGGCTGTTGTCGTAAGTATTCATCATTTTTCAGGATACAATTCGGAGATTTTTTGGGAATGCCGTTTGCTTTTTTGCTGAAACGTCTGAGTTCCGGGGCACGGGCACCAGCTATCAGACATGAAATCAAGAGTGGTTTTCTTTTCTAAGTTGCCCGTGGACAAGTCAAGGAGATCGTCATGATTCCAGCAGTTCAAAACTCGAATGGCCGGCATCTGGTCGCAGCTTTGCCTGGACATCGGCTGTCACCCGTCTTCGACCGATTGTTCGAAGATTTTCTGGCTCCTGCATCCCAGTCTTGGACTGGTTTCCCTTCCAGTCTCTGGGAAGATGAAGGAGCGATTCATTTCGAAATGGATCTCCCTGGGATCCACGAAGCCGATCTTGAGATCACAGTGCATGAAGACCATCTCGTGGTGAAGGGCGAACGCAAGGCACCTGCGCAGCGGCGTCAAAACGACCAGAGGGTGTATGGTCAGTTTGAACAGCGCGTCAAATTGATCGCAGCCGTCGATCTGGCACAGATCGAAGCCTCTCTGCAGCAGGGAGTGCTGCATGTCAAACTCCCCAAGAGTCAAGCGGCCAAGCCATTCCGAGTCACGCTGCAACCAAACGGCAAGTGCCAATCCCAGGTGGAGATGGACAATCAGAATTCGACGCACAGCCCGACATAGCTCATTGTCTGAATGACGGTTGCAACTGGAAATTTGTGGTGAAATTTTTACGGAGGCCCGCAGTTCTGTGGGCCTTCTTGTATTTTCAGGTCGTATGTTGATCAACTCGTTACAGACTTCGAAGATGACGTGCACAATCCAGCGAAAGGGAGTCATTCAGGCTCCATGGCGGCTGGAAGAGATTGTGGGAGTTTCAGCGGTTAACTGAAGAGGGCCTGAATTCTGATTTTCCATGAATTTCAGTCTGTAAGACGCAATAAACTGGTCGAGTACCCCCCGGTAGACGTATGCTCTTAGGAGATTGTCTGCCGCGCTAACTTTTGGCAAAGTCAGGCCGTCCTCGCAGAAACTCTGTCTGTCACCCCGCCCCGCATCCCCCAGTTTGAGTGCTCCTGCATTCAGGAGTGAGTTCTCATGACGACCAACCAAGAATCTGCATCACACGTCGAGACGTTGACCCAAATCGAGCAGCCCGGCGGATCACATCCCACGGCACGCTCATCGAAGAAGGGGTTTTTCGTCTTCATGGGCTTATCGGTGATGGCATTTCTCGTCTGGTATCTCAGAGACGACTGGTGGCCCCGCGTGGAGGCTTTTGTCGGTCTGAAATCGGAAGTTCAGAAGCCACCGACCCGCATCATCCCCGTCGGGACAACAGAGGTTCGCGAACAGAGTATTAAGCTTTATCTCAATGGATTAGGAACGGTCACACCGTTTAAGACGGTCACAGTCCGGGCGCGAGTCGAAGGTGAACTGATTCGAATTGCCTTTACAGAAGGGCAAATGGTTCAGGAAGGCGAACTTCTGGCCGAGCTCGATAAGCGCCCCTTCGAATTGCAGCGCGACCAGGCCATCGGGCAACTGGCTCGCGACGAAGCGGCACTCGCCTCGGCCCGGCTGACACTTGATCGCTACGAGCAATTGCTGAAAGAAAAAATCATTCCTTTGCAGCAGGTCCAGGAGCAGCGGGCCATCGTCGATCAGACGATCGGGATCATTCAGTCCGATCAGGCAGCCATTGCCAATGCCGAGTTACAGATTGCCTATTGCAGTATTACCGCACCCGTCTCAGGACGCATTGGCTTGCGATTGGTCGATCTGGGAAATATCGTCCGCGCGAATGATCCTACGGGGATTGCGGTGATCAATCAGGTGCGGCCCATCACGATTGTCTTCACGGTCTCTCAGGATGAAATCCCGCGCATTCAACAGCGAATACGCGAGCAGAAATCACTTGAAGTTCTCGCTTACGACCGAGACTTTTCCAATCTGCTGGCCCGAGGGCAGTTGCTGGCGGCCGACAATCAGGTGGACTCTGCGACCGGCACATTAAGGCTCAAAGCCATAGTCGAAGAAGATGCCGACCGACTGTTTCCCAATCAGTTTGTGAATACGCGGCTGCTGATCGACGAGCGGATCGGTGCCATCACTGTGGCTTCAGCGGCCATTCAGCAAGGACCGGAAGGTTCGTTTGTGTATGTCGTGAACGCCGATCAGAAAGTCGATTTCCGTCCGATTCAGACCGGACCATCGGAAGCGAACGAAACGATTGTGGAGTCTGGCCTGAAAGTTGGTGAGGTCGTGGTGATCGAAGGGATCGACAAACTCAAACCGGGAGCACAAATCACCCTTCGTGATCAACCGGCGGGTCGCAAGGAAAAGTCCAGCGATGTCACGCCGCCTGCAGCCAGATAGCACTTTTCGACGGAGTGCCGGGCATTGATGAGTGAGTCATCAAGTGGCTTTGCCAAAGCGGCCTCTCAATGCCCCCTGAAGACCCGATCAACGGAATCACTTGGATTTGTACATCGCTTGGGACTGGTGAGGATCGAAAATCGAAATGGATCTTTCAAGGATTTTCATTCTCAGGCCCGTCGCTACAGTCCTGCTGATGGTCGCGATTCTCCTCTCGGGAATGATCGCTTATCGGTTGTTACCCGTCTCAGCATTGCCACAGGTCGATTATCCCACGATTCAAGTGGTGACATTCTATCCGGGGGCCAGTGCCCACGTGATGGCCTCTTCAGTCACAGCACCTTTGGAACGGCAGTTCGGGCAGGTGCCAGGCCTGCAGCAGATGACATCGACCAGTTCCGACGGCAGTTCTGTGATCACATTACAATTTGAACTGGAACTCGATATCGATGTCGCTGCTCAGCAGATCCAGTCATCGATCAACGTCGCTTCGACATTTCTACCCCGAGATCTCCCGAATCCGCCAATCTACACCAAAACAAATCCCGCCGATGCTCCGGTACTCACCTTAGCTTTGACCTCGCAGACATTACCTTTGTCGAAAGTCCAGGATCTGGCCGATACCCGCCTGGCACAAAAAATTTCTCAACTAAGCGGCGTGGGGCTTGTCAGTCTCAGTGGTGGTCAAAAGCCTGCTGTGCGAATTCAGGCCAATCCTGCAGCTCTTTCTCATCTGGGCTTAAGTCTGGATGACATTCGTAATGTCGTGGCGACTGCCAACGTCAACCAGGCTAAAGGGAGTTTTGATGGCCCGAAGCAGGCCTTTACTATTGGAGCGAACGATCAGATTTACGCCGCCAGGCAATATGCAGATTTGATTGTGGCCTATCGCAATGGTGCGCCGGTATTACTCTCGGAAGTCGCCAGGGTGACCGATGGTGTGGAAAACGAACGACTGGCCGCCTGGTTGAATACGACTCCCGCAGTACTGGTGAACATTCAGAGACAGCCCGGTGCGAATACGATTGAAGTGGTGGACAGGATTCGTGACCTGCTTCCACAACTGAAAGAATCACTCCCGTCAGCGATTGATATCCACATCCTGACAGACCGTTCGCAGACAGTGCGTGAATCGGTGGAAGCGGTCCATTTTGAACTGCTGCTGACCATTGGACTCGTGGTGCTGGTGATCTTTTTGTTCCTTAGAAATCTTCGCGCCACGTTCATTCCCAGTGTCGCCGTTCCACTCTCTTTAGTGGGGACCTTTGGCGTGATGTATCTGTTGGGCTTCAGCCTGAATAATCTCACGCTCATGGCGCTGACGATCTCGACAGGCTTTGTTGTCGATGATGCCATCGTGATGATCGAAAATATCATCCGCTATCTTGAGGAAGGAGATTCCCCCTTGGAGGCATCTCTCAAAGGTGCCCGTCAGATTGGCTTTACGATTATCTCCTTGAGTGTTTCTCTGATTGCAGTGCTGATTCCACTATTGTTTATGGGAGATATCGTCGGACGACTCTTCCGTGAGTTTGCCGTGACACTCAGTGTGACGATCCTCGTCTCGGCAGTGGTCTCTTTAACGCTCACTCCGATGATGTGTGCCCGCCTGCTCAAAGAAACTCATCAGGCTCAGCAGAGTTGGCTCTATCGCCAGTCGGAAGCACTTTTTGAGTGGATTATTGCCCGATATGGCGATTCTCTCAAAGTAGTTCTCAGGCATCAACTGGCCACAATGCTCGTGTTCGCGGCGACCGTCGTCGCCACAATCTACCTCTACACGATTGTCCCGAAGGGGTTTTTCCCGGTGCAGGATACAGGAGTGCTCCTGGGGATCTCAGAAGCTTCGCAGAGCATTTCGTTTGAGGCGATGTCCCAACGACAGCTCGAACTCAATCGCGCGATATTGGAAGATGAAGATGTCGCCAGTCTCTCCAGCTTTATTGGTATTGATGGTACGAACACCACGGTCAATAGTGGCCGAATTCAGATCAACCTCAAACCACTGGAAGAGCGTCACGCCAGTGCCAGTGAGATTCTCAGTCGAATTCAGCAACGCGTCGATAGCATTCCGGAAATTCAACTTTATTTACAGCCCGTTCAGGATTTAACAGTCGAGACGAAATTAAGCCGGACTCAATATCAGTACAGTTTGGAATGCCCCAATACCAAGGATCTGGAAGAATGGGCACCTCGATTTGTGGAGCGACTCCGAGAGTTGCCTGAACTCCGGGATGTCGCCAGTGATCAGCTCAATCGGGGATTGCAACTGAGAGTCCGAATCGATCGTGATATTGCCTCGCGATTGGGAATAACTCCGTTCATGATTGATGAGGCTCTCTATAATGCCTACGGCCAGAGGCAGATCTCGATCATGTTTACAGAACTGAACCAGTACCGCGTGATCCTGGAAGTTCTCCCCGAATTCCGCAACTCGCCGAAAGATCTCAGTGAGATCTATATCCAGCCTCCCGGCGGCCAGCCGATCCCATTGAATACTTTTGCCACTCTGGAAGATTCGAATACAGCCTTAACGGTCAACCATCAAGGGCAGTTTCCGGTCGTGACGGTTTCGTTCAATCTGGCTCCGCAAGTCTCTTTAGGAGCGGCGGTCGCAGCAATTGACCGTGTCCATGACGAGCTCGATATGCCAGCAGGTATCGTCGGTGGATTCCAGGGTACAGCCGAGGCCTTTACAGCTTCATTGCGCAGTACTCCATGGCTGATACTGGCAGCACTGGTGACGGTCTACATTGTCCTGGGAGTCCTCTACGAAAGCTTTATTCACCCACTGACCATTCTTTCGACACTCCCTTCCGCTGGAGTGGGAGCACTGGCTGCGATGCTCCTTTGCCGGGTCGATCTAAGTGTGATTGGTCTCATTGGAATTATTCTGCTGATTGGCATCGTCAAGAAGAATGCGATCATGATGATCGATTTTGCGATTGATGCGCAGCGGGTTGATCGTAAGTCGGCAGAAGAAGCGATTTTTGAAGCCTGCCTGTTACGCTTCCGTCCGATCATGATGACGACCATGGCGGCACTGCTGGGCGCAGTTCCTTTAGCCATAGGTCATGGTTCTGGCTCAGAACTTCGCAGCCCGCTGGGGATCACGATTATCGGCGGACTGATTGTCAGTCAGTTACTCACTCTCTATACGACACCCGTGATCTTCTTGTGGTTTGAACACCTCAGCGAACGCTTGGGATTCTCAGCTTCTCGTGCAGAAGTTCTGCAACAAGAGCTCGATCGAAATGGCGATGAAGGTGGTTATGTCGCTCTTTCCGGAGAGCGTGCATGAATCTTTCAACACCATTTATTTTAAGACCCGTCGGTACCACGCTGCTCACAATGGCAATCATGCTGGCGGGTGCGCTCAGTTATTCTTTGTTACCAGTCGCACCTTTACCCCAGATTGATTTCCCCACGATATCAGTAAGCGCCAATCTGCCGGGTGCCAGCCCGCAAACGATGGCATCGGCTGTGGCGACACCTCTTGAACGGCAGTTTGGGCGAATCGCCGGTGTCACAGAGATGACATCCAATAGTTCGTTGGGGAATACTTCGATCACCTTGCAGTTTGATCTGGATCGCAATATCGATGCCGCATCCCGTGATGTTCAGGCGGCAATTAACGCCGCCCGGGGCCAGCTTCCCACGAACCTGCCGAATAACCCCTCGTATCGAAAGGTGAATCCGGCTGACGCCCCGATCATGGGAATCAGTATCGTTTCTAAGACTTACACGCAGGCACAAATGTACGATGCGGCTGCAACGATCCTGCAGCAGAAATTGTCCCAGGTGCGTGGAGTGGGACAGATTATTATCGGTGGTGGTTCGGCACCAGCAGTTCGTGTCGACGTCAACCCGGCATTGCTGAATCATCTAGGACTGGGATTACAGGATGTTCGCGAAGTGCTGGGTAATGCCAATGCCAACCGACCCAAGGGATTGATCGACGATGGTCAGAAGGCCTGGTCGTTGGATGCCACAGATCAGCTCTATCAGGCGGATGAATATGCCTCTTTGATACTTTATCAACAGGATGGAGCGATTGTTCGACTGCGGGATGTTGCCCGTATCACAGATTCTGTCGAAAACAGCCGGTCCTACGGCATCAGCAACGGAGTTCGTTCGGTTTCCCTGCTCATCTTCCGACAGCCTGGTGCAAACATCATCGAAATTGTCGACAAGATCAACGCTATGCTGCCTCAGTTAGATGCGCAGATTCCGGCTGAGATGGAATTGAGAGTCACGATGGATCGAACAGCCACGATTCGGGCATCGCTGGAAGATGTGCAGTTTACTTTGGTCCTGTCGGTGGGACTGGTGATTCTCGTCGTGTTTTTCTTTCTTAGAGATCTCCGGGCGACGATTATCCCTTCAGTAGCAGTCCCTGTCTCACTGGTGGCAACTTTTGGGGCCATGTATTTACTCAATTACAGTCTTGATAATCTCTCGCTGATGGCGCTGACCATTGCCACGGGATTTGTGGTCGATGATGCGATTGTGGTGATCGAAAACATCTCTCGCCATCTGGAGGAGGGAATGTCGCCTCTGGCGGCTTCGATTCGAGGAGCCCGCGAAATTGGTTTTACCGTTTTGTCGATCAGTATTTCTCTAGTCGCCGTATTTATTCCGATCCTGCTGATGAATGGACTCGTGGGACGGTTGTTCCGTGAGTTTGCAGTGGTACTCTCCGTGGCGATTGGCGTCTCAATGGTGGTCTCCTTAACGACGACTCCCATGATGTGTGCCTGGATGCTCAAGCATCGTAAAGTCAAAGATCGTGGTTGGTTTTTTCGCTGGACCGAAGCGATTTTTGATTTATGGATTCGCATGTATGCCTCAAGCTTGCGTGTCGTCTTGCGGCATCAGTGGATGACACTGATTGTGACCATGGGAACAATTGCCCTGACAGGTTACCTGTATGCCGTGATTCCCAAAGGGTTTTTCCCTCAGCAGGATACGGGGCGTCTCTCTGCCAATCTTGTGGCAGACCAGGCCACCTCCTTTCGAGCCATGACAGCTCTGCTCGATCAATTCGCAGCAGTTATCGAGGACGATCCGGCTGTAGCGACCGTTCAGGCTTCAATTGGTGGAGGCTTTGGTGGAGCCACAAATTCAGCGAGAATCTTTGTCATGCTCAAACCATTGAGTGAACGAAGAGCGACCCCCGAACAGATCATGGGGCGGATTCGTGCGAAAGCCTCGAAGATTCCCGGAGCGGCGCTTCTGATGCAGTCCGTGCAGGATCTTCGGATCGGTGGACGCGGGAGTAGTGCTCAATATCAATACAGCCTCAAGGCAGACAGTATTGAAGAGCTGAATGAATGGACGCCCAAACTTCTCGACCAGATGCGGCAGATACCGGGCATCGTCGATATAAATTCTGACCAGCAGAATGGCGGTCTGCAGACCCGGCTGGAGATCGATCGAACAACAGCAGCCCGGTTAGGAGTTTCGCTTGCGCAGATTGATAACACGTTGTACGACGCCTTTGGTCAGAGGCAGGTTTCAACCATGTACAAATCGCAGAACCAGTACCGCGTTGTGATGGAGGTCGATCAGGAGTTCGCCGAGAATCCGGATGCGTTGAACGGGCTTTATGTGCAGGGGCCGGAAGGGGCACAAATTCCACTTCAGGCGTTATGCACCATCACGAAAACGAACTCGTCGCTGTCTGCCAATCATTCGGGGCAGTTCCCCTCAGCGACGATTTCATTCAATCTGGCCCAGGGTGTCTCGTTAAGTCAGATTGTCCCTCAGATCGAGCAGATTTCGGTCAAACTCGGCTTGCCGGAAAATATCCAGGGCAAATTTGCGGGTGCTGCCGAGGCCTTTCAATCGTCGTTAAATACTCAACCACTCCTGATTCTGGCGGCACTGGTTTCAGTCTATATCGTGCTGGGGATTCTCTATGAAAGCTACATCCATCCGCTGACCATTCTGTCAACTTTGCCATCAGCGGGAGTCGGGGCCTTACTGGCCTTGCTGTTATGTGGTTATGAACTGAATGTCATGTCGCTGATCGGGATTCTGCTTTTGATCGGGATCGTGAAAAAGAACGCCATCATGATGATCGATTTTGCCATTGAAGCCGAACGCACCGCAGGGAAATCACCGGAAGAAGCGATCTTTGAAGCTTGTCTCATGCGGTTTCGTCCCATCACCATGACGACGATGGCCGCACTCTTTGCAGGCTTGCCATTAGCTGTCGGTTCTGGCAACGGAGCCGAGATTCGCCAGCCACTGGGGATTGCCATTGTGGGGGGCTTGATCTTCAGCCAGGTCTTAACCCTGTATACGACACCTGTCGTGTATCTGTTTCTTGACCGAGTTCGCCTGCGATTCGGAAGTCAAGCCGATTCTCGATTGGCAATTCCCCATCAGGAGTCTTCAAGGGAGGGCCTGGCAACTTCCGTTTGACGAGACTTTTGAGGTGCCAATTTGTGGTGCGTTGTTTCTTCCCGTGGTCGACGGGTTGAACAGGTCATGATGGCGAGTAGTCCGGAGCCAGTTTCCCGGTTATACTGAGTCTGTTGCAGACTTCTTGGGGCCCATCGAGAGAGTGTCTTACTGAACCCTTTCTGAATCGCTTTGTGGAAGAGTCGTTCTCGTGATGGACTTTCTAAAAAAACTGTTCCAAAGCAAACCCCGTGTTCAGAAGGTCGATATCGGCCGTCGTTTTGAACTCTACGGGCGTGTCGGTCAGGGGAGTATGTCGAAAGTCTGGAAAGCGCGGGATTCCAAACTCGGCAAGATTGTGGCCCTGAAAGTCCTCGATATCGACAAAACCAACCGACTGGAGGCTCGATTTAAGGGGCTCAAAAAACCATCGGAAGGTGAGATTGCCATCACCCTCAAACATCCCCATATCGTGAAAACGTTTGAGCACGGGGTAACGACCAAAAACGAGGCTTATCTCGTCATGGAGTTCGTCGAAGGGGTCGCTCTGAGTTTTCTGATCAGTGCTCAGAACGATGTCATGAAAAAGCACTGCCTGCGAATGACCATCGAATTGGGAGAGGCGATCAATTATTTCCATCGGCAGAACTGGATCCATCGCGATATCTGTCCGCGAAATATTCTGCTCGATGAAAATCACCGCATCAAGTTGATCGACTTTGGACTGGTGGTTCCCAACACTCCCCATTTTCAGGCTCCTGGTAATCGCACAGGAACTGCGAATTACATGGCCCCTGAACTGATTCGCCGTCAGCGGACAGATCAGCGGATTGATATTTTCTCGTATGCAGTCACTTGTTTTGAAATGTTTGCCGGTCAGTTACCCTGGGAATCTGGTCAAACACTGGAGTCGATTCTTTCCCATTTGAATTCTCCACCAGCCGATCTCAAAACCTATTGCCCCGATCTTGATGATCGAATCGTTCAGGCTGTCATGAAGGGATTGGCCATTCAGACAAATGATCGCTGGCAGAGGATCAGCGAAATGATTGAGGTTCTAAGAACTGTACATCAGGAACAGACTGCCAAAGATCCAGCCAATTCATGAACGGTCTCCATCAACTTTCAAAGCAGTGGGCCTTCTGATTATGCTGACCACAAACCTCGGCGTCTGACGAGGCCGTCTTGAGTGTGGTCAGGCAGTTTCTCATCAAGTCTTCGATGGATTCCCGAGACGTATGCTGGATATCTCGCATTTGAATCGCCCACAGCAGGAGGCCGTGCGGACACATCGCGGGCCACTTCTGGTTCTGGCAGGCGCTGGAACTGGCAAGACACGAGTCATTACCTATCGCATGGCCGATCTGATCGCTGCCGGCGTTGATCCTGAGCGAATTCTTTCGGTGACGTTCACCAATAAAGCGGCCCGGGAAATGCTGGATCGAACCTCATTGCTCCTGGGCCGCACCATGAAAAAGCGGCCCACGATCTCCACCTTTCACAGTTGGTGTGTGGGCATTCTGAGACAGGAAATTGATTCACTGGGATATCCCAAACAGTTCGTGATCTATGATCGCGGAGATCAGGAGTCAGCGGCACGAAAAGCTCTGCAAGTCCTCAAGATGACCGATACAGCTTTGAAACCTGGCGATCTTCTCGCCCAGATCAGTCGCTGGAAGATGCAGGGAGTCATGCCCGATCTCGCACAGGAGATTGCCGATTCCGATCATGAACAACTCGCCGGCATGGCTTACCGCAGATATCAACTGGCGCTCAAGGCGGCTGGCGGAGTCGATTTTGATGACCTGTTATTCCTGACATGGCAATTGTTCAAACATCATCCGGAAGCTCTTGAGCGACAGCAGAATCGATTCGACTTTGTGCAGATTGATGAATACCAGGACACGAATGAACTTCAGTTTCGATTGATCGAATCCATTGTGAGGCGGCACCAGAATCTCTGTGTGGTGGGTGATGATGACCAATCCATCTACGGCTGGCGCGGTGCCGAGGTGAAGCATATTCTCGGTTTTAAGCACTCATTTCCTGCCGCCAAAGTGGTGCGGCTCGAAGACAATTATCGCTGCACGGAGTCGATCATTCAGTTGGCTAATCAACTCGTGGCCCATAATCATGGTCGTCATGAGAAGCGATTGATTGCTCATCGAGGGGGAACATCCGTGGTGTTCCGGGAATATCCCGATGAGCAGGCAGAAGCCGAAGGCGTGGTGCGGGATATTGCTTATCTGATTCATCAGCTCAATGTTCGCCCCTGTGAAATCGCGATCCTCTTTCGCACCAATGAGCAGCCTCGAATTTTTGAGCATGAACTTCGCCGCAAGCAGATTCATTATCGAATTGTCGGTGGGCAATCCTTCTTTGATCGCAAGGAAATCAAAGACCTTCAGGCTTATTTGAAAGTACTGGTCAATCCACGGGATGATCTTTCATTGCTGCGGATTATCAACGTACCTCCGCGCGGGATTGGTGACGCCACCTGCGAGCGATTACTGGCCAGAGCTGTGAAGGAGAAACGTCGATTCTGGGATGTGATTCCGGATGCGGCTGCCGCTGGGGAAATTACATCCAAGGCACTCAATAACCTGCGACAGTTTGAACAGCAGATGTCCTCTTTGAGAGAAGCTTTTAAACAGCCAGGGGTCAAGTTAAGCGAAACATTCCTGCGGATGGTCGAGACAACCGGCTACGCCCGTGAAATCGAGCGAACCTATAGATCAGCCGAGCAGCAGGAAATGAGAAATCTGATTCTGGGTGAATTCGCAAATGCCGTCTCGCAATATGAGGCCCAGTCGAGGTCGCCTTCACTGGAGGGATATCTTGACGAGGTCTCTTTGGGAGGATCTGATTTTGCTGCCCCCGAACGACCCGATGAGAATGCCATTACTCTGATGACTCTGCATAGTGCCAAAGGTCTGGAGTTTGAGCGGGTTTATCTTGTGGGCTTGGAAGAGGGGATATTGCCGCATAAGCGCAGTGTCGATGAGGAGTTTGAAAATCCATCCTCTGTCGAAGAAGAACGGCGGCTCTGTTACGTGGGAATTACGCGGGCGAAAGATTTTCTGACAATTACCCGTTCGCAGAGCCGGGTGAAATGGGGCAAAAAACGCGAGACCAAGCCGTCGCGATTCTTGAAAGAAATGCGAACTGCGATGGAGACCATCGCTGCTCGTGAGGGAGCGGGCAATGATCCCGCAGCTCGATCCGGGAAAACCGGCGGCGGACGAACCGGACAGCCTGCCCCACATGGAGAAATGTTGTGAGCGATCAACTGCCGCTGATTCTGGGGATCGAAACCTCAGGCCGTGAAGGTTCGCTGGCACTTGTTCGAGGGGACGAGATTGTCGCTCACCGTCAGCTCGAAACGACGGGCCGCCGGCATGCGCAGACACTCGTGGCTGAGCTTGCACTGATGTGCCGTGAGGCGCAAGTGCAACCTCATGAGATCACGGCTGTCGGCGTGAGTATTGGCCCCGGAAGTTTTACGGGGTTGAGAGTCGGTTGTACTGTGGCCAAGACCTTTTGCTACACGACGGGAGCGAAACTGCTGGCGGTCGATAGTCTGTTGGCGAGCGCGACGGCCTGGAGTGGCGAACATCGACAAATCTGGGCGATTGAAGATGCCCAGCGTGGTGAATTGTTCGTGGGGCATTACCAGCGAAGTTCAGCCGGTTTTTCGCGGAGTGATGCCATTCAGATCGTTAAGTCGCGGGAATGGCTCGCGGCTTTGACGGCCACAGATATCCTGATGGGCCCGGGATTGTCTCGAATTGTCGAATTATCGACCGCGGCTCAGCGGATCGAAGCCAGCGTAGCAGCCCCTCCCGCGACCACAATTGCCCGCCTGGCACAGAAA
Organism: Planctopirus hydrillae; assembly: GCF_001707835.1. GTDB lineage: Bacteria > Planctomycetota > Planctomycetia > Planctomycetales > Planctomycetaceae > Planctopirus > Planctopirus hydrillae. The sequence goes on from NZ_LYDR01000152.1 coordinate 333,649, forward strand.
CTCTATGACGAGGCACAGTTCTCAGATCCCTGGACGCTCGAACCCTTCTACGCAAGGCTCAGTGCCGCCGAAGAAAAAGCTGCGAAGGCCAGATCTTGAATTCTATTTTCAGAGAATGATACGCATCCCAAGATTCTGCTTTACTTTGTGTGCCATGCTTGCGGCTGTGATCTGTCCATGATCCACAATTGCTGGGCAAGGGTGGCCCGGCCAACTCGTGGCCGGGTCGTTGTGTTCGACACAACGACAAGAAGCCGCGCCATGCGCGTGCCCCTCTGAAACCCTCGCCCACGTCTGCGTGGGAGAGGGCAGGGTGAGGGTCTTCCATCTTTGTTCAATTCGGTATCTCTTCGTGCCATGCTTGCAGCTCTGGGCAAGCATGCCTTCACGCCGCGGTGGCAGGGGTCGGATGTCTTCATCCGCCATCTGGTCATCACCATTCGCAAGTATGACTGCACCGGTAACGTTCCTTCTCATCATGATGGCCCTGAACATCAACCCTCAACGAACTGGGGGCAAACGAGGACGTTTGACACCAGCCACCCGGTGGCAAGAAGAAGAGAACGACTTTCACAACCAGTGAGTTGTATCGCCCTGTAGCTCCTTCGACTTGTGAAAAGGGGAAGCAGCAAAAGATTTCCTGATACCCTCATGCGTTTCCTCGTATCCAATTTGAATAGGACGCATTAAGAAATCGTATTTGAGGACGTCCGTAGCGATCGGGAACAGCACTCGACAAGGATAGGAAAATGATTCGAATGATTACACCTGAGGATACTCCCGAACTTCTGGCGATTTGTGAGACGACAGGTCTATTCACAATCGAAGATTTTCCGACGCTAGAACTCCTGTTTGATGATTATCACTTGACGAAATCGCGATTAGGACATCATGCGCTGGTTTATGAAGACGAAGATGAACTCATAGCCGTGGCTTACTACTTACCCAGGGAGTTGACTGATCGAACATGGGAACTTCTGATGATTATGGTGCGTGCAACACGCCAAACCAAGGGGGTTGGCTCGCTGATGATCGAGGCCTGCCAAGAGCACATCAGATCGATGGGCGGAAGGTTACTTCTCATCGAGACCAGTTCCACCGACGACTTCGGACCAGTCCGGCAATTTTATAGAAAGCACGGATTTAACGACGTGGCGACTGTTCCTGACTACTACTCGGACAGTATCGAGAAAGTGACATTCTTGAAACGATTATAATTCTCGATAGTGGTTACAAAGAAAGACTTCCACGGCAAATGCCATGGAAGTCTCATTGTGCACATCAATCAGGAAATGGCAGCTATTCCGTCACACTACCTCGCGAGTGCTGCTTGCGCTCGGTTTCTGTCAGGCGGATCTTGCGGAGGCGAATGATCGACGGTGTCACTTCGACATATTCATCATCTTCAATGTACTCGAGAGCCGCTTCGAGAGAGAGGCGGCGTGGTGGCTTGAGGATGATGTTTTCATCAGAACCTGAGGCACGCATGTTCGTGAGTTTCTTTTCACGAATCGGGTTGACCACCATGTCGGTATCGCGTGAGTTTTCCCCCACGATCATCCCTTCATAGACTTCATCGCCCGGGGCCACGAAGAGTTCCGAACGCTCCTGGAGTTTCCCGAGGGCGAAAGCGACCACTTTCCCACGCTCTTGAGAAACCAGAACACCGTTCGCCCGGCGAGGCACATCGCCTTCGATTGGCTTATAGCAGTCGAACTGGTGGTGAATAATGGCTTCGCCACGCGTCGCGTTCAGCATCCGGGTTCGAATTCCAATCAGGCCACGGGCCGGGATCGAGAACTCAAGGTGGGACATCCCGGTACTGTTGGTGGTCATATTGGTAACTTCGCCACGGCGATTCCCCACAATTTCCATCACGGGGCCAACTTCATTCTGCGGCACATCCACGACCAGAATTTCAAACGGCTCATGGACTTTGCCATCGATCTTCTTACGAATCACCTGTGGCTTACCCACAGAGAGTTCGTAGCCTTCGCGTCGCATCTGCTCAATCAGCACGGAGAGGTGGAGCACGCCGCGTCCGGAGACGTTGAAGGCTTCTTTGTCAGAAGCTTCTGTCACTCGCAGAGCCACGTTCGATTCGAGTTCACGATCCAGTCGATCCCGTAAGTGGCGAGTGGTCAGATACTTTCCGCCACCCTCTTTAGCACCGGCAAAGGGAGAACTGTTGATTGTGAACACCATCGAAATGGTCGGTTCATCGACACTGATTCGAGGCAATGCTTTAGGAAAGGCCGGGTCGGCGACAGTATCGCCAATTTCCGGCTTGGAAAGCCCGGTAATTGCGACAATATCGCCAGCAGTCGCTTCTTGAACTGGTGTACGCCCCAGTTTGTCGAAAACTTCCAGAGCGACGACTTTTTCGTTCTTGATCGAACCGTCAGCCTTCATGAGCGAAATTGTCTGGCCAGTCTTGATCTTGCCGCACGAAATTCGACCCGTGGCAATCCGGCCCACGAATTCCGAGTAAGTCAGCGAAGTGACCATGAACTGCAGCGGAGCCTCTTCATCAACTTCCGGCCCGGGAATCCGCTCAATGATCAGATCGAGAAGTGGACGGATATCTCCACTGCGTGTCGCTGGATCGTGAGAGGCATAACCTGAGCGACCACTGGCAAACACATAAGGGAAATCGAGAGTCGCGTCATCGGCTCCCAGTTCGACGAAAAGATCAAAAGTTTCGTTCAAAACATCGAGAGGCCGGGCATCGGGACGGTCAATCTTGTTGACGACCACGAGTGGCTGAAGACCGACTTCCAGAGCTTTTTGCAGCACGAAGCGAGTTTGTGGGCGTGGGCCTTCGAACGAATCGACGAGTACCAGAGCGCCATCCGCCATCCGCAAGACACGTTCGACTTCACCACCGAAGTCGGCGTGGCCGGGAGTGTCGATGATATTGATTTTGGTATCGCCATAGGTCAGGGCGATGTTTTTGGCGAGGATGGTAATGCCGCGTTCGCGTTCCTGGTCATTGGAATCCAGGATACATTCCTGCTGGAGTTGTGACTCGCGGAACTGGCCACTGAACTTGATCAAACTGTCCACCAGAGTGGTTTTGCCATGGTCAACGTGAGCAATAATGGCCACGTTGCGGATGTCGTTTCGTCGCTTCATGTTCTCAAATCAAAAAGTTGGGCGGGTCGAACAGTAAGTTCACCGCAAGGAAATACGGGGCTGACAACCTTGTCAGCGTTTAGTTTGGCAACTCGGTCTTTGAGTGATCGCATCGTCCTTCAGTACGGTCGACGCGCAAAACTCAGCCAGACCGGACGCGGAAACTGGTTTCAACCAGTTCCGATGTTCTATGAGCCTGAGACTGAATAACCTGAGGCGGTTTTGCCAAGGCATTAGTCTATCTTCATAGTTCCCGACTCGAAAGCCTGTCACGGCCCGGGACTTGTGATAATCTCGCGAAGAATATGGATTTTCGATGGATCATACCTGTTTCATCGGCTGTTTCTGGATCAATTACATTGGAGCCTGTTGATGTGTTCGGAGGCGGCCTCTTCCTGGAATCAGCTTCTTCAAAGGAGAAATCAGCTTCTGGTGAGTGTCCGGAATGCTGCAGAGGCCAGGCTGGTTGTTAATACCGGTGTCGCTGTGCTGGATGTTAAAGACCCTGCCCGGGGAGCCCTCGGCAGGGCCGATGAATCGGTCTGCAGAGAAATTCTGGCTGTTGTGGGAAAGCCTCGGGTTGAGCCTGCCTACGCAGAAACGTCTTCAGGCAGGGCGACTCGTGTCGATTCTGGTGTGGTGATGTCACTCGCACTCGGCGAACTTTTAGAAGTTGAACCGTGTGCGATTCCGGAAGGTGTCGATGTCTTAAAAGTGGGGTTAGCTCACTGTGCTGCTCAAAAGGGTGCCGCCCAACACTCTGCCGCCCAACACTGTTCGGGCCAACAGGGAAGCGACGGGGGCTGGGTTCGAAAATGGCTCGAGTTCCGAGAGCAAACGGAGGCCTTGTCAAAACGCAGTTTTCGCTGGATAGCCGTCGCCTATTTTGACGCTTCCGCACAGGCCCCCGATCTGGAAGAAGTCAAGACTTTTGCCATCCAGCAGCAGTTGGCCGGAGTCCTGATTGACAGTTATGAGAAAACGGGTCAAACAATGACCGACGTTTACAGTTGGGAAAAATTGAATTCTTGTCGGGATGAACTGGTCGCTGCTGGAATGCTGCTCGCCATTGCTGGCCAGATTCGAGTAGAAACTCTTCCCGTTCTCAAGAGGCTTGAGCCGCATTTGATAGCAGTGCGGTCAGCAGTCTGTGAATTACGCGATCGAAATCGCAGCCTGTGTCCCGAGGCACTGGAAAAGTTTCATGCGGAGTTATCGCAGCCTCTGGATTTTGTGATTCAGAAATAGTGGACCATAGCTCCCGGAGAAATGTCATGATGATTTACTTGAGAATTATGATTTCGTTTTAAGGATGGTTTCGGGCATGGCGATCCTGCAATCTTGTCGGAGTATCGCCATGATTCCGTTCGATTCGAATCGTGGGCAATTCTGTGATGGTCACCCAGGGTGAGCAATGATGACACTATTCAGGCACATCTTTCTAATGGCAATGGCAGTGGTGGGGATGATGACAAATTTGCGGGCAGAGGAACCATTACCCTCCTGGAATGACAGTGCCGCACGTCGAGCCATTCTGGAATATGTGCAATTGGTAACGACTGAGGGCTCTCCCAGGTTTGTGCCTGTCTCGGAGCGAATTGTCACGTTTGATAACGATGGAACGCTCTGGTGTGAGCAGCCCATGTACGTGCAGTTGGCATTTGTGCTGGATCGAGTGTCATTACTGGCAGACCAACATCCCGAGTGGCGGACCAAAGAACCATTTCGCGCAGTGATCGAGAAAGATCTGCCTGCGCTGGCAAAGCTGGGTGCCAAAGGTCTGACAGAACTGACAATGGCGACTCATGCCGGTATGACAGACGACGAGTTCGAAAACATCGTGACCGATTGGATTCGTAAGGCCCGGCACCCGAAGTTTCATCGACCCTATACAGAATGTGTCTATCAGCCGATGCTCGAGCTTTTGGCCTATTTGCGTCAGCACGAGTTCAAAACTTTCATCGTTTCAGGTGGTGGAGTGGAATTCATGAGGCCCTGGGCGAAAGAAGTCTATGGGATTCCTCCCGAGCAGGTCATCGGCAGCAGCGTCAAACTGAAATACGAATTGCGCGATGGAAAACCTGTGCTCGTACGTCTCGCCGAATTGAATTTCATTGATGATCAGGCGGGAAAACCGGTGGGAATCCGGCAGGTGATTGGTGGGCGACCAATCATGGCCGTCGGAAACTCCGATGGCGACTACGAAATGCTGGAGTATGTCACCTCCACCCCGGCCAGTGGCCTGGGCCTATTGGTGCACCATACGGATGCGCAGCGGGAGTTTGCCTATGATCGTCACTCAAACTTCGGTCGGCTGGATCGGGCACTGATAGACGCCACTTCCAAGGGGTGGATCGTGATTAATATGCAGCGCGACTGGAAAGAGATCTTTCCAGCGAGCCCTCCATCAAAGAAGTAAGCTGCTCCCAGACCATGATCGCAATTTTTCACGCGGCCAAAGAAATGATCAATCTTCAAGTGTTTCCAGAAAAGCGGTCATTTCACCGGCGGCATGAGCATCTCCCACACGCTTGGCAGCCACAATTCCTGCCTGGCAGGCTTCGCGGGCTAAAACGGTTTGCTCGTCTTCGGCCAGAACCTGTGCTTTTTGAAAGTAAGCAGCGACGTAATCAGGATCATCAGCGATGAGGCTGTCCAGCGCTTCCAGCCCGGATGTTGTTTCTCCCGCCTTGACGAGCTCGAGAGCCAGCGCATAACGCAGGAATGAATCTTGAGGAGTTTCCTGCAACATCTGCTTCAATTTTTCTAAACGCGACATGACTGCTCCCCGGCTGTGTTCTATCAGTTGGAGTGAATTTTTTCGTTGTGATTCCGGCGGTTCGGCAATCTCTGCCGATGCGCGCTTCTGCTGCTGGTCATTGATGAAGTTCCACAGTCGCTCTTGAACAAAAGTCGCTAAGCCCTGTGGTTTTGGACGAACTCTGCGGCCGCATAACCGAAGAGTTTACCCCATTTCACGAGTAACGACTTGGCAATCTGTACGCCATGACGCAAGTGCATTTCAACCCTGCCGGGTAACTGGTCGATGCCATCCCGGCGGAGCCATGGAGGATTGCTCCAATACAACACGATGGATCGTGGCAGCCTGAGCCGTTTGACCACAACGCAACCCTGCGGACCACGAGTGATCTTCCCCATGATTAAGTGGCTTATCACGCCAGCGATTTACGGAGTTCTCTGCCTGACAGCAGTGCTGTCCAGTGCGTCGGAGCTTCGTGAAACCCCAGCCGTCCGGGCCTACAAAAGGGCTTCGGCTTCCGTTGTGAACATTCACACTGAGAAGTCAGCCCAGGAACGGGACTCTGTCTTTGCTTCCAGCCGAGGTCGCAAGATCAACGGCATGGGGACCGGCATTGTCATTGACGAACGCGGGTACATCGTCACCAACCACCATGTGGTGGCCGATGTCGAACTGATTCGTGCGACATTCGAAGATGGCAGCGATTACGATGCCCGTGTCATCGGTGTCGATAAAGAACAGGATCTGGCGGTCATCAAGGTGGATGGCACCAAGACGTTCAAAGTCGCTCCTTTCGGCACATCAAGCGATATCTACCTCGCTGAACGCGTACTGGCGATTGGTAACGCTTATGGTTACCGCCACACCGTGACCGAGGGGATTGTCAGTGCTCTTGGCCGCGATGTGGAAGTCAATGAGACGCAGTCATACCGCAATCTCATTCAGACCGATGCCAGCATCAATCCGGGTAACAGTGGTGGCCCGCTGATCAATATGGACGGTGATGTGATCGGTGTGAATGTCGCCATCCGGGCAGGTGCTCAGCGAATTGGCTTCGCGATTCCCATCGACGACGCTCGCAAAGTGGTGGCTCGACTGATCTCTGTTGAGCAGATGGGTCTGGGTTATCACGGCGCGATTCTCAGAGATCTGAAAACGGCGACACAAAAGCTGTTAATCATTGAAAATGTGCTCTCCGACAGCCCGGCACAACGCGCCGGTTTGAAGGCTGGTGATGTGGTTCTCAAGGCCGGTTCACTGGAGGTCTGTGATTCTGTCGATTTCGAACGATCGCTTCTGGGCCGCAAGCCTGGCGACAATCTGGATCTGGTTGTTCGTCGAAATGATCGAGACGAAAAGCTGAATTTTGCTCTCGGGCAATCCAACATCTCTCTTGTGCAGAATCAGGCATTTCGGCCTGCATCCACCGGAATCAACGAGACAGAAGCTCAGCGGTTCTGGCAGATTCTGGGTTTGAAACTGGCACCGATTGCTGCCGACCAGAAGCTGCTGACCGGTACTCGTTACCGTGGTGGACTGCGAGTGGTCGATGTTCGCCCGGACAGCCCGGCTGCTTCGAACGGGATCACCAAGGGCGATATCCTCGTCGGTCTGCACGACTGGGAAACCCTCTCAGTCGAGAACGTGACCTGGATCGTCAATAAGTCGAACGAAATCAAGCTGAACCCAATCAAGTTCTACATTGTTCGTGGACAGGAAACCTTGTTCGGCCACCTGCAGACCGCCAGCCGCCAATAGATCCTGATCACTGTCGATAGAACGCGTTTAATTAGTTTCAATGCGTGAAGAAGATGCCGCAAGCTTTCACCGGATGGCCGGAAAGAGCTTGCGGCTTAATCTTTTTCAAGACTGCTTGGTTCTCGAGGGAGCAGGTTGCTAATCTTCCATCGAGAACCATTTTGAACAGTGTATGCAGGCGACAGGCGGCAGAATGACTCTTCGACCCGAGTTTGCCCTGATTGAGCGAATCCAGAAGGCTGCCGGGGGTTCATCTCGTGTGCTTCTGGGAATTGGTGATGATGCCGCCGGTTTAGGTTGTCGAGACGACCGAGAGACACTCGTCGCCACGGATATGCTCCTGGATGGTGTGCACTTTGTTGTCGAGGAGTGCGGCCCCTTTTGGGCAGGTCGGAAGGCACTCGCTGTCAACTTGAGCGATCTTGCAGCCATGGGTGGGAGATGCATCGCCTCGTTTGTTTCGATCGCCATCCCACGCCATTGGAACTCCCGCGAAGCGGATGAACTCATGCGTGGCGTTCTGGAATTGGCCGCAAAATGGGATTGTCCGGTTGCTGGAGGAGATACCAACAGTTGGGATGGTCGCCTGGCGATCAATGTGGCAGTGGTGGGCGAATCGATTGAGTCGACCTCGATTCGTCGAGCCGGTGCGCAGGTGGGTGATGTAATTGTCGTAAGTGGTGCCCTGGGTGGTTCGATCTATGGCAGGCATTTGAAGTTCGAACCCCGCTTGGATGTGGCTGCTGAACTGTTTAAGTTAGCCAGACCGAACTCAATGATCGATTTGAGTGATGGACTGTCTTCCGACTTGTGGCATATCCTCAAGGCCAGTCATGTGGGTGCTGTACTCGAACAGAAGCTGATTCCGGTCCATGAGGATATCCGCCATCATGCCGACATCGTGAATTTGAGTTCTCCACCGGCGCTCGCACACGCTCTACATGATGGTGAAGATTTTGAACTCCTCTTCACGCTCTCTCCAGCTCTGTGGGAGACATTGCAGCAGAACTGGAAGCTCCCCGTCGCCCTCACAAAAATTGGGACGATTGTTTCTGAAGAGGCTTGCAGGATCGTCAGCGAGACGGGAGAGTCAAAAGAACTGGTTCCCGGTGGTTATGTCCATCGCTTTGGTTGAAACTGCTTCGCGATTTGAATGGCTGCAAGCTGAGGATGATGTCGTTGTCTGATCAGGAATTACTCCGAAGAGACCAGGTTCTCGAACAGTATTACGACACGCTTGGTTACACGCCTTATCCGGTTCAAGAGGAAGCGCTGTTCGCCTGGTTTACTTCTGAGACCGGCGTGCTGATTTCAGCTCCGACCGGGACCGGAAAAACGCTCATTGCTGAAGGAGCGATCTTTGAAGCCCTCAAGAACCAGAAAACGATCTATTACACAACACCTCTGATTGCGCTCACCGACCAGAAGTTTTCCGAGATTCAAGATGCCGCCCAGCGCTGGGGCTTCTCGCGCGACGATGTGGGATTGGTGACAGGCAACCGGAAGGTGAATCCTGATGCCCACGTGCTGGTGGTCGTGGCGGAGATTCTCCTCAATCGATTGCTGCACCCGGATGCTTTCGACTTTTCGAATGTCTTCGCCGTCGTGATGGATGAGTTTCACAGCTTTTCTGATCCTGAGCGAGGCATCGTCTGGGAGTTCTCGCTCTCCCTGCTGCCGCCACATGTCCGGCTGATGCTCCTTTCTGCCACCATCGGGAATGCCAATCCATTCGTGACGTGGCTGCATCGCTGCCATGGGCGAAGGCTGGAACTTGTGGTGGGGACGGAGCGAAAGGTGCCACTCACGTTTCATTGGATTGGGGATCAGTTCGTTGCCGAGCATCTGGAGTTCATGGCTCAGGGGGAAGGAGAAGCCCGCAGGACACCGGCTCTGGTCTTCTGTTTTGATCGGGAATTGTGCTGGAGCACCGCCGAAGAGTTGAAGGGGCGATCTGTCCTTCAAGGTGATCAGCAGAAGCAACTCGCCGCTCGATTGAAAGATGTCGATTTCAAACATGGCGTAGGGCCGAAGCTGAAGCAGCTTTTGCATCGCGGTGTGGGCGTCCACCACGCGGGGTTATTGCCTAAGCATCGGCGGCTGGTCGAAGAACTGTTTCAGGAGAAGCTGCTGTCGATCTGTGTTTGCACCGAAACACTTTCCGCAGGCATCAACCTGCCCGCAAAATCGGTCGTCATGACCTGTCTCTTGAAAGGGCCACCCGGCAAAAAGAAACTGATCGACGCGAGTCTGGCGCATCAGATTTTTGGGCGGGCGGGGCGGCCGCAGTTTGATAAGGAAGGCTTTGTTTATGCCTTGCCCCACGAGGACGATGTGCGGATTGCCCGCTGGAAAGAGAAGTACGACCAGATCCCTGAGGATACGAAAGATCCTCTGCTGATTAAGGCGAAAAAAGCACTCAAGAAAAAGATGCCCACGCGGAATCCGGCCAAACAGTATTGGACCGACGCACAATTCGAAAAATTGAAAACAGCTCCACCCAGAGATCTGGTGAGCCAGGGGGAGTTTCCCATTCGGCTGGTGGCCTATCTGCTCAAACTCTCACCCGATGTGGATCGAATTCGCGTCCTCGTGCGGAAGCGATTGATGGATCCTGGTCGGCTCAATGCGTGCGAACGTGACTTTGAGCAGATGCTGGTGGCCTTGCATCACGCGGGTTTTGTGGAACTGGATCCTCCACCACCAGTCGCCAGTGAACCCTCAAAACCAGAAACGACGGAAACAATCACTGAAGAGATTCCTGAGAAGTTGAGCTGGCTGTCGCAGCATCTGCAGAAATCGATTGACGAAAAGCGCGCTCAGCAGGGCAAAAAATCGGCAACAGAACTCAAACGGCAGGATGAAACTGAGAAGAGCGTCTATCGACCACTTCTCGCGAAGCCGACGGCGGCGATGGATCGCATGTTTGCCTTTCGCAGCATTCATCCGCTCTACGGAGTGTTTCTCGCCGATCAGTTCGAAAAGGCTGATCGCATCGAATGGATGCTGGCGCTGGAAAGTGTTCTGGAGTTCCCCAAATCGCTGGTGAGATCTGTCCGCATTCCGCCTCCCCGATTTTTGCCACCGGGACGACTGGCTGTTGAGGTACTTGACCCGGAGATTGTCGCTCGAGGGATTTTGCCTGCCGGAGACTTGTATCCCGAGTTTGATCCTTCATTACCACCGGAAGAGCGAAAGTATGCACCGACGTTGCCTGAGAAACTGCTGATGCTGTTCCAATCCGATTATCCCGGCATCAGCATCCCAATGACACCCGTCTATGTGGTGGCTGATCTCGAAGAATTTGGTTTCAACTTCTACAAGCTGATTGGCGGTCGCGATCTGGCTAAACAGGAAGGGCTCGTTTTTAAGCATCTGTTGAGAATGGTGCTGCTATTGGAAGAATTTGCAGATTGCCCTCCTCCCCATCGAGATCCGCAAGCGTGGAGAGATGAGCTTTTGGAATTGGCGACGCGTATCTCGTGGAGTTGTGAAGCTGTGGATCCCCAAAGCACGGAGCAGGCTCTGGCGACCAATGCTGCACGGGATGTCCTGCAGGGGGAAACCAACGATGTTCCCGTGGTGCATGAGATTGAACTGCCACCTCGTCCCCCCGGTTTTGGTGAAGCCGATGGCGAAGAGTTGCCTCTCGTCGAAACGACGACTGTGGACAGTTTTGGAGACGGATTAGAGATCGATGACGAGGAATCGGCATGATCCAGGCAGGGCGAAGTCATGTCCTCTGAGAATTTCCACAAGAGTTTCATCACTCGAAAAGAAGAGCTTCGCCAAAGTGTGCGGTCGGCCCGTGTGGCTTTGACAGATCGCACGGAGCGCAGCCAACGCATTCTCGATCAACTGGAACGTTCAGAACCATGGCAGAAGTGCCGGGCACCTCTGGTTTACCTCTCCAGTGGCAGCGAAGTGATGACCTGGCCGCTTGTCGAAAAAGTGCTGAAAGAGCCTGAACACGCTGCTGGATGCATACGGAAGTTGATCGTCCCGTGGTGTGACGGCGAAGAATTGAGGCTGTTCTGGCTGCAGAGTCTCGATGAGTTGTCGGCTGGCTCGTTTGGGATTCGCGAGCCACGCGCTGAAATGAGATCACAGTCGACTCGCTGTGTGAATCCTGCGGAGATCGATCTGGTTGTCTTGCCGGGATTGGCTTTCGATGAGCAGGGGCGAAGGCTGGGGCAGGGACGCGGCTATTTTGATCGATTGCTGAAGGAGATAAAGCCCGAGGTGATGAAGCCCGAGGTGATGAAAGTCGGGCTGGCTTTTGAGGTGCAAATGGTCGAGGAAGTTCCTGTCGAAAAACATGATCTGCCAGTCGATCTCGTAATCACGGAAAGCCGGATAATCTGGAGAGATGTCCCGCCGGGAAGTTGAGATTGTCCCAAAAATAAAGACAGCCAGAGACAGGCGATAAGACCTGACTCTGGCTCAAGAGTGATTCATCGCTCGATCGGAGGAGTTACTTCTTCTTGATGGTGGCGACGGCTTCCGCGACAGCTTTGCTGTCATCGGCGGCGGCGACTTTCGTATTCTTGTAGGCGACCTTGCCATCCTTGTCGATAATGAATGTCCAGCGCTGGATGGTCACATTGCGAAGCAAGGTTTCTTCTTTACCATCAACTTCGGCCTTCACCGACTTTTCCCCTCTGGTATAGGGCACGCCAAACGCCTCGGCAACTTTGGCCTCGGTATCTGCGAGTAGCGTGAATGACAGGTTATGCTTCTTGGCGAACAACTGGTGATTGCGGGCAGAATCACCGCTGACACCGACGACCTCGACATCCTGCCCAGCCAGCTTGGAAAGATCATCGCGGAAAGCACAGGCCTGCTTCGTGCAGCCACCCGTCATATCGGCAGGATAGAAGTAGACGACAATCAGCTTCTGGCCCACATGATCGGTCGACTTCCACGCTTGGCCCTGAGTATCCAGTGCTTCGAACTCGGGAGCTTTGTCTCCCACCTTGAGTTCTGCGGCGGAAGCTGAGATTCCCCAAAGGCCAAAGGTGCAAAGGGTGAGGCACAAGGCCAAAGTACGGTTAAAGGTGATCATGAGGCGTTTCTCCAGTCGAATTGAAACAAACTTCCAGCCCATGAACCTAACAGGTTGGAAGTGAGTCATTCAAGTGGCTGAAGAAAGAGTTGAGGCATCACTTACGTTTGCCTGGAGGAGCAGTGGGCGCGTCTTCACCTTGGATAAATCGCGATTCGCGATACAAGACGGCATACGGGATAAAGCAGACCGCCGTCACGAACATGAGAATCGAGAAGAACCAGTAATAGCTGGCCCCGGGAAGCATGGAGGTTCCATCATCTCTGGAAATCATCCAGTTGACGCCGGAGGTCAGCAGGTTGCCACCGAACACTGAGAGCAGGTAGAGCGACATGATGATCGATTTGAGTCGATTCGGTGCCTGGGTGTAGGAGAATTCGAGGCAGGTTGTCGACACGAGAACTTCGGCAACTGTGATAATGGCATAAGGAAACACGAGCCACAGCACCCACGGCGTGAACTTCTGATCGATTTCCATCTGGATAAAGCCACTGACAGCAAAGGCCATCGAGGCGAGAAACAATCCGACCGAGACGCGGCGTAATGCCGAAAGTTGAACCACAGTTGCCAGGGCTGGAAAAACGACGAAATCGAGCAGTGGAATGAACATCAGCACGAAAAGTGGGTTTAACGTCTGGGTTTCATCAGGCAGAACTTTCCATTCCCAATCGCCCCAGCGGAGAACAGTTAAATTCATGTGCGTCGCCTGCTCGACCCAGGTGGACATCGTCTGATCGAACAGCGCCCAGAACACGACAATGAATGCAAAGAGGGGGAGCAGCTTCAAGATCGCTCGACGGTTCTCGCGATCCTTGCAAATGGCGGCTAACATAATTGGTGGAAAATACATGAGGAATCGATAACGACTTCCCAAGATCGGGCCAAGCTCTTCCACAAACTCATTAGTCGAAGGAGGAATGTGGACAAATTTTTTGCGTCCCATCCAGAAGACAATGGTGGCCAGAAACATCAAGACTCCCGGAATCCCAAAGGCCACATGGTGGGCCAATGTCGGGTTGAAGTGAGGCAGAATCGCGTTCAGCCAGTCGGCAGGAACGATGTATTGCAGATAATCCCGGCCATTCTCCGGTGAGAGGAAGATGTCTCGTGTGCGGGGTATGCAGAACATCGCTGTCAAAGCGCCGACATTGATCACGAAATAAAACCAGCGGAAGATGCGGCTGATGAGATGCTGGTTACCCTGACCAAATTGATCGCCGACATGAGCAGAAACGCAGGGTTTGATACCACCCGCACCAATGGCAATGAGTGCCAGTCCCAGCCAGAGGCCATTTCGCCCATCAATGGCTGCAAGTGAAAGATGACCAAGGCAATAGGCCCAGGAGAGCCACAGGATGACTCGGTATTTGCCGAGATAAAAATCGGCCAGTGGGCCGCCCACAATCGGGAACAGATAAGCCGCAGCGACGAACAGATGCAACAGGGCCGTTGCGTCCTCTTTGTCGTAGACCGCCGATACTCCCGCTGCATCGACAATGTATTTGGTGAGATACAGATACAGGATGGCCTTCATGCCATAGAAGCTGAACCGTTCGGCGGCCTCATTCCCGATGATATACGGAATGCCCGGAGGCATGGTGGTTAAGGTTTGATCTGGTGCTGTGCGATAAGCCGCCGTCATGAACAATCCCGCAAGTCAAAATGGCAGTGACGAATGGCCGGTCGTGAACCGGTTCGAATACAGAGAATCGCAGACTGGATAGGCGAAGTGAATGGGATGTATGAACTTTCCAATCAGTTTTCCTCATCCCGAAGAGCTTATCGACCCGAGAGCAGGTCAGAACTTGGCTCGAATCCTCCATGGGGAACTGCCGGGGCAGGTGGAAACTTCACACATCTTGTTGCGATCGTTTCAATCGTCAGGGGCGACTTGGCTTCTCCAGAAACGCTCATGCAGGCTAGTCAAGTTGTGACCAGCAATCAATCGATTAGACGAATCCCGCATACAATTCTAGCACTAGCCCACGTCATATCGGGATCTGCCTATGCTTGATCAATCGTTGATCGTCGCCGAACGTTCTTGAGAATCCCGAAACTCAGACTCCCGGCAACACAGACTCCCGCAACTCAGACGTCTGGAATTTAGGGAGCAGGAGAAGTGGTCGTGCCATAAACGGGGGCTGATTTTTCGCTGGGTTTGTTCACTTCAGCAGGTTTTTCCGGGGCACTCTCTGCGTCTGGTTGGGCTTTTGACTGCGGTTCCTCAGTGAGTGCCGGTGGAGCTTCGACGAGGGCCTTCATACTGGCGAGACCCTTTTCGAAGTCACCACCAACCATTTTGTCACAATCAACAATGAGATTAAAGGCTTTGGCGACGAAGTTGTTCTTGCCTGACATGGCCCAGGTGACTTTCGTCTCATCGCCCTGAGGTTCCAACTGAAATTCGACGAGGCTGGTGGCGACCATGGGGCGAATAAAGTCGAGCTTAATCTTCACATATTCGCCGGGACGAGTTTCGAGGATCGTCATCTGACCTTCGCCCACTTCATCATTTCCCGACCACTTCATGATAGCGCCCGGGCCACGCTCAGGACCTTTAAATTCTTCTTTGGCATTCGGGTCGAGTTTTGCCCACGGAGACCAGTCTCCCCACGCTTTGAAGTTGTCGATTCGGTCACTCACTTTGTCAGGTGTCGCCTTGATCACGGCTGAGCGAGTGATCGAAAAGTCTTCGGGCTGAATGGCCACAATGCCAGCAAAGAAAGCTGCGAGACACAGTAAAACCGCCAGCACAATCAGCAGTCTTTGTTTCATGGCCATGGATCCTTTTGTGAGAAGTCGCAAACGCGGACTTCGGCATTGTGAGACTCGTTTAGAGACTGGTCGCAGACCGTTTAAGCACTCGATTCTGCCAGAAAAGTCGGTCTTGTGTGGCAATTCCAACCCTTAAAGCACAGCGGAGGCAGTACTTTTCGGTTTCCCCGACCAGGTAGATTTCACCATTGAGAATGAGATGAAAGAAGTCTTCTCCGGGAAGTTTGGCGTAGCAGTAGATTTTCTCTGTGTCGGCTTTGATGCGAGCCTGCCAGTTTTCATGTTGAGGAATATACAGCCGGGTATCGGGTTCTGGAGCTGGTCGAAAGCTGGCGGCTGTCTCTTGAGGCATGATCAGAGATTCGGCCAAAAGAGAGTCTGCTGGCGGTTCGATGGGGAATTCCTCAGTCATGGGGAGTCCTCAAGAGATGGCTCACAAGTGGTTACACTGTTTCTTCCTACTGAGAAGGATATCCGGCAGAGTCATGAATCGCGAATTTTCGTGGAGCAATCTGGGAGCCGGGCTATTTGCCAAGATGCTGGCGAATGCTGTCAATCGTCGCCTGGGCGGCTGTCCGCGCATCCGGTAGACTGCGCGCCTCTGCTGAGAGGTAGCCTTCGTAGTTGATCTTTTTCAATGTCGCGATCACCTCGGCGAAGTCAATGTGACCCATTCCAGCCGCATTCCGATTGGAGTCAACATAATGAATGTGGCCGATCCATGAGCCACCATCGAGAAGTCCCTGCGGGAGATTGATTTCTTCGATGTTCATATGGAAAAGGTCGGCCAGAAGTTTGCAGTCCGGAGCGCCATAGGTCTGCAGAAGATGAGCACCATCGGCCTGAGTATTGCAGAGATTGGTTTCGTAACGATTGAGTGGTTCGTAAATGAGTGGCAGGCCGAATCGGCTATGGCTGTGATGACAAAGTTCCGCCAAAGCTTCTCCCAGCAACATCCGGCACTCGGCAACAGCAGCCGATGAAGCGGCCTTTCCCTGCATCGAGCCAATGATCGCCGGGGCACCCAACTGGCCACCATATTCAATCATGCTGGTGATAAACTTTTTCGCGGCCTGACGGATTTCCGCATTCGGGCTGGTCAGTGAGAGCTGCTTCTTCAGCCAGCCGGCTCCTGTTCCGACAGCCGCCAGCTTGAGCCGATATCGGGAGAGAATTTCCTGAAGGTTTTTGACTGGAACGAATCCCGGTTCGGGAGCAAAGAGTTCGACGGCATCAAAGCCCAGTTCACTGGCAATCCGGCAACTGGCCTCAACATCGTCCCAGAAAACGAAGGGGCCGCCACGTGCTTCTTCGACCAGACTGATCGTAACGGCTGAGAGAATTGGCATGACGGCGGCTCTCTGGAAACGATGGATTGAGCAGTGCAAGGAAGGCGAAAGAGCCTCAGGCGCTCAGGTCAACGACGAACGTTTTTGGGAGGAGATGACGTTCTGCAGGTTCGCCCTCATCCCGGCCTTCTCCCATCGGCATGGGAGAAGGGGGACGGGTTCGAGCATTCTGCAGAGCCATCGTTCGCTTGATGAAACGCGACGGAATCAAGACAAACTTTACTTCTCGTCGAGAAGTTCGACGGCAGCAAACTTTTTGCCTTCAAGCATTTCGAGACTGGCACCACCGCCCGTGCTGACATGCGTGACCTGATCGGCGAGACCGAACTGCTGAATGGCAGAAGCACTGTCGCCACCTCCGATGATACTGGTGGCATCGCTGGCAACAATCGCCTCGGCGACCGCTCGAGTCCCGGCATCAAAAGGAGGCATTTCAAAGACACCCATTGGTCCGTTCCAGACAATCGTCTTGGCGGCTTTCACGATCTCGGCATATTTCTGCTGAGTTTCCGGACCAATGTCGAAGCCTTCGAAGTTCTCGGGAATCTGGCCGGCTTTGGCGATCATCTTGTTGCAGTCACCCTTGAAGGCATCACCACAATGGGTATCGACAGGAAGCTGCAGTTTTTCGCCACCGATTGTCAGCAGTTCCTTGGCGAGAGCGAGGCTGGCTTCGGGCGGATTCGGCAGATAGCTCTTGCCAATCTGGCCCCCTTGAGCCTTTGAGAAAGCAAAGGCCATCGCCCCGCCAATCAGCACCGTATCGCAGATGGAGAGCAGGTTCTTGATGACGTTGATTTTGTCGTCGACCTTTTTCCCACCGACAATCGCCACAAAAGGACGGGCGGGATTCGAAATGGCATCAGAGAGGAACTTGATCTCTTTTTCGACGAGGAAGCCGCAAACCTTGGGCTTGTTCCCCATCGCATTGGGGACACCGACCATCGAACCTTCGGAACGGTGGCAAGTGCCAAAAGCGTCGTTGCAGTAGATGTCGCCAAAGGTGGCGAGAATGTTGACGTAACTGCTTTCGCCTTTCTTCTCTCCTTTGTTGAAACGTACGTTTTCAAGGAGCAGAACTTCATTGTTCTTGAGAGCCTTCACTTTGGCTTCGGCGTCGGCACCCACCGTATCGCTGGCAAAGTGAACGGGAACTCCCAGTAGTTCCTTCAGGCGGGCAGCCACAGGTTTGAGGCTGTATTTGGCATCGGCCGCAGGATCGACCCCTTCCGGACGTCCCAGGTGGCTCATGAGAATCACACGACCACCTCGTTTGAGGACGGATTCAATCGATGGGAGAGCCTCCGTAATACGGCGATCATCGGTGATGACAAGATTATCATCGAGCGGGACGTTGAAATCGCACCGCATGAGAACGGCTTTTCCCTGAACGTCGACATCGGCAATGGTCTTTTTGGCCATGAAAATTTACCCTGATCCAGGAACAATGCGGTGCGTCAGTCTGGCCGACTGTCGCCCTGTGAAATGTGGTTTCATCACCGGTTTCGATAATGACGGAGTCAGCCGATAGAGTAGAGGAGTTGCGTGCGACTTCCAAGTTTCCGAAGCCTTCGTCTTGAAGAGGTTTTGAATGTTCCAGCCCCCTGAAGTCCCTTTTCCACAGATTCACTGGGATTTTTCGGCAATTACCGAGAATCCAGAGATCGATCCCACCGCGTGGATTGCCCCGGGGGCAACACTTTATGGCCGGGTTTCTGTGGGGGCTCGCAGTTCCATCTGGTTCGGAGCCGTCGTACGCGGCGACCACGAACGCATCGACATTGGGGAAGACAGCAATCTGCAGGATGGAGCCATTCTGCATGTGGATCCACATTCTCCCTGTAAAATCGGAAACCGGGTTTCGCTGGGACATCGCGCTTTGGTGCATGGAGCCACCGTGGAAGACGATGTCCTCATTGGTATCAGTGCGAACGTCTTGAGTCGGGCTGTCATCGGACGGGGGGCTTTCATTGCGGCTGGTGCTCTGGTGCTTGAAGAAACGATTGTGCCCCCTGGAACACTCTGGGCCGGAGTTCCCGCACGGCAGATCCGGGAAGTTTCTCCGGAACTGGCCTGGCGGACTGAACGAACATGGAAGCACTATGCCAATAATTCTGTTGCTCACCGGGCAGCCCAGAAGCAAGGGATTCGCTTCACTCAATAAGCGAAATCTGCCGAAAGAAGATTGCTCGTCAGCATGCCTTCGATCTGCGAAAACAACAGGTTGAGAAGCAGATCGGTCAAAAGGCGAAGCCTGAACTCTTCGCCGGATATCGGGAAGTGGCTGACATGTCCCTCTTGTTTTCAGTCCTCTTTGCCTACAAGTGCAAGAACACGCACCATAAGCTGGCTCTTGATGCGCTGAAGTATCTTGAAATACCGGATGCAGAGAAGTGGAGCGATCTGTTTTTGACGCGGATCGATCAGTATCTCGATGGATCGAAAGCTCCCGACGACAAATTTAAAGACTTTCAGAATCATGTGCTGCATGTGCGGGATCAGGAGTGGGGCGGTGCGATCAAGACGGCACAAATCTGGTATGAAAAATCAGTGACAGCCTTTCGCCAGAAAGATTGGTCACAAGGGGTCTATAGTGCGGGTGTCCTCAGTCATTACGTAACCGATCCGTTTCAACCATTCCATACGGGGCAGTCGGAAGCTGAGACGATTGTTCACCGGGCCGCCGAGTGGACCATTGCCTGCTCTTACGATCAATTGCGGCTCTTGCTCGACCAGGAACTGGGGGGTGTACCAGCAAAAAGCATCCCTCAGGGGGGCGAGTGGCTGCCTCAGATCATTCGTCAGGGTGCACAATTCGCGAATCAGTCGTATGAATTGGCCATTTCGCATTACTCGCTGGCAATTGGTTCAAAGAAACCGGTTGAAGGTTATGACGAAACGGGCAAGCGAGCGATCGCCCGCATCCTTGGAGAAACAATTCGCGGGTACGCACTGGTCCTGGGGGAATGCCTCAAGGAATCAGGAGTGACACCACCTTCGAGCCCTGTCACGATTTATGGCGTGCTGGCTGCCATGACAGTTCCGATTTTCGCTGTGACTAAGAAAATGGCCAATGCCAGTGAGCGAGCTGCTGTGCTGGCTATTGCGAAGGAAGTCGAAAAAACTGGTCGCTGTGAGAAGACACTTTCGGCTGACGAGAAAGTGGTTCGCGAAGCCTACGCTACTGAAGTCTGCAAAGTTCCTGTCGAGACATTTGGGCAGGAATCGGTGGCCTTAGCGGGATCGAAGCATGCAGAGGCCCTAAAGATCCAGGCAGAACGACCCAAGCCACAAGAAAAGACGAAATCTCAGGAAGTTGGTGAAAAGCCAACGGCAAAACCTCTGCCACAACCTGTCATCCATGCCGATCCACCCGTTCTGGTTCCACCACCACCTCCCGCGGCGAATCGTGTTCAACCTCAGGCTCAAGTTTTGCCAACAGCAGGAAAAGTTCAGACAGTTTCAGAACCAGCGACCGGGCGAGTGGTTCAAGACCATGAGTCGCAATTCTATTTGTCCATGAGTATGCCGCTGGAAAAAGCACCTTCGATTGGGCCCAAAACAGCCGAAAAATTCACAAGCGCCGGGATTCGGACGGTGGGCGAGTTTGTGAATGCCGAACCTCATGAACTCGCCAGAAAACTGAGCCAGAAATCGCTTGATTCTGTCACTCTTTACGAATGGCAATGTCAGGCTCGGCTCTGTTGCGAGATTCCAAAGTTCCGGGGCTATATGGCTCAGATTCTGACGGCCATTGGAATTCAGACGAAAGATGAATTTGTCGAAGCCGAGATCGAAACGCTCTGGGATCTCGTGGATAACTTTCTGACAACCCCTGAAGCCGAGAGGCTCCTGCGAGGTTCGCATCCACCAGATCTTGAGGATTTGCGCCAGTGGCAAACTCGTGCGAAGGCTCATAACAGTGAGAATTCGAGCCAGTCCCAGGCTGCCTGATCGTCAATTCTGATGACAGAAATCAGCGGGCAGGTGGAACTTGTGGCAGCCCTGTTTTCCCGATCGCAGGAACTTCGGACCATCTGAGCAGAGTATGATTCCCGTTGAATTGACGTGAAAAATTGTCGATGGTCGCTTAGGGCTGTAACCTCCTGTCGATGTTCTCCCACAAGAAGGGTAGAATTCGACGTGGAATTTGAGATTTTTGTCAGCGAGAGGAATCCGTTGTTCCTTAGAAGAGGAGCCTCCCTCTGCCAGCGTCTCAACTTCCCGCAAAATGTGAGCCTGGGAAACAAGCATGCCGTCGTGTGCCACCAATGGTTTTGCTGAATCGTGGAGAGGTCGATTTCTTATCGAGTCTCGACTTGTTGTGCGCCGACGTGCACCTCTCTGGTTGCAAAGCATCACCCGGGAACTTCGCAGTTGGGTCTGGTTGCCAGTTGCCGAAGTCGCTGCTCAAAACGTGCAGAATACGGCAGATTCGGCTCTGGATTGGGCGGATGTCAGCAGAGTCCAGCAGGGAGACTCAGCCGCTTATCGGGCGGTTGTCGAGCGGCATCAACGGTCTGTGACACGATTGATGAGCCGCTTTACGCGCGATCCGGCAGTTGTGGAAGAACTCGTTCAGACGGTCTTTATCGAAGCGTGGCGGCAGATTCATAACTTTCGTGGCGAAGCTCCTTTTCTTCACTGGCTGACGGTGATCAGCACTCGGACTGGGTACCGTTTCTGGAAGCAACAGGCCAAACAGAGGCAACGCCATGCACGCCTGGAGGCTCTTCCAGAGCCAGTCGCCAGGGAAGAAAATTCTGAGGCAGCCCACGATGCCGCAACCAAAGTTCACATGGTGCTCTCTACCTTGCCACCACGAGATCGGCTGGTGTTGACGCTTCTGCATCTGGAAGAGCGCTCGCTGAAGGAAATCTCAGCGCTCACGGGTTGGTCGCTGGCCATGGTGAAAGTGCAGGCATTCAGGGCACGCCGAAAACTGGCCCAGGTGCTGGAGAGGGCTCAATCATGAAACCCGATCGTTCCAACTCCGGGAGTGAATCCCGGCTCGCAGAATTCGAAGGCCTGCTGCACCTGGCCAGAGCTGAGAAATTTCCTGAGGTTGAGGTGGTGAACGCCGTGATGGAGCAGATCCATCAGGAAGAGTTCGCCAGCCGTCACACCTTTGAAAATGTGACCGCCGTTTTGAGCAGACAGACTGACAACTTGTGGGGCCGGATCGATGCGGGTCTGCGAAGTGGGATCTGGGCTGCGGCGGCCTCGGCAGCCTTGATGCTGTTCAGCATCTGGTGGGGTTACTCCTCGCTGCAATTGCTCTCTGATCCCACGGGAATGTGGATTCGTTCACCCAGCCTCGCGTGGCGTGCCATTGATATTTGAAGTCCTCATTTCCCAGTGTCCTCGTTTCACGATGAGCTAAGTCGTCCCGATCGGGCGAAACATTGGATTCTTCGAGCCTAGTGAACGTGACAAAATCCAGAGTGAATAAGACCCAATGACGACTCCAGTATCCGCAGACCTTGCGATTTCAGCAGATGTCTCTGCCCGTTCAGACGATCGAGCGGAAATGCTAGTGATAAGTGGTAAACAGCCATCATCGCGCCAGCGATCTGGCTGGCGGTTTTTGTTGATGAGCGTGATCTGGCTCGGTATTTTTTTGGCGGGGGGCGTGACCGGGGCGGTCATTCATGCCTACTGGCTGCGGGCAACGTTGCTGGAGATGAAGCAGAAGCCGGATGACATGCCGAGGCGAATTGCAGAAATGATCGCATATGACTACGGGCTCTCTCCGGCGCAGGAAGCCACTGTGCTGGAGATCATTTCTGAGCATCATGCTCGGGTACAGAAACTGCGCGGTGAACATGCACCGATCATGGAAAGTTGGAATGCCGAACTGGAACTGAAGATGTCAAAGATTCTGAAGCCATCGGACTTCGTGCAGTTTCAAAAGAAGTTCCGCGAAGTGAATCTGATCTGGGGTGGGCTCTAAGAGCTGGTTCGTGCATCCCCTTCCTGCATGATGATCGAAAGCTGTGCTGCCCATTGGTTGCAACAGTGATTTTGTTCGACGATGCAGGCCGATTCGGACTCAGCGATTGTCTGGAAATTTGGACCAGAGATCATAGAGGGCAAATAGCGATTTGCAGGTATAACATGTGACTCCCAATGGTTGAGTACTCGCAGAGAGTTGATCCTTCGGGAGTGAAACTTTGAGATCTGTCCTCAGGGGGAACCATGTTGACGCGAATTGACGATGTCCTGCCTTCCAGATGGAACCGGGTGGTTTGCACCGTTTTGCCTGTGGCCGGAATCCTGCTCTCCGGTTGTGGTGAAAAGGCTCCGCCGGTGGTGGCAACACCCCCGGATGCAACAGCTACAAGCGATGCCACACCAGCCAGTGATCAGGTTGAAATCATCGAGCCCTACGAAAAAGATCTGGGACTGCTCAAAATCACAGTCCCCACAGGCTGGTTCGAAATTCCTCCGCGAAACGATGTCCTCATGGCCGAATTCCAGCTTCCCGGAAAGGAAGGGGTCGGGCGATTAACCTGTTCCGGTGCAGGTGGCGATGTCGAAATGAATCTGGATCGCTGGCGAGGACAATTCCAGACTGCCGGTAGCGATGTACGCCCCAAGCGAACGGAAATGGAGATTGCCGGCAAACAGGCCATAGTGCTCGATCTGGCGGGAACGTTCACTGACGGTTTCGCGAAAGAGAATGCCGTGATCCCCAACGCAGCGATGGTTGGCATCGTCTTGCCGCTGGAGAACACCAACTTCTTTATTAAAGCCACTGGGCCCCAGGCCACCATTCAACAGCATCGTGACGCGATTCTGGAATTTGCGAAGTCGATCCGACTGAAATCGAATTGAATGATCGCCGATGCGTTCATTTATCGCTCAAAGACCAATGGAAAAAAGACCGGCTGGGCGGAGTGCCAGGCCGGTCTTCTTCATAGTGAGCAGGATCACATCATCGTCATCGATTGCAAAACGATGTTCTACGATCGCTGCTGATTGGGCTTCAGATTTCGCTTGGAGTCAAAGCGTCCTTTGGACTTCCGAGCGGAAAATTCTTCATTGGCAGGGTGTTCTGTGGCCCGGGAAATGTTGAGCTGCTGGCCCAGCACTTCGACGGCTTTGAGAGAGTGGAACACATCGTCTGGCATACCTGCCAGCAGATCAACAGTGCTGTAGTTATCGTAAATCTCGATCCGTCCAATGCATGAACTGTCGAGACCTGTTTCGTTGGCAATGGCACCCACGATGTTCGCAGGCTTGACCTGATGGATCTGCCCGACCTGAATGCGGAAGGTTTCCATCGGGCGGAAGGAGCGACCTTCCGAACGGGGAGCACGTTCTTCGCGTCCCGTTTCACGCCCACGAGGTCGCATGCTGCGATCGGCATCCTGAGCACGTGCCAACCGCGGATTGCCACGCCCGGGTGCCGGTTCACGATTTCGAGTTTCAATCGAGTTGAAATCCCGGATGTCGTCCTTCACCAGCAGCGGTGCATCGCCCGCTGCCAGCACAGCCAGGGCAGCGGCAATCTGCTCAATCGGCGTGTCGGATTCTTTCCTCAGACTTTCAATGATACCAGAGAACGCTTCCAGATCTCGGTGATCGAGTGCTGTCTTGATTTTGGATTTGAAACGTTCAATCCGTCGCTCATTGACCTGGGCAGCAGCAGGCACCTGCATCGGTTCAATGGGCTGGCGAGTCACTTGTTCGATGCGGCGTAGTTGGAAACGTTCGCGGGGATGCAGGAACAGAATGGTATCGCCCTGACGACCCGCACGACCTGTTCGTCCAATGCGGTGCACATAGCTTTCGCTATCCGAAGGGAGATCGAAGTTGATGACGTGTGTGATGCGCTGGACGTCGAGTCCGCGGGCAGCCACATCAGTGGCAATGACGATATCCAGCCGGCCGGACTTGAGATGTTCCACAATGCGCTCGCGTTGAGCCTGAGGAACATCGCTCGAAAGGGCCGCTGTTCGATAGCCCTGGCTGCCGAGAAACTCAGCCAGAGGAACCGTCGTACTCTTGGTTTTGACGAAGATAATGACCGCGTCGATGGGTTCCGTTTCGAGAATGCGGGCGAGAACTGCTTCCTTCTGGAACGGTGGCACGGTGATAAACCGCTGGCGAATCGTTTCGGCAGTCGCCGTACGACGCTTGATGGTGATTTCGGCAGGATTCTTCAGGTGTTTCTGCGCGATTCGGCGGATCGAATCAGGCATGGTGGCACTGAAGAGTGCAATCTGACGCTGGGGAGGTGTCTGTTCGAGAATCCACTCGACATCTTCGGCGAACCCCATGCGCAGCATCTCGTCAGCTTCATCAAGCACGAGCCCTTTGAGTGAATCGAGCTTGAGTGAGCCGCGGCGAATATGATCCATCACTCGGCCAGGGGTTCCCACAATCACATGGGCTCCACGGTTCAACTGGCGGAACTGGAGTTGGTAATCCTGACCACCATAGATGGCGGCCACACGCAACCCTTTGAGGTTGGCAGCATATTTTTCAAAGGCTTCAGCCACCTGCATCGCCAACTCTCGAGTCGGTGCCAGAATGAGGACTTGCGTGGCCGATGACGAGAGATCAATGGCCTGGAGCATGGGGATGGCAAAAGCAGCGGTTTTACCAGTCCCGGTTTGAGCCATACCAAGGACATCTCGGCCCTCGATCAACAGGGGAATCGTCCGAGCCTGAATAGGAGTCGGATTAACATATCCGGAGGCAGTGACAGCCGAGAGAATCGGCGGGCTGATGTTCAAATCAGCAAAAGTCGTGGTGGTTTCGATGTCAGCGGGCAATTCAGTCATGTGTCTCGATTTCGAAAGTTAAGTTCTGTCAAAAAGATTGGACAATTCACAAAAATTCAGGCCCCTGGCGATCCACAATTGCTACCGCAAATGTGAAAACACATAACGACCCACTCGATGTTGCCCACAGAAAATGCCAAAACCACACTACGATTGAGCGATGGCAACATCATGTGTTGCATCGAGTGCGGGAGCATTCGTCTGGACCATCATTCGAACCGATACCGCTCTGAGCCAATACAACATCTGAATTTCGAAAATGAAGGAAAACTTCACTCAGGAATCAGATAATGACCAGCGAAAACGGCAGGGGACGATCGAACGCGGCAGGAACTGCTCAGGACTACACCTCGCCATCAGTTTTGGTGCTCTAAATAGAAAACACGTCAAAATGATGTGCGAAACTGGAGGCCGCCTTCCAAATTTTTGGGAATCTCTCATCAAATGAGAGCAAATCACCAAACCCAAGACAGCCAAACCACGAGACATTGTTACCAATCAAGGTAACTCACCTCTAATGAGGTCAGACTGAGACTTGCCCAGCATGCATTCTTTCGACAGAGATCATAGCAGAGACATTTCGTTCAGGGAAGTCACAAAGATTCCGTTTTGCCAAGTTTCACACTCTTTGGATTGACGTTTCCGTTTTCCAGTACTTTTTTCGGTTTCAAAACAAGGTTCAGGCGGTTCACCCCGGCGGAATTCCATGACATCTAACGAGTATTCTTAAATATCGAGCCCTCAGGCATTCTTTTGGCATCAACAGAAATTGATGTGCTCCTCGTGAGTTTTGATTATTCTCACGACTGCTTCGAATTTTGACTTGGAGCAAACGCCCTGAGTCGCAGTGTTGATCGTGAGCGGAATCGATCCATCAGGAGTCATTAATGCTTACCGTAACGGACGATCAATACGACCGGCCTGGTATCGAATTCACCCGCCGCGACTTCCTCCAGGTGGGATCTCTCGGGGCTGGAGGTTTTACCCTCGCTGATCTGATCTCGAAGGAAGCAATATCCTGCAACGATCAAGTTGCTTCTCGCGACGAGCGTCTTCGAAGAAGTGATCGACGATCCGTGATCATGATTTGCAACCTGGGTGCCCCCAGTCAATTGGATACCTTCGATCCAAAACCTGAGGCACCACGCGAAATTCGCGGCCCATTTTCCACAATCCAGACGGCTTCTCCCGAGATCTTTCTGACAGAGATTCTGCCGCAGCATGCCGCGATTGCAGAGAAGTTTTCGATCATCCGCAGTTGTTATCACACCGCACCTGCCCTGCACGATGTTGGTTGGCAATACGTGCAGACCGGACGATATTTTGCAGGTGGGCTCAAGTCACCACACGTCGGGAGTGTGACCAGTTATCTGAAGGAAAAGCGGGCTGGTTTACCGCCATTTGTCGTACTTCCCGAACGGATGGATGCTGGTCGAGAACCTCGTTCTGATCAACAGATGGGTGGCTTTCTAGGCAAAGCTGATGATCCCTTGGTTTTGAATGATGATCCTTCGCTTCCTCATTTCAGGGGAGCCGATAGGAGCATTCCTCCATCGCTGGGAACTGCGAAACTGGATCGTCGTCAGAAGCTGCGTTCCGTGGTGGAAAGTTCGCTTTCTCATTTTGAGAAAAGTGAATCGGCCATTCAGCAGGGCAGCCATGCCGAAGCGGCTTTTCGATTGATCAGCAGTTCGGAAGCTCGGGCCGCATTTGATCTGGCCTGTGAGCCAGACTCGGTGCGAGACCAGTATGGCAGAAATCGTTTCGGGCAGTCGTGCCTGCTCGCCCGTCGCCTGATTGAAGCGGGAGTACGCTTTGTCACTATCAACACGTTTCTGAATATCGACACGGAAATCACGTGGGATATTCACGGCACTCACCCGTTTGCCTCTGTTGAGGGGATGAAGAATCTGATTGCTCCCATGTACGATCAAGGCTATGCCACACTGATTCGAGACCTCGAAGAACGGGGCATGCTGAACGACACTCTGGTTTGCAATCTGGCAGAGTTTGGCCGGACGCCTCTGATCAACTCGGCTG
Source organism: Planctopirus hydrillae (assembly GCF_001707835.1). Lineage (GTDB taxonomy): Bacteria > Planctomycetota > Planctomycetia > Planctomycetales > Planctomycetaceae > Planctopirus > Planctopirus hydrillae. Next base: position 361,324 of record NZ_LYDR01000152.1, read on the forward strand.
GCGGGCGCGATCATTGGACGAACTGCTGGAGCGTGGGCTTTGCCGGTGGTGGAGTGCAGGGCGGAAGGATTGTCGGAAAAAGCGATGCATTGGGCGGGTCTCCCATCGAAAGGCCCGTATCACCGCCAGAAATTCTCGCCACAATTTATCATAGTCTGGGAATTGATCTTGAGCATCCACTTCCAGGGCCAGATGGATCGTCGTTTCCTCTGGTCGATGCCCAGGCCCAACCCGTGATGGAACTTTTCACTTGAAAAGATGGTCAGCTCACAACAATCGCGTCCACTGTTGGCAAAAGATCGGCTCGTCATTAATCGCGTGGAATTCCCGGTGCCGGTGGCCAGGTCCTGGGGGCAGGCTGAGTAGCATCGTTTTCTTGTGGAGAAGCTGGCAGAGGCTGAGTTTCCAGGCCTTGCACTTCAAAGACCGATAGCGATTGATCCTTGCTGACCGTGATCAGTCGATTGGCGGATGGACTCAGTGCCACTCCAGTAATTTGGGAAGTGTGGGATTCATCAAGGGCCAGTTGATCGCCGGAATCGACAGTCCAGATGTGGGTTTCGTTCTTACCAGCAAATCGCCCCCCAGAACCTGTAATGGCAAGGGGAAGTCGGGGAGATTGACTGGTCGCGGTGACAATTCTTCGAACTGGTCGGGCATGGCCACCATAAAAGCCTAATGGCTGTCCATCTTTGGTCTGAAAGACGAAGCATTTTTCATCGAGACCACCGCAAATCAGAAAATCACTTTGAGGCGTGAATTGAATCGCCAGGACAGGGCGTTCGAATCCCGTCAGCTTGTGAAGCACCTCACCAGTGGCCGCATCTCGGAGAAACACCTCGCCCGCTTTGAAGGCTCGACTCTCATCGCCAGCACTTGTCGCTAACCATTCTCCAGAAGGAGACCAGGCCACGCTGGTGATCGGAAAACCGTGATCAATCAGCATGAACTGGCGCTGGGCCGTTTCCACCAGAAAGACTCGGGCCGCTTCATCGTCACAGGCCGTCGCCAGTCGTTTTCCATCCGGACTCCATGCCAGATCCAGCACATAACCCCGGTGGCCGGGAAGTGTTTTCAGCGGTTCCAGAGTGGGGTTTCCATCTGTCCCTGCGTTAACTTTCAATAACTGTACGGATTGGTAACTCCCAGCCGCCAGTGTGGATCCGTCTGGTGAAAACGCGAGTCCGCGCACTTGCCCTGCCGGCCAGTTCCATGTGTGAAGTTTGGAACCATCCAGATTGGCGAGCAGGATCGATTTATCGAGTCCCACTGCGATCCACGGCTGGTGTGGATGTGCCGCGACGGAATAGGCTGGCCCATCAAGTTTTACCGATTTGACCGACTTCAGCTTAACCGTGGGCAGATCCTGAGCCTGCGTTTGGAGAGAGCAAAGGATCACACCGAAACCGGCAATGAGCGAATACAGCCAGCGTTGATAGGTCATCACGAAGGGAATCCTTTTCGTGTGGCAATTATCGGTTTATGAGAAACGATAAGGGGTTGATATCCGGCGTCTTTCCTGCAATCCAGTTTTCCAAATTGCCGTTGGGCGGATGGTCAATGAATGAATGACAGGCAATCTGTACTTCAAGCCGACATGGTCAAAGTTGCAAGTTGAATTTCACCGGATCAGGTTTTATCGGCTTGATTTTCACATCATCAGAAACTCGAAAGTCAAATCACATCCCGACTGATTTCGCGTCCACCGTCACGCAAGATGCAGTCAGGAATGTCAAAGAATTCCGGCAATATCGATATCCATGCATGTGATGCTGAAGCGACTTGACCCTGCAAGTGTGCAGTTTACTCTCAAAAGAACTGAAAGGGATCGCCTGCATGGCCAGAAGTTCATTTCCGGGAAAAACCATGGCTGAAGTGATTGCAGGTTTCCTGTAAGATCGGAATGATGAAGGCTGTATGAAGCTTGGATCATGCTCAAAGACTAAAGTTGTTCGATTCATATCCTTGATGAGTTGAACACGGCAGTCGCTGAACCTGAACGATGGATCGAAGCAGCGATCTTCTTGATGACAATTCGATTGTGATTTGGAAAGATTGCTCGGATGCTTCGAGATTCGACTGTGATCATGTTTTGACGGTACAAGGTTTGTCAGTAATAGGTTTGTCAGCTCAGTCATCGTTCGATTGAGTGTGGATAATCCTGATGATTCGAAATGTCTGGTTGACTTCTAACGGGAATCCAGCGACATGGCGGAATTGCATCACGAGTGCGGTGTGGCGGCGATCTACCACTTGCCTGGATTGGTGGAGAGCCCGCTGGCACCGCGACAGGGAGCAAGTCATACCTCGTGGCATATGCCGCGACTTTTGCTGGAGATTCAAAACCGCGGACAACTGGCCGCCGGGATGACGTCATACGATCCCGAAAGTGCCCAGATTCTGGAAACCCACAAAGATGTGGGGACTGTCTCAGAGGTTTTCGACATTCAGCATCAGGATCGATATTTGCCCTTGATGCAAAGACTCAAAGGACCAGCGGCCATCGGGCATGTTCGATATGCGACTTGTGGCAAAGAAGACCGCTGTTATGCCCATCCTTTCGAGCGAACGCATATCGAGAAGAACAAGTGGTTTTCGTTTGCCTTCAACGGGCAGATTGCCAACTACACGCAGTTGATGGAAGAGATTCAGGCCAAGCGGGAGTTTCATCTCGCCAGGCAGACCGATACTGAAATTCTGATGCATCTGATTTCGCAGCAGCTTTCAGGTGATCGCCGCCCCTCGCTGGTCGAGTTGTTGACCGAACTCTCCAAAAAGCTGGATGGGGCCTACAATATTGTCTTTCTGAACGCACTGGGTGAAATGTTTGTCGCCCGTGATCCACTGGGGCTGCGGCCCCTCTGCTACGCCATCGAAGGGCCCATGTTCGCCGCGGCCAGTGAAAGTGTGGCGTTGTCGAATCTTGGCTTTCGCGATGAGAACATTCATACGCTGGCCCCTGGACATGCTGTCATTATTCAAAACAATCAGATCGAAGTGAAAAAATTTGCCGAATCACCCAGGACGGCACATTGCTTCTTCGAGTGGATTTATTTTGCCAACGTGGCCAGTACGCTTGATGATCGCAGCGTTTATCTTTCTCGGAAAGCTCTCGGCGAAGAACTCGCAGCCCTCGAAGATATCGAGCGTGGTGATGACCTGATTGTGGTTCCTGTTCCCGATACCTCAAAGGCTGCCGCCGACGCAATGGCTTACAAACTGGGGGTGCCCAGTCTTGAAGGGCTGATTCGTAATCGATACATCGGTCGGACATTTATCGAAGGCAAAGATCGGGCCGATAAAGCTCGGCTCAAGTACACGCCTCTTCGCGAAGTTCTCGAAGGGAAGCGGGTCCTCCTCGTCGAAGATACCATTGTTCGCTCCACGACCATGCAGGTGCTGATTTCGCAGTTGCGTGAGCGTGGTGGTGCCAGGGAAGTGCATGTTCGCGTCGCCTGCCCACCGATTGTGGCGCCTTGTTTCTACGGGATCGATATGTCATCGATCAGCGAGCTCTTTGCACCCCGATTCATTCAGTCGAATGCCGAACTGACCACGGAAGTTCAGGCAGAGATGGCACGCGTGCTGGGTGCAGACTCTTTGCGTTATCTGCCATTGCCTGCCATTGCTCGCAGCCTGGGGATGTCGGAAGGGAAGCTGTGCCGGGGTTGCCTGACGGGAGAATACCCTACACCCATGGGTGAGCAGCTCTATCAACTGGCTGTGGATGATGCCGCCAAGAAGCGACAGGGGATTCATGTCGCCCCTCGCAGAACTTACGAACAGACCCAGGTGGTTGCTTGCTCGACCAACTGAAATTTGCTTTGTTGATTGACATCGCCACACGTCAATGGGAGCAGATTTCTCCCTGACGAGGGAGACGATCAACAGAGTGGCTGAATTCCGTCTGTCTGGGCCTGTTGTCTCTTGCCGTCGGCGAGTGATCTTTCTTTCGATGAGAATGTTTCAAGGTTTTGAAACTGTGTATTCTCGTTGAGGAATCAGCAGGCTGGGGCCTGTCCTTCGAATTGGAAAGTGTCCGAATCATGACTTCATCTCGCCCCTTCGCACACCTGCATTGCCACTCACAGTTCAGCCTGCTGGATGGTGCGACGAGACTCGATGGTCTGATCAAGAAAGTTAAAGCTTCGGGGATGAACTCCGTTGCGATTACCGATCATGGGAATCTGTATGGCGCGCTCGACTTTTATCTGATGGCCAAAGGGGCCGGGGTTAATCCCATTCTGGGGATGGAAGCTTACATTGCTCCCGGGTCACGACTGGAAAAATCCGGGGCCTCCCGTATGAAAGAGGCCAGTTACCATCTGACTTTGCTGGCCATGAACCGGGTGGGCTTCCAGAACCTCGTCAAGCTCTCCTCGAAGGCTTTTATTGAAGGTTTTTACTACAAGCCCCGCATCGATAAAGAAATTCTGGAAGCTCACAGCGAAGGATTGATCTGCCTTTCCGGTTGTGCGGCTGGTGAACTTTCACAGCTTCTGCTGGGCGAGCGATTCGAGGAGGCTGAGAAGCTCTGTCACTGGTATTCGCAGACTTTTGGCGACCGGTTTTTTATGGAGATTCAGAACGCGGGATATCAGATCCAGCGGGATTGTCTCGAACGCACGGTTGATCTGGCGAAGAGGATGGGATTACCACTCGTCGCCACCAATGACGCCCACTATCTGAATACCGAAGACGCCGCTGTTCAGGATGTCCTGCTCTGCGTGAATACGAAATCCGAACGCAGCGACCCCAAGCGGATGAAGATGGAAGGGAACCAGCTCTTCGTTCGCACACCAGAGGAGATGTACGCGGCATTTGAGGGTTTCGAAGATGCCGTCGCGATGTCACAGCAGATTGCTGATCGGGTCGATATCGATCTCGATCTCAAGACGAGGCACTTTCCTGTCTTTACGACGCCCGACAACAAACGGGATATCGACTATCTGCGGGAACTTTGCGAAGAAGGTCTCAAATGGCGTTATGGCGAAGAGAATATCCGCCAGGAACATCGTGATCGACTCGATTTTGAGCTGAGTGTGATCGAAAAGATGGGCTATCCCAGCTACTTCCTGATTGTGTGGGATTTCGTTCGATTTGCCATTGAAAAAGGGATTCCCGCCAGTGCCAGAGGTTCGGCCTGCGGTGCTCTCGTTGCGTATGTGCTGGGTCTGAGTCATGTCTGCCCCATCAAATATGATCTCCTCTTCGAACGCTTTCTGGATCCCAGTCGTACCGAGCCGCCTGATATCGATATCGACTTCTGCCGGGATCGACGGCAGGATGTGATTGATTACACCAAGGCTAAATACGGCGAGGCGAACGTTTCGCAAATTGGCACCTTCGGAACATTGAAGGCCAAGGCCGCGATCCGCGATGTCGGCCGGGTGTTGGCAGTTCCTCTGAAGCGGGTTGATGAAATTGCCAAACTCGTCCCCGAAGAACTGGGCATTGAGTTAAAAGAGGCGTTGGAAAAAAGCAGTGATCTGAAAGCGGCCTACGACACGGATCCCCAGATCCGCGAGTTGTTTGATTATGCCATTCAACTGGAGGGCCTGGCCCGCAGTGCGGGCACTCATGCTGCGGGAGTGGTGGTTTCTGATCGTCCCATTTCTGACTACGTGCCACTGCAGACAATTAGTGGCAAGACAGACCTTGTCACGCAGTGGGAAGGACCCACCGTCGAGAAGGCCGGTCTGCTCAAAATGGACTTTCTTGGTCTGAGAAACCTCACAATTCTCGATAAGGCCGTCAAGAACGTCGCTCTTCATCGGGGAGTCACCATCGACCCGGTGAAATTGCCACTCGATGACAAGGAGACTTACGCGCTTCTGCAGCGTGGTGAAACCAAGGGGATCTTTCAGCTCGAATCGGGCGGCATGCGCGACCTGCTGACCAAAATGAAGCCCGATAGTTTTAATGACATCATTGCGACATCGGCACTTTATCGCCCCGGGCCACTGGAAGGTGGCATGGTGATGACGTATGTCGAAGTGAAGCATAAACGGGCACCGTTGCCGCGTGTTCATCCCATCATGGATACCATCCTGGATGAAACGTACGGCGTGATGGTTTACCAGGAACAGGTGATGCGAATTTTGAACCGGCTGGGTGGCATCGAATTGCCTCAGTCGTATCAGTGCATCAAAGCCATCAGCAAGAAAAAACTCGAGACAATTGCCAAGTATAAAGCCCAATTTGTGGAAGGGTCGCAGAAGAACGGCCTGCCGGAGGCGAAAGCCACCGAACTGTTCGAAATGATCGAGAAGTTTGCCGGCTATGGCTTCAACAAATCGCACAGTACGGCCTATGCCGCAGTCGCCTACCAGACCGCTTTTTTGAAAGCGCATTATCCCGCAGAGTTCATGGCAGCGCTGCTTTCGTGCGAAATGGAAGACACCGACCGGATTAACGAGCATATTGATGATTGCCGGCGGATGAACATTGAAATTGTGCCGCCCGATATCAATCACTGCGATGTGGAATTCACGGTTCGCGGGCCACGTCAGGTGGCGTTTGGTTTAGGAGCCATCAAAGGTGTCGGTGAGGCAACCACGCAGGCAATTGTTGAAGCTCGACAGTTGAAAGGCCCTTTCACCAGTATTTTTGATCTGTGTGAACGTGTCGATGCCAAGAGCCTGTCGAAGGGTTCATTGGAAATTCTCGTAAAGGCCGGGGCACTTGATAGCATCTCGCCGAAGCGTGCTGCCCAGTTGGCATGTATTGAGCGGGCTGTGCAGGCAGCCCAGTCGCTGCAGAAAGACAAAGCCCGGGGGCAGAAGAATCTGTTTGGCGGTGATGAAGCAGACTCTCAGCCAGGAGAAAGCACTTCGTCGGCCACTTTGCCCGATGTTCCCGACTGGTCGCATCGCGAAAAGCTCGCATTCGAGAAAGAAGTATTGGGATTTTATCTCACTTCTCATCCCCTCACAGAGCAAGCCGAAACGATTGGCCGGTACACGTCTCATCAGGCGATGCAACTGGCCGAACTTGAGGATGGTGTCGAGGTGATGCTGGGAGGGATGGTTTCCTCCATCAAGAAGGCCACCACAAAAAAGCCCAGCCGTAATGGGCACAGCCGGTATGTGAACTTCGATCTGGAAGATCCGTCTGGTGTGGTGCGGTGTATCATGTGGCCTGAGCAGTATGCGGTGGCGGGCGAAAAAGTCGTTGCTGATGAGATTCGCTTTGTTAAGGGAAAAGTCGATAAGCGGAGCCGTGAGCCGAATGTCGTGATTGACCAGATCTGGACGATGCCCGAAGTCGAGCGGGATTTTACCAAAGCCCTGGCGATCAAGTTCCAGCGGGGAATTCACGATGCGGCTGTGATTCAGCGAGTCAAAGATCTCCTGGGCAAATATCCCGGCAAATCCGAAGTGATCATTGTCGTGGATACGATTGATGAAGCCGACCCTGATCAGAGATTGAGATACACAGCCCTTAAGCCCTTGCCCATCAAGGTTTCGTGTAATCAGGATCTACGCGAAGGGCTGAATGACGCACTGGGCGCAGGAAGTGTCTCGCTCGTGGCCGAACGTCGGGGAGTCTCGCGTTCCGGAAGTATTGGAAGATAGGGATGACGGGAACTGTCGTGGCGATTTCTGAAGCGAACCGCTGAGCACCTGAGATATTAGATGCATCGTCGGCTGGCGATCACACGCTCGAACAATTGCTCAATGCGGGGGATTCCTGCTTCGTATGAGAATCTGCTGCGGACATAGGCTCGCAGTGAGGTTGCTTCTATTTCTGGCGATCGAGCACGTGTGGCCGCTTTCTGAACAGCATCGGCGATATCGAGAGGGCTTTCGACAGGAATGAGAGTGCCGTATTGCCCATCTTCGAGAATTTCGCTCGGGCCACTGGGGCAATCGGTCGCCACAACTCGAATTCCACAGGCAAGTGCTTCGATGAGCACGCACCCAAAACCTTCATACCGTGAGGGGAGCACAAACAGGTTGGCCGCACGGTAAAACGGGTAGGGATTTGATTGATAACCATGCCAACTGGTGTACTGTTCGAGACCAAGGCTGACAGCGCGTTGATGCAAGTCCTTTTTCAGCGGGCCATCGCCCACAAAATGCCAACGTAAGTTTTTCAACCCCCGTTGGTTCACGAGAATGTTCAGTCCGGCCAGCGCAAGGTCGATTCCTTTTTGTTCGACAAGGCGTCCGACAGTCACGATATGAAAATGCTCGACCTCAAAATCTGGCCCGGGGGCAAGCGATAACTCGAGAGCCTTCTCGACGTCGATCATGTTAAAGATGACTTCAATCTTCTCCGGAGGAACCGCGAGATCAGCGATTAAGCCACGTTTCACTCCGTCTGAGACGGCAATGACAGCATCGGCAGTCGCATAGGCCCGGCTGGCTTTCTGCAACTCGTGAGCGGGGTGACCGCCTGAGTAGAAGTGAACTTCACTTTGAGGATCAATGACTGCCACCGAAACGCGGGCAACTTTTGATTTGAAAGTGGCTTGTGCTGCATCAAGTGTCGCCAGATAGCAATGATCGTAAACGAGATCAATTTTCCTGCGATGAATTGTTTGAGCCAGGTGGCCGATTCTTGATTGGTTTGTTCTTCCCAGGAGATGATCCCACTTCGAGCGGATTGTGCCTGCATACCCATCCCAAAACGAGTGGATCGGATTATCGGTCGGAAGCTTATCCAGGAGCTCTCCCTCGCGGTGCGAGAGGTAGAGTTCGAGTTCAAATCGATCTCGGTTCAGTCGATGCAGGATCTCGAAGAGTTGCCTCTCTGCTCCTCCTCCATGCATGGAGCCGATGACTGACAGAACACGAATTCGCGATTGTTCTCTGCTCATACCCGGAGATTCCCAGGGGGCGATGAAGTTTCAAGAATTGATCGCTGAAATGCGATGGCATCCGACTCGACTGGGATCACCTCATAACCACCAGCATGCAGATGGTCGATGACCTGATGGTAGGTCTCGTCCGGCATGCCCTGGCTGTTTCGGCTGTGTTCGAAACGAATCACCGTGGGACAAAAACTGGAGAAGTCAATGGAGAGGATGATTTCGGCATCGTAGCCTTCGGTGTCAATCTGCAGGAGTTCCACAGAGGAGAATCCAGTGATCTCAATGAGTCGAGCTAATGTCTGACAGGGAACAGGAACCTCTTCGATCGCAGAGTCGGGAACGCCCAGTCGGTGCAAATGAGAACGATCAAAAGATGAAATCCCGATCGCCCATTCGGGAAGTGTTCCTAAACTGCTGCTGCGGACTCGGTGGAGCAGCATGGTTGCGGCCGAATTATGGATCGCACAGTTGATTGGCTGTATTCCCTGGCAAGCTGCATAAGTACGACATAATGCGGCATAAAGATCGGGCAAAGGCTCAACAACCACGCCCTCAACTGCGGACGAATTGGCTTTGATGAAATCATGAATCGGGTCAAAACGCTTTCCGTCGCAAGCGCCAATCTGAATGAAACGAAAGGGCTTGGAACGGTGCATTCTATGCCACAACAAGGCTTCAAAATCGAAGAACTGCTCGTTATCGGTACGCCGGATTTTCAGGCCACACCAGTCAAATAGACGTTTGAGAAACATTCGTGCTTTGGCAGACATGTCGACAACTTAGGATGTGAGTTTTTGCAACGATAACGGGAATCAAAAATGAGCAGAAAGAGATTGATCTCAACGATCAACATCAACAGAAGTTGACTGAAAGTTTTCATTTCAAACAAGGATATTCTGGCTAAACCGCAAGCGACAGATTTGAAGTGAAACGGATCGATTCGCATACACTGGTGGGTTTCTGTATGCCACTCTGTTGTGAGGTGCTCAGTGCAAAAGGTCCACCCGCAGGCTTGAGTGAGTTGATTAACTTGATCGCACCAATTCAATGTGGTTGGCCTGTTCAGGATCAGTCAACGGAAAGTCGCTGCGGCTGTGTGTGCCGCGGGTTTCTTCTCGCTTCATGGCAGCATGAATCACTGTCCGGGCCACCAGAAGCATATTCTGCAGTTCCCAACCAGCGACCGTCGAGAATTCCCTGCGGCCCACGTATCGATCCCAGAAATCGACCTGATGCAAAGCCGCCAGCAGATCGGTCGCATTTCTCTCAATTCCCACGTTACGCCACATTTCACTGGTCAGTGAATTCAGCAGGTCGTCGATACGAAGAGGTTCTTCGATATTTTCCGCCGGCGAACGAGGAGACGAATCAATCGTATGGGCCGTGAAGACATCCGACTCAGACAGGGCAGCATTCGAGGCGTTACGCCCAGCCCTGAGGCCGAAGACCAGTCCTTCCAGTAAGCTGTTGCTTGCTAATCGATTGGCTCCATGGAGACCCGTGCTGGAAACCTCTCCGGCAGCAAACAACCGGGGTAAAGATGTTCTCGCTTCGAGGTCTGTTTTCAGACCGCCAATCATATAGTGGGCACCGGGACGAACAGGAATCTGATCTTTGGCCAGATCGAGTCCGAAATCAGAGCAGACCTGGCTGATGTGCGGAAACCGTTCACGCACCAGTTGTACAGGCAGGTGACTCAAATCGAGATAGACGCAGTGGTGACGCGTTTTTTCCATCTGTCGAGTAATGGCCCGACTGACATCATCGCGTGGTGCCAGCTCGAGCAGCGGGTTGTAATCGGCCATGAAGCGATAGCCATGGCAATCCCGCAGATAAGCCCCCTCACCACGAACCGCTTCCGAGACGAGATGGCGTGAACCACCAGCAATGTACAGCACAGTGGGATGGAACTGCATGAATTCCATATCGCGGAGGACAGCACCGGCTCGGAAGGCCATGGCCTGTCCATCAGCCGTGGCGATATCCGGATTGGTCGTCTCGCGGAAAAGTCTTCCTGCACCGCCGGTGGCAAGAATTGTCTGTTTGGCCCAGACGAAGGTTTTACCGTGATTTGGGTTCCAAACCAGCGCGCCGCGGCATTCGCGATCTCTGGTGAGCAGGTCAATCGTAAAGGTCTTTTCCCAGATATCGACGTTGGGTAAGGCACGAACACGATCAATGAGTGCTCGCATCACCTCTTTTCCGGTCGCATCTCCTAAAGCATGGACGACGCGCCTGTGGCTATGGCCACCTTCCTGAGTCAGGGCAATCCCACCACCGGCCACTTCATCGAACCTGGCACCCATGCCGACAAGTTCGAGGATTCGCTCAGAAGCTTCCTGGACAACTGTATCGACAACGACGGAATCGCAAAGTCCCTTACCAGCCGTCATGGTGTCTGCTGCATGATTGGCAATGTCGTCGTAAGGATCGAATACGCCGGCGATACCACCCTGGGCCCAGGCACTATTTGAATTGTAGACCTGGTCTTTGGTCGCCACGACAACCTGTAACGAGGGATCGATGGCCAAAGCCGCCCGCATGCCGGCAATGCCTGCGCCAATGATCAGTACATCGGTGAAAAGGTGAGGGATTCGTTTGGGATCGAACTGCACCAGGTACCGCCGCTTGGTTTCGAGTTCGATGGGGCCGATGTTGCGCATGCCGTTCCAGTATGTTCGTTGAGAGCTTGGTTTCCATGTAGAGATCCCCGCGGGGAACAGGTTCTCGACGACGATGAATGTTCTCTTAGCCCGAAGAATTGTTTCCAGAATCTTAACGGATCGAGAGGAGTTGACCGACTCCAGACGGGGGTTTCCGGGAAGATATCTTTGGGGACTTCGAAATAGGCAGGAAGTGGTGAATTTGACATAAGTCAACCTCGAAGAAGCGGCAGATTCAAGAACCACTTGACTTTACGTCATAATGCGAACTACATTTTGAGCGTCCGTGTCATGGACTGACAACCGCTTCACATTAGCCGTTTCCAGCTTCGGGAGGCCTCGAACGTGACAAAGAAAGAAATTGTCAAAGCGATCTCCGACGAGATTGGGCTGACCCAACTCAAAACGAAAGAGATTGTCCAGAAGACGTTCGACGCCATTGTGGAGACTCTGGTGGCGGACGGACGCATTGAACTTCGCAACTTTGGTGTCTTCGAAGTGAAAAAGCGTGCAGCCCGTAAGGCTAGAAATCCCAGGACGGGCGATAAGGTCTTTGTTCCCGAAAAGTTTGTGGTCACTTTCAAGCCCGGGAAAGAGATGGAAGAGAAGGTGCGGCAACTGGAAGAAGCTGCTGCCCGTGAAGCCATGGCTCGCCACGAACAGGAACAGGCCGCTGAACGCGCTGCTGAGCAGGCGGCGGCAATTCCTGCTCCAGTCGCAGCAACTCCTGCACAGAGCTATTCCGAACCTGCTGCTGCCATCAGCCCGGTTCCAGCCCCATTGCCTTCCGTCAATGGGCATGAATCGGGTATCGGCGAGACCGCAGTTCCCGGCACTTCCCTAGACTCAGGGCAGGTCTGATGCGTTCTTAACGACGCCCGACGTTTCCTGCCTTATCCTGTCATCAGTACAGAGAACCGCTCGAGAGAGCGGTTCTTTTGTTTTCTGATCCAGCCACAGCGGCGAGTGGCGTTCGAGCACTGATGCCGATGGGGGCGTGTGTCGAAACTGGCTTCCAACAGGCAGAAACTGCATCAATGTGAAAACGTAAGAGCAAAGAATGCCTAAAGATAAACGTTTTGCGCGAATACGACGACTTTTCCAAAGTTAACGGGTAATTGCGTCGATAACTCCCAGCAGAACGAGAGCCATTCAGGGCGGTAAGGAGCTGCCCTGCAGGCTGTCTGATGCACGCGTTGTATCGGACAATTTCCCAGGGAGGGGAACATGCGGACTCGATTGTTTGCCGGACTTTTACTGCTTGCAGCCACGACCTTTCAGGTGGGATGCATAGTTCCTATTTATTCGTCTTCACCAGACGTTCGAGCCCGCCAACTGATCTACGTTTCGGAAGGCTATCGCCATATTCCGGAAATCTGGGATCGCGTCTGGGGCCTCGATATGCCTGATCTGGCGACACCTTATCGCACCCATGGCGGTATATTCTAAAGTTGCTCCGCTGATGACTGCCGGATGCTGAAGGCCACCATGGCCTCAGCTTGCATACGCGACGGCTTTCACCATCAAGCAGCCTGCGACACAGAATCAGCCACACGCCATCAGTTGTGCTGTTTTTGATGAATTGCAGTGAATCAGCATGGCTCATCGCTTTGCCTTTTCCGGCATTGCTGCGCCATTCAGACTATGAAAACACGATATGCCCGTCTCGGAATTGTTCCGTGACGGGCATATTCCATTTTCGCTGGTGGCCTGTGGCTGTTGGCAAGCGTTCCTGATGCAGATGCTCCCGGAAAATCTCGACACAAAGCCGTTCTAGGCAAAGCGGCAGAAATTGCCTATAGTCGAATTCAGGCTTTCTCGGTTCTTCAGGGAGATGGCAGGAAGCCCTGTGCAGAAGGAACTGCCCGATGGATTGCCCGCACCTGTTTTCGATGTTGACGATTGGTTTACTTATCCTGTCAGGACAACTTTTCTCTGGTTGTGCTGGTGAAGGCCGCTATCTCACGCTGATGCCCAGGCCTGTCGCCACAGAACGGAAGGCGTCTGAAATACATGACCCTTACCCCGAAAAGTATGTCGCCCCCGATACTTTTAACCGCCCGAGAGCATTCATTGCTCCGCGCACCGACGAACGCCAGTCATTCGATCTCCGTTCAATCCAGGCGACCGTTGGTCAGGCACGTCCAGGCTCTCCCTTTGCCGAGCAGCCGGTCCCCTATCAGAAACCAGAAGCAACTCCTCAATTGGTCTACGAACAAAGGCAGTTTCCCGGGCCTGATGGTGCCGCCACGATGGTCGCACGGCCTGATGGTGGTTTTCCGTCCAGTCGAGCGGCCATGGTTGCTGCTCCGCCTGTGGCGACAACTGCGAATGGTATGGCCGTCGATCCATTCTGATGGGCATGGCGGGAAGCGAGAAATTTTGCCGGCAGTCATGATCACTCTGCTGGTGATTTCATTGGTCTTTGGGGGAAGAATCGCCTCAGCGCAAGTGCCTGAAAGATCGCCAGCGGATGCGCAGGTTGAAAAACCTCTCCCACGTCGCGATACCATCGAGATCGATGCCCGTAAGCTGCTGACACCCGCGACCGACGCCAGCATCAATAAAGGACTGGCTTTTCTCGCTGCCCGCCAGCATACCGATGGTTCGTTTGGTTCCGGGTCAATTTACCGCAGGAACGTGGCCGTTACCGGGTTGGCAGGGATGTCGATGCTGGCTGCCGGCAGTACTCCCAGTCGCGGCAAGTATGCGACAGAAATCAAGCTGTCGATCGACTTCATTCTCAAGCACTCCAAGCCCTCAGGTTACATTCTTTGCGAGGAGAGTCCTTCGCATGGGCCCATGTATGGGCATGGCTTCGCGACACTTTATCTGGCGGAAGTCTATGGAATGACTCCTCAGGAAAATGTGCGTACGGCCCTGAAAAATGCCGTGAATCTGATTGTCGGCTCACAAAATCCCGAAGGAGGATGGCGTTATGACCCGGATGGAAAGGATGCCGATATTTCGGTGACTGTCTGTCAGATGATGGCCTTGAGGGCAGCTCGAAATGCAGGGATTGCCGTCCCCCGGGAAACTGTTGATCGTTGTACCGAATATGTGAAGAAGTGCCAGAATGGTGATGGCGGATTCCGGTATCGACTTGAGCCCCGACCACAAAGCCAGTTTCCAAGGTCTGCTGCAGCACTGGTGGCTCTGAACAGTGCCGGCATCTATGAGGGGCCAGAAATTCGAAGTGGGATTGAGTATTTGCTGCGGTTTTCACCGAGAGCAGAACTCTTTCGCTATGAGAATCATTTCTATTACGGTCATTACTACGCAGTTCAGGTCATGTGGCATCGCGGCGGTGAAGGATGGGAAAACTGGTATTCTGGCATTCGAGATGAACTGGTCGAGCGGCAACTCCCCGACGGAAGCTGGCCCGATTCGCTGATTTGTGCCGAGTATGGCACCGCCATGGCCTGTCTGATTCTGCAAATGCCCAATAACTATCTGCCAATCTTTCAGCGATAACGGGCCTCTCTGTGAACACTCGACTCCTGATCTACTGTGCTTTGATGCCCGTTTATCTGCTGGGCTCGATACCAGTTTGGAGTGCTGATCACGAACCCGCTTTGCCAGCTCGTATTCAACTCGTCAGTGCGCAGGTGATGACAGCGCATCGGGTTCAAATGGATGGAAATGAGTTGGCAATCACTGCGGATGATGGAACTTCATCTCGCTGGCCATGGAAAGAAATCTCTCGCATCGATTTTCGTTCTGAGGCAAAAGCAGCTTTCGATGGGCTCCCTGTCCCACAACACGAAATCTGGTTGACCAATGGCGACCGGATTGCCGCATTCGTTAAAGAGATACAAAATGAAAAGCTTCAGATTGGCTGGGTCGAACAAACCGATTGGCAGGCTGAGCCAATCCCCCTGGAATCGGTCGAAGTGGCTGTTTTGAAAGCTCCGACCAGTTCCTTTGCCAGAGGCAGTTTTCGCAGACGAATCCAATCATTGAGAGTCACCGCCGCTCGCAAGGACGATGTGGCACTTCTCTCCAATGGTGATGAATTGCCGGGGGAATTCATAGAACTTGGTCCCGAGCAGGCGACCTTGATGCGTTCGAAAGAATCGGTGCAGGTTCCTCGTTTTCGAATGGCGGCAATTGTCTTTAATGAAGAACTTCTGGTCGCACCTCAGGCTGCCAGGCAACGCTGGCGAGTGGTGACCAATGACGGCTCAGCCTTTACGGTTCGAGAGCTTCGAACTGTCAGTGGCGAAAAGGAACCTCATGTAAAACTCGAATTTCTGCTCATGACGGGAACTCGACTGGTTGTTCCTTTGCAGGATATTCTCACCATTGAATTTGCTTCCGATTCGCTCCAATGGCTCGACGATCTGCCATTGGAATCTCAGGTCTGGAACCCCTGGCTCCCTGCGATTGTTCAAGACTCCTCAACGAGCAGAATCAATCTGCTCACCAGACAGACAGGCAGGAATCGTCTCACGGGGATTCATGAAGGATTTGACCAAACCGCTTTCTGGTCACTCAGTATGTCTCCAGAAGCCGAGGTGACCTGGCGGTTAGCGGAAGGGGGATATCAACTTTCTGGGCGAGTCCAGGTTTCTGGTGCCACAACACTTTCGGCTGCTGCCAGGGCCAGTATTAAGCTGAATGGAAAAACTCTCTGGGGCAGCCAGGAACTAAACCTCGAAAACAAATCGGAAACCTTCCAGGTAGACCTCACGGTTCCGACAGAAGAAAAGCTGACCTTCAGAGCGATGAGTGGCCGTGCGGGCGATCAGGGGATTCAACTGATCTGGAGCGATGTTTCGCTGCGGGTCAAGTAGCGGGAACTTGAACCGTTACTGGTAAATCGCCTGAGTGACTGCCATCTTGAAATGGCTTTGATTGCTGGATGATCGTAATGGAGAATACTCCGTTGGTTATGCTTCAGTCAGATCATCAGTTTGTTTGCCTCGAAATTTGCCTCTCAGACAGACCTCGTTGTGACTGAAAAAAAACTTTCCTTACAAGTGGGATTCAAACTCCTCCCATGGCTGCTCAAGCTGTGGCCGGGTCTGTTTTTTCTTCTGACGGCGATCTGGTTGACGTGGCCCATGTCGGCAACGCTCTTGACGGCTATCCCGATCGGACTGGAAGGCGAGTCCACAGTACCGCTGTTTAATCTCTGGACCATCTGGTGGAACATTAATCGGTTAGGACACGGATTTGCAGAGTATTGGCATGCGCCGATTTTCTCTCCTGCGCGGCTCACATTCGCACTTTCGGAGCCACAGCCCACTACGATGCTACTGGCCCCCATCTATGTCGTCACAGATTCCATGATTCTCTGCTACAACCTCGCTGTGTTGATTTTACTGGCGATGTGTGGACATGCGAGTTGGTCATTGCTTCGACTGGTGCATGTTTCGCCCGCTCTGGCACTATTGGGTGGTTTACTCATCCAGCGACTTCCCTTTTTGTTCTGGCAAATGGGGGTGTTGCAGTTATTGGCACTGGCGGGGCCCCTCTGGACGATCTACTGGATTTTGAAATGTTGCCGGGAGCCAGGTTGGAGAGCCTCTTTGGGTTTGGGCTTGAGTTTTGGATTGACGTACTGGTCGTGTAACTATTTTGGCTTGCTTCTGAGTTTATCGATTGGGATCAGTGGGTTGCTGCTGTTCACCGCTGGCTGGTTTCTGCTCCCCGATTGGAGACGCTGGAAAGTCTGGGCCAGCCTGATGGCAGCAGCGATTTTGGCGGCCTGTCTGATCGGGCCGATGGCTCGCGTTCAGCAGGAAGCCGCCCGCGAAGAGAAGTGGCAAGCTGAGCGGCCGTTAGAACTTGTGCAGAATCTCTCGGCCCGATGGAGTGATTACACGTGGTCACTCACAACCCGGCTCGGAGATTATCCCACAGCGATTGAGCCAGCGCGGCAGAATATCTGGCGCATGGGCTGTGGTGCTGTTGTGACGATCCTCGGCGCATGGGGATTGCTGGTGGGTCTCTATCGACAGGATCGAAGGCTGCTGACTTGTACCGTGCTGACATTCAGTGTGGTTTCGTTGCTCCTTTCCTTCGGGCCGGAATACGAGATTTTCGGTTGGTCACCATCGTTATGGCTACGTGATCATTACCCCGGATTCTCCCATTTGCGCAGCCCTTTTCGATTTGGCGCCTTTGTCCAACTGGGCTGGCACTTGTTGGCGATTCAAGGGGCGGAAGCTCTTTCATTAGATCGCTGGAGATGGTTCCGAAGGTTGGTCGAAAGCGGGCCAGATCACAATGTCGGCTGGCGACAGCGGAGCCTGCAGGTGCTGCTGACTTCGCCAGCCATCCTCATACTTGGATTGGCTGTTTATGAGGTCTGGCCGATGCCACAGGTCTGTCAGCCTGTGCCGCAAGTTCATCCGACACCTCAGTGGATTGATGATCTCCGGAAAAAGACGGAGCCGCATGAAGTTCTTGCCTGCTTACCATTTGCGAATGGAAGCGATGCCAGTGCATATGAATCCACGACGCTGTGGATGTACTGGCAAACCCGGCATCACCGTCCCATGGTCAATGGTTACTCAGGGTTCTTTCCGGATGCCTATCTGGAATTGCGCGATGCCATGGAGACTTTCCCCAGCGATGAATCGATGCGGCTGCTGACTCTGGCGGGAGTGAGGTATCTGGTGATCGATACCAGTGTCTGTCCAGTCAACGAATGGAAAGAGATGGCCCTGTTTCGAGATCAGACCGAATTCTGCTTTGAGGATCCACAGGCTGGGATTGTGGTCTATCGCTACACGCCGCGGCTTTGAAGCGAAATGTCTTAACAGGTTGATACCGAGAAGCGAACCATTCCCGGTGAATTTCAATGGTTCTAGTAGCCACCCGAGGAGGGTCGCCTTGGTGCCGGACTCGCGGTCGAGTTGCTGCCGGAAGGATAGCTGCTACTGGGATATCTGTCGCTCGGATAGCTGCTGCTGGGATAGTTGCCCGAGGTGGGGCGATTGAAGGAATCGGGCCAGCTTTCCCGAATGCTGCGATCCAGTTCGTCACGCATCCGGCCGACAGCAGGAGCGATCACCTGATCGCGGACAAAATCGCGAGTCACACTGGAGGCATCGAACAGGGGGGCATCGCCACCTTCCGCATTATCGCCCCACAAAACGGGCGAGTAAGGTCGGACTGGTTCACTGCGATAGTTCGACTGAGTTGATGATTCGTAATTGCGAGGAGGTGCAAAGCGATCATCTGCAGAACTTCGAGTGGGGGCCGAGTAGGGGTTCTCACGGGTGTTATTCGAACTGCCATAAGGATCGTAATTCCGGAAGCGATCCCGGGAATTGCTGGCGGGTGTGTTTTGACTGGGTCGGGCAGCAGGAGTCTCAGAACCAGGATTAGCAGTCTGTCCCCAAAGTTGATCCCACATCTGGGTCAACCGACTGCTCGATGATCCTTGAGAGACTGGTTGCGTGGGTACGTCACTGGAAGATCTGCGGCCTCGATCCGTCAGTTCTCCAGGCTCTGGACGGGCCGGTGAAGGACGAGCTGCAGGGCGTGATCTGTTTCCAGAATAGGCACTGTTGTCATCATTTCGATACGCAATTGAGTCAGTCTGAAATTCGCGAAGATAAGGCGAAAGGGTATTGCGAAAAGTTTCGGGCATGAGAGGCAACGCTTCCCCGATAATGAGTCGAGCAATCGAATGAGATTCTGTCTGCAGAATCATTTGTCGAGCAGCGGGTGAAACCGTGATGAGCAGGACAGTAACGACCACAGTGAGAATCACCCCTTTGACGGCTCCCAGCAGGAATCCCAGGTGCTTGTCGAACTCGGCCAGTTTCAGTTTCTCAAGTGACTCCTTGACCGAGCGAATCATCAGGTAGACGGCCAGTGAGACTGCCACGTAAACGGCAATGAGTGCCAGAACATCGGCCAGAGGTGGGTCACCAAACAGCGGTGCCAGTGAGGGAGAAACTGGCCCCGCGACCATGTAGCCCAGAATTAAAGAGGCAACGGGAGCCACCTGCCATGCGAGACCGCGCCAGGCACCCTGAATGGCCATACCGACCACAATCAGCAGCATCACGATGTCGTAAGTGGTCATGAGCAATGCCCTTGAATCTGGCGAATCAATTCCAGCTTTCGTTGCTGGTTTGCAGCGAGGAGTCGTCGCCCGTTATCGGCGATGAATCTGAAAGCTGGAATCTGTGGGGAATCTGACAGAGTTTGTCCTTCTGATACAGAGCAGTTTGCACCAATTACAGCAGTTTCAGCGCCAACCGTTACTGAAATGATCTGGAGCGAATTCATCAGACTTGCGAACTTCTGACCAGGTGTCCGAACTTCGATTTTTTGTTGGATCGCGGGGAGGGATCCATCTTTGGGATGGAGGCAGGGGGGCCGATTGTGACCACGGGTCAATTGGCTGATCCCCGGTGGATCGAGAAGGGGTTCTGGCCCAGTCTCTCACTGGTGGTGGCTCTATGATTGGAGATGTTTCGCGTGAACTCTTCCCCTGTGGAGAATTTCTGGGGGGAATCGCCGCAGATTTCTGACTTGTCTCGTTGGTTGCCAAGGCCGAGATGGACGGGACAAAGCCAGCCATGCGCTGTTTCACTTCGGGAGACGCATCGCGCAGGACAAAGAGTCCCAGGAGGAGGAGCATGCCGTAAGTGGCTGATGTTGCAGTGGGGTCGTTACTGAAGAATTTGAGTGCGGTACCAAAGGACTTTTTGAGAGTCGGGACAGCGCCATTCAGATTGACACTCCAGATTTCATCCAGCACCAGATGAGTGGTGTAGCCCAGCATGACGGCGATGGTTTTATAAATACGAGCCCCATGGATGTCGGCATCGCAGATCAAAAAACCAATCATTCCGGCAATGGCAATCGCGGGGATGCTGTGGAACATTCCCCGGTGAATCGTGAAACGCTTCAGAAGTGTCCCGATGGCAAAGCGAATAAACAGATAGAGAGGTATGCCCACGAGAACGAGTTGTTCGGCTGAGAGCCCTGATGAGATCAGGCGATTCATCAAAATCATGGGAATAATGGCGGCTGCAAAGGTAATCGTTTCCCGAGCAGGGATTCCCGAATCGCTGTCGAGATCGGGCATCATTCCCGCAATGGTGACGAACCCACCGGCCAACAGGCAGGTGGGAACTGGCATTTGCAGTGTGTAGTAGCCCCAATAGGCATACCCCGTGCCTACGGCCGCTGCGACGCCAATATGTGTCTGAAAGCCCGCCATGGAGCCATTCCGTTGGAGACACCAGATCGAGAATTTGAGCCAGTGGAGGTGGCCCGTCGAGCAATCGTGCAAGACTCCTTCTCGCACAGGGTATGAGATGCAAGATATATGCCGGTCGCTTGGAGTGGGTCAATGCAACTCTTTGCCAATTCAGGGGTTTATGGCGACAATCGGCAATTTGTGCCGGTGGTGAGGTGCGGCCGAAGACCGGCTTCATACGCTCGGAGAGAAGGCCGGGCAGACACGGTTGAGCCAGTTCGTACTCTGTTCGAGGAACAACGTATGGCAAGGTTCGAACTCAATGGTGTGAGCCGCCTCTTTGTACCACTGGAGTTCGTGGGGAAGTTGCGAACGATGAAGTTCTTTCTGGAAAAGAGCTTGAGTGCGATGACTGTCAATAATCTGATCCTGGCCTGCCAAAGCGAGAAAGACCGGTCTTTGAGGATGACTCAGCCCCTGCATGGCCAGCGGCCCCAATTGATGGTGGTGCCAGAAGAATCGTAATGTGGCTTCTCTGAGGGCGAGAGTGTCATGCGCAATAAACTCCTGAGCTGAGATGTTTCTGGTGAATCGCTCAGGTTCCAGCCCGGGAATTTTTTTGAGTTTTTGTCCCATGGAGGTGCTTTGAACGAATTTCAATAGTAATTTCTGCAATCGATTGGGTTCAATCCGAGGACAGATCCCAGGGTACAACAGCATGCAGGCTGATAGATTTTCAGGCCACAAACTTGCATAGGCGGCTGCCAGCCGACCACCCCAACTCAGTCCTGCCAGCACAATCTGAGGCTGGAATGACTCAACTGCTCGGTCAGGAACTGACGGCTTCAGTGAGCCTGTTGTGAGTCTTCTGGCGAGGTTGATCCATGCCGAAATATCGAATAACCAGCGATCAGCATGTCGCACATCACCTCGATGGGAGGTGTTGATTCCCGATCCTCGTCGATCAGGGGCCATGACCAGCCAGCCTTGACGAGACCAATAGGAGCAGGATCGATAGTACCAGAGCGAGTGGCTTTGTATGCCATGCAGCAGAATCAGAGCACGACCAGTCGGTTGGTTGGGTTGCCAGAGGCGATAATTCAGCACATAGCCATCGGACATGACCAGTTGCTGCGGTTCGGGAAGAGAGGCAAGTGCCGGTTGCGGATCGCTCATCGAATGGCCTGGCAGCATGCTCATCAATCCTGTCTTGCTCGATGCTCAGGTCATAACTTCCGGGTGATGATCTTCGGGTCGCAGGGGGAATGTGGCCCAACGGAAAAGTCGCGACAAGCCGATCAGCTTTTATGAAAACCTGTTGAGGTTTGCCATTTGCTGTTTCGTCGGCAAGATAGCTGTGTTCCGGGCTGTCGAACAGATGGATTTGACAGGTGATCTAGGGAGCCAGTCGTTGCAACTTTTCCAGTGAAAGATGATCTTGTGTGTGAGTAATTGAAGCCAAACGAGTGGAATCGACGCTCGTTTCTCGGAAATTGACGGCCAGGTTTGCTAAGGGACGTGTTTGTGCCACAAAGGATTGCTCTGATCATTCCGACGCTGGATCAGTCAGGGGCTGAAAAGCAGTTCACGCTGTTAGCAACCCATTTGTCGAAAGCGGATTTTTCCTGTCGAGTTCTGGCTCTCACCAGAGGCGGCCCTTATAAGAAAATCCTGCAAGAGCACGGCATTGAAGTGCGTGTCTTGAACAAGCGATGGAAATTCGATCCCTGGGCTTACTTGAGGCTTCGAAAGGAATTGATCGAGTTTGATCCTGATATTGTCCATACCTGGCTTTTTGCTGCCAACGCTTATGGTCGCCTGGCTGCCAGAGCTGTTCCCCGCGCCAAGGTGGTGGTTTCGGAGCGTTGCGTCGACAGTTGGAAAGCGGGTTGGCAGACATTTCTTGATCGGCGTCTCATCGCCCGGACCGATCAACTCATCGGTAACTCGCAAAGTGTGGTGGCATTTTATCGTCAATTGGGCATTCCAGAGAGCAAGCTGGGTTGTATTCCCAATGGCATAGAGTTGCCCGTGATCGAACCCGTTTCGCTGGCTTCCAAAGAATCTTGGAGAAGCGCGCAGGGGATTCCCAAAGAGAGTTTTGTGGTGGGTTATGTCGGCAGACTGGCCCCGCAGAAAGCCATTCAAGACCTGATCTGGGCGATTGAAACCTTGAGGCAGATTCGTCCTCAATGTCACCTCTACATTGCGGGAGATGGTCCGGAACGAGGCCGATTGGAGAGACTGGTACATGCCGTGCATGCTGATGCCCATGTCCATTTTGCGGGACATGTGAGCAAAACAGATGAAATCTATCGACATATCGATGCATTTTGTTTGCCGAGTCGCTTTGAGGGGATGTCCAATAGCCTGTTAGAAGCGATGGCCTGGGGAGTCCCCTGCCTGGCAAGTGCGATTCCAGCGAATGCCGAATTGATCGAAAACGCCAGGAGTGGCCTTTTGTTCAATGCGGGGGATGCTGTGGGATTGATGCAAGGGCTGCGGCGGTTCATTGACGAGCCCGAGCTGCGGCATCAACTGGGCCAGCAGGCGCGGCAGCGAGTTTCCAGGGAGTTTACGATCCCCCAAATGGTTGACCGCTGGGAATCTGTTTACAGAAGTTTAACTGCAGTCAATGGTTAGGTCTGTTTTTCGTGACCACTCCTGGTTGCGAGGGCTTTTTTCGGTCCATAAAAGCCAGTGGAAAAAGTGGAAGATTCTCTAAAATCCAGCGAGAAACATAAAAACTTGCAAATTCAAATGAATCACAAATCTGTTTTCCTCACGCTTTTCTGGTCTTGGTCGTAGTATTCAACGAGCTTTCAACCAGATTGCCTGAAAGGCAGATGCTTTACGCAGGTACATCTTGTAAATGTTGTTTCAGCGGAAAATTGTTCGCCAAGCGAAATAATTGAGGCGAATGCTGAAATCGACTGGCATGATAACTGCGTTGGTAAGAAGGAACCGGGTGTTCGTTCGTGCCCGGGTGGTATTGAGCTTTAATTTAGCAGGAGGTGCATCATGTCTCGCAATGACGCTGTCGCCAAGATCAAGAAGCACCTGCTCCTGCAACGTGAAGATCTCAGGTCGAAAATTGCGGAAGAAATGGGTCTGGCTTACTCGCCGGACGATGGCATTAATGACCTAGGTGAAACCGCTGCACTGGTGGAGCAGTCCGAGCTTCATACTCAGTTAGCCGCCTTGGAAACACGTGAGTTGATGCAAATCAACCGCGCCTTGGCACTGATTGAAGAAGGTCATTACGGAGTTTGCCAGAAATGCTCCAAAGCCATTCCTCTGGCCCGACTTCAGGCGGTCCCATTCACGACGGTTTGTGTCGAATGTCAACGTCGCCAGGAAGATCTGGGTGACAACGACGAAGATGCCTACTCGGTCGATTGGCGGAAAGCATACGATCATGAGCGGCGCTCGAACACAGCCGAATACAGTGTTCAGGATTTCGATCTCGCTTCCGAATGATCCATCAATCGTGAAGCGTCTTCAGTGACCTGGGACGTTTTCTAAAGACATAACCGTGAAACATTTTAAGGGCAGGACATCCAGGCGATGTCCTGCCCTTTGATTTTTCTATCTGATGACAAGCTTTCGCGTCGCCTGATTTCGCACAGCAGAATCCCTTCTCCTCGAAAATCTTCTTGGCAAAGAATCCCGTCTCGATCTTCATCCAAACAGAACAGAGATTGTTTACATCAATGATCGTTGATCGTTATGATTCTTTTGACACCATTCCAGGAGTCATTGATCAACGACGTGTGTGATCTGGTGATGTTGATTGAACTGGCCATACTGTCGCCCTCGTCTGTACCCCTCTGTCCTGTGGAGCAACCTCTTTATGACTCAGCGTTCCGTTCAGAAAACCGGCGTCGATCGTCGTGACTTCCTCAAAACCACGGCTGCTCTGGCCGGTGCCACGATGCCCTACTGGGCGATGACGAACTCAGTTCGCGCCATGCAGAGCCCGAATGAAAGACCAGTGCTGGGTTGTATCGGGACAGGGGATCGCTGGTACCAGATTGTGGGTGGAGCACTCCGCTATTCCGATGGTGCCGCAGTATGTGATGTCGATAAATCCCACGTGGGTAAGGGGCGCGAAAAGGTTCTCGAAATCCACGGCAAACGAAATCTCACACGAGATGTCGACGCCTACGAAGACTATCGAAAAATTCTTGACCGCAAGGATATCGATGTCGTCACGATTGTCACTCCTGACCATTGGCACTCCAAAATTGCCATTGAAGCGATGCAGGCTGGCAAAGATGTCTACTGTGAGAAACCACTCACTTTGACAATTCAGGAAGGCAAGCAGATCGTTAAGGTGCTCAAAGAGACCAAGCGTGTTTTCCAGGTCGGCACACAGCAGCGCAGTGAAATGGGGCTGAACTTTCTCAAGGCGGTCGCGATGATTCGTGATGGCCGTATTGGGAAAGTGCAGAAAATTACCTGCGATATTGGTGGTGCTCCTGCCAGTGGAGAAATTCCGGCTGTTCCCACTCCCGCCGATATCAACTGGGATATGTGGCTGGGCCAGGCACCAATGGTTGATTTCCGTTTCAAACAGACAGGCAGCAAATGGGGCAACAGCCGCTGCCATTATGAGTTCCGCTGGTGGTATGAGTATTCGGGCGGCAAGATGACCGACTGGGGTGCTCACCACGTCGATATTGCCAGTTGGGCCATCGAAATGGATTCCAGCGGCCCTACCTCAGTGGAAGGCATTTCCGCCACACATCCTTGCGAAATGAAAGATGGCTGGCCTCAGCAGGTCGATCGCTACAACGCAGCCACGGAATTCAATGTGAAGGTCATGTGCCCGAACGATGTCGAAATGCACATCGTCAGCAAGTCCAAAGACGGCAACGGAATTCTGTTTGAAGGAACTGAAGGTCGCTTCCACGTCAGCCGGGGTGCCATGAAGGGCAAACCCGTGGAAGATCTGAAAGATAACCCGATTACCGAAGAAGCACTCGTCAAGATTTACAAGGGGAAGGTTCCTGGCAATCACATGGGGAACTTCTTTGAATGCATCAAGGATCGAACAGATCCAATCTCGGATGTCTACTCGCATCATCGGGCCATGACGGTTTGCCATCTGGCGAACATCGCGATTCGTACCGGCAAGAAGATCGAGTGGGATTCACAATCAGAAACCATCACGAACGACCCCGCTTTGAACCAGTGGCTCTCGCGCGAACAGCGGAAGGGTTATGAGATCAACGTGAGTGTCTGATGCTTTCGTCAGTTGATACTGACTGAATCAGAAACCTTCTCAACACAACGGCTGTTGAGAAGGTTTTTATTTTTCCCCCGTTGGTGACTTGGACCATCGTTCTCAGAAAACAGGTTCTCACCAGCCACGAATTCCTTTCGACCGGCGTTCAATTTGCGATTGTTGTCATTCAGGGGAGACGACCCCTCATTTTGATGACAAAGGGCAACGCCATGGTCAACCATCGAATCATATGTGGCATTCTGGCAACATGCTTCTGGGGATGTTCAGAGGTTACGCAAGCTGGCGCTGTGGTGACTTTGGTCGATGGACGGATTTTGAAGGCTGATACTGCGGAATTCTCTGAAAATGGACAGAGTCTGATTCTTGAAGCCACACGCGATGGTCTGGTCATTCGGCGAACCTTGAATCGATCAACAGTCGTTAAACTGGAACTGGATGATGTTCCCTCGCCGGGACAAGTGGCCGTCTCCTCCGCAGCAGTCATCGAGCCTGCAGCAGACTCAATTCGGCCACAGGCTGGTCCCTCCATCGATCCACGGCAATTC
The DNA here is from genome assembly GCF_001707835.1 of Planctopirus hydrillae. Taxonomy (GTDB): domain Bacteria; phylum Planctomycetota; class Planctomycetia; order Planctomycetales; family Planctomycetaceae; genus Planctopirus; species Planctopirus hydrillae. The sequence goes on from NZ_LYDR01000152.1 coordinate 387,773, forward strand.
CAGCCAGACATTGAACAGGTGCTCCGGATGGAAAATCGCATGCTGATTCAGCAACCGGGGTATCTCGTCGGAAGTCCTCAGGCACCTCAGAGCATCAAGCAGTTTGCCGGTTGGCCTTCAGCAGGAGTGGTCGTCGGTGTGCGACAGGACCCGCTGGAAGCGTATGGACAACAGGCAGCGCGCTGGTATCCGCAGGGGATTCCCCAACTGGAAGCGGGCTACGCCAGGCAACTCTTGCGTAATGATGCGGCTTATCAGGTGGCTCCACCCTGGGCGTTTAATTCATGGAACAACCAGCAAGGGACGACGAACCCCGGTTATCTGCCTCCGGACCGCCGATTTTCGCTGCCCTATCTCCCATAACAATGTGAAACCCTGAGTACGAATGTCCCTGTACGGGAGAATCAGGCGAATCAATCAATGAGCCTGAAAGATGTGTGCCATGCTGGCAGTTTGGGGGGCTGTATTTTCCATACATCATGGCTTCATCGTCACCTAAGGGTGGCCCGGCCAACTCGTGGCCGGGTTGTCGTGCAAAGCCACGACAACAAGAAGCCGCGCCATGAGAACACCCTTGCAATACAACGTCTCACACACCCTTCGATGGCACAACCCTCCGAGCCACAAAGATCAAACCAGTGTGGAAGGGCGTGGTTCTTGCCTGCGTGGTTGGGGTCAGATGTATTCACCTGCCCCCAGTCCTTCAGCGCAGCCAGCACAAATGCATCCTCACATGTTTTCCTCGGCTGAGAGCATGTTCGCCATCAACTCAATTCAGCATACAAGCAATGTTGTGTGAAAATGACCGAAGATCTCGGTCGATCATCTCTTCTTGAACAATCCAGCTTGATCAATCCAGCAAACAGCCCTCAGTTGAATCCTTTGATTCGAACCGAGGGCTGCTTTTGAATTGTGCTTGAGGCACAGAAAAACTAGATGCCAGAGAATGGATGCTTGGCGGAATCCTTCTTGGCAATCATTTCATCGGCACTGGGCTCGTTCTTCATGGCTCGAGCAATGGCGAGTTTGGTGGCTTCGTAGTTGTAGTCGACGATTTTGCGATCATCGGCAGCTTCCCAGTGAATGAACACGCCGCAAACAATCACGAGCTTTTCCGCCTGATCCTTAGGAATCACCCCTTCGGCAACAGAATCAGCCACAGCCTTGGCGACTGCATACTGGGCAGGACCAAACATCTGGACAGCCTGTCGGGCACCCTTGATCGTCACCTTGGTGATCATCACGGTGGCTGGCTTGACAGCCAGATTGGGTGTGAGGACAGCGAGCAGGTTCGAATGTCCAGCTTTCTGATCAGCCAGAGCATTGGCAAAGGCCACGCCGACGGGGCCGTTCTTGTCACCAATCATGAGGTCGATGTGGGCAATTTCGTTGCCTTCGCCAGCCAGTGCTTCACCGATGTAAAATGACATGAGATGTGCCTTTCGTCCGTTCTTCGCATTCGAAGGAATATGATCAAAGCAGGACGGTTCCGGGGAGCAGCCAGATCGAGAGATCAGCGAGCCTGACGACTCGACCTTCTCTTAACGCTCCCGTCAATACGTTTACAACCTGCTCAACATCCAAGCTTGCTACAAGTCAGGAGTGAGTTGCCAGAGCCACTCATCCCGTCGCTTCGAGAGTGTTTCTAACACAGCCCAAGTGCAAAAGCCAGCAGGCAAGGATCATCGGGAGGATTCCCGGACAGTCCAGGCCCGCCATCTTTCTGCTACTACGCTTTCCACGAGAGAACAGCGCTCCGTGGGCCATGCTTGCAGCCTTGTGCAAGCCTGTCTTCGCTACCAACAACGCACACTTGTTTCCTGGGAACCGTATAAGACGTTCCGGATTAAGAACAGAGCCTCGTCCTGCAGGGAACGAAGCTCTTTTTTGATGCCGACGTTCAGATCCAAAGACTACTGAATATAATCATTGATGATATTTTCCAGCAGCTCCTGTCGCCCCGACTGATTCTTGGCAACCGCCTTACCTTCCAGAACGTACTTTTCCAGATCGGCAAAGGTGATCTTGCCAGACTCAACGCTATTGCCGATCCCTGCATCCCAGGTGGCATAACGATTCTTTACGAAATCCTTGAGCACGCCATCTTTACGAATGGCGGCCGCAATCTTTGCACCACGGGCAAAAGCATCCATTCCGCCAATGTGAGCATAGAAGAGATCCACTGGCTCGAAGCTTTCACGACGAACCTTGGCATCGAAGTTGATCCCACCAGGTGCCAGTCCCTGTTGGTCGAGGATCACCAGCATGCACTGTGTCGTCAGGTAAATGTCTGTCGGGAATTGATCCGTATCCCATCCCAGCAGCAGGTCGCCAGTGTTGGCATCAATGCTTCCCAGTGCATTCTGCATTGAGGCATAGGCCAACTCATGCATCATCGTGTGGCCCGCCAGCGTGGCGTGGTTCGTTTCGATGTTCATTTTGACATAATCCGTCAGGCCATAAGCCCGGCAGAAGTTCATACAGGCTGCCACATCGAAATCATACTGGTGCTTGGTGGGTTCTTTCGGCTTGGGTTCAAACAGGAACTGACCTTTAAAGCCAATGGCCTTGGCATGTTCGACGGCAAGATGCATGAACTTGGCCAGATGGTCGAGTTCTCGCTTCATATCGGTGTTATAAAGGTTCTGATAGCCTTCGCGACCACCCCAGAACACATAGTTTTCACCCCCCAGTTCATGGGTGACTTCCAGAGCCTTTTTCACTTGTGCACAGGCATACGCAAAAACATCCGCATTGGGGCTGGTTGCAGCACCGTGCATGTATCGAGGATGCGAAAAGAGATTGGCAGTGCCCCAGAGAAGCTTAATCCCGGTTTCCTGCTGTTTCTCTTTCAGCCTGGCGACCACCGCGTCGAGATTCTTGTTCGACTCAGCCAGTGTCGCCCCTTCGGGAGCCACATCGCGGTCATGGAAGCAGTAGAACGGGGCTCCCAGCTTTTCGACAAATTCAAAGGCCACATCGACTCGCTTGATGGCGTTAGCCACTGATTCTGTGCCGTCATCCCAGGGCTTTTGCAAAGTGGCTCCACCAAATGGATCACTTCCGGTGCCGCGGAAGGTGTGCCAGTAGGCCACGCTGTACCGGAGCAGATCCTTCATGGATTGCCCTTCGATCTGTTCGTCCGCGTTGTAATGCTTGAAAGCCAGCGGATTTTTAGACTTCGGGCCTTCGTAGACGATCTTCGAGATTTCAGGAAAGTACGACATGAGCAGTGCTTCTTGGCATGAATGAGTGAATGTGCGAGCGGCCATCGCTCTGCAGTGCGCGAAGTTTACCACTGAGGCTGGAGACAAAACAGATCCACGAGCATTGATGAAATATTTCTCGCAGGATTCGTGTTTTTTTACTGGTCAGGTTGAGCAGTAATTCTAGGAAATGCCGAAAATCGTCCAGCCGGTCTGGCTCACCGATTAGAGAAAACTTACCAGCCCGAAAAGACGGGGGCCCCTTCAAAATCTGTCGGCACCTCTTCCAAAGCTTCGTCCATCCCCCGGTCTCGAAAAACATGCAGGATCCGGGCACGGCTGATTTCATCGTACTCCGGCTCGGGATAGTTCTTCCGACCAAGATTCGGGGAGCGATGAATATCAAGTTCGGCAACGATCACGCGAATCCCGCGCAGCCCGGTAAACTGGTGTTCTTCGGCACGCTGCCTGCCCCCATGCATATCGTAAGTTTCGAACATCACCCGCAAGACTTTGACAAACTTTCGAAAGGAAATTCCCTTCTCAAGATAGATCAGATCGATATCGAGGGCTTTCGTCAGCAGGTAGTAATGATGTCGCGCGCGCAAAGAAATGGCCCGGTAAAAAGGCCACGATAAAATCGGGTCAAGAATGGTCCGATCCCGCAGAAATCGGGATTCCCGGTCACCATCCGCAGCCAGACCCAGCATGAACCAGTGCTGCAATCCCACCAGAATCCCGGTGGGCGGCGATTCGGTCTGCCTGGCAAGTGGTTTCATGAGCTTCTCCAGACCACGGACAAGCTCTCGACGCGCAGCGATTTCAAATCGTCTCACACGCAGAAAGGCCTCCGAGTCATGCCATAAACTGGCTGTTGGAACAAGACTTGAATTCTCCTCCGCCCTACCTGCAGAGTCTGTTGGTCTGGTTGCTGATGCTGTGTGGACCCTCTGGGGAATGACCAGCTTTTGAATTCGTCCTAACGTCGCAGAAAACAACTGTGCAGTTGATTGTACATATCGTTTCCAGCGAACAGTCGCGGCAGGCTTTACAGACAGTTCGTGAGGAACTCTCGCTGGGTGAAATACTGTTGCCAGCAGCAGATATCTGAGATTGATGACAGTGATCATCATGGATCCTAAGCAGGCAACCCATGTGATCAATCCTTGCAGCAGATGCAGGGCCGGCAATTGATGTGCTGTCGCGTTGGGTAACGTCCCTGCAAAAATGAGTGCCGGAACAGCTAAAGAGATGGGAAATGACCACTGAATCGTCATTAACCAGCGGCCATCAATATGCATCAGTCGTGTTCCGGGGGCTTGTCGGCATGTGAAAAGTAAACCCTGCCCGCAGCAGAGAATCGAGAGCAGAATCAGCCCATACATACCCAGGATCAGGTTCACTCCCCATCGGCAGGGAAGTACCAGTGCAGCCACGAACACGAAGGCCACCGCCAGGCACGAAAGTTGATGAATTCGGCGGCGGATCTGGTAATCCTCGGCATCTGCCTGACGGGGATTATTCAACAGTTTCCCCGCATGCTCCATGAGCATGTCATGCAGACCCAGATAGAAAAACACCCCATGGATCAGCATCGCTGAAATGCCAGTAATCACGACCAGTGACCACAGGCCAAGCCACGGAAGGTAAAAACTTCCCGCGGCAAATTCTCTTAAGAAGGCAGCCGGGTAAAATGTAGTGATGATTGCCAGCAGCGTGAGTGGAAATGTGGCGATCGCAATGGCTCCCCAAAGTCGAGGCAGGCCATAAAATCTGTGTTGGGCCGGGGGGCGAAAGTCGACGCCAAAGTTCATCAGGCTTTTTCGGAATTGTTTCAACCCCCGGTCTATTTTCAGTACCAGCCAGGTCACGATCGCCAGTGGCTGCCTGCGATGAACTCGAATTGTCAGGATGAACGCTGCCACCAAAGCGACGAATGAGGCGAGGTCAAACCAGTCCGACTTTGTCTCTCGCCCCAGCAGTTCGAGGAGTACGAGCAGGCAGAGCCACAATGTGGCTGTGACCTTCGCAACCGGTGAAGCCACTGACAGTTGTTGCCAGATTCGCGAAAACATCCGCTATTTCCTGCCGAAATCATACATTCGCTGCAATCACCCGCATCATCAGGCCTTATGCTGGTGATATGATCGATCCAAAGCTCTGTTATTCAAACGATCGCTGACTGAGGATGAGTTTAACGATGGGAGAATTTCTGATGTTCAGTGCAATCCTCGCCGGAGCATGTTGACCACACTCCCTGAGGCAGTTTACGCTCATGGCAGGTCAGTTTGCACAGAGGATTGCGTGGATCGCTGACCGTTTTTTCCAGTTATTCCCGGTATGACTGGAAGTCTGAGAAAGGTGTGGGGCACTGACTCCTCCACTGGTAAGGAAGTTTTGCCAGTCGAGGGAACATTGCCGATCATTATTCTCAGGCGGCTCCGAAAGTTGTGCGGGGTCAGTCTCGTTTGTTTCTTCATTTGATAAACCGTGATCGGATCAGTCTTTTTGACGGATTTCGATCAGGAAGCCGATAGAGGCGTGCTCATGCATACAGTTGGTAAAGTACTGATCTGGCTGGTTGTGCTGGCTGCAGGTGCAGGAACCGTCTTGACTGCCAAGCTGATTCAAGTGCGTAACAGCCACACTCGCAAGGCCGAAAAACTTGATGCGGACTACGCTCGTGTTTCCAATCAGCTCGGTAAGGCCGAGGCAGAACTGAATTCACTCAAGGCCGAGCTTGCGCGGGAACTCCTCAATTGGGATCGTGCTCCACTGCAGGGCGACACTTCTGTGATTGATCCTCGTCAAGGGCGGATTACTGTCAATCTCGGTCGGGCCAATGGCCTTAAAGACAAACAATGGCTCTATGGTTTTGAACTCAATGCCGACGGACAACCTGTCTATCGAGGAGCTTTTGAGATTGCCCAACTGGGTGATAACCAAACAGCACTTGTGCCGACCTTCCGTCTGCGTGCGGAAGATATCGCCAGCCTCAAAAGTGGTAACTGGCGTTGGCGCACGCTGATTCCTGCTGCATTTCCTGCTCGCCACAGCGATCTCCAGCTCCAACTCGTCAAGAACGACGAACTCCTGGTCGATCGCACGGCGAATGTCACCGAGCAGCAGAAACTCCTGAAAGAAGCCACCGCACAACTGACCAGACGAAGAGAAGAAATCGTGGGTGGCCCCAGCCTGCCCAAAGAAGATTTTCGACCCACTGAAGAAAAGGCCGGTCTGGTAGCAGCACTTCAGGAAGTGGAAGAAATGCGCAACCAGCTCCTCATTGATGTCGATCAACTCCGCCAGCAATTACGGCAGGTTTCAAGTGAACTGGGCAAAACTCAGGAAGAGAACGTCTCTCTGGTGAATCGATTGCCCAGTGCAGCCAAGGAAACTGCCAGCCGACAACCTTGACTTCTCACTCGTCATTTCACGGATGGATACCAATGACCTCTGTTCCACTGCGAGTGGTCTATGTGGGGAGTTTTGATCCCCTGACGCTGGGGCATCTGGATATCATTCGTCGGGGTGCATCGCTCTTTGCACATCTGACTGTCGGGATCGGCGTTAATCCTGATAAACGACCTCTCTTCTCACCCGAGGAGCGGCTGGAGATCACCCGCAAAGTTGTGGCCGAACTCCCGAATGTGTCCGTCGAGTGCTTCTCCGGCCTGACCATTGATTTCGCCCGCAGTTGTCAGGCGAGTGCCATCCTACGCGGGATTCGTTCCCTTTCCGATATCGAATCCGAGTTCACGATGGGGCTCGCCAATAAAGTGCTGGCACCACAGCTCGAGACGATCTTCTTCATGGCTGGGGAGCGGTATGCTCACATTTCGAGTTCATTGATCAAGCAGATTGCACTTCTGGGGAATAGTAATTCTGCAGATCGACTCTCTGAGTTTGTTCCCGAGGCAGTGATTCAACCGCTTCTGGAAAAAGTCCATCAGGTGGCCAGTCAGCGAAAGTGACCATGTGATTGGTGACTGACAGGTATTGGCATCAGATTCCCTGCTCTCGACGCGTGTCGGCAAGCCTCGACCTCGCTATAACCAAAGAGTCGTTTATTGGCTCTGCAATTCATTGGTATCGACTTCAGCGAGGCAAAAATGGTTCGTGTCCCTTCGACCATGCTCCCTTTGGGAACAGTTGCTCCCGGTTTTTCACTGCCCAACATCGATGGCACAATCGTTGAAAAAAGTGCTCTGGCTGGCGATGCACCTCTCCTGGTGATGTTCATCTGCAATCACTGTCCGTTCGTGAAACATCTGCGAAGTGGACTGGCTCAACTCGGACGTGACTACCAGAAAACAGCACTCAAAATTGTGGCCATCAGTTCAAACGATGTCGTGGCCTATCCGCAGGATGATCTCGCTGCCATGACACGCGAAGCAGCCGAAGCGGGCTACACCTTTCCTTATCTACTCGATGAGAGTCAGGAAGTTGCCAAAGCTTACCGGGCGGCCTGTACGCCAGACTTTTTCCTGTTTGATGCAGCCCACCGGCTGGTTTACCGGGGCCAGTTTGATGCGTCTCGACCGGGGAATGATATCCCCGTGACCGGGAGCGATCTGCGGGCAGCGATCGATTCGGTTCTCAAAGGTCAGAGCCCTGCAGCAGAACAGACACCATCCATCGGTTGTAACATCAAGTGGAAGCCCGGCAACAATCCCGATTACTTCCCCGGCTGAATTTTGAATCTTGATCTGTTGGCATCCCCAACCGAGTGGGCTAACAAGAGGGTGGCACGCCCTGCAGGCTTTGCGAAAGGGCGTGGCCTTCAGTCCACGCCGGATTTGTGTAGGTCTCGAATGGGCGATGAACTTCGAACAAACAGGCTTGCTGATGGCTGAAATCATTCCACTGCATCGCGACCATTCAAGGTTGTTTCATCAGAATCGCTACGTTTATCCGGTTGTTTCCAGAAGAAGTGGTGGTATCTCTGTCGGGATTAATCTCAATCCGGATAAGGTCTGCAATTTCGATTGCATCTATTGTCAGGTGGATCGGCGAAGTGAAGCCGAAACCACTTTTGTTGGCACTGAACACCTTCTGGCCGAACTCGATGAAGTGATTGAACTGGTGACCAGCGGCAGGCTCTGGGACGATGAAAAATTTGGAGCCACCCCTCAGGCGTTTCGTCGCTTCAATGACATTGCCTTTTCCGGTGATGGAGAGCCCACCACGTTTCGAAACTTCGACTTGATTGTGAATGAAGTTGCTCAAAGGAAGATGAGTGCCGGGCTCGATCAGGTCAAGATGGTGCTGATCACCAATGCCAGTATGTTCCATCGACCAGCCTGCCAGCGCGGACTGGCGGTGCTGATGGCTCATCAGGGAGAGATCTGGGCCAAGCTCGATGCCGGGACTGAAGAGTATTATCACCTGATTGAAAGAACTCGCATTCCCTTTGCGAGAATTCTGGAGAACATTCTCGATGTCTCGCTCCGCTGGCCGGTCGTGATTCAGGCCCTGTTTATGAATGTGGCCGGTGTGCCTCCGACAGAAGCAGAAATATCTGCCTGGCTGGGCCGCTTAAAAGGCATTCTTGCCGCAGGTGGCCAGATTTCTCTGGTCCAGGTTTACACAGTCGCACGACCACCTGCCGAAGCGATTGTCACACCACTCTCGGATGCCGAGGTTGATCACATTGTGAAGCGTGTGCAGCAGGAAACATCGCTGACTGCCCAGGGATATTACGGCTCCCGCGCATCATCCTGATGGCTTCACCGAAACAGGATGGATTACACACAGGAAATTGTGCATTCTGTAACAGAGTTCTCGCAATGAAATCCGTCGGAAATGGTGGCCGGCTGATTGTTGGTATGTCTCGATTTGCGCCATGCCTGCCGCTTTGGACAAACCGGCTTTCTCATTTTTTAACACGCCTTTTCCATCTGTTTCTCGTATCAGTATTGCACAACGTTCCGCAGGGATTGCAAAGGATGTTTCAATGCCGCTGACAACTGTCTTTCATGCCAGTCTGTATGGCACGATCTGTCTGGCGGGCTTTATTCTGGGCCGAGCTGAGGGCAACTTTATCCCTTATCTCACGATTCTTGTGGCCATGGTCGGCTACATGCTGACTGAGCATTACAAAAAATGGATGGTCACTGTTCCCGTCGCTAATGCTCTGGGGCTCGTGGCCTTTCTGGTTGCAGCTATTGAATTCACCGTTGGTGACCGCGAAGGAAAGCTTCTGGCTGGTGCTCATCTGGTGGTTTATCTCAACTGGATCGTGCTGCTGCAAAAGAAAACCAATCGACAATACTGGGCTATGGCGGCACTGAGTTTATTGCAGGTGGCTGTCGCCTCCGTTCTGACGAACGACAGTTGGTACGGTGGCATGCTCGTCCTTTATTCCGTAGTGGCGATGTGGTCGCTGGCAATTTTTTCTTTGCATCAGGCCAATCAGCAATTTGAATCCGGACGACGCGAACCAGTGGCTCGAACTCCTTTGGCAGGTTCTTCCCTATCCATCACGACTGCTTCCGTGATCATGCCCAGTGAAACCTGGAGCACAATTCGTCACGATGGTTCGGCAAGGTGGGTCACTCCGCGTTTCATCCTCGGCGTCATGACCATTGCGAGCATGTCGCTCATGCTCAGTGGAGTGTTCTTTACGCTTGTGCCGCGAGTATGGATTGGCCCTCGCTTATCATTGGGTGATGAAGCCGATGGTCCAGTGGGAAGTCTGGGCCGCAATACGATGACGGGCTTTACGTCTCAGGTGAAACTGGGCTCACTGGGCGAGATTCTGGAAAATTCAACACCTGTGCTTCAGGTGAGGTTGTTCGATTCCGAGACAGATCGGGAAATCGATGTCAATCAGTATTGTGAGCGACTTGGTTATGCCGAACCCCTCTTTCGAGGCATTGTGCTGAGCCGCTACGAATCAAGCCAATGGCTGGCCGATGTGGTCTTTTCTTCCCAGGATCCATTACCACGCATTCTCGCGGAACCGGCAGTGCGTCAGGAGTATGTTCTGGAGCCAGTTGGGACTGATCTACTCTTTGTCATTGGCGATGTGAGGGCTTGCGATCTTGATGGTTCCGAACGCCGTCGGGTTGTGAAGCATACCACAACTTCTGTGCTGACACGCGATAGCGTGGGACGTTCGGGAAGTGCGGAACGGATTGGCTATACTGCGTACTCGGCACCCATGCCCGCTGTTGTGCAGCCCTTTGCCATCATGCCGGTTTCGTCGAGGCTCTGGCAGGAGTATCTTTCGCGCAATTATCTGGAAGACCTGCTGATTCTCAATGACGATGTCGCCGCGATTCGTCCGATTGTCGAACGCATTCTTGAAGAAAAAACCCGACAGGTGGGCAGCAAACTGACTCCTGTCCAGCAGGCGGTCGCACTTGAATCGTGGTTGCGCGACAGTGGGAATTTCAAGTACACACTCAAACAGGCCCGCGTGGATCTGACGGTTGATCCCGTGATCGATTTTCTTATCAACCGCAAGGAAGGGCATTGTGAATACTTCAATACAGCCCTCGCACTCATGCTGCGGGCTGCCGGAATTCCCTCACGTTTAGTGAGTGGGTTCAAAGGAGGAGATACGAACCCTCTCAATGGCCGATTTGAAGTCCAGCAGCGGCATGCTCACGTCTGGGTGGAGGCATTTCTCACTGAACCGAATGGCAAGTTCTTCTGGGGCACTTTTGATGCCACGCCTGTCGCAGAGCGGAATACAGAACTGGAGACCATCGGTGGCAAAATGACTTTCTGGCAGGCCATGTCGAGCGAGATTTCCATGTTCTGGTCTCGCTATGTGGTGAATGTCACTCTGAATGACCAGGAGCAGGGGGTCTACGGCCCGCTGCGCGATTGGGTGGCATCGCTGGGTGGTCAGTTAAAGGATCGCACTGGTGGCATTCAGAGCCTTCTGTACGGCCTCTTCTCGATTCTGGCGTCACCCAAGGAGTGGCTCACTGTCGGTGGTATGTTGAGGTTGCTGATTATTCTCGTCTTGTTCACGGGACTGTTGTATGTCCTCAAATACGGCATCAAACTTTCTCTGAAGGGGTTCTCAAAGTATTCCCAGAAGCGAAAAGTCGAACGCAAAGTTGTCGAATTTTACGAGCGATTCCAGAAAGTCATCGCTCAGGCTGGCTTGAAACGGGATGAAGCTCAGACCCAGAGAGAGTTTGCACTGCAGGTGACTCACAAACTGTCGCAGCGACTCCATGACGAATCTGTCTTGAAACTCCCTGAAGAACTGACCGAGTTATTCTATAAAGTTCGCTTCGGGGACGATGTCGTTGATGCCGCAACGGCTCAGTCATTAGATGACCGGCTGGATCGTCTTGAAAGCCTGCTCGATACAAACCGGCAGCGTCACCACGCTTCCAAGGTTTGATTTGAAGTCGAAAGCGCATCGACCATCTCTGGTCAGCCTAGATATCCTTGAGTGCGCCATTGATCAAACCCAGGTAGATCGAAAAGACGCGGAAGATCAGGACGATGATCATGATCGCCACAGTGGCCCAGATGGCTGAACTGAAGGCCATCGTCAATTGAGCGAGGCTGCGTCTGGCATCATCGTCCAGTTGAGGGGCCATTCTCTCCAGCACTTCGGGAACAGTTCCCGAAGACTCACCGACGCGAATCATTTCCAGATAATCCGTGGGAAAATACCCCGTGGCCTGCAGGGCATCCGATAACTCCTCTCCCGACATGACCATCGCATTGATTTCTGGTGCAGTCGCAGCGAAAGCGCCATTACCACTGGCTTTGAGACTGGCCGTGATACTCGGGCCAATCATCATGCCCGAATTCTGAGTAATGGCAAACGCCCAGGAGAAACGAGACAAAGCAAACGATCTCAGGCAGTGGCCCACGACAGGGACCGTCAGCAGTAATCGGTCAAAGGCCCCTCTTTGTCCCATGCGATTGATCATCTCCCAGCCGATATAACCGGCCACCAGCAGCATGGCCCAACCACTCAGCCAGGCCACTGCACCGGTTGTTCCCGTCAACCCCACACCGAGAACATCGAGTGGTGATGAACCGGTGACCTGAGCGACGATCCCCAGGACGACGATCAGAATGGCCACAATCAGTATGGCAGCGACAGCCTGGAGGAGAGGCCAGGTGATGGCGGCGATAAAAGTGCGTCGCATTTGCACCTGGTGATCGAAATGCCCAGCCAGTGACGTCAGAACTTCGGGAAGATTCCCCGTCTGTTCACCCACACTGACCATATCCACCAGCAGAGCCGGAAATGTGGAGCCTTCAGCGATCAAGGCTTCGGATAATCCATTGCCAGACCGCACTTCCTGAATCAATCGTTGAGTGACAGGCCCGAAACGTTGATCGCCCGCCCGCTTGCCGGCAAGTTCCAACGCTCGAATCAGAGCCACACCCGAGTGCAGGAGTGTACTGAGTGATCTGCACCAGACGGCGACAAGATTCAGTGGCATTTGTCTTCCGAAGATCATCTCGTTCGGTATCCCTGCGGGTTACGCCATCAACGGAAATTCACTTTTCAGTTGAACTCTCTGACCGGCACTTGCGGACATGCACTAACACCCCCACAATCTTAGTCGAGTTTGAGACTCTTTTAACCAACCGCTTTAAGAAATCTCGCATTGAGGAGAACACCCGTGCTGCCGAAATCTTTCTCGAACCCCGTGGTTTCAATCATTGCCAGTCGATTGCTTCAGAGCACGATGGCTCTGGCCTGCATCGCAGGCGTTTCCAGCGTCGCTCGAGCAGAGAGCCCGATCCCCATCGCGAATGTTGCTCCCGTTAGCGATCTCAATGCCGAAGCTGAAGCTCTGATCGCTACGATCGGTAAAACTCTGGAATCGGAAGAAACTTACAAGAAAGATGCCAAAGTCTGGAAGCAGGGGGCCAGCCTGTTGGCGGTCGTCTCGCAAGCGATTGTCGAACATCCCGAGGCCAGCTCACTGAAGTCGGCAGCACCTTCCATTCGTCAGGGGGCCATACAAGTGGCTCGCAGCAAAACCTTGGCGGAAGCTCAAGCAGGCCAGAAAATGATCACAGAAGCTGTCGCTGGTCGCTTGGTAGCCGATGCCAAACCCGAGGCCGATTGGGGCAAGCTCACCAAAATGCATCCCTCGATGGAAGAAATGAACTCGCGCGCTGCCGCCGTCCGCCGATCTCTGAAAAGACTCCGTAAGCCCGAAGAAGAGGCCCGTGATGCCACTGCTCTGGCTTTACTGGCTGTGGCCACTTATGCAGATACCCACGAAGTGAAAAACGCAGCCGATAAACCCTACTGGCAGGAATTAGCGGGGAACTTCCAAAAGGAAATGACTGAGACTGCGACCGCCATGCGATCCAAGGATCTCGAAAAAGCCAAAACAGTCTTCGCTGAAGGGATGAAACGCTGCGAAGCCTGTCATGAGAAGTTCCACAACGAATAGTCGTTTTGACGCAAAAATGGGTAAGGCTTATTGAGCCTTACTCATGAGTGGGCTGCCTTTCGCCGTGATTTCGGAGCCGGGTCGCGATCATTACGCCACCCGGCTCTGACGAGAGGACATCGTACTTCACCGCAAGCGGAAGAGCCTCGATAGAGCATCGAGCAGGCCATTTGGCGAACCACCTTTTGATTCGTCGCGTAGCGCTTCCAGCGGCGGGTGCAGCAGTTTATTCACGATTCTGGCGACTGTGCGTTCAATCGCATCTCGGTCTTCGGCAGGCAGATGCGAAAGTTTTGAAAACAGCTTCTGCAATTCCTGCTGGCTGATCGAATGCCAGTCGTCGCGCAGGCGTTTAACGATCGCACCGCCCGCCCGGCTGTAAAACTCACTCATGAACCGCTGAGTTTCTTCCTCGATGATGCGATTTGCTTTTTCCACCTCGGCCTGACGCAGTTTGCGGTTGCGGTCGCAGGTTTTCTGCAGGCTGTCAATGTCATACAGATAAACATCATCGAGCGAAGCGATCTTCGCGTCAAAATCTCTGGGAGCTCCCAGGTCAATGATAAACACGGGCTTGTAGCGGTTCTGCTTGCTGCGTGCCAATTCAAAACGTGCCATCGTCACCACCGGTTCATCGGCACCCGTGGTACTGACAATCACGTCCGCTTTCCCCAGCCATTCGTCCAGTTGCTGCCAGTCGGCGACTTGCCCCCGGTACTTTTCTGCCAGACGCTCGGCACGATCTCGGCTGCGGTTGACGACAATGACCTGCTGCACACCTTCATCGGCCAGGTATCGGAGCGTCTCTTCTGCCATCTCGCCGGCACCGATCACGACGACGAGTTTGTCGGCAAACGTATCAAAGATGCTCTTCCCGAATTCCCCGACAGCGACACTGGCAATCGATACTCGACCGTTGGAAAGTCTGGTCTCTGTACGCACTCGATTGGATGTGCGGATGGCACCTTGAAACAGAGCATGCGTCAAAGCGCCGCAACTTCCGTTTTCGTCTGCTTTACGATAAGCCTCTTTCACCTGTGCCACGATTTGCGGCTCACCGAGCACCATGCTGTCCAGGCTCGACACGACCTGAAACAAATGCTGCACCGCTTCCGGGCCAGTATGTTCGGTCAGTTCCTCAGAAAACTCTTCCAGTGGAACGTGATGAAACTCAGAGAGAAACGATGCCAGATTCTGCCTGACGACGGCAGGATCTTCTTCGGTGTTCGCTGCATAGACTTCCACACGATTACAGGTCGAAAGGAACACGACTTCGGAGGTCGGGAACCGCTCGTGGAACTCCTGATAAGCCCGCTGGATATCTTCGGCACTGGAAAAAGCGAGTCTTTCACGAATCGCCAATCCTGAGGATTGATGGTTGCAGGAGACGACATGGAGGTTCATTTCTGTCCCTCCTCGTTTGCAGACTTTGTGGGAAGAGTTACTGCTTGAGGAGCCACTTTGACAGGTTTTGCTCCATGCACTGAACTCACACCGGCAGCCGATGTCAGAACCTGCAATCCAACATAAGCGAGCAGTAACAGCCCCGATGACCACGCTGTGGCGACAGCCACCTTCCGGCCCGGCGTGCGTGTTCGAGAGAGTTGCCACGTCAGCAAGCCGCAAATCAATGCCCAGCCGATCGTGCCGCCGAGAACCACAGGGTCGATCCATACATTTTCGGAGGTCCAGTTCGTGAGGATGATGCCTGAAAGGACTCCCACACTTAACAGTGGAACGGCTGTCGAAATCGCCCATAAGTTGAGTCGCGCCAGTTGTTCGAGGCTTGGTAAGCTCAAACTGCGTTTGGCAATGGCCCCCTGTTTGAGGCGTTCATTCTGCCACAAAAAGAGCAGACTGATGACAAATCCGACGAGGACGGCTGCTGTCCCTAGTACCAGCGAACTGGCATGCAGCATGGCCCACGATCTTAAAGGATCCCAACTCCGGGCCGATGTCTCTGGGAGCAGCCATGATGTGGCCACGAGGCCAATAATCAACGGAAACGAAATGATTCCGACAGCCAGTTGCGAATCGACAATTGTCAGGACCAGATACAGCACCATCAGCAGCCAGGCCAGAACCAGCAGCCAGTCATGCGAAGAGCTGAGTAATGGTGGCAAATTCTCGGCACTGGCTCTTGCCAGCAGATATAGGGTATGAGCCAGAAGCCCGGCAGTCGCGAAGCCCAGAGTCAGTGTTCGCGCCAACCAGCCCTGGCCACGCAATCGTGTCAACTCGAAGCCAAAGGCCACAAGATAGCTGGCAAAGATGCAGAAAACACTCACATTGAGCATGGCGAGCCTGGATCACATCCTGCAAATGTTGAGTATCCTGTTTTCATCCGACACCGATTGATATCCAGCAGATCCCCAACCATTTGGCCTGATTGCAGGTGGTTTGAGACGGACTCGCACCACACGTGGAATCTTTTAGACGCTTTTCGCAGGAACGGGGGCAGGGGTGCCCTGCATACGACCAAAAATCATTCGCCCTGCACTGTTTTGGAGCACACTCGTGACAACAACGTCAATATCACGGTTCAGGTATGCTGCCCCCTGTTCGCAGATCACCATCGTACCATCATCGAGATACCCGACGCCCTGGCCGTAAGCTTCACCTTCACGGATGATCTTGATTCGCAACTGCTCGCCTGGGAGGTATCTGGGTCTTAATGCATTCGCGACATCATTGAGATTAATGACATCCACACCTTGAACACTGGCAACTTTATTCAGATTAAAGTCGTTGGTCAGCACACGGCCACCACGCTGTTTGGCCAGTCCGACAATTCTCTGGTCGACTGTCAGACCTTCGGGGTTTTTTTCTTTCACCTCTTCGACTCGAATGTCGACCTTTGAGTTCTGCTGCAGACGGGTCAGCACATCCAGGCCGCGACGCCCGCGTGTGCGTCGCAATTTGTCATTGCTGTCGGCAATTTCCTGAAGCTCTTCCAGAACAAAGCTCGGGACGATCATCTCTGTGTCGAAGAGTTTTGTTTCTGCCAGATCGGCAATGCGGCCATCAATCAGCGAGCTGGTATCCACCACCAGAGGCCGGCCCCCTTTGATTTCTTTCACAAACTCGACGTAAGGAATCACAAAACGGAAATCGTTGCGTGTCTGCAACAGCAGCGAAATACAAACGTAAGGGAGCACAATCAGTCCCAGGCCAATCACTGCACTTTTCACATAGGGCAACAGGCTGAGTGGTTCGAGTGCCACCGAAAGGAGATAGCAGAGGAGGACACCAATCAGCAGTCCAAAGTAGATCGAAGAAATCAGATCCAGTCGTTTGCGGGGGATCAGTAAATCGGCCAGCGTGAAGGCCTGTGTAAAGAGCATCAGGCCGACAAACCAGAGGAATGGATAATCCCCGATAAATGACGGTGGATTGCTGGAAGGTGCCACGAAGGATGCAATGGCTCCCGCGCAGATGACCGCATACAGAATTCGAATAATGATCAGCAGCATAGCTTTGGTGTCGTCAAAGGATGGAATTCGTCAGGGATGCCACATGGTGTATACAACGATCGATGATGGCCAATCGTGCTGACCAGAATTGTCTCAAACGGACCTTCTTTCCGTGATGGAAACAATCGCTCCGCCATAGCCAATCTCTTCGTCGTTTCTGCCACTTATGGTATTTCGGTTGACTAAGGTTTGCCAGTCGTGGGGTGTCGATGCCTGAATTCTACCGCAATTCGTGGCCTCTGAATCGCTAGAATCAAACTTATGCGGTCCTCGGACTTCAGGAACAGAAACGAACCCGGTAATCTCTGCGTATTGTGCATTTGTGAAGATGGAATCTGGCTAGATTACAACGTCTGCCAGGCAGGAAAGAGCCACCACCTCCTGCCACCGAACGAGGACCTGTTTGCGGTTGACTCGAATTCCCAACCTTCGGGTTTCAATCACATATAACTCTCGGCTCGATTTCGAGTCTCGCAGATCGTGAACATCAGCATCGGCCAATGTCGCAAAAACGCCGTTCACACTCACGAGGCGACCGGCAATCACATAATTGGCCACTGTGTCGAGGACGACATTTTCACCCAGCATGTGTGAAAGTTCACCCTGTGTCAGCATCGTTGCGTCAAGTTCAGCCATCAGGTTCTCTTTTTGTCGTCCGTCAAAATGAACCGACGGACGTGAAATATTCGAGTTTACTTCTGTTGAGAAGACGTGTTACTGCTGAATTTTACATTTTCAGTCGCCAACTCGACCAGTAGTTTTCAGCCAGTCAACATTCATCTCTTCTCAGATCAATTGCCTGGATGACTGTGTCGTCGATCACACCTTGGCCATTTCAAAGCCTCAGTTCGTCTGGTTTGATCCTTGGGTTTCGGGTATGACCAAAGAGGAAAAGCAGATTTTAGGTTCAACTGGCGGCAGCAATGAGAGCTCACATGCCAATCAAATTTTCCAGGGAATGGTCGCTCATTGTTGCCCTGTGCTGCATGTGGACTCAGGTCGCTTGCGATCACTCGACGGCTCACTCGCGAGATCGAGTCTTGCCTGTCGAAAAGGCCGAGGTTGTGGCCGCTTTCCCACATGATCCAGAAGCCTTCAGCCAGGGCTTGGTGGTCGAAGGCGGTACTCTCTACGAAAGTACCGGCCTGTTTGGAAGTTCTTCGTTGCGGATTGTGGATCTGGAAACCGGGAAAGTTCAAAAGATTGTTCGCTTGAACGATCAGTATTTCGGTGAGGGGCTCACCAAACGGGGTGACCAACTGATTCAGATCACCTGGAAAAATCGCGAAGCCTTTGTGTTTGACGCAGCAACTCTCGAATACAAAACGACGATCCGTTATGCCGGTGAGGGATGGGGTCTCACTCGCTGGGGCGAACATCTGGTCATGAGTGATGGTTCCTCTGTGCTCAAGGTTTTGGAACCTGAGACATTTCGAGTATTAAGAAAAATCTCGGTCCGTGCCGATGGTCGAGCGGTCTCCGATCTCAATGAACTGGAGACCGTGGGAAACGAAATCTGGGCCAATATCTGGCATCGTGATCTCATCCTGAGAATTGACCCTCGCACCGGGGAGGGGATTGGATGGATCGATCTGAGTCATCTGTTTCCATCCAATCGTCGTCCTCACCAGGAGGCAGTTCTTAATGGAATCGCTTATGATCCTGTGAAAGGCCGGCTGTTTGTCACCGGGAAGAACTGGCCTCAATTGTTTGAGATTCGAGTCGCCTCACTCCCGGAACCAGCCGTGAAAAAGCCCTGAGCCGGTGACCTTGCTGCTTGTTGGTAGGGCATGAGGTTCTCCCGTTATTTGCAGGATTTGCGTTTGTTATGACTGAGTCTTTATTGCCCCCATCCGATGTGTCCAGGTCGATTCAGGAACTCATGGCTACTCGTCGCACAATAGGTGCGTTTTTGCCGGAGTCCCACGGGCTTAAGGAAGCTCTGCTCGAAGCGGTCGAAGTGGCCCGCTGGGCTCCGAACCATCGGCGGACAGAACCATGGCTGTTTGTCGATCTGGGGCCTGAAACGATTGAAAAAGTACTGACCTTGAACGATCAGATTCTCACAGCCAGTAAAGGGGCCGAATTTGCTGCCACCAAGCGAAAACAGTGGGCTGAAATTCCCGGCTGGCTGGTCGTTGGTTGCAAAATCGCCGACAACCCGGAGATTGCCGAAGAAGATTATGCGGCCTGTGCCTGTGCGATTCAAAATTTCACTTTGAGCCTGTGGTCACGCGGGATTGCCAGCAAATGGTCCACTGGCGAGATCACGAAGCAAGCAGAGTTCGCCAAGACTTGCGGTCTAGACCCAGAAAACCACCGCATCGTGGGCCTCATCTGGTACGGCTTTCCCGCCAAGGTTCCAACTGGCAGTCGCCAGCGTACCGTTGATCAGATTCTCACCAGACTACCCTGAAGCACTGTTTTTGATGCTTATTGCATAGCCGTAAATGCAGGAAACAGACCACAAATGGTCTGTTTCCTGGTGATCATCGCTATGTCGAATGCCATTATTGGGCGATTAGAATTCGCCAACCACCTCACCACCGGCGCGGGTGTTGATGGCTTTAAACAACCCCAGATCGACATTCTCGGTCAGGAATCGCACGCGACCATCTCCGAAGAGAAAGTGAGCCCCGCCCACATGCGGGCTGCTGAAATCATCCAGGTGAGTCGACGGATGGTTTGGCGTATGGTCGGCCAGACCCAGGACGCGGGCAATCGCTTCGGCCCCTTCAGGAATCACGGCTCCCCAGGTGCTGAACCACTGCTCGTCAGGTTCCGCAGGGTCTGGAAGCAAGTCGGTCTTGTGCTCACCCACTAAAACTGTGTTGCTGAGTCCATCGCTGACATCACGGAAGCGGACATTGCTGTTGTGCCAGAACATTCCATTCCCGCGAATCTGATGGTCTGGCCCGTTGTCTTCAATGTCATCTTCCCATGAGTAGTTTGTATATCCTTGGACTGAATTACCGAAAGCTCCGACATAGTTGGCATTTGCCAGAGTTGCCAATGGAGTGGCGCCAGTCGCTTCATCGAAGATCTGCCACGTTTGCGGGCCACTATCCGAGGGGCAGCGGAAGGCTGGCAGAATCGTACGGAGCAGCGCTTGGTTATTATTACCTGCAGTGCTCATGCATGAGTCAGAAAAGTTGATACGGTTATAAAGCGGTGTCTGATCCAGCATCGGGAGAATCATGGTACCCCACGAAAATCCGGAGACACCATCTTCGGCATGCGGCTGCCGAGTGGCTGCATCCACTCCAATCCAGCCCGGTGGCAGAACACCGTGTGTGTCATGATAGTTATGCAGTGCCAATCCCAATTGTTTAAGATTGTTGACACATTGTGACCGACGGGCCGCTTCGCGAGCCTGCTGGACTGCTGGCAATAAGAGAGCGATCAAAATGGCGATAATCGCAATCACCACCAGCAGTTCGATCAGGGTAAATCCTTTGCGGATATGATGTTTTGCAGGCGAAATCTTTGATAAGCCTGCAGCATTTATCGTGAACATGGGCTGACTCTCAGTGGGTAATCCGAAATGATAAGGACAAATCCTTCAACAACATTAGCCTACCAAGCAACACACTTAATGCAATAGGCTTGCAAGAGGTTTCTGAGAGCAAAAGCAACTTCAGTGTTTGTATAATTGAAGGAATGTGAAAGTGTTGGCCGGCGCTTTGAGAGAGTGACTTTGGGCGGGTTTGAATCCCTCACTTAGAGGCTACGCACGATGAAACCAGACTGTGTGGTAGATCTTTGCAAGATTCCTGTGAAAGATTGGTAAGCCCATCGTCTGACAACCGTGAAAAGGTCCCAGCGGATGAATGTCTCCTTCCCATCGAATCGGCAAGAACTTCTCGACCAGCAGTTCCAGCGTTTGGCCGAACTTGTCGGTCGATTGGAGCGCAATGTCTTCTGGCAGCCCAGGCTCAAATCAGCGGAGTGGACATCGGACAACATTTCGTCCATCCCTCCGACTGCGGAAAACTTGCGAGCCCTGCTGGATCGACTTCCCATCGTTCGCAAAGCCGAGCTGGTGGAAGATCAGTTACAGAACCCTCCTTATGGCACCAATCTTTCGTTTCCACTTTCGGACTATGCGAGGTTACATCAGACCTCCGGCACGACCACAGGGAAACCATTACGCTGGCTCGATACGCCAGAATCATGGGCCTGGATCATGTCGTGCTGGAAGCAGATTTATGCGCTCATGGGGCTTCGAGTGACAGATCGCTTGATGTTCCCCTTTTCTTTTGGGCCGTTTCTAGGTTTTTGGGCAGGCTTCGAAGGGGCTACCCAGATGGGAAATCTGTGTCTGGCAGCCGGCGGTATGAGCAGTGAAGCTCGTCTGAAACTCATCGATGAAAATCAGATCACCATCCTCGCCTGTACTCCGACTTATGCACTCCGGCTAGCCGAAGTAGCCAGACAGCAAGGGATCGACCTAGCAAAATCGTCGATTCGCGCGATTCTCGTAGCCGGTGAACCCGGTGGGAATATCCCAGCGACCCGACAATTGATCGAATCCACCTGGAATGCCAGAGTCTTTGATCATTGGGGCATGACTGAGGTGGGCCCGCTGGCCATGGAGACCGAACATGATCCCGGCTCGTTATCTGTGCTTGAGACAGAATGCATCGTCGAGATCCTCCATCCCGAGACTCGCCGAGCTGTTGTCGAAGGAGAATCCGGAGAACTGGTCATCACGAATCTGGGACGAGTCGGCTCGCCACTGCTGCGTTACGCCACAGGAGATATTGTCACACCATCGTGGCAGCGCGTCGAAGGCGATCCCCCTTTCGTCAGGCTCATTGGTGGAATCGAGGGCCGCACAGACGATATGTGGATTATCCGTGGCAACAACGTCTTCCCTTCCAGTCTGGAAGAAATCATTCGCTCGATACCAGAAGTGGAAGAATTCCAGCTTCGAGTTCATTCTCACCGGCAGATGCAGGAAGTGAGTATACGGATCGAATGCCGGCGCGGTCTCAGTGAGGCAGCATGTCAGAGTTGCGCCATGAAAATCCGCCAGCGGATCAAAGAGCGGCATCACTTTGAAGCCACGATCGAACTGGTCGAACCGGGTGTTCTACCTCGATTCGAGATGAAGGCCAAACGGATTGTGGCTGACTGATTTCAAACGACACGACTATCGATTCGTATCGGTATAGAAGGAATTCAAACGCAGTGAATTACCGGGCCCCGATTTGAATTCAAGAATCAGTCGATTCGCCCCTTCGCCGTAAATCCAGTGTTCAATCGGCCCGCTGCCTAAAATCAGCCGTGTTCGTCGAGGTGGAGCACCCAGCAGACTTTTGGCCTGTTCCATCGTCATGCCCTGCGCTAATTCTGCTGGTGCTTTCGCTGAAGTCGTTGCGGCTGAGTTGGCTGTTGAGAGTTCTCGCGTCCAGCGATTTCCACTGAGCCGATAACCCAATCCTTCAAATGCTTCGCGAAGGGTTTTGTCCTCAGGAAACTTGAGCCAGCCATTTTGCAGGATGGCAATCGCACCTTGTTCATCGTTGTAGATCGCGCGGTGATTTTCAGCCATGCGGACGACACCTGCACCACCTTGCGGGATGGAGAGTTCCGCACGATGTTCCATCCATGCCCGGCGAGCCTGAGTGGCGATGTCGGCTTTTTTCCGCGCTTCGAGATCCTTGGTAAACGCCAGGAGTTCTTCGCGAGTCATCGTCTTGAGCCGGGCCATTCGAAATGCATCGTAGCGGTCGAGAAAACTCTGGCTTTCATTTGCCCTTTCCGGAAGACGGATTCGCCATTCTTCTGCCAGCTCGACCCCATTCCTGCCATCAGACAGTAAACGTGCCTGAATTTCCGCCGCTGTCGCTGCGATCATCAACTGGCGATGCCACAACTTTCGGTTTGCATCGTCGGCGGCAGCATATTCATTGAGAACTTCGGCTTTCTGCAGATCAACAGCAATCCATTTCGCTAAGGGAGTCTCCGCCCCGGGAAACTTGCGACTGATCTGCATGACAGTGCTGGCCAATGC
Organism: Planctopirus hydrillae; assembly: GCF_001707835.1. Lineage (GTDB taxonomy): Bacteria > Planctomycetota > Planctomycetia > Planctomycetales > Planctomycetaceae > Planctopirus > Planctopirus hydrillae. The sequence goes on from NZ_LYDR01000152.1 coordinate 410,871, forward strand.
AGCCGGATCTGGCTGTCCATCGCGGATCATGGTCGTGACCTGGAGCCACATTCCTTCGAATTGCAATTCCATCGCGAAGCGTTCATCGAGCTTCAATTCGCGGGCTTTCTTGGCCAAACTTTCCAGGGCTTCAGGGGTTCGCGGGTTGAGAATTCGAGCTTCTGTCTGCAACCCCCGCATGCGGGCACTGTCTGCCAATACCTTAAGCTCGGTATCAGCAAAGAAAGTGGCTCGGTTTTCTGCCCAGTCAGCCAGTTCATACCACGGCTGAGCTTCGCCGGCACGAATCTCTCCGGCTCGAATGCGATACTTTTCGCCATCGCCCGCAACCACGCTGACTTTGGAAACATCAAACAGAAGTTTGTCCGTGTTTTTCTCTTTGCGGACCGTCCCTCGCACAACCACACTCTTGCCACTGGAAACCTGCCGGGCATCTTCTTCTTTGAGAACAAATGGCATCGCGCATCGAGCCAGTCGCATTGAATTTTTCGATAGCGAGGTGATTCTCCCTTCGATCGTTACCGGAACATCAACCAGGCTATCCCAGCGATCTTTCAGATCATTGAAATGCTGCGTAGACCAGGCTTCTTCGCTGGCTTCGATCTGGCATGTCGTGGCCAGGCAAAGCAAGCCAATCGCAAACACAACGGACAGTCGAGGAGCCTGTAACGATCCCATCAATCCTGCCATGGTACGTCTGGCCTTCATGAAATGAGCGATTCTCATGGCGATGACGCCTTCTTACCGGAATTGTTCTCGCCAGCTTGATCAGCTCCGGGAGGCGTCTGCCCGGTGCTCTTGAAGCCCATCGCTGCCATCTGACGTTCAAGAATCTCCGCGGTTTCTTTTTTCAGATCTGGATCAATGGAATCGAGCCCCAGCGTCTGCAGCACTTCCTCATGCGCCCACAGTGAGAAAGTATCGCCTCTGAGTCGGATACGCAGTTCAGGCCGATCTGCGGGAACTTCAATCTCCTGTATCTGCCCAGCCACAATCATTCGCTGCGATTCATCGCCACTGGGAAAACTTGATCTCATCCGATCTGGATTGAGCAGCACAATCGTTTTTCGGCCGGCAACCTGTAACGGGAGATCAAATCTCCAGCCGTTTGTCTCAGGCTCCGACCGGTCACGTTCTGCGTAACTGTCGAAAATCAGCCACTTTCCGGCATAGTTTCGACGGACACTATCCTTGAGTTCTCTAGAAAACTGCGGCCCGCGAAGGTCTGGTAATCCCTCCTCAAAAGGAATCTCCACCAGATTTGCAGCAGCCCGGGCCTCGGCAGCATATTGCCGCACCATTCGCGAGGTGTCTGTTTGAATTCCCAAAAGGTTAAGTGCTGTGACGGCATCCGTCAGTTGTCGATTGGCTTCAGGAAAATTTCCTTCTTTGAGTGCTTTGATCCCCGCTTCAGTGGCCACATCAACTCGCAGTTTGGCGGAGGCAATGGCCGACTGCCTCCAGAGTACCAATCCTGTCAGCACCAGAACGAGTGCCGTGGCACTCACGATCGAGTGCCAGATGCGCCAGGACGATTTGAGCTGATGGAGGCGTTTCCCCCAACTGGCAATCAACTTTTCGACAGCCGAAGGTTCGGGTGGTGCTGCATCCTGAGGTAAGGTGATCGGCACTGGAGGTGGCTTCACCTTCCGGCCAATCGCTTTAGCACCTTTGACGATGGGGGCCTCACCAGCGGTCGAAGCCATTAAGGCTTCGTTCAGTTCCGGATCATCACCTGAGTTTTGCGAACTCACCGGCTGGGCTTTCGAGAGAGTCTTTGTCGTCGCCACTGGTGGATAGACATTCGCCGGGAGAACAAAGACTTTCTGTCCGCATTGCACACAAGGGATGAACTGATGGGAAGCGGAGCGTTCTCCCGTGATTGTGTTGCCACATCCACAGGCAATTTCAAAGGGGACTGCGACCGGTGGAACCGATTGAGCAGATTTCGAAGATTGGCTGAACCAGCCTGCCATAGACTCACACTCTTAAAAGGCTGGGTTGCCCAGTTTGCGTTCCACCTGTTGAGTCGCCATGTCATCAATTCACTAGCTGCATTATTAGGCGACCAGGTCCGTGGTTCAATGGCCGATCTATGAATCGTCAAAATCGGAACAACTGGAAAAGTCATTCTGGCTGAAACTGGAAATGTTGCTTACGGGCAACATGACGCGCGCAGTGAGACATCCAGAAGCTATAGGGCTCATGGTGGGTTGTATTGCGCATACTTCCCAGCGGTTCTTGATTGAGGAGTTCCAGAGTGACGACATTGATGGCCCCGATCGCATTTCAACCTCGTGAAGCGGAAACTGTTGGCGCATTTGTGCTCGTGCCGACATTAGGTGGGGCACCTTGGATTCTTCGTCGAGGGCGACATGTACTCGGGAGCGGACCAGAGGCCACCTTGCAGCTCTCGAATGAAGGGATCAGTGCTCAGCATTGCCTGCTGATTGTGGGGCCCTCATCGGCTATCGTAAAAGCCTGGGATTCCCGAACCTGGATCAATGATGGGCCCGTCCGGGAAGCGACACTCAAGCCGAATGATCGGCTCACCATCGGGCCATGGACATTCCGCTTTCGATCGGCCACGGCTGATGAACTCCTCCAGTTTGTACCCGAAAATTCTGCGTCCAACGGACCAGTAGCCAATCCATCGGTCGTTAGTGACGCACCGACAGTTTTGCCAGTGACAGCAATTTCAGCCGTCTCATTGCCAGCCACAGAAACAAATCTCATTTCGGAAATTGCCAGCTCTTCAGCTTCGAGTCTGTCGATCTCCGATGATCGGCTGGAAAAAGATCTCGCGAGCGACGTCACTCAGTCCGCCGAAAATTCACCTTCAGTCGAGCCGAAACCAGAGTCAGCAGTCGCAGATCGGGAAGTGATCAAACAGGAATTGCAGCGTACGCTGGCCTCTGTCATGGAACAGAGGTTGCACCTTGAACAAGCGGCCCTCGATCAAACCCGTACGCTGGCTGTAGAAAACAGCCGTCTCGTTGAGCAACGTACCGAACTGGAGCGATTGCGCACTCAACTTGTCCGCAGAGAGACCGAGTTTTCTTTGCGAATGCAGGCCATTGAGACGACAGAGTCTGCCCAGCAGACCTTGCGCAAAGAACTTGAAAGAACTCAGATCAAGCTGCTGCAGCGGCAAGTCGAACTGGCTGAAGCGGAACAAACTTTTCAGAAGCAAGTCGAAGAGAAAACGGTCTCGCTACAGCAACTCGAGCGGAACCTTTTGCAAAGCCAGGCCGAACATGCTCAGGCAGTCGAGAGTCTGGCGATCCAGAAACAGGCATTGACTGATTTTGAGCTGCAACTGGCACGGCGCGAAGCAGAACTTCGCGATGACGAAGCGATCTGGCAGGTGAAGTTTGCGGCACAGAAAAGCGAAGCGGAAGCGATCGAAAAGCAGCTTGCCGACATGGAGTCACGCAGTGAAGCGTTAGCGCTCCTGGAGCAGTCGTTGAGCCGACGTGAAGCCGAAGTCGCATCCAAAGACTCTGAACTGTCACAGTTGAAAGCCGCTTTCGTCCAGCAGGAAGAGGAGCTTCAGCGTGCCCGGCATGAAATGGACTTACAGCGGTCGACACTCGCGCACGATCTGGCGCAGTTGGCCATTCAACAAAGTGAACAGGCCGCTCGTGAAGCAGCGATCGACGAGCGTCATCAGGCTTTAGATCTTCGCGAGCGGGCGTTAGTCAGCGAGAAAAACCGCATTGAACAAATTGCTGAAGCTGCCAGAATTTCGCTTCAGGAAGAGCAGGCCCGACAGGAAGAGACCTGGAGTCGCTGGGATGAATCGATGAGAAAGGCGACAGCCGATCTCCGCGCGCAAATGGAAGCCCTCGAACAGGAGCGGGCTTCGCTGGAAGCTATGGCCTCTGGACCGCAGTTGACGCCAGAAGTTGTGAGTTCTCCGTCCTCAGAACTTGATTCCGTTGTGCCAGCGGCTGTTGATTCGTTTGATGGAAACATCGATACCCGGGCTGAAAATCAACCTGCGATCGTCGCATCGACTTTGGATCCCATGACAGATGTTCCTGCGTCTGAGCAGGCTGCCACTGCCTTGGAGACAATTGCAGCAGCAGTTGAAGCTCCCTCAATCTCGGATGAACCTGCGGAGTATGCAGAGACAGCAGAAGCACAATCTCATTCAAAGATTGAGGACACTGGCATTGATCATACTGAGATTAATGGCCATTCAGCCGAGCCTGCCTTGGCGGAAGACACTCTTGTTGATCACTCTGAAATTTTTTCAGAGAACTTGATGATCGAACCGAACGCCCTGATCGAGAGTGATACCGAGACGATCATGCCAGGTACTGTCGATTGGCTGCCGGTAACTCCCGGCGAGTCGTATGTTCCTGAAGTCGATCATTCAGAAACGATTTCCACGCCAGTCGACCCGGCTGCAGCTTTGGAAGTTGCCGGTTCACAGGAATTCTCGCCTGTTGGTAATTTGAGTCCTCTGGAGCCTTATCACCCGACAGATGAGTTCACTCCGGTTGGTCACTCCTCGGGTTTGCATGAATCTTTGGATGGCAATTTTGAAACAGAAGATCAGGCGGACAGTTTGCCGGCGTTTGATATTTCCAGTATCAACCCCTGGGCCAATGAAGTCGTGGCTGATGCGTCGCAATTTGAAGAACCTGCTGAGTCGACCTTCGGAGAACCTCTCGCCAGTCGCCGCCTGTGGAATGAGCCCGAAGACGAGATCCCGGCAGCGAAACCTGCGAGTCTCACCTCGTTGAGCAAGAATGACCAATTGGCGAATGATTCTGCCGTGTCAGATCCGGCACTTAGCCTCCGGGCAGAACTGGCTCAACTCTTTGGAATCCAGGATCTGGGTGCCAGTCGACCTTCAGTGGAAGAGTCTGAATCGCAGGAAGCAGAGCTTGCAAGCTACGACGATTCAGCCGCTGGATGTCCAGAACCTGTTCACGCCCACGAACCACGGGACTCGATGGCTGCCCATGCAGAAGATTCAGCCGCAACTTTTTCCGAGCGAGGTTTGAATGGGGGCGTGCAGGAGCCAGAAGCACATCGTTTCTCGGCAGAATCATCGACCACCCCCAGTGAGTCGATGGCCACGGCAGATGCTCATTCGGCCAATGCCGTAAGTCGCGAAGCAACTCCGAGTGACGCCGCGCAGACCGCAGATGAAGAAGAAGATTCGGTCGCTTCGTACATGGCCAGATTGCTGGGGCGCTACGGACAGAAGGCCGAAGCACCTGTCAAAACAAGCCGACCGGTGGAATCTTCAGCCTCATCACAGGCAAGTCATAAACTGGTGCAGGAAGTCGCGACCACAGTCCCCGAAGTCCCCGTCACCTGGAGTGAAGAACCCCGGCATAAAGTCGATAAAGATGAATTCCGTGCTCATCTGGAATCGATGCGGCAAGTCGCAAATGTCTCTGCTCGAACTGCCGTTAAGAGCAGTCATTGGAAGCGTTCACGCATGCAGGTGCTGGTGAAGGGGATGCTTGCTGCAGGGGCGCTGGCCACAGGAAGTGTGCTGCTCCTCGGAAAATTTGCGAATGGCCAGCCACAACTGATGCAAGGTCTGGTGGTAACTGTCGTCGGGATTTACCTGTTGCTGGAAACAATCAAGGGAGTTCGTCGAGTCCAGACATCGGCCCAGTTACAACTCGCTCTGGCCCATTCTGCGGAACTTGAGGGCCGAAGCGCTGCGCCAGAAGCCCGCCAGGAGTAGGCATCGAAAGGGTAAGCCGCTGGTGGGAATCCATGCCAGCGGCTCTCCCACTGATCGAATTCAACTCGCTTCACGATATCGCAGCGATGGTTTTTCAATGGTCACAATCGTGTTCGGCGGCACACTGTGCGAGAGCGAAACACTTGATCCAATCACGGCATGCGAGCCAATGACAGTCTCGCCTCCCAGGACAGTCGCGTTGGCATAAATGACCACATGGTCTTCAATTGTGGGGTGCCGCTTGTGCCGACGGAGCAGATTTCCTTGTTCATCTTTCGGAAAGCTGAGTGCCCCCAGAGTCACACCCTGATATAGCTTGACATGATTGGCGATCTCGCAGGTTTCTCCAATCACGACCCCAGTCCCGTGATCAATGAAGAAGGAATGTCCGATGGTGGCACCGGGATGGATGTCAATTCCTGTCTGGCTGTGGGCCCACTCCGTCAGCATGCGGGGGATCAACGGGACATCGAGCAGATACAATTCGTGGGCCAGGCGATAAATCGTGACAGCATGCAGTCCCGGATAGCAGAAGATGATCTCATCGAGACTTCCGGCTGCAGGATCACCATCAAATGCCGCCTGTACATCCAGCGCGAGTGTTCTTCTCAAACGCGGCAGTAATTCCAGTAGCGTGATGGTTTTGGCCTGGGCCAGCGCTTCAAAATCGTGTGAAACTTCGTCAGCACAGGAAATCCCATGCTGGCGACGATAATCATGCCTTAAGGCACGGGCAATCTGCTGGGTCAGGCGATCATGGAGACTGTCGACCAGATCGCCGACGTGATACGTCACATTGCCCATATGCAGATTCTGCCGACGACGATATCCCGGAAAGAGAATCTCCTGAAGATCCTGCGCGATTTCGTAAACCGCTTCACTGCTGGGCAATGGGCAATGTCCCAGATGGTGGGTCGTCGCAAAATCGCGATACGATTCGACAATCCGATCAGTGATTTCCGGCAACTGGTCTTTGAGTCGAAGATCCGTAGCCATAACAAAGTCCCTAATACTTCCCGGAAATGCATCCACAGCAACTTCAGTCTCTGCTGCCGTCAGGGACACCTGGGTTTCATTCGATCCGGAATGGTCGAATGATTCTCCCATACAATCTGCATCTACCACCATGCTAGGTCGGCTACATATTCTTCCGGACGTGAAAAATTCCTGCCAGTGTCAGATTGCTTATTGCTGGAGAAGTTCGCGTAAAACTCACCTCCCGCATTTTCTGCCAAAAAATCGGATGCTCATTTTCGCACCCAACACACTTTGTGTGTTGTAAGTCACAATGAGCAAATCATTTACTGTCGTTTTACAGAATTGCCCTGATTCTTGGAGCAGCCGGGCCATCCGTCGATGAAACCTGAGGAGATCAGCCATACAGCCCTGACCGTTCAGTTGTTGCAGAAAGGTTTTGGGAGATAGCTGACACCGAAAGTTTTCCCGAGGGAAATGATGTGCCATGCCCATACGATCTGACCAGCCCTGGAATGAAATTCCACAGCCCAAAGGGAATGATCACTGGCATGCTCGTCCGTTCACTCCGAATACTCTCCCCAAAAATGTGCAGGCTTCGAACGATCGCGAGGAAGCCTTTGATATGGAACGGCAGGAGTTCTTTTCTGCCATGGATCAATTTGCTGTTCGTCCAGTTTCGATGCTTCCCGCCTTCCGACTCATTCGCCATCTGACAGTTCAAGAGTCATTACCACTGCAACTGGAGGCCGGACGAGCACTTTTAGTCCAGTGGGCAAAACGCGAAGGCTGGTGCCGGGAACTCCTCAATGCGGCCCGGTACTCGATTCATAAGTATGTGCAGGTAGCCAGCGAAATTGTCGCGGAATGGATTTCCAGCCCTGCCATTCCCAAAAGTCGATTACCGCTGTTGATGCTCAATCGTCTCCATGCCGATGTCGGGCTTCAAAACTGTTTTCAACAGGATGAAGAATCAGTCCGCATTATTCTCTCTGCCATGCAGTGTGGGCAGTTGTTATGCGAACTCGCCAAGCGGGAAGTCCGACTCACCAGGCGAGATCAGTCTCAACTGGCACTGGCTCTGTTGGTCTGTGACTGGTCTTTACTGGCTGTTCAATTCCAACATCAGAAAATTCAGCCCTCACAATGGCCAGCCTACCAGCATCAGCATGGGCAGATCAGTGCCGCCATGCTGATGTCAGTGGAGTCAATTACTCCCAGTGTTCGCTCGTGGGTGAGTCAGCATGGCATCGAGGATGCAGTTCCTGCAGGCCATGAATGGACGTCGGATCGTCATCGAAACCGAGTGACTCACGAGTCTCACCGAAGCGATGCGGGATTGACGATTGCACCAGGGATGGACCATCTGATGGCTGTGATGAAAGTTTGTCAGAATGTCAATGCTGTGAGTGATCTGGGGAAAGAAAGTCATCCCTGGCGAGCGGGGATCCGGTCTCTCTGGAAAGATGCTTTGAGGGGCAAGCTTTCCAAAGATCTGATTCGTACGATGGCACAATTGCTGGCACCTGCAGAACTCGGAGAGTTGCGAACGGTCTCCTTCGAAGGACGACGCTATCGGGTCGATCAGGGACAGACTGCCGCAGCGTTGCTGAATGGGCCTCACTGGCTAAATCGAAAACAGCTCAGGCGACGTCATGCCGGTTTGCACGCGATGCGGAAGTGGAAGCAGAAAATGACGGCCTCTATGGAGGCTGAAGCTTCATGAACTCCCGAGAAGAAGCGGTTTCCCATCGAGAGTATTGGGATGAAGCCTCCCGGCCACTGGCAGGTCTGGTGCTGCTTTCGCCGTTATTATTGATCTACGAATGGCATGCGGCCTGGCAGGATTCCTCCGCAGTGATCACTCTGCGTAACGGTGTCGATATCTGGCTCCGCACCCAGATGGGATGGCTGGGTTTCGATCATGAGTGGTGTGTACCGGCATTAGTCCTCCTCACACTGGCAGGCAGGCACATTCTGTCCTGCCAGGACTGGAATATTCGACCTTCAGTCATCGGAGGCATGGTGGCCGAAGCGGCGTTGTTTGCGGCCCTGCTGGTGATTCTTGGTCAGTTAATTCCCTGGAGCTCCACCAACATTCCCCAGTTTCCTCAAGAAATGGATTTGCTTCACTCACGAGAAGCTCTGTTGCTCTCTGAGAACACTGTTGGAAACATCGCTGGCAAGCTGGCGACGCCTGTGGCGGATGCATGGCCCAACCCATCTCCCAGGTTGCATTGGGTGACCTGCCTCGGTGCGGGAATCTACGAAGAGTTTCTCTTCCGGCTGGGCCTGATCCCAGTTCTCTATGGGCTTGTGCGTATGTTGGGGATTCCGCGGGTGATCACACTGGTGATTGCCATTGGAGGCAGCTCGTTACTTTTTGCTGCCGCCCACTATCTGCAGGTGGATCTTGAGACCGGGAAAATCTCGCTGCTGGGGACAGCCGACTACATCATCCAGCACCGCGATGTCTGGTCCGCATTCAGCTTTCGCTGCCTGGCAGGCATTTTATTTGGAGCGTTGCTGGTCTTTCGCGGCATTGGCATCGCCGCAGGTTGCCACATTGGCTACGACCTGTTTGTCGGCTACTGGATGGGTTGAGGTTCTGGAGTGTTGATGACCGGCGTGCCTTGATCCTGGCAGCATGGGCTGTTGATGCCCTGCAAGCCCATCAGTGCCGGGCGAGCGTACTGAGATTCGCCGTAATAGACATAAGGTGCATAATCACCTGCGAAACCGGTGTTCACAATAGCTATGCCACTCGCCGGAGGAGCGTAGTAAGCACTTGAGGCCGTGTAAGCGTAACCATTGATTCCCTGGTAAGAGTAATACCCTGGGGAGTAAACGCCCAGGGGGCGTGCGTACATGGCTGCATTCCAGCCATAGGTGTATCGGTAGGGCCAGCCCCAGGCGTAGGGGGCACGGCCATTGAAGCCGTAACCGTAGTAGTTGTAAAAGGGGCCATAGCCATAGGTGTTGCCCCAGCCATATCGGCTGTAGGCGAAGTTGAGATAAGGTGTGCGGTGATAAGGATGGTTGTAACCCCAGCCATAGCCGCGGTAACCATATCGACCCCAGCCCCAGTACCAGCCGGTCGCGGCCGAAGATGTGTTACTTGAGGAAGCGGCCAATGAACTGGCTGTGCTGGCAATGCCTCCGGCCTCGGCAGGCACAGAGCCCAGGAGAGTAAAGCCGATCAGAGCTCCCCAGAAGAAGGCACGCAGTGGCAGATGGTGGATCAATCTCATAATGGCACTTTGCCGTCAGTGAATGTGTCAGCAGTTGAGAACTGGCTGAAGCCTGAAGCCAGTAACGTCTTGGTGAACCTGGTACTTCTGCGAAGTCTTTCTCCCTCCAGACTAGGGCGACATTTTGGGAATGGTCAAGAATTGAGTCGAGAATCGAGGAATTTTTTTCAATTTGATTAGAAAAAGCGTCTCTGCCCTGTCGTGGTCTCCGTCCCACCGTGAGAATCGGTGTTTTCCAGGCCAACTTAGCTGCACAAACAGTAGTGTTCTCGTGTTTACATCTAGGGCGTTCGGTTGGCCGCCATCCGTAAGATTCGTTAACAGGCTGGGGTAATGACAGATGTGCTGATTTTGTTCTCTTGACCACCGTGGAAGAACGAACGTGGTACATGGCCGCTTTCAAACACGGGAGTCATACGGGGGGGACATGATCATCACGAATGGGGATGTCCTGCTCCGGCCGGATAAGATTTTGGTGGTCAACGTCATTTTCAGGCAAAGCCAATGGGCATCTGATGACCGTTGAGCGAAGTCACAAGTCCTGAACATGCCCGTGGCAAACCTCCCGTGGTAAACCTGCTTTCAAGATCGAGACGATAATGGTGAAGCCAGCAATTTTCGAGAAGTATCGCGTGTTGACCGCACTCCCCGTCTACAACGAAGCCAGGCACGTTCACGAGGTGCTCTCTGTCGTTCGAAAGTATAGTGATGACATTCTCGTGGTGAACGATGGCTCCACGGATGGAACTGCCGAGGTTCTCGCGGAGTTGGCTGGGATTCACGTCGTTCATCACTCGCAGAATCAGGGCTATGGAGCAGGTTTGCGGACAGCTTTCGATTATGCTTTAGCTCACCATTATGATGCCCTCGTGACCATTGATTGTGACGGGCAGCATGAACCCCGTTTGATCCCAGAACTGGTTGCGGCGCTTTATCCCGAGAGCGGAGACACCGTCGATATTGTTTCCGGGAGTCGGTATCTGCAGAGATTCCCTGGTGATAGCCTGCCTCCCGCTGATCGCCGACGGATCAATAGGGAGATCACTGCGTACCTGAATGAAATTCTCCACTGGAATCTGACAGACACATTCTGCGGTTTCAAAGCTTATCGGGTTCCTTCGCTGAAGAAGTTCCAAATCACGGATCTGGGGTATGCCATGCCCCTGCAGCTCTGGGTTCAGGCGGCCGCTGCTGGAATGAGGATCGTGGAGTTTCCAGTACCTTTAGTGTACCTCGAAGAAGAGCGTTCGTTTGGTGGATCTTTGGATGACTCCGTCCGCAGGAAAGCTCATTATGAGGCAGTGATTCATCAGGCGCTGATCGAGACGGGACTGTTCAAAATGGGTGTCAGTGATCATCAGCAGATCGTTTTGAATCAGATCTGAACGTCGAGGCTGCTTTCGAATGCCAGCGTAAGGATTTCAAAACATCCTGCTTGAGCGCTGCTGAACCCGATCTGATAGAAGCTCGCTAGGCCGTTGCGGACACTTTTGGGGGCTTTATGCCAGTTTGATTGTTGCCAGTGGGAGCGGACAGCTAAGATGCATTGTGGGTTTTTGTGGCGAAGAGTGATTCATGCACGACTCGTGGGAAGTGTCAGAGGGTCAGGCCAATGCCAGTTTCCAGTCGTCCTTTGACCGATCCAACTGCAGATCGGACAACGAGAGTTTCAGCAGCGGAGAAAACTCGCATGACCGTTCGTCGCTATCGTGCCCCGCAAGGGGATGGCGAGCTTCTGATTGAGCCCTCAATCAGCTCGGTCATCCACTCTTTGCTTAACGATATTCAGCGCAGCCCCGCGTATCGAACTCCCGGGCAGAACTTCGCCCGGCAGGAAGTTTTGGCCCTCGCAGTCGAATATTCGACAAAGCTCGCACAGTGGGCAGGGGTGCCTGCGAGTCAGATCTCAGCAAAGTTGAAGTCGGCGGAACTTAATCCTGATCTGATCATTGCGACGGGCCATCAACCGGAGTGGTTTCATCCGGGCGTTCTGGCAAAAAACATTGCAGCACATGCTATTGCTCAAAAGCTCTGTCAATCGGGAAAAAGTGCAATCGCAATCAATCTGATTGTCGACAGTGACGAATTGGATGATGTCACAGTTCCCGTTCCCTCTGGAACCCGGGAAGCTCCGCAGATCATTCCGTTGCCGTTCTTCACTTTGAAGAAACGAACCCCCTGGGAAGAAGTTCGTACTCAGAATCATCTCAAGCTGGAACAGTTCTCGCAGAACATTATTGAGACATTGAAACCCTGGCAATTTGTTCCAGCGATCTCTGCTCTAAAAATGCCGTCGGCAGATCATCCCTCAATACATGCCGACCTGGAGGATAATGAACACGTTTCGCTCAGCCAGAATGATGCCCGGCTGTGTGATCTGATTGCCTCCGTCCGCCTGCAATGGGAACGCAGCGAGCAGATCGAAAATCTGGAGACTCCCCTCTCTCAGGTGACCAGTACCAGGTCGTTTCAATGCTTTTTGCTCGATTGGATGCGAAATGCAGTCAGTCGTTGTCATGCCTATAATCAGATCGTTCAGGCGTTCCGGGATGAATATGGAATCCAGGGGCAACAGCGCCCCGTCCCGAATCTCTTAGTGGTACCGGCGATTGATGATTCAGCATCTCCGGAACGTTTACCTGTCGAAAGGGTGGAAGTCCCCTTCTGGGTATGGAATCAGCCCGAAGCGGCGGCATCGGTCGAACGTGAGCGACTCTTTGTGCGGCATGTTGACCAGCAGCTCGAACTCTCTACGTCCAGAAAAGTCATTGGCTACCTGCCATCGTCACCCGATGATGCAGAGGCGGCCATCGAACAACTCAGCGTCTGGGCAAAAGAGGGGCTGCGCATCCGCTCCCGAGCATTGACGACGACTTTGTTTGCCAGACTTTATCTTTGCGATCTGTTTATTCACGGGATCGGTGGTGCAATCTATGATCAGATTACCGATCGGCTCATTGAAACCATCTATCGTCAGCACATCCCACAGTTTCTTGTTGTTACAGCCACATTACATCTGCCACTGGGTGAAGGCTTTTCGGCCACGATGGCCGATGTGCGCAGGCATCAGTCATTATTAAGAGATTTGCAGCAGAATCCGTGGAGGCATCTCCCTTCGTGTGAAGAACTCTCGTCGCGGGCAGATCTCAATCACCAGATGCTGTGCAGGCAACTGGCCCAACTTCGCCAGGAGCGGGATTTACTACTGATGGAGCAGAAGATCTGTGATCAAAAAGCAGATCGAAACTTACCGCGAAGAACGCGCCGCCAAAGAAATCGTCAGCGTTATCTTCGATTGAATGAGATACGCAGCGAGTTACTCACGATCGTTTCTCCGCAGATCCAAAAGGTTCGTGAGGATATCGAAACTCTTCGTCAGGAAGTGGCGGCGAACAAAATTTTGAAGTCGCGCGAATATCCGTGGTGCCTGTTTCCGGTCGAACTTCTCCACCGACTGGTCACTCAAATCCAGGTGGCCGCAGACCTCGCTATTCAAAAATAAGTGGTGGGTCTGGCTGATCTTGATGTGAGATCGCAACGCGGTGTTCAAAGTCTTTTACACTTTGAAAATCTGCTGGTGAGAGCCTGCCCTTTTCTGAACCAGAGAGCATGACGGGCATCTTGCCAAACCCTCGATTGCGTGTATTCTCCCACAAGGCATGGTGACGAAGTCTTCAAAATGTGAGGCTTGAGCCGTGCCTTTAGTTTTCGCGACGGCCGACATCAACACGTTTGAATGACATATTGGGGGAATTGAAATGTTTCGCATGGCTGCCATCTCGACTTTGGCAAGTGCTTTTTTGCTGTCGTTATCTTTTCACCCCTCAGAGTCTTTACAAGCGGGCCATCGGCATCGAACGAATTGTTCGGGATGTTCTGCTCCAACATGCAGCGGAGCCACCTGTGCGGGCTCTTCCTTCTCGGGAGGAACTGGACTGGTCTGGGCCAATGGTGGCCCTGGATACACCTGTGCTCAGCCGGTCTGCTCTGGCCCCGTTTGTTCTGGGCCCGTTTGTTCTGGGCCTGCATGTTCAGGAAGTGTCTGCTCATCGCCGGTGTGGGAATCGACTTCTGGATGTCAGAGTTGCAGTGGTCGCCGCAGGCATCATGCCCGTCGCCCGCTTGTTTGTAGTGAACCGTTGGCCTGCAGTGCTCCCGAATGGAGTCCCGTCGGTTGTCAGCAAGCTCTTGACGGAGTGACCTATGGTGGAGTGAACTGGAATGATTCTGTGCAAGCAGGGACAGTAACTTTTGATTGGGATGGAACTTCGGTATCTGTCATGCCTCCAGCCGCTGTCTGTTCACAGCCGGGGAACGCCGTCCATGCCGGTGAGCTTCCTGCTCCTTCAACGGGATGGTCGAGCGATGCCTACACACTTCCGGCAGTCGGATCCACAGCCCTGAAGTATCTTTCACCTTATCAGGCCCCGTTGCCCCTCTCGTTTCCAGCGGCCCCACCGGTTCCTGCAGCGGAAGATCTTGTCTGGTGATCACCCACCATCGATAAACGCCCTCATCATGCCTCACACAATCATTTGTTATCGGCCCGCAGAGTAGCCCGGCCAACGGGTGGTCTTGTTGTCGTGACTCTGCACGACAACAAGACGCCGCGCCATGCGTATGCCCTGCCACCACTCTTCATCTGGTGCCTGCTAGCACGCCCTGTTGGGTGGCATGACCCTGGAGTCCCCAAAAATCAAAACAGTGCGATAGGGCGTCGTCTTTATGCAATTCAACATCACATCAGCAATGCAGTAGAAATGTGCGTCATGGACTGGTGATTTTGGCATGCTGGCTGGGAGCCGCAGGTATGGCCTGCAAAGTGATGTTTCATGCTGGAATCCGTAAGGCGTTGACGTCTTGACCTTTAATCTCCCCCCCTGAGCTTTACACTGATCCCTGATTTCGATTAGGACGCTTACTTTCGAAATGGGGACGTGGTGACGTCGAAGGATGGGACAGGATGTCGCAGCAGACAAGTGCAGGCCTGTGGGTAAAGCTCGCCCGTAAATGGGGTGTGAGCCGGGCTGTGGCTTTTGCTGTCGCTTCCAGGTTATGGCAACTGGTGACGGGCCCTGTCACTGTTTTGCTGGTGGCTTCGCAACTGACCGAGGACGAACAGGGGTACTTCTTTACCTTCAGCAGTTTACTCAATCTCCAGAACATGTTTGAACTGGGATTGACGATCGTGTTTCTCAATCTTTCCAGCCATAGCTTTGCGAACTGTCGCCCTTCACGAAGTCCTGTGAATGCCGATTGGGAATGGAATGGTGCCGAGGAAGAAAAATCGAGAGCAGCCAGTCTGCTGTATCAAGGCTTGTGGTGGAGTCTGGTGCAAGCCAGTCTCTTTCTGGTCATGGTGTCAGGTCTGGGAATCTATTTTTTTTCAATGGAAGCCGATTCCCATTCGATCAACTGGTTTTACCCCTGGCTGGCTGTGGTTTTCTGTGCGGCATGCTCTCAGGTACAGGCTATTCCCTTGACATATCTCGAAGGTGCCGGAGAAGTCCTGCCCATTCAGCGCATGCGGTTTCTGATGGCAGTTGCTGGTACAACGAGCATGTGGTTGACGTTGTGGTTTCAACTGGGACTCTGGTGTGCTGCTGCCGTCGCGATGACCCGCGTTGTCTTTGAGTTCGGTTATCTTGCTTTTGTACAGCGGGCTTTCCTGCTCATGATCCTCCGGCAAAAGCTCACGACCCGGTACGACTGGTGGAGTGCTGCCTGGCCTTTGCAACTGAGAGCCGGCTTGCAGGGGTTACTGGTCACATTATCGACAGCACCGCTCATTCCTGTGGTGTTTGCCTACACGGGACCGGCTGCAGCGGGAAGACTGGGGCTGGTACACTCAGTCCTCAGTTCCATGAATTCGGCTGCAGCAGCCTGGTTACAGACGAGAATTCCCGTACTCACGACTCTTGCAACGCAAAAGAATTTTGTCGCTTTCCGAGAGCTGTATTCTCGCTCATTCCGGCAGTCCAATCTCTTTCTAGCAGCCGTGATGCTTTTGTTTCTGGTGGCGATCGGGCTGGTACCTGTAGTGGCCGATCCACCCGAAATTGTGCGTCCCTGGACGATCGGCTGGCTGGCACAGAAGCTCGAACCAAGATTGCCACCACTTTTGCCAGCATCACTCCTGGCGATGGCACTGTTCGTGCATCATCAATGTGCATCGGCCACGTTATTCGTGCGCTGTCACATGTACGATCCATTCCTCAAGGTCAGCTTTGTTTCGCATCCGGTTTCGGGACTGTTGATCTGGATGTGGGGCAGTTATTTTGGAGAAACTGGTGCCGTCCTCGGATACTTGATCCCTCTGGTGGTCATGATCTGGCCCTGGATCATTCTGCTGCAGCGGGAATGTCTCCGTAAAATTCATCAAGCATCGTTAGAACCAATCGTCACATTATCAGACTCAAGCAAATCCACTTAACAACATCGAAGATCAATCACAGCCAAGGGAGTGAGCATTATGGGAGAACGGATTCTCAGTATTTCCGGCTTGCGTGGAGTCGTCGGGGATGGACTTGATCCGGAGTATGTTGTTCGCTTTGCTGCGGCTTTGGGAACATGGCTCAAAGGTGGGCATGTGGTGCTTTCCCGAGATGGTCGAACCACAGGCGACATGCTGCGGCATGCGGCCATTGCCGGGTTGACAGCTGCCGGTTGTCGAGTCACCGATCTGGGAATTGCGACCACTCCGACTTGTGGAGTCGCTGTTCAACAACTGGGGGCCGCTGGTGGGTTACAGATCACCGCCAGTCATAACCCGATTGAATGGAATGGGTTGAAGCCCTTTTCGGCGCGTGGTTCCGTACTCAATGCCACTCAAGGAAAGGAACTTCTGGAGATTCTCGAAAAGCGGGGCCCGACTTATCGGTCATGGGAAACTGTGGGATCTGTCGTCGAGGATCCTTCAGCCGCCCTGTGTCACTTGAGCAGGGTGAATGCACTGATTGATCTGCCCGTGGTTCAATCCCGAAAGTTCAAAGTGGTACTCGATTGCACTCACGGTTCGGGCTCGATCCTCTCACCCGACTGGCTGAGATCGCTAGGCTGTGAAGTCGTGGTGTTGGGCGGCGTGGCTGATGGCCGGTTTGAACATCCGGCTGAGCCATTGCGGGAAAATCTCACGTCACTCATGGATGCTGTTCGAGCACATCATGCGGATGTCGGGTTTGCTCAGGATCCTGATGCCGATCGACTGGCGATTGTCGATGAAGCAGGCCATTACATAGGTGAAGAGTTGACTCTGGCCTTGTGTGTCGATCATGTTCTTTCTCGAGGCAAAGGGGCGGTGGTAGTCAATGGTTCGACCAGCAGAACAACAGCCGATATTGCGGCCCGATATGGTTGCGAATTCATTCGATCAGCTGTGGGCGAAGCGAATGTGGTTGCTCGCATGATCGAAGTCCATGCGCTGATTGGAGGCGAAGGGAACGGCGGTGTGATCGAGCCGAAGGTCGGCTATGTTCGCGATAGCCTGGTCAGTATGGCTTACGTGCTTCATGCGCTGGCTCTGAAAAAGTGCCGGCTTTCCGAGTGGGTCAGCACCCTTCCCAGTTACACGATTGTGAAAGACAAGATCACCTGTGGTCGTGAATCAGTGCAACCGGCTTGCGACCGTCTTAAGGAAATCTTTTCCGACGCATCGATTGTCGAAGGCGACGGCTTAAGGCTCGATTGGTCTGATCGCTGGGTGCAGGTGCGTGCCAGCAATACCGAACCCATTATTCGGATGATTGCTGAAGCTCCCCAGGCTGCCGATGCTCAACAGTTGGTCGATCGGGCCAAGTCTGTGGTGGCGCAAATCGTCAATGGTTAAGACGGTTCCTTGATGTCCACGGTTTCGCGACTCGAAAAGTTTTGCGCGAATTTCAGGCAGTCGTGCTTTCCATGTGAGCACAAGAGTTGCTGTGGAGATTGTTGGGAATGAAATGTCAGTATGTTTTCGCTGATTGCGATCAATAAATCGACATGTTGGCATAAGCATTGCAAATTTATTTGGCAGACGTGTCTCTGGTTGCCAGAGGGCCGCGCAGCAGTAGACTTATGAGTTGGGATGTTTTGTGTCTTTGGTCAATGAAATTGCTGTAAAGATCCATCTGGTTGATCCCAGTGATGGCCGCACTTTGCAAACCTGGTCGTTTGAATCACCACGCATCACCATCGGGCGTGATCCGCAGCAGGATGTTTCGTTGTCGGATCCTTATGTCTCCCGCACGCACGCGGAGCTTGTTCGTGCCGGGAGTGTCTGGCAGCTCTTTTCCAGAGGTCGCAACGGCATCCTGGTGAATGGCAAAAGCATCACTGAGATTCGTCTCGAACCCGGGATGTCATTTCGGCTGGGTGCTAATGGGCCGCAATTTCGCTTTGATCAGGCTCAGGAAGTGACAGCTCAGGCCACACTCAGCTTCGATCCTGAGTCGATCATTGTCCTCTCTTTTGATCGTGAGGCGGTGCAAGACGAAGCCGAGAATGTCGCATCGACAGATTATTTTCAGAAATTGAACGAAAAGGCCAAGGAGTTGCGAGCCCGCCGACAAGGCCGGCAGGCATCCTCCGGCAGTTCATGAAAGCTCAGCAGGTCAGCAACAGGCTTGAGCAGTCAGTGACGAACATGATTTAGAAGTCGCCGCAGGTGGAGGTAATTCAGATTGGCAAAGATTATTTCGACACATTCCTTCCGCGGAGGCACGGGCAAATCGAACACCACAGCGAACCTGGCCACGTTAATTGCCAAAGCAGGGTATCGGGTGGGTGTGATTGATACTGATATTCAATCGCCGGGAATTCATGTTGTCTTCCAGTTCGACCAGAAGAAGGCCAAATACTCCCTGAATGACTATCTCTGGGGACGCTGCGCTATTCGCGATGCGGCTTACGATATCACCGAGCAATGTATTGGAAATGTTGTTCCCGGAGCCCACCGACCAAGGCTCTTTATCATTCCATCGAGCCTCAATAGTGGTGAGATTGCCCGTATCTTGAGAGAAGGATACGACGTCGCCAAATTGAATGATGGGTTGCAGGAGCTGATTTCAACCCTTGATCTGGACTACCTGCTCATTGATACCCACCCGGGTGTGAACGAAGAGACTTTATTATCGATTGCAATCTCGGATGTGCTGGTACTGATCCTCCGCCCTGATAATCAGGATTTTCAGGGAACCGCAGTGACTGTCGAGCTCGCTCGGCGTCTGGATATCCCTGAACTGCTCGTCGTCGTGAATAAAGTTCCCGAAGGTGTCGATGAGAATCTGATCATCGAGCAGGTTGAGAATGGCTATCAGGCCGAGGTGGCTGTGATGCTGCCACTGAATAATGAAATGTCGCGTTTAGGAAGCTGCGGGCTGTTTACGAATCAGTATCCTGGCCATCCCTTTACTCAAGGTTTGAAATCACTTGCTGAGCGAATTATCAAATCGCAGAAGTAAATAGAACTCATCGCCATATTGTTATCGCTGCGGAAACAATTCAACCGGTGGAATTCCGTTCCATCATTGTGATCTCACGTTGTTGATTGTGTGAGTGATAGCACAGTCCTGATGGTTCATGTGACACAAGTGGATGAAAGAGGTTGTGCTGTGTCTGGTGACTCTTCACAGGAAATCGACATGCTGCTGGGGCGGATGAAATCTGCCGCAGCACCGATTCGCGATGTTTTAAAGGATCTTCATACAAGGCTCGTGGCCAACTATGAAGGAAGAATTGCGGACTATATACCAGAGTTGGCGACAGCCAGCCCAGATTCCTTTGGAATTGCACTCTGTACGACGGATGGACAGATCGTCGAATATGGCGACTACAAAACATCCTTCACGATTCAATCTGTCTCGAAACCGTTCATGTTTGGTCTGGCCATTGGTGATCATGGCCTCGATCATGTCTTGTCGAAAGTGGGCGTCGAACCAACCGGGGAAGCCTTTAACTCAATTGTGCTCGATGAGGTCTCGAATCGGCCGTACAATCCGATGGTGAACTCGGGTGCCATTGCTACGGCCGATCTCGTCAAAGGAAAAGATTACCCGGAGCGTGTTAAACGCATGGTGGAGATGTTCAGTCGGTATTGCGGGCGTGAAGTCTTTGTTGATAACACGGTCTTTATGTCGGAGAGAATGACGGGTCATCGAAATCGGGCGATGGCCCATCTCATGCGTAACTTTGACATGATGAGTGAGAAGTTCGAGGAAGCACTGGAACTCTACTTTCAGCAGTGCTCGATTCTCGTTAATGCGCATGATCTTTCGGTGATGGGGGCCACACTGGCCAATGGCGGACTGAATCCGCTCACAAAGATCAGGGCCATTGAGAGTGAAAATGTTAAATATCTGCTGAGCATCATGATGTCGTGTGGAATGTATGACTATGCGGGGGAGTGGGCCTTTCGCGTAGGGATTCCCGCCAAGAGCGGCGTGGCGGGCGGCATCGTTGCAGTGGTTCCTGGAGTGCTGGGCATCGGGCTGTATTCGCCGTTGCTGGATATCAAGGGGAACAGCGTGCGTGGTGTGAAAGCCTGTCAGGAGCTTTCGCAAAAATTTTCTCTCCATGCCTTTGAGTCATCAGCGGCGGCTTCAAAGATTCTTGAACTCTTCTCATTCAAGAAGCGGTAAGTGTCTGAGTTTTTGTAGGAAGTCTTAGGCCTGTTGATGAAAAACTCTGGTCAGTTGCCTAGACTCTCTGCATGACTCGATCACTCTTTGTTCATCTTGTGCCGCAGTTGTTTGATCCTGAAGAGGTTCAAGGGGGTGTCGTTGTCATTCTCGACATTTTACGTGCCTCGACGACGATCATTCATGCTTTAGAAAATGGGGCCCAGGGAGTGATTCCTGTGGCTGACGTCGAGCAGGCTCGCCTGGTGGCTTCCAAGTTGACCGCCGAACTGGTTCTTCTGGGGGGAGAACGAGAGGGGTTGCTGATTCCCGGGTTTGACCTTGATAACAACCCTTTAGCCTACACCCGTCATGTTGTGACAGGTAAGAAGATTGTCTTTACAACCACCAACGGCACTGCCGCACTGGAGCATGCGAAAGCTGCCCGGGAAATATTGATCGGAGCGTTTGTGAATTTGTCGGCCGTGGTCGACAAGGTCTTTGCGACCACCGGGCCGGTGCATCTTGTCTGTGCCGGAACTCGAGGGAAGGTGACTCTTGAAGATGCCTTGTGTGCCGGTGGTATTGCGTGGAAGCTGCTGGAAAAAGATCAGCAGGATCTGTTTGACCGGACCGATGACCAACTCCAACTTGTGCTGGATGCGTACCGGAATCGTACAAAAGATTCGGCCACATTTCGCAGAGCGATGAGATCGAGTTTTGGTGGCCGCAATTGCGTCCGGCTGGGGTTTGATTTGCAAATCGACCGGGCAGCCACGATTGATCTGTTCAAGAGCGTGCCAGTGTTTGACGCAACAACTGGATGTATAACGATTTAGGGATCGTAGTCAAGGTTTTGCAGAGCCTGCCGATCGTCAGGACCATTGATTTGATGATTCGCGCAAGGGCTGTTCTCTGAAAAATCTTGAATTCCTGGTTCTGAATCCAAGAGAAAGTGCCGATGAACCCTAGACGCCACTTTTTCGCATTCTACAATGTGAAAAAGACACTTGTGGGGATTTTCTAAGAGGTGAACTGTGGCGGATCGACTGGATGAGTTGTACGACGACTATATTCTCGATCATTTTGAGTCGCCCTATCATTGTGGGAAACTCGAGTGTCCCAGTTGCGCCCATGCCGATAAGAACCCGCTTTGTGGCGATCAAATCAGGCTGGAATTGAAGCTCGATGGATCGACCATCGAAGAAGCGTGGTTTCAAGGACGCGGCTGTGCCATCAGCCAGGCGGGTGCGTCAATTCTTTGTGAGCACATCGAGGGAAAGACACTCGAAGAACTGCGGGACATGCAAGGTCAGGACATGCTTGACCTTCTGAAAGTTCCACTGACCGCCAGTCGCCAGAAGTGCGGACTGCTGGCCTTCAAAGTTCTCAAGACTCTGGTTTACGCACAGGATGAACATGAAAGCGATCTGCCGAGTCGTCCGGTGTCGATCCATCCTCGCTAGGCTGGAGATTGTTCACTCTCCCACGTTCTGAAACAGATGCCGGCCTGATTTTGTCGGCATTTTCTTTGTGATAGAAATCAGGTATTGGATTATGTCGGTCTCTCCGACCTCCACTGGGCAGCAGCCGGAAATCCTGGACGTTGATCGAATTCAGCAGGTTCGACGAGACTTTCCCATTCTTCACGAGCTGGTGCATGGCGATCTGCCACTGGTTTATCTCGACTCAGCCGCGACATCCCAGAAGCCAAAATGTGTAGTTGATAAGATCGTTGAAGCCTACGAGAAATACAATTCGAATGTTCACCGGGGCATTCATGCCCTGGGTGATCGCATGACGACCGAAATGGAGTCGGCACGCGAAAAGATTGCTCGATTCATCGGTGCTTCAACAGCCGAGCAGGTGATTTTTACCTCCGGGACGACGATGTCTGTCAACCTGGTTGCGCACGGATGGGCAGCGAAGCATCTACGGCCCGGTGATGAGATTCTGCTCAATGAGATGGAGCACCACGCGAACTTTGTTCCCTGGCAAATGGCAGCACAAGCTTCTGGGGCCACTCTGAGGTTTCTCCCTCTCACAGCAGATTGGCAGCTCGATTTGTCCCGGCTGGATGAGTTTATCAACAGCCGAACACGGCTTGTCGCTGTCGCGGGGATGTCGAATGTCACTGGGACGGTTCACGATGTTCCCCGAATCGCGGCCGCGGCCCATGCTGTGGGAGCACGCGTGTTTGTCGATGCCGCTCAAAGTTCTGCCCATGGCCTGACCAATGTGCAAGATGGAAACATCGATTTTCTAGCGTTCTCAGGCCACAAACTTCTCGGGCCCACAGGTCTCGGCATTCTGTATGGGAAGCCAGAGGCTCTTGAAGAGATTCAACCGGTCTTTGGTGGCGGGCACATGATCCGTGAGGTCACAAAGTCGGGTTCAACATGGGCGGATCTTCCTGCGCGTCTCGAAGCGGGGACAGCGGCCTTTGTCGAATGTGCAGGGATGGGTGCAGCAATTGACTATCTGGAATCCATCGGTATGGAGTCAATTACCAGATACGAGCATTCGCTCCTCGAACTGGCACATGCTCGTTTAAGTCAGATTCCTGGTCTCACAATCTTTGGTCCCGAAGTGGCCCACAAAGGGGCGATTGTGAGTATGGTCCACGAGCAGATTCATGCACACGATCTGGCCGATCTACTGGACAGGCAAGGCGTGGCAATTCGCGCCGGCCACCATTGTACGATGCCTTTGCATGAACTCTTTGGTGTGGCTGCGACAGCACGGGCCAGTTTCGCTTTCTATAACACGCCAGATGAAGTGGAAAAACTCGCTTCTGCCATCGAAAAGGCGATTGAGGTCTTCCAACGACGCTCTCTTCGTCGTGCCAATCGATCCCTTTGATCATGGCGCATTCTTGAGCCCCTGAACTCATACCGTGAAGAGAAATTGTCCAGCAGATTGGTCAATTTCCTCGAATCGCACAGGGAGTTCGATTGGACAGACCGATTGTCGCCGTTACGATTTGAAACGGTTGACGGCGTAACGGGTTGAGCAATCTTCCCGATGGCGATCAGCTCATCATCATGACTGATGAGTTCCAGGCAATGATCGGCCGGCAGACGACGCCACGCATAAAGAGAGAACCAGGCATGCAGACACCTCCTTCAGTTCCACTGGTTGGCGTGATCATGGGGAGCCGCTCCGATTGGGAAACCATGCGGGTCGCGACAGAAGTGCTCATGAGTTTTGGTGTACTGTTCGAATCGAAGATTGTCTCTGCCCATCGTACTCCGGAGTGGATGTGCGAGTATGCCAGGTCGGCCGAGGAACGCGGCATCAAGGTCATCATTGCCGGAGCCGGAGGTGCTGCCCATCTTCCCGGAATGGTGGCCAGCCAAACCATATTGCCAGTGCTGGGAGTTCCTGTTCAGAGCAAGTCGCTGCAAGGACTGGACTCACTACTTTCCATCGTGCAGATGCCGGGTGGCATTCCTGTGGGAACATTAGCGATTGGCGAAGCGGGAGCACGCAATGCCGCCTTATTGGCAATCCGCATACTGGCAATTTACGATTCTTCGCTGGCAGAACGCCTGCATCAATTCCATCACGAACAGCGGACGAAAGTCCTCTCTGAGACGCTTCCATGAGTGCATCGCCGTCGACTTCAATCATTCAGCCGGGCTCTATCCTGGGAGTTCTCGGCAGCGGGCAACTCGGACGCATGTTTGCCATCGCTGCCCGTCGGCTGGGTTATCGAGTGCATGTCTACTCACCCGATGATGACACGCCGACTGGCCAGGTCGCTGATCTGGAGATTCAAGGAGCTTACGAAGATCTCGATGCGGTCGCTGCTTTCGCGCGTGGTGTTTCGGTGGTCACGTTTGAGTTTGAAAATGTTCCATCGGCCACAACGGCTGCGATTGACAAGATCTGTCCAGTCAGACCTGGTGGCCATGTCCTGCACACCACCCAGCATCGCCTGAGGGAAAAATCCTTTTTTGCCTCACGCGGGTTGCCTGTCACGCCTTTCCGAGCCGTTCGTTCTTTAGTCGATCTGGAACAAGCGGCTGTTGAGCTGGGGTTACCAGCGGTACTGAAGACGGCATCCTGGGGGTACGATGGCAAAGGCCAGGTGATTCTGCGCCAGAATTCCGACTTGCCCCAAGCCTGGGATTCGCTGAAGACGGATGAAGGGATTCTCGAAGCGTTTATTGATTACGAATGTGAAGCTTCTGTCATCGTTGCCCGGGGACTCAATGGTGAGATGGCCATTTATGGCCCGCTGCGAAACGAGCACCAGCATCACATCCTGGATATCACCACTTTCCCGTCGGCACTTTCGGAGAAAATCGAAAAGGCCGCGATTGAGGTCGCTGTGCAGGCGACTCTGGCTCTGGATGTCGTTGGCATTCTTTGTATTGAGTTCTTCATCACCAGATCGGGCGATGTGTTAATTAACGAAGTGGCACCCAGGCCGCATAACTCGGGTCATGTCACGATCGACGGGCATGTGACATGCCAGTTTGAACAACAGGTTCGGGCGATTTGTGGTCTCCCCCTGGGGTCGAGTGCATCGCACGGCCCATGTGCCATGGCGAATCTGCTGGGTGATGTCTGGGTTGAGGCGAAGGGGACACCTCGCTGGGAGAGAGCTCTGGCCAACCACTCCATCAAGCTGCATCTCTATGGCAAAGAAGCAGCTCGAATGGGCCGCAAAATGGGGCATCTCACGACGGTAGGTACATCCGTCGCTGAAGCGAGGCAGGCTGTCATTACGGCTCGGCAGAATCTGATGACCAACGATTGATCAATCCTTGATCATCGAATCGGCACCACCTGGGCTTTACCTGAAGTCCCGTGACTTCAACGGCAGGGAAGAAAGTCGAGTTGAAAGGTCTTCGAGCCGTCGGACGATGACGTGAATCACGGTCTCCTGACATTCGACGTGTCCGTGGACAATCCAGGCTTGAGAATGGCGGGTGATCTTTCGAAAGCGTTCCCATGTCTGAATGTGAACAACGAGATTGGCCGTGCCGGTCTCATCCTCAATCGTCACGAAGGTGATTCCTTTGGCAGTGCTGGGACGCTGCCGCATCAGTACGATCCCAGCGACTTTTACGAGCGTGTCATCAGGAACTTGAGCGAGACGTTCTGCCGGAATGACGCCCAGCGTTTCAAGCCGCTCTCGGTGGAACGCCAGAGGATGAGAACGCAAAGAGAGCCCCGTCATCCGGTAGTCGGCATGAACTTCTTCTTCGGGAGCCATTGTCGGTAAGCTCGCCTCTGGTTCCTCCTCCGGTTCGAGATCGTCAAAAAGGGTTCTCTGACGAGGTTTTTTCGAGACCGACAACGCATTCCAGATCGCTTCCCGGCGAGTCTGATTCAGGCTGGCCAGAGCGTCGGCTTCCGCCAGTCGTTCGACCTGAGCTTGCGGGATTGATGTGCGACGAAGGAAATCATGCATCGACGTGAAAGGGCCATCAAGTCGGCTGTCTACGACGGTCAAAGCGGCAGATTCCTGTAATCCTTTGATGAGACAAAAACCAAGACGAATACTCTCTTGTTCCAGCGTGCAATCCCACGCGCTGCAGTTCACGTCCACCGGTCGAACCTCGATATGATGTTTACGAACATCCTGCACCAGTTGAGATGGAGCGTAGAATCCCATGGGCTGACTGTTGATGACCGCCGCCGTGAATTGCGCGGGAAAGTGGTACTTGAGCCATGCCGAGACGTAGACCAGCAAGGCGAAGCTGGCTGCATGGCTTTCTGGAAAGCCGTACTCCCCGAAACCACGAATCTGCTGAAAGACCCGTTCGGCGAACTCCCCTTCCAGTCCATGCTGTTTCATTCCATCGAGCAGCTTTTGACGGAACTGGTCGATCACACCGGGGCGTCTCCATGCTCCCATGGCTCGACGCAATTGATCGGCTTCCCCCGGAGTAAATCCCGCCGCCACAATCGCCAGTTGCATGCACTGCTCCTGGAAGAGCGGGACTCCGAGCGTCTTCTTCAGCACTCTCCGGATCGCTTCATTGGGATACGTTTCCTCTTCTTCACCGAAACGTCGTCGCAGGTACGGGTGAACCATGTCGCCTTGAATGGGACCGGGACGCACGATAGCGACCTCGATCACGAGATCGTAGTAACAGCGTGGCTTGAGCCTGGGGAGCATCGACATCTGTGCCCGGCTCTCAATCTGAAATACTCCCATCGTGTCGGCACGGCAGATCATGTCATACACACGTTCATCTCCTTCGGGAATATTTGCCAGCGTGAGCGTCTTGCCGGTCGTTGATTCGATAAGAGCGAAGCACTTGCGAATAGCGGTCAGCATCCCTAACGCCAGACAATCGACCTTGAGGATGCCGAGGTCGTCAAGATCGTCCTTGTTCCATTGCACGACCGTGCGTCCATCCATCGCCGCATTCTCGATGGGAACAAGTTCATGCAGCGGACCTCGTGTGATGACCATCCCGCCGACATGCTGTGAGAGATGCCGAGGGAAGCCGAGAAGCTCTCCGACAAGATGCACGAACTGCCGACCGGTGATTGACCGGATGTCGAGTCCCGCCTCCTGACACCGCAGACGGAAATCGTCAGAAGCCCGGTAGTGGTCGGCGTTCTTAGCCAGTCGATCGACCAGATCGAGCGAAAATCCCAATGCTTTGCCCACATCCCGAATCGCAGAGCGGGGGCGGTAGGTAATCGTGACCGCGGCGATCCCCGCTCGTTCCCTTCCGTACTTATCGTAGAGGTACTGTAAGACCTCTTCCCGGCGTTCGTGCTCGAAATCGACATCGATGTCGGGAGCTTCGTCCCGTTCCCGGCTGATGAACCGCTCGAAGAGCACGTCGATCCGTTCGGGATCGACGGCAGTGATTCCCAGGCAATAACAGACCGCCGAGTTTGCTGCCGATCCTCGTCCCTGGCAGAGAATGTCACGGGATCGGGCAAAACGCACGATATCCCAGACCGTAAGGAAGTACGGCTCATAGCGGAGTTCTTCAATCAGGTTCAGTTCGTGTTCCAAAAGATGTCGGATCTTCTCCGGCAACCCGTGCGGATATCTCTGTTCGGCTCCCTGCCACGTCAGATGTTGCAGGTATTGAATCGGTGAGAAGCCGGGTGGAGTGAGTTCTTCAGGGTACTCGTAGCGGAGTTCATCGAGCGAGAACGTACACTGTTCGGCAATCATCAACGTCCGTTCCAATGCCCCTGGTATGTCGCCATAGATCGCCTTGAGTGCATCACGTGGACGCAGATGACGCTGGGCGTTGGTCTGAAGGGCTTCCCCGACTTGGGCAACCGTCGTGCCAAGCCGGATCGCTGTCAGAACATCATGCAGCGGTTTGCGGTCAGGGACGTGAAACAGTACGTTTCCCGCTGCCACAAGCGGGAGGTTCGTTTGTCGAGACAGGTCTTGCAGCCAGTCACGTCGGTAGTGGTCGTGCGGACCTCGATGCAGTTCCGCCAGCAGAAATGCTGCACCGAAGATGTCTCGATAAAGGTAGGCGTCGTTGATGGGAAACTCTTCACAGTGCGAAGGGGGAACCACACCTGCCAGTAGCCCAGCAGCGTGCTGAGCGATGTCGTCTAAAGTGAGCTGACACTCTCCCTTCGGTGCCCGTCGTCGACCAGTCGTGATGAGCCGACAGAGGTTGGCGTAACCTCGACGATCCTTGACCCACACCACGATTGGCGAGGCATCGACTGGGCGGATTTCGGAGCCGACGATCAGTTTGAGCGGTGGATGATCCTTGGTGGCTGTGTTGGCTCGTACCACGCCCGCGAGCGAGTTGATGTCAGTGACTGCCAGTGCGGAGTAGCCCAATTGGGCAGCACGGGCAACCATCTCGTCGGGATGAGACGCTGCTTCCAGAAACGAGAAGTTGGTCAGGCAATGCAGTTCGGCGTAGGACATGGTTAAAAAAATTCCCCATGCCAGAACCAGAGATGATCCTGAAGGCGTCGGAAGACCCACAGCCACTGGCCTGAAGATGTTTCGACGCGGTAGTAGTCCCGGCAGACGTATTCACCATCCCACCAGCCGGATTCGATTCGCTCCGGTTCTGTCGAATAGGAAATGTCGAACCGTATTCCCTGCCAGAACAGCACAGCGGGAGGCCCGTCTGGCAACATGGCGATGACCTCGACTGGTCTTGGCTCAGGAAACAAGGCCGTGGGACGATCAACCCCATGAAATCGTGCGGGGAACGTGGTGAACTCCGCAGAGTTTGCATCGGATACCTGATGCATTTGCACCGCCCGTTCGGGAACAGGATCGGGAAGCAAACAGGGGACGAGAACTGCTTCTGCCCCCAGACGGCTGCTGAGACGATTCACGAGCATCGAGAATTGCCGTGCATGACCTCGTGTGCCTCCATCGAACAACTCCTGTTGGTTGGTTTCGAGAGGGGACACGTCCAGCGCTTCCATCATCAGAGCGACAACCGGAGATGAAAGCCGCAGTTTTTCCTGTTGGAACCGCAGCAGATCGGCGATGTGCTGCTGATCGCTGGTTGCTTCGCAGAGACGAAGGCTGAGCGACTGTGAGGTACGGTCTTCCATGATCAACCGGCATTCCAGATGGCGGGTGCCGAGGCATTTCGGGGTGAGCAAGTCCAGCAGTTGTCGCAGCAGCAGAGACCAGAGTTGTTCAATGGCTTCCGGGTGAGATATGCCCTCTTCGAGATTTCGCTCGACCCGATACGTTGGCAGCGGATGGCAAGGGGTGATCGTCTCTGGGCGTTGTCCTCTGAGTTGATCAAGGCGAGTAACAATTTCTGCTCCGAAGCGGCGTGTCAGCGAAGCACGATCCAGTGCGAGCACCTGACGAATGGTCTGGATGCCCAGCCGCTCCAGCTTCGTCAGCGTGGAGTCATCCAACCGCAGCCCCATCACAGGCAGCGGTTCCAGCCGGTGGAGTTCTCCTGCAGGGATAACGACCGGCTGATGCGAACCTGCCAGAAAATGAGCCGCTGCCCAGGCTGAGCCGATGGTCTCGCTGATGGCGATGCGACCGTTGTAACGGTTGTTTGAGAGCGCCCGGTCCAATTCTTCGGCGAGTCCCTGCTCACTGGAAAAGAATTGGGCAACCCCGGTCACATCCATCAGAATACTTTCGGGGTGGTCGGTCTCTTCCAGTCCAATACGAAAGCTGAACCGCTCGCAACGCAGAGCGAGTTCAATGAGTGCCTGTCGATCCTGTGGAGGCTGGACCGCTTCCACAATGATGCGGTCGCGAGGTCGGAAAAACGTCCGGGCTTCCGAGACCGGCATTCCCACCCGCACGCCACGTTTTTGAGCCAGTCGATTGCCATAGCGAACGAACTCTCCCCGCTGCAACCGCTCGGTCAGCAAGAGGAGACATCGGTCAAGTTCCGGTTGAGCGACGACGAGTCGTTGCAACGTCCATTCGGGGAACCAGAGGCAGAGGATTCGCTGAGTGCCTGTTCTCATAAAGCGTTCCCTTCCAGTTGTCGATCATGATGTCCGCCGTGGTGTGATGGGGTTTCCCGTGATGGGAAATAACTTCCACTTGAAAGCCGGGTGAGCCACGCAGAGAAGGACTTGGGTGCACCTTGAACCGAACTTCTGCCCATGAAGGTTGATGCACGGCTTTCGTGGATCTCACGAGAAAGCCGATCCCTGCGGAATCTTCCGCCGCCAATTGGAGACGTCGAAAACTGGTGCTGGTGATTTGCTCGATATTCGCCCAGACGACCCCGACTGCTTCGCATCGGAGCGCCTCTTCACACGCCCAGAGAGCCTCCCGCTCGGAAGCTGGTCGAATCAGGATCAGCCGGGAGAGATCAAAGCCAAGCAGCGAAAGCGACAGTGGGAACAGGTCGTGGCGAGTGTCGATCAGCACCAGCGGACGTCCTGCAGGGCAGACCCGCCGACCAGTCATCAGAGAGACCGTGCCAGCACCGCTGGCGTTACTCTCTCCCAACCACTCGACAAGGCTCCCCTGACGCACTCCCTGGCCGGGAAACAGAGTGTCTAAGGCATCACAACCTGTTGTGAGATAACGTGTTGAGTGGGCAAATGCTCCTCGCTCGCAAGCCCGAATCCGGCTTTGGAGTTCGACAATTCTCTGCTTCTGGGTATCGTAAAGATTCAGTGTCCCCATGTTCCGCTCCTTGCTTGAAAACTATACGCATGTATATTTTTTGTCAAGCGGCGGGTTGCTCGTTGTACGACCGTAGTCTGGGAATGTTCGGTTGAGAAATCGGAATGACGTGAAGCGATGTGTGGTCGGTACACCCTCAGAACTCATCTCAACCAACTGCTCCAACTCTATGCGGCTAAGTCGCAGGTCGAGTGGAAGCCACGCTATAACATTGCTCCCACACAGCAGGTTGCTGCGGTCCGTTCCCTCCCTGATTCGACTTCCCGGGAACTGGTTCTGTTGCGCTGGGGGCTGGTGCCGGCTTGGGCGGATGACCCCAAAATCGGAAGTCGCATGATTAATGCCAGAGCGGAGACACTCGCCGAGAAGCCGTCATTCAAGACCGCATTGAGACGCCGCCGCTGTCTCGTATTGGCGGACGGCTTCTACGAATGGAGGACAGAAGGCCAATCAAAACAGCCCTTCTGCATTCGCATGAAGGATGCAAGACCGTTTGCATTCGCCGGACTTTGGGAACGCTGGACAAAATCCGGCTCGCCCATCGAGACCTGCACGATCATTACGACGAACGCTAACACTCTCATGTCGGAACTGCACGACCGCATGCCGGTGATCCTCTCCCCAGCCGCTGCTGATGTCTGGCTGGATCAGAAGATCGAACAACCGGAACTGCTGCTTTCGTTGCTCGGCCCCTATCCCGACGATGAGATGGAGGCATATCCCGTCAGCACGCTGGTCAATTCGCCGAAGAATGAATCCAGCGAATGCATCGTGCCTATCGCATCGAAGTAACCGCGGTCTGAACCAGCACGCTCGCCATGGTGATCACTTGCCATCCTGTGAAAAGCGACCACAAAAACGCACAAGGCTGCTGTAGCGAACTGCGGCGAACAGCTTCAACGAGAAACCCAAGTGATACAAACGCTATCCATAACGCAGGTGAACCTTTTCTTCTGCCGTGGTGTCAGCGACAACAGATCCACAAACTCTTTCAGAAACGAAGGTGCATCATGCGACATGAAAACCAAAAACACTTTGAAGAGCGGCCATTTTTTTCGAAACGATGAGCAAGCGGCGTCGAGGCTATCCCTCGGAAACTCAGGTGAAGCGCGGGGTGCGGATCGTTCATGGCAACAAGGTCTTGGAAGAAAAGCTGGGACGGAACGACCTCTGTCCGTGCGGCTCAGGACTAAGATTCAAGAAGTGCTGCCTTCCAAAGGGCTGCTTTTGAAGGCGTAAACCGTCGCCACTACTTCAGGAACTGACCTCAGCAGCCCATCCAGTGGTCGATCCGCTGGATGGGTTGCTGCATAATTGAGTGCCGCGAACATCAATTAGGCCTATTGCATGATCTTGACCATTACCACCACCCATCAACCTGCGACCGATCTGAGTTACTTGCTTCACAAGCACCCGGATCGAGTACAGAGCTTTGACCTGAGCTTCGGAACTGCGC
Organism: Planctopirus hydrillae; assembly: GCF_001707835.1. Taxonomy (GTDB): domain Bacteria; phylum Planctomycetota; class Planctomycetia; order Planctomycetales; family Planctomycetaceae; genus Planctopirus; species Planctopirus hydrillae. The sequence continues at coordinate 442,957 of NZ_LYDR01000152.1, forward strand.
GTGTATTCTACCCGGAAGTTTCCACTGAACGCACGACGGTTGCGCTGTTACTTGAGATTGATCCGGTGGGGATGGTGCGGGGCAGAGGGGCAGAGCAGAACTCACTATTTGATCGCTACGTGAACGACCGACCTTATGTCGCCTCATCGTTCATGAGTGTGGCGATTTCCCAGGTCTTTGGGACTGCCTTGGGTGGCCGATGCAAGGATCGCCCCGAACTGGTGACGACTCCAATTCCGCTCTCGGTAAGAATTGACGTGCTTCCCGTGAGGGCTGGTGAGGGATTTCTGCACCGGGTCTTTGAGCCGTTGGGATATACAGTCGAGGCGACGTGCCACTCCCTCGATGATCAATTCCCAGAATGGGGGGACAGCCCGTATTACTCTGTCACTGTCATGGGCACGAAGACGATTTCGGAACTGTTGACGCACTTGTATGTCCTGATTCCCGTCTTCGACAATGAGAAGCACTACTTTGTGGGCGAAGACGAACTCGACAAGCTGCTCATCAAAGGGACTGGCTGGCTCGCTCAGCACCCGGAGAAGGAACAGATTACTCGGCGATTTCTCAAACATCAGTCGAGTCTCTACCGGGAAGCTCTCATTCGCCTTGTCGAAGAAGAACGCCTCATCGACATCGAAGAACTCCCTGAACCCCAGCAGCAAGAGGAATCTTTGGAGAGGCCAGTAAGCCTCAACGATCAACGTCACGGAGCGGTTCTGGCCGCCTTGCGGGCCAGTGGTGCTCGCAAGGTGTTAGATCTCGGCTGTGGGGAAGGGAAGTTGCTGCGAGAACTTCTCCAGGACCGGCAGTTCGAGCAGATTGTGGGGCTGGATGTGTCGGTCCGGTCGCTGGAAGTCGCCAGCAGTCGATTGAAACTGGACCGTCTTCCTCCCCGTCAAGCTGAACGACTGCAACTCATTCATGGCTCGTTAATCTATCGTGACAGACGTCTCGAAGGGTTTGATGCAGCCGCTGTTGTGGAAGTTATCGAGCATCTCGATCAGCCCAGGTTGGCAGCTCTGGAACGAGTGCTGTTCGAATTCGCCAAACCGGCGACGGTCGTCATGACCACACCCAACCGGGAGTACAACGTGATGTGGGAGTCTCTGCCAGCGGGGAGTTTCCGACATGCCGATCATCGCTTCGAATGGACCCGCCATGAGTTTCAGGAGTGGGCCAATCGAGTCTCCGGACAGTACGGTTACGCTGTCCGATTCATTCCCGTAGGCCCGGAAGACGAAACGGTTGGGCCACCGACGCAAATGGGAGTATTTGAGCGTGTCTGAGCGAGTTCACCAGAACCCGAGTCTTATCTTCTCTGAGGGAACGCAAGTTGTTGCACTCAGAGCGGTTACGGGACAAGGAGGAAGAACGCTTCAACCACAAGGAGCGGTTGGCGTGATTGTTCGTGCTCCCGCCGATCTCGATCATTCGTATCGAGTGCGATTCCCTGATGGTGTTGAGGAATCGTTGCGGCGAGAGGATATAGTGGTGCTGGCTCACTTTCAGGAGGGCAAGATCGGCGATGCGCAAATTGCTGCCGCTCGGAGCAATCTGTTCGACCGGGTGATCTTTCGCTGTATCATCGGATCGAGAGCTTATGGGCTGGACGACGAGGAGTCCGACACCGATTACCGGGGAATCTTCCTGCCACAAGCCGGGTTGCAGTGGTCTCTTTACGGCGTTCCAGAACAGATCGAGTGCCACCAGACCCAGGAACACTATTGGGAACTTCAACGATTCCTTGTCCTCGCCCTCAAGGCCAACCCGAATGTCCTCGAGTGCCTTTACACGCCACTGGTAGAGAAGGCAACGCCAATTGCCGAGGAACTTCTGGCAATCCGGTCAGTATTCCTCTCTCGTCTGGTTTACCAAACCTACAATGGCTACGTGATGTCGCAGTTCAAAAAGATGCAGGCGGACATCCGTAATCATGGTCAGGTGAAGTGGAAGCATGTGATGCACCTGATTCGCCTCTTGATCTCTGGCATTGCCGTGCTGCGGAACGGTTTTGTGCCAGTGAGAGTCGAGGAACATCGAGAGCAGCTATTGGCAGTGAAGCGAGGCGAACTTCCCTGGCAAGAGACCGAAAAGTGGCGGCTGAGTCTGCACACTGAGTTTGATCGAGCACTATCCGTTTCGAAGTTACCGGAACGTCCTGATTATGAACAGGCGAACGCACTGCTCGTGAAAGCCCGTCGGGCGGCATTATCGGAGGAACTCCCATGACGATTGACCCTCGTCTGCACCGACATATCGCCGAACATCCATATCCCCTCCTGTTCGCTACGATCAGTGGAGCGCATCTCTACGGTTTTCCGTCACCCGATTCTGATTTTGACCTCAGGGGTGTGCATCTATTGCCTCTGCGGGATATTGTCGGCATGCGTGAGACCGAGGAGACCATCGAGAGATCAGGGCTTCACGATGGCCTGGAAATCGACCTCGTGACGCACGACGCCAGGAAGTTCTTCGGCCTGATGCTCAAGAAGAACGGCTATGTGCTGGAACAACTTCTCTCCCCACTCGTAGTTTACACGACTCCCGAACATCAGGAGTTGCGGGCTCTTGCTGACAGTTGCGTCACAAGACATCACGCTCACCACTACCTTGGATTTGCCGAGACCCAGTGGAAATTGTTCCAGAAGGCTGATCCGCCCCACGTCAAGCCGTTGCTATATGTGTACCGTGTACTGCTCACCGGCATTCACCTGATGCGAACGGGCGAAGTTGAGGCCAATCTCGTGAAACTCAATGAGCTGGTGCGGTTGCCGCAGATTCCTGATTTGATCGCCCAGAAGACTGGTGGTCCAGAACTAGGAAAGCTGGAAACTGCCGATCTCAGTTTTCACGAGGCCGAGTACGAGCGACTGCGCCGGGAATTGCAATCCGCGTTCGAGCAGAGCCGATTGCCCGAAGCACCAGTTGCAGCGGAAGCATTGCATGAGCTGCTGGTGCGATTGCGCTTGAAGGAGGCCAATATTCAGAGAGTGCCCGCAACATGAAGATCACCATTCCCAAACTCTCGCTTGTTGTCCTCATTGGTCCCAGCGGATCGGGTAAGAGCACGTTTGCACGGAAGCACTTCTTCCCGACAGAAGTGTTATCGTCGGACCATTGCCGCGGGTTGGTCAGCGATGACGAGAACGATCAGGCGGCGACCACAGATGCTTTCGACGTGCTGCACTACATTGCGGCGAAGCGATTGGCACGGGGCAAGCTCGTGGTCGTCGATGCGACGAATGTTCAGCCCGAAGCCCGCCAGCCCTTGGTCGAACTCGCCCGCCGGTATCACTGCCTGCCGGTGGCAATCGTGCTCAATGTCCCGGAGGATGTGTGCCACGAACGGAATCGAGGGCGGGGTGACCGCACGTTCGGCCCTCACGTCATCCGGCAACAGAATTCGCAGCTTCGCCGCTCATTGCGAGGACTCAAGCGGGAAGGGTTCCGGCATGTCTTCGTTCTGGATTCTGTCGATCAGATCGAGAACGCAACGATTCAACAGGTTCCCCTGTGGAACGACCGCCGAGATGAACATGGGCCGTTCGACATCATCGGCGACATTCATGGCTGTTGCGATGAACTCGAAGAGTTACTGTTGGAACTGGGGTACGTGAAGCACACAACGAGCGATGAATCCTCGCTGTGGGGTGATGTCAATTATGTCCATCCGCAAGGCCGTAAAGTGGTGTTCCTTGGTGACCTTGTGGATCGTGGCCCCCGCATCCTCGATACATTGCGGATTGTCCGCAACATGGTGCGGTATGGCAGTGGCATCTGCGTTCCCGGCAATCACGACATAAAACTATTGAAAAAGCTGAACGGTAAGAACGTCCAGATCACGCATGGCCTGGCAGACACTTGGGCGGAGATTGAAGCTCTACCGGATGAGACTCGAGAATTATTCAGAAAGGACTTGGCAGAGTTTCTCGACGCCCTCGTCAGTCACTATGTTCTCGATGAGGGAAAACTCGTGGTGGCCCATGCCGGGATGAAGGAGGAAATGCAGGGACGAGGTTCGGGGCGGGTGCGGGACTTTGCGCTCTACGGCGAAACGACGGGAGAAACGGACGAGTTCGGGTTGCCTGTGCGCTACAACTGGGCTGCAGAGTACCGGGGGCAGGCATTGGTCGTTTACGGCCACACTCCCGTTCCAGAACCGGAATGGCTCAATCGGACAATCAACATCGATACCGGCTGCGTCTTTGGGGGCAAGCTGACGTCTCTGCGTTATCCCGAGCAGGAGTTCGTCTCTGTTCCCGCGAAACAAACGTATTGCGAACCAGCTCGACCGTTTCTTTCGGAAAGTCAGAAGGCACCCAACTTGTCGGCCCAGCATCAGCAGGATGATGTGCTGGACGCTGCGGATGTCCTGGGCAAACGAATCATCTCCACAAAGCTGGATCGAACGGTCACGATTCGGGAAGAGAACGCCACCGCTGCTCTGGAAGTCATGAGTCGGTATGCGGCTAATCCTAAGTGGTTGATCTATCTCCCGCCCACGATGTCTCCCTCAGAGACCTCGAACGAGCCAGGGATGCTTGAACACCCTGCGGAAGCTTTCGCCTACTTCCGCAGTCAGGGAGTTCCTCAGGTCGTGTGCGAAGAGAAGCACATGGGATCGAGAGCGGTCGTGGTAATCTGTCGTGACCAGGTCGCAACGCGGGACCGATTCGGCATCCGAGAGGATGAAATCGGAATCGTCTATACCCGTACTGGACGGCGTTTTTTCAACAACGCCGATCTTGAACGTAGTTTTCTCGAACGTCTGCGTTTGGCGATGACCAAAGCGGGATTCTGGGAAGAGTTCCAGACGACCTGGGCGTGCCTTGACTGTGAACTCATGCCCTGGTCGGTCAAGGCCCAGGAGCTGCTGCGATCACAGTATGCGGCAGTTGGATCTGCAGGATCAGCCTCGCTTCAACGAGTCCTGTCGGTGCTTGAACAGACGGCTCAGCGACACATCGGTGATAAAGAGATTCTTGATGCTCTCAGAGTAAGGTTCGGCGATCGGCAATCAGCCATCGAGCGATTCGTAACAGCCTATCGTCAGTACTGTTGGCACGTGGAATCACTGAGCGACTTGAAGTTGGCTCCGTTCCATGTGCTGGCAACGGAAGGGAAGGTCTATACTGATCAGAACCACGTCTGGCACATGGAAACCGTGGCACGTCTCTGTCGGGAAGACACAGACTTGATGCTTGCAACAAGCTATCAAATGATTGATGTGACCGATCTCGATAGCACCGCCAGAGGGGTCGACTGGTGGAAGTCGCTCACTGCTCGCGGCGGCGAAGGGATGGTGGCAAAACCTCTGAACTGGATCAATCGGGGCAGGAAGGGACTGGTGCAACCGGCGGTCAAATGCCGTGGCAAGGAGTACCTGCGAATCATCTATGGCCCGGATTACGACTCGGACGAAAACCTCCCGAGACTTCGCAGCCGTGGCCTCGGTCGTAAACGGTCGCTCGCACTTCGAGAATTCGCCCTGGGTTTGGAAGCTCTGGATCGGTTCGTCCGTCAAGAGCCGCTCCGGCGTATTCACGAATGCGTCTTCGGTGTGCTGGCTTTGGAGAGCGAGCCAGTCGATCCCCGACTCTAACCTGCAGGCTGAAATCTAACCCTGGTCTTGCGCAGCGGCATAAGGGAGAACCGCCTCAGTATTGAAGCTCAGCTTGATAAATAGCCGCTGCAGACCTGTGAACGAATGAAGCCAAGTTTCGCGTCTTCCAGCGAAACGATGAACGATAAGGTCGCGCTCCCTGCATGCTTCCACAGGGAGTTCCACCGAAAAGACTTCAGACAACTTTTACCGTTGTCTGAAAACAAGCAAGTGGGTCGGCTTCCGAGTGTCCAGGACGGCGAAATGATGCACTCTCGATGCATCTTAAATCCTATCAATACCATCGGTTAAGTGGCTGGCGCGTCTCTGTTGAAAGGTCTGAGAGTCTCTTCATCGATTAAGCTGGTGTCAATTTTCTTATCTGTCGATCTCGCCCATGACGATATCAAGCGAGCCGGCGATTGAGGGGATGTCGGCCAGGAGAACTCCCTGGCAGAGTTCGCTGATCACAGAGAGATTGCAGAACGAGGAGCTTTTTGCTCGAGTCCGAAGAGGTTCGGCAGAGCCATTGCCGATGACATAGAATCCCATCTGGCCGCGAGGGCATTCTGTTTCCAGATAAACTTCGGCAGCAGGAAGTTTCGTTGTCAGCCGATAAGGGATTTTGTGTCCTGCGGGATCGTGAGCAACTCCGCCAATCGTCCAAAGGTCGGCTGCTTGCCTCAAGATGCGCATCGATTGTGTGACTTCCAGCATGCGGACATAAAAACGACACCAGTTATCTCCCACAATGACTTCACGCGGAGCATTGCGAAAAGGGGCGGTGGGGATATCGAACTCGAACTTTTCGTAGAGAGAGGTATAGATTTTATCTCCATGACGACGGAGATCGAACTCCACTCCACTCCCGCGAAGCACGGGCCCTGAGCAGCCGTAAGAGATGGCTTTCTCGCGAGTCAACACTCCCAGGCCGGCTGTCCTTTGGACGAAAATGTGATTTTCTGTCAGGAGTGTATGGTATTCATCGATTCTGGGGCCCAGCCAATCGAGGAAGAGAATCACGGCGTCGACCCACGAGATCGTGGCACCTGCAGGCCTGCCGGTGAGCATCGCCAGACCGGGTGGAATCGGGATGGCTTCGGGGAGATCGTGAGTGACTCCGCCTGGAGTGACGTAGCTGTAAGTCAGTCGAGCACCGCAAACCTCTTCCAGCAGGTCAAGAATGATTTCTCGCTCGCGAAACCCATAAAGGAAAGGCGTAAATGAACCCAGGTCGAGCCCGTAGGCACCCATCCCGAGAAGATGGCTGGCAATGCGGTTGAGTTCAGCGACAAAGACCCGGATTAACTGAGCTTTTGGAGGAGCCACCTGCGACATGAGTTTCTCCACTGTGAGTGAGAAACCCAGGTTCATGTTCATGGCGGCGAGATAATCCATGCGGTCTGTGTATGGGACCCACTGGGGAGGTGCGAGATGCTCGCCAATTTTTTCGGCGCAGCGATGCAGATATCCCAGGTGAGGAATGACTTCGTGAACAATTTCGCCATCAGTGCGAAGAACCAGTCGCAAAACACCATGCGTGCTGGGGTGTTGCGGCCCCATATTGACCAGCATTTCGTCGGTGCGAACGTCAAGTTCGATAATCCTCTGGTCGGCAGATTGAGGCATGGCTTATCGTCTATTTCATGTCATGCAAATGGTCGGTGAATCGAAAAACGAGCCTTGGACGGATCATCGTCCGCGAATTCCGTGATATTCCAGAGGGAACTCATAATCTTTGCGAAGTGGATACCCTTCCCAGTCTTCCGGGCAGAGAATCCGCCGTAAATCGGGATGGCCAGTAAAGCGAATTCCAAACATATCGAAGGCTTCTCGCTCGTGCCAATTGGCCGCCAGCCAAAGGTCGGCAATCGACGGGATCTCAGAGAGTTCATCGCGATCAGGTCGAGGCAAGATCACTTTCAATGTCAGTGTCTTTTGCCGAGTGAGCGAGAGCAGATGATAAACCACTTCGAATCGTGGATCCGCAATCACCGGCTTTTTTCCTGCCGGGCTGAACCAGTCAACGGCTGTCAGATCCGAGAGAACATTGAACTGGCAATCCTGATGATCTCGCAGTATCTGGCAGGCCTCGCGAAGGGCATGGCTCTTCAGTTCGATCCAGGAGTCGCCGGTGGTTGCTTCAACCAGGCGGACCGAACCACCGGGGAGTTGTTGCTCTAGCAGAGAGAATTCAAAAGTCGGACTGGACATCGGTCACTCGTACCACATTCAAGACGTGCATTATCTGTGGGATGGATTGGCAATGGATTTCAGTTCGTCAGCCCGCACCCAATCCAGGTCTCCTCGTTTCCAGAGGTAGGCAAACCCAACGAGGAGCACTGCAAAGAAGATGATGACATCGACGAATGACATCCAGCCTAATGCCAGTGCGGCCCTCGGATGCAGGCTGGTTGTTGAGATTGCAGAATGTTGGTCAGAGGTAGCGGGAGAATGTATCTCTGGAAAAAGTGTCGAAGTGAGATGATTGGCAGCATCGGCTGAAATGGAAGTGTCCGCCAGATGAATGGCTGAGCCGAACACCTGTGCCCAGGGGAAAAAGAAGACCAGTTCCACATCGAACACGATAAACAGCAGCGCGACGACATAAAATCTGAGATCGAACTGAATAAAGCTCGATCCGATGGTTGGTTCACCACATTCGTAGATATCGTCTTTGGCTGCCGAAGGTCGGGCAGGTCGAATCCATCTCCCGATAACCAGTGGGATGACAAAGAGCACAACGCCGCAGAGTGTGAAGATCAGTAAATGGCCAGCAACGTCGGTCATATCAGATACAAACATTCGTCAGTAGAGAAACTACCTGTCATCAACTGCAGGATTTCAGCCGGATTCGACCTGAGCCGGATTCAAGCTAAGCCGGATTCGAACTAAACAGAGGCATCACCCGAGCCACTATTGCCTGCACCCGTTTTGCCATGACCTTCCGGGTTTGGCTGAGTTTCAGGAATCAACGCATCCTGAGCTGGTAAGGAAATGCCTGATGGCGATATTCCTGTTGCTGATGGTACGACTGTGGCATCTGCGAGTCCGGTGGATAGAGAGGGACTGGCGGTTTTATCATCAGTCTGAGGGTCTCCCTTCTGTTCCGCAGAGAGTGGAGAACGGACGTCCGCCAGGTGGCCGACGCCATACCAGTGGGCAATCTCGGGTTCACCGATTTTCCACGAGAGAGTGGCATCGACACCATCAATTTTCGTAGGAAAATCAATCAGACCCACTGAGCGATCACGAACAACGACACCCAGCGCTTCCAGTTCGGCAACATAGCCCTCCAGGCGTTGTTCATCCTGAGCGAGGTGATATTGGATCTGTTCGACTTCCTCCCGATAGGCCAGCGGAGCCGAGGAGTTGGCTCTGCGGTGCCGCGACTTCATCTCCTGCAGTCGGCTATGTCGAGCCAGCAGATCTCGATGAAGTTCGACAATGTCCTTCGTGATGGCCTGCACCAGCGGCATCGACTTCTTCGCAGATGCGAATGTAAATCGCCGGGAACGTGTGGCGGGTGCTTGCACGGGCTAACCCTCTAAAAACAGGGAGTGGGAAAACCGGAAAGGTCGTCTGTCGTCCAATTCATTTGTTGATCAGATGCCCGAAAATGTCCAACGAGCCAGTTCGATCAATGTTCATTCGTTCGAAACGCTTTTTTGGAATTGTACCTGAGTCTCCCCGTGTCGTCGGCTGTGCATGAGCCAATTTGTGGAAGATTTCAAGAATGTCGCAATGTTCGATAAAGCAATTAAATGATAAGGAATCAGATTTTCGCTTGAAAAGTGACCCGAATGCCACTGATCGCCTTGTTGCTTAAGCAAGTTCGCAAAGTTGTTTCTGCTAAGTTGTGGGAGATTCGCCTTTGATCCACACGGGTTCATCGATCACTTTTGAGGCCGCCACGGCGTTAGGAGTCAGGGTGGCTCTTCCCCAGGCAATTTCCAGGGGGAGCTTGGCATAGTCGACCACACAACCGTCTCGGTTGTAGCAACTCAAGTCGTGATTCGAGCCCATAAAAATACAGTCGACCGGGCACGGATCCACACATAATGCACAGAACATGCATTTTGTGTAATCAATCGCGAATCCATCAACCTGAAAGCCTTTGCTTCCCGGAATGCGGGATTTGTTGATGTAGATGCAATCGACGGGGCATGCCACGGCACATTTATCACAGCCGATGCATGTCGTCAGATCGAAACGATGAAAGCCCCGGTACCGTGCCTTGAGCGGGATAGGTTGCTCGGGATACTCATAGACTTCAGTGAAGGTGGGGCGACGGTAAGTCTTCAGCCACACTCGCAACGTGAGCCAAAGTCCCCGAATCACACTGCTGACAGCCAGCCAGACATTTTGTAACCAGATTCGCATCCATCGCCGCCTTGAGCCAGACAAGCCATCGCTCATTAACGATTATAGGCCAGCAAGAAACTGTCGCAAGCTCAGGATCATTTCCCCCAGTCTCTTACTGTTGTCAATGATGAGATTTCTCACTGACCTGAAGTTCGCGACATTTGCGACAAATCGCCAAAAGTGCGACTATGCCGTAAGATATTGCAGCACAATAGATTCCTCAGTTGACGAAGGAGTCACTCCGCAGCTCTTTTTGAAGTCGATGATTGGCACAGGTCATGGATCAGCACTCAATTACCTCGCGACCTCTCATTGCCGTCACGATGGGTGACCCGGCTGGAGTTGGCCCGGAGCTGTGTGTCCGATTGCTGGCTGAGCCCTCAGCTCTTGAACAGAGTCTGCCAATCATCCTGGGAGATGCTGTGGTGCTGCAGGCTGCTGCTGCGAGTACGGGGCAGAGCCTGGCAGCTCCTGTCATTTCATTGTCGGATTTTGCCAGGGGCATGTCTGTCAGCGGGCCGACCGTTATTGACTGTGGTGCCATTGAGCTGAATCAATTCACGCCCGGAACTGTCAATGCGGCCACAGGCAATGCCAGCTTTCAGTACATTCAGCGAGCAATCGATGCCGCCCTGGCTGGACGGGTGGCGGCCATTACAACGGCTCCTATCAGCAAAGAGGCACTTCATCTGGCGGGACATCACTTTCCCGGCCATACCGAGATTTTTGCCAGCAAAACTCAATCGAATCGCTGGTGCATGATGCAGTATTCAGAAGAAGTCGTGTGCACTTTCGTAACAGTGCATTGTGGGTATTCTGAAGTACCTCAATTGCTGACCACTCAGCGAATTCTGGAAGTGATCGAACTCACGCACGAAGCCCTGGTGAAAATTCGTGATCGTGTGCCGAAAATCCTTGTTTGTGGCTTGAACCCGCATGCCGGCGAACATGGATTATTTGGGCAGAGGGAAGAAGAACGCGTGATTGCACCGGCTGTCGAACTGGCGAAGCAGCAAGGGATTTTGGTCGAAGGACCTCTTCCGCCCGATACCGCTTTTGTTCCTTCGCGGCGTCGCACTTCTGACGCAGTCGTCTGTATGTATCACGATCAGGGACATATCCCCGTCAAGGCACTGGCCTTTGATTCGGCAGTCAATACCACACTGGGTTTGCCGATTGTTCGCACGAGTGTTGATCACGGCACGGCGCTGGACATCGCCTGGAAAGGTCTGGCGAATCCTGGCAGCCTCTATTCAGCCATCCGACTGGCAAACAGGCTGGCGACAAAATCGCTCAAAATGTGATCGTCGGCGACATTCGTTCCGGAGCAAAGAGTTTGATGACACAGTCGGCGATGCGTTCGTTATCAATCTCATCAACTGCCGAGCTCGGCTGAGCGCCCACCGCAAACTTTGGCTGTTCATCAGGAACATGGTGCTGTGCCTGACTGACCTCGAGGGGCTTGTTTTCAAGTAGGCTCCACAACGCGGCCCCATCCGAGACCGCACGGCTCACTCGTGGTGGCAGATTGTGCAAAGGCTTTTCTGCAGCAGGAATCCAGCCCGCAGCCCGATGGTTTTGCAGAGCCACTTGAAGAGCGGGGACAATTTCGTCAATGAGAGTCACTTTCTGGAAATCGACCAGACCATACAGTAGCGGGTTGATGCGTCCTTCGATCAAGGAGCGGGCATCATCCGAGAAGGCAATCATTGGCTTGCCCAGGATCCACGCCATTGCTGCTTCCGAAACCGCACCTTCGTCCGGAACGCGACCATTGAGATTCCACACAACCGCGTCACAGGCAAAGACCAGTTGATAGACATCAAGCGCAAAGATCGCGCTGTGCAAAAACTGACCGGCGACAGCCTTTTCGTAACCGCGAGCAACCAAAACATCCAGTACCAGGCGAAATTCCATGCCATCGCGATGAGGCAGATAGACCGGATAGCCAGCGGCGTTCAGTCGATTGGCAATCGAGGTCATTTCCTCGCGTTCGCAACCGTTGAACAGCGGGCCGGCACAATAAACTCGCGGGAGCACATTCATCGACAGACTTTTCGCAAATTGTTTCTGATGAGAATACAGGATGATGACCTCAACACCTCGCGTGAATTGAAAACCTGGGTTGAAGTCTAACGGCGATTCTCATCTGGTGATGTTGGCTGGAGTGGCAAGTCGTTATCCTGTGTAAAACACCTGTTGGTGCAAACAGAGATGTTTTTGAAACTGATGACGATTGTTGGCGGGCGGTCTTGTATCAGCAAGAGTAGAGCCTGCGATGGCCGAGGCAATTGAGCGAATGTCGAAGAAAAACCGTGGTTCACGCTCGCCTCAACCGGCGCGATCTGTCGATTCCTCCCGATCTTCGGGCAGGGCAGCCACTTGGCAGCGTATGCCTTGGCGAAGTGCAGGGGGCTGGCTGGGCTTGGGGATGATTGGCCTGGCCATGTGCCTGCGGGACTGGCTTGGCAGCCAGCAGATGGCGAGTCAATTTGTCAGTTTGGCGACCGCACAGAAAATCAGTCTGGCGCTGGGAGGAAGCCTGCAAAGATTCATTGATCACAGTGGTTTGAAAGTCTCGTATGATGTGCCGTTTGCCTCGACAATGATCATCAGCAGTCTGTTTGTCGTGACGGGCTGGTTGGTGGGTGGCTGGCTCTTGCCTCAGAATCTGCAAGGAACAGAGACAAGTTTACCACTGGCAAAATCGACAGGTGATTCCCAGCCCGGCAGATACTCACTCTGGGGGAAAAAGTTCGGTCAAAGTTTATCGTGGCTGCTCGTGTGGCAATTGTGCTGGACAGTTGGCCTGCTGACGGGTTGGGAAAGTCTGGTTGGGGTGGTCGAGGCGAATGCTTCCATGACCTTGGCACTCTCGCTGGCCTGTGCCCTGTGGGCCTGGTGGTCACTCGGTTCTGAGCAGTCTCAGGGCCATGAACAGTTGGCACAAGCGGCCGTGCCGCCAAACGATTCTGCTTCGCTCGCATCATCTGCTGAGAAATCGAGTTGGCGTTCGTTGTTGGCTTTGACACTGGCCTACAGCCTGGTCTTTATCAGTATGAACTGGGCTCTCTGGTTCAATCTGAGAATTCCACATGGCGATTCTGCCATGTACGAAGAGCATTTGTGGAACATTCTGCACGGAAAAGGCTTCCGCAGTTACCTCGATCAAGGGCTTTTTCTTGGTGAACATCTGCAGGTGATCCATCTGGGGTTATTGCCTTTTTATTCGATCTGGAAATCGCACCTTTTGCTGGAAATGTGTGAGACGCTCGCACTGGCCAGTGGTGCTTTGATCGTTTTTCAATTGTGCCTGGTTTCAGGAGCTGGCCGTCGCGCGGGGTTCTGGCTGGGGCTGGCTTATCTGATGTATTTCCCCATGCAATTTTTAGATATTGAAATCGACCTCAAAACTTTCCGGCCCGAAGCATTTGGTATCCCGCTCCTGTTGCTGACACTCTGGCAACTGGAATTATGGCGGCTTGAAAAGGCACCTTTATGGCGGTGGCTGATATGCCTGCTGATCACTTTGACTGTTAAAGAAGACTATTCACTGATTTTCGGCCCGCTGGGTCTGTGGCTCATGGTGACGGGGGGCTGGCAGTCAGGGGTAGTTACTCCTCAAGAGTCAACAAGCAGTCTCTGGCAGCGTTGCCAGCAGTCGTGCTGGAGAATGGTCAAAACCCCTCAGGGAATTGCTGGCGGGATCCTGCTGGTAAGCTCTGTGGTTTACCTCCTCTTTGCCGTCAAGGTGGCGATTCCATTCTTCCGCGATGGAGAAGGCGTCCATTACGCCCGGTATTATGCGGAATTCGGCTCATCATTTACCGAAATTGCCTGGAATATGGCGACTCGTCCCGATCGAGTGTTGGGGCGGCTTTTGAACCTGCAGACCCTGATGTTTGCGATTTCTCTCTTAGCCCCACTGGGGTTTCTTCCTCTGTTATCGCTCAGCCGCCTGCTGGTGGGGGTCCCGTTGTTTGGACTGCTGTGCCTGAACAACATTGCTCAAGATCCTCGCCATCAATTTCATGCACCACTGGTGGCAATTCTTTTGTGGGCGAGTGCCTATGGGATTGTTTTCGGTCGCGAGTGGATTCAACGCATCCGAGTAAGACTGACAGCGTCCGGAGACTGGTCGATCCCCATCCGTCCCGATGAGAATTACGCTGGCTGGCAACCCGACGGACTCGCGGTCTGGGGATTGGCCTGTGCATTGCAAACCGGTCTCTGGTTTTCGCTTTCTCCTTGGGGAGTCACGTTCTGGGATGCCAATTCGAACTGGTCTTGGCAGCAGCTTTATCGTCCGACGGAACGGGCAGCCGCGTATTCGAAGATTGCAGATCTGATTCCAGCGACTGCAAAAGTTGCCTCAACAGATTATGTCCATCCGCGTTATACTCATCATGAGCGATCGTATGATTACAGCAAATATCCGAGAAAGGTGAGTGGGTACGAACTGCGTGTTCCTGAGGATACCGATTACATCGTGATTGACGCGCGTGGCCCATACAGTGAGATCCACGAGCCTTCGCAAATTCCCGAATATGCTCAGCATCCTGAGAAATGGGAACTCCTCCCGGACACGACAAATGGTTACTTTATTGTTTTGAAGAGACGATGGGAGTCTCCATAAACCAGCTTTTCACTGCCTGAAAGTCTTTCCCAGGAGCCACTCATGGTTGCCATTTTGCGAAGAGCGGGCCTGTTGGCGGTCATCATCATCGGCTGTGCCGAGGTGGGTTTCGCTCAGAATCAGGCTGTCCAACTTCCTTCGGTGGGGCAGTCGAGTGCTGCAACCTCCATCAGTGTGCCGGATGGTGGCCAAACTCTGATTGGTGGAAGTTCCCGTGGTTTGACCACAATGCCTTCCCGCTCGACCTTTCCCCTTTCCCGCGGGCCTGTGACCAGAAATCCGCTGTTTGGTGGCCCGGCCTACGGTCGTTCACTGAGTGGTGGTTCGATGACGGCCAGTGTGCGAATCATCGATCTTCACGAGATGGATCGTCAGATCCTGGCTTTGTCCCCGGCAGAAAGCTCCGAAGCCGTTGAGCCCGATGCTCCCAAGCCAGCGTTCACAGCGAATGACTATCTTCGCAAGGCCGATGAAGCTGAGGCGAAAGGAAAGCCCAAGGTTGCAGAGATCTACCGGCGACTGGCAGCAAAACACACGACAAAAGAGACAGATCGTTAATCACCTTCGGGGCGACGACTACATCTTTTCTGCAACGCGGATTCCCAGGAGACCAAGCCCTTCTTTCATGACTCGGGCTGTCCAATCGCATAGCAACAACCGGCTGTGACGGATCGACTCGTCGGTCTCTTTAAGGACCGGGCATTCGTCGAAGAACGTGCTGAATCTGTTGGCGGTCTCGAACAGATACTGCGTGAGCACATTGGGTCGATATTCGGCAGCCACGTCGTGAAGGGCTTCACCGAATCGAACCAGTTGTAAAGCAAGCATGCGCTCGCATGGCTGTGTCAGTCGAATCGGATGTTTACCCTTTCGCAACTGTTCGATGTCGATGCCACCCTTGCGAAAGATGCCATGAGTTCGCGCATAGGCGTACTGCATGTAGGTGGCAGTGTCTCCCCTGGTGGCCAGCATTTTTTCAAAACTGAAGGTGTAATCGCTCTCGCGGCTGTGGTGCAGATCGGCGTAAATGATCCCACCAATGCCCACAATCTCGGCAATCGCCTGCCGGGTGGTATCATCGAGTTCAGCACCCGTCGGTTTGCTGTCATCCCCGGCATTGACAATCTGTCGAGCGCGCGAGACCGCTTCATCGAGCAGGCTTTCGAGGCCAACAGTGTCGCCAGATCTCGTTTTGAATGGCCGTTTGTCTTCACCCAGAATGGTGCCAAACTTGACATGTGTCAGTTCGACGTTGTCGTAGCCAAGTTTGCGAGCTGTCGCAAAGAGCATGTCAAAATGCTCGCTCTGACGACTGTCGACCACGTAGAGAATGGCATCGGCCTGCAAAGAATCGACACGATACTCAATGGTGGCGAGATCGGTTGTGGCATACGTGAAGGCGCCGTCGCTTTTGCGAACAATGAATGGCGCTTCATATCCTTCAATGAACACGCACTGAGCACCCTGGCTGGAGGTCAGCAGTTTGGCTTTTTCGAGTCGATCAAGCACTCCGTGGAGCATGGGATTGTACCAGCTCTCACCGAGTGTCATGTCAAACTTCAGATCAAACCGGGCGTAGAGTCCTTCGAGAGCCTTCAGGCAATCGGGCAGGAACTGGTTCCAGAGAGCCAGATTCTCAGGATCTCCAGCATGCAGCTTCGCCGTTTCTAATCGGGCTTCTTCGGCAATGCGGGGATGTTTGGCGGCGATTTTCAGGAGTTCTGGATCAGCTTCGACAGCCGTGATTTTCCTGGTAGCGCTCTCCAGGGCTTCTGTCGCTTCTTTGAGCTCGGCTTCCGCCTTTTTTACCTGTTGCTGAAGTTCCGGAGATTTTTTTACTCCCGATTTCGCGGCATTGGACAACAATTCCTGAGCTTCTGCGAGGCTCTTTGTCGCTGTGGGAATTCGGGCTTCGATCTCGCTGAAAGTCGATTTCAGGGCGTGATAATCCGAAAGTTGATTCACCAGTCGATACAGCCGGGCGAGTTCGGCTACAGGAGCGGCCTCAAACGCCTTTTCATGACGGAAGTTCTTGTACCCGAAAATGATCATGCCGAACTGAGTGCCCCAGTCACCAATGTGATTGTCACTCTGGACGGAATGCCCCAGCTTTTTCAGCACTTTGTAAAGAGCGTGGCCAATGACTGTGCTGCGCAGGTGGCCGACATGCATTGGCTTCGCGACGTTCGGCGAAGAAAAGTCGACAATGTACTGTCGTGAAGGTGAGGCTGGCTCAAGTCCTAACTGCACATCATGGGCGCATTCTGTGGCTGCTTGTTCGAGCCAAGACTCTTTCAGCTTCAGATTGATAAACCCGGGCCCGGCAACGGTCGCAGGTTCGCAGATGTCATCGATCTTCAGCCCCTGCACGATCTGCTCGGCAATTTCGCGCGCGGGTTTCCCGACCGATTTCTGCATCGGCATCGCGCAGTTGGCCTGGAAGTCGCCAAAGCGGGTGTCTCCGGCTGACCGGAGCATGTCGACAAAGTTTTCGGGCTCGGGTGTTAAAGGAACCAGAGCATCGCGAAGTCGCTGTCGGAGGAGTTGGAGCAGATTCACGGGGAAGGTTCACTTCACTGAGAGGCTGACATCATTGTTGATCGAGCAATTTTCGACAGGCAACGATTCATGTCTTCAAAATGGCATTTAAGAGATCTGGACGGCACCACTGGAGAGGAGCTTTTTCCAGTCCAGTCGCGGCGCATCAGCCCAGAGACCTTCGAGGTCATACAGTTCACGAGCCTCAGCGACAAAGACATGCAGAATGACTGTACCGAAGTCCTGCAGCATCCACGACTGACTTTCGCCCCCTTCGAGGGCCGGAAGTGCCTGATAACGCTTTTTGAAAATGCCCCTGACTTCTTCGATAAGTGCCGCTGTCTGCCTGAGATTTGTGGCAGTGGCAATGACGAAGTAATCGGCAATCGGCGTGATTTTGGTCAGGTCGAGGAGTACGACGTCTTTGCAACGGAATTCTTCCGCCAGACGGGCACAATGGCAGGCATTCTTCAGTGAATCCTGCTGCTGTAGTACGAGTTCCTGCTGATAGGTGGTCTCGTCATAGATTTTCGTGGATGTCATGAACTCAAGCTCTTGCAGAGGCGAAAAGGCAGAATATTGGTCAATCCTGGCAGCAGATCGATACGAGTGATCGTTGTTATTTCTCGATAGCTGGCAGGATAATCAACGGCTTCTTATGTGAATCATTTGCCCTCATATCGTCGCTGATCTGTCATGTTGATGCAAGCAACAGCCAATAAAGGGCTTAAAAACAAAGCTTTTACCTGAAAACCTGATGCCACCTGTCCCAGAGATCAATGTCGGTGGAGAGTCCATCAAGCATGCTTGCTCCAAGCCGCAAGCATGGCGCGCAAATCGCAATTGAATCGTGGAATCCGCATGACACTTTAAATCCGATTAGCGGGCCAAACTCAGGTCGACAGGATCTTGAGGACACTGTCCAAATCCAACAGGTTCGTCAAACTTCGGGTACGATCACTCCTGGCGTCACCAATTGATATGATTCATGGGCTCGGGAGAGATCTCCTGTCAAACATTCAATCTTTTCGCCTTTTGAAAACTCTCTTATGAAGCTGACTGTTCTTGGTGCTGCTGGTGAAGTGACTGGCAGCCAGCATTTGATCGAGACTTCGACGAGACGACTTTTGCTCGATTGTGGTCTTTTCCAGGGGCATCGCGCCGAGTCCCGTGCGAAGAACAGTCATTTTCATTGCCGACCCCAAGAGCTTGATGCTGTCATTCTTTCGCACGCCCATATCGATCACTGTGGAAATCTTCCCGGTTTGTATAAGGCGGGTTTTCGAGGGCCGATTTTCTGCACGCCACCCACCGCTGAGATTGCGGCAGTCATGTTGCGGGATGCCGCCAAGATTCAGTCGGAAGATGCGGAATATCTGCGGCGGCATGTCAATCCTCGCGACGCGCGAGCCATTGAACCGCTTTACACCGAAGAGCATGCCAGAGCGGTCTGCGATCTCTTTGAAACGATTCCGTATGGTCAACGGGAAGATGTGGGCAAAGATGTTCGCATTCTATTCCGAGAAGCCGGGCATATTCTCGGTTCGGCAATTGTAGAACTCGATCTGGAAGAACAGGGGGAGTGGAAGCGAGTCGTCTTCACGGGTGATCTCGGCAGACGAGGATTGCCGATTCTTCGCGATCCGCAATTGGTCGATCGATGCGACCTGCTGATTACCGAAGGAACCTACGGGAACCGGATTCATCCGGAAGCGGGTGCTCAGGAACTTGAACTCCAGCGCATCATTCAAAGAACTGCTGCTCGCGAAGGACGTGTGATTATCCCGGCGTTTGCGCTGGGGCGAACTCAAAACATTCTGTACTACCTCAATGATCTCAATAATCAGAACCTGCTTCCGCGGATCCCGATGTATGTCGATAGCCCGCTTTCCAGGGAACTCACGCAGATTTATCTGCGGCATTTGAACGAAATGGATGCGGCTGTGCAGCGTGTCCGGCAGGCGGATGAGCATCCCTTCAGCTTTCCGGGACTGCAGTTCATACGAACACCTCAGGAAAGTGCCTCGCTCAACTATCGCAAAGGATCATTTGTGGTCATTGCTTCGAGCGGCATGTGCGAAAGTGGTCGAGTGGTTCATCATCTCAAGCATGGCCTCGCTGATGAAAAGAACACCGTGATTCTGATGGGTTTTCAGGCTCAAGGAACACTCGGGCGGCGATTACAGGAACGCCGATCCCCTGTGAAAGTGCTGAATCGGGAAGTGGAAATTCGAGCCGACATCGAGTGTCTGACTGGCCTTTCGGCTCATGCCGATGCGGCCGACTTCCAGTGGTGGTTCGGCGAGCTTGGTAAGCGTGGAGGTTGCGGAAAAGCCGTCGTGGTGCACAGCGAGGAAGGACCAGCCGCAGCGACTGCCGCTCTTTTGGCCGATGTTTGTGATGAACCGCCGATTGTTCCCAAGCCGGGCGAAGTGATTGAGTTTTAGAGCGTTTGTGAATTTCCTCTTGGAAATGACAAAGCAAAAGAAAATGCCCGGCTCCACTTTGAAGCCGGGCACTTATAGACGTCGTATCAATCAGACCTATTCTACCGTGACGCTCTTGGCGAGATTGCGGGGTCGATCGACGTTGCAGCCGCGGAGCAGGGCGATTTCGTAGGCCAAAAGCTGCAGTGGAACCGAGGTCACCATCGGCTGGAGGTATTCATCGACATCGGGCACATAGATCACGTCGTCCGCCAGTTCAGCGACTTTGTCGTCACCTTCACAGGCAATCGCAATAATCGGGCCGCGACGGGCGCGGACTTCTTCCATGTTGCTGATGACTTTGGGGTAAATCTGACAACGGGGAACGACGAAGACACTGGGCGTCTGTTCGTCAACCAGCGCGATAGGCCCATGTTTCATTTCGGCCGCAGGGTAGCCTTCGGCGTGGATATAACTGATCTCCTTCAGCTTGAGAGCTCCCTCCAGTGCGACGGGGAAGTTGTGCAGACGTCCCAGATAAAGGAAGTTTTCAGCGGTGTAGTACTTGCGAGCGATCTCTTTGACGCGGTTATGGCATTCGAGCGTCTGGCGGATTTTGTCGGGCATTTTTCGCAGGTTGGCAATCATGCGCTGGCCTGCCGGATAAGATAGGTGGCGAATGCGTCCCATGAAGAGCGCGAGCAAAGTGAGAACTGTCACCTGGGAAGTGAAGGCCTTGGTCGATGCGACACCCACTTCCGGGCCGGCATGCAGATAAATTCCACCGTCGGCCTCGCGGGCGATTGACGACCCGACAACGTTGCAGATGGCGAGAGTCGGGTGTCCTTTGCGTTTGCATTCGCGCATAGCCGCCAGAGTATCGGCTGTTTCCCCACTTTGAGTGATGGCAAAGACCATTGTTCGCTCGGACATGGGCGGATTGCGATAACGCAGTTCGCTGGCATATTCGACTTCGACAGGAATGCGGGCAAACTCTTCGATGATATATTCACCCACGAGACCTGCATGCCAGCTTGTGCCACAGGCTGTGAGTACGATGCGATCAATGCGGCGCAATTCCTGTGGGTCGAGATTCAGGCCACCAAATCGTGCCGTGGCTTCGTCATCGTCGAGTCGTCCGCGGAAGGCGTTTTCAATGGATGTCGGCTGCTCAAAGATTTCCTTGAGCATGTAATGTTCAAACTGGCCGAGTTCAGTATCCGATGCGGTTTGTTCGAGGACACGAATATGAGGAGTTTGAGAGCCAGTATCGCGATGCAGAATTTCCAGAGAATTCGCAGTGATCATGGCGATTTCGTGGTCATTCAGGTAGACCACTTTGTCGGTGTATCCCACGAGTGGGCTGGCGTCGCTGGCCAGGTAGTGTTCGTCTTTGCCGACACCGACAACTAATGGGCTTCCCAGGCGGGCGGCAATGAGCAGGCCGGGTTTATCTCGAAAGAGAACACCCAGGCCGTAAGTCCCTTTGAGTTGCTTCAGGGTCAGTTCAACCGCTCGCAGATAGGTTGCATTCGATTCGGGATCTGAACCGAGCTTGAGTTCTTCTTCCAGTTGGTGCGCCACCAGATGAGCAACAACTTCAGTATCGGTCTGTGAGTGGAAGACGTAGCCGAGTTCCTGAAGCTGGCTGCGAAGGGTCGCGTAGTTTTCGATCACACCGTTGTGAACGAGGACGACTTCACCATTTCCGCCGGTATGAGGGTGAGAGTTGGTATCTGAAGGCTGACCATGTGTCGCCCAGCGTGTGTGGCCAATCCCATGAGTGCCAGTCACCGGGCTCGCTTTTAGGAGTTCAGCAAGTTGACCGACTCGCCCCGTTTTTTTGCGAACAGCGATGGTATCGCCGGATTGAACTGCGATTCCTGCGCTGTCGTACCCTCGGTACTCAAGACGAAACAGACCTTCCAGCAGGTAGTTTGAGGCTGGCTTGGCTCCGATGTAGCCGACGATTCCGCACATCTGATTTTCCCGAATGGAACAGTGAAACGAGCAAATTTGGTACGCGGTTGATGAAACCGGATTTCTGGATATTTCTGAAGCTTTATGCAGATAATCAATTGTGGCAACATCAGTTTTGGCAAAGTGGTTACGTCGTTGCCTGGAGATGTCTACCGGCTTTATGAAGGTGCTATGTCTGGGCGGCCTGGGTCGCAAACCAGCGCACAGTTTCCTTGAGTCCCTGGGCGAGGTCAAAACCCGGTTTCCAACCCAGATGGGCAGCAGCTCTGGCAGGGGAAACGAGGCTGGATCGCAGATCACCGGCTCGAGCTGGCCCGTAATTCATCTCCGGTAGATTGAGCTGGATCCCTTCCTGTGCGCGAAGTGCAATGAGCTGATCGCGAACACACGAAGCCAGTTGATTGACATCTGTCGGAGTGGCTGTGCCAATGTTGAAAGCGTCGAAATGTGTCGGCAATGTCGATTCCATTGCCAGGGCATTGGCGAGAGCCACATCTGGCCCGTAGACATAATCTCGAATGTATTTGCCATCGCCATTGATAATAGGTGCCTGACCAGCGAGCAGTTTCTGGCAGAAGATGGCGACGACACCCGCTTCACCGTGAGGGTTTTGCCGGGGGCCATAAACGTTGGCATAGCGTAAGGCGACGCCCTGCATTCCTCGCTCACGGGCGAAGAATTCCAGATATTTTTCGCCGACCCACTTACTGATTCCATACGGTGAGATGGGGGCCGCGGGGTAATCCTCGGCCGTGGGGACGGAGACATCCCCGTAGAGGACGCCACCGGAGGAAGCGAAAACAATTCGTTTCACACCGACGGCGGCGGCTGAATCGAAGACGTTCAGTAATCCAAGAACGTTGACTTCGGCATCGAAAACAGGCTCACGGACAGAGCGACTGACAGACATCTGTGCCGCCTGATGAGAAACCCAGTCAGGGCGAACTTCTTCGAAGATCTCTCGAATTCGAGAGCCTTGGCGCAGATCAGTGACGAAGAGTGGAACACCCTGAGGAAGATTTTTCGGGCTGCCTGACGAAAGATCGTCGATCACAAATGGTTGATGTCCACGGGCGATCAAAGCATCCACAATATGGCTGCCAATGAAGCCGGCCCCGCCTGTTACGATAACTTTCATGCGTGCATTGCTTCCGCTGGAATGAGATGGTTTTTCAAAGCATAGCTCGAAGAACATAAGTGCATGTCTAAAAATCGAAAAGGGGTAAAAATCGGAAAGGGGTGTTTGTTTCTCCATGATTCGACGCCGGGGAGTTGGTGCTTTTGCATGGTCAGTGCGGAAAACTTGCAAAAACCTGATTATGCACAAGCGAGCGTCCATTAAATGTCTGGTGTTCAGGTTCTTGAATAGAAATTGACCTTGCTGGAAACTGGCTGGGAGTGCTATGAGACCAGTTTGAATGGATGTATCACTGCGATTTTGAACTTCCCGTCACCGATCGAATGCGAGTCTCCCCGCAGTATGGGGGAAGACTCAGGGCCTCCATACCCATTTTGAACAGGCGCCAGACTGGTGCTGGCTACTCACCGGGTTTCCTACAGGCAGCAAAAACGTGAAACATTTGAGATGTTTAGCTGTTTTAACGATATGTGTGATCGCTGCTGCGGGTTGCAAGATGGGCTCCGTTGGTCAGGCACTTTCTGGGGTGCCATCGCAATCTGAGCCTCCTGTCAAATCGTTTGATCAGCCCGCGGTTGAGAAGTCGAGCCCGGCAAAAGATCGTGTCGCCCGAGCTTTGGAAGAGGATTCGCCAGGCAATGACTTTGGGTTTGAATAATCGCCGGGAAATGATGTGAGTTTGAGTTTTGATTGCAGATTTTGAACCGCATGCAGTTGGGGTTGAGTTTAGAGAGAGAACTGGCCATGGGGCGGAGGATTCACACCAGGTTTGTGGCCGGCTTGGGGCTGATTCTCGTGCTCTGGAGTGGTAACACGGGCTGTATTACTCAGCGAAAAAGTTTTTCTTTGGATAGCAACTCGCGAGTTCCGTTTTTTGGTCTTGAGCTGGCACCGAATGACCGCTCGACTCAAAACGAAATCCGCTCGATTACTCACTCCCAGGCAGCAACTCGAAGCTGGAACGATCCGTTTGGCAAAGAGTCGAAGAAACGTCTGTCGGCTCCGAGGATTCCATTTCCTCGCACTGATAAAGAGTCGTCTGTTCCTGTGGATCTGGAGAAAGATGTCTCTGATCAGTTCTAGGTGATTGACGGTTGATTGGGGCGATGATGTTCGTTGATCAACTGTCGGAGTGCACCAGTTCCAGATTGCTGCTCGCCGATAACTCGCTTTGATGGGTCGCCACCTGTTCGAGAATCAACTGGATAAGACGCACTTTGTTGATCGGTTTGGTCGTGTAGTCGCTGCAACCGGCTGCGAGGCACTTTTCGCGATCACTGCTCATGGCGTGAGCTGTAAGAGCCACAATGGGTGCCCGATAGCCTGCGGCGCGTAGTTTTGCGGATGCCTGATAACCATCGAGAACAGGCATTTGCATATCCATGAGGATCACATCAAAACTACTGGCTGATTTTTGAGCATCCATGGCCTGTTGAAATGCCAGCTCTCCATTCTCGACCACGATGACTTCTGCACCCGCTTTTCTCAGAATCAGAGAGATGAGTTTCTGGTTATCCGGGCCATCTTCCGCCAGCAGAATTCGAAGATTCTGGAGAGGAGCGGTGGTGGTAATGGATTGTGGAGCCGGGCTCTCGGATGGTGTTGAAGTGGCAGATGGTGACTCCACAGCGGACTGCTGGAGGTCGTGGAACTGTGGAGTACTGAATTGAGGTTTGATGGCATCAATATGCAGCGAGAAGATCGAGCCGACACCGACTTGTGAGGTGACTTCAATATCGCCATGCATCATGCGTGCCAGCCGACGGCTGATGGTTAACCCCAAACCAGTGCCACCATATTTTCGAGTGGTGGAGGTATCCGCCTGAGTAAAGGGTTGGAAGAGTCGTCCGATCTGCTCTTTGGTCATACCGATTCCGGTATCACAGACACTAAATCTTAGACCACCCAAAGCATCAGGATTTCCGGTGTTTGTTCCTTGCGGGTTCACATATTCGACTCGCAGTTGCACATTGCCGACATGGGTAAACTTGACAGCGTTACCGAGCAGATTCAGTAGAATCTGGCGGAGCCGGGTCGGGTCGGTCTCGACAAACTCAGGGACGTTGGAAGCGGTTTGCACAACGAGTTTAAGTCCTTTATCGCGTGCTCGAATCCGCATGAGAGCGCAGGCATCATTGGCAATGAGAATCGGTGAACATCGGACGCTTTCGATGGTCAGTTTGTCGGCTTCGATTTTCGACAGATCCAGAATGTCGTTGATGATCTCCAGGAGAAAATCAGCATTGCGGCGAATGGTCTGCAAGGAATCGGCAGCGTGAGGAGCGATGTCAGGTTGTTCGAGCAGCAGTTCGGTGTAGCCAAGAATCGCCGTCATGGGAGTACGGATTTCGTGGCTCATGTTGGCCAGGAACTCGCTTTTCGTCCGTGCTGCATCTTCGGCCTGAGTTTTGGCCTTACCAAGTTCCTCAACCACCCGTGCCAGATGAGCGCTATTCTGTTCTTCGATCTCTTTGAGTCGCTTTAAATCTTCGGCATAGCGTTTGAGAGATTCTTCGGCGTGGATGCGTTCGGTGATATCTTCGATGGTGCCGACATGCGTTGTCCCTTCATCCGAGAAGACCGGGTTGGAGCGAATCTGTACCCAGCCTGTGGAACCATCAGGAGCTTTATTTCGAAAGATCCCGGAGAAACCTTCCAGTTCATCCAGTCCTCTTTGCCAGCCGATACGAACGGCTTCGCGATCTTCATCATGCACGAATTCAAACCATTCGTGGGTCAGGCTTTCTTCGAGTGACATCCCGGCAATGGCCCGCCAGGCACTGTTCGTGTACCGGCAATTAGCTCCGGCGCCCGCTTCAAAGATACCAATCGGTACTGACTCACTCAGAGTTCTCAGGCGGACTTCACTCACGCGCAGATGTTGTAAAGCGTCTTCCAGTTGGGATCTTTCGCGTGTTCGACGATCGTCTTCCCGCTGCTGGTGGTGTAATTGACGGATGCGAACGACGTAGATGCCGGTCGAGAGAATGATCGGCGCCAAGTAACTGACAGCATCTTCCTGAAGAGAGATTCCGCACCAGAACTGGCGATAGGTCACGGTCATTGCCAGGCCAAGCAATCCACAAGCGATAAAGGATTTGCAGTTTCGGAACACTGCGACCAGAGCCAGGCAATTGACGGCCAGTTCGAGGCCACCCACTGGTGATTCGTGTTCAGTATATTCACGAAGAGAAATGGTGAGGAGCAGGGACATCAGGCCAATCGCCAGGGGGCCTGTCAGTCTGGGGATTTTCGGCTCGTATCGAACGAGTGAAATCATCAGGATGCAGATTACGAAGTGCAGGCAGTGTGCGATTGTAAAAATTTGAGTCCAATGAGGGGTGCCCTGAAGGCTCAGGACGGCCAGGCCATGCATGGCGATGGTTGAAATCGCTACCCAGCGGAGAACCTGCTTGGCGTCAGATGAAAACTGACTCTCCAGGGGAGCGGTTGGAGAAACTGTGGAGTGAACTCGCGACGTATGCTGGCGGAAAAGTTGATCAGCCTGTCCAATATCGAAGTCGAATCGCATGCTGCGGCTCACGTTATCCGTTTTCGTTCATTCTTGGGACGAGCATGGCCGTAAAGAACTGTGTTCTTTTCTAATCCCATGTTCCCTTTTGTGAACGTAGGCTACTTCCGGGCGAGAGCTGAGGTTTTTCCATGCAATCGATATGTGGCACTTTTACGAGTAGTGGAAGATAACGAATCTTCCAGATGATGCGATTGTTTCGAAGGTGATGGTGGAAGGAAATCAGGCTGCTGTTGGAGCGAAGTATGGCAAAGCCGGTTTTCGATGGGATCTAGAACTGTAATCGTCGCCTTGTGAAAGGTTTGGGGTTGTCGAAGTTTGCATTTACGCTGTTGGCGACTGATCCGACAAGTATGGCTCGTGCCGGACTTTGGGAGACTCCTCACGGGACGATCGAAACTCCAGCTTTCATGCCTGTGGGGACCGCCGGCACCGTCAAGGGATTGACTCCAGATCAACTGGCGGCGACTGGTGCCAGGAAAATTCTGGCAAACACTTATCATCTTGCGCTGCGACCCGGGCCCGAGGTCGTGGCCGATTTAGGTGGTCTGCATCGGTTTTTTGACTGGTCAGGCCCGATTCTGACAGACTCTGGCGGCTTTCAAATCTTCAGTCTGGCAAAACTCTCCAGGATGACCGAAGAAGGGGTCACTTTTCGTTCTCACCTGGATGGTTCTGCACTGAATCTGACACCTGAGAAGGCGATGTCGATCCAGGAGTTCCTGGGGGCGGATGTCATCATGTGTCTGGATGAATGTCCTCCCGCCGATGCGCCGGAAGAACACATCCTGCGGGCAGTTGATCGAACGACACGTTGGGCTGCCCGGTGCCGGGAAGCTCATCAGCGGTCTGATCAGGCCCTCTTCGGGATCGTCCAGGGGGGGACGATCGAATCGCTGCGAATTCGCTCGGCGGAAGCGCTATTGCCATTTGATTTTCCGGGATATGCCGTCGGTGGGTTGAGTGTGGGCGAGCCTCCCCCCGAAATGTACCGGACGCTGGAATTCACAACTCCGGTGCTCCCCGTTCAGAAACCGCGTTATCTCATGGGGGTTGGTCGCCCCATCGACCTGATTGAAGGGGTCTTGCGCGGGATTGACCTGTTCGATTGCGTGATGCCGACTCGAAATGGTCGAAACGGAATGGCATTTACCAGCACAGGGCCTGTGCGGCTGAAAAATGCCAGGCATCTTCGAGATACGGGCCCACTGGATGCCGAATGCCCCTGTCAGGCATGTCAGCGATTCAGCCGGGGGTACTTGAGACATTTGTTCATGTGTGGTGAGATGCTGGGCCCGATTCTCCTGACGTTACATAACCTCACATTTTATCAGAGACTGATGAAGGGGCTGCGAGAAGCGATTCTTGAAGGACGTGGACACGAGTTCCGAGCCAGTCAGCTTGCCCGGTGGGGTGAGTCTGGCTAGGATACCAGCTTCAATCTGAGGTTGGTCATGTTTCGTTGGCTCTTATCTGATAAGAGTTTGGGGAATTTGCTCAGCGGCAGGATGGACTTTTGTGAATGTGATCAGGTGGCATGTTGGACGGATTTGAGGCACTGCGAGTGGTGCTCAAGTTCGAGGGAGAGACGGAGTGAATTGGCAGTCGGGCTTGATGATTGCACAACCAGCACCACAGGCAGCACCAGCACAAGGGGGCAATCCGACCACTGAGATCTGGGGCATGTTTGTCCCCATGATTATTGTGGTGGGCCTGTTTTACTTCTTGATGGTTGTGCCTCAGCGAAAAGAGCAGGCCAAACGGGATGCTCTGATCAAGGCGCTGAAAAAGAACGATCGAGTGGTCACCATCGGCGGGATGATCGGGCATGTGGCCAACATCTCGGCGGATGGAAAAGAGATCACTCTGAAGTTTGGTGACAACGTGCGGATTCCTTTCCGCCGCAGTGCGATTCATGAAGTGTTGGGTGAGGAAGTTCCTCCGACAGATGCCAAACCTGTTTGAGGTCGTGCCTCACTCAAAATCAATGGTTCTTCTGGTCTCACAGCGATTGATCCCTCACCGTGAATTATGGAATGCCGGGCACTGCAAACCTGAGTTGCCCGAATTCTGAAGCGATTTGATTGACTTAGTGACTGCAGTTTTTGGCTTGTTCCCAACCAGTGATCAGGCTTGATCAACAATACTTATCGACCGATCTGGCAACATTGAGTTCGCCCGAAAGTGACAGGAAGACACGGAATGGAAGGTTTGTTTTCAGCTTTCACATTGCTTCAGGCATCGCCGGCTGTCGCGGAAGCTCCATCAGGTGCCCCGACGGCCAACGTCTGGTTGCTGGGCATTATTGCTTTGTGCGTACTGACGATCCCCTTCCTGCTGGGAACCCTGGTTGCGGGTGCTCTGCGGATGAAGGATATCGCTTTCCGTCTCAGCCTGGTGTTCTTCGTGACCGCTTTGTCACTGACGCCATTCATCTACAGTAGTGTGAGTGGTGAAGGGCTACTCAAAGCCATTCCACTGGGGATCGACCTCGCCGGTGGAACCAATCTGGTTTATCAGATCGATGTTGATGCCGCCAAAAAGGATGGAAAAAACCTCGATATCAATACGGTCGAACAGCTCGTCCAGGCGATTGGCAAGCGACTGAATCCTTCGGGTGCGGAAGAAATCACGATTCGTCGCGTGGGACGCGATCGCATTGAAGTCATCATCCCCGGTGCCGACAAAGACATTGTCGAACAGAAGAAGCGATTGATCACCCGGCTGGGAAGTCTGGAATTTGCCATTCTGGCTAATGCCCGTGATCATGCTTCGATCATCAGCCGGGCGAATCAGTTACCGGACGGAACAGATGATCTTCGTGACGACAAATTGCTGATTGCCAGTTGGCGCACCGTTGCTGATGGCAAAAATGTGGGCCAGAACGCGAATGATCAGACGCAATTGCGAGTGGTCAAGCGGCGGAATGACAAAGGTGAACTGGTCGATGTCCAGCAGTTTCTCGTGGTTCATGAAACCCCTGATAAGCAGGTGACGGGTAAGCTGCTGCAGGATGCTGGTTATCGTCCTGATCAGCAGGGACGCCCTGCAGTCTCCTTCCGCATGACGACGACAGGTTCGATTCGCCTGGATGCACTCACCGCCAAGTATGCTCCTGATCCCGTGGATAAGTTTGAGCGTCGTCTGGCAATTCTGCTCGATGGAAAAGTTTATTCGGCTCCGAATCTTCGAGACCGCCTGTCTGGTGGCGGCGGTGAGATTACAGGTGATTTTGATCGTAAAGAAGTTGATGAACTCGCCGGAGTCCTCAATGCAGGGGCTTTGGAAGTGCCTCTGATTCCGACGCCTGTGAGCGAGTTTACCATCAGTCCACTCCTCGGGGCGGATGTGCAGCAGAAAGGTTTGCTGGCAATTGCACTCTCGGCCGCTGCCGTCTTCATCTTCATGGCGGTTTACTACATGGTCTCTGGTTTGGTGGCCGACATGTGTCTGGTGCTGAACCTGATCATGGTGGTGGGGGCGATGGCGTTTATCGATGCCACCTTCACACTGCCTGGTTTGGCTGGTCTCGTATTGACGATTGGTATGGCGGTTGATGCCAACGTGCTGATTTACGAACGATTCCGCGAAGAAATGGCCCGCGGCGCCAGCATGCGGCTGACTATCCAGAATGGCTTTGATAAGGCACTTTCGGCCATTGTCGACGGTAACGTGACCACTCTGATTACGGCAGTCATTCTGTTCATGATTGGCACCGATGCTGTGAAGGGCTTTGCCGTTTCGCTGTTCATTGGTTTGAGTGCGTCGATGTTCGCAATTCTGGTGTTCGGTCGAATCTGCTTCGACATCATCGAACGCAAGCGACTGGTTACATCATTGTCGATGATGCCGACCATTAAGCTGAGTGGTGTCGATTTTCTGGGAATGCGGGTACCGGCAGTCCTGTTTTCGGTCGTGGTGATTGCTGCAGGGATGTTCGCTCTGGTTTCACGCGGCAAGGACAATCTCGATATCGACTTTACTGGCGGTACCATGGTGACTCTGGAATTCCAGAAGGCCCAGGAAACGGCCGTGGTCCGCGAGAAGCTGGATGCCAAGTTCCCTTCGGCAGTTTCTCTGGAAGAACTGCGGCTGAACGATGAATCTGCGACTGCGGGAACTCGCTTCCGCATCCGCACAAGTTTGATTGATCGAGAGGAAGTCCGCAAACTGATCAACGAGTCGTTTGCAGACCCTGAGACCGCACTCACGAGAGTTCAGTTGAGTTTTGGTGACATCACGCCTGTGACAGCCGATGACTCGAAGACCATTCGCATCAGGCCAGGGACGAACATCGACAAGTTTACGGGTGGGCATCGTGTTCCACTGACGTTTACAGGCCCGGTGGCTGAAGCGACAGTTGCTGAATATCTGGCGGAACAACTCAAGAAGTTCCCAGGAAAAGACTCTCAGCCCAGGTACGACTCGGCAATTGGGATGGTGCTGGTGGATGGTGTGAGTGCCGATGGTCAGCCCACGACTGGAAAATTTACAGAATTGGTCGCTCGTGTGGCTCCGGATGTCTCGAATGAAGATCTGGCTGAGGCACTGAAGGCCTTGGCAACACAACTGGCCAACGAGCCGATCTTTGATGAGTTCAACTCGTTTACGACCTCGGTTGCAGCAGAAACTCAGCAGAACGCACTGTTGGCCATCTTGTTGAGTCTGGTGGCGATTGTGGTTTACATCTGGTTCCGCTTTGAGAAGCTCTATTACGGTTTTGCTGCCGTTGCGGCACTGACACACGATGCCCTTGTTGTGCTGGGAAGTGTGGCGTTGGGCGCCTGGCTGGCACAGACACCGATCGGACCGATCCTGGGGCTGGAAGATTTCAAGATCAACATGGGCTTCATTGCGGCGATTCTGACCATTATTGGTTATTCGCTGAATGACACCATCGTGATCTTCGATCGTATCCGCGAAATTCGTGGCAAGAACCCGAACGTCACCTACGATATGATCAACCTCAGCGTGAATCAGACCATGTCACGAACGATTCTTACGGCGACGACTGTTCTGATCGTCGTGGTGATTCTGTATATCTTTGGCGGGGAAGGAATTCACACCTTCGCCTACAGCTTTATCATCGGAACCATCGCGGGGACTTACAGTACAATCTTCATTGCCAACCCTGTGCTGTACTGGCTGGTGAGTCGACAGCAGGCCAAGTCGGCTCCTGCCAAGGTCACAGCCTGATCAGGCTGCTTTGTCAATGAATATGTGTTGAAATCAAAAAATGATTGAACCGCCTCCTGCTTTCGAGCCGGGGGCGGTTTTTGTTTTCTGGGCAGTAATTTCGGGGGCATTCGACTAACATTTTCTTTGTTGAGAACTTTGGATGGATTGATCAGTCAGGCCATTTTCGATTGAGGATTCGTGTGGATTCGGAACAAGCAGTCAAGACAATTGTCGCACCGGACTGGTCAACCAGTGAGCCGATGATTCTATTTGCATGGCTGGTCGAAGTGGGAGATGTCGTTGCTGTTGGAGACCGGGTGGCTGAAATTGGCATTCAGGGAGTGAGCCGTGATTTTGAATGCCCTGCCCGTGGAGTCGTCAAACAGCGGCTGGTGACTGCGGGGAGCAGTATCTCCGCAGGAGACGTCCTTTTGAGCCTCTCCTTAAATGAAGATCTGCATGATTCCTCCCATCCCATGTCAGATTGAGGAGCTTGCTACTGATGTCGGTCTGGAGTGAAGTTCGCGGGCAGTCGATGGCAATCGAGCAGTTACGAAAAGCGGTCGAGCGGGGCCGATTGGCCCATGGATATTTATTTGTGGGGCCCCAGGGAGTCGGGAAGCGGCTGGTGGCTCAGAAGTTCGCCCAGGCCATCCTATGCAAAGAGCTTAAGCCCCATGAGCTTGAGGCGTGCGGCACTTGTACAAGCTGCCGGCCGTTTCTGGCCGGAAATCATCCCGATTTTCAGGTGGTGGAGTGTCCGGAAGGAAAGCGTGAGATTCCCATCGATCTGCTGGTGGGATCGAAGGAGAATCGTGGGCAGGAGGGGCTTTGCCATGGTCTCTCGCTGAAGCCGCTGAGTGGCAGCCGCAAGATCGCGATTATCGACGACGCTCATTTGCTCAATGATGCCGGTGCGAATGCGATTCTCAAGACATTGGAAGAACCACCCGAGCTCGCGGTTTTGATTCTGGTGGCATCGACACTGGAAACCGTGTTACCGACCATTCGCTCGCGTTGTCATCTGGTGAGGTTTCAGCGGCTGGGGTGCGAGGATATCGAAGCCCTACTGAGTGCCGAGGGATCGATTGAACCCGGGATGGTGAGAGAAGTCAGCCAGATGTGTGATGGCAGTCTTTCCATGGCGAAGGAAATGCTGGATCCAGCACTTTGGGAGTTGCGGAAAACTCTGCGAAGAACACTTTGCGAGCGGCGAATTCCTGGGCAGAAAACGGCACAGATGATCTTCAGTTACCTTGAAAGTCACTCATCGGAGACGTCGGCTCAGCGGGAATCGATTCAGCATATCTTCCGGTTTGTGATCGATGATCTCAGGCGAGTCATCCAGGTGGTCTGTGGAGCTGAGACTCGCGAACAAAACCACTCGCTCGTTCGTGATTCCCAAAATGAGATCGTTCAGATGGCAAAGTCACTCTCGCCAGATCCTGAAACGATCGAGTGCCTGGCGAAAATGTGCGACCGGGTGATGGAGGCAAGTGGCCAGGTGTTGCAGAATGTGAATCTCTCGCTCTGTCTCGAAGCCTGTTTTGACGATGTTTCGAGGATGCGTGCGAATCTGGCGAACACTGGTGCTCATTGACCCTTCGTCAAATTGCGAGATGCTGTGTCACAGCTTGTCAGGTCAAGGAGGGAAGCCATTTAAAGGCATGCTGATGTGTCGTTTCCAGGAGGAATTGTATAATTTCACGCTAGAGCTATCGTCTGATTGGTAAACATGTTATGTCTAATGAGTTCAGTCAGTAAGTTGATGAGAAAAATTACTGCATAAGTCTCTGGGCTGGAAAGACAACGTGCCGCGACTGGCAGACATGAATGATCGCTGGGGCCTGGTCACTGGTGCGTCGTCGGGCATTGGTGCTGAGTTTGCGCGTCAATTGGCTGCCCGGGGGATGCATCTGATTCTGGTGGCACGCCGCACGGAGATGATGCAGGGGCTGGCTGCGGAACTCGACCGATTGCATGGAACCAAAACCGAGATCCTCTCGGTCGATCTGACAGCGGCTGATGCCGTGCAACTGATTGCTGACAAAGTCGCTGCAGCCGGGATCGAGGTCGATTTGCTGGTGAACTGTGCTGGTTTTGGCATGGTGGGCGAAATTCTGGAGACAGACTTTGACCGTGTGCGTCAAATGTTACGTCTGAATATCGAGGCCTTAGCAGCTTTGACGTACCAGTTTCTGCCTGGGATGATTCGCCGAAATCTTGGTGCCGTTGTCAACGTGGCTTCAATTGCTGCTTTCCAGCCAGTGGCTTACATGGGAGCTTACGCTGCGAGTAAGGCGTTTGTGCTGCACTTTACCGAGGCCTTACATGCCGAGCTTTCGGATACTGGTGTGGTCGCGATGGCTGTCTGTCCGGGAGTGACGAAGACCGACTTTTTCGATGTGGCGGGTGCCACGGGCTGGCTGCAGAAACATTCGTCGCAGACACCTGAGGAAGTTGTCCGTCAGGCTCTGAAAGCGCTGGATCGTGGTCGTCAGTATGTGGTCACCGGCTGGCGGAACTATCTTTTGACGTGCCTGGTACGTATCGCAACGCGATGGCGTGTGGTGAATGAATCCAAACGGTTTTTCCGCCCCAGACGTTCGAATAAGTCCAAGGGATGAAATCTCTCTAAGAATCCCCCGGTAAAGAGTTCGCCCCCATGATCCACGGGAAGGCAGATTCAAAGTGCTGGCGTGGCTTCGACAATGGCCGCGATTTCGGCTGATTCTGAGCGTGGGGGCCGTTCGAGAAGTGCCATTGTCGCTTTTTGCGGGGTTTTCCCACAGAAAAGGACTTCGTAAACCTGTTGCATGATCGGCAGGTCGAGTCGATGTCGAAGTGCGATCTCGGCCACACTTTTCGATGTGGCGACGCCTTCGGCAACACCCTCCATGGAATGCAGAATATCGCTGATGGATTCGCCACTTCCCAAACGAAAGCCCACCTTGCGGTTTCGTCCATAAGGGCTGACACAGGTCGTGATCAAATCCCCCATGCCGGCCAGACCGGTAAATGTCATCGGATGACCACCAAAGTAGACACCAAACCTCTGCATCTCGACGAGGCCGCGGGTCATCAGGGCGGATTTGGCATTGTCTCCAAATCCCAATCCATCGCAGATCCCACAGGCAATGGCAATGACGTTCTTGAGGGCACCGGCATATTCGACGCCCAACGTGTCGGCATTCGTGTAGATGCGAAATCGTTCCGTTGAGAACATCTGCTGCACACGGCAAGCCAGTTCGAGATCCTCACTGGAAGCGACGACTGTGGCTGGTAGGCGATGGGCCAACTCTTCGGCATGACTGGGGCCACTGAGGATTGCGACAGATCGTGGCCCGAGAATCTCCGTCACAATCTGGCTGGGACGCTGGAAGGTGCCATTCTCGACTCCTTTGATCACACTGATCACAGGCACAGCTTCGGGAAGTGAGTTTCGTACCAGTTGAAGTGACTGTCTTAGAAACTGGCAGGGAATGGCCAGGACGAGGTAGTCACAGTGATTGATGGCGACGTGAATATCAGAGGTGATGAAAATGTTGTCGTTCAGTTTGCAGCCCGGCAGGAAACGTCGATTTTCTCGCGTGGATTGAATTTCCGTCGCCTGATCCTGATCCCGAACCCAGATCGAGACCTGCTGATGCGGTTGTTCTGCCAGGAGCATGGCACAGGCCGTTCCCATGGCACCGCCTCCGAGAATGGTCAATCGAGTGGTCATAGGAGAGTTCCGATCCATCGGCAAGAGCCAGCCAGGCAGGTCACAGGAAAACTTATTTCTATACAGCGATTAGACTTCCGCGTGATACACAAAATCGATCGTGGGGGAAAGTGTCTAGCTGAGAATCCCGCGATTTCTCCGTGGATTCGACGGCGATTTTTTTCTGAAACTCGCGATGAAATGTCTTCTATTTGTCCACGGCCAATGCCCACCATGAACACGGAGTCTCTGCTTCAGAATCACTGAGTGGAATATGAAAAGTGATTTTTGGAAGAGACAGCTTGCTTTCGCAATTGCATGACCTAGGTTTACAAAAAGTGTTGGTGTTTATCCCGTGATCGTATCCATACGCTCGGGTTGCGTCAGACGTCCTATGTATCACCGAGTTTGTGCCGGTGGACGGGGCGTTGATTTGGGCTTATCCTGCCAGCCATCGATCCATTGGCTGTCTAACGGATTCGAATCCTGGTCAAGATTGAGTTTCGAGTCAGAGTTTCCTCAGGGGCAGATCGAAGATGAGCACGACTTATCCCACTCCCGGTTCGGCAGGTGTTCTCCCCCATGAGGCTGGCATCAATCCCGAGACTGGAAATGTTTTTTCCGACCGACGTGCTCCGCGACCGGAAGGTCGGAGCGGCGGCCCTGAGCGTCGCCAGTTCACAACGACTCCATCACTCATGCGGCCTGAGGTTGCTGAACTGGCCGAGGCTGTTGACCGTTACAAGATGGAACATCGCCGTCGCTTCATCACGTTTGAAGAACTCTTCAACGTGATGAGCTCCTTGGGCTACCACAAGTAAGTGAAAACTGTACGAGTTGATGGTCTCTTACAAGCCAGCTTTTAATGCCGCAAGGTGCATCATGAAGTGCGTCTTCAGGATGTCGGCATACACGGCTGGATGTTCTCTCAAAGTCTGCATGAGCACCGCCCCCCAGTGAGGATGTTGCAAGGTGCTGCCAAATGTGCAATGCAGGATTTGCCGTCCCGGTGCAGTAAAGCCCTGACCAGGGAGGACAGAGCTCCAATCCTGCAGATAGAGCTGTCGAAGCTGGTCATCACTGCTCACTTCCTGCGGCGGTGGAACTGCTTCAAGTGTGGCGGAAACGTGATAAGTGGCTTTATCCGTCAGATACCGCTCGCGTGCAAAATCGATCATGCCGCGGAACTCTCCCGGTGCGACCGTTGCCACAACCCTAAGTGCCTCAAGATAGCTTGTTCCGGCGGTTTTAACATGGAACATGCCGCCGGTGTATGCCGCCAGTTGTCGGTAGACTGTCAACTTGTCAGAGCCGGAATGCAGGCTCAGCTTATAAGGGCCAACAACCTTGGCAATCGCTGCATGATCAGCCAATGATCGTTCAAAGGTGGAAATGTCACCCTTAAAATCTACCCCTTTTTCGAATTCTCCAATGAAACGCGGTGCCAGGCTCACCAGCCGGATGCCAGCATTCAGGAGTTGCTGGGCAATGATGAAATGTTCGGCTGTCGTGGTCGGCTGATCGGTTTCATCGACACTCAGTTCGATCTCACATGGTCGGCCAGCACGGTCCTGAACCTGCTGAATGTATTGCCCCAGGCGAATTGCGAGTTGAATGGCACGACCGTACTTGACCGCAGCGCGATAAAGGACGGGCTCAGTCATTTCGATTGTCGAGCCAGTTGATAATGAGATTGTTCTCCCTCTGTAGGTTTCGACCCATGGAGAGAACTCGCGAACATCGTGAAAGCGATACTTCAGCTCGTCGAACGAGTAGTTATCGGCCTTCTGATCGACCTCTGCCGATGGATCAATTGTAAAGAAAACAAAACCCGCTTCCGCAGTGACGTCGACATCAGCCTCGGTCTTCAAATGGTCAGCATCTGCACCGACAGGGCCTTCGTAATGAGCGTGTCGAACCGCCCGGAAGGCATCTTCCATGACCTGTGTGGCCGTTCGACCTGTACGTGCCATTTCCCGGATGGATTGCTGGGCAAAGATCGGCAGAATTCCCGATGAGCTCGCGTTGACAGCAGCAATATGCCCAGGCGTCGCTAAACCCGTGCGATCACCAAATCCAAAACTGGGCGAAAGACCAAGACATTGAGCACTCATCAGCAGGTCGCCTTTAAAGATCAAGTCGGTATCAACAGCGCAACGATGGTTTCATTGCTGATCTCTGTCGAATGTCCGGGGAAAATTTCATTGAGCCGAGCTATCAGGTGAGCCGAGCTATCAGGTGAGCCGAGTGATCAGGACGCAAGAGTCGGAGCAGCGACACCGAGTCGATCACCCAGTGCGACGAGAGCCTTCCAGTTCCCTTCATCGAGGGGAATGCCTTTGGCCTGGCGGCTGTTGAGGGTCGATCGTTCCGGATCTCCAGGCAGGTAGATTTCCCTGGATTCGTCAATCTTCGGAACGCTGCGCACATACTGTTCCAACTGCTGCACCTCCTGAAGCAGATGATCCGTCCCGGCAAAGAATTCGGGAGAGATGGCCATGAACCAGCCACAGTTGCCAATGGGAGCCGGTGGATTGGGATAGGCACATTGTCCACCGGACATACCACCACAGAGCATTTCGATCATGAATGCGAGACCGAAGCCTTTGTAAGCCTGGTCTCCGCCCAGAGGCAGGATGGTCCCTGGAGGATTGCCGTAAAGGTCGTTGGGATTAGTGCTGGGATTTCCTTCAGGATCGAGAATCCAGCCGGGTGGTACCGGTTCGCCTGCGATTTTCTTCACTCGGACTTTGCCTTCTGCGGTGGCACTCGTACCAATATCGAAAATGAAGGGGCCCTGAGAACCTCCCGGCACGCCAATGCAAATAGGATTTGTTCCCAGGCGAGGGCGTTTGCCTCCCACCGGTGCGACACGCTGGGCAGCACCGTGAGTGTTGGCCAGGGCCATCGAAATGAGGCCTTGAGCCGCAAACTTCTCCGCATATTCACCCAGACGACCGATATGTGAAGAACGTCGCAAAGTGCCGATGACGACAGCCGATGAGGCGGCTTTGGCAATCATTTTGTCCACGAGACGATGGGCAAGAACCAGTCCCAGGCCCCAGTTCCCGTCAGCCACAATGGAAGAGGCGGATTCGTTGATGATGTCGAGTTGACTCGTGGGAAAGATGCGGCCCTGTTCGATCTGTTCGATGTAGGAAGCGACCCGCATCACACCATGCGAATCGTGTCCTCGCAGGTTGGCCTCGACGAGACTGTTGGCCATGCAAGCGGCATCCGCCTCGGAGACTCCCGCTGCCAGAAAGAGGTTTTGTGCGTAAGAGGAGAGAGTTTCAATAGCAATCACTGGCACGACGGAACCTTTGGTAGCAGAACAAATCCACGGAAGTGACGAACGCCTTCACTGATCTGCAGGTTACATATTTGAGTTGACTGATGCCAGAGAGGACCAGTTTCAGAGATCGCCAACGCCCACGATGGATCGAAAAACTTGATGATGAAATCAGTGAGTTCGGTCACAGGTCAGAAACTTCGCCAACGCATGGAAAAACTACCCGTGTGTCTCTGTTTTCTCTTGCCGTTTGACTTGCTGATAAATCTCTTCCATTTCTTTCAACGACGTCTCAGACATTTTTTTGCCGCGAGCTTGAACGGCAGTTTCAATCGCACGGAAGCGGCGCTCGAATTTCTGGTTGCTGGAACGCAGAGCTTCTTCGGGATTGATGTGCCATCTGCGGGCGACGCGACGATTGAGCAAGTGGCCCGCGATGTACTTGGGCTAACCAAACTGAACTACAATGCTTGCAAACTGGG
>NZ_LYDR01000153.1 GCF_001707835.1 Planctopirus hydrillae
ATACTATATTTATTCAGTATTTCCTGACATTCTCTTCTTTGTATTTAATTCTGTCATATTATCAAACTGTTTATAGTATCCTGTTCGATTTGCTTGTGTTCAAGTTATCATCATTTGTTTTAGAATTCTGCTTAGACTTTTATCAATTTCTCAATCTCATGTTGATGTGCTTTACCAGTAGAAGCTTTGCTTAAAATCCTTGGTTGAGCTAGTGTCTTTTGCTATGTTGCCATTGTAACCTGAGCATACTTTTATCTCAAAACTAAGAAATCTTATTTACCTTTTTATTATATCTTCTTAGATGACAAGAACTTCAGAAAAAG
>NZ_LYDR01000154.1 GCF_001707835.1 Planctopirus hydrillae
CTACCCGAGACTCGATCTTCTTGAGAACACGAAACTTACGTCACGTCATCAGACTTGTAAAATCGTGGACGGCGTTGTGTGCCATGCTTGCAGCTCTGGGCAAGCATGCTCGACTACCCGTCTACAGGCCATCAATTTCTGGAATTGCATCAGACATGCTCGCTCACAGCCACGAGGCATGGCACTCAGAATGCAACAATCATTGATCGTTAGATATCAGTGGTGACCCGAGGACTTCTTGGGCTCCGCTTTCTTGGTCTCCGCCTTCGCGCCATGGCTGCTGGAACCGTGCCCAGAAGAACCATGCCCAGAGGTTTCCTTTTTCGCTCCATGACCACTCGATGAACCGTGGCCTGAAGAGCCATGCCCCGATGAACCGTGACCCGCCGCTTTTTCCGGTGCATGACTATCGGTCTTGGGCTTCGCGTGCAGGCTTTGTCCCGGTGGAACCTGTGATGGATCAGCCTTGCCAAAGAAGCCGCCCGGTTCGTCTGGGCTTTCTCGATACTTTCGAGCGAGCTCACCAATCAGAAAGACCTCGACACGAGCATTCTGGGCCTGATGTTCAGCATCGAGCTTTTTCGCACTATAAGGTTCTTCGGCACCATCCTGGCTGAGCCGCAAGCGGCCAAGTTCAACACCTTTACTCACCAGAAAGTCTTTAACGGCCTGACTGCGCATCCACGATAACTGCCAGGGATCTTCTTTCGTCTGAGTGTCGGCACGTTCGCGGCGAGAAGCGTGGCCCCGAATTTCAATCTTGTTGGGTTTCCCCAGAAGATCGGGAAGCAATGCTTCGAGTTGATTGATGGCCGATTCATCGAGTGCATAGGCTTTTTCGGCGAAGAGGACCATTGTCCCCACGTTTCGCGTTTTCTCGATGTCGTGGAAAATCTTCAGTTCCGCACGCGGCGGAAAGAGCGATGGTTCCACATCGGGATCCAGTTCGGTGGCAGCAGCACCGGGTGGGGGCTGAAAGTAATGCGCCACAGCCGTTTTCACTTCTTTGCTCTGGCCCACCAGCCACATGACGAGAAAGAACGCCATCATCGCGGTGACGAAGTCGGCATAGGCAACTTTCCATGCTCCTCCGCCACCACCGGCCATCGTTCAATCTCCTGAAAATCGACTCTAGTGAACGCAACTACGCTGCTGCATCGGCTTCTTTGAGCATCTTCTCCAGTTCGACACGCTCGGGGCGCGCCTCACTACAGACGACTCGACGGGCCTGTTCGATAATCTGCTTAGGAGCGGCACCACCAATGGCAGCCTCAATGATCGCCGCTGTCGTGCGATAGAAATCCATCTCAGATTTCCCGAGAAGATCCATGCGTGCTGCCAGAGGAGCCATAAAGCCATACGAGGCAAGAATCCCGAGGAAGGTACCAACGAGAGCCGCACCCACTTTGTGACCAATTTCTTCCACAGGGCCATCAATGGCACCCATGGTGATCACAATTCCAAGCACGGCGGCCACAATCCCGAAGCCGGGCATGGCGTCGGCACTCTTGGCGAGAATTCCAACGGCCTGATGATGCTCTTCTTCCATCACCGCAATCTGCTTCTGGAGCAGGTCGTGGAGCTGTTCCTGGCTCATGCTGGCCTCCACGACGGAAGACAGACCATCACATAGAAAGGTCGTAAAATGATGATCCTTCTGGAGCCTGGGATACTTCGAGAAAATCTTGCTTTCGTGAGGATCGTTCAGGTGAGGCTCCAGTGCGAGTAAGCCATCTTTTCGAGCCGTCTTGAGGAGATCATAAGACAGCTTGAAAAGATCACCGTACGCTTTCTTGTTAAACGGGCTCCCCTTGAGCGCCCCGATGATGGCCTTGATCAGATCTTTGAGGATTTTGGGGCTGCCCATGACCAGCATGGCCCCCAGCGAAGCACCACCAATGGTGAGCACTTCGGAGGGGTGGATCAAAGCCTCCACATGGCCACCAGCCCATGTGTAGCCGCCCAGCACGCAGCCAGTTACAACGATGAATCCGATAATCACAAACATGCCGCGATATTCCGCTCGCTGAGGGCACCTTCGGGAACGATATGGCAAAGAGAACGACGGCTGTCGGATGGCTCAATGGGCGAACCCGATGAGAGAACTCACCGCCTCTTTGATCGGAAGGCCAGAGCCTGATCAGTGGCAGGAAATGCAGGAACTCACCCCGCAAATTCGAGTTGGCAGTGAAAGGCCCTGTTGTACGCGGAATTCACGGTTTAACACGCACAGCGATTCTGCGGATTATGCAGCGCACGGAGCCAGCACACGATCTTCCAGACGCAGGGAAGAGAGATCCGAGCTGCGGCCCTCGGGTGATTACTCCACCAGCGAATCACCAGGCCGGTAGCGATCAGGGTGCCACGACTTTGCCAGATTGACCAGCCCTGCCAGAATCTGCGGGTCATTCGCACAGGCCACCACACGTGGTAAACGAATCATGTCGGCTTTTTCATCCAGCCACGTCTGACGAAAATGCACCGGCTCGCCGGTATCGGTCCAGCAGGCATTCCCACCAAAGTACCGCGCAATCTGCATTGAAACCGGAAAGTCGTAGACGTTCGGCGAATGAATCAACGAGCCGGCAAACTCTCCCGAAGCCATCAGTTCATAGATACTCCCTGGCATCTCATCAGGTGCGACTCCTTCGTAGCCGCACTTCGTAATCTCACGGGCTGCCATCACATCCCGATGCTGAAAGCCAATCACGTAGATTTTCTTTGAAGTTGTTGGCCGATCGGCCTCTGCCACCACAAGACTCCGCACAACATCCGTCGCGGGGCGTGACCAGTCATCCGGCCCACTGACCACACGTTCCGGCGTCACCTCAACCCACCAGCCCTGCGCACCTTTTTCCGGGATGTACACCAGCGAATAAAGCATTTCGCTGGCTGTCCGCAGATGCAGCATCACGGCATATCCGTTCCCCGTATGGTCTCGGTACTGTTTGGTTCCATCAATGGGATCCAGAGCCAGCACAAACTCCGATTGTTGAGCGAAGGCCTGCAGATCGCCTGTCGACTCCTCAGCCTCAATTCGACAATGACGGAAGATCAGATCCACATCCCGAAGAGCCGCCACCAGCAATTCCTGGATCGTCAGGTCGGCGAGCGTGAGTGCATCAGTCAGCGCACTTCCCGTCGTTTTGGTGGCCACAGAAATGTTGTGACTTCGTAACCGTCGCGCGATCGCACCTGCCCAGCGCAAAATGGGTGGGAGATGGACACTCAGAGCGTTGATCAGAAACTCAGACTGCATGGCGCGTCGCCTTATTGAGCAATATCGATGGGAAAGTTTTTTTCAAGCAGTGGATTGATGCCACACAAGCAAGAATTCAGCCGCCAGGTTCAGATCGATCAGCCTGTGAA
Organism: Planctopirus hydrillae; assembly: GCF_001707835.1. Taxonomy (GTDB): domain Bacteria; phylum Planctomycetota; class Planctomycetia; order Planctomycetales; family Planctomycetaceae; genus Planctopirus; species Planctopirus hydrillae. Next base: position 3,370 of record NZ_LYDR01000154.1, read on the forward strand.
CCTTCCACAAGCTGCTCGACATACTCGATCAACCGTGTTGCGACAGGAATTCCTGTGGCAGCCTGAAATCCTTTCCAGCCGGGAACTCCATTCACTTCCAACAGCAGCCATTGACCATCCGGATGTCGTACCAGATCAACACCTGCAAACACAGTTCCCACTGTTCTTGCTGCAGCGACCGCTAGGCTGGCTGTTTCATCATCGAGTTCTTGACGCATCGATTGGCCTCCCAGCGAGAGATTCGTGCGGAAATCTTCTTGCGACGTGCGCTCAATGGCTCCTAATGGAACTCCATTGAGCACCAGCACCCGTAAATCACGACCACCATGATCAATGTACTCTTGCAGGTAAAGGACGGCTCCTGTTCGCACCAGTGTCTGTGCCACTCTCCAGAGTAACTCCGGCTCATCGATACGAAATATCCCCCGCCCTTCGGAGCCAAACAGTGGCTTGAGCACCACATTTCGCTCCAGCTTCTCAAAAGCCTGCAAAGCCGCCTGTGCTGTCTCGCAAACAAATGTGGCTGGCACCCGCAGCCCGGCATGAGCGAGGCGAGCTGTGGTGAGAAATTTATCAATGGCACATTCGAGCGACCTGGGCGAATTAATGATCGGCAGACCTTTCTGCTCGGCCAGCGCCAGCAGATTCATCCGTGTGACCACCTGCTCCAGCGAACCGCCGGGCATGGACCTGACAATCAACGCATCCAATTCTTCCAGTTCGAAACGAGGCATGACCTCAGTTGATCGTTTCAGAAATGCCTGACCTGTGATCTCGATGGGCCAGGTTGCTGAACGAGTTCCTGATCCGCAGCTTGCCGCGAGTTCATGGAACTCCAGGGGCACAATGACATGCCCGCGCTCCGTCGCCGCCAGGGTGATTTGCTCCAGTGACCAGTTCCCGGGCTGTGACAGCACACCCATCTTCAAGAGGGTTGTCATTCCGCAACCAGACCAAACGACTTCAGAACCAGTGGCACATGAGGCTCGCCCGCCACATGCACTCGACCAGTATCGACGTTCTGCACAATCACCTGGGCGGGGCTGAACAACAGCTTGTCAATTTTGTAGAAGTCGCGTCCGGCAGCTTCGAAAATCTCCAGGAAGGTTTTTCCAAAGACCGACGACGATTTCGATGGAACCTGGGGCAAAATCTCGGCAATCGATGCGTCATCACCTGTCATCAGCAAAGTGACTGTCGAGCCATAAAGAATTGCGTCGTTGGTTCGACCGATGCCCTGCAAATCATTGGCGGCAACAGGTGGCAAAGGTGCCGAACCAAAGCCACTGCGAATGCGATGTACATCAAAGCCCAACTCCAGCAGTTTGTGCATCGCCGTTTCGACAGAACGGGCCGCCACCTGATAATTTCCCGCAACGGAAGATGTCGGTGCAATTAACAGTGTGATATCCGCCGGTTCGACCCCTGTTTTCGCAGAGATTTCCTCAAAAATCGACTCGGGCGGGAGCATGGCTGTTTCCAGAATCCCGACCACATGGTCAGCCTCTTCCTTGTACCACAACTTGTCGAACAATGGCTCGACACCAGCCGCAGCTCGCATGGGGCCACTCCCCATCGCATGAAACTTGCCGCTCGAAAGCTGCCACCCTGCATATTGACTATACAGGCAGGCAGCCACCGGGTAGTCGGTCTCCACCACAACATGCGGCCATTGCCACTTGCCCAATAGCTGGGGCTGCAGATTGACTGTTGCCAGGCCCGCCATGCAGACCGTGGAAAGCACCTGACCTGCCTCAAGTGACCCTTCCGCTTCCACACCAAAATCGAGCAGCAAACCGGTCCCTGCCGATTCATGAGCAATGATCCGGAAATGATCCGGCGACTCAACGACTTCTTCAATAATCGAGAGAGACAGTTCGTTGAGTTCAAGATTCATGCGGCGTGGCTTTTTTCGAAGTCAATAATCGATCAGACAATCGCTGGTTTTCACTCAGCAAATTATTGAGTCAACACGAAGGTTGCCAAATTGTAAACGATTGAAAGACAACTCGCGAGAATCAGCCACCTGCCGATTCTCGCGAGTCATGCTTTGTTTCATTTTCCTGCCGCTTGGGGATTGCAGGGCACATCCGCCAAGACAGAAACAGCCTAAGTCGTTTCTAGTCTCGACTTTGCAACTTACTGAGCAGACGCAGCATTTCCAGATACAGCCACACCAGAGTCACATTCAGCCCATGAGCAGCGAGCCACTCATAATTCTTAGGCAAGTTCTGGGAGGCGGCCGTCGCGATAAAGTCGAAGTCCAGAATCAGATTCAAGGCGGCAATGATCACACAAAAGGCAGTGAACCCAATTCCCAGAAGCGAAGCGTCATACACGAAAGACATCGCCTGAATATTGAACAGGCTCAAAACGAACGCCAACAGATAGACCAGGCCGATTCCTCCGGTGGCGGCGATTATGCCGGCGCGGAATGTGGCCGTGGCACGAATCAAACCAACTTTGTAAGCGAGCAGCATGGCCGCTGCCACACCCACGGTGGCTGCGATCGCCTGCACGCCAATTCCCGGGAAGCGGGCCTCAAAAATTGTAGTGATCCCCCCCAGAAACACACCTTCCAGAAGTGCATAAATGGGTGCTGCCACAGGTGCACTGCGCAGCCAGAAACAAACACACAAACTGGCAATCAGCCCGCCAATCGCACTGCCAATCAAAGATGGCATTAAAAGCTGTGGATTGTTCTGCAGATAACTGTAGGAAAGTAATCCCAGGCTGGCAGTCAAACCAATCAGAACCATCGATTTGTTGACGGCTCCAGAAACGGTCATCACAGAGGACGACGAAAAACCACCCTCTTGAGCCCAGCGGTCAAAAGCCCCCTCGTTAAGAACAGGATTCCCGGTACGCATCATTTACTGACCTTCGATAAGTTGAATTTGCTGTCGGAAACCATGGCAGACTGGTGAAATCTACCAGATCCTTATACGTTCTCGGCCCTCGAATAGATGATCAATGACTCAGTTTTTTGAAATTCTTTCGCTGTATGATCCATCCATAAACTCTGATGACAGAACAGATCGCCAGCTCTTTCCAGGAATCCGCCACGAGCCATAAACTGCAATCTAGACGCCTGTTACGATCCATGAATCTCCATGAATGACGTCCGGGATCGCTCTCCAACCCGGCATTTTTTATTTCCAAGAACCCCGACGAGAACTCTGAAACGATGGCCATCCTGTCAAAAACGGTCACCGTCGAAAAATATCTGGCAGGAGTCCGTGTCGACAGTTTTTTGGTCAAACATTTTCGCAGCTACACGAGCTGGCGGATCCTCCGCATGGTTGCCGCTGGCCTGGTGACCATCGACGGACAAGTCGCCGCCACCACTCAACGTGTGCATCCCGGCCAACAGGTGACAATTCAACTCGCAGAGCCACCAGACCTGTACATTCCCCCCGAACCAACCCCACTCGAAATCCTGTTTGAAGACGACTCCCTGCTCGTCATCAACAAGCCTGCAGGTCTTATTGCTCACCCGACTGGCGAAATCCCTGATGGCACACTGATTAATGCAGTCCAGCATTATCTCGACAAACAATCGACTCATCCTGGTCTCGAGCGACCCGGGATTGTCCACAGGCTGGATCGCGATACGAGCGGAGCCATGGCCATCTGCAAAGAACACCTTTCGCACCGCTTACTCTCGATCCAGTTCCAGTTGGGGCGTATCTCCAAAAGTTATCTCGCACTCGTGGAAGGTGTCCTCACAGACGATCAAATGGTCATCGACCTTCCGATTGGCCGGGCGCCTGGTTGCTCCAGCGCGCTCATGTCGTGCCGGGCCGATGCTCTCGAAGCCCAGGCCTCGAAAACTTCTCTGCGAGTCGTGGAACGGTTCCCGAAACACACTCTTGTCGAGGCCAAACCCCGCACAGGCCGCATGCATCAGATTCGAATTCACCTGGCAACCATCGGGTTTCCCATTGTGGGAGACGAGTTCTACCTCAAAGGAGGGGAAATCCGGCCACTCGTCTGGCCAGAAAGTGAACGCGAGCAGGTCTCGTCTCTCATCAATCGACAAGCCTTGCACGCCGCTGGCCTTTCCTTCGCCCACCCGCTCACCAACGAGTGGCAAGACTTTCAAGCTCCTTTGCCCGACGATCTGCGCCAAGCCATCGAACTCGCCCGCCATGGCCAAACTTGAAAAAGGGGTTCAGCGAAGAATTCCGCTCTTTTAGATCGAAGTGGATTGGATCGAAGTAGATTCGATCGAAGTTCAAAAACCTTGTTGAAGAACGACCATCGGCCAACTGAGTTTCGATCACTCGGGAGCTGCCCTTGCTGCGCATCAGCAACAAGGCGATGTCCTGCACATCGCCCACTCGGCCCGTGCAGAAAGCCGCAGCGATTACAAAGCAACAGCAATAAATGCGGCAAACGCCTGCAATTCCGTTTGCGCTAGCAATAATATCTGCCAAGTCATCGTTCAACCTGCAAAGATCATCAGGATCTCACGCGAGTCTACTTCAAGTTCAGATTTTCAATTTCGCAAGTCCTCGGCTAGCAAAAGATCGGTCAAATCAAGTATGAATTTTTGCGGAACGTCAAGAACTCTCTAATATTTACTGTTTGAGATCTACTCTCTGAAATTTGATCTGCGGTCATCAGTGAATCTGATCGTTGTGCCAGAGACTTCGATGGCCAGCAGGTTAATTCCCTGTTAATGAATGCATTTCGCTCTCAATCAATCGGCCCACGACAAAACATTCCCATTCAATCGCCTTTTAAACTTCACTCAAGATTTTCCATAAATAGCACCCACCCGAGAGTCTCGTCATGATCAACGACGATCAACAAAAGCCATCAAGGCTAATAATCAACCAATCACTTAAACTCACTCGAATTTTAGGCTTCCTGCTGATCCCTTTAATGGCACCGGTCTCTTTATCTGCGCAATTTTCCTACCCACCTGAATTCAAGGAGGCTCGCGTCGAGACTTACCGGAAAACAGGTTCGACAGAACTGAAGCTCTGGATCTTCGGAGAGTCTGATCCCAAAACTCCCAAGCCCGCAATTGTGTTTTTCTTCGGCGGTGGCTGGAATTCCGGATCACCAGCACAATTTGAAAATCAGGCACGGCACTTTGCTAAACGAGGCATGATTGCGATTGTGGCCGACTACAGGGTCAAATCCAGACACAATGTGCAGGTTGTTGAATGCGTCAAGGATGCCAAAGCTGCTATTGCCTGGGTTCGAGAAAACGCTAAGCGATTAGGCGTTGATCCCGACAAGATTGCTGCTTCAGGAGGCTCTGCCGGAGGCCACCTTGCGGCCTCCACCGGCACTATCAGTGGTTTTGGCAGTGATGAACGTCCCAACGCCATGATTCTCTTCAATCCTGCCTGCACTCTCGCACCCATCGCTGGTTGGAAAACCCCGGGAGCCAGTGCCAAACTCAGCACGGAACGATTGGGAGTCGAGGCCACAGCCATCTCACCGGCTCATCACGTCGGTCCGCAGACTCCACCAACCTTGATTCTCCACGGCACGAAAGACACCACAGTTCCCTACGCTTCGGTCGTCGCATTCGAAGCTGAGATGAAAAAAGCTGGCAGACCGTGCAAGTTAGTCGGCTATGAAGGTGCCGAACATGGCTTCTTCAATCGAGGTGAAAACTACGACAAGACTCTCGCTGAAGCTGACAAGTTTCTCGTTGAACTCGGCTGGATCAAAAAATGAGGCTCCCTGTCATTCAGATTGCTAAATAAGGGCAGCTCAACGGAGACCCGTGTAAAAATATCCTTTTCTCCGACGCACGACCTTCCTGCCGAGTGAATCGCCCTCGACGTCAATCCGTTTTGTAATTCCAAACCTTTCAGGATTTGTCGTGACAGAGTCTTATGCATCGCCTGCTGGTTGGATCATCCCTTTTTGCGATGCGGCCACCGAAGTTTTTCTCTGCATGCTTCAAGCCACTTGCCAGATCCAAGCCATCCGACCTCCGGATTCAGCACCACCACTTGAATCCATCACAATTGCCATCGACCTCACCGGGACAGCACCGGGCCGAGTCATCTTAAGTGTTGCCGAAACTGTCGCTGACCAGTTTGTCGAGCGGCTCACGGGCTTCGGTGCCGAAGGCGATCTGGGCTTATTGAGAGATATCGTCGGTGAGGTGGCCAATATGGTGGCAGGTTCCGGCAAAGGGAACCTGCCACAACTGGGCTTTCTCATTGGCACACCCCGACAGCTCACAGCCGAAGAGTTAATCAATTTGTCGGCAAACTGGCCCTTGAGGCAGACAGCCACTTTGGAGACTTCATTCGGCTTATGCCTGCTGGATGTGAGCTGGAATTTTCAGTTCGCGACTCCTTCAGCAGATACACCTCTTCCAGAAGCTGTCTGATATTCCGAGGCTGCCGGAGTTCTTCCGGGAAACCCACCACGGAACCCATCGCCAGAATCTGCGGATGCCAGGTTCGCCCCATGGCGTCGCACCAGAGCTTCCCGCACTCATCCGATTCAATACCGACTTTGCCCAGATCAAGCTCCACCGTCACACCGACTTCTGTCTGGCAGGAAACAACGGTCTGTACCAACACACGTTCCCCGTTACAGATCTCCACTTCGCAATAATTACCGCGTTGCCTCAATCCTCGAATTCCGGCGCGAAACTCTTGCCATTCGGTCGATTTCTGCCTTTCGGGCAAACGCCGCCCCAGCAGCAGAACATCACTTCCTAACCTGCTGTAAATTCCTGCCACAGCCTGGGCCCAGCGATTACTCCCCAGCACCACCATCGATTGCGGCACCGACTTCGTCAGCAACAATTCTCCCAGCGAAGATGGTAAAGAACTTTTGCCATTCATCGATTCATGCGGTGCATGAGGCGAAACACCATGGCGGACAGGAGCCACGACGGATCCCGTCGCCACAATCAGCAGATGCGTCATCAGGAGTGGCCCATCGACAACCGCCTGCTTTACCGACGGATCAGCAGCACTCATGGCCATCACAGCAATCGAGGCGCCATCGGCCCCCACGACCTTTGCGGCACCGGCGAAACAATCGACCCGGGCCTCCCTCAAGAGCCTCTGCTGGCGTTCCTGTTCTCTTCGGCCGTAAGGCAGCAATCGACGAGCCAACGTCTGTGAGCTCATAGCGGCAGCAAACTCACTTTGAGTGATCATTTCCAGGAATTCCGGTGACCACTGCGCCCCGACAGACTCGCTGGAAATTTCCCATGCCGACGCGGGTTCAATCAAAGCAGTTCGTAATCCCAGCCGTGCCGCCGTCGCGGCCACTTCGACCGCAAGAGCCGTTCCACCAGCAATGGTGCAATCGTACATGGCTGGATCCTTTCACAACACGCCTGACGAACCACAGTTCCCCAAACGAACACCCTGTCAATTTCCCTCAACTCGTCCGTCCACAAATCGCCCTCGTTTCCATCGGCACAGCGAATAAATAAGGGCTATAAGAAGCCTGGGTAAAATATGGAACATTCTCTTATTCGGTTCATTTTGACGATAAAACGGATTCTCCCGGCTCATCTCACCCGAAAGCTCAATGGGAATCCCACACAAATGGACCCATAAAGACCGACCACTGGGTCGAGGCGACTCCTGTGAAAAAGCGACCATTGTGAAGCTCATGTCGCATAGCCTGACCTGCCCCTTCTCCACGCCACCCACCCGAACCTCAAGACGTTTTTGTCGAAGCTCTTGAACCGCTGGCCCCGGCTTCCTAGACTTAACTGCACTTCCAGCAGGCATTCGAGGCGCTCATCACTTCAGACGAGAGATCGGAACGGATCATAATTCGATGACTGACATCGTTGAGATCCGCCGTTCTGATGATCCGCGAGATGTCATCCACCGTGTGTGCCAGTCTTTGGCGCAAGGTGAATTGGTCGGTCTCCCCACAGAAACCACCTACACCGTTGCTGCCAGCGCACTTTCTGAAGTTGGTATCCAGCGACTGAAGGTTCTAGCCACCGAACTCGCGGTCAATCATCAACCACCCCAATTCGAACTCCTTCTTAAAGCGGCTGACGAAGCACTCGATTATCTGGTGGAGCAGTCGCGATATGGCCGCAAACTGATCCGACGCTGCTGGCCAGGCCCCGTGACGTTGCGATTCCCCAAATCTCACTGCGGATGGTTCTTCGAACAACTCCCGGAAACCAGCCGTCATCTCCTCACGGCCCCCGAAAACACAGTCTCTTTCCGTGTCCCGGCACACACACTCCCGGCCGATATTCTAAATCTGTTGCCTGGCCCGCTGATCGCACTTTCGGAGGCTCAGCCCGGACAGTCACCTCTCAGGCATGCGCGAGATGCCGACCAGAGGTTTGGCAACAACCTGGCACTGATCGTTGATGACGGCCCTTCCCGATACGGCGAGCCAAGCACAGTCGTCCAGATCGGTAACCACGATTGGAACATCGCATTCCCCGGGGTTGTCTCCGACCGCACGATGGGGCGACTTGCCAGCGAAGTTATACTATTCGCCTGCACAGGCAACACCTGCCGCAGCCCGATGGCCGAAGTCCTCTTCCGCAAACTCCTTGCAGAAAAGCTGAACTGCCCCGAAGAAGAACTTGTCGATCACGGTTATGTCATTCTCTCCGCAGGATTAGCGGCAGCCATTGGTGCACCTGCTAACCCTGAAGCGATTGCACTGCTGGCCGATGAAGGGCTGGACCTCCGTAATCACGAAAGTCAGCCTCTGACCGAGCGATTGCTGCAACAGGTCGATATGATCTATACCATGACACGTGGACATCGCGACGCCATTCTCGCCGAAAGGCCAGATCTGGCTTCGCGCGTGCGAACCTTGTCTCCCGGCGGGAAAGACATTGCGGACCCGATTGGGGGGGGGCGTGATGTCTATCGTTCCTGTAAACAAGTCATTGAAACGCATTTGCAGCAGATTATTCAGGACCTCTTGTCGTTAAGATCCCACCCGTCATGATGAAGATAGCCGTTGCCAGCGATCATCGCGGCGTGCAAATCAAATCCAAAATCCTCGCACTGGTTTCCGATCTCGGACATCAGGCACTTGATTTTGGACCGCAGGATCATGAGAGCGTCGATTATCCCGACTACGGTGCCCGCGTGGCAAAAGCCGTCTCTCGTAGAGAGGTCGATCGCGGCATCCTCATCTGTGGCACAGGCATGGGCATGTGCATCGTCGCCAACAAATTTCGCGGTGTTCGTGCCGCGACTTGCCACGACGACGTCACTGCCGAACTCAGCCGCCGACACAATAACGCCAACGTCATGTGTCTTTCGGGCGATCTTCTGGGCGAGCCATTCGCCATGAGAATGGTCGAAATCTGGCTCACCACCGAATTCGAAGGTGCCAGGCACGCCCGGCGTGTCGACAAAATCTCTCATTACGAGTCCGAAGAATTTTCATCCAACTCCTGACTCACGCACCTTCGCAAAAAGTCATGAGCACTGACGATAATCACTTTCTTCCGGGAAGTCGCTTTGACTCGCCCGATCCTCGCGATATCTTGTGCGCTTGTCTTGTCGATCTGCGAATGAATCACCGATGGTCGCATTGAGTCTCCGGCAGATGTCTTGATCTCTTTTCACAACATCGAGAACAACGCCGACATCCTGGCTTTACTCAATCGAAGAGCGACCTTGGCATCCATGAAGCTGTGTCTGACAAAGGCACCGATAACTCTGGCCACACGCAAACACATCTTGATGTGACCACAGTTTCAACTGCAGAGATCGACACGATTGACCACACGAGCAGCATTTCTCGTAGGCAATTTCAAAACCTGACGACTAAGATCATTGGATTTCTTCGACAAAAACTTTCCGGAAGGATGCGAAGTTCATGGATTTGGCGGCACTTAAGTATGCAAAGACTCATGAATGGGTCGCGATTGAAGGTGATGTTGCAACTGTCGGAATCACCGATTTCGCCGTTCAGCTTTTGAGTGACCTGGTTTACATCGACCTGCCCAAGCCCGGCAAAGCTCTCAAGGTCGGTGAGTCCTGTGGTGAGGTCGAGAGTGTTAAAGCCGTCAGCGATGTCTACGCCCCACTGGCCGGTGTCGTCACAGAAACCAACCCCAATCTTGGCGATAACACCGAGCCACTTTCCAGTGATCCTTTCGGTAACGGCTGGCTGATCAAGATGAAAGTCTCAGATCTGTCCGGTCTGGACCAATTACTCGATCGAGCCTCCTACGAAAAACACTGCGAGTCCGAAGCTCACTAAGTCGGCAAGGCGAGGATCTTCCTGGTTGATCCACCCGCTGCAAAGATCAGTCAAATTACGGTCACCGATGGATTATTCTCACGAGCGCCTACAATTCTCAGGCGTCGTGATGGAACCAGTAATATCTGTCGAGTTTTCAAGCATTTTTAAGTTCGCTCTCTCGCTCTCTTGAGAGGCGGTCATCTTTACCAGGGTAGGATTCCCACTCGTGAGCTATTTGTTCGCTACGGCTACCGAAGAGCAGGCGATGCTTTCTCGGATTGGTGTTGATTCGATTGACCAACTGTTGCAGCAGATTCCCAAACCGCTGCAACTCGACAGACTGCTCGATCTCCCGCCAGCTCTCAGTGAAATGGAACTCGAGCAGCATCTCCGCCAGCTCGCGTCACACTCCAGCGGTGCAACCTCCCGCACCTGCTTTCAGGGTGGTGGTGCCTACGATCACTACATTCCCAGTGTCGTCGACGAAATTACTGGTCGCGGCGAATATTACACGGCCTACACTCCCTACCAGGCCGAGGCTTCACAGGGAACTCTGCAGGCCTTCTTCGAATATCAGACCATGATCTGCCAGCTCACAGGCATGCAGGTCTCGAACGCCTCTTTGTACGAAGGTGGTGGATCTGTCAGCGAAGCCACTCTCATGGCGATGCGTACCACAGGCCGCACAGGCCGGGTCGTAATAGCTGGTGCGTTACATCCCGAATACACACAGGTTTTGAGAACCTACGTCGGGCACACCTCCACCGAAGTGATTCATATTCCGGTCGGATCCGATGGCACTGTCGATTTGACGAAGCTCGCCGGGGCGATCGACGAGAACACAGCCGCTGTCATCGTTCAAAATCCGAACTTCCTGGGAAACATCGAAGACCTCGCTGCGATTGCCGATTTGACTCATGCCAAAGAGTCGCTGATGGTTGTCTCGACAGATCCGATCAGCCTGGGCCTGCTCGCCAGGCCCGGTGATCTGGGGGCGGATATCGTGGTCGCCGAAGGCCAGTCACTCGGAATTCCTTTGCAATTTGGCGGCCCTTACCTCGGTATTCTGGCCTGCCGCAACGACTTCATCCGCCGTATGCCGGGCCGATTAATTGGCGAAACGATCGATCGCACCGGGGGACGTTGCTTTGTTCTCAGCCTGCAGGCTCGTGAGCAGCATATTCGACGCGATAAAGCGACCAGTAACATCTGCACCAATCAGGGATTGATGGCCCTCCGGGCAACGATGTTCATGGCTCAGATGGGTCCTCAGGGCTTCAAGGAAACTGCCGAATTGTGCCTGCAGAAAGCTCATTACGCTGCCACGAAAATTGCCGCTCTCCCCGGCTACACAGTTCTCCTCAGTGAAACACCCAAGTTCAAAGAGTTTGTCGTCAAGGCCCCCCAAAGGGCTCAGACGCTGATTGAAAAAGTTGCCAAAGCCGGTGTGGATATCGGCCCCGCTCTCAGCCAGTTTGCACCGATTCCAGGTATGCCCGATACCGAAAATCTTCTGCTGGTTGCCGTCACAGAACAACGAACAAAAGCCCAGATCGATCATCTGGTCGATCTCCTCAAGTAAGACAGTAAGAGTAGGGCAGGCTCCCGCCTGCCATTCATCCAACCCGCTTGTCCTGCCGTGTCATTTTCCCATGAGCAGGCTCTGCCACCGAACAATTTTTGCAACGAAAAGCACAGCGAAAAAATTCCGCCAAAAGGATTTTGGATGCGTAACACTCTCTCGACTCAATTGATTTTTGATCTCTCGAGCCCAGGCCGAAGAGCCGCTCGACTTCCCCAATGCGATGTTCCCACGCGAGCGGTTGAAGAACTCATTCCCGCGAAGTTTCTGGCACAAAAACCACTTCCACTTCCCGAAGTTGCTGAGCCGGATATCGTGCGTCACTATGTGAATCTTTCCACCTTGAATATGTCGGTAGATACGCACTTCTACCCGCTGGGGAGTTGCACGATGAAGTACAACCCCAAGCGACATGAGCGTCTTTCCAAGCTCAGCGGTATTGTGGACGTCCACCCTTATCAGCAGGCAGACCGTATGCAGGGCCTGCTTGCGATTCTGTACGAAATGCAGAACATGCTGGGTGAAATCGCCGGGCTTCCTGCTGTTTCCCTCCAGCCCGCCGCCGGTGCACAAGGCGAACTCACAGCTCTGATGGTGGCCGCTGCCTACTTCCGAGACAAAGGTGAAAACCGCCGCAAGGTGCTCTTCCCCGCCAGTGCCCACGGGACAAATCCCGCCAGTGCTGCAATTGCCGGTTTCGATTGTGTCCAGTTGCCAGCCACTGCCAATGGCCTCATGGATGTCGAAGAACTGCGAAAGCATGCGGACAGCTCGACAGCCTGTCTCATGGTGACCAATCCGAATACGCTCGGCCTCTTCGAAAAGCAGATTGCTGAAGTGGCCAAGATCATTCACGACGTCGGTGGGCTCGTTTACATTGATGGTGCCAACATGAATGCCATCATGGGTATCACCCGCCCCGGTGACTTCGGCGGCGACATGATGCATTACAATGTTCACAAAACATTTACGGGCCCACATGGAGCCGGTGGGCCAGGCTCCGGCCCGATTGCTGTCCGCGATTTCCTGAAGCCTTACCTCCCGGCACCAATCATCGAAAAGACGACTGCCGAAAACGGCCAGACCGTCTATCAACTCGTCACGCCCGAGAAGACGATTGGTAAAGTCCGTACCTTCTTCGGAAACGTCGGCATCCTCATTCGAGGCTACTGCTATTTAAGAACGTTGGGTCCCGAAGGTGTTCGCAAAGCTGCCGAACACGCCATTCTCAATGCCAATTATCTCAAAGCGATTCTGAAGGATATTCTTCCAGCCGCTCATGGCGAATACTGCCTTCACGAGTTTGTGGCTTCCGCCTCCAAGCTCTCCAAAGAGAAACATATCTCGGCCATGGATATCGCCAAACGATTGCTCGATTTTGGCTTCCATGCTCCAACAGTCTATTTCCCGCTCGTCGTGCCTGAAGCTCTGATGATGGAACCCACAGAGACAGAATCCAAAGCCACACTCGATGCCTTCGCGGAGACCATCCGCAAGATCACCGAGGAATCCGCAGAGTTCCTGCACGATGCACCGCATTCGCTGCCAGTCAGCCGCCCCAACGATGTCCAGGCGGCTCGGCAGCCAGTCCTCTCCTGGAGTCCGAAAGTCGGAGTCTAATAGACACAATTTAAGATTCCTGACCTGGAAAAACTTCCCTTAGGAAAAAGTTCCACCCGAGCCCTGCTCATGTCAACCCGTGTCCTTTGATTCAAGGCGACGACGACATTTGCCGGGCCTCTTTTTTTCGATGGGCAGGTCGAACGGATACCAGGCCCAGGGACTTAGAAATACGCCTCACTCAGTCCCCAGCCTGGGGTCACTCAATCAATGGCAATGGATCCCATGCGCCAACTCGAACGCTGCCATCTCATTCTCGAACCACAGCCACTTTCGGGGTTCGAGAATATGCGTCGAGACGCCTCACTTCTGAGTGCCGCCGCGACCAGCCAATGGCCTGAACAGGCTGGTATTCTTCGATTGTATGCCTGGAAAGAACCCACGCTCTCTATCGGCTACTTTCAGAAACTCGAAGCCATTGTGGCCACTCCCCGCTGGCAATCTCTGCCAGTGGTCCGCAGGCTTTCAGGTGGTGGAGCCATCCTCCATGATCGCGAATGGACTTACAGCCTGACGGTCCCCCATTGGCCACAACTCGTCGAAAGGCCGCACGAACTCTATGCCAGAATTCATCAACCGATTGTTGGTGTTTTGAACTCGATTGGCATTCCCGCACAGTTCCGTGGGGTCACCAATCACCTGCCCCTGGAACCCGATCTCTGCTTTCTCCGCTCCGACGAAAACGACCTCGTCATCGGGCATCAGAAAATCCTGGGAAGTGCCCAACGCAGGCGAAAGGGCTCACTCCTGCAGCACGGCAGCCTCATTCTCAGCAGCTCGCCAGTGACTCCCGAAATCCACGGCATCAGCGATATCTACGGGACAGCAATCAACGAGTCTCTTCGACTGGAACTGGCCACAAAGATCGCCAGCAACATCAGCCAGCAGGTTCACATTCACAACGACTGGCCTGCCGAACTGAGTTCTCTCCTGAATGAAGCCGAGACATCCGCCTGATCCCGCACGGAACGCAGCGACCACTGATACTGGAATTCTCACTCAGAAAAGCGATGTCGCGCCAAACTCATGCGCCATCAGGAAGAGATCCATTGTGGTTCTATTTCCAACTTCATGACCACCAGATTTTGAGTAGCCAAAAACGCAAACTCACATTCAAAAAACAACGGCAAATCATTGACCTTTGAACACATTCAAAAAGAATTCCAATTCAGTTCAAATTCAGAAACTTCATTGATTGACGCTCTCGCAAATGACTGGTAGCGTGAAATGATCAAGTAATTGCTAACAGTATTTGTTTTTCATTTGTTAACTCTCGACTGCATATCGCGAAACGTATCTGAAAAGTTCGTCTTTATTCTCCCCTGTCGTCAGCCATTGTTCATCGTCCTCAGAGAATCCATCATCGGGGTACCCGTCTTTTGAATGATTCAAAAGATTCCTGCCCGGCAGATTTCATCCGGTAAGATCCTGGGAGAAGCCAACTCATGCTCAAAGCAGAGTTAAAAATCCTCGTTGGTAAGCATCAGGGAAAAGTTATTCCCCTGGCAGCGAGAAAGTTTCTCGTTGGCCGTGAGCAAGATTGCCACTTGAGGCCTAACAGTGATCTTGTCAGTCGCCACCATTGTGTCTTTACCATCGATGATTATGCGGTCCGCCTGAGAGACTTAGGCAGTACCAATGGCACGCAGGTCAATGGTGAGAATATTCGCGGAGAAGTGATTCTCAACGAAGGTGATCAGGTCACCATTGGCAAACTGGAACTGCAACTCCTCCTCAAAGCCGAAGCCAGTATCGAGACACAATCCGCTGCCGAAGCGCGGCAAGGTACCGCAGCACTAGGGACTGCTGTCCACGAGGAAAACGCCGCCCGTGCGACTTTGGAGCTGGCCAACTTCTCAATGGCCATGCCAGTCGATACCGCAGCTCAAGACACCAGCTATGAAATGGTCGCTTACACTCCCGAGGTCGCCACGGGCGATACCGCCATTGTGGGAAGCCCTCCTCCACCTTTGACACCGACACCCCCTCCAGGCTTCGCCAACATCGGAGCACCTCCGCCTGGATATCCTCAACAGCCATATCCGGCTGGCATGCCCCAGTATCAGAACCCTCAATACCCCGGCATGCCCAATCCGGCATTCCCGAATCCCGGAATGGGTTACCCAGCCGCAGGTTATCCGGCCGCTGGCTACCCACAGGGAATGTATCCTGCCGGCTATCCCATGCCCGGTTACCCTCAGCAGGCCTATCCAGGGGTTCCAGGTTATGCAGGACAATCTCCCGCATATCCACAAACGGCCCCCATGCCCGGCTATGCTCCTCAACCGGTGGAAACACCTCAGGCACAGGGGCCTTCAGCCGGTGTCGTCCCGCCACCGATCAGGCTCCCCAATCCTGAAGAGACCGGCGCCGTCGAAGTCGCACCGCCTCCTGCTGCTGGTGGCCCTTCACCTTCCAAAACGGAAAAACCTTCAGATAAAGCGGGCGACATCATCAAGCAGTACTTGAATCGACGTGGCGGACGCTGATTTCCGCGCTCTGGCTCTTTGATCATCTCCCGAGATCACCTCCTGAGATCAATCCCAATCATTCTCAACCTGGAGTCCTTTCAACATTCATCCCGGCTCTTGGTGGGAATGAGTGAAATTCTGATTCAAACGGAGACTCAGGTCTTGACCTCGCCCTGCAAAATGCCCAGAACAATTGTGTCCAGGCATTGATTGAACAGGATGTCACCTGGCTCCACTCTTCGGCTTGCTGGAATCTTTCTATGAGCACTGCGGATACCAATGCTGCTGAACAGCAGAGACGTTACCGGGAATTTCTCGACCTGATGCCCCTCACCTTATCCCTGGCCGGACTCCCGCAAAGCGACTCCGGGAAATACTACACTGAAGAGCAGATCGAAGTGCGTGCGTTTGCCGTCCGGCATGCCTACAAGGTGGCCCGGCAACTGGTCCGCGAAGCTGTCAATCGCTAGCGATTTTCTGACCCATGGATTCGGGTCGTCGACAGGTTTCAGCATTTTGAAACCCCACCCCAGACAAGCGGGTATTACAAACAGGGATGCATGGAATGACTGAAACGTCGGAAATCCAGCTTGTCGATCGTTGCCTCGAGGGTGAACCTGACGCGACAGTACTCTTCGTGCGCAAATTTGAGCGGCTCGTCTATTCCATTGCGATCCGTATGCTGGGGCATCATCAGGATGCGGAAGACGTGACGCAGGAGTCTCTTACGCGGGCCATCAGGCATCTGGGCAACTGGAATCCCGCACGCCCGCTGAAACCCTGGCTGTTAGCGATTGTCGTCAACCGCTGCAAATCCAGATTGAGCTTGAAATCTCGTCCAAGGGGATCTTCCCTCGAAGAACATTCGGCACAGCACCTCAGCGTCCCGGCAACACAAACGCAATCAGCGATCCAGGCCGAAACCGCCCTTCAAATCCAAGTGGCTATGGAAAGCCTGAAACCCGAATATCGACAGGTCTTTGAATTGTTTTACAAAGAAGAACGATCTGTCGATGAAATCTCTCAACTCCTGAATGTTCCCGAAGGAACCGTCAAGACCTGGCTCCATCGAGGTCGCAAGGCTCTCGCAACAATTCTCAAAGAGCGACAAGTCATTTCTGAATCCTTGAATTAAGCGACAGGCGATGTGAAACCTATTAGGGTTTATTTTTGATCATGGGTGAATCGTGGATTGCCATCAATTTCATACAGAACTGGACAACCTGAATTCTGTCCACACAGAACTTGATCATTCCTCATTGAGCGAACCGGCCAGGAAACATTTGCTCGACTGCCCGAATTGCCATGCTCACTGGCATGACGAAACTCAACTCAGCGCGGCCATCACAACCTGGAAAAAGGTCTCCACGGCTCCTCTCCAAAGCCGAGTCTGTCGCAAAACCCCAGCCAGTAATACAGCAACCCGGCAGATGACACCCAGCCGTTTCACCACTCGCTGGGCCGTCACCGCCATTGCAGCCTGCCTTGTGCTGGGAGTGCTCGCATTTCGTGCACCTAGCTCCATTGAAATCGTTGTTTCAACATTCGATACCCATCGTCCGGCGGCAACTTCCGCACCACTATGGATCACCGCTGCGACATTATCGGCCAGCCAGTTCTCAGCCAGCCAGTTCTCAGGCAGTTCATCTCCTGACCAGACAGTCAGATTCTCACCAGCTTCTCAAACGAAGGCTGGGACTTCAGAATTCCACACAGCAGCGATGCAACCCTCGGATTCGATACCTGCAGCAGGTTCAACCAGCCGGCCGGAGTTGACCACCTACCTGTCATTGAGCCAGCCGGCGCTCCATCTGGCGAAGCTGCGAGAACCGGTCGAGGCCTGGAACTCCAAACTTCAGCAAAAGCATCAGGGTCCATTTCTGGAAACTGTCGGCGGGCTTTATGTCCCTGTCCCTGCTCCACCCGTCGAGCAATGGCAACAGGTCGCCGTTACTGTCGCCCCGCTCAGCCAACACCTGGCTGATGCCTTTGCTGTCCTCTGCTCCCCCTTCCGGCAGTCAGAAGCGGAGCCTGTGGATCCCCCTGGGGCATACTACGTCCCCTCATCCACCTACGAGTTTTCTCCACTGCCTGCCAGCAACAAACTCTTTCCTTATAGAAATCCAGCCTCCAGCCTGAGTTAGTTCTGCGCGAACAAGTCCAGTTCGCTCGAACGAAACAGGCTCGTCTTCCCGGGCTCTCCATCACCGTCCGGCCATCAGCCGCTCGACGTACTTCCCCAGAATGTCTGTCTCGATATTCACCTTATCGCCGACCTGTCGCTGGCCTAAAGTCGTTTCTTTCAAGGTATGGGGAATCAGCGCCACGCTGAAACCATCACGTTGGGCCTCGACGACAGTCAAACTCACACCATCGACTGTCACACTCCCCTTAGACACCAGTTGCCGTGCCAGTTCCGGAGCTAACGCGAACGCCATAAAGACCCAGTCCGCCTCGTGATCGATCGACAAAATTGTCGCAGTCCCATCGACATGGCCCTGCACAATATGGCCTCCAAAACGGGCATTCGCTTTCATGGCCCGTTCCAGATTCACACTCACACCGCTGGCCAACGTTCCGAGGTTTGTTTTCGACAGTGTCTCACTCCCCGCCTGAAAACTCCATTTCTCAGCCGGTTTTCCCTGATTCTGAAGCTCCACCACAGTCAGGCAGCAGCCATTAATCGCCACGCTTTCGCCCAGCACGGCAGGATCTTCGGGCAAGAGCATCTGCACGGGCGGAGAAACGACGATTCTTACTCCTCCAGGTTCCGAGACCAGAGCCTCAATCTGCCCCACACCTTCGACCAATCCCGTAAACATGCCAACTTCTCCCGAACGTGTATCCTGCATCCAAAACCCCTTCATACCCGCTGTTTGTTGGCAGAATCGAGTTCCGGACGCTACAAGTGTAGACCTCCAGAGGAGAATTGCACGGCTCTCCTTGTACCATTCACCACAAAGTGTCCTTTAAACAGTTTCACTGCTGAGGTTTGTTCCTCTTTACGAAAGTTCTGGCTATGTCACTTGCAATCACCAGCGTCCACGCCCGCGAAATCCTCGACAGCCGCGGCAACCCGACCGTTGAAGTCGATATCGAACTCGAAGACGGCACCATTGGCCGTGCCGCCGTCCCCAGCGGTGCCAGCACCGGTGCTCACGAAGCCTGCGAACTTCGCGATGCTTCCGACAAGAAGCGTTACCTCGGCAAGGGTGTTCGTAAGGCCGTCGAGAACGTTAACGAAACTATTGCCGACGCCCTCATTGACCTCAATGTCACTGACCAGGCCGCCATCGACCATACGATGATCGAGCTCGATGGCACGCCCAACAAGTCACGCCTGGGTGCCAACGCCATCCTCGCCTGCTCGCTGGCCGCTGCTCACGCTGCCGCCCGTGCCAGCTTCCTGCCTCTTTACCGTTACCTGGGTGGTGTCGGCGCCAACACTCTGCCAGTCCCTCTGATGAACATCATCAACGGTGGTGCCCATGCCAATAACGGCATCGACCTCCAGGAATTCATGATCGTCCCCACCGGCTTCGCCTCGTTCTCCGAAGGCCTCCGCGCTGGTGCCGAAGTCTTCCACAACCTCAAGAAGGTGCTGCACGACCAGCACATGAGCACTGCCGTCGGTGACGAAGGGGGCTTCGCTCCTGACCTCAAGACCAACGAAGATGCTCTAAAGGTCATCACCGAGGCGATCGAAAAGGCTGGTTACGAACCCGGCAAGCAGATCAAGCTCGCCCTCGACTGCGCCTCGACCGAATTCTACGACACCAAGACCGGCCTCTACGACATCGACGGCAAGAAGGTCAACGGCGACGAACTCGTCGGTATCTGGCAAAGCTGGAGCGAGAAGTACCCCATCGTCTCCATCGAGGACGGTGCTTCCGAAGACGACTGGGATACCTGGAAGAAACTTACCGACGCCATTGGCAAGAAAGTTCAGCTCGTGGGCGACGACCTGTTCGTCACCAACAGCAAGCGTCTACAGGAAGGGATCGACAAGGGTGTTGGCAACAGCATCCTCGTGAAGGTCAACCAGATCGGCTCGTTGACTGAAACCATCGACGCGGTCCAGCTCGCCTACCGCAACGGCTACACCGCCATCATGAGCCATCGCTCAGGCGAAACCGAAGACACCACCATCGCCGACCTGGCCGTGGCTCTTGGCACCGGCCAGATCAAGACCGGCTCCGCCAGCCGCACCGACCGCATCGCCAAGTACAACCAGCTCCTCCGCATCGAGGAACTCCTCGGCAAAGACGCCCGCTACGGCGGCACGCTTAAGGCGTAATTGACGCTCGTGAGTTTTTCTGGGAGCACTGCTGGCTGTCCAGCAGTGCTTCTTGCATGAACCACTGGTCGTCATTCTTTAAACAACACTTCCCAACAATCAACAACTCCCGGAGTCTGCCTCAGGCTCCGGGAGTTTTCGTTTTGGTCCGGCGAATAATCGCTCAATGATCGACGTCAAAACCCCTTTTCATTGCGAAAAATATGAATAAGCACTCATTGATTATTGACCTAACAATACCTAGAGATATGATTGCTACAGCACAAGAACACGTCTAATTATGTTCACATGTCTCCATTTTTGTACGTATTCAAAGGTTTCATCCCGTGGTCATTTTCAGACTTCAAACCGGCCAGGCAGGCCATCGGCGTGCCTTCACTTTGATCGAACTCCTTGTGGTTATTGCAATTATTGCGATTCTGATCGCTCTCCTGCTCCCCGCTGTGCAACAGGCACGCGAAGCCGCCCGCCGCACCCAGTGCCGCAATAATCTCAAGCAGATGGGACTGGCGCTCCATAACTACCACGACAACTTCAATGTTCTCGTCTATCGCCAGGGCGGCAGTGCCGGTGCGACCGACGACCTGAGCGGAAATCGAAATCGCCTCAGCGGCTTGGTCGGACTCCTCCCCTACATTGATCAAGGGCCACTCTTCAACCAGATTTCCGGTGGCTTTACCAACACGGGTGGCAATCCCGTCAATGCTCCCCCCGGTGGCCCTGCTCCCTGGAATCAAGGGGGTGCCAACATCAACTATCCACCGTGGCGCGCGACAATTCCTGGCATCGTCTGCCCTTCAGCCGGTGTTCATCGAGACACTCGTCCAAACGGCCGAACATCCTACGGCTTCAGTGCAGGTGACTCGGTGACAAGCATTCAAGATCGCAATCCTCGCGGAGTTTTCGGCTATCAGTCTCGCGTTCGAATCGGTGACATCACTGACGGCACCAGCAACACCATCCTGATGGCTGAAATGGATTTCTCGACGGCTGGTCGCGATCTCTCAAACGTCGATCAGGGGACTGGCTCCACAATTCCCAATGATTGTCGTGCCCGGTTTGATCGTACCACGAATCAGTATGTCGCAGCTGCCAATCCTCAACCACATCGCGGGGCACGCTGGTCCGATGGAGGAGCCGCTTTCAGCGCAGTGACCACCATCCTGCCACCCAATTCTCCCTCCTGCACTTTTGGTAATGGTGATGCCACCAACGGCATTTATTCCAGCAGCAGTAAACACACCGGCGGCGTCCATGTCCTGATGGGAGACGGGGCCGTTCGCTTCATCAGCGAGAATATCGACGCTGGCAACCAGGCAGCGGATGGCACACAAGCCACCATGCCGGCTCTGAGTCCTTATGGAGTCTGGGGTGCACTCGGCACGAAATCTGGCGGAGATGTCATCGGCGATTTCTAAAGACTGATTGTACGCAGGATGGTTTCAGGCCTTGCCGGGATTCGTGCAAGGCCTGATTCTTTCCAGCCTTGCCTTTTTACCGTTAATCAACCTATGAGTTCTCCAAAATGAAAAACCTGACTTTCTTTGGATTATTCCTCTTCTCACTCGTCTTCACGGGTTGCGGTGGCGCATCAGAAGATCAATGGACGAAGGAACGCTCGAAAACGATTCCCGTCACTGGCATCGTGACGCTCAACGGAACTCCCGTTGAAGGTGCCACGGTGAATTTTATCTCGATGGACGGAAAATCATCACCTTTTGGCGTCACAGATTCGGCTGGGAAATTTCGCCTCACGACATTCAATCCGAATGACGGCGCTCCACTGGGCAACTACACCGTGACCATCACCAAGAAGACCGTCGAGACCAAGCCACATCCCAAAGAACCTGAAACTCAACCAGCGATCATTGTGAAAACAACCTGGGATGTCCCCGAAAACTTTTCCATCCCTGCCAAATCAGGTCTCTCTGCACAAGTTATCGAGAGTGGCAAGAATGATTTCTCCTTCGACCTCAAGTAACTTTCATAGCGACAGCTACAAAACATCTTCATCAACCAGAAAAATCCGCCCTGCGGTGATTGCCCATTGAGCAGCAAACACCGCCTGGCGGACGTATTTAAAGCAACATATAGACTCAATACTCCCGACGCTACTTCTTGGCACATCGATTGAGTGCCACCAGAGCATAAGCTGTCGCCAGATTCGGGTCACCTTCCATCCAGCGGCTCGAACGATCATTGAGCCAGTTTCCATTGGCTTTCTGGAGTGCCATCAGTTGAAGTGCCAGCTCATTACGCCAGTTATGTTTCACTCCCTTGCTATCTGTAAATTCATCAACACCATTTGCCTCCATCGCCTTGGCAAACAGATAGTAATAGTAGTATAGACCACCCGCACCCAGCCCCGGGTTCTCTTCCAGCGTATAGTTTTTACTGATCCATTCGAGGGCTGCTTTCACTCTCGGGTCGTCCGCCTTTAAACCTGCATAAAGCATGCTCTTAAAGCCGGCATAGGTCATGCTTCCATACGAACGCAAGCCCCCTTCATCCGATTGTCCCGCAGGCGAAATACCAGGACCGTTGGGGTTGTAATAGAAGCCGCCATCGTTAATCTTGGATGCTTGGGGCGTTGTATTGAATTCGGATTCCAGGTTCTGACATCGCGACAGAAAAACCAGAGCTTTCTGGACAGCCGGGTCTTGTTCGGTCGCACCTGTCGCCTTGAGTGCATCCAGAAAAAAGACCGTGTTGGACAGATCAGGCTTCCCACCTCCCGCTTTATAGCCAGCACCACCATAGGCGATGTCGGCTTTGTCGGTATTGTTCGCCTCACTGTATTGAGCTCCACGCAAGTATTGCTCAGCCTTTTTAATAAGCTCCGTAAACTGTCCCCCGGCATTACCAGCAACTAACGCCATCACGGAAACCGAAGTTTCATAGCTCGCATGCGGACTGCCAGGGGCGGCAATTTCTCCCGTTGGCTGGGCATAACTGGCAATCCGTTCTAATCCCTTGGCCACCACAGGATCAGTCACCGGCACACCCGCATCAATCAATGCATAAACTACGAGAGCCGTGATCCCCGAGGTACGTGGCGTCGTCCAACTGCCATCCTTCATCTGCGACGTTTTCAGGAATTCGATCGCCTTGGCCCGTGACGGATCAACGTTTGCGGCGAGCCCTTCCTCCGCTCCTTCGCAAGTCAACGAAACAGGATGCACAATGCCGCTCGCTTCGAACGACACCGGCAAAACGAAACAACCCGCCACCACCGCTGCCCAACAGATTCCCCGCATGCTCAAACTCCTCTCCTGACCCGGTCATCTCACCACAGTTTTCGCAAATCTCGATTCTACTGGCTGCAAGAGATGTTCCAGAGAGAAAAGTTTGCTTCCACGTCGCAGCGAGTCGCTTTTGAATATCAGGAAAACCGAATCGGCCAGCGACTGACCTCACTTGAACCGACAAATTGTCGCACCACGCACGAAACCGCCGCACATTTCAACAGCCATGATCCCCTATGGGTTCATCCCTGAACACTCAGCAGCAAATCGGCTGGATCAGGATTCCTCACCATTCGGGAAGACTGGGCAAGCTTCGCTGCTCGCCTGGCCCGCGCGGAAAAATTTCCCCCCTTCCCCGAAAAGAAGTTTTCCGCCCGCCCCCCTCGGAGTGTAAGCTCATACACTCAGGTGCCAGCGCGCCGTACCGACATTTTTGCGGGCCAGCCAATGTCCATCCCCTCGCCATTTGTTCTCACATCCCAACTTATTCTTGCCCGCCTGCTCGTCCCGCAGGCGAAGGCCCCCACACCGGCAGCACTCGCCAAGAGCCTTGCACCCCTCTTCAACCAGCAATACTCCTCTGGTGAATGGCGTTTGCTGTTCGACGAAGTCTTGAGTTCCATTCGCGTTGCGCAGCATGTGGAAGTGAGCAAACTCATCCTCACTCCCTCTGGACTGACCACTGCCCGCGAATTCTGCGGCTTCAGCAGTGAGGAAGCACTCCCCAAGAATCTCCGCTGGAAACAACTCCTCGACAAGCACATCACACCCCGGCTCTGCGGCTTCCCCCCACCCGGCCCGAAGACTAAGCTCGCCGACCACCTTCTGATTGAATTCCTCAAACAGAGCCATCAGCTCGCGGGGCCGATCACATCGCTCAGTCAACTCCTCGTGGCCCTTGCCTGGAAAGAGCTGGGTATCGACTCGCGGAAGAAGTTCACACCAGCCAGCGTTCTCGCCAAAGTCTCACTGAAGACCGACCGCACGCTCACAACAGTCCCCCTCGCCAAACTGCTCTCCCAACAACTGCTGGGAGATTCCGGCAAAGATTTCGCCCAGTCACTGATTCGCCAGAAGATCCGGCAAGCCGCCACCACTCCTTCTAGTGATGTTCCGACGGCGCTACCCAACTTGACCTTAGCCGATGTTCACGCCGCCCTCCCGCACATTCCCGCTGGCCCACTCGGCCCGAATCGAATCTTTATTCGCGACCTGTGGCAACACCTCCTTCCAGATCGACGCGGCACCCTCGAACAATTCCGGCTAGCACTCCTTGCACTCCACAAAAGTCAGCACGTGCGGCTCGTCCGGGCCGACCTCACCGACCGCCTCGATCCGAGGGCTGTCGAAGAATCCCGCATTGAGGATGGCCAAGCCACATATCACCTCCTCGTGAGGGAAGACAAACCACCAGCGACTCCCTGATCCAACAATCTCTGATCCGTGAATCCCAGAGCAGCCAATTCATTTTATTTTTCCATCCACAGCCATCGTTCTTATCCCAAGGCCCTGAGACATGCCCGTTGACATCCCGACACAGCTCTCCCCTCAAGCTGCCCAGCCCCTTCCTGAGGTGGGTCCTTACCTTCAGGCTCTGCTCTCTCCTCGAGGGGAAGAAGTCCTTCACGCCGTCTGCCAGAAAGATCAAATCTGGCGGCACGACAACTTCGATGTCTTCGACATCCACGAACCGGCCCGCCTGCAGTTTGACAACCTCCTTCGCCGCCTCAAGGCCGAAGGAGGTGCCCCTTACGGCCTCATCCAATTGGTGCTGGGCGAGGCGGGAAGCGGCAAAACGCACCTGCTCCGGTTTTTCAGAAACCACGTTCACTACAGCAACGATGGGTTCTGCGGCTATTTGCAGATGACGACGGGCACCCAGAACTATCCACAGTATGTCCTTTCTAATCTCATCGATTCGCTCGACGAGATTTACTTCGAACCCGATGGCGACGAGACCGGATTGATGCGGCTCGCCGACGCCGTTGGTCAACAGGTCGAACTGTTACTCCCCAAGGAAATGCAGCGTCTTCGCGAAGACGATTTGACCCACGATGAACTGGCCCAGCTGACCAATGAACTGGCCGACGCCCTCCAGTCCCGCCCGGGCAATCGCACGTTGGATGCAGGAGTGATTCGCGCCCTCCTCTCGCTCATTCCCCGCAATCCCAAAGTTCACACAAGAGTGCTCAAGTATCTACGCTGCGAACCGTTCTCCTCGTTCGACGAGAAGATTCTTCCCGAGATGCCACGCTGGACGGCCGACGATGCACCCACCCACATGATCGCCGCCCTCGGCAAGATCATGCGGCAGCTCACGAACAAGACGCTTGTCATCCTCGTCGATCAACTCGAAGAAATGGCCAACTTCGACGAAGACCCTGCCCGGCTGGAACACCGCTTCCGCCACGCCATGCAGGCGATCTCCTCGCTGGTGGGAGGCATACCCGGCGCTCTCTGTGTCGTCGGCTGTCTGGCCGACCTTTACCACCTCATGGAGCCTCGACTTCCCGCGCCGGTTCTCGCGAGGGTCGCCACCGATCCCCGCTCGATCCAGCTCATCGCCAGCCGCACCCGCCACGAGGCGAAGCAGATTATCGAGACACGGCTGAAGTCGGTCTATGTGCAGGCTGGCCTCGATCATCCAGAAACCATCGCCCCTTTCACGGAAGAATTCATCGATGGCCTCGAAGGACTCACCGCCCGCGACATCCTTTTCGCCTGTCGCGCCTTCCGAGATCGACTGGCAACAGGCGAGCCCGTCCAACAGCCACCTCCTCCACCACCACTCGCGATTGCATGGCCACAGGAATGGAATGACTTCCGCGCACGCCACACGCCCAACATCCCGGAAGATGCTGAGCAGCAACTGCAGTTGCTGCACTGGGCCATCGAACAATGCACTCTCGAACGGCAACCTGCCGCCGAATGGTCGACCGATCTCCACGACGACTCGTTACTCATTGGGGCCACCATCGGCGGCGTCACCCACTCTTCCAAACTGCTGGCTGCGTTCTGCGATGAGAACGCCCAGGGCGGAAAGCTGCAGAAGCGAATCGAGTCCATCATCAAACTGGCGGGCGACCAATCGGCGGCCCTCTTGCGGAATACCGCTTTCCCAGCTGTCAAAAAGGGAACCAAGATCGGCGAACTGCTCCTTTCGCTCCCTAAGGACAGGTTCAAACGGATCATCTGGGAAGACAGCCACTGGCGGTTCCTCACCACTCTTCGCGCCTTCCACGAGCAGCATTCCATCCAGGGCCAGTATCTGGAATGGCGCACTTCCAGCCGCCCTTTGAACGACGTGAAGCCTTTGGTCGACCTCCTCGATCTCGACAAGATCCCCTTGGTCATCACCCCGCCGACTACGACCTCGAAGAACGATGTCCTCCCACCAAAACCAAACGGGCAGGCCACCACAGAACCTGTTCCGCCCATCAAGCCCCCTCAGTTGCCCATACCCCAAACCCCGTTCGATATCCCCCTGGGTTTCACCCAAGGCTTGCGGCAAACACCGGTCACGCTCAAATCCGAAATCTTCAAGCGGCACGCGGCATTCGTCGGCGGTGCCGGGAGTGGCAAGACAACGCTCGCACTCAATGTCATCGAGCAACTATTGCTCGCCGGCATCCCGGCAATCCTCATTGATCGCAAGGGTGATCTCGCCACCTATGCTTCGGACGATTGGGGTACGCCCAACGAACCCGCCCTCCTAAAACGGGCCGCGAGCCTCAAGAGTCAGCTCGACATCCGTGTCTACACTCCCGGCGACCCCACCGGCCACAACCTCCTGCTGCCGCTGATTCCCGAAGGCGTGGGGCAGATGCCGGACAATGAACGTGAAGCCGCTCTGGAAGCGACGACAGCCAGCCTGTTGAAAATGCTCGGCTGCTCAGAAAACCAATTCAGAGAGTACCAGCCGATCCTGTTGACGGCTCTGCAGGTGATTCTCGACACCACCCAGGGCGAAGTCACGTTGGAGTGGCTGGAAGAAGTCATCGGCAAGAAGGATCAGGAACTGGTCAAGCATCACCGCTGGACACAACCCACTGTTTATCTGAAACTAGCCAGGGCACTCAGCGACCTGCGGATCACCCGCCGGCTGCTCCTCTCGACAGAGGGAACTCCGCTCAACATCCCCCGGATGCTCACTCCGCGTGCCGATGGCCGCACGCCTTTGTCGATCATCAGCCTCAAGTCGCTGGTCGATATGTCGGCCATCCAGTTCTGGATGTCGCGGTTCCTCATGACACTGGGCCGCCACGTCAGTGCCACACCCTCAGCGACATTACAGGCGGTGATCCTCCTCGACGAGGCCGATATCTACGTCCCGGCCACCAGTAAACCCTCGACCAAGGAACCTTTGCTGAACCTGCTCAAGCGGGCTCGCTCGGGCGGACTGGGCGTCTTCCTGGCTACACAAACTCCGGGCGATCTCGATTCCACCTGCCGCAGCAACTGCGCCACCTGGGCCATCGGAAGGCTCAACGACAATGTATCGATCAACAAAGTGAAATCGATGTTCAGCGACACGCCGCAACTTCTGGATCGCGCCGCGCAGCAAGGTCAGGGCGAATTCGCTCTGGCCTCCGATGGCCTCACAACCCAATTCAAAGGCGACCGCAGCGCCATGAACACCCGCCAGCTCTCCGAACAGGAAATCCTGGCCCTGGCCCGCGCCAACCGAAGCGTCGAATAATTGATGGACGTAGAAACAGAACGACTCTCACGTCCAAAGGTTCACAGACACACAATCCACACCCCTTACCTTAGGGCAGTGTTAATGCAACTAAAAGACCTCTTGCAACTTCAAAACATTTGCGTGGAAAAAACGATGGTCATGCGGCATCGCCCTAAAGAGGCTGCACTTCGAAGAATATTGCCTTGGCTAGCAAGTGACCGCAAAAATATCTACAACGCATATCAACAGGCACAGGGCCCTAAGGTAGAAAAAGCCCTACAAGGTGCCAGTTTTCTCGCTTCGTTCATAGGTCATACTGCAGGCAAAGCGATATTCGTTGGCCTATACAAGGTTAATGGATATCAAAGCCTAAGCTACTCAGCCTACTGGGAACTCGCCGAAAATATTGAGCTAGCAAAATATGGTGTCAAAGGGATGACACCAGACGCAAAAGCCACTTTATGGTTTGATTTAGAACTCCTTCCAAACTATTCCCAATGGAGTGGAAAGCTGGTAGTGAATTGGCCTGGGAGAGAGCTTTCTTGGTGGCGATGGGCCAAACGCAACGAATTTCGCATTGAAGCAATACACGCTGAGTCGTTTTTGGTTGAGAAAGTACCAAACTGGAGAGACTTACATCTGACGTGGCAAGAACTTATGTTGATACCCGAACGATGGAAGATCGCTATTCAACATTGGCGAGCCATTTATTTAATCATCGACAAGTCAGATGGAAAAGGATATGTCGGAGGTACGTACGGAACCGATCATCTTCTTGGTCGCTGGAGGGACTACGCAAAAACAGGAGACGGAGGCAACGTAGAGCTTAAGAAAAGAGATCCTCAGAATTTCGAGTTTTGTATCCTCGAACGAATTACTGAGGATACTGACGATAAAGAAGTGCAAATTCTTGAAGCAAATTGGAAGAGGCGTCTTCAAACCGTTAAGTTTGGCTTGAATTGCTAGGAAACATCTAGTGACGTTTCAGAAGTCAACCGACGACCACTTTTTTACGTCTCGATTGTCACTGATTCAAATCCCATCTGGGCGGCTTTTTCCCGGATGCGGGATTTGACCTGTTCGACCTCTTCGAACGTCGCTGGTGAACAGGACACGCGGATCGTCAGCACATGCCGTTCACCATCGAGTGTCCACGCGTGGAGATTTTCGACCTTCTGCACACCTGCGATCGATTGCACCATCGATTCCAGCGATTTCGCATCCATCCCTTCCGGGAGTGCCTGCAAGAACAACTCGCCCACACGCCACAGATTTCGACTCACGTTCCACAACACGAAGACCGCCAGACCAATGGCCAATAGTGGATCAAGCAGCGGAACATGCCAGATCGACATGATCGCACCACCCACCAGCACTGCGGCCCAACCCAGTGTATCTTCCCACAAATGCCAGCTCGCCACCTGCTCGTTGAGTGTCATCCCGCCGTGCAGTCGCCAGGCAGCAAATCCATTGAAGATCAATCCCAGAATGGCAATCAGCACCACCTTCTCGCCCGCGACAGTTTGTGGATCCCACAACCGCTGCACAGATTCTCCCATCACGTAAACCAACCCGAAGATCAGCACGATGCCCGTGAGGAAGGCCCCCAAAGGCGACAAACGCGCCATTCCATAAGTAAACCGCGGACTTCGCGGTTGCCGTGAAATGATCTGCAGCCACCACGCCAGACCCAGCGACAGGCAGTCACCCAGGTCATGCACGGCATCTGTCGTAATCGCAATGCTGTTCGTCCAGTACCCCCCTGCAAACTCGATGATCGTGAACAGCAGATTTAACCCAAACGCAATCCCCAGGTTGATACTTGCCCCATGGGCATGGATATGCCCGTGTCCATGCGAATGACCATGACCGCACGTACGAACTGGCACAATTGGCAGCCCCTGCTGCACAGCATCTGGCCGATGACATTGGTCGTGACCATGGTCATCGTGATCGTGGTCATGTCCACAGCCAGCCGATTCACATCGGTCAGCTGGAGAGGCTGGCTGGTTGTGGACTTCAGGTTTATTCAACAACGCGAACCTTCCCCTCACATGACGAACATCCAGGTACCAGGCACCCCATCATACGCATCCCGGCGGCCCATTAATCGATCAGCGTTCCCCAGCCCAATCGCTGATCGGTCTTCCAGGGATCTCCACCGCCATTCTTTCCCTGAGCCTCAGGCTGAAAATTATCCACATATTCAATCGACTCAATCTGCTTTGCCTTGAGCATGGAATTTAACAGCCCATCTCTTTCACCATCGACATCCGGACTGATGTGATGCGTGATCTCTTCTGTCGTATGGCTCAATCCCACCCGCTCATCGAATGTCACACTTCCAATCCAGAAGAGTCGCCCCTGATCGTCTTTCTCTGCACAGCGCCACAAACGCACATGATGCCGCTTGCGGGCACTCTCACCCACTGGCAATTCAAACGCCAGATCCTGCTTACGCCCGAACAGGTACAGACTGCTCACCGGAGCGACAGTATCAGGACGGTCGAGCACTGTGCTCTCAGCAATCCCCAGGCTCGATTTCAGATCAATCTTCTCGGCTTCCGTCCAGCCAATGGCATGGAAAGCTTTGACCAACTGCTCTTCACTCCCCACAAAACCTACATTCAACGGATCACCGGGAATTCCAAGCTTGGTATGAGTGAGCGTGGGGGCATTCTCCAACGCAGGATGCCGCTTCTCGTACCGCCACCAGCCCATAGGTAAAAGAACATACGCCACAGCCAGATAACCCACGAGCACCACAATCAGCCCGTAGCGCAACGTCGAAAGCCACTCCCGTCGGCCACCAGCAGTGTGCCTGAGCTTCTCAGAATCGACAGCGCGATCCGCTTCCTGGTTGACCATGGCCCACCTTTCAAATCGTTCAAAGCTCGTTGCACGACATATCGAACAGTTCAGTTTCACGAAGCGAGCTGCATCATGACCCGCCATTGAAGACAGCATGTCCTGCCCAAAGAGTCAATTGACCGAAAAAAGCCGTGCAGCGACTCAATTTTCCGATCTTTAGGCCCGCAAATCCCGCAGTGACCGAAGTCTCGTTATTCTTCGGTCGCATCCACGGCCCGATTGGTTCTCCTCGAAATGACTTCCTCGAAGTGTTTCAGGCGTTCCACTCAGGCGTGCGATATCTGTCTCGCGCCAACTGCGCCGTCAGATCATAAGGAGGCACAAAGTGCTCATCTTCTTGAGCACTCCAGGCAGTGGCAATCGCAGACGTCAGCTGTTCGCGTGTCGCCGCCACGTTCATGACAAACTCATCATGGCCACGACCGACTCGATAATCGGGCTGCCGGGAGGGCATTTTCAGATATCGACTGATTCTTGGCAGATCAAATCCGTACAAAATCGAACCATGGTGCAACAGCGCATGCCGACTGTATTTCTGGGCGTTCCCGGAAAACTTCCGCTCACCAATCACCAGATCACTCGTCCCTTTGATCTGCACATCACCCACCATGGGCCGCAATTGCTTGACGATTCTGCCTAACAACTGACAGGTTGTCGCCGGTACTCCCAGCTTGGAAATCTCGGCAGTGAGTGGCACGACGACTGTGAACATCAGGCAGCCCGGCCCAGCCACGACAGTCCCCCCTCCACTGCACCGCCGAAAGATCTCCACTCCATCAGCAGCACAGGCTTCTGCATTGACCTCTTTCTCACGTGAGTTGGAACGCCCCAGAATGACGGCGTACCGGCGCAGTTCCCAAAACCGCACACACGCCGCTTCCGGCTCATCGTTCACTGTCAGCAGCAGTGCTTCGTCGAACGCCAGATTGTCCGGAGCGGTCGGCAACGAATAGTCAATCCGATCGACTTCCGCCGGCCAGAGATCCAGCAGTCGCGTGCAAATATCCTCCGCCATGTGGCTGGTCTCTCACGAGGGCAATCATCTTTCTCACGTGGCAAGTTTAGCCCGCGACAAACTCGTTGCCCACTTTGCGGGCTCTTTGGGGCTTATCCACATTCACGCCCAGAGCCATGCCAATCTCCACCAGCAGGTTCCAGCCAGCACTCAGTTCGACAAACCCCGCCAGACTTCCCCCATCCGGAATCTGAATGTTCGGGAACATCGTCTCGCGCGGCGAAATGGTCACGACAGTTAAGCCCACTCCCTTCACCAGCACGTCCATGAACTTCTGTTCCGACTCAGCATAAGGATTGATCCACACGACCACATCGTCAGCGTGCATGATCTCTTCAATCCCATGGACGGCATACGTCCCTTCCAGGAAGTCGCTGGGCTTACGCGTAATTTCATTGGTCTTAAGTGTCAGCTCTTCGGCGACACCATCATTCCGTCCCGCGAAATAGATCGTCCTGGCCCTGGCCAGTTTTTCGATGATCTCGCGATCGATCGGCTGAGTCAGCACTTTCTGCACTTGATCCGCCAAGGTGGGCAACTGGCCCTTGAGATTCGATTCACCCGCCACTGCCTCGAGCAGTGCCCGCACCACCAGAGCCTGTTCAATCACACTCTTGGTGGCTGCGACGGCACCTTCTTTACCACACTTCAGGACATGTCCCCGTTTGGCAAGAGCTTCCAGTGGCGATGCCGCCAGAGCAGTCAAACTGTAGAGTGCCGGATGCCCGGCCCCTTTGAGCTGCGTAAACAGCCGAATCACTTCTGCGGTCTTGCCACTATTTGAAGCGGCCAGGACTGCCCAGTCGCCCAGGGCATAATCCTGTGATTGCCGACCAGCTTCTGTATGCAGCACACATGGCCAACCCTGCTGGCGGGAGTACATGATGGCATTTTTCCCAGGGAAGAGTCGGCTCGATCCTTCGCCTGTCAGCAGCAATCGACCAGCCGCGCGAACCTCCTGGGCAGTCTCACTCACCACTCGAGGATCGAACTCACGAATCACCTGGGGCACAGCCAGCATATCGGCCACAAGTCCAAACCCGGCATACGGCTCACGATCAGCAAACATGAAACACCTGTCAAAGTAGGGTCCGCTGTACGGACCATGTTGGATATCACCAAACTTGAAAAATGTCATTGATAAACGGGGATGACTCTGGTCCGCACAGTGGACCCTACGCCTTCGCTTTCTTTGCTGCCAGCACGCTGTAAGTTGGCAATTCGCCCACCAGAGGCTTGGCATAGTCCAGAAAGGCCTTCGTCACATCAAAGCCATCCTTGGAGATAAAGTTATCCGGCATCGGACGCTCATGATTGGCGACTTCTCCCAAAGGAATCGTACCAAAACCAATCTGGTACGGGTCGGTCTTCTTCCCGACGCGCTGCATCGTCACCATCACGCCGCTGGTTCCTGCAAGAGCCAATCGAACAGCCTCTTTACCACAGGCATACGCTTCATCGAGATCGAGCTTCAGCCCGCGGTCTGCCGCACACATCTGCAACGATTCCGTCACCTGGAATTCACCACGCCAGCCGAACTCATCCGAAATCATCCGGTGGAGCATCATGGCCGCACTGGTTCCGCCCATCGCACCAAACTCGACATTGTTAAACTTGTCACGAGTCTGCGAAGCACTCACCGGCTGTCCGTTGGCATCACGGATCCCTTCGCCGCAGACAATCGAAACAAACCCGTGCTTCTCTTGCGCTTTCTTCACCACATTCAAAAATGCATCGCGAACAAAAGGGCGCTCCGGGAAGAGAATCACGTGCGGTGCCGTCAGACCGTTTCCGCGGGCACATGCCGCCGCTGCTGGCAGCCAACCCGCACTGCGTCCAACCGTCTGAAACACAACAAACTGATCGACACGCTGCATGTCTTTTGCCAGAAGCCCACCCTGCAATACACTCATGGCCACATAACGGGCTGCACTCGGAAAGCCAGGGGTATGATCAGTGCCAAACAGATCATTATCGACCGTCTTCGGCACACCGACGCCAATCATCTCATGGCCGTTTTCCCCGGCATACTTCACGACACGGTGGATCGTATCCATTGTGTCGTTACCGCCAATCATGAAGTAGTAGCGAATGTTGTACTTCTTCAGTTGCTTGAGCACTGCCGGAAAATGCTCATCCTTCAGCTTCAGGCGGCTCGAACCGAGTGCCGAACCTGGGGTTCCCCGCAATCCCTTTAAGACTGCCGCGTCTTCATTGGAAAAATCAACGAGGTGGTCACCGAGAACACCTTCAATACCAAACCGCATACCAAACACACGCTGAATGGGCTTACTCTTCCGGGCTGTCTCCAACACCCCCAGAAGCGATGTATTAATTACAGATGTCGGCCCACCCGATTGTCCAATCAGTGCATTGCCTGCGAGCATTTCGTTCCAAACCTTCCAGAGATTTCTTTAGGACGTTGAATTCAGACCCACCCATTCGATGGGATCATTTCGCTGATCTGGCGACCCACTCCAGCATCTGCCGGAAAAACTGTGAATAGAAATTTCCCACTTCAATCGCACCGGCTCCCGGAGCCTGTGCCGTCACCCGTTCGGGGCCCCAATCGACCAGTCCACCCACCCAGTGAGGTGCTACATCACTGGCAAACGCAGCCACTCGCCCTGAGCCCGCTTCTCCAACCACCAGAAGTGGGTGATGATCTGCGTGTTCCCAGGTCGTTTTTCCATGTTCCAGACTGAAGGTCGGCCGCCAGACGCGGGCCATCAGCAAGGTTTGAGCTTTAGCTTTCGCCGTGATGCGATTGAGGCCCCCAATGGTCGGCGGACGATCTTCCCACGGAAGATTCTGCAGAATCGGATGCGAGACACTGTTGATTGCCGCCGGAATGGCCAACGTCGGCTGGTCAAAATTGACCCGGTCATCGGCAGAGTTCATATCCACCGGCAAGACTTCTGCCAATGCCGTCTGGTCCCAGTTCCCACCCAGACCATGATAGCTTTCCCAGCCACCCAGCATCACGAGTCCGCAGCCAGCCTTGACCATCGTGACCAGTTGATCGATGGCCTGTGCGGTCATTCGTTCCGCAGGGTAATCACTCAGAATGACCAGATCCTGCTTGACCAGGAGTTCACCAGCATCCAGCCCGACATGACTGGGGACATAGTCAAACTCCCATTGCCACGAGGTCATCAGGCCCGCCAGATAACCAGCCGCCGTCTCCAGCGAAGTATCGCCGCAGTAAAGGACTCTGGTCACTGGCTATTACTCCTCATTTCAGCATGCCCGGCATCGATCATGTGAAAAACTTGACCACACCAGACTGCCACTTCCACCACACTTTTCGAACAGCCCGGAAGTCTAATTCACCGGAGCCGCACATCGCAACCAATCAATCGCACAAGGTCTATCAACATGACTTTTCGCACAATAAATCTTCCAGAGATCACGCCCAGGAAGACGTTTTTCCGACTCTTTGGTTCGTCATTTGTCCTGAGTTCTTGATTCCGGTCAAAACGACGCTGATTTTCCGAGTGGCCCACATGTTCCTTGCAGACGAATCCATAAATTGAGCAGGAATTCGTCCGCCCATCCGCATGATCCCCGAGGAAATTCCAGACCCATGCACCATTGAGCTACTCAAGTTCGGCAGAACTTGAGTAGAACTGTGACGACAGAATCCAGAGAATCTCCCGGTGGATCTTCTTCGAGTTCGGAGTTGGTATGTGTGGTGTCGTTGGTTTTTACTCTCCTCAGGCCCCGATGCCACTCCATGAGGCAGAGCATGTGCTCCGCCAGATGACCAACCGCCTCGAGCATCGTGGCCCTGATGACTCCGGCTGCTGGATCGATGGGCCATCTGGCGTTGCACTCGGTCAGACTCGACTGGCGATTGTCGATCTCTCACCACTTGGCCACCAACCAATGGATTCTGCCAATGGCGAATGGACAATCGTCTTCAACGGAGAAATCTATAACTTTCACACACTCCGCCAGGAACTGGCCTCACTCGGTGTCACCTTCAAAGGCCATTCCGACACCGAAGTGCTCGTCGAAGGATTCAACATCTGGGGGGTTCGCCCCACCATCGAAAAATGCGTCGGCATGTTTGCCATCGCCGCGTGGAACCATCGCGAGCGAGAACTCACTCTCGTCCGTGATCGACTGGGAAAAAAGCCTCTCTACTACGGCTGCATTGGCCAAACATGGTTTTTTGCATCCGAACTCAAAGCCCTGCACCCTCACCCCCGCTTTGAACCAAGGTTGAATCGTCATGCGATTCCTCTCTACCTGAGGCATAACTACATCCCCGGCCCCTATTCCATCTACGAACACATCTGGAAACTCCAGCCGGGAACCATTCTGACCATCAATGCCCAGGGCCAGTCCACAGGACCGCAGACTTATTGGAGCATGCGCAAAGACGCCTCTGCCAAAGGTCTGGCCAATCCCTTCCAGGGAACCTTCGATGAAGCCCTCCAGCAACTCGATCAACTGCTCGAAAACGCAATCTCGCTGCGTATGATTGCCGATGTTCCCCTTGGTTCTTTTCTCTCTGGCGGCATCGATTCATCCCTCGTCACCGCTTTGATGCAGAAAGTGTCATCCAAACCTGTCCGCACTTTCTCCATAGGTTTTGAAGACCCAGCCTACGACGAAGCCCCCTTTGCCAAAGCGATCGCCCAGCACCTGAAAACTGATCACGTCGAGCATATTGTCTCG
The DNA here is from genome assembly GCF_001707835.1 of Planctopirus hydrillae. GTDB lineage: Bacteria > Planctomycetota > Planctomycetia > Planctomycetales > Planctomycetaceae > Planctopirus > Planctopirus hydrillae. Next base: position 40,026 of record NZ_LYDR01000154.1, read on the forward strand.
GGCCGCGAAGCCCTGGATGTCATCCCGCTGCTCCCGGAAATGTTCGACGAACCATTTGCGGATTCATCACAAATCCCGACCTACCTCGTCTCAAAACTTGCCAGACAATCAGTGACCGTGGCACTTTCCGGCGATGGGGGCGATGAGTTCTTTTGTGGTTACCGCCGCTATTTCCAAACCCAGCAGATTGCCAGCATGCTGCAGCGAATTCCTGGTCCCGCCAGGTTAATGGCTGCCAAACTCTGCCAATGGGCGGTCCCCTTGGCAAAATCGGTTTCGCTTCGATGGCAGAAACGCTTCAGCCACGCCAGCCATTTATTCTCCCATGCTGAGAGCGATGATCTTTACCTGTCCCACATGCAGTATTGGACTGAGCAGACTCCCGGCACCGTCGGCATCCCCTGGAGCGGCACCGAGTTCATGAATCGGGAGACCTGGCTGGCATCATCTCATGCCGAAGAGCGCTGGATGGATCTCGATTCTCGCACCTACCTGCCCGACGACATCCTCACTAAAGTCGATCGAACCAGTATGGCAGTGGCACTCGAAACCCGGGCCCCGCTTATTGATCATCGCGTCATCGAGTTCGCGTGGACATTACCACTGGACTTCAAGCGTCAGGCCAATAGTGGCAAGATCCCTCTCAAGCGAATTCTCAACAAATATGTCCCGGCAGAACTCTTCGAACGCCCCAAGAAGGGTTTCGGTGTGCCTATGGAACGCTGGCTTTGCGAAGACCTGCGCGACTGGGCCGAAGACCTGCTCTCGGAACAAAGTCTGAACGCCACCGGTTTCTATAACACGCCTCTCATCAGGCAGCGCTGGCACGCACATACCCACGGTCAACCGGTCTGGAATTACCATCTCTGGGGAGTGCTCATGTTGCAGGCCTGGCTCAGAACCTGGCCCCATTGAACGGGATTCGATTAGCGACTGTGAAATCAGCTCCCATCACGTCGAGGCCACTCGATGACGCATCCGCTCCAGCGCACGGGAAAGAATTGGCCCAATTGAGTTCAGCGGAATCCCCACCTGGCGGCTGATCTCCTGGTAGCTGCTTCCCTCCATGTGGTACTTACGCACCACTTCGGCATCCCGGGCCGGCAGTCCACTCAGGATCTTCTCAATGACTTCCTGGTGCTCGATCCGTCGTACTTCGGTTGGTGCCACCGGCTCGATGACATCGCTACCCTGCCCGGAGTTCACATGATTCGAACGCACGTGCCCGAAAGCCTCAGACATCCGCCGTTTGATCATTTCACGCACCACAACCCGGCGAGCCACCACAACCAGATACGCTGCAAGAGAAGCCTTCCCTCGAAACCGCTTCAGCACAGCAAAATCATTTTCTGTGATCGCGATCAGCACATCTGAGCAGAGATCCTCCACATCAGAGTTTTGCAGCGGAATGCTTCGCGCCTCGGCCGAATGATGAATCACATGGGCAAACAACGGCAAAAACCGGTCAACAAACTCCCTCCACGCACCGGCTTCCCGGCGGAGGCAGCGATTGATCAGATCTCGATCAGTGTCCGTAAGTGCCACGATTCTGCCCTGCCAATCACAAAAAGTGACTGCTATCTTTACTTAAGCTGCCAGTACACTCTTCGTCTGCGACTCGCTCACTGGTTCCATCCCCTCATGAATTGGTCACATACCTGTCACCAACAGAATTCAGAATTGTTCCAGAGCCTCAAAGACGGCTCACCAGTGGCCCAACCACCGCGTGAACATTTAGTCAGATCGGCAATTCCCGCCTGCCTGTCGACTTGTTTCTGATACGAATTACCAGCCGAGGCAGATCAATCTGTCAGTAAATCTTTTCGACAGATTCACTCGCCTCTATCCAAAGTTATATGGCAATGACCCAACTCTGGCAAGAAATATGTTCATGCGAACATATCGAACCCAAAAACCCGTCTCTTTGTCTGATGGAAAAACATCTCAGCTTCGGGGGATGATTTCTTTCACCCGACCGGGACGTCCTTGACGATTATTTGGGTGGCAACTAACATCGTCTGACAACCTGAATAACTCTGCAATGTGTTGTCAGCAGATAAGTTATGCGAGACTCACACTCTCCGGTAATCATTTTCCCGGTAACTACTCTCTTCGCGGAATGAATTGACTCTTTCCGCTTAATTGCAAAGGGATCTTATGACTCACGTTGTGGCGGAACCCTGCTTCAACTGCAAATACACCGATTGTGTTGTTGTTTGCCCCGTCGAATGTTTCAAAGAGGGCGAATCGATGCTCTTCATTCACCCCGAAGAGTGCATCGACTGCGAAGCCTGTGTCCCCGAGTGCCCCCCGCAGGCCATTTTCCACGAAGACAATCTTCCCGCTCAATGGGCCGACTATTTGAAGCTCAACGCCGAAATGTCGGAACAGTGCCCTCCCATCACTGAAAAGAAAGAACCTCTCGGCCCACCCATCGGCTGATACCAACCCTCCGGATGGCAGACCAGTCTGGCATCCCGGATTCGGCCGATGTCCCGATCAAACAGAATTTCTGATAATGCTCCACCCCGATCCACCTGATCGGGGTTTTTTCTTTTCAGCGATCAAATCCTCTCTACCTTCGACTGGACGGAAAAACCCTTTTGGTTTACACACCTGCCCCGGCAAGCAAACCTTGGTCTCATCTCGTCATCAGGATGGAATTCCTGCAGACAGACTCAGACAGAAGCTCGACCAGCAGGATTGGCACATGACTGCCGCAAACTCCGCTCAGGCGATTTCGACCCATCACAATTCCACAGTTCCAATTTATTCTCGTTTCCTTGGTAACTTGTGGCGATCTCCCAGCCGGTTCTTCCGCTCTGCCAGTCGCTGGTTCTCCGGTGCTTACGAATGGGAAAGCCGGGCTGCTTACGATCTTGCCCAGTGGTTTCCCCCTCAGGATCAGGCCATTCTGAGCAGTATCTGTGGAACAGGACATCGCACCATCGACCGCATGATGGCCTGGCTCGCTGCCCAGGCACCACCAACAGGTTGTCTCGTTGATATCGGCTCTCAGGGGACATACTCGGCTGCCTGGATGGCCATGGGCGCCATGAGACATCCCTCACCCCTTACCGTCGTTTCGATTGGAGAGGAAATCGATCGTGTCTGGCAGGTCTTTGCCCGTCAGGCCGAATCCGCACACCTGCAATCCATTGTCGATCAGACTTTCAGTGATGTCTATTCGCCTGTCGTTGCACCACTCAGCAACTCGTTATCTTCCCCTTCACCAATCCCTGTCTCCAGAATTCTTGATCGATTAAGGCTGCAGAACATTCACCCACTGGAAGCCTGCACCAGCTTTCGCGATCCCATTTCGATGCTCTCCGTTCACTCATCGCGGAGCAGTCATGAATTGATGACATTGCTGCATAAATTTGTGCCGCATGTCGCCCCGTCCGGCTGGATCGCCTGGACTGGCATCCAGGGCAAACGTGGTTTACGTCGGCAGACGCTCATTCATCAGGAAATGGCGGCACATAAAGACTGCACCCACGTCATCACCATTCGCTCACTCATCCTCTACCGTCGTCAGGCCAACTGACTTTCGCCATCGTTCCTACATTCACAGCTTTCCTGCATTTATCGCTTTGAAGCGATTTTTGATTCAAAGCGTTGTTTCCGGAACATCCGCAAGTCTTTTTGGTGACGGCCAAACACCATTCATCTTGAGGCAACACGCCACTTTCGCTACACCTCGCCTGAAGTCACCGGCCATTTCTGCCGGTTTCCGTGTCGACCACTCGACATTTGAGGCAGGATGCCCTATGCAGAATTCTTCACCAGCAGCGTCATGCGTTTCATCAGGCAACGGAATTAGGCCTTTCCGTTTCCTTCGTCTGACTTTTCTGATCGCGACTCTCTCCCTGTGTGCTGCATCACAGGGCATAGCCGCCGACAGAACATTCCCTTACATCGCCACCATCGATGTCGATGCCGAACCCGTGCGCAGTGGCCCCGGCCCTCGGTACGACGTCACCAGCGATCTTCCCCGCGGTTCTCAAGTGACCGTCCATCGACACGATCCCGGTGGCTGGGTCATGATTGCTCCACCTCCGGGCAGCTTCAGTTGGATTGCCGCTGAAGATATCGAACTGGATCCCGCCGATGCCGCTCGTCTCAATGAAGCTCAACCTGTCTCAGGAAAAGTCTCGGCCCGCACTGCTCTGGTGTATGTAGGAAGCGAACTGAATCTTTCCCGGCAAGTCGTCCAGCGTCGTCTGACGACTGGTGACAACGTCCAGATATTGGGCGAGGCCATGCTCCCTGCCGGCAATCGTGCTCTGCGGTACTTCAAAATCTCTCCACCGACGCACGAATACCGCTGGATTACTGCCCGCGCACTGCGACCCGAAACCGATCGACCGATATCACAGGCAAGTCCATCCGGCCCTTCATCCAGCACCTCGGCGAGTGCTTCCCACATGACGGGCACTTCCTCGACATCGGCATCCACTTCCGCCAATCCCTTTTCACTCGAAATTCCGCCATTATCGAGTGAAACGTCATCGACAGAGGCCGTTGATTCTGTGCCGCTGGCCTCCACCAGCAGCGAGAAGCTCACATCACCACCAGCTTTTCCTGTCGCTTCCGTTGAGGAACCTGCCCCTCTTCCAGAAATTTCCCGAGCAGAAGTCACACCCCGCACTCGTCGAGAACACCTCAGCCAGATCGACCAGCAACTCCGGACAATGGTGACACAAACTCCGGATCGCTGGGATCTCACCAGAATCGAACAGCAGTACCGGCAACTCGCTGCCGACACGACAGATGAAACATTCCAGTATGTTGTCGATCAGCGAATTCACAGCCTGTCTCGTTATCAGAAGATCTACAGCGACTATCAGGACTTCGATCGCATTTTCCGTGAAGCACGCGAGAAAGATGCGGCACTTCAGGCACAAGCGGCTGTCAATCGGGCAGCACTCCAACAAGCTCCAAACACCCCGCCACTCCGTAATGCTCCACCGGGAAATGCTTACCCTCAGCCAATCGCACAGCAACCGCCCCGGCAATTGGCTGCCTCTTCTCCTTACCCCGCACCAGCAAATTCAATGGTGCCTCCCGGCAGCGCCATTCAACCCGTGAATCATCAGGTTCCTGCTAACCCACAACCCACAGGTCCTCAAGCGACCAGTGCCATCACCCCGGCAAATGCTCAGAACATGACGGCTTCAGTCCCGATCCGAGCCACAGCCAGGCCTGCCTCCCAGGGAACTTCCATTCCCAATTTCGATGGAGCAGGTGTCCTCAAGAAAGTTCAGCCACGCCCTATCGACTTTCCTCCACTCGCAATTACCACGACCGATGGCAAACTCCTCGCCTACGTTGAAGCTTCCGACGAACTCATGATTCAACTCGCGGATCAGATTGGTAAGCCGGTTGGCCTCAAAGGAGTCCGGGCCTTTGAAGATCGATTCTCGACCGATGTGATCAAGGCTCAGTCCTGGCAGCCTGTCATTCTGCAGAATGCCCCGCTCGCAGGCTCTCCGAGGCGCTAATACACGCAGGGCGCCAATCGGTTTCCGTCAACCTCTGATATCGTTCGCAAAGTGAATCATGCTCCACAGGTTACGGCAGTGGCTCAGTCCCGACCTCGCGATTGATCTCGGCAGTGCGAACACACGCATTGCCCTGTTCAATCAAGGGATCGTGCTCGACGAACCCACAGTCGTCGCTCTTCAGAACGGGTCTCGAAAAATTCTCGGACGCGGTGCCGCCGTGGGAAAACTGGCCCGGCAAATGCTTGGCCGAACGCCCGATTCGATCTCGGCAGTTCGCCCCATTCGTCATGGTGTCATCACTGATTTCGAACTCTGCGAAGCCATGCTGCGGCACTTTGTCCAAAAAGCAGCCAAGCAATCACCCGGGTTTCGACCTCGCGTCCTGGTCTCGGTTCCACAATCGATCACATCGGTCGAACGTCGAGCTGTCTTTGGAACTGCCGAACGTGCTGGTGCTGGTTCGATCTATCTTCTTGAATCCGCCAAAGCCACGGCCATTGGTGCCGGTATGCCGATTTCCGAACCCTTGGCAAGCCTCGTCTGCAATATTGGAGCTGGCACTACGGAAGTCGCGATCTTCAGCCTGGGAGAGACCGTTGCTTCCTGCTCGACTCGTATTGCCGGTGATGCCTTCGACGACGCGATTGTCGATTGGATGAAGCAGCGTTTTGGCCTGAAAATCGGCCGACAGACAGCAGAACATCTCAAACGCGAAGTGGGCTCGGCCTCTCTCCAGACCAGTGAAAAAGCGACCGAAGTCAACGGCCTCGATGCAATGAGCAGCGTGCCGCGTAAAGTCCTGGTGACCACAGGTGAGGTTCGCCAGGCCATCATGGCCCCACTGGCGAAGATCCTCTCCGGGATTCGACAGGTCCTCGAACAATGTCAGCCAGAACTTGTCGCCGACCTCGCCGATACCGGAATGGTGCTTGCTGGTGGCAGTGCCCTGCTTCCCGGATTAGACGACTTCTTCAGCGAACAACTGGCCATCCCCGTTCTGATTGCTGAAGATCCCGAACAAACCGTTGTTCGCGGTTTGTCCATCTGCAGCGAACATCTCAACGAATGGCAATCGTCCCTGTTCAGCATTCACGACAGTTAATCGACTGGGGCTGCTCTTGACGACTCCACGCCTCCCGAAAATCTGACTCTCAGCAATCTCGTTTCAAGGCCTATTGCGATTGAATGATCGACGCCTCTTCAATCCCCTTCAGTTCAGCACTGCGCAGGCCCTGCTGGTCATCCTGACGCTACTGGTTCCATTACTTCCCGCGGGTATGACCAGTGCCTGGAAAAAAGCGGCTCGGGATGTCGTAGCTCCCGGCTGTCTCATCCTGCGGAAACTTCAAGTTCATCTGGCAGCCCCCATCTCCCGCCAGATGACAGGCTTGTTTCAACATTCGGCTTCTAACGATCTGCGCACTGCTGAATTATCCGAAAACTCAGCTTCCATCCTTGGGCAGAAACTTGAACTCGAACGCGAGAAAAACCACCGGCTCACAGCCTTACTGCTCACACAATCTCACACCAGCAATTCATTCCTTCCCGAGGCCAGTATCAGCCCAGAGTCTTCCCGGATTGTTCCCGTCAGTTTTGAACATCCCGATTTCGAACAGAAATCGAACTCTTCTCGACTTCGCACCAGCAGCAAAAGGCTCTTCGTGGCAGATCTCATCGAAGCCACTTTGCTGGGCAGCGAACTTTCCAGAAACTGGAAATCCGGCGTCATCATCGCACGGGGAAGCCGGCAGGGAATCGAAGAGTCGGCATGGGTCGTGAAATCGTCTGAACCATTGCTGGATATTGGCCATGATCACAACATCGCCCCAGCCGATCTCGTACTGACAGCCGGTTTGGTCGTGGTTGGAAAAGTCGAGCGAGTCGGGAATTGGACGAGTACATTTCTACCGGTCACTCACGGTCGATTTCGCTGCCGGGCCATGGTGGTGCGCCAGGCGGAAACTTCGACAGTTTCACAGAAGCCCACCATTCTTACACAAACAATTCTCGCAGGAGATGGCACCCAGACATGTCGTCTTGAGAAAATCTCTGACAACATTGGCCTGCGTGTCGGAGATGAAGTCTATTCACTGGAAGACGATGGTCTTCTGAATCAACCACTCTTTCTGGGAACGATTACCAAAGCCACTTTACCTGCAGAAGATCGTTACTGGGAAGTTCAGGTCACACCGGAGTATCTCCATCCCGCATTCACAACGTCAGATCCACATGTCACTTCCAGATCCGTGGTGACGACTGCTTCCACGCCATCGCCACCATTTCCTGCACGACTCAGCATCCTGCGCCTGCGTCCCAATTCATCCCGTTTCGAGAATGACAGTCCCTCATCACAGGGAGTTCAGCCATGAAGCGACTGCTATCCTTTGCGGCTCTCTTGTGTGTGGCCTATCTGATTCCCTGCCTGATGAGTCTGACTCCCGCTCATGGCGAACAGGCCAGCGTACTTCCTATGGCTCAAAACCTCTCGCAAGGATTTATTCTTCCCGCGCTGGGTTTAGGTGTCATGGTACTTTTGGGCCGTTGTGGGCTTCCCGCTTCGGCTCCACTTCTGGCAGCAGCCTGCATGGGATTGTTACTCGACGGACTCTCTGATTCAAACCGTATGGGCCTGCAGACGATTACCTGCACACTCTTGATGGCCGGTCTTCTCTGGTGGCATTCAGCACTGGTGAATCAACCCTGGCAATGGATCGTCAGCCTGCCGTTCGTGACAGCGCTGGGCTCGACAACCAGCTTCATCAGCTTGAATTTCCCCGCAGGCTGGATCACTCAAGTGGTGACAGAGGTCAGCGTCGTCACCATCGTGGTCATCGCTGGAACGACGATCATGCGATTACCACAAATCTATTTTGCCCCCGCACCCAGAGAGGCCTTCTCACTCAGCAACCGCTGGAATCGCCTGACTCCCGATTGATTTCGGGCCCAGGTCGCAACCCATGACCCTCATTGAACCTTGCGACGCAGGTAATCACCCGCCGCGATGATCTCCTGCCGACCTGAGGCAAACTCCGTAAAGCGTTTGACGAACCCGTGAATCATTCCCGGATACTCCACAAACTCCACGTCATTCCCGGCGACCTGCAAATTATCCGCATACAGAGCTCCCTCATCATAGAGCGGATCATAACCGGCGACACAGATTCGCGCTGGCGGCAAACCTCGAAGATTTCCCTGTAGCGGTGAAGTATAGGGATGACTTCTCTCAGCAACCTGGGGCTGGTAGAGCGACCAGAACCATTTCATATCTTCCCGGCTGAGAAAATACCCAGCCCGACAGGCTTCATAACTGCTGCTCTCAAAGTTGGCATCGGTCACCGGATAAAACAGAACTTGAGCCGCTGGCAGATGCTCCCCACGATCACGCAACATCTGGCACAGCACAGTCGCCAGGTTTGCACCGGCACTGTCACCAGCCACAGCATACTTCTGCCCCGGCAAAAGCTGCGAACACACCCATCGGGCCGCCAGAGCGGCATCAATCGTCGCCGCCGGAAAGGGAAACTCCGGCGCGAGCCGATACTCGACAGAAACCATGGTCATTCCACTGGCGAGTGCCAATTGCCGCACCAGCGAATCAAAATAAACGACACTCCCTATCGCCCATCCACCACCATGAAAATACAAACAGTGATGCCCGGAAGCCCCTTGTGGGCGATAGATGCGTAAAGTGAGCTGATTGTCATCGCTCACAAGCGGTCTGACTGCTGAAGCTCCCACCACCTCACGTGAAATGAGCTGCATTTCTCGATTGATGCACACATCCTCAATCATCTCAAAACGATCATCCGTCGCAAACGCTGCAGCCGCTGCTTCTTCCCATTGAGCTTTACGGATCGCCACAGCACCCAGCTCGCTCACAGGTGGCAGATGGAGAGCATTGAGCTGATCGAGAAATCGAACCGCATCCGCTTCGAGAGGCATATCGACTCCCACCTACTCAGAAAACGCAATATCCGGGGCATCCATGGCACTGTAGTCTTCGAAACGCATGAATTCCCTGCGCCATGTCAGCCGCACAATCCCGGTCGGCCCGCTGCGGTGTTTGGCCACAATCACTTCGGCCAACCCTGGTTGATCTTCCGGGTTATAAGCATCGGGGCGATGGAGAAACATGACGATATCTGCATCCTGCTCAATGGCACCGCTCTCTCGCAAGTCAGCCATTTTCGGACGTTTATCTTCTCGAAGTTCCACTCCCCGGTTGAGCTGTGACAGCGCAATCACTGGAATCTCATTTTCCTTAGCGATTCCTTTTAATCGCCGGGTAATCTGCGCGATTTGCTGTTCGCGTGGTGCCCGCTTATCTTCCGGTTCAATCAGTTGCAGGTAGTCGATGATAATCAGACCCAACTGATTCTTCCGTTTGAGCCTGCGGGCAATCGCACTGATCTGTCCCACTGTCCGTCCGGGAGCATCATCAATAAACAGTGGCACCCGGCTCAATTCCGAAGAAGCCGTCATCAAGGCATGTTTCTCGGCCTGATCCAGATCCCCTTTACGCAATCGATGACCATCCAGCCGAGCCCTGATACACAGAAATCGCTCCGCCAGTTCGAGCTTCGACTGTTCCAGACTGAAAACCAGCACGGTGTTACCATTGGTGGCGACCGCTTCCGCCAGATTACAAACCAGTGCGGTCTTACCCATACTGGGACGGGCTGCGAGAATGATCAGCTCTGCCGCCTGAAACCCGTTCGTCTGGCGATCCAGATCCAGAAAACCCGTCGAAAGACCGCTGATCACACCTTCGCGATCAAACCTCGCGTTAATCCGATGCAACGTCTGCATCATGATCGTGTTCATGTCGATCTGCGAACTGCGTTCCTGCTCCTGCAGAATGCCGAAGATTTTCTGCTCAGCCCGTGAAAGCACCTCCGAGGTATCATCCGAACCCGAGTAACAATCCCGCAACACTTCGGTGCAGGCGTCGGTCAATGATCGCTGAATCCAGCGATCGCGCACAATCTCCGCATAACCTTTCACGTTCGCAGCGTGCGGAACTGTCTCGAGCACCTCCATCAGGTACTCAATGCCACCCACATCTTCTAACTGCGACTTCTGATCCAGATGCTCGGCGACCGTCACTGGATCAACAGGCTGCTTGTTATCTTCAACAATTGCCTTGATAGCCGCATAGATCAGTTGATGGCCGTGATGATAGAAATGATCCGCCAGCAGGAAGTCGGCCACTTCGTCAAAGGCTCGACTCTGAAGCAGAATACTTCCGAGGACACTCTTCTCAGCGATCAGGTTCTGCGGCGGCACATGACCAGCAAAATCTGAAGCCGTCGGTTTGACTCGTGATTTCTCTGATCGCGAAAATTCAGTGGCCATGGCACTCCCTTGACCATTCGATCTCGGATCGACCTCGTAACAACCATTTACCAGCAGATTGCCGCTGATCTTCCCCGATATCAAACAAAACACCCAGGGAAAACCTGGGTGTTCTTAATTTCGTGATGCCGTAAAATCGGACTTGTCCGGCATCAATTGAATAGCTGAGTTGCCATTACTTCTTAACGGCTGGCACCACCCAAACCTTAACGTCAGTCTTGATTTCACCGTAAATATGAATCTTGACTGTGTACATACCCAGTTCTTTGAGTGGCCCGTCCAGACGAACCTGATCGGCTTCGATGGCATAACCAGCCGATTTCAGCGACTTGCTGATATCGTGGCCCAGGATCGAACCGAACAGATGGCCATCTTCGTTGGCATTGGCTTCCAGAGTGACGCTGTACTTGCCAACGGCTTCAGCCAGCTTCTGCAGATCAGCCATACGCTTGGCCTGGAGTTCAGCCAGATTCTGCTTATGACGTTCAACAGCTCGCTTGTTTTCAGGAGTCGCAACAGTTGCCAACCCCTGTGGAAGCAGAAAATTTCGAGCATAACCAGGGCGAACCTTAACAATCTCGCCCTGCTCGCCCAATGATTCCACTGATTCCACCAGGAGAAGCTCAACCTGACGGGAAACTCGGGACATCCCGGAGGCGGTAACGTTTGCACGACCCATGACTGCCACTTCTTTCACTGACTTGATTGGCCTGTTCAAGCTGGCCCAGTAAACCTTAAAGCCTGCCCTGATTTAGACAGGCCCATGACTGGGAATCACTTCGACACGACCATCGAAATATTAATCTCAATTTTCGTCTGAGTTCACTTCTCGACTAAGTTCACTGACCTGAATCAGTTGACCGACGTTAACCTTACAAGATCAAGACGTGGCCTTAGAAAGGCACGTCGTCATCACCACCGCCAAAATCACCGTAATCACTGCCCATCGATTCCGAAGGTGCAGGTTGCCCGCCATCCCGTGAGGAACCACGACCACCCCGACCACCATCAAAAGAACCGGAATCTCCGCGGGACGAGGATTCTCCTCGCCCACCAGAAGATCCGCCATCGCGAGAACCCAGCAACTGGAGAGTTTCACCCACCACTCGCATCTTGGATCGCTTCTGGCCGGTCTCTTTATCGTCCCAGGTATCCAGTTGCAGACGACCTTCAATGAAGACAGGTCGACCCTTCGCCAGATACTCACCAGCAACTTCAGCCTGTCGGCCCCAGAGAGTCACGTCAACATAAGTGACTTCCTCTTTTTTCTGGTTCGACGCCTTATCGTACCACTGCCTGTTCACTGCCAGCCCCAGCTCAGTAACCGCCATCCCACCGGTGGTATATCTCACCTGAGGATCGCGAGTCACGTTACCCATCAGAATGACACGGTTGAAACTGGCCATAATTGGCGACCCCGAGATCCGATAGGAAACGACTGACTGGCTTTATTGTCCTGACAAACAATCGCTGACTGACCCGTGAACTCACAGGTCTCTAACAGTAAAATTATTCAAAATCGGTGGGCTTCTCACCGCGTGGCCCCATGTCATCACGCAGACCCATTGGATCCTGGCGCTGCTCAGGGCTGTGAATGGCACCGTCATGCGACAGCGCATCCACCATGGCATCGAAGACAACCTGAGGATGGTTAATCACCATCTGACGCAGGACAGTTTCGTTGAGTTTGCCCAAACGGGTCAACTCGTCGACCTTGCTACCATCCATCTTGAAGCAGGCAAGGTAATACAACCCCTTGCGATGCCCCTTAATGGGATAGGTCAACTTGTTTTCCTGCCAGGGACGGTGTGCCACAACAGTCGCGCCACATCGATCCAGCATCCCCATGACGCTGGCAGTCGCTGCCTCGGGATCGGCGGCGTAGCGATTGCTGTCCAGAAGGAACATGCCTTCATAAGTGTATTCGGACAAAATTCTTCTCCAATAAACAAAAGGCAGAACTCATCTCGAGCCGCCTTGCGTGAACATACAGTTTTATCGCCTGAGCGTCAGAATGCAACCTAACCGCGTCCGGCCATTGATTTTGTCTCTCAAGGCCTTCACGGTTTCTTAGAAAAAACACTACAACCTGTTACCAGAGAATCACTTCGGATCCGCACTGACATTGAATCGATTCATAGCGGAATCCACGCCATCCGCGAGCCATACCTCCGCAGCATCGGCGGCTGTCGCCACTGCGAGATCCATCTCGATCCGCTCATCCTTCCGAAACTGGGCCAACACAAACGCAGCCGCATCCATCGTTCCGGGTGGTCTGCCCACTCCCAGACGCAAACGCGGCACAGCATCCGTCCCGAGAACCTGCAGAATATCTGCCAGTCCCTTCTGTCCTCCGGAGGAACCACCCGCCCGAACGCGCAGCTTACCCAGTGGCAAATTCAAATCATCACAAACAATCATAAAATCGGCGGGTGACATCTTATAGAACTTCGCCATCTGACCGACGGATCGCCCGCTCAAATTCATAAACGTCTGCGGCTCCAGCAAAATCACGGGAACACCCTTCAGCACGACTTCACGAGTGATCGCATCAAATCGGCTTTTTCCCGCAGGACCTCCACCTCGCCTGGACAATTCGGCAGTCACCTCCCAGCCGATGTTATGCCTTGTGCCGACATACTTTCCGCCGGGATTTCCAAGCCCCACAATGCATTTCATGCCACATCTACTTCAGAGAACGCCTTGAAGACCCTACTTTTACTATTCCCAGAGAACAACCCCGCAGTGCCGGCTGCCAAGACATGCTTGCCCCGGGCTGCGAGCATGGCACACAAAGCGATTTCCTATCACAGAAAGGCGCCATCAGATCACCCGCCAGCTCACGGTCAGTGAGCCACCGATCCGACGCCACCTCGCCCCCAACCACAGATGGCAAAAGCCATGAAGCCTGCTTTTTCAAGCAGGCTTCAGCACTGAGGGTCATCCCCAACTGAGGGTCATCGCCAACAGTTCGTCTTTGATCCGGGAACCATCAAGCCCCGAAAATTACTTCTTCTTGGCTGGTGCAGCATCGGCTTCAGCTTCGCCAGCCTTCTTACCAATCACTTCTGGCTCAGCAGCCCCCGGAGCGGCCAGATCCAGCTCGCGAGTGCTTACCTTCACCACATGCACAACAATCAATTCACCCTGAGTCTGCACATGCACACCCGGAGGGATCTCCAGTTCGTTCACATGGATAACTCCGCCCAACTGAAGATCACTCACCTTCACGACGATGGAGTCAGGAATCTGGTAAGCAAGGCAATCCACCTTGATGCTGTGCAATTGATGCTCGAGCATACCACCGGAAAGAATACCAGGTGCTGTCCCCTTCAACTCAATCGCCACGTCGACTGTCACGCGCTCGTTGGGGTCAACTCGCATGAAATCAATGTGCTGAATCAGCCGGGTAAAAGGATCGACCTGCACATCGCGGATGATGGCCTTTTCCAGCACACCTTCCACGTCGAGATCAACAACTTTATGACCGCTGACGACGATAGGATGAATCAAAGTTTCATCAACAACGACTGGCTGTGGCTCTTGCTGATGGCCGTAAACAATTCCGGGTACAAGACCCGAAAGACGCAGCCGACGAGTCTCTGCAGTCCCGAGCTTCTGACGCTTTTTCACCGAAACTTTTGAATCCGCAGACATGAGAGAAACTCCGGTCGCAAAACCACTAGCTGAATGTGTGACAAAAAAACTAATGCCGATACGCCCAATTCAAAGATCTTAACTCTCTATGCGACAACATGTTATCGCAAAAGAATCTTCTCCAATCGGTCAGCGAAAACGGGCTGGGGCATCAAAAACTGTTCCCCACCCATCTTGGCTGCAGGCATTGCAAACCCTGTAGATTAACCGGGGGTTGCTTGACTCGCAACCAAGCCGTCGTGGTTCCGGAAATCGCAGGTGAGCACATCGCAAGCCGATCACGTCACAAAATTGGTGCAACCAACATTCAAGCGAGATCCAGTGGAACCCGCTACGAACTCTATTTTTTCAGGAACTGTCAGTTCACGTGCTTACTTCTTACATCCACCTGGGTATTGTACTAGGTGGTGACTGTTGCACTTCGACAAATGATCCTGCGCAGGCTGGGTTAGAACCAAAACAGAATTCACTCGGATTGCCAGCCGGATGTTCGTATCCAGTATTGCTTCAAACAGCGTTTTGCCGCCAGCCGCACCAGACGGGCCAGGTCTCTCGAGTCATTCGTTCAGCGGGACGATCAGTTTCTGAGAAGGATGAGGAATGGGTCAGCGTCAAACCAATCAGAACTCTCGACTCAAGATCGTGGTGACCGCAGGTCTGGTGACCGCATTGCTGATCGTGGCGATGTATCAGACGCCAAATGCGAATGCCCAGAATCGCGGCTTAGGCCCGCTGGGTAAAATAATCCAGCGAATTCTTGTCCCTCAGGCTGTCGATCGTGATGACGAACCCGATGAAGCCAGAAAAGAGCGTGGTTCCCGAGATCGCGACCATATCGATAGTCGTGCACCGCAGGACCAGAAACTGCAATCCGCTTATCGTGCTGCACTGGAAGGGGTCGAAAAACAACAGGACTGGGCAACCGCCATGGATGTCCTGCAACGAGTGCTCGATCACGATAACGACTCGCTCGAACGCAATCAGGATGGCACCTGGACATCTCTCAAGTGGCTGGCCACACAGACGTTGTTGCGAGCCCCCGAAAATGTTCGACGAACTTATATCGAGCGGTACGCTCCACTGGCCGAGGCACTTCGCAAAGAAGCCCGGCAAACCAGCGATCGCACTCGACTGACCAGCGTCGCCACTCGTTTTATGCTGACACCTGCAGGCCAGCTTGCTGCCGATGAACTTGCTCTCGGAAGCCTCGATCGTGGTGAATACGGCCTGGCCAGTCGCTGGCATGAGATGCTCTGGCTCGCCCAGGCCGAGTTCGTCAAGAACCCTCCCTGGCAATTGAGAGCCGCACTCACAGCCAAATATGCGGGCCGAAAAGAGTTTCTCGAGACCCTCACAAAAAGCTGGCCGGAATGGAAACAGGGAGCCAGTCTTGCCAGTGGAGAAATTCGCCAGCCACTCCAATGGCTGGATCGCATGCATACGATTATCGAACCACCACCTCAGTCATTGACAGAGCAGTGGATCCCGCAGGGTCTTGGCGGCCGGGTTTCGGCATCCAAAACGAGCGACTACGTCCTCCTGCCACTTTATGCGCATCCCATCTCGACCAGTTCTTATCTGCTCGAGCGCATCCGCACCATGACCGAGGAATTGCTGGAATCAGGGAGGATCCCGCTGCTCACCAATCAGCCACTCGTCGTTGGTGATCGATTGATTGTCCGCGATCTGGGCGGCGTCCAGGTGTACGACATACGCACAGGTCGCTCGTTATGGCAAACCGAGATGACCGTGGTCCCGGAAAATGTCTTCCTCGATTCCCCTGCAGCCAACGGAACACTCCCCTTTCGCGGGAACGTTCGCATCAATCGAGCGGCGGGGATCCGCATGGCCCGCAATGGAATGGTCACCGATTCTTCCATGGACGATAATGGCGACTCGGCAGACTACCATCCGCTGGGAACTTTGCTCTTCCGCGAAGGGACCTACAACTCCCTCTCGTCCGATGGCCAGCGGCTCTTTGTCGTCGAGGATCAGGCCGTCATTACTCGTGCCAATCCTGGCAATCAATGGTCCATGAATGGCAACATTCAAGACCCTCTCGGACAGAATTGGCGAAGTAACCGACTGACAGCCTACGACCTGACTTCCGGACGCATTCTCTGGACAATTGGTGGCGGTGGTGCCCAGGATTCACTCGGCTTGCCACTCGCTGGTGGCTACTTCCACAGCGCCCCATTGCCCGATCGCGACGAACTCCTCGTCACCTGCGAAATTGCTGGCGAAGTCCGTTTAGTCGCTCTCAATCCCCAGTCCGGCTCAATGCAGTGGTCTCAACTGATTGGCTACCCGGATTCCAAAATTGAAGACGATATTGCCCGCCGATGGATCAACAATTCCGTCGCCACCAGCCAGGGAATCATCATCTGCCCTACGACTTTAGGGTGGCTGGTGGCTGTGGATCGTGAACGGCATTCGATCCTCTGGGCTCAAAGGTATTCCGAGATTCACGAAACGCGCGGGATGTCTCACCAGGGGGCTGAGTTGCTGGGTATGCAATCATTAGGCTCGGAATGGCACGGCTCAATTCCCAGCATTATGGGCGATGCCGTCGTCTATGCTCCTGCGGAAAGCCAGCACCTATTCTGTTTTGATCTCCTCAGTGGCCGCCAGCGATGGAAGATAGATCGTGGAAATCATGTCTTTGTCGCAGCGGTGACACCCACGGCTGTCGTACTGGCACATCCACGTGGTCTGACAGCTTTAAATCTCGCTGACGGACAATCCTTATGGACAACCGAACTTCCCGAGTCGGATCTTCTGGCGGGACGTGGTGTTCTGGGAAATGGCGAATATCTTGCCCCTTCCCGCCAGGGACGAATCTATTCCATCAATTTACAGGATGGTGGCATCACAGGAACACGGCGAACCGCCAACGATAGCGCCTACTTGGGCAATCTGGTGGCTGCAGGAGATCGACTTGTCTCGTTCAGTACAGACGGCCTGGTGACTTATACTTCCCGGCCTCAACTGGCCCGCTGGCTGAAAAACACGCAAGAAAACGCACCTCAGATGCATTCATTGCGCGCACAACTCGCCTTAGTCGAAAGACGGCCTCGCGAAGCTCGCCAGGCACTCGATGAAGCTTTTCAGACTTTGGACGCAGCCTGGATTCTGCAGGCTTTACCGCCTGATGCGATCACGACAGATCGCACGAGCACCAGTCCATCAAAGAGCGAACCTCTATCACCCGATGATTCGACCTATCCACTCACTCCCGAAAGTTTTCGTCGCATTGTCTGGACGGTCTCATTAACCCGATTGCATGAGGGGAATTTCGACCAGATCGATCTGGATCGATTATCGCGGGCTGCTTCGACCACAGCCGAAAAAGGGCTCGCCATCGCTCACAGTTTAAGAGCTCGTTCCCGCCAGACTCCCGATATCAAATTCTTCAATGAACTGACGGCATTTGTCGAAAGCTTTGGCAACAACACATTCCCGGATGACCAGAATTCATCGATTCGCCTGACCGGCAAAGCCTGGGCTCGTGGTTTACTGCGGGAGATGACACTTCCCCGGCAGAAGGATTCTTCCACACTCAAGTCGTCCTCTGAAAAAATCGCCTCTGCTGATGAGCAACAGGCGGTCGCCAGTGCCTGGTCCGAACTGCTCCGCAAACAACTCGCATCTTCAGCTCCGGATTCAAAACAGGAACCTTCTGATCAGAAAACTCCTGCTCAGGAAATCGCCGGACGGAACTTTCAATTGCTGCTGGAACTGGCTGATTTTCATCCGGTCACCCAGAACTTGAAGCTTGCGGCAATCGATCAACTCATCGAGAACAAACTTCTGGCCGAAGCCGAACTCAAACTCCTGCTGTGGAAATCAAGTTCCTTAGAAGCTCAGCAGTCACTCCTCGATGAAAGGCTCGCGAAGATAACCGCCCTTTTAAATGCTGAGCAGGATCTCGCAGCCCTGAAGCGTTCCGAAACTCAGGTCAGTCAGTCACCAGCCAGTCAGCCAGGCACACCTGCACCAGCAACTCTGCCGGTGGCTCAGGGAGAAGCCACAACAACTCCTGCAAATGGTGATCAGGTCGTTGCCTCTGCACCAAACCCACCGGCCCCGTGGGGTATGGAGACCATGGGAGCCACCTATTCGCAGCAGATGCAGACCGGCACTCTCTCTTCGAATCTGCCGTCGATTTCGGCCTACCGATACGATGTCGATCATCAGGCTCAAAAAATCGCCTTTCGCCATCGAAGTAACCCCGCGTGGAACTGGCGGCCATCACTGGCCGGTTCTCGCAATCGAGGTAATCAGCATACGGTGGCACTGACCGTTGGTCACTCGGTCTACGTTCTGCATCAGCAGGTCCTCACGCTGCTTTCTCCGCTCGAGAAAAAATCGATCTGGAGCTATTCGCTGGAAGAGACTGGACCCAATGCCCGGAGTGGCCACAGACCGAGCCCGATGGGCTTGATCGATACTGAGAACAACATGATCTCGCTGCTGGCTTCGGAACAACTGAATGCTCGCGGTCGCTTTGCAGGGGCTTCTCCCGGCGGACTGGTTCTGTTCGGCAAACGAACTCTCGATGTCTTTGATCCTGTCACTGGCGATTTAAGGTGGCAGAAAATCAATATGAGAGCCGACAGTCGAGTGATTGTCCTCAACGATTATCTGCTGATCTACTCATTTGAACGATCGCAGATGGCTGTTCATCGCTTAGACGATGGTCGCGAAATTTCCACTCCCTGGGAGTCCCAGCGGCTACACCAGGCTATTGGTACGACAGGCAACAGTCTGATCCTGTTTGACAGAAACACCAAGCGAAGCATTCTGGGGTTGGTCTCTGGCAACTGCACAATCCGCAAAGAAAGCCCAATCACGGGAAAAGTCGAGTGGAGCCTGGGACTTCCTGCCGGGACTGCCGTTTCCGAAATCACGGAAGGCACGTGGTTTGTCTCCAAGCCTTCCGGAGAGACTTTACTGTTAAGTGCCGAGACAGGCACCAGTCAGAGCCTGGGTGCGATTCCACTCTCTGCTCGCGGCACACATCGAGGCGAAAAGTTCGTCTCGACGGATGGCGAACGCATTTACCTGTTCCTGAATGACAACCGCTACAGCGACGCCCGCTTTGCCGACAGCCTGTCGAGCCATCGCGCCAGTGGTGAGATTTTCACCTGGAACCTCGCCACAGGAAAACTCCTTTGGAATTGCAAAATTGCGAACCAGCAACTGGCCATGGACAGCCTCGCAGATGCTCCTGTCCTGGTGTTTGCTTCGCGAAGCTGGAAACAGAAGGCTGATGTGCATTACTCCATGCTCTGGATGGATGTCATCGATAAGGCCACCGGGACCAGCCTCTTCAGCCAGTCTCGACCATTTGCCTCCTCTGGTCTGCACAGCTTCTCGGTCACACCGGATGGTCAGAAAGTCGAATTGGCCACATACAACATGAAACTGCGTCTGGGTCCTGTGCATGCTCCATCGACCAAATCTGCTGATGCCAACCCTGACGCAACTCCCAAAGCCGATTCACCAGCCAGCCCCGCCGAGCCTGCGAAGCCCTCAAGCAGGCCGGAAGGCAGTACGTAACGAGTCCTGCTGCGGTTGAATCCAGATCAACAAGCTTCATGGCTTTTGGCTGTTGATTGAGATCGTGATGGCAATAACCCATTTTCCAAGAACCATCGGCACCGAAAGGTCGATTCACTTCATGAAGGCGTGGCTGCAGATTCTCAGGCTCCCCGCAGTATTCACGGCCATGGCCGATATCTTTGCAGGGTTTATCCTTTCCCACCAATCTCTGCAGCCTGTGAATCAGTTTCTGCTGCTTCTGGGGAGTTCGAGCTGCCTGTATCTCGCCGGCATGGTGCTGAACGACTAT
Organism: Planctopirus hydrillae; assembly: GCF_001707835.1. GTDB lineage: Bacteria > Planctomycetota > Planctomycetia > Planctomycetales > Planctomycetaceae > Planctopirus > Planctopirus hydrillae. The sequence goes on from NZ_LYDR01000154.1 coordinate 60,399, forward strand.
TTCGACCGTGAACTGGATGCGATTGAAAGACCCGAGCGACCGATTCCCTCGGGTCGAATTTCAGCCAGTACCGCTTTGCTGGCAGGTTTTCTTCTGTTGATTGTCGGCACTGGCCTTGCATTACTCGCTGGTCCGACATCGGCGATCATGGCCGGAATTCTGGCATTCTTTGTTGTCTCTTACGATGCGCTCACCAAAGGGAGTTGGCTGGGCCCTATCAATATGGGGCTTTGCCGAGGCTTGAACCTGCTGCTGGGTGCCAGTGCTGGCAACGCTTTCGTTGAGATTTTTGCTCAGCCGCAATTGATGGCCGCCTTCGCCATGGGCACATACATTGCCGGAGTGACGTTGTTTGCGAGAGATGAATCCCATGAAGTTCCAGGACAACTCAGCACTTCGACCAAAATCTCGCTGATCGGAGGAGTGCTGGGCGTGGCAGCCGGTCTGGGATTACTATGCGCCATGTTCGCTTCATCTCCAGACGCTGCAGGAAATCCGCAGACGGCCTGGTTCGTCATCCTGCTCATCGGGTTTTCTGCGATTCGACGAATGCTGATGGCGATCCGAACTCCCTCACCACAGATCATTCAGTCCACCGTGAAACTGTTGCTGTTCTCTTATGTGATCTGCAGTGGAGTCGTTGTGCACTGGTCCACGAATAATCCATGGCTCTCTTTTGGAACCGTCGCGTTGTTAATCCCGGCCATGCTCCTCGGGCGGCTGATTCGTCTGACGTAGTCGACGGCCAGCTTCCGTAAGTTTTTGCCCATGAAAGATTATGTGAGGAAAGATCGTCTCATAGAAAGATTGCGTGGGCCGCACGTCTGATTGGTGACCCGAAGTCAGATCACAACGAAAAACCCTGCCAGAGAATAACTCCCGGGCAGGGTCTGATCAGCTATCCCAACGAATCTCACAACACCTCCGGCCCCGACAGAAAGTTTAAGGGCCGAAGATTGCGAGTGAGCAGGAACTGAGAAACCTTATGGGTTTTCAGCGTCCTTCTTGGGTTCTTCAGCCTTAGTTTCTTCAGCCTTTGTCTCGGCAGGCTTGGCTTCTTCGGCCTTTGGTGCTTCAGCCTTGGGCTCTTCGGCCTTGGTTTCAGCGGGCTTGGTTTCAGCGGGCTTAGGATCGGCTGGCATTTCGGCGGCAGCAGGCTTTTCGGAAGTTGGAGCCATTTCGCCACCTACACCAGAATGACCAGGTGCTGCCTTTGGTGGAGTGGTCGTCTTTGCGGCAGGCTTAGAATCACAGCCAGAAACGAGTGCCACTGCAATTGCACATCCAAGACTCAATACAACCTGCTTCATGATCATCCTTCAAATCTAAAACATCGTAAACGGGCAAGTACGGCACATGGAACCGGCTGAACTACAGCCAGTTCCTTATCACGACAAACGGCTTTGGACGACGAGGCAGTTTTCAAATCAGTGCGAAGTTTCAAAGCTCACCGAAAAGAGTTCACCTTTCAGCGAGCTGCCCCAAAGTCTTCAATCAGCGTTTGTCTTGTCCGACTTACTCTTCACCACTTCAGTACATGTTTTAACATGCCTGAAGGTCAATTTCCTGCACGAATTTTCCTTTTTCAAGAATGCAGAAGATTCTGTTTCGTCGTATCGCTCCCGATACAACTTCGCTAACCCGCACATTTCGAGATTTCTGGCCGCATGATCTTCGCATGCGATGTCAGGATTTTTTCTGTTTACCGGGCCGCTTCTTCATGACTGTCTGACACGCTTCGCAATAAAACGTGGATCGCTGAGCCTGCACAATCCTCACGATCACACCCGACCGGCATGTTGAACAAACCTCACCCGCCTTGGCATAAACGAGGTGTTCATTCTGATATCCCCCCGATTTATTGAGGGCATTGCGATAGGTTCCATCAGAAAGTGTCGAACCTTCATAGTGAATGGCCAGTTCAAGGATCTGCCGGGCGGCGTTTGCCAGACGTTCCCATTCATCCCGGTGGAGTTGACGGGCAGCAGTTAAAGGTGTGATCCCAGCCCGATGCAGAATTTCACTGGCGTAGAGATTCCCCACTCCTGCCACCAGTTTCTGATCAAGCATGGCTACCTTCACCGGGCGCGACGTTTTTCCGAGTGCCGCTTTCCATCCCTCAGCATCCAGCGACAACGCATCTGGCCCGATCTGATGGCTTGATAAAAGCTTCTCCAGTTCCCCCGGCGGTCTCCAGGTTACTGTTCCCAATCCCCGACGATCCCAGAACCAGACTGATGTGGATTTTTCCTTTCCTTTCGTCTGGGAACGATGCGAGTCCGCCGGTGCCAGACGAAACTCCAGTCGCAAGTGCTCGGCACTGGGTGGGTTTGCCAACAGCATCAAGCCCGTCATTCTCGGCTCAATTGCCAGTGTCGATTCATCCGAAAAATCGAGCACCACCCGTTTACCCAGCCGCCATACGCGCTGAATCACCTTGCCAGCCACACGCTCACAGACCGTTTGCTCGTCAGGAAGGATTGTGAGCGGTCGATAAGCGGTCTCAAGAATTCTGAGAGCGACGAGTCTCTGAGCTTCGAGGGCTGATCGAACGCCTCGAACCATGGTCTCCACTTCCGGCAGTTCCGGCAAAACAGGTCACTCCTCAAAAAAAAATCACGATTTCCAGCAGGCTCTCTCGCCCTGACAGCAGGTCTGGCCGATGTGACGATGACAGGACATCAGGTTTTGATGTCGTTCTGACTCCACAACCTCGCACAACGTCAGTCAGATGGGGTTCTGCATCGAATTCTATCTTTGACGATTATTCCTTCGAAATCCATTCTGCCTGAATCAAGCACTAAAGATTTTGCAGGGGGAGAAAACTCATCCAGCGTACCGACTGCTCCCAAAAACTTGTGAGAGCCTGCGAAAATTCGCTGGCAAAAAGAGGGGGCACTTAGACAAACTAGAGAAAGAAAATTTCTTGCCTGCTCGGCAGCTCATACTGCCCATATTCGTAATTCCGCCTTTTGTTATCTGAATAGCGCGGGGCTTGTTGACTCCTGAATCCACCACAGGTGATGAACAACCCTCATCCATATTGTCTTTGATTGAACTTTCAGACTGGGTTCGGTCTGGTCCTTGGTCAACCGGGAAATGATCTTCATGATTCCGACAACTCTCCGCCGCTCACTTGCCAATTGGGGCGTTCGTACCATGCTCGCTCTCGGGGCTCTCTCCTCGATGAGTGTTGCTCAGGCCGCTATCGGCGACGCAGTGAATGCTCATCTCAATGCGGGCGAATTTGGACAGGCGACAGATCTCGCACTGACAGCAAACTCTCCTGAGGAACGTACAGCACTTCTGCAGCAAATTGCCGCCGCCCAGGCCGCTACGGGTGAATTCCAACCTTCCCGCGTCACACTCAGTCGCATCAATGATCGAGCCGCCCGGCAAGCGGCCCGTCGCGCTGCGGCTGGGGCCACCCATGCCGGTGGCGGGTTGCAGCCCGACTTCCGCACACTCGAACTCATCATTATGGAAAACACCAGTGCGACCAACTGGGATGAAATCGATGGTGGTGACGGTGCCATTACTCCATTCCCGACAGGTGTTCGTGTCGATGGTCATGGCCTGCTGGAACGGCAGACACAGGTGACCAGCACCGCCCTGAAGGCACTTCGCGAAAATGTTCGCACACCGGCTGTCAATCAGGAACTTCAACAATCCAGCGGCTTGCGTCTGGTGTCTTTGAAGAGACTTGAGCAGGCGGTCGCTCAGCGGCTTGAAGATGGTCTGCCAGTACCTGAATCAATGAGCCGATTTGCCGGCCTGACCTCCATCGAATATGTCTTCGTCTATCCCGAAGATAAGGACATTGTGGTGGGTGGCCCGGCTGAAGGCTGGTCTGTCGATGCTGCAGGGCGTGCGATTGGAACATCCAGCCAGCAACCTGTCCTTAGCCTCGATGATTTTGTCACTGTTTTGCGTGCCTACTCGCAGGGGACTGCTGATTTCGGCTGCTCGATCAATACTCGCGAAGCCGGTGTGAAAGCTCTCATGGAGTATGCCGAGACTTCTCAGCAGAAAGGGCCGCTGGCTCCTGCTGCTGTGAAGAGCTGGGTCAATCAGCTTCAGAAAAAGCTGGGCCGGCAGGATATTGTGGTCTGGGGTATCCCAGCCGACAGCCATGCCGCCCGGACTCTGGTTGAAGCGGATTATCGCATGAAACTCGTTGGCGTCGATCAACTGGATCTCGCCAAGGAAGTTCCCAGCTACTTCGATCTACTCCCCCCTTCGCTGCAGAAGAGTGGTTCGATGGATGCCCTCCGCTGGTGGCTGACACTCGATTGCCAGAGCATTTCGCATTCACCAGATCGCGATACTTTCCAGCTTGCTGGAACAGCCGTGAAGTGCCAGTCGGAGAATCAGCTCCTTACAGCCGATGGTAAGCACCTGCCCACAGGTCTGTCAGAAGCCACAAACCGCCAGTTCGCCGAAAATTTCACCACGAACTACGACACACTGGCTGCCAACGATCTTGTCTTCGGAGAAGCGAAAAATATCTTCGAACTGGCCATGGCTGCTGCCATCATCACTCATGAAAAACTCGATCAGAAAGTTTCATGGGATTATGGTGTCTTCGCTGCTGGTGAAAGCTATGACCCTGCACACCTGCCAGTCCCCACAGAAGTCGATTCGGTCGTCAATCACCGCGTTTACAACGGTAAGAATATCGTTGTGCAGGTCGCTGGCGGTGTTCGCGCCAATGCTGCTCAAATGGTACAGGATAAAGACCGACAGCAGGTGGCACCAAAGCTGGAGACTGTCTCCCAAACAGCAGCGAGGCCACAACTCCCTGAAGGTCGCTGGTGGTGGGATGCGGCCCGCTAATCAACTCCTGGCCTGATTCCAAAAACAGGCGTAAAACAATTCACAGCCCTGGAACTGAAGTCGATTCAGTTTCAGGGCTGTGTCGTTTGCCAGCCTGGTACTCAGGAATGATCGATAGCCGCGAGGTTCCCACTTTTTGGCAACCTCATCTTTCAGCCCAACGAAATACGCTCATCCGGGTAACGATACACCGCCTGGCTCGCTGAACCTGCCAGAGCCACCATCAATGTGACGGCGCCAATTCGGCCGATGAACATCGTCGCAATCAATGCCAGTTGCGAAAGGGGCTTCAGACTCGGCGTAATCCCCGTAGAAACTCCGACTGTCGCGAAGGCACTTGTAGCTTCATAAAAATGATCGAGAAACAGCGCAGGTTTGTTCTCCACAATCACCAGGATAAGCGTGCAGCCAATAATCGCCGTGAGTGACAAGGCCACAATCGACAAGCCGCGCAGAATCTGCTCCTGAGGGATCGTGCGGCCTCCCGCTTCAATATGACTCTTCTGCTGAAGGACTGACCTCAACGTCAGGATCGCCACGGCAAAACATGTCGTTTTGATCCCCCCACCTGTCGATCCGGGGGACGCCCCGATAAACATCAGCACGATGCCAATCAGTTTGCTCGCAGGCGTTAACTGACCATGATCGATGGTATTAAAGCCGGCGGTTCGTAATGTGACCGAATGGAACCAGGCATTCGCAATCTGTTGCCAGATCGTCTGGCCCGCCACAGGACGACCCAGCTCTGTCAGAAATAATACGACAGCTCCACCCACCAGAAGTGCGATTGTCACTCGAAAGACAATTCTGGTCGTTAAGGAAACCCGCATGCGGCCTGTCGCAGCCAGGATTTTCTGAGGCATGAAGATCTTTAGAAATTGATGGCTCGCTATCTCTCGCAGATTATGGAGTGGCCCGAAGCCGATCCCTCCCAGAATGATGAGCAGGGCAATCCCTCCCCAGACCTCTGGTCGCAGTTCTCGCCCGATCAGGCCCTCGGCATGCAGACAAAAGCCGGCATTGCAAAATGCACTGACTGAATGAAAAACACTGTAAAAAATCTGCTCGCCTAGAGGCAAATGGCTCCATAATCCGGAAATCGCCACTGCACCCACGAGTTCGATGACCAGCGTAAAGGCAATAATGTCCTTAATCAGCCCCGAAACGTCGCCGAGTCGATCGGATTCCAGCAGATCGCGAAAAGTGGCCGCTTCCCTTGCAGCAATGTTGCGAGTTACAACCAGCGCAATGAATGCTCCAAACGACATAATTCCCAGCCCACCGGCCTGAATTAGCCCCAGGATGACACACTGGCCCGTCCGGCTCCAGAATGTTCCGGGATCAACCACATTCAACCCGGTCACACAGCAGGCACTGGTGGCGGTAAACAAGGCTTCCAGCCACGTTGCAGGTGGCAAGCCTTCAGGTCGGCAGCGAGGTAGCATCAGCAGAAGTGTGCCACTGAAAATCAGCAGGAGAAAACTGGCCACAAAAACCAGGGCGGGGCTCAAACCGGCTTCGGTCGACCAGCGGATCAGTCGAATCAGCGAGGAAATCCCTCGCAAGAGCCCAAACAATTCCGTCCAGAAAACCATCCCCTGACCAGGGCCGTGCGTCCCTGCAATTTCTTCCTGAATGACTTCCATCGTCGCCGTGGGAATTGAAAAGGCGATGGCTCCAAGAAACCAGATCACGGTAATGGTCACAAGGAGCGCGTGAGATCGCAGAAAAGTCGATCGGGTGCGACTCCACCAATACCGTATTGGCAATGTCACCACTGGCAATGCCAGGCAGCCTGCAGTCAAACCCAGGAGCCACCAGTTAGAATTGGTCAATTCCTGCCCGGGTAAGCTTTCCTTTTGACGGACAAACCCCTGGTCGCTTAACACCAGCAGCAAGGCCACCAAACCACTCAGCCATTCAAGCAGGATCAAAGCCCGATTGAGGCGCGGATGAAGTGACGTACTATCGTCAAACTGAAACGGGAGCGAGGGCATATTCATGCTGCAAGAAGATAACAGATTTTCGATTCACTGGTGATTCCATTTGAAGTTCATCTGTCGGCAGCAACGTCCCATCAAAATGCACCGATGCTTGCATCTCTCCCATGAACATGTTTAGTTATCAGCAGATTAACCCTGCTCCCACTGTCAGTTGCCGGCGTTTGTCGTGATCCGTGGTGCTCAGCAGCCAGCGGGCCATGAGCGCCCCAACTGAATCCTCCGATCTTTCTCTCCAGGAATCTGCCTCATGATTGGTTCAAAACGAGTACCGCATTCGATGGAAACTGCTTGGAAAGCATGCTCCTGCTCTCGAAGCTGGCTGGTGGCAGCAACTTGCGCCGTCTTGTCCGTGGCTTCTTCGGCATCCGCCATGGCCGATGTCAAACTGCCATCGATCTTCAGTGACAACATGGCCCTCCAGCAGGGAGTACCTCTCAAGGTCTGGGGTTGGGCCGACGAAGGCGAAGATGTCACCGTCACGATTGGTTCGAACACCGCCACGACAAAAGCGACCGGTGGTTCATGGAAAGTGCAACTGCCAGCGATCGAAAAGTTTGGCCCGACGACTTTCAAAGTCGCCGGCAAAAACACCATTGAACCCAAGAACGTGATTGTTGCTGATGTCTGGGTCTGCTCCGGTCAGTCGAATATGGAGTGGACAGTCTCGCGTTCAATGAACGCTAAAGAGGAAATTGCAGCCGCCAAGTATCCTGGCATTCGTGTATTTATGGTACCGAGGGTGGCTGCCAATGAACCACAGAAAGACATCAACGCCAAGTGGATCGAAGTCAGTCCCGAGACGATCAGCAACGTGACAGCCGTCGGTTACTACTTCGGCCGAGACCTTCATCAGAAGCTTGATCGACCCGTCGGGTTGATTAACGATGCCTGGGGCGGGACTCTGTGCGAAGCCTGGACCAGCGCTGAAGCCCTGGCTGCCGATGCCGACTATGCCGATATCCTTAAGCGGGGTGAAGCTGCCAATAAGGACGAAAAGCAGAAAAACGGCCCCAACCGCCCTTCTGTTCTCTACAACGGGATGATTGCCCCCATCGTTCCATTTTCGATCAAGGGAGCGATCTGGTATCAAGGCGAGTCCAATGCCGGCCGTGCCGAACAGTATCGGAAACTCCTCCCCACGATGATCGCCGATTGGCGCAAGCAATGGGGCCAGGGAGACTTCCCGTTCTATATTGTTCAACTGGCCAACTATCTCGCCAAGACCCCAGAACCCGTTGACAGTGCCTGGGCCGAACTTCGCGAAGCTCAGTGGCTGACTGGCAAAAATGTTCCCAATGCCGGCACAGCCATCATCATCGATATCGGTGAAGAAAAGGACATTCACCCTCAGAACAAACAGGATGTCGGTAAGCGGCTGGCACTGCTGGCACTGAAAAATACCTACGGCAAAGATGTCCCTTCACAAGGCCCGGTTTACAAATCGATGACTGTGGAAGGAAACAAAATCCGCCTGGCGTTCGATCATGTCCATGGCGGGTTGAAGGTGGCTGGCGATGAACTCCGCAGCTTTGCCGTTTGCGGCGAAGACAAGAAGTGGGCCTGGGCCAAAGCTTCGATTGATGGCGACACCGTCGTGCTCGTCGTGCCTGACTCGATCACCAAGCCCGTCGCTGTCCGCTATGCCTGGGCCAACAATCCCGACGCGACGCTCTTCAATGCGGCCGGCCTGCCAGCCGTTCCTTTCCGCACCGATGACTTCCCCGGCGCCACCACCGGCAAGAAGTAGACCGGCATAATAAATCGCAGAATGATCAGCAGTTTGCTGGTCAGCATGAACACGACAGGCCACATACTTGTTAGCAGTATGTGGCCTGTCTTTTTGTCAGACGATGCTCTCGGTTAGGCTTCCCCGAAAACACCAGCGTGCCAGGAGTCGATCAAACATGCTTGCCCCAGGCTGCTGTCCATTACACCCAAATTCATGTCATGGTCACCCCAGGGTGGCCCGGCCAACTCGTGGCCGGGTCGTTGCGTGAAACACAACGACAAGAAGCCGCGCCATGCGCCTACCTTGCCACCATTCTGGACTTGGCCTGGGGTGGCACGACCCTGGAGCCCAAAAAACCAAGACAGTGCGGAAGGGCGTGGTTCTAGCGCGTGTGGTTGGGGTTAGATGTCTTCATCCGCCCCCAGTGAAGGAGCGTTGCCGGTATCAGTGCATCCATGGCATGCATTCAGGATTTTGACGCTGTTCGTCAGACTGCAATGAACATCCTATGTTCTGGGGGCAAACGAAGACGTTTGACCCCAGCCACGCAGCCTTCAGTGGCACCGCAAATCGGCACGCCGGCAAAGTCATGAGTAAAACACAGCCCCGAGCTGCAAGTATGGCACTCAATGCTGCGTTAAATCCTGCAATCCCTATGAAAGTGGGCACTCATTGAAAAGCCTCACGAGAGCTTTTGACGAACAGCTTTCAACAGGTTGTAGAACAGCTCCATCGAAGCTTCGACCTGCTCGCTGGTGATCACCAGTGGCGGACTGACACGCAGCACGCACCTGGCAAGCGGGCCCAGCAGATGAATCCCGTCACCCCAGGTTCCATCACTTTGAAGCCCGTGGCCTTGATAGCAGCCACTGACAATCGCTGCTGCGACTTCTGCAGGAGCCAGTCCTGCAAAGGGACCGCATTCGATCCCATATACCATTCCCTCACCGCGGACATGCGATATTAACCCGGTCTCTTTCAAACGATTCAGACCGGCCAACATTCGTGGTTCGAGATGGCGGACATGGCTCATCAAATCGCGCGACTCGAATTCATCGAGCGTGGCAACAACCGCAGCACAGGAAAGCGGATTCGCACTCCACGTGTCACTCAACTCCCCATAGGGGAGCATCTTCATCCATTTCGAAGTGCCCGCGACTGCTGCCACGGGAACACCATTTCCCAACCCCTTACCCAGCACGACAAAATCAGGTTCGACTCCGTACTTCTCAAAAGCGTACATCGAGCCCGTGCGTCCAAAATTGGCTTGAACTTCATCAAAGATGAGAAGGATGTCATGTTCCCTGCAGAACTGCTGCAGCAATTGATGGTATTCGCGCGGAGGGTGATAGCTCCCGCCACCTCCCAGATAGGGCTCAGTAATCAGACACCCGATTTTCGAACCATATTCGGCCCAGATGGACTCCAGTTCCTTTCGATAAACTGACAAATCGATGGAAACGGCTGCCGACTGATCTCGAATTTCTTCGCGGGGAAAACCAATAAAACGTACCCGAGGATCTCGTTCCCGATCACTCTCCGAGCCAGTCACGGCATTGGAAAGACCTTTCTTGCCGTGATATCCATAACGCGTGGCAAGAATCATGGGTCTCGATGGATCACGATTCAGGCAGACCCACAGGGCTTTATGGACGGCTTCTGAACCAGAGGCTGCCCAGGCAATTGTCTCCAGTCGTCTGCCGAGCGGTGTCTGTTGCAGACTTTTCACCAGACGCTCACAGGCCAGCACTTCAATCGAAGTCACACTGTTGTAAGCCGTCATGGGTAAACCCATGCCAAACTCTTCGGCACAGGTGATTTCGTCACTCTCGATGTCACCAAAGAGCAGGTTCGGTTGCCACTGGGAATACCTGGCAAACCGCCTCATCCAACGCAATGGATTATGACCCAGATTCGAAACCAGAACTCCCGATGTGAAGTCGTACAACCGGCGACCTTCGGTCGTCCAATGGTAGATTCCGGAAGATCTCGCCAGGACCGCCTGAGTAGGCGTATAGGTTCGATGAGCCGGTGGCTCCAGTTCCGAGAGTTCCTGCCGCCATTTGTTCGACTCTTCTTCGCCAGCGAAAACTTCCAGCGGATGAAACCATGCTTTTGAAGAAGCCTCTGATTCAGCAGGCCGCAGAGTCTGATCCGTTTTCTCCATTGAAGCTGGTACCATGGCGTTCATCTCCCGGTTGACGAGGATCAGCTCAACTGCTGCATTTCTCACAAACTCATCGTGCTACACACCTTAGCTGATTTCTTTTCCACGTACAAAATCGGAGATCAGTGGAAACAGCTCTTCTTGAGCATCTTCAAGAATGTAATGGCCGCAATCCGGAAAATAACGGACATGGGCCTGTGGAAATCGAACTCGCCATTCCGCCAGAAAATGGTCATCAAACACGAAATCTCTGGCACCCCAGCCAATCAGCATCGGTTTGGATTGCAGGCGATGCAGTGCCTGGGCAGTCTTCGAGACGGCGGCCCAACTGGGATGCTGCTCATTCAAAGGAATATCCTGCACGAACCGATGGACTGCCCGGCGATTGGACCACGAGTCGTAAGGGGCACAATAACTGCGAGCGACATCGGCTGGCATGGGGCGGCGAGTTACACAACTGCGGACAGCCCCCTCACTGAAAGCATTGAATCCACGAACCAGCAGTGACCCCAGCCCGGGGGTCCGGGCCAGTCGCAATTGCCACGGCACAGGCTTTTGCTTTGGAAGGGGAAACGCACCGGTATTCAGAATCACCAGTCGCTCAACCTGTTCGACATGCTCGACAGCCCAGCCGCAGCCAATCATGCCACCCCAGTCGTGTACGACAAGAGTGACCGGTTCTGTCAATTGCAGCCCGTCGATCCATTCCGCGATGTCCGAGATGCGACGTTCGAGTCGATAAGGATAGTCGCGATCGGCCGGTTTATCCGAGAGTCCACAGCCAATGTGATCCGGGACAAGACAACGATGTGTGGCTTTGAGCGAATCAATCAGGTTTCGAAAGTAATAACTCCAGTTCGGGTTTCCATGGAGCATGATGACCGGTCGCCCTGCACCGGCATCCCGGTAGTGCATCCGATGACCACTGATGGTGGCAAACTGACTGTCGGCAAAGGGAGCTGGCACAATCAACTTTCAGATCCAGACAAGCATATTCATCGAACAGCACAAGCCACGCTTGACAGCCGACTTCACTTCCAAAGCCCGCATTATCGCATCTGCAGGCAAGAATTGCATGTCCATGAGTCTCTCAGCAGAGACTGTCGAAGGTGCTGGTTTGTCCCAGAGCTATCAATTCGCCTGACCGGGAGATGAGGGCTATTTCCTGGCTTCTGCCTGTGGAGAAGCTTCGGCCGGCTGGACTGGAGCCTCCGAAGTCTTCTGTGCTGGTTGACCTTCCTGAGAAGTACCAGCCTTCGCCGGGGTACTCTCGGCTGATGGATCAATATCACTGGATGAAGGGGGCGAAAGCTTCTCGACCACAGGCACGACCAGGCTGTCTGGTTGAGCACGCTGCAAGCCCGAAATCACCACTCGATCGGCAGCAGTGATCCCTGTGAGGATCACGCGAAATTCTCCAATTTTCGAACCCGTCGTCACCGTTTTCTGCTGAACTTTATTCTCGGCATCTACCACCAGCAGGTACTTCCCTTCCTGGTTAGTTCCCAAGGCAAGGTCAGGAACAAGGAGTGCCTTGGGAAGCACTTTTTGTGGGGCTCGAATGCGGACAAACAATCCGGGAAGTATCCCTCCATCCGGGTTCGGGAAGGTCCCTCTGACAAGTAAAGTCCCGGTGCTCGCATCCACTCCTGGATCGGTGTAATCCGAAAATCCTGAGTACGGATAACCGACATCCGTCAGCAGCCCCATTTGCAGTGGCACAGGAGTACGATGCTCTGGATCCTGCGCATTCTTGACCAGATTCGCACGGAACTCCAGAAGTTCCCGCTCACTGACATTGAAATAGACATACACAGGATCGTACGCCTCAACAGTTGTCAAAAGCGTTTCCTGTGCGAGAACAATATTGCCCTCATCGATCATTCTCCGGCCTACTCTGCCATCAATCGGAGAGCGGATCTCGGTGTACTTCATATCCAGCTCGGCCCGCTGGACAGCGGCCTTCTCCGCCTCGATCTGAGCCAGGTTGCTATCGCGTTCAGCCACAGTGGTATCCAGGTCTGCACTGGTGGCGACATTCTTTTTAACCAGCGTTTCCACTCGAGCCAGATTGGCTACAGAAAGTGCATAAGCCGCTTCCGCCTTTCTCAAATTGGCTTTGGCCTGTTCAAGGGTAATGCGGAAGGGATCCTGTTCGATGGTGAACAGCAACTCACCCGCTTTGACCCGGGCACCATCTTTGAAGTGGACTTTATGAAGGTAGCCTGTGACACGGGCTTTCAACTCGACCGTATCAACAGAAGCCGTCGTCCCGGTGAACTCATAGTACTGCGTGACTGGCTGCACGACAGGCAGCGCCACTTTGACATTGGGAGGAGGTGGCTCCTTATAGGCATTCTCCTTCTGGCAGCCAGTCATCAGCAACAGAGCACAAGTGCTGACCGCCAGAAAATGCTTTGCAGTACCTGACAATACCAACATCCCGTGCCTCGATTTCCATGGATGACCAGATCGACAAACGATCAATGACCAGCAACTCTCGAATCATCTCAAGCTGATTCATGAGCCTCGAATTCAACACATTCTCTCATGAGAATTCGAAACCAGCGAGTCAGATCACTGAAAAAGTTGCGTCTGGTCGATCAAAATTCGATCCAGCAACGCCTTTTCGCACGTCCGCATCAACACCTTCTGATGAATCGGTTCCGGATGTGGACTCTATCGATGGTTCTCGACACATCGTTTCTGCACTTCGAGTGAATCGCTATGGGCGAAACACTGCGGGCGAATCACTGCGGGCGAATCACTGCGGGCGAATCACTGCGGGCGAACACTTCCTGTCGTCGAATCTTGAAAACTGTGCCTAGCGTTGTCTATTTCGCTGGGACGATGGTGGTTTTATCATCCGTGCGCCAGATCCTGTACCGCACTTTGGCTCCCTCAGGAACATAAACCACGACTGGCAACCGACTGTTATAGCGGATCAACTGGGGTTCGCCTCCCAGTGTGATAAAACGATCCACCAGTGGTTCATTGGGATCGACGCCAATCAATGTGCCACCCATGGGCCCCAGTTTGGCAACCACATACTTCGTAAAACCCCAGCCATCAACATTCTTGGCCTCCAGACTTCCACCGAAGAAGAAGTGATTGCGACTATCGGTCTTGACCACTTTCCCCACCTGTAACTCAACTTTAAACAGGCTTTCATCAGGTTGCGGTTCCAGAAAGATCACATGTCGAGTCATTCCCGGCTCAGCCGGAGGAAAAGCCTTGAGGTTCTGTTCGGCCTCTCCACCCTGAACTACCGGCAACAGACAGACCAACACCATCCCGACAAAGTATTTCCCAAAACCTGTTAACATCGTCCTACCTCCATTGGCTGATTGGTCTACTCGGCGGTATGGCATCGCATTGCCAGAACCTGAATCAAAATTCCGGATGATCCAAAATCCACCCGTGTATGAGATCTGAAGGGATCCTCGCACCACGAGTTCCCAAAACTTCGTGATCAACAGGCAATTGAACCAGAATCACTGACGACAATCCGATCATCTTGATTTGACGATTCGATGGCACTCGATGCTTCGCTCCATTTCCCTCGAATAAAACGGGCAGCGAATGATGAACAGACTTAAGAGATCAGCCGCCTATGCCTGGGCATCACCCAACACCCTTCTTGGCATTCTACTGGCGTTGATTGTGGGTCGAGGCACCAATCAATGGGTCTGGGTCGACGGTGTCCTGGAAATCAGCGGCCCCAAACTTGCTTCCTGGTTGAATCGCCCCTGGGGGGCTCTCTCCAGCATCACAGCCATCACCTTCGGCCATGCCGTTCTGGCACAATCACGCGAAGCACACGATTCCACACGGACACACGAGCGGATCCATGTCCATCAATACGAACGCTGGGGCCCGGCCTTCATTCCCGCATACCTCGGAGCCAGTGGTTACCTCTGGCTCCGAGGCCGCGATTGCTATCGGGAAAATCCGTTCGAGAAGGAGGCGTATGAGAATGAAAAAGGTGGTGTTTGATGTTGGGCATTTGATATCTGGCGTTGGGTGTTTGGAAATGGCAACCGAGGAAAGCCCACCATCAACCAACAACCATCAACACCCCACAAACGCCAAACCTCAAACACCCAACACCAAATTACGCCATCTCACTGCGCACAGTCTCAAGCAGTTTCTTAGTCGCCTTGATTCCGTCGGCTTCTGAAATCTTACTACCTTCATATTCAATACCAACGTAACCTTTGTAACCAAAGCTGGCCACGATCTTCATCATCTTGCGATAGTCGGTGTGGATCTCATTGCCAGCCGCATCGAAGTCGTGAGACTTCGCACTCACAGCCTTGGCAAAAGGCATCAATTCCTCAACGCCTTTGTAGCGATCATACATCTCGTCTTTGCTGACGCGGAAATTTCCGAAGTCAGGCAAAGTCCCGCAGCGGGGGTGATCGACTTTCTTCATCACAGCAGCCAGCCAGGCACCATTTGAAGAGAGCCCGCCATGGTTTTCCACAATCACATTGATATCGTGAGTTGCCGCAAATTCGGTGAGCCGACGCAGGCCATCGGCAGCACGTGCCAACTGCTCATCATACGATCCACCGCTTTGTGCATTCACTCGAATCGAATGACAACCCAGATACTTGGCAGCAGCCACCCACTTGTAATGATTCTCGACAGCCTTTTTGCGTTTCGCTTCGTCAGCGTCACCCAGGGCCCCTTCCCCATCGCACATGATCAGCAGGCTCTTCACCCCATGATCGTCAGCTCGCTTCTTCAAGTCAGCCAGAAAGGCCTGATCTTCGGCTTTGCCCTTGTAAAACTGATTCACATATTCAATGGCGTTAATCCCGAACTCTTCTTTCGCGATTTTCGCAAAGTCCATGGGGTCAGCCTTCTTGTCAAAGAAAGCTTTATGGAGTGACCACTGAGCCAGTGAAATCTCAAAAGGACTGGCCGTTGTCTGTAAAGCTGCTGCCACTGACCGTGTCGCTGCCATCGATCCAAAAGCCAGGCCGGCCATAGCCAGACCGGAAACTCGAAGCATATCACGACGCGTACAACCCATGGGACGATCACTCATCGCAGACCTCTCTGGCGGTAGTTAAAAATGAAACTCAATGACTCAGGGTATTTTTCGGGAACAGATGCGGATGAACGATAACCTTCAAGCATGGCCAAGAACTCGACCAGACATCCAGTGATGCTCCCAAAAACAAATCAACACCAATTGATGGTATCAACCTCATGACCTGTCGTCGAATGTGATGTTCGACAGATTCTTCCCGCTTTCGGAATTGGCAAACTCTGAACGGCTGTCATTCGTCAGACACTGCTGTGAACATTTGGAAATGACTTCGATTCATCACTCACTCAGGTTTCCCGCACCTGCCGGCGTTTGTCCCTCCAGAATTTGACGCATTTCGAAGACAAGATCCTGCGATTGAGCCGCTTCATTGAGTAAGAGCCACGGATCATCCGGCAAAAGATGGAGTCGTTCCAGTTCTGTGTCGAGTGGCCGCCTGATGGGATCGCTCCAGGGCTGCTCCCGAATTTGATCGTTCGGGGAATTTGTGAGGCCTTCTCCGATCCCCTGAGAATCTTCCTGAGCTTGGGAACTCAGATACACATAGCCTGGCGTCACCACGCCTCGCCATTGCCGGGCTGTCGCCTGCCAGATCACATGCTCTCTGCAGGGAAACTTTTCCTCAGCATAATCCTGTAAAGTTGGTAACGAATGATGATTTTTTCGCAGAAATCTCTCGATGGTTACCGCCACATCATCTTCATTCAGGAGCATGCTCCAGCGAGAACCAGCCGGGAATACTGCCCCGCTGCAGGCTTCAACATTTTGCGCGGAAGCCAGAGGCCCCTGTTCTTTGGGAATGTTGAATTCGCATCCCGATTCCCAATAAATCAAGGGTGGCCGAAAACTCATCACCTCCAGCCCCTGGATCCGTTCACTCCCCGGATGAATCGATTCGATCAGTTCACCAGCGGCTGCGAAAAGCAGCAGTTGGACCGGTCGAGTCGCTGCGAGCACTCGAAGTTCTTCTACAAGAACCCCCAGGGCATGATCAATGAGCGATGCATAACTCCCATAGACTGGCCACAACTCACCCCATTCCGACGAATCAATCTCTTCCAGTGCCCAACCCTGATCTTCAAAATCACCAAAGTAAAGATCAGCCAGTTCTTCCGGAGGGAGCCATGGCTTGGGAATTCCACGCGAATGAAGCCATAACCAGTGCGGTTTCGCGCCTTGATCATCATCTTTCGGCCCCCCCGAGGGATCAATCCTTGAATCCAATTGCTTGAGCCACTCCACTCCGCAAGATATCAGTTTCGGAAATGGAAACTGGCTGGGTGCCACGTCCAGCCCATCTACACCACTGACAAACTCCACCTGCGAATTCAGGAGTGCCGGCTGCTTTTCCAGCAAGTTCTTTTGTGCAAATTGACTTTCCTTTTCCACAAACAGGCGGCACCGATTCGCCTGCCCTGCCAGAGCCGATGCTTCCAGCAGTTGAAGCCCCTTCGACCACCAGGCAGGCGTCGTTCCAAGGTCCGGGTCGTGAGAAATCAATCGCTCAAACAGGACTCCTTCCATCACCAGCCGGTCTAAATGGGGAGTTTCCACCCACTGGTTTCCATAAGGACCAAGCGCTGCCGCTGCCAATCGTTCAAAGCTGACAACGACCACAAGCGGCGCTGCCGAAAATGGGTTGAACGATGCACGCGTTGTCATTAAGGAAAACTCCACTCGACTTTGGACCAGCATTCATTCAGCCAGCATTCATTGAGCCTGTGCTCATGCAGCCAAGACTCTTTGAACCCGGGTTCTCATCCACTCGTCCTCGCCCGCAGATCCTGATGACTCACCCATATCAGGCGGACGACTTCAAATGGGCTCACTCCAGAACTTACTTCGTACAACTCTTGAGAGCGATTGAACAGCCACCCACGGCATGTTGCCAACTCGCCTCATGTTGCCGGAAGCCAGGCAACAGAATGTAACCTGTTCCCCTTAAACCAGTTAGATCGAGAATCGAGAACCATTCTCCAGACACTGTTGCCGAAACACCACGGCGGTGAGGGCTGGCAACACTTTGGCAAAAGAAAAAGCGGGCTTCTGTCAACAATCATAACTCATTGCCCATAAATATCTTACGACAAAAGGTTGACTTTCGGAAACATCCTCCCTCGCCCTTCCAGGTCAATTGGCGCAGCACCTGCTTTACATCTTATCCATCTGGCGAAACACCACACGACGCTGGATCACACAGTTCTCAACACTTTGAACAACAGAAAGATCTCGATCATGACCAACCTCTTTAACGCCCTCCTGAATGACGAAGCCGGTTTCATTGTTTCCGCTGAACTCGTCCTCGTCTCAACCATCGCTGTCCTGGCCATGATCGTCGGCTTGTCAGAAGTCGCCCTCAACATCAACAACGAACTCGAAGACGTCGGTGCTGCTTTTGGCAACATCAACCAGTCTTACAAAGTCGGTGGACTGGATGGCCACATGGGTGGCACTTACGGCTCTAAGTACAGTGATCGTCAAGACTTCTGCGACAACTACTGCAACATCGTCCCGAACGGTGACTTCTCCGGCGAACGCCCATAAGCCATAGCGATGAATAGCTGACTGGCTCTCCGCCACATCGGATTTCAACGCACCTTGAGCAGCAGCTCATGGAAATCACGAGATGGCAAACTCTGAATTACCACATACACTCATCTTGTTTTCGAGGAATTGGCCCATGAATGCTCTTCTGTTTTCTCTGTATCACAATGAAGCCGGCTTTATTGTCTCCGCTGAACTCGTACTTGTTGCTACCATCGCAGTTCTAGCCCTCGTCGTTGGACTTTCCGAAGTGGCCCACGCGGTCAATCAGGAACTGGAAGATGTCGCCACAGCCTTCGGCACTGTCAACCAGAGCTATCGCTATGATGGCCTGACCGGCCACCAGGGTGCTGTTGGCGGCGGTAAATATCGAGACTCTCTGGATTTCTGCGATGGCGATCGCGACATCGTCTGCGATGCTCCTTCCGGAGAATACGGTGGTTACCATAACTACTAACCAGAGTGGCACATTTTCAAAACAAACGCCGATTCGCTATGTTGATCTAGTAATCATCGATCACCCTGTCAGCGAATCATGTATCGTAAGTACCTGACCAACGTCTCGACATGATCTAGCGTCGTCAAAATATCGCATGAGTCTTTCTGCCAGCCGTCCTTTGCCAGCTTCGGTACTTACAAAAGTGCCCGCCCAAAGGACGGCTGGGTGTGTTTTTACCCGGTCGCTCCTCAACTCTTGATTCATGGCATCAAGAACCCATACTCACAGAATCTCAGGACAAGTCGGTCGTTCTGCCCAGCCCCCAGCTCAGACCATTCTTCCAGTTTGAAGCATCATTTCCGCGAAGAAGTTGGTCATTAACCACAGCCGAAAGAACGTTCAAAGAACATTCAAAGTGAATCCCGGCAAACACTAAGATAAGGTACGTCGTCACAGGAAATCGATGGACAATCTCAATCGGTAGACAGTCTCTGGTGTTTCCTGCTGCACAAATCGGCCCGCACCAAACCCAGCCGGAATTGTCCATGATGGATTCGCAACAGGGACACCTGAGCCACTCACACGCCGGAAACAGGACTCGAAACCACCTGTGAAAACTTGACAGCCGAAAGCCAACCCCTTAACGTCAGGTAAGCATCAAAAGTACCGCCCGGAGAGATGGCAGAGCGGTTTAATGCACCGGTCTTGAAAACCGGCATACCCGCAAGGGTATCCAGGGTTCGAATCCCTGTCTCTCCGCTGAATTTTCTTGCTAACCGGTGATGTCCATTGGTCTTTGGTTCTGCCTGGCCTGAATGAAGGTTGGGTTCAATCGGAGAGCACAGTCCGATGGCTCGAATTTTCCTGTTCGAGTACTGCTTCAAGAAGAACTTTTTCTCTTCTGGGCTGGACGGGGGGAACCATCTGGCGGATTGGCGTGGTTGGGGCCGGGGCTTTGGTATTGCTCCCAATAGGCCTTGTGAAAGGGATTGACCGCTGGCCCTTCAATGCCCTCATTCTCCATCTTTGGCACAACTGACAGCCACCACGTGTCGTAGATCTTCTTGAGTTCTTCCACACGATCGGGATGCCTTTTTGCCAGATTGTTCTTCTCCGCAGGGTCTTCCGCAAGCTGATAGAGTTCCCACTGGGGCTCGCCCTGTTTCACATTGGAAATCAGCTTCCAATCTCCCAGCCGGATCGCACATTTGGCGTATTGATAAGTCGATGATTCACGCTTCGGGTCATGTTCCTTAGGCCACCGACCGACATGAGTGATCAATGGCCTTTGAGGCCAATCGAGTGACTGACCTGCCAATAGCGGCACCAGTGATCGTCCCTGCCACGACTGTTTTTCGTCGTCGGCTACAGGAACATTCGCCAACTCAGTGAGGGTGGGAAGAATATCATAATGGCAAGTCACCTCCTGACGAACCTGCGGCTGCCAATGTCCCGCCCATGACCAGAAGGCGGGCACGCGGATTCCCCCTTCATAAGGTGTCCCTTTATTCGCCCGCATCCCTGCCGAAAAATGTTTGGCCCCGGTGGCAGATCCGTTGTCGGTCATGAAAATCACAACCGTATCTTTCGATATATCACGATCCTCCAAAGCCTTTAGAAGTCGGCCTAACTGATCATCCCAGTGAGTAATCATGCCATAAAACCTGGCGACATCTTCGGGAACATGCTCAAGATATGGCTCATAGTATTCTTTAGGGCAATCGAGTGGCGCATGCGGCGCATTCGGGGTGATATAGCAGAAGAAAGGCTGATTGACGGGTTGGGATGAAATCCAGGTAATCGCCTGATCGACAAAGACCTTTGTACAATAGCCATCGGTCGCCACAAACTTTCCATTGTGACGAATCACAGGATTAAAGTACTTATTGAGAGGAGCATCACCACAACTCCCGGGATATGACTGACCAATCCCGCCTCCGCCATGGATAAACACTTCATCGAAACCACGTTTTCCAGGCTGATAAGCATCTTCATCACCCAGATGCCACTTACCAAATATTCCTGTCGTATAACCGGCCCGCTTGAGAAACTGCGGAAGAATTGTCGCTTTGAGTGAAAGTCGCTCTCGCTCCAGAATCGTATGTGTGACGCCGCTGCTGAACTCATGACGGCTGGTCATGATGGAGGCACGCGTTGGTGCGCAAGTCGGGCTGACATGGAATTGCTCGAATCGCACACTCTGCCGGCCCAATTGATCGAGATGAGGTGTCTTGACAACAGGATTTCCATGTAGCGAAAGATCGCCATAGCCCTGATCGTCGGTCATCATCAGGATGATATTCGGACGAGTTTTCGATTCATCCGCCTCGACGATTCTGGCAATTGTCACCCCTGCGCCTATGACCGTAGCGATCAAGGAGAAGATCGCCAGTCGCCTGAAACACACTCGACATTTAATCACATTTTGATTAATCGGCATAAAAGATCTCTCCGGGTTGAGAGGTTCTAGCTACTGGAAGTTAAAGATATCGATCCAGCACCGCGCGGGACGTTGTATCCAGCCGCTGATGACAGGAGACGCGGTATCTGAGACCTTGTGAGTCTGAGATCAGCACGCTGTCAGAATCAAGACGCCGGACATCATCGAGTGAAATCACTTCAAAATCGGTCACGCCGACATTGGTTTCCACCGTCCAATGGCAGGGTGGCGAGTTCGGTTCCGTCTTTACGATTCGCAGAATCTCTGGCACAAAATCGCGTTGTTCCAGAGCATTGAGGATCATTTGCCGAGGGCCTGTCTGCAAGAGATCAAGACAGGGAATCAAGCCCCATTCGAGCCCCTTTTCATCAACGAGCGCGATGTGATTTGCAGGCGAACTCCAGGGAAAACTGCGGACAGGCTCGACGATAACGGTTGATTTGCCAGGCCATGCTGCCAGCAATCGGCCAAAAGGATCGACTGAAAGCTCTAATTCATGCCAAGGCAGATCGATTGTTTTGAACCCCGGGATTGTCGCTTCCATCCCACGCTCCCCTACTGCTGATGAATTCACAATCCAGCCTGTCACCAATCCCGTCGCAAAAATCACAGATGACGCTGGGCCTTTCATACTTCAATGAAAATCGAGTTTCGCTGGCAATCCATTACAATAGCCATGTTACACCAGTTTTTCAGCCAGCCGGGATAACCGAAGCAGGCAACTCGTCTGACCAATCAATTCCATGGCGTCGAACAGACCAATTCCTGAACCTCGGCCGGTGACTCCCAGACGCAAGGGGGCAACCACTTGACCAATTTTATGTCCCTGCTGTTCTGCCCATTGATGCACCCGTTGATCCAAAGCTGTCGCCTGCCATGATTCAGCATCTTGCAGCAGAGACCGTAGTGCCAGAACCATCTCGCGGCTTCCTGCCTGTGAACGCAGTTTTTCGAGCGGTTTGGTTTCAAACTCCAGCGTCTCGTCGTCCGAAAAGAATTCTCGATAGTCGAGTATATCGCTGAAGATCTTCAATCGATCGCCGATACCGGCCAGCATGGCTGCCAACCGCTCGTCGCTGGCCGCCCAGCCCACCTTGTCGAGATATGGCTTCACCCCGGCGACTTTGTCACTGATTGGCAGGACATTCATCCAGTAACCCTGGAGCGCCTGCAGCTTATCACCATCAAAACCTGCGGAACTTTTGACGATTCGATCCAGCGTAAAGTTCTCCACGATCGTGTTGAGATCCATGATCTCCGTCTTATCGTCGAGCGACCAGCCTAATCGAGCGAGGGCATTGAGAATCCCCGCCGGGAGATAGCCCATCTTTTCGTAGTATTCAACCATCACGGGACTCAAGGTTTTCGAATCGCCCAGCCCGAGTTTCGGCCCGATCTCATCCGCGCGGTCAAAGAGCTTCTTGAGAGCCGGGACATTTCGAAGTTTATCGAGGTCGCGTTTGCTGAGCTTCTTGGTGGAGCCTGGCGAGGTAATGAATGGAATGTGTGCAAAGACCGGCGGCTCGCAGCCCAGGGCTCGGAAAAGGAGGGTTTGCACGCAGGTGTTGGTCAAATGCTCTTCGGCCCGAATCACATGTGTGATTTCCATGGCGGCATCATCCACCACGGAAGCAAAGTTGTAGAGAAACGTGCCATTGGATCGCATGAGAACCGGATCGGGCATGGTGCCGCAATCCCAGGTGACTTCTCCGCGCACAGCATCATGTATCGTGACTGACTGATCTCGCGGAACAAGTAGTCGCACCACATAGGGCGTTCCCGCCGCTTCGAGTTCCGTGATTTTTTCAGGCGTCAGTTCGAGCGAGCGGCGGATGTTGACATAGTTCCGCTTTGCGGCTTCTGCCTCGGCACGATCCTGCTGCACGACTTCGGGAGCATCAAAGTCTTTAAAGGCCTTCCCTTCGGCGAGAAGTCGATCGATGGCCTCACGATAGATCCCGGTTCGCTGCGACTGATAGTAAGGTGCGTAGGGGCCCCCCTTCTCGGCTCCCTCGTCCCAATCGAGTCCCAGCCATTGAAAGGCCCGGAAGATCGGCTGCAGGGCTTCACTGACGTTTCGTTGCTGATCGGTATCGTCAATCCGCAGAATGAAAGTACCACCCGTGTGGCGGGCCCACAGCCAGCAGAAAAAAGCCGTTCGCATTCCGCCAATATGCATGTAACCGGTGGGACTGGGGGCAAAACGTGTGCGGACAGGTCGAGGGGAGGTCATGCGAGCCGTTTCTGTTCGAGCAGTCGAAATCGAGGTTGTGGGTCAAAGCGAGAGATTCACCTCTCTGTGAAGTTCCCTCACTTTAGCCGATCAAACGCTCTGACCCCAGCCAGAAAGAGATCTGTGTCCAAATGCTGCTCCGGAAGACTCTGGCGAAACGTTTTTTGAAGCAAATATCGCGGAGGGTGTGGCGGGGTTGGGGGTTTCGACAATTCGTGTGGTCATGGGAGGGGCTTTCGGGAATGGGGTGCAGGAAGGGATGAAAGAGACGGGGTTGCGGTTGGGGATGGGTTTGGTTGGAGGTGGATGGGGGAGGGAATTGTGAAGAGCGGAAGGGAGCGGGGAGAGGAAAAGAAACCGGCCGCCAGGGATGACGGCCGGGGTTGAAGGGGTGGGGATGGGTCAGGTAGGAATTCGGCGTTGGTTTGAACTGGGTTCAGGCGGAGTCAAAGGGTATTAGCAGGTCGCAGAAGAGACACTCACTGGCCACCCAATACCTCATGTGCCGATGGCAGGGGGGCGGCTCGGGAAATGACAAACAACCTGTACCACGCTGCAGTTCGTTTTCCTTCATCAATTACAAATCCAGCTGTACATTCCATTTTGCACTAGAATCAATGCTAACTTGCAACTCCTGCAAACTAATGACAGCGGAAAAACTCTCGATATAATTCGATCTCCTCCCTTCTGTGGAAGCGTTGTCAACCGTGTCAACAACGATTCCAGGGGTATTGCATGTCATACTCTTGTTATTCTTAAACAAGAACCTCAGATGCGAATCAGGTCGATAAATCTTGCCCACTAAGCACGCAAACATGAAATCGGACTTCTGTGGGTTAGCACCCGCCCAAAGTGTTTCTATGTGCCGATAGTCACTGTCGAGCAATTCGATAAGCAGCAAATCATCCCCAGTGTCATTTTTAACGATCACATTCACAATTAAATCAGCGAAGCCCTTTGAACCGCTATGTGGCGAACCGAAAAATGCATACATGACAAGAAGGCATGGAAGCAACACCGCAATGGCGATAACAAAACGACTG
The DNA here is from genome assembly GCF_001707835.1 of Planctopirus hydrillae. GTDB lineage: Bacteria > Planctomycetota > Planctomycetia > Planctomycetales > Planctomycetaceae > Planctopirus > Planctopirus hydrillae. The sequence goes on from NZ_LYDR01000154.1 coordinate 84,892, forward strand.
CGACTGCTGAGAAAATTACACATAGATCCGGCGCTACCGATCAACTGGAATTTATGGCTATCGAGCATATGACTCATTTAACAATCGGTTGTGCTACTGGCAACATTTTAACGTGTTTTGAATAACGTCCTCTTCGACACTCAAACTGAAATTCTGAGGCTTATCTGTGTCTACCCATATTCTCTCCGTAATCTGTCCTGTCTGCAACCACCAGAACGGCATATCATAAGGAGTTATGTCAACGTATTTTAATTCTTGCTTCATATCCCAACAGACGGTTGCCTTGCATCGAGAGACCCTCACACCTGTGCCAGAGCCCGGGGTGTTACAAGAAACCGAACAAGAAACTCCTGTTTGTATTTGCAGGGAAACGCTTGCTTCAGCAAACTCCTTAATAAAGTTAAACAAAACACCCAATTCAACAGAAAGATTAATTGAAAGCTCCATGCTAGTAGAGTCGCCACACTTGCACGTTAGTCGAATTGGAGAATATTTTGAAACACATTTACTTGCTGTGCGTGTTCTCGGAATGCCAGGAACAAGTCCGTAGGGATCTGTAAAGTCTTGAGGCCGAGACATTACAAAATTGTAAAGACTACTCTCTACCGCCAATCCAACCGGATCACGTTTAGTCCACTGACCCAGTAATGGCTGGTAATTTCGATGACGGATAAAATATCCGCCCGTTGTTGATTGAGAGTAGTATCCACCAAAAAATGCAGTCCACGAGTTGTTTGAGAAAGAGTTGTCTGAAAAATATGACGACTGAACCTGCGGGGTCCCATATGCAGTGTAGAGATATCGTTCCTGAACCGCTCCCACGCCATCAATAATCCCATTGACATTCCAGTTGGCATCCTGGAGTGCGTAGAGGCGTTCGTTGAGAGTGGAATCTGTGGTGCGGTCGCGGAGGAGGCAGTTGTCGATGTATCGGAGGCCCCAGATGTGGTGTTGGTGGGGGGCGGCACTGTCGGGGGTGGTTCCCAGGCGGTCTTCGAGGTTTTGCCAGCCGCTGTTGTAGTAGAGGTGGCGGGTTTCACTCAGGGCGCCGTCGGTGTATTCCTCCTGGACGATCTGGAACTTCCTGCCGTCGTAGGTGTAGGTGCTGACGGTTTCCAACGTGCTGGAGACTTCTTCCTCCAGTTTGACGAGGCGGTTCCAAGCGTCGTAGGTGGCGTGCTATGCTTTGCTGGGGTCTTTGGGTTGCGGGATGGTGGTCATGTTACCGGCGGGGGAGTAGGCGGGTTGGGCCCAGGTTGATCCCACGCTGTTGGTGATGGTGCCGATTTCGTTGACTTCGTTGGCGGTTCTGGCCTGGACGAGGTCGTTGGTCAGGTTGCCGTCATCGTCACGGGTGTAGGCTGACCAGTTGCCGGTTTCGTCGAGAGTCCAGGTCTCGCCGAAGGTTTTGCTGGTGAGGGCCGTGTGGCCGACGTTCAGGGTACCGCGAGCCATTTCCTTGAGGCGGTGGCTGCCGTCGTAGGTGTAGATTTCGTCGAACTCGGCACTGTAGGACTGAGCGACTGGGTTTTCCCGCCAGATGCGGTTTGAGGCGCGGTCGTAGCCGTACTTGATGCGGTCAAGATCGGTGCCGGCTTTGTGCCAGCGATTGTCTTTGACTCGGCCAAAGTGATCGAGGCCGGTGTAATTATTAACATAGCTGCCTCTAATGTCGGAGCACGGCACAAGCCATGAAAGCCACTGCCGGAGGGTTAGCCCCAGCAGTGGTAAAAACTTCATATCAATTGCCAAAGAGCGGAACAATCAAGACTGAGGAGGTAAAACCTTTTGTGCCGCTGGCACACAGGTGGCTCGAAGACGAGCAGTCTGTGCCACCGAGCGGATGGAGATTAAGGTGGTAGGCAACTGAGAAACGAAGACAGGATGTAGCCTGCACTACGGTTAATCTCTCTCGCCAATTTTGCCGTGTTTGTTAACTTCCAAAACGAATCTGCTTTCTCTTTCGGTTGTAACTTCGGCTATCGCACGCTGAGCGTATGAAACAAGAGTTTCATGCGATACTCCTGATCGACTGGCAGAATTCCATCTGTTTTCTATTTCTGCGGAAGCATCATTGAAGCCTCTTTCATAAAACTCAAACATCACGCCGTTGGATTGACCCGAATGAAACAAAAGTCGTTCAGTATTTCCTGCAATCTTGTTTTCAAGCGACGCTTGCCATCCATAGAAGTGGCCTTCATACCAGTCAGATTTTCCAAGACGAAGAATTGGTTGCTTCTGTCCATCTTTGTCGCTATTTGATACGATACTAGTTGGAGGGATGTCTGAGGGAGCTGTTAAATCCTGCGGATAGGAGAAAATGATTTCTTGGTCTTCTCCTCGCGTATGTCTGCCGCTTGACGTGTCGCATCCTGTCTGTATGAACGCTGTCAGCGCAAACGCCATTGAAAGACATCGGCCGTATTTACAAAAACTATTTACTCTTGTTTGCATTCGCATCTCCCCATTCGGCTTGGCAAACTGCACAGTAGGCAATCTCATTGAATCGCTTGTTATCTTCGTAAGATTTGATCTTCTCCTTAAACTCTTTGTCATTCTTCCTGAGAACTACCATTGGGTCAACGTTTCCAAATCCATTGTTTGCGTGATATCAAAGTGCATCATCGGGGTTGAAGTAGAAAAAGTCAAAATTGAAGTAGTCTCCAGCTGATGCAGGGGGCCTTGAGAGAATAGCGTTCCAGGTTTTCTTGCCATTTAGCGAGAATTTTCCATCTTTTTCATTAATTGCAATTTCACGAGCCCCTCCTGGAGTGCCGTTGTTCCAGACAATGGCTATCAATCTCGCTTCAGTTCTTGTTCCGTAAATGTTTGTTCCAAATCCTTTGCTACATTCTTTGGTTTCGTTCATGTCCTTCATTCGCAGTCGTGCCTGCTCTGGATCACGGTAGCAATGTTGTAAATCTGGCAAGAACCCGTCTCGGAGCTCGAATCCGCTTGGGTTGAGTGTGTATCCGGGGAAGCCGAGCATGCAGAAAGTTACGCCAATGCAGCCGGCTTTTGCAGTATTTATAAAGTGGCCCTTTGGGATTGATGTTTTGACAAGTTGAAAGTTTTTATTCTGCCATTGAGATAGGGTATCCCATGGGAGCAGGTTTTCTGACCATTCGTCCCACCATTGATCAACTGTTACAACATCAAGACCATAAGGGTCAATAGTGTTCAATTGATTGACACGCTCATAGAGGGAAAGTCCGTCGACGTATCTCAATGGATCTCGTCGTGTCCATTTCCCTAACTTGAAATGCAAACATCGGTAGCGAGAATCATAAATCTTTGTGTGCAGATCGTAATGTGAGCCTCCGTATGCGACGATCCATTTGTTTGTGTTAGCTGAAGATGAGAAAAATATATCTAGTTGTTGAACTTCCCCATATGGATCGTACTCAAACCGTTCCTGCACATCGCCGCTGTTATCCACAATGGTCGTTACGTTCCAGTTGGCGTCCTGGAGGGCGTAGAGGCGTTCGTCGAGCACGGAACTTGTGGTGCGGTCTCGCAGGAGGCAGTCGTCGATGTACCGTAGGCCCCAGATGTGGTGCTGGCTGGGGGTGGAATTGGAGTCTGTGCGTTCTTCGATGTTCTGCCAACCGTCCGTGAAGTAGGCGTGAGTTGTTTCATCCAGCACTCCGGAGTCGTAGGCTTTCACCACGATGCGGAAATTTCTTGCGTCGTATTGGTATTCCGCGACGGTTTCTAAGGTGCTGGAGACTTCTTCTTCCAGTTTGACGAGGCGGTTCCAGGCGTCGTAGGTGGCCGTGTAGGCTTCGTCCATCTGTTTGGGTTTGGGAATCGTGGTCATGTTGCCGACGGCGTTGTAGGCCGGGTCGGCCCAGGCGCTGCCCACCGTGTTGGTGATGTCGGTGATCTCATTCACCGGGTTGGCGGTGCGTTCCTGTTCCATGCTCCAGGTGGAGCCGTTGTCGCTTTGCTTGAAGCCTTCCCAGTTGCCGGTGGGGTCGAGGTTCCAATCCTGCTTGAAAGCTGTGGATGTGAGAGCGGTTTGTGTGCCATTGAGAGTGCCACGGTGGGCAGTCTTTAACCGCTGGAGGCCGTCGTAGGTGTAGAGCCAGTCGTATTGGGCACTGTGGGCGGTGGCGATGGGGTTCTTGCGCCAGATGCGGTTGGACGCTCTGTCGTAGCCGTACTGGATGCGGGAGAGGTCGTCGTTGGTGGAGGTGTTGAACCAGCGGGAGTCCTTTACCCGGCCAAAACGGTCCAGGCCAGTGTAGATGTCGCCGGTGTCGGGATCGTTCGAAACTCCTGCCAGCGTGTAGCGCAGGCTGGGTTGGGGGCTGGTCTGCTGGATGACGCCTGCTAGGCCGAGGAACTCGTAATCGACCAGGTGCGTTGTGTCATCATCCACGATCGAGCCAATGCGGCTGAGGGCATCGTTGATTTCACCCGTGGTGCCGTAGTCGTAGGCCAGCTCCCGGCCGTTGGGGTAGGTGAGACTCAGTGGGCGCACTGTATTTGTGCTGCCATTGGCATAACCTCGCTGCACGCTGGGTGTGGTGCCGGTATTCACGGTGCCGCCATGCTCCTGGAACGTCTGGATCGACTGCCAAAAATCATTGTACGTGAACTGCACCTGATTCACAGCATTTCCTGAGGTGGCGGCATCGAGAGCCACCGCCGGAGAGCGATCCCCGGCAGTCGGTGGTAAGATACACTTTGCTGAAACATCAAAGAACAGAGAGATTACGGTCGAGAGAGGCGAGGCCTCTAGTGCCGCTGGCACACAGATGGCTCGAAGACGAGCAATTGCGTACCACGCTGCGATTGACGCGGATGGCGCGGCGTCTTGTCGCGGTGGCTGCGCACCGCGACCCGGCCACGAGTTGGCCGGGCCACCCCTTCATTGAAAACCGGTCACTTGTGCCACCCTGCTGACCGGAAAGTTGGTGAGCCGAGAATCACTTGCGAGCAACATGCTTGCCGAGGAAGTCACGCATCAGTCGGGCGATTTCGTCGCCGTTGGATTCCAGGGCAAAGTGGCCTGCGTCGAGCAGATGGAACTCTAATGTCTTGAGGTCTCGTTTGTAGGGCTCGGCACCGGCAGCGGGGAAGATCTGATCATTCTGGCCCCAGACGATCAGCATCGGCGGCTGGTGCTTGCGGAAATATGCTTGCCATTGAGGGTAAAGCGGCGGATTGCTGCCGTAGCTGAGAAACATGTCGAGCTGAATCTCTGAATTGCCGGGGCGATCGAGGAGGAACTGATCGTGGGCGGCTCCATCCGGACTGACACGCTCCGGCTGCTTCACCCCATGCAGATACTGCCATTTGGTGGCGTCGTAGTTGAGGATCCCCCGGAGTGACTCTCGTTTCGTCTGGCTGGTGGGATCGTTCCAATAGGCCTTGATCGGCTTCCAGAAGTCGTTGTCGAGTCCTTCATCATAAGCATTGCCATTCTGCACGACGATCGCCGTGATACGTTCGGGATGGGCACTGGCCAGACGATAGCCGACCGGTGCACCGTAGTCCTGCACATACAGGGCGTACTTCGTGAGGCCGATTTTCTGAGTGAATTCGTCGATTACCTTTGCCAGGTTGTCGAAGGTGTAAGTGAATTGATCGTGTGTGGGCATCGAGCTGTGACCAAAACCCGGATAATCCGGCGCGACGACGTGATACTTGTCAGCCAGCGCGGGAATGAGGTTGCGGAACATTTGCGAACTGGTAGGAAAGCCGTGCAGCAGCAGGATCGTCGGAGCATCCTTCGCACCGGCTTCGCGATAGAAGATATCGAGATCACCCACTTTGACCGTCTTGTGCAGGACGGCTTGAGTTTGAGCCTGGGTTTCATTGGCCGAGAGCCAACCCCATGCCGTGAATGCTGAGAAAGCCAATAGAATAGCGAGGGAGTTACTGCGAGACATGGTCAATACTCTCTTAATGAGAAGTGGGCTTTAAAGAACAAGTTTGATCGTTATTTAGCGGATTTCGAAAATGCCCGGGTGATCTGTTGGTCGTGGGCCGGGGGCGGGCCAGAAGAATTTGCGGTCGGTTTCGACGATATCGACATCGTTGATGCTGGCCTCCCGGCGGCGCATCAAGCCGCGTTCGTCAAACTCCCAGAGTTCGTTGCCATAGCTCCGGTGCCAACCGCCAGTGAGATCTCGCCATTCATACTGGAAGCGAACAGCGATGTGGTGATCCGTAAAAGCCCAGAGATCCTTCACGAGCCGATAGTCGAGTTCCCGTTGCCATTTACCAGCCAGAAACTGCTGGATCTCTGCGCGACCTGTGACGAATTCGCCCCGATTACGCCAGGTGGAATCCTCCGTATAGGCAAGAGAGACACGTACTGGATCACGGGAATTCCAGCTATCTTCGGCCAGACGAACTTTGCGGAGTGCCGTCTCTTGTGTGAATGGCGGTACAAGGATCAGTGTCGCATGCTGCGGGATCGTCGTGGACATGATAATCTGCCTCTTTCGTCAACCGGGAACTCATTGCGGACAATGCTTGTGAAGCCTAGCGACAAACGGTGATCTCAAGGCGTGCATTGCCATTTAGAGGGCGGGAGCGCGGGGGAAATCGACTTCCGTCGCTGCGACAATGTTGAAGTAGTTGGTCAAGATGTCGTGGGCGACACCGGCGACGACTTCCGCAATCACGCCATCACCAAAACCTGCATCTCGGACGGCCTGCACGTCGGCATCATTCACGTGCCCGCGCGTTTCAACGACTCTACGTGCAAAACGGAGCAAAGCGTCGGTTCCTGGATCAACCGCCTCTCCATGGCGACTGTCGCGAAGTTGGTCGACAGTCAGGCCGACCATCTTGCCGATCGCCGAATGAGCTGCCAGGCAATAGTCACAACCATTGGCTTGAGCGACTGCTAAAGAAATCTGTTCTCGAACTTTGGCACTCAGTTGCCCACGAGCCAGGGCACCACTGAATTGCAGGTAGCCTTCCAGGACAGCCGGAGCTTGAGCCATCGTTCGCATCATGTTGGGAACCATCCCTAACTTACGGCCGACACCTTCCAAAAGTTCTTTGACGTGGCCAGTGGCATTCTGTGGATCGAGAGGAGTGATTCGTGGCATGGTCAATTCCTTCAAATTCTGGATTCAAATTTTGTCACCGAACAATTCGATAACTGACACCCCTCTAGACAAATCCCGTGCCAGTCACAAAAAGCACATAAAGCCTTTAAAGGTATATTCTTATGAAACACACCTTGAATCACAAAAATAACGAGATATCGTATTTTTACGGAAATGCGTAAATCAGTGACGAAATTTCGTGAGTTGATCCATGAGTGAGATTCGCAGTGAGCCTTTGGTCTCAGACCCCAAACGTCTGCTACTTGACCTGGCGCGAGAACACTCCGTCGAGGGCTTGCTCAACCTGATTGTCAGCCGACTGACAGAGCAAAAACGGATCGCACTGGCCCGCATCTGGTTATCGCAACCGACAACCGAATGCCTGGGCTGCTCGACACAGGAGGTCTGTCAGCACCAGACAGAGTGTCTGAAACTGGTTGCCAGTCGTGGATCCTCGCTGACAACGCCCTCGATCACCTGGACAGCGGTGGACGGGGCTTTCCAATACATGCCCTACAGTGTGCGCAAAGTGGGACGGATCGCTGCCACCGGACTGGCCATTGAAGAGCCAGAGATCAAGGAACCTTTACCAGATTGGATTGCACGCCCGGATTGGGTTCGAGCCGAAGGGATTCGAGGCTTCGCCGGTCAACCACTGATCCACCGGGGAAAAGTTCTCGGCGTCCTCGGAGTCTTCGCAAGGCAGATTATTGGCGAAGAATGCATGGGCTGGCTGCGCATGATTGCCGACCACGCGGCGGCAGCCATCGTGACTGCTCGAGCATTTGCCGAAATTGACAGTCTTCGCAAGCGGCTGGAGCTGGAAAACGAATATCTGCGGGAAGAAGTGACGGGGACCGGTGCGTTCGGCGAACTGATTGGTCAAAGCCCGGCTTTATGGACAGTCTCTCAGCAGATCGACCTGGTGGCACCGACCGATTCGTCAGTATTGATTCTTGGGGAAAGTGGCACTGGCAAAGAACTGGTCGCCCGTGAGATCCATCGCCGCAGCCGGCGATCGAATCGACCGCTCATCAAGGTAAACTGCGCCGCCATCCCGCGCGAACTCTACGAGAGCGAGTTTTTCGGGCATGCCAAAGGAGCATTCACCGGAGCACTTCGCGATCGAGTCGGGCGATTTGAACTGGCGGATGGGGGGACACTCTTCCTGGATGAAGTGGGTGAGATTCCGCTGGAACTCCAGTCAAAATTACTGCGTGTCCTGCAAGAGGGGGAACTCGAACGAGTTGGCGAGGAACGGACACGGAAGGTCAACGTCAGGATCATTGCGGCTACGAATCGCGAGTTGCGCATTGAGGCCGAGGCGGGGCGGTTTCGGCAAGATCTCTATTACCGTTTAAGTGTGTTCCCTGTGGAAGTCCCGCCTTTACGTCGACGCAAAGAGGATATTCCCCTCCTCGCCAGCCACTTCCTGAAGATTGCAGCACGCAAGGTGGGACGCACTCAACCTTTATTGACTCTCGCCATCGTCCAGAAACTTCAGCAATACGACTGGCCGGGAAATGTGCGCGAGTTGCAGCATGTCATCGAACGGGCAGTCATTACTTCAACCAACGAGAGACTCTTGATCGACCTCCCTCAAACAACCGGCAGCCAACCACCCCTATCTGCGAAGTTGCCCAGCAATTCCCCAGCGAAATCTCAGGAGATTCCCATTCGCACCGACCTGGAGATCCGGCAGATGGAGGCAGAAAATATTCTGGCAGCACTGCAGGCCACTCATGGCAAAATCTCAGGGCCAGGGGGCGCAGCAGCACTCTTAGGCCTCAAGCCAACCACTCTGGCTTCACGGATCAAGGCTTTGGGAATCAAGCCTGCCCCCCGCTACTCGAGAGGAGAAGATTAACTCTTGATGACGCAGCGAGATGACCCGTCGTCCGAGTCCCCCATTGTGAGCCAAGGGTCTTCAGGTCACTGTGAAGCGGAAGACACAACTGCTGGTCGAGGACCAGTGTCAGCAAGTGGTCGAGGCTGAGATCTGTCAGGCCACCAGCCGAGTTCTCGATAAACGGGTGAGTTGATCTGGAAACCGTTTTGGGGTTGTGAGCGATCAACCAGTAAGGGATCAGCCAGCAAAGAGTCTTGATCAAACCCCAGTTCTTGCCAAGCCTCCCATTTCCACATTCCCCACCTCCATGGCTGCGGGGCATTCGAGAAGTAGAGATTCTTATTGAGCTTCACGTTGCGGTTTTTCCAGTTGGAATGCAGAAAGTGGCCAGTCGCATTGACAACGACGTTCTGCTCGAACGTGAATGAGTTGTGCTCTTCTTCCTTGGACCGGCGCACTCCCCCTTCACCGCAATCGACAATCAGATTGCGGCGAATGATGTTGTCTTTACCATAGTGCTGATGAAAACCCGCCTTCATGCAGCGGGCGACGACGTTTTCCTCAAGGAGAATGCCAGTCGAACCTTCGTCGGTATAGAGCCCCCACGCTCCATATTCGTGGCACTTCAAGTCATGAATCAGATTTTTGCGAACAATCGTTCCCGGCTGTGGGCCCAGCAGATAAACACCACCCATATCGCTGAGAAGATCACTTCCCAGATGGTGGATATGATTGTGTTCGACGATGTTGTGATGGCAGGGAGACTCTTTATAGCCCCAGGTCCAGCCAACCGAGATCCCGGAGTAAGGAGCATCGAAGATCGTGTTGTCCGCAATCCGGTTCTCACTCGACTGAAAGACGATGACACCTACAGCACCAAAATCAATGTTTCCATAGCGGCTGATCTGACAACCAGAGACAGAGTTGTGACTGACCTGCTTTTCGGGCTCGGGTGCGATCACCGTTTCACCAATCCGGATCCCGCCCGCCCCCAGGTCATGCAATCGGCAGTTTTCAATCCGAATGGAATTGCTACCTGTCTGCACATCCACGCCATATCCTGCGACAAGAGAGACGCTCGAGTTTTTGAGCGTACATTGACGAGCCCAGCGGAATTGTATGGCACCCCGGCGTTTGGCAGCGGCTTGAATATCGATTTCGCCTTGAGCAGAAAATGAACTCCCACATTCCCGGAAGTCCAGCCCTTCCAGCGTCACGTTTTCGGCATGATCAATGATCACCAAAGCTTCCAGCAACGAGACATCGACTCGTGGGATTGCCGATGAAGAACCTGCCTGTGCGAGTGGTTTCCAGAGGATGGCGTTTTCAGCCGGTCGATAAATCCATTCTCCCTCACGATTGATGTCAGTTAACGAGTTTTCGAACCAGAAGCGGTTTTTCTTTTCCTGCCGATGGCCGATGGCCGCCAGTGGAAGTGTCAGCGTGCGTTGCCTGGTGTCAATACCCGTCACGACCTGCTCAAAGCCAGCCCATTTCTGAACTGCTCGAACGACCATACCCGCACCTTCCTGCCACGCAGAATTCCAGTGCTCCTGGGGAATCTCCAGTTGGATGGGCCCATTCGTCTGGAGAGTCTGTTCGGTTTCCAGCCAGCCAGCATCAGGAGTGCGAGCCCGGGCCAGCAATTGACCATCGTGAAAGATCAGTCGAGGGATGAGATGTACTGGAACCGGTGTGGGTAACGTCGCCTGCCAAAGGCCATCATGACCCGCCACAGGCTTCCAGTCGTGAAGTGAAATTGACCCGCGAATGATGGTTCCCGGCGAACCCCGCAGAGTCATTCCGTTATGCTTTGCATTCAACTTCAGTGTTTTGTCGAGTCGATACTCGCCTGGCGAAAGGACAATTGTGACCCCAGGTTCCTTCGCCACGATCCGATCGATCGTTTTCTGAAGTGACCCTTCCACAAGACCTTCGGGGGATATTCGACTGGCATCAGCAGCCAGCACTTCCAGGGGCGAGAGGCATGCTATTGCCAGGAAAACTCTCAGCATCAGGCCAAAATCTGGCCGAGAAGTTCGATCAATGATCTCTTGCCAAACGTTTGCTGAGCCAAAAAACAGAACCTGAGTGCATGACAGTTGCTGCCACATGGCAAACCTCTTCCTCAACTTCACTGTATGAGAACATGGTGATCCCTGTGACAGTATCACAACGGGACTGTCTCTTCATGCATCAGCGAGTAATGTCATGCTACTGGGGAAAACACTTGCCGAAGGCCACCAGCAGCTTGAGTGGACCTTTCAGGCGGATTTTCCTCGTCAATAAAGCCCAGACGATGTGGCGTTCCTTACGTAGAAACTTCATCCAGGTCGAAGCCTCTGCGGTGATGCTGAGATCTGCATGGCCGTTGTGGCCTTCGGTGACTCTCAAAGTCTGGTCATAAATCTGAAACGTCGCCCGCTGAGGCTGCCCCTTTGAGATTTCATCGCCAGTAAACGTGAAATGGAAGGTGGCATTCAACCCAGCCGATTGCTTTGGCTGAAAAACATGCGGAGCCCCTTTGAGGAAACCCTCAATAGTGGTCGGACGCAGACCGTTACCAACAGTCTTGACGTTCTTGTGAGGAAATCGTCGGGTCACATACTGCTGGGCATCGGAATTTTTCAGCACATAGATGGTCTCGTGCTTGTCTTGCAGTGGACGCACAATCTCCTGGAGATGCTCTTTTTTGTCCGCAAGATAGGGGCCGATGACCTCTTCTCCTGCCGGGCAAACCGAAAGGCAATAAGCCGCCTTATAATTGGGACCAAACGAGAGACTTTGCCACATGGATGAAGACTCGGCATCGGTCACTCGCTGGCGATATTCGACGGCATTCCTGCTATCAACGATCTGCTCCACCCAGTCCGTAAAGCCTCCCATGAATTCGCGGTAGTTGTGTGTATAACAGGCCGAGAAATCGAATTGACCATCGGCTGAAATCGCACCGACCGGACAGGCGGCTACACAAAGTTTGCACTCCAGGCACGGGTTGTAACTGATGGGATCGTCATATGCCGAGACCTCGCCATCGATCAGAACTGTTCCCAGAAGGATGAAGTTACCAAATCGCGGATGAATCACGTTGCGATGAATTCCCATCATCCCCAGTCCGGCTGCGACAGCGACTGGTTTGTGGGACACCACCCAAATTTTCCCGGGAAAGTCAGCCATCTCCATGGGAAAGCCCATGGAGGGATTCATCGCTCCAATACCACGATCTTCAAGCTGACGGACAATGCGGTGAGCGATTTCATTTACCTCATCACCGCAATGATGAAACTCCAGATTCGCCACTGATCGAGAGGGAGAACGAATCGGTTCGCGATTCATCCGCACGACAATGCTCATGAGAGTTCTCGTCCGGGGGTAAGCCTTCAAGATCTCATGCCGCTCCTGCTCCAGAACAGGTCTGCTGATCTCGATGAGTCCCACATCATCAGCACCAGCATCGCGTGCCAGTTGCTTCAACTCGGTGGCCTGCAAAACTACTGCTGGACGTGCCGGCAAAGACTGATTTTTCTCGTGGTAGGCCAGGACTGTCGGATGCATTTCAATCTTCATGCTTCACCTGTTGTATGTGCAACTATATGGGCAAATCGAGAACTAAGACTTTGTTCGAATTCGATCAGTCGATGTCGTGAGTTGTTGAACCATCTCTGCGCCGAGAGTGGCGATCACTTGCGACTGAGCGGCTTCCCAAAACCCCGCCGCCGTTTCGAGAAGTTCGCGTCCTTCGCTGGTCAGCCGGACTTGCTGAGCCCTTCCATCGTGGTCATCACTCAATAATTCCAGCCAGCCTCGATTTTTCATTCGCTCCAGATTGCGACTGAGAGTCGAAATATCGATATGAAGTGCCTCGCCGAGATCTGTCGGTCGCGACGAGCCCATCAAGGCGACTGCCACCAGAATGTTCATCTGGCTGACCTTCAACCCCAAGGGGCGCAATGCCTCATCGTAGACATTCGTCACGACTCTGTTGAGCATGCGCAGTCGCACGGCCACGCACTCTCTCGCAATCTGCTCAATTCGAATTTGGGACACGTTTCATTTCCAATCTTAAACCGACACTGATTGTACATGCAAGTAAAATCACTCGCAAGGTATTTTTGAGATCTTCCGGATATCGCTCCCTGGAGGGCAGATCCATGCACGACGACGCACTTCGGTGGCGATGCTGAATATTGCACCGAGCTTCCAACCCATTGGCTGCTCAGCAATCCTTCAATAACAAAAGTGCCCGGACAGACATGTCCGGGCACATGATAATCAATCAGGTAAATCGTCTCAGACGAGATCACATAAGCGAGCTATTCCTCCTCGAACGACTTCCTCGAACGATGGGGATTTGCCTGAGTGGCGACGGCCAGTGGGAGTTTCGAGATGTAGTTCTGGACGAACTGTATGGCTTCGTCGACCTGGTCGGCCTGAATGAGTACCAGATCGCCGGGCTCCATCCGCTTCAGGCACATTTCGATCGCGACCATTTCACCACGCGTTTCGAGGATACTTGAAAGCCTGCCCCCTTGAGAGAGGCCCTGCCGCATCAGTCGAATGACTTCACCATCCGCCCGGCCGCGCGTGCATTGATCCTCGTAAATCACGATCTCATCAAAGCCACTGGCAATGAGCTGCGCCTGTCGCACAATATCTTCATCGCGGCGATCGCCTGCAGCCGTATAAACAATCCGGCGGCGGCCGTGTGGCAACTGGTTGATCGCATCGAGTAGGGCGACAATCGCCGATGAATTGTGGCCATAATCGATAATCAGCGTGGCTCCAGCCGCTTCCAGCACATTAAACCGGGCCGGTGCTTTACGGATATCACTGCTGAACGTCTCGAGTGCCGAACGGATCGTTTCGAAGGGAATGCCCAGGGCCCAGGCGGCAGCCATCGAAGCCATGGTATTGTCGACCTGAAAACCAATCAGTCCCGAGAAGGTCAGCGGGACATTATTGAGCGAAGCCACTCGCGCACTCCAGCTTCCTTCGGCTGCTATGAGCCAGTTCTGCTGGGTGTAGACGGCTTTGCCACCTTTGGCCAGATGCGACTTGATCGCAGGATGATCGCCTGAGCGGGCAAAGAGAATCACTTTCCCCGGGCAGTAATCGGCCATGGCGAGAGTGATGGGATCTTCGGCATTCAGGACGGCATGACCATCGGGTGAGACGTTCTCAACGATCACGCGCTTGACGCGTCCAAGCTGTTCGGCTGTCTCAATGCCGGCCATCCCGAGATGATCGCCTTCGCCGATATTGGTCACAATGGCGACATGGCAGCGGTCGAAGCCGAGCCCTTCTCGCAGAATTCCGCCACGGGCGGTTTCGAGCACAGCCGCTTCGACAGTGGGGTTTGATAGAACGGTTCGAGCACTGCGCGGGCCACTGCAATCACCCGTATCTATGCGACGATCATCGATGTAGACACCATCGGTGCAGGTCATGCCGACGCATTTGCCCTGCTGGCGGAAAATATGCGCCATCAGGCGTGTCGTGGTGGTTTTGCCATTCGTTCCCGTGACCGACACGATGGGAACACGACCATCGTCGCCGGGAGGGAACATGGTATTCACAATCGCTTCACCCACCGGACGAGGCTGGCCGGAGGAAGGCTGGAGATGCATCCGCAGTCCCGGAGCGGCATTGATCTCGACAATCACACCTCCCTGCTGCTCGAGCGGCCGACTGATGTCACTTGCCACCACGTCGACACCGGCAATATCGAGGCCCACCATGCGGACGGCATCAATCACTCGTGCAGCGACTTCTGGATGGACTAACTCTGTCACATCTGCAGCGCTCCCCCCGGTACTGAGATTGGCATTACGCCTCAACAGCACCAGTTGGCCCGCAGCGGGAACAGAATCGGGAATCAATCCCTGATCGGCCAGCACGGCACAGGCGATATCATCGAGCGGAATCTTGCTGAGCGGAGTGGCGTGATCTTCACCACGGCGAGGATCGAGATTGACCTCACGAACCAGTTCGCGAATGGTGTGGCGCCCATCTCCTACGACTTGTGGAGGTTCACGGCGAGCAGCAGCCACCAGCTTGTAACCAATGATCAGCAGTCGATAATCCGAACCGGGAGCAAACTTCTCGACGAGAATCTCACGCCCTTCTTCCCGAGCTGCTGCAAAGGCAGAAAAGACCTGCTCTTTCGAAGACAGGTTAACCGCGACCCCCCGGCCCTGGTTGCCATCTTTAGGTTTGATGACCACGGGCAGGCCGATTTCGAGAGCCGCAGCCCAGGCATCTTCGGCATCCACAACCTGCCGCCCTTTGGGAACAGGGACGCCCACCGCCTCCAGAAGGTTCTTCGTCAGTTCTTTGTCCTGAACGATCGCCTCGGCCACAGCACTGGTGCGATCAGTTTCAGCCGCGAGTATGCGATGCTGTTTGCAACCATAGCCTAACTGAACCAGACTGCGGGTATTCAGGCGGCGGAAAGGGATGCCACGAGCCACAGCCGCCATGACGATCGAATTGGTACTTGGCCCGAGTCGAATCTGCTGGTCGAGTGTCCGCAGTTCGTCAACCATTTCCGCAGCAGACATCGCCAGCTCAGGTGCGTGCCCGGGAAGCAGATTCTCCAGTGCGAGGGCATGACGGGACAAACGCAAAGCGTCCTTCAATGCCTGCCGGCCCACATCTTCTTCGCAATATTCAAAGGCAATGCGAAATAAGCCAGTCTCTCTGGTTTCGACAACGCGCCCCAGCGTGACGAGTGAACCCGCCGCATTCTGCAGGCCCACAACCAGTCGTACCACAACCTCAGCGACTCCCAGCAGGATCGAGCGATCCTGTTGTGTCTGGCTGAAGACTTCGGTTTCATCTTCCTGTGCGAGAAAGGCCGCCATCTCTGTCAGTTGTCCGCGGAACTTGGCCAGTTCCAGGGGAAACTGCATGGTTACCTGACGCAAATCCAGGGTGGCTTCTATGACGGTCAATTGAGACCAGACATTCGGCCCACGCAACGCGCGGACATTCGCCAACTCCATAAAGCATCCTTTGTCAATGTCGCGGCAAACTGTCGTCACTGGGAGGTGGCATAGGCACTGGCCTGCCGCCGGTCGTTGGCATCAATGATCAATTGCTGCCAATGACCCTTTTCCTGTAAAGCCCAGACTCCAGTCAGGCGACATCCTGCCGCCTCGTGCCAGTCCTGCTGCTGGCTACTGAGTGTTGATCCTGTTGTATCGTCAAAATCAAGGTCGATCAGTCACAAGTTCGCTTTGAGTCGAAGTGGTAGTTCCATCAAAGCAATTCCAGCAACACTTGTCATCAAGATGATAAAAGCTGTCGCAAGAATGACGAATTTGTGATTAGATCCTGCTCTCTGATACGTTGCTGCTGCTCGTGTCTTATGAATTGTCATGCAAAGAGGAATCAAATCAAAGATGATTGAAATAAGTTCCTGCGAAGTTACGCAAGTGACGCAGGCCCGGTTAACAAAAATCTTGTTCACTGAAACTGAACACCAACCCTCGCAATTTGTATCTTCAGCAAATCTCAACCCGTGATTTCAAACACTTGAACTGCCAGTACTGTCGATTCTGAACACCCGAAACGGAATCTTCTCTGAATCCTTCTGACGTCGTCCCATAGATGAAGACAGCAATAGATTCGGACACCGATCCTAGACTTTACTGACAAGCTCTAACCCTAGAAGCTGCTGAACCTTACGAATAGTGGCTGAAATAGCTCCTGCCTGAATCAACAGAACATCTCCCTCGCGAAAATCGTGCCAGGCCGCATCAACCGCCTTTTGCCAATCCTCTTCCAGGTTCACGCAACGCTTTTCTGAATCAGCAGTTGCACGAATTGAAGCGAGCAGAAGTTCTCTCGGTGCATCCGCACCCGTCATGGCACAGCCTGGCAAATGATACAAGTAAAAATTCTGGAAGTGCTCTGCGAGCAACTCTCCCTGTTGAGTGATATCGCCGTGAATTCGATCGTTTTCCGCCGCGTATACCACCAACTTTCGCTGACTTGGGAAGGCCTCCAGGCCGGCGATTGTCGCCTTAAGAGCTGCAGGATTCCGGGCATCGACGACGATCAGCGTCTTTCCACCCAACTGAAAAACGTTGAAACGGCCCGGATCGTCAGCCAGATTTCCCTGGAAATGCTGCAATCCAGCGGCGATGGCTGAGAACGGAATCTTGAGTCCCCAGGCGGCGGCAGTCGCAGCCAGTACGTTATCGATCTGAAAGCCGATCCGTCCGCCATGAGTACAGGGAACATCTGCCAGACGCACAATCTGCGACGATAGACCGCCATCACCCGCGACAATCCAGCCGTCGCGAACGAAGACCACTTTCTTACCTTCACTGCGATGTTGCGAAAGCACAGGCTGACGCTCATCACGGGCAAAGAAAATCACCCCGCCCGCAGAGAGTGTGGACATCTTTGCCACCCACGGATCGGCCGCATTCAGGACTGCGAAGCCACCCGGCATCACCACGTCAACCGGCGTTCGCTTCACCGAATACATCTTTTCCACAGTATGAATATCGTATTCACCCAGATGATCCGGCTCAGACAGGTTCGTGACGACAGCCACATCGCATTTGTCAAACCCCAACCCTTCGCGGAGAATTCCGCCACGGCCCGCTTCGAGGACCGCAGCCTCGACGGTGGGATTCAGCAGGACGGCCCGCGCACTCTTGGGCCCTGCACAATCGCCCAACTCAATCACGCGATCTTCCACGACAATTCCGTCACTGGTGGCCACGCCGACCTTGATTCCTGCCTGACGGAGAATGCTGGCGACGAGCCGACTGGTGGTCGTTTTGCCGTTCACGCCCGTCACGCAAACCAGAGGAATGCGGCCAGAAGTTCCCGGTGGAAAGAGCCGCTCAAGAATGGCTTCTCCCACGGGGCGGGGTTTCCCGACGGCGGGCCGCAGATGCATCAGTAATCCCGGCCCGGCATTCACTTCGACAATCGCCCCACCCTGCTCTTCCAGAGGCTGTGAAATATCCTCTGTAACGATATCGACACCGGCGATATCCAATCCCACAATCCGGGCCGCCATCACCGCATGCTCGGCGTTGCGCGGATGAACTTCATCAGTGACGTCGATCGACAAATTGTCATTTCGACGAACAATCACAACTTCACCTGCCGGCGGAATCGACTCCGGGGTGTAGCCTTGCCGCTTCAGTTCGAGCAACACCACGCCATCATCGAGGCGGACGGTACTCAATGGAAAAATCTCATCATCGCCCCGGCGAGGGTCGCTGTTCACCTGCCGTTGAATCAATTCCGCGACGTTGTGCTCACCGTCACCCTCGATCTTGGCAGCATCTCCCCGAGAAGCGGCCACCAGCCTGTCGCCGACCACCAGCAGACGATGCTCTGATCCGGGAGCAAACCGCTCCACAATCACACCACTCCCCTCCTGGGAAGCGACTACGAAAGCATCGCGGATCTCTTCTTCCGTTTCGAGATTCATGCAAACGCCACGACCATGATTGGCGTCAATCGGCTTCACAACAATCGGCCCCTCAATCTCTTGAGAAGCTTCCCACGCATCGTCGGGATCCTTAACTTCGCGACCTTCCGGAACAGGAACACCGGCAGCGCGAAGCATCGATTTCGTCAGGTCTTTATCCTGGGCAATCGATTCAGCGATCGCACTGGTGCTGTCTGTTTCGGCTGTCCAGATTCTTCTCTGGCGAAAGCCCTGGCCCAGTTGCACCAGACTCCCTGTGTTCAATCGTCGGTAAGGAATGTTCCTGGCGAGAGCGGCAGAAACAATGGCCTGTGTACTTGGCCCAAGGCAAACACGATCCGCGAGTTCTCTGAGCCGAATGGTTTCAGCCTGGATATCGAAAGGCTGGTCGTAAACGGCGGCCAGGCATAATCGATGAGCAACTTCCAGAGCCGCCCTGCCCACCGATTCTTCGGCATACCGAATTGCGACTTTATAGACACCTTCTTCGGATGTTTCGCGAGCTCTGCCAAAGCCCACATTGGTGCCAGCCATGGTCTGGAGTTCGAGAGTCACATGCTCCAGGATATGTGCGAGATAAGTTCCCCGCCTGAGCCTCACGAAGAAACCACCCCGTTCTCCCACACTGCAGCGATGCTCGATCATGCCCGGGAGCCAGCTCATGAGTCGATCATTGAAGCCGGGAATCAGCTCCGACGAAAGATCCTTCAGCGGCCCCAGATCGACCAGAGCTTCTAAACATGGTTGACGCGACCAGATATTCGGTCCACGAAGGGCGCGGACACTCCGAATCTGCATGGCAAAACTTTCCCCGCGGGGAGGTATGGCAATCGTTGATCAATCGTAGCGATCGACTGAAAACCCAGTGCCTCGCAAAGTCTGACGACTCTTCTCGGCACTCCTACAGAGGGTTCCAGTGATCCACTACGATTTGAATGAGTGGATTATTACGACCAGTCAACCCGGATACCATGAGGATTTTCGCGAGGAGGCAGACTTCCCCACTCGATTTCACTCGGGCAGAACGCCTGAAACCAGAAATTCCGCAGATTCCGCTGATGGATCTGACTTCCTCCATCGACAGGATGAAAACAGATCGGACAAAAGGAGATCACACCTCGGAAAAGCGAATCTCCCCTGTTTCGGCTAAGCTGCAGAAATTCTCACCGTGCGTTTTATCCTGGATGGCGGGCCTGATTTCCGCCCGCAGTTTTCACTTGGAGCTGAGGCTGGAAACCATGTCGGTACCCACAGTGCGGCACGTTACTGAAGTGCTCGAACAGATCGCAAGCCCTTACCTGGCTGCCAGTTGGGACAATACAGGCCTATTGCTCGGCAGCCCCGGGATGGATGCTGGCAGAATTTTGACCTGCCTCACGCTCACCAGCGATGTCGCTCAAGAAGCCGTCGAAACCAATGCACAACTGATTGTGACGCATCATCCAGTGCTCTTTAAGCCCGTTCAGAAACTCACGACGCAATCGGTGGAAGGAGCGATCCTTTGGAAACTGGCCCGGGCCGGAATTTCCGTCTATTCACCACATACTGCATGGGATGATGCACCGACTGGTATCAATCAGCAATTGGCCGAACGGTTGGGACTTCATGCCATTCAGCCATTACGGGTCAAACCCCTCTCTGCTGCTCTGAAAATTGTGACTTTTGTTCCCGAAAACTCATTGGAAATCGTGGCGGAAGCGATCTGGCAAGCCGGTGCGGGCACGATTGGAGAGTACAGTCGGTGCAGTTTCTTCCATGCCGGGACCGGGACGTTCCAAGGATCTGCCGCCACAAATCCAACGGTGGGAACAGCCGGTGTCTTCGAGAGAGCTCCGGAGTTTCGCCTGGAAATTCTCTGCCCGAAGAATCGATTGGAAACCGCACTTAAGGCACTTCGAGCCGCTCATCCTTACGAAGAACCTGCCATCGATGTGATTCCATTAGAACCTTCGAGCGGTTCCTGGGGCAGTGGCCGTCGCGGAGTTTTGCATCAGCCTGAAACATTGAAGGCGTTTGCCGAGCGTTGCCGGGACGTGTTGCAATCCGGGCACGTCATGGTGGTGGGCGATGGAGAACGTCTCGTGACCACCGTCGCTATTGCCTGTGGTGCAGCGGGTGAGTATCTGAGCGATGCCCGGCGGGCCGGTTGCGATGTCTTCCTCACGGGAGAAACACGCTTCCACACCGCTTTAGAAGCTCGCGAACATCACACAGGGCTGGTACTGGCTGGTCATTTCGCCACCGAGCGATTTGCCATGGAAGCCCTGGCAAACCGTCTGCAACAGGAGTTTCCTGAGGCGAACGTCTCCGCCAGTCAAGTGGAGCAAGACCCGATCTGGTTCTGCTGAAACTCTTCCACTCCAGTCGGCAGCGAAACTGTGATTCTCTGTGCTTAAAGATTTTGCCGAATCGGGGGGGGCCTAGGTGTTCGCGGAGGAATCACTCCAGGTGTCACCTGGATTTTATAAGAACTGATTCCCCAACCTTTACTATAAAGACCTTCTAACTCGAGCCTGGCACGTACGGCCCACGGCGTTCCGGGGTAGCTTTCTGCGACGGTGGAAAGCATTTCATGAGCCTTTTCACGCAGCTTTTCGGCCACTGGCCCACCCTCATCAATCGGACTCGAAGCGATCAGTTGCCACATATTGTGATCAGGTTGCTTCGGCCTGGCTTTCCCCGAAGTGATTTTTTCGAGTACCCCCAGATAGCTTTGACAATACGCACGCTGGGCCATGAGTAATGAAACAGCCAGATCATAATTGGCAATCGATCTCCGGTCGCGCACTCGGGTACGCCACGGGCCCAACTCTTCCAGAGATTTCAGATTCCGGGCTAACCCCGCATCAAACGCCGCCACCATGGCTCGCGATTCAGCTAAGGTCAGTCCGCTGACAAGCAGATTATTCGGTATCGGAAACCGGCTTCCCGGAACACCCAGAGCCAGAGTTTTGCAATCTTCAGAAACAGCCACCAATCCTGCCCGAAAGGGATCGAACTGCAGCGAACGTTGAACTGCATGTCGATCTCCGTAGCGAGGTTGAAATTCCTCATTGATCTCAGGGTCAATTGCCGGGTCGATATCGGTGCTGGACATCAGAAACAGTCCACCCGTTTCCAGGCATAATCGTTTGAGACCAAAAGCCGCCTCACCGGTCAAAACTGTCGGCTGGTTGTACGAAAAAAACGAGTGAGCGGCAGGATCCATGAACTCCAGGTAAGCCGTTTCCAGACCAGGCTCAACGACACTGATGTATTGCTGACCTGAGGGATCAAACCGATGAGTTTCCACAACCGGCCGACCAAGCACAGTCGATTTCCCAATCACAAAACAACGGATGAGATCTTTCTGCATCAGTTCAATGCAATGATCCAGATTTCGAGAAACATCGGAACCCTCTTCATCAGTCACCACAATGAACATGACTCGAAACGGAACCCGCTCTTTCGCTGGCCCATACCGATTTCTCGCATTCATGACTGCCAGATACGTGTTCTCAATCCCGCGCTCGGTCGAAGGAAGTCGGTTGATCAAATCGCGGATTTTGATCGGGTCTTTGACCGTTTTCGTCGAAAGTGCGTGCGGCTTGTCGTCAAAAGCCATCAAACCGGTTTCCAGCGAAGTCTCGACAGGCAGCTTCATCGCCTTGAGCTGGGCATAGATTTTCTCCAGGCGATCCGCAATCACCTGACGGTATTCCGTCATCGAGGGGGAAACATCCAGAATCCAGACGACTCGCGTCGGTCCTTCTTGTAGTGACTGAGCGATTTCCTCTGTCAGAATATCCAAAGCCCCGGAAACACCGTCGGCTCGGGTCATTTTCCCGGCCCGTAGAACAGGTTGCGAGAGTTGCGAGGTCTCGAAACTGATGACTTCTCCCGGAGTTTGTGAGCCCGGCCCATAAAACTCACCCGCAATCTGCTCCTTCAACACCATCGAAGATTGAACAGAAACGCCTGATGAATCGGCCCCCATGGCTCCTTCTGCCGAGACCTGGCTGGAGGATTCCTTGGGATCCATCACCGCAGCAGCCGCATCCATCGTCACAGGCATCAGTTCTTCGGGCGTCGTGGCGAGGCCGGATTCAATCACGAAGGGGAGCTGAATCACTTCCGAAAACGTAATCAGCGACAACACCAGCAGTAACACCAGGTGCAGAACCAGACTGACAAACCAGGCACTCCGGCGATTCGGCACGGCAGGTCGGCTCATGGAGTCAGACTGCGGAAGCTCCAGGCCTGCCAGCAGAGAAGGAACAGCCAGAGCAGTACCGGCTGAAGCTGGATTCCGGGCCTGATCATTTCCAGGTGGGGAGTGAGAACGGGCCATGATGCTCCTGAATTGCTGGATCACAACTCATGCAAGGTCAACTGTCGGAGATCATTGGGCGCAAAACCATTAGAACATTTGCTCAGGATGAAACAATTGGGATTACTACGAATTTTCCCAAAAACTCAGTGCCATTTTTTGTGCCATTAACGAAATGATCAGTTCCCCAGAGATGAGAAAGTGATTGTTTCACCAGCCAGAATCTTTGCTGTTCGATCTGCCTGAGTATTGCAGATTCTGCATTGACCCATGCCACTTCCAGTTGGAAGGGTTAGGTGAAGGTTGTCGCTGCGCGGGCCTCCGGCAAATTTCGCCGGATCGGAAGGCCGATCTTAAAGGCGCGTGCGCCGTCCGAGTGTCATCGACCTTGAGACTGAGGCACGACCGTCATGTTTCTGGAAGCCTTGCAGCTCATTTGCTGTAGAATCCCAATGTTTGGCATTAGAACTGCTGTTCAGATGCCAGCATGAAGTCTCTCCAGGAAGGAGTTGCGAAGACGGATTGAGCTAGGGCATGGGCCCGGTGAATCTGTCTGCAGAAAAATCGATCTTGACAGGAACTTGAGATCGAAAATCCATCAGGTTAGAATTTGGGTAGGAAACTTCAGCGAGTTATTGGCCCATCGGCCATAAATGCGGGAGTTTCTCCATTATTGAGGTCTTCATGAGCGAATCACTCCAAATCCAACTCACCAGCCGTCAGTGTGAACTGCTCCAGCGGGGATTGCGATTTGTCCGCAGCAGCCGCATGCTCGAGTTCCGGGATTCATCGGATCTGACCGATGAAGAGCGGAAGCAGGAACTGGCCGAGATTCGCGAGCTTCAGAACATGATTGAAGCCGGTGTCAACACAAGCCGTACAGCTCGGGTGTGAGTGACTCGGGTCAAATTGACCACGCCGAGTTTCATCGATCATCAAGAGGTTTTGTGCGGCAAGTCGCCCCAAAACGGTTGATTGAGACCAATCGCAGCACATCAACTTCAGTCTGATCTAAAAACAGAGAGCGGATTGTCGAACTGACAATCCGCTCTCTGTTTTTCATTGATCTTTACACGCACGTTTCAAGTACGGGCTGACCCCTTCTTTTTGGGAGGAAGAGGCAGTTGGAAGGAATTTTCTCCAACACGAACCTCAAACGCCTCGGGCATGAGAATATCTTCTGGTGGCTCAAGCATCGGACGGGGAGGATCTCCAGGCTGCAATGGCTTACCGGGGTTACCTGTTGTGACTTTCACTCGATGCGAGCCCACAGCAGCGCCAACTTGACCATCAAAGTAGCGCAGCTCAAATCGGCCCTGTGAATCTGTAGTGCCGGAAGAAGCCGAACCCTTTGCCGGGGTAAAAATCACCATCGCGTCAGAAACTGGCTCACCCTCACGGGTGACCTTCCCACTGACTGGTGCGAGAACAGGAGTATCACTTGTTCCACAACCTGAGATCGTAATTGCGACACCAAACCAGGCACTGTACAGACCAGATCGAATCACCGTGAGACGATATTGATGATCATGAAAAAGCGAAGACAACAACCTCAATTGAAAACTCCTTTGAGAATTCCAAAAACACCACACCAATGCATGATCGCTTGATAACCAGACCAGGCGAAGCTTTTTAGAATTCACCAACAGGAGTGTTGTCGTTCTTATTGCAAAGAGCACTAAGGATGGACTGAGACATGTTCTGCGAAAGGAACCTGACCGAACCATCTGCAAAGAGGAAGTGAGCTCCACCCGTGTGAGTTGAACTGAAGACATAGTGATAACCAGGATCACCATACCAGTAAGGCATGGAACCAAATGGCCCCTGGCAATCGGCGTTGTAATTGATACCACCTGGGGGACGAAAACTGGTCACGTTTCCCCAGAAACCGTAGTACTGGTCCACAGAATCTTCTCCGCCAGGCCCGCCTGCCCACAGGCCACCACTGGAATTACTGGTACGCATATCAACCAGAGGCCCTTTAGGCTGCGGAGGACTGTTGGAATCACACGAATTTCGATAATCGCCCTGCTCACCAACCATCACCGTATTGGTGGAACCATCCGTCACCTTCTGCAAGCCCACTGTCGAAAAGCCCTTAATGGGAGGATTGATGATTCCATTCCAGACCTGCCGACCATGGGCCCCTTCCCAGATCGTATCATTGGCCGTACCGCCGCCGGGAGCATCGTAAGCACCTGAAATCCCGACGTAATTCGTGGTCTGAATCGAGATGGAGGTCGGAATTGTCACAGTTGATGGCAGGTTTCTGGTAGCAGTATTCGTGTTCTGTGTACGTGTTGTCGGCAACGGACTGGATGGGCAATTGAGACCCGCCACTCTCAAACTATTCATCGTCTGCCAGGCGCGATTCTTACCACGCTCCATGGTGAAATCATTGTCGGTAAAGACGAGCGTGTTGTAGGCGGTCGCCTGATCCATCATGGGGAAGAGTCGCACAATCCAACTGGCAGCCGTCGTGGTTGATTGACCTGAGCCAGTCACTCGTGTGGTTGACATCGGAAACATGTTCGACTGGTCATGATAGTTGTGCATGGCCAGACCAAGTTGCTTGAGATTGTTACGGCACTGTGTCCGTCGAGCCGCCTCTCTCGCCTGCTGCACGGCGGGAAGAAGCAAGGCAATGAGCACCGCAATGATCGCAATCACCACCAGCAACTCAATTAACGTAAAACCACGGGATCTCGGCATAACCACCCTCTCTTAAGACATTTGAATATGTCTAACTATAGACATCTCGACTATTTGCATTCCTCATGCCGAAATCCAAGAAGCTGACGATCTTGTAATCAAACAGTCGGAAAAGCATCACAACGACAATAGCATTGACCTTTTACACTACACCAGAATCGCATACATCCATTCATGAGTGTTCCCAAAAGCACTATAATTATGCATGCAAACGCCGCATCAATGCATATCTTGCGTGCAACTGCTCAAACAGACCTCACGAACACCACCTGCGAAAATAGGCTCCGCTGTCTGCACAATCGACGCCTGACAGGTCGCGATTGACGCCTTCCCCAGGCAGACAAGTCGAAGATGGTGCCTCGGGCGTTTCGCGACACCACGGTTGCTGCGGTACCATTTTCAGTGTGGCTTTTTGCACAAATAGCCACTAATCGCCCAGTCAAATCTTCCCAATTGGCGTGAGGCGAAGGTTCTGGTATTCTTGATGGGACAGCCGTTTGCATTGACTGCTTCTCAGTTGGTGCCCGTCGGCTGACCTCGGTCCATCGCCTTTGTCTGTCAATCCTCGGAAATCATTGGGGATTGAGCATAGGGTTAGATGACTCCCTGGGTTTGCCTTTTTGTCTTCTCCACGGTGCCAGAAACCGACATTTGCCAGGCGGTCTTTCGAGTTCATCCCGATGATGTGACAAATCAGATGATGTCTCGAATCACTGGAACTGCGGCAACAACGGAATTTCGGATACCGCCATCCCCTTGAGGATTTCATGGCCAGCCCGCAGATCACACCGTCTCCAGCCGTTTCCAAATCAAGGTCCACTCCCAGCATCAAGACGAAGGATCTCTTCGACGACTCGACAATGACGTTTGGCGAGCATCTCGAAGTGCTCCGCGTGCACGTCTTTCGTGCGATGATTGGACTGGTGATTGCCGTCTGTTTTTCACTCTATGCCGGCGAATACATTGTCGCTTTCATCCGCCAGCCGATTGATGCAGCCCTCGTACGAAACAACATGATGGAATTCGTCCAGGCAGAGCCGCAGATGTCATCGGGTGATTTTTTCTCATATCTCTCGAATTCGTTCTGGGCTTTATTGGGCTACGAAAACAAGACTCCCGCATCCACCGATACGAAAGAACTGAAGCAGGAACTTGAACAGCTCCAGACGGAGAAAACGAGCCCCAGCAAATCGATCGATCTGCAGTTATCAGCCTATGAATTACTCTCTCAACTGCATCAGGTCGCCCCGGAGTCGTTACCGGCACCGAAAGAAGAACTCAAGGGGAAATCGATCACCGTCAAGGTGATGAGCGACACCTTTTCAACATTGCGCAAGGCGGCCGAAAACAGCGTGCGGCCGATTGCACTGAATGTTCAGGAAGCCTTTATGACTTACCTGAAGGTGGGTTTTGTTTCGGGACTGGTCCTCGCGAGCCCGTGGGTGATTTACCAGTTGTGGCTCTTCGTGGCTGCCGGGCTTTATCCTCACGAACGGCGGTATGTGTATATCTATCTCCCTTTCAGCATTGGTTTGTTTCTCGCTGGGGCGGCGTTCTGTTACTTTGCTGTCTTCCCCCTGATGTTGGACTTCCTGCTGGGTTACAACGCCCGCCTGGGAATCAACCCGCAGATTCGCATCTCAGAGTGGATTTCGTTCGCCGTCAGTTTTCCTCTGATGTTCGGCATCAGCTTTCAACTCCCACTGGTGATGATGTTCCTCGCCAAGATCAACGTGGTGACTCCCAAAATGTTCCGCGAGCAGCGGCGAATGGCGATTCTTGTGATCGCGATTGCCTCGATGCTGTTGACCCCTTCTGGTGATCCGGCCAGTATGATTCTGATGATGGCCCCCTTGCTGGTGCTCTATGAACTGGGCATTTACCTCTGCAAAGTCCCCGAATCATCCGAAGACGCGACTTCTCCAGCGGCCGCCTGATGCTGGAGATCTTTGACAGGCACAAACAGTAAATCGTCGACTCGCGCAGGACAGTTTTTCGTCATGTTTGCAGTTCAGCACTGCAACTTGTTGCGCGTAGCGATAGACACTTAAACGAGCAGATTTGCCCACAGAACATGCAATTGCGCTTGCATGTTTTTATGCATTGATCTTTTTTCCCAACAATCGTGTGAGATTTGCCCGCGAGAGTTGCCCTCCGCGCATTCAACGATTGAAATGCGCCCTGAATTTCAGCACTCCGAATGACAGCGGCACACAGAGCCCTCGGGCTCGTCGTGATTTGGAACTGATTGGCGCAGTGAATGCAGTGTCCTTTCGTATCGCAGGCGTTTCCTTCAGAGTTATTGATCTCCTTTTTCTATTCAATGAATTCAGAAACGGATTGTTTCTTATTATTGATGTGAGCAAGGAGCCTTGAGGAACTGCCCAAGCGAGCCGAGTGGCACTGACGTTTGAGACAACTGCAGGAATCCCTCCTGTTTTGTGACAAAGGTTTGAGAATGAAGCGGATCGCAATTCTGACTGCCGGCGGTGATACTCCCGCACTCAATGCCACCATCTACGGGGCTGTCGAGCGAGCCAATGCCCTCAAGATCGAGGTTTATGGCATCATTCGAGGCTATGCGGGCCTTGTCGATCCGCGAACACCTCATGTGCGGCTCAACCCGCTTTTCACCACCATTCCCGAACTCGATCCCTGTAAAGGGGGCACTCTACTGGGTGCTTCCCGCACCTATGTCGATCCCGCCGAAAGTGAACTCCTGGGCCAGATTGGCAGCAGGCTCAAAAAACTGGGCATTGAAGGTCTGATCTGTGTCGGCGGTGACGGCACAATCAACGGCATGCAGCCACTTTCCGAGATGCTCCCCTGCGTTCTGGCTCCAAAAACCATCGATAACGATCTGGGACTCAACTATCTCGATGAAGTTCACGAATGGAACGAAGCGGGCGACCGCAAAGAACTGCTGACCAAACCTCAGCGGGAAGCCATTCAACTCGATGAAATCATCAACTTTGCCACTCCCGGTTATGCCACAGCCTGCTTTGTGGTCGCCCAGGGGATGGAACGCATCCGCACGACGGCAGAAAGCCACCGCCGGATTGCAATTGTTGAAGTCATGGGACGCGATTCCGGCTATATCCCGCTCGGCTCTGCTTACGGCCAGCCCGATATCATCCTGATTCCTGAAGTGCCGCTCGATATGGATCGTCTCGAACGACGTATTGCCGAGCTTTACGATCTGCAGAAGCACGTGGTCATCTCGATTGGCGAAGGGATTGTCGATTCGACAGGCCATCAACTGGGTGCGGCTCATAAGAGCTTCGACCCCGCAGGCAATGTGGTCTTCAGCGGTGCGGCTGAAGAATTGAAGCGCATGCTGGTTAAGCGATTTGGTGATGAATTCTTCGATAGCCGCCGCAAGCATGAATCGGGGGATTCGGCGATCTTCACCCGTAAGGTGGGTCATACTCAGCGAGGTGGTCGTCCGATTCTGTTTGATCGCTTCTATGCGACACAACTCGGTGGCAAAACTGTCGATCTGCTGCACCAGGGTAAGAACAACGTCATTGCCACGCTCCAGTGGTCTGCCAAAGATGGCTTCCGCCTCGATTCGATCCCTGCCCAACGCCTGCGCGATCAATGGGGCCGCATTCATGCCCGGCATGTGCACCCCTCACTTTACGATGCCGACAAGTTCCAGCCATCACGACTCGGGATGCAGTATCTTTCGACCATCCTCACCAGTGCCGTCGGTGCCGACGATATCGAACAGCTCTCACGCGAGATCTTCAGCCCGGGCAAACTGGTGGCTCGCTACCAGAGCGTGAATATCGACATCCAGCGGCGGATCGAAACCATCAAGGATGCCTGATGCTATTGGGGCCTTGTGGGATGGACGCGAAGTTTCGTCCTCAATTCGGTGATCGAATCTCATCATTCATCGAATTGAGCCGGGTTCATCCCTTTCGTTGACTGCCCCAGCGATGAATCTGTCACAACTCCTAAAGCGAAATGCCCTCTGGTTTTGAATCAGAGGGTATTTTCTTTTTCAACAGGTTTCCCAGCGAAAGTGGTTGTCAAAGTTGATCTTGCGGCAATTGTGAGCCCCGATTTAGATTAAATAGCACGTTTGTTATCGTCGCAATTCACGATCTTGGAATGATCCGATACGGTTGCTCCCCGCGGGTGGCCGATGTCCGGCGAAAGGATTCGCATGTCGGCAGCTCTCTCCCTCGATGCGTGGGGTGCTCAGGCCACGGCACCGGCCCTGGCGATTGCCCCAGGTACACTCCAGCCGGAAATCTTCCGCGAATCGATCGATTGCCCATGCTGTGGATCTCATCAATTCCGCACAATCATTGAAGCAACCGACCCACTCACGGGAATTGGCGGGAAGTTTCCCATCGTCGAGTGCGAATCATGCTCAATGGTCATTACCAATCCCCGGCCCACACTGGCCTCTTTGGGGTACTTTTATCCCGCCGAGTATTCGCCTTACGATCACAACTCGGGCGATGGCCTCAAAGCGTTTGACCGCTTCATTGAACAGGCAGCCTTGCGAACAGATTTCGGCTACCCGCCACAACCCGTCGGCCTGTTGACTCGCATGGCCTCCCGACTGGCTTCATCACGATTTCGTACCAAGTTCACCCGGCATGAATGGATCCCCTGGACTGGCTCGGGCCGGTTGCTCGATGTGGGTTGCGGTTCGGGAGGTTTTCTCACCCGCATGAAACGCCTGGGCTGGAATGTCGAAGGGATCGACTACGCCAGCGATGTGGCCCGCAAAGTCCAGGAGCGAACAGGGATTCGCGTTCTCGCCGGGACGATTCCTCATCCTGAACTCAAGCCTTCCAGCTACGATGTCGTCT
Organism: Planctopirus hydrillae; assembly: GCF_001707835.1. Classification (GTDB taxonomy): domain Bacteria; phylum Planctomycetota; class Planctomycetia; order Planctomycetales; family Planctomycetaceae; genus Planctopirus; species Planctopirus hydrillae. The sequence goes on from NZ_LYDR01000154.1 coordinate 115,127, forward strand.
CATTATGGCATGTGCTTGAGCATGTTCCTGATCCTCGGGCCACACTTTCAGCAGCCGCTGATCTGTTGGCCCCCGGTGGAAAACTTGTTCTGGAAGTCCCCAACATCGAGAGCTGGAGTTTTGCCGAGTTCCGGGAAGACTGGTTCGCACTCGAAGCCCCAAGGCATCTCAATCACTTCAGCCCACGGTCCTTGGCCGCAATTCTTCCTGAGGGTCGCTTCTCGTCCGTCGGGATTGAACAGATCGGCATGCGATCGTGGATTCGTAAGTCGGCCCAGATGGCTGTCAAAAAGGGGCACGAGAAATACAACGCCTGGCTGAAGGCGGGCAAACCTCACTTTACGAAGCTGGCTGCTCAAAGCGAAGCCGACAATCGAGGCGACGCCTTGCGACTGATTGCTGTGAAGTCAAACGCCTAGCGGATCAATTTGCGAGGTCTTCGATCACTGTCTCCATGCCTGGAAATGAACACGATGATCCCCTGGTCGCCACTCCCACCAGCTCCATCGACATTGATCGAAACACCTGCTTTCGGATCAACGCTCTCTGCCGGCCACAAGGTACAGCCGCCACTCGTCTCTGTCGTGATCGTCAACTGGAACGGCGGCGAGATGCTGCAGGCCTGTCTGCATTCGCTGGAAAACTGCGAGGGCCGAGAAGCACTTGAAGTCATCGTGGTGGATAACGCCTCCAGCGACAATTCGTGGAAGAACATCCCCGCATTACCCTATCCCTTCAAGCTCCTGCGGAATGAAACAAATCTTGGTTTTGCCATGGCCTGCAATCAGGGGGCAGAACTCAGTTCCGGCGAGTTCGTACTGCTGCTCAACCCGGATTCCATCCTCTACCCACAATCGATCTCGAAGGTTATCGAGTTTCTATCTGAGCCCGCACAGGCAAACATTGGCATCTGCGGCATCCAGCTCGAAGACGAGCGTGGTCGCGTTTCACGAACTTGCTCCAGGTTACCGACGCCCCTCTCTTTGATCGCGAAATCGTGGCGGCTGGATAGCTATTTTCCCCGCTGGTTCCCGCCTCTGTTCATGAAAGAATGGGATCACCTTTCCACGCGCGATGTCGAGGAAGTGATCGGGGCCTTCTTTCTCGTCCGACGCAAAGTATGGCATCAACTGGGCGGGCTGGATGAGCGATACTTCGTTTACTTTGAAGAGGTCGACTTCTGCGAACGCGCCAGGCAGGCTGGATATCGCACGGTCTACTTCGCCGGAGCACGCGCCAGGCATCTGGGTGGTGGCTCGTCCAAACAGATTCGCGGCAAAGCAGGTTTCTACAATCTGCGAGCTCGATTGCAATATGCCGCTAAGCATTTTCCCAGGCAACAGGCACGACTCGTTGTGCTCCATACGCTCACCATTGAACCAGCCATTCGTCTGTTCGAAGCGGCGATCAAACTGAAGTTCAAGCGTCTTCCCGAGATCTGGACTTCCTACCAGATGCTCTGGCGCGACTGGCTGGCTCATGGGATTCGCCAGGTGGCAATCTTTGAGCGTCCGCCCATTCATCAGCCCTCTGGTGGCGAAAACGCAAAAGCGGCCTGATTCGTGATCGCACAACTCACTCCCACTCAGAAACTCTTCTGGTGGAAGTTTTTCAGGCAAGAAGCAGTTCAGGCACTGGCCTGTTTGCCGGGATGCACGCGTTCGATGTGTTCGCTGCCACAACCTGAACCTGCGGGAAACATCTTCCCAGGGCTCAACAGGTTTTCCGGGTTGAAAGTGCTTCTCACACGCGACATCACTTCGACATCAACCGGCGAAAACAGCTTCGGCAGAAACGCTCGCTTTTCGACGCCGATGCCATGCTCGCCGGTAATGCTCCCGCCCAGCCGAATACATTCGTTGAGGATTTCGTCGCTCGCCTGCAGTACTCGACTCAGTTCCCCTTCGTGGCGTTCATCGAACAGCAGGACGGGATGGATGTTGCCATCACCCGCGTGGCAGACATTCACAATGCGAATGTCGTATTTCTCACTGGTGCGCTGGATGAATGAAAGAATCTCTGGCAGCCGGGTGCGCGGCACGACTCCATCCTGTGTGCAGTAACTCGGGCTGAGCCGGCCGATGGCCCCGAACGATTGCTTGCGGCACTTCCACAAAGCGGCTCGCTCGGCTGCCGATTGTGCCACCCGTGTTTCCCGCACATGGTGCTGTTCGAGTAATTGGGCAATCTTGACTGATTCTTCCTCGACAGCAATCTCCAGCCCATCGAGTTCAATAATCAGCACCGCCCCTGCATCAAGCGGGAACCCGTATTGAAATGCCGCTTCGACCGCATGAATGATCCCCTGATCCATCAACTCCAGTGCCGCCGGAATCAATCCCGCCCCAATGATCGAACTGATGGCATTGGTGGCATCAGCGACTGTGGGAAAGATGGCCAGCAATGTTCGCCACGCTGCGGGATCGCGTGTGAGCCGTACCCAGGCCCGCGTACAAATGCCTAAAGTCCCTTCACTCCCCACCATCAGCCCTGTCAGGTCGAGTGGATCGCTGGTTCCCCGTGGGCCGCCAAAAACCTCGATGGAGCCATCCGGCAGGACCATCTCGACCCCCAGGACATGATTCACCGTCACACCATATTTGAGGGTATGCGGCCCACCACTGTTGGTCGCCACGTTGCCGCCAATTGTGCAGGCACTTTGCGAGGAAGGATCCGGAGCATAATGATAGCCCGACCCCGCCAGTTCCCGGTTCAAATGGATATTCACCACGCCCGCTTGAACAACGGCATAGCGATCTCGCAGATGAATCTCTTCAATGGCCGTCATGCGTGTGGTGGCAATCATCGCACCGCCACCAATCGGTAAACAGCCACCAGCCAACCCCGTCCCGGCCCCTCGCGGCACGACGGGAATCTGGGACTGAGCACACGCCTTCATCACGCGGGAAAGCTCGTCGGTAGAAGCCGGGAAGACGACCACCTCGGGGACATTCTTCTCGATGGTGTAGCCATCACATTCATACACCAATAACTCACTCTCCACCGTCCGCAGATGCTTTCGGCCCACGATCGTGGCAATAGTCATCAGAAAATCGGTGGTGATGGGCATGGGCATGGTTCCCCGTGTGAATCAGCGATTGTCCAATATGACTATACCACCCGGGTGGCCCGACCGCCTCGCGGTTGGGTCGCGCAGCGACAAGACGCCACATCCTGCGCATGCCACTGGAATAGACGTTGATGAACCAGACCTCGGGGCCTTGTCTCGTCCCAGGGTCACAGCGAGCGGGTTGCTCAACAGTGAAACATGTTTGAAGCATGCCACACGGATGGCGCAGCATCTTGTGCCTGCGGCACCCGGCCACCAGTTGGCCGGGCCACCCAATCTTCATATCGTCACACCCGATTCACCGGGTGGCCCGACCGCCTCGCGGTTGGGTCACGCAGCGACAAGACACCACATCCTGCGTGTGCCTCTGGAATAGACGTTGATGAACCAGACCTCGGGGCCTTGTCTCGTCCCAGGGTCACAGCGAGCGGGTGCTCAACAGTGAACCATGTTTGAAGCAATTCACACGGATGGCGCAGCATCTTGTGCCTGCGGCACCCGGCCACAAGTTGGCCAGGCCACCCAATTTTCATATCGGCACACCCGATTCACCGGGTGGCCCGACCGCCTCGCGGTTGGGTCGCGCAGCGACAAGATGCCACATCTTGTGCGTGACATGGTAAACAGTGTTGATCAACGAGGAATCGTGCCTTTGCCTCTCCCAACCATCGCGTCGAGCACGCCGCTGGACGATAAACCGTTTTCTGAGAAATTCACACGCATGGCGCAGCATCTTGTGCCTGCGGCACCCGGCCACCAGTTGGCCGGGCCACCCAGCGATTAAATTCCACCCAGCTTCTTCAGGAGCTTCAGCAGCGTGGGTTTCTTCACCTGATCGGCTGATACGAAGCTGAGTTTGATGACCTGTTCGCCTTCGGAATTCGTTTCAATGGCGGGCTCTTCGCCGATATCGCGGATTTCGCCCAGAGTGAAGGGCTGACTGCTGGCCGTTCCTGCGGGAGTGAAGAGTTCGATATCGAGGCTGCCAGTGCGTTTGGTGATGATGTTGGCCAGGACGCGGGGCTTCACGCCGGCTTTGGCTTCTGCCCTGGCAGGAACCAGGCGGTACTTCACCAGCATCTTCTGCGTCCAGTCAACTTCTGCCGCCGGGAAGGTGGTCTCCATGAGTTCAAAGAGAGCCTCAGCGACAGCCGGTTCCCAGAGGACTTTCCCCTTCAGAAAACCTTTCCGCATGAGGTGCCATTTGCGACCCAGTTTCTTCCAGGGCATCAGGTCTTCAGGATTCGACGCCTCAGCTTTTTCGCCCAGCGAAAGATAGCTGGCCAGTGCCTCTTTGAAGAAGGTCTGAAAGGCGGGAGTGGTGACATCATCAGCCTTCGCCAGAGAGATCGTCACCTCCTGCAAGCCGCCCGCCATGGCCTTCACGCGAACACGCTCCGCCCGGTTGTAAATCGGTAGTTCATCAAGATCATCAATATCGAGAAGATCGAGGGATTCGGCCAGTTCCGTCTGGTCGAAGGTTCCCTTCGCCACGCGGAACTTCGCCTGCAGCAACCACTCATCACCGGTCAGTGCATGAATAAACCAGCTCGGATTCCCTTTGGATTTGGCTTCAATCACACTGCGATCATTCCAGATCACTGTGACGCCTGAATCCTCCTCTAACGGTTCAAAGATCGTTTCCAGGAGCGAGACTGGCCATTTCGCAGGACGACCCGAATTGGCCAGGTGATCGACCAGATGCCACTTGCGGCCATCGACCTCCCAGGGCATTTTGGCACTTTTGCCCAGCGACTTGAGATCAAGATCATCCCGGCGGCGCGCGAGGGCGGCCTTCGCATCAAAGACTTCACGGGCCCCCTTCCGGCTTGCTTCCAGCACTGGGGCCAGGCATTGAGCGGTCAACGAGACATGCTGCCGAGGATTTTTTGTCGCTGCGTCATCCTCAGGAACTTCTCCTTGAGCGATGCGGACGAGATCTTCAGGCGTACCGGTGGCGACGATGTACCCCCCTTCACTACCGGCTGCCGGGCCAAGATCGACAATCCAGTCACAGGTTTTGATCACATCAAGGTTATGTTCAATGACGACGACAGTATTCCCCGCATCGACGAGGCTTTGCAGGATCTTGAGCAGCTTGCGGATATCATCAAAATGGAGGCCGGTTGTCGGTTCATCCAGCAGGTAAAGGGTGCTGCCAGTGCTGGGACGGGCAAGTTCAGCCGCCAGCTTCACGCGCTGAGCCTCCCCTCCGGAAAGCGTCGGTGCGGGCTGGCCCAATGTGAGGTAACCCAGACCAATCGCGTCGAGAACTGCCAGCGGCCCGCGAATCTTGGGGAAGCTCTCAAACAGCTTGACGGCTTCAGATATGGGCATCTCAAGCACATCGGCAATATTCTTCCCCTGGAACTTGACCGCCAGAGTTTCAGGATTATAGCGGCGTCCGTGGCAGGTATCGCACTCGACCCACAGATCGGGGAGGAAATGCATCTCGATCAGTTTCTGGCCGTTCCCTTCGCAAGTCTCGCAACGACCGCCTGCCCGATTAAAGCTGAAGCGGGCGGGTCGATATCCACGCACCTTCGACTCGGGAAGATGAGCAAACAACTCGCGGATGTGCTCAAAAACTCCGGTATAAGTCGCGGGGTTGGATGCGGGGGTGTTTCCGAGTGGCTGCTGATCGACAACAATCAGCTTGCTGAGGTAATCCAGCCCGAGAAGTTCATCATAGGGCCCGGGCTGTTCGCTCGAACGATGCAATTTGCGGGCAATCGCTTTGCCAAGAGTGTCGGAGATCAATGAGCTTTTGCCACTTCCGGAAACACCCGTGATGGCTGTCAACGCCCCCAGAGGAATCCGCAAATCAACATTGCGAAGATTGTTCTGCCGCGCCCCGATCAACTCCAGCCAGAAAAGAGGCTTCGTTGCGGTCGGTTGGGAAGTGGCTGCCACCTTGGCTTTGGCCTTCCCCTTGGTCGCAGTGCCTGACTTTGGCTGATCCACCGGTGCCTGGCTGTTGCCAAACCTTGCAGGGACGCGGCGTTCTGTCGGAACGAGAATATCTTCCTTGAGAGAGAGGAATTTGCCTGTCAGCGATTCGTCGCTGTTTTCAATCTCGCGTGGTGTTCCTTCCGCTGTGACAAGGCCACCTAACCGGCCAGAACCGGGGCCGAAATCGTACAATCGATCGGCGGCAGCGAGAACTTCGCGATCATGCTCAACGAGCACCACAGTATTGCCAAGATCGCGCAACTTCTTGAGCGCCTGCAGCAGACGCCCATTATCGCTGGGATGCAGTCCGATCGTCGGTTCATCGAGAACGTACAGCACACCCGTCAAAGCCCGGCCCAACTGACCCGCCAGACGAATCCTCTGGCTTTCTCCACCAGAAAGTGTCGGAAGTGTACGGCTCAAGGTGAGGTAATGCAGACCGACATCAACCAGAAAATCGAGGCGCCCAGCCCCTTCTTCCAGCAGGTCTCCCGCGATCTTCTGTTGGGTTTTGTTGAGCGTAAGACCATGCAGAAACTCTTGAGCTTTATTGAGCGGCAATTCGCACAATTGCTGTAACGTCTTTCCTTGCAGGCGCACGGCAGAAGCATCTTCTCGTAAGCGACTCCCACCGCATGAAGAGCAGGGAACTTCACCAATCAGATCAAACAAAGACTGGCGGAATGAGTACGAAACGCGTGATGCTTCTTCGAGAGCCGGGTAGAGCCCTTTAAACTGGAAGCGATACTTGACCGACTGATCGATCGTGGATGACTTCCTGGATTTCGCTGCGGCTTTGGTACTCGGCTTTGGGGACGCTGCGCGCTGATCGGCGTGGTAAACCGTAAACCACTGCTCGCCAGCCCCGAAGAGAACCAGTCGCTGCTCAGCCGGTTCGAGCTGATTGAATGGCGTATCGAGCGAAAGACCGACTCCCCGGCTCAAGGCGTCTAACAGTTCGAACATCGCGGGAGATTGCCGAGGATCCGGCCAGGCCGAAATGGCCCCTTCGCGTAATGTTCGTGTGGGATCACCAATGAGAGCCGCAAGGTTCGTGCCCTGCTGAGTGCCCAGACCTTCACAGCTTTCGCACCATCCCAAGGGACTGTTGAACGAGAAGTTGTGTGGTGCCAATGTCTCAAAACTTCTGCCGCATTGCGAGCAGGCACGAAACAGACTGAAGGGCTGAACTTTCCACGAGTTCTCCGGCTTGTCGTCATCGACGAAGGCGACACGAATCACGCCTTTGCCCTGATCGAAGGCTGCTTCGACAGAATCGGCCAGACGACGGCGGCTTCCGGAGGCTATCGTGACGCGATCAATGACAATTTCGACCACGTGCTTCCGACGGCGGTCGATTTCGGGAACTTCCTCCAGTCGATAGGTGGTGCCGTCCACTCGCACCCGGCTGAAGCCCTGCTCTTTCAGCCGCTCCCATACTTTCGCATACTGCTGGCCAACGGGAACTTCCTGCGGTGCCAGAACCAGCAGCTTAGTCCCTTCCGGCTTGGCCATGAGGAGATCGATCACGTCGTCGGTGGTTTGCGATTCAACCGCGATGCGACAATCAGGGCAATGCTGCGTGCCCAGGCGGGCATAGAGGACACGGAGATAATCGTAAATTTCCGTCGTGGTGCCGACCGTCGAGCGAGGAGTGTGGCCGACCGTCTTCTGCTCAATCGCAATCGAGGGCTGAAGACCGTGAATATGCTCGACTTTGGGCTTGGGCATCTGACCAAGAAACTGCCGCGCATACGACGAGAGCGACTCGACATACCGCCGCTGGCCTTCGGCATAGAGCGTATCCATGGCGAGTGAGGTTTTGCCGGAACCACTGGGGCCACAGAAGACACTCATCTGATCGCGAGGGATATCGAGACTGATTTTCTGCAGGTTGTGCTGGGCCGCCCCGCGAATGACAATGTTGGTTTGTGCTTCAGAGGCCTGCTGCTTGAGTGGCAAAGCGGCTTGCCAGCGGGAAGGCGCAGCAACTTTTGTCTCCGGAGGAAGCGTACGAGCCACACTTTTCTGCGGCATCTCGACCTTCTGCTCGGCGGTGCCTTTGCGTTTCTTCTTCGTTCCCGGCCCTTTACCAGTGGAGGAGGCTGCGAGCCCCAAAGAAGCTGCCGACTCCGGTGAAGTGGGCTGAGCAATGGATCGACCGCTCGTCTCAAGCACTTTCGCCAGAAACCGACCTGTGTACGAGGCCTCACATTGGGCCACCATTTCTGGTGTCCCCTGTGCGATAATTCGGCCACCACCTTTGCCACCTTCGGGCCCCAGGTCAATCACCCAGTCGGCAGTCTTGATCACATCAAGATTATGCTCGACAACGATGACGGTGTTTCCGGCATCCACAAAGCCATGCAACACCCTCAGCAGGTGGGCGATATCCACAAAGTGCAGACCCGTTGTCGGCTCGTCGAGAATATAGACCGTTTTGCCAGTACTGCGTTTGCCGAGTTCTTTCGCGAGCTTGATCCGCTGGGCTTCGCCTCCAGAGAGCGTGGGAGAGGGCTGCCCCAGCTTGATGTAGTCGAGACCGACATCGTGCAAAGTCTGCAGGAGATTTTTGATCTTGGGGAGGTTTTCGAAGTGTTCAAGTGCCGTTTGAACATCCATATCGAGGACTTCAGCAATGTGCTTGCCTTTGAAACGCACTTCCAGAGTTTCTTTGTTAAATCGGCGGCCCTGGCAGACAGGGCAGGTGACCCAGATATCAGCGAGAAAATCCATTTCAAGCTTATTGGAGCCATGCCCCTCGCACGCTTCGCAACGACCACCAGGCACGTTAAAGCTGAAACGTCCCGGTTTGAACCCGCGGGTTTTAGAATCGGGAAGTTGTGTGTAAAGATCACGAATCAGGTCGAAGAGTTTGACATAGGTGGCAGGGTTCGACCGAGGTGTACGACCAATCGGTGACTGATCAATATCGATGGCCTTATCGACCAGCGCGAGATTGTCAAAACTTTGATGAGCACCCGGCGCACCTTCACCCAGATTGACTTCGCGATTGAGCAAAGGCCATAGAATATCGTTAATCAGCGAACTCTTGCCCGAACCGGAAACACCGGTCACACAGATGAACTTCCCCAGTGGAAACTCGACATCGACATTTTGCAGGTTGTGATGCGTGCAACCTTTAATCGAGATCGATTTTCCTGTTCCTGCGCGACGTGTTTCGCGGATTTCGATCTGCTTTCGGCCTGAGAGATAAGCTCCCGTTTCACTCTCTTCATTTGCCAGAAGTGCTTCAAGGCTCCCTTCATGCACGACTTTTCCACCACGAACACCGGGGCCGGGGCCAAAGTCGATAATGTGATCGGCGGCCTTCATCGTTTCATCGTCATGTTCCACCACGATCACGGTATTACCCTGATCGCGAAGATCCTGCAGGCTCCCCAGCAGCATTTCGTTATCGCGAGGGTGCAGGCCAATCGATGGTTCATCGAGGATATAAACCACACCCACGAGGCCACAGCCAATCTGTCCAGCCAGACGAATCCGCTGACTTTCGCCACCACTGAGCGTCGGTGCCGTACGATCCAGCGCGAGGTAATCGAGACCGCATCGCAAAAGAAAACCCAGACGACCACGAATCTCTTTAAGAACTTCTTCAGCGATGTATTGCGAAGTCGGATCCAGATCGAGTTGTTCAAAAAACTCAAACGCTTCCCCCACACTGAGATGGCAAACCCCAGGGAGTGACAGACGCTGTTTTTTTGGTTGGGAAGCCGCCGATGAGGAGCCGCTCCGTACTGTCGCCGGCGTAGAAATCTCCATAGCCTGACTGGAGATAAAATAGTTACAGGCCTGGGCGTTGAGTCGCGAACCGTGGCAAGTGCTGCACCCCACGACTTCCATATACTTTTCAAGTTGCCTGCGGCGCATCGGGTTTTTGGCTTTGCGGTACTCTTCGAGTAATTCGCGGACATAGCCTGTGTACTTCCCCCCATGCTTCCACACTCCGCCCGAGTGCTTGAAGCTGTAGGTCACATGCTGATTGCCCAATCCATCCAGGAAGAGATCGCGTGCTGCCTGGGGAAGTTCATTCCACGGGGTTTTCAGGAACTCACCGGGCTTGAGGCTCAGTGTTTTTTCAATCGCCGCAGCCACACCATCAATGAGATGCCTCCGCCAGCGACCCAGCTTGGAAAGTTTGCCAGAAAGTGCGAGTGCTCCCTTCTGGATAGAAAGGGATGCATCGGGAATGAGCCGATCAAGCAAAAAATCGTGCCGCATGCCAAGACCGTTGCAGTCAGCACACATCCCTTGAGGGCTGTTGAAGCTGAAAAGTTGCGGCGAGGGAGTATCGTAACTGATACCGCAATGGGTGCAGGCATAAGCTGTGGCAAAAAACTGTTCGCTCGGGTTCTCCGGAGAAGGTGAATCGTCTTCGCTCTGAATGGCGGCAGAGAGGAGTTCTTCAGGAGAATCCTGCAAGACAATGAGTTGCCCATTCGCCAGCTTGAGTGCATTTTCCACAGCTTCGGCCACACGCTGGCGAGTCGATTTTCCAGCCACAAGGCGGTCGATCACCACGTCAATCGTGTGCTTCATCTGCTTATCAAGCTGCAGACTTTCGCTCAGCGAAATGAATTTGCCATCAACCCTGGCGCGAAGGTAGCCCTGCTTGAGAAGATCGACAAAGAGATCCTTAAACTCTCCCTTCTGTCGCTGAATGAGTGGTGCCAGGATCTGAAACTTTGTTCCGGCAGGTAAAATGAGAATCTGCTCGACGATGTTCTCAGGAGCCTGCGAAGTGATCGGGCGATGGCATTGGTGGCATTCGGCTTGGCCAACTCGGGCAAACAGCACTCGGAGGTAGTCGTAAATCTCGGTGATCGTACCTACGGTACTGCGCGGATTTCGACCAGCCGTTTTCTGTTGAATCGAGATCGAAGGAGCCAGCCCGGTGATCGAATCGACGTCAGGCTTGGGCATGGAACCCAGAAACTGACGGGCATATGTGGAAAGCGACTCGATGTAACGCCTTTGTCCTTCGGCGTAAAGCGTATCGAAGGCCAGTGAGCTTTTTCCGGAGCCACTGACGCCCGTCATCACAATCAGTTTGTTTTTGGGCAAGACCAGGCTGACGTCACGCAGATTATGTTCTCGGGCACCACGAATCGTGATTTCAGATCTGGTCATGGAAAGCTCAGAGGGTTAGCTGGCGTTAACTGAAACGGCATGGCTGGCGTGGCCACGATCAGTGTTTCGAGTATCGAAATGGTCTCGAGAATCCATCGGCCAAAAGAGTGCAAGATGCGGAGGCCGATTGATCCCCGGAACAAGTGAAGTTTAGCGCGACTGCCCAGAAAATTCGCCGCCAAGGGGCAAAGATTTCACACATCTCCCATCCCATCCGTACGAAAAGCGATTGGCGAATCAGCGTCTGCAGTCGAACGTCTGCCACGTTTGAGCCTCAACGGGTCGCATCGCCAGCTATTCATCACATCAAATCCTGATGAAAACTGACAATTCGTGTAACCTGCCGGAATGACAATGGCACACGTTCAGTGTTTGATTCCGGTAACTGCGAACCGTCGTAAGCTCCCGGCACTGGACTCGAACGCTGCTTGGAAACGCTTCTTCCTTTGGGGTGATGGATTTTTCTCAGGACACCAAACCCTCTTCGCCAATTTGGAAATGACGAATGATTCGACAATCGATTACTGAAATTTGACGGAATGAGGACTCCCCAACGGCTGCAGTGATGTCTATAACTGAAGATCGCTGAAAGTTTTTTGTTATCGAATTCGGGGACTGTGAAAGCCATGAGTTCCCGCCGAAAGTTTCTGAAGATCTATTGAAACAAAGTCGCGACAACATTTTGTGACCCTGGAAGGTTATCGCTGGTATGGACTCTGCAGGTACTGCCCGTGATGCGTTATCCGCTGCGATGGTTGAACGCGTGCAGGGATTGCGACTACCCCCACCCCCTGCCAATGCGGGGATCAACGCTTCCACCTCGATTGCCTGGCTGATAGCCACACTTTCGATTTCGGGCTTCGTGTTTATCTTCCTGTTCGCCTTTGTCTATCAGGTCGGTGGCCCTCGAGGCGGTAACAGCGGCAATCCCCCTGCCTCGACGACCATCGCTGGTGATGGGAAGACGACAACTGCGGGATCCAAAAAAGATCCGACAGCTCCTGCAAAAAATGATACCCGTCCCGTCGACTCTGCCACGGTTGATCCGGAAGCGATGGTGCTCCTGTCACAGGGGTATATCATCCCCGAGCAGCAGATTCTGGTCAGCCCGCAGGTGAGTGGCCGGATTATTGAATTGAACGTCAAGGAAGGAACTCGCGTGGAGAAAGGATTCGTCCTCGCGAAGCTGGAACCCACGGAGTACCGAGCTGATTATGAAGGAGCCAGAGCCAACGTGGCTGCTGCAGAAGCCAGGCTCGCGGAATTGCGGGAAGGAAACCGTCCCGAAGAAATCGCTCAAGCCCAGGCCGAACTGGGGGAAGCCAAAGCGACGCTGAAACAACTGGAACAAACCTTTCGACGTAATGCCGAGCTTTACGGACAGAAGATTCTCAACAAACAGGAGTTTGAGGATTCGGAATCTCAGCTCATGGCCCAGGCTCAGCGTGTGCTCAAGCTGGAAGCGATGGTCAAACTGGCCGAAGATGGTTTTCGCAAAGAGCGGAAGCTCGAGGGTGAAGCGAACCTGCATAAAGCGATGGCCGAACTGGAACGAGCCAAGTGGCGCCTGGATAACTGCACGATCGTGGCTCCTATCTCGGGAACGATTCTCAAGAAAAATGCCGAAGAGGGGAACATTGTGAACCCGGTGGCATTTAATGGTTCTTTCAGTTTGTGTGACCTGGCCGATCTTTCCAAACTGGAAGTCGATCTGACCATTCAGGAGCGGGATATCTCAAAGGTTTTCCCGGGCCAGAAATGCAAAGTCCGTTCGGAAGCCTTTCCAGATCGCGCTTACGATGGTGTGGTTTCACGACTTATGCCCATTGCGGACAGAGCCAAAGGGGCCATCCCAGTGCGAGTGGCCATCAGTGTCCCAGCCGATGAAGAAGGGATGTATCTGAAGCCCGAAATGAGTGCCCAGGTGACGTTCTATGCAGGGAAAGCAGAAACCAAACCTGCCACGATGAGTGCTGAATAATTGGCCAAATGCCGGGTGGCCCGATCAACTCGTGGTTGGGTCGCGCAGCGACAAGATACCACATCCTGCGCGTAACCCTGGAACAGACGTGATGAACCAGACCTCGTAGCCACGTCTCGTCTCAGGGTCACAGCGAGTGGGCTGCTCGACGATGAACCGTTTTCTAAGCCCATCACGCGGATGGCGCAGCGTCTTGTGCCTGCGGCACCCGGCCATAAGTTGGCCGGGCCACCCACAGGTTACATGAGCCGGCCGAAGGTGACCGAGTGGCCCGACCGCCTCGCGGTTGGGTTGCGCAGCGACAAGACGCCACATCATGCGCGTGACACTGGAACAGACGTGATGAACCAGACCTCGTAGCCACGTCTCGTCTCAGGGTCACAGCGAGTGGGCTGCTCGACGATGAACCGTTTTCTAAGCCCATCACGCGGATGGCGCAGCGTCTTGTGCCTTCGGCACCCGGCCACAAGTTGGCCGGGCTACCCGACGTATTAAGGTGTGATGACTGCGGGATTGGCAGGTGGCAGGCTGCGAGCCAGTTCTTCCTGCTGAATCACAAACTCCCGGTACCCTGCATCGAGCTGTTCGAATGGAACGCCCACGAGCTCTTCGATCGAATCGACGCTGTCACGCTTCAGATCACTCATCGAGTAGATCTGGGACAGATGGGCAATGACCGCATCTCGATAGCGGCCACCTTCCGCTTCCATAAGAAACTTGGTCAGATTCGCAGCCTGCTGATAGTTCCAGGCCAGTTTTTCGCTCGATTGAAATGCCTGCATCCCAAGCGGTGCCATCTCACGAAGTGGCAGATAGTAGCCATCATTCAGGAATCGATAGCGGGCTGCCAGAAAGCGATCAAAACGAGGATCGCCCAGGCTGGCACCCAGATCTTTCTCAGAGAACGATTCGAAATAGCAGGCAATCCCTTCGACAATCCAGAAGTTTTCATACCGGGCAATTTCGCGATCACGGCCGATCTCGTAGAGCAACTGATGAGTGGCTTCATGAAAGAGCGTTGTTTTGGCACTCACTTCAGGATCGTGAAAAAAGTGGGCGATTCGTTCAGTCGGTCGATACAGGCCATTCGTAATATCAATCTGTGGAACAAACTGCTTCAGGCGTTCGTTGTATTCGAGCCTGGTACGGTAGTAATGCACCACATGGGGCTTTGAGACCGTTCGTGCCTGAGTCTTCCCATCAAACAATTGAGCCAACTGCTCGGGGGTATTGAAAAAGCCAGCGAACTGCAGGTGGAAGAAGTCGTAAAAGGCTTCCAGAGCATCCCCAAGTTCAACTCCTTTTTCGAGACTGTGATTGGTTTTGATCAGAAAGTGCTCAGTACGAATTTCCCATGCCTGACGGAAATCACGGCGAATCTCGGCTTCCTTTTCTGCCGAAACCCAGCGGGATTGCACGAACCGCTCCCCATTTTCGTAACGGGGCACATGCTTCTTGAGAATCCAACCAAACTGCGGATGCCGCACATACATTTTGCGAGTCATGTCGGCTTCGAATGGCGTCATCCATTCCTGGCCCTGCTGCACATAACCCAGCAATTTACGAGCGGGCCTGTTATCGGGATCGTGCTGAGCCACTTCTCGTACAAGATCCAGCGCATAACTGCCAAAGCCCGCATGTAAGGCCTTGCGTGAATGGAGATATAAATTCTTGGCGTGGTTCTCCTGTTCAAAGCGAAGTTGAGTTTGCCAGAAGCGATCATCTGCAGGGAGCGCAAGCGGAATTTCTGCGCGGGTTTCGCGAGGTAAAGGCCTGGCGAGAAAGGCTGCCCGATCTGCCGGTGTGATCGCCGCTCGAACGGTAACAGCTGCATTGGGAAGCACGCGGGTTTCGCACTCTTTGGCGAGAGTCTCAAGTTTGGCGGCAAACTCTTCTTCCAGCTTGGCCTGTTGACTCTGGAGAACTTTCAACGTTCCTGCAGCAGCCGCACGATTCGTCGTCTGTGCGAGAACGCGGGTGGGATCGAAGATGATCGACAACAAGGCGAGGATCAGGAGCACCTGATACCAGAAGTTCGACCTGGTGGGAGAGGTATCGCTCACATCCATGTTGATGACCATTGCTCATGACCCCTGAAGCCGCCAGTGAACATCACTCACAGGCCCGAGAAATATTCTGCCACTTCATGATGATTGATTGAAGCAGAGTGGTCTAGATCCGAATGAGCGGAATCGTGGCCAGTAGAACAAAGTGAATTTAGCCAAAAATCAGCATCAGGGATGGCTGGAATGGGCAAGATGCTCATGGTCAAGTGCTGAAGAGGATTTGAACAGCCAGAACAGCCATGCCAGCGAAGGTAATAAAAGGAGCATGCCACCCGCGATCGCCACCAGCATGGCCCAGAGGACAGACGGAGGAGCCACCAGTTGATCCAGTGGAATCTCGGGGATCATCGTTGCGGGCGAGACGGCTAAGCCGGCCCCCCACAAGACTGCAGCCACCGCCAGAACACTCGCCAGGACGGCGGCCAGCGGCCAGCGAAAATAGAGCGCGACCATTGAAAACATCCCGCCAGCCCAGGAAAGCAGCACCAGAGGAGAGTCGCCCCAGATCAGTCGTCGCGCCATTTCCGGTTGTTCGCTGCTGATAAACGCAAGTCCTGCCATGGCCAGAAGTCCTGTCCAGACCCCCGAGAGCATGGCCCTGCTCCGCCAGATCTCCATCAGAAAACGCTCGTGGCGCAGGCCAGCTTCGCGGAAGAGAAAGACCGAGCAAAGGTAGAGACAGACAGCCACTGCAAAAAATCCACTATAGATCGCCAGAGGGTTGAGCCACGCTGTCTGCGATAAACGGGGATTTGTGGCCTCACGGGTCAGGATCCCTCCCACGACTGTTCCCAGAAAAAATGGCGCCGCCGTCGAAGCCAGACCGAAGAGCACAGTCGAAGCACGCGTGACCGAGTTTTCGACAGGCGAATACGCGCGAAAGATAAAGGCCGCGCCACGACAGACAATTCCTGCTAATCCCAGAAGCAGTGGCAGCCACATCACCACACACAGATGCTGAAACACCCGCGGCATGGCCGACCAGAGAATCACCAGCACAAAAATCAGCCAGACGTGATTGGCTTCCCAGACCGGGCCTATCACTTCCCTCAGCAATTGGCGATCCCGACGATGCGAGCGAAAACTTGTATTGAACTCCCAGATTCCCGCGCCAAAATCGGCACCGCCGAGAATGGCATAAGCCGTGAGTGCCAGCAGCAATATGCCGTAAAGCAGGGAGGCAGGGAGGATAGCTTCGGGATTCATGACAAAGAGCTTTGATCTGACGCTGCCGGGAGGGAAAACGAATTCGAAGACGTTGGGATCGGCTGTGCAGCCAACAATCGGAGGACAATGGTCAAACCAGCGAACAAGGCCAGATAGATGGCGAGCGTCGCTAAAAAGAGCCATTCCAGCCCCGGGATGTGTGAGGCCGCATCTTTGGTACGCATCACGTTATGGGCAATCCAGGGCTGGCGGCCAACTTCTGTCACGACCCAGCCGGCTTCCATCGCGAGCACTGTCGCCGGGCCGGAGGCCATGATTGCCAATAAAACCCAGCGGTTATCTGCAGGGTGCCATTTCATCCACCACGAGAGGATTGTCCAGCCACCTAACGCCATCAGTAAAGTTCCCAGCCCCACCATGATCTGAAAAGCGATATGCACGACGACGACTGGCGGCTGGTTTTCCCGCGGGAAATCATCGAGGCCCTGGACTGTCGCATGAGGATCACCATATGCGAGGATTGACAGCGCATAGGGAATCTCAATGTCATAATGGGTTTCGCGAGTGATGGTGTCTGGCCAGCCACCAATTCGAAGAGGAGCCCCGGTCTCGGTTTTGAACTGACCTTCCATGGCTGCAAGCTTAATGGGTTGAGTACGCGCCACTGTTTTTGCGGCCCAGTCTCCCGCCAGGCCCTGCGGAAAACTGGCCAGTGTTCCCATCCATAACGCCAGCAGCATCGCCTTGCGGGAATAGAGACAGGTGGGTTTATTCCAGAGTACGCAGGCATAGAAAGCTGCTACCAGAAAACCAGTCACCATGTAAGCCGCCAGCAGCATGTGGACAATCTGGACGGCCGCTGTCGGCCCCGTCATTGCAGCAATAGGATCGACATCGACAACCACACCGTCGCGCATGGTGAAACCACGCGGCGCATTCATCCATGCATTGGCTGTGACGACAAAGGAGGCCGAAGCCACACCCGAGAGGGCAATCGGCACGCCAGTCCACCAGTGGAGGCGAGGGGGAAGCTTATTCCAGCCATAAAGATAGATCCCGGCAAAGATCGCTTCCAGAAAGAAGGCAAATCCTTCGAGAGTAAACGGCAACCCAATCACGCTGCCAAAAGTTCCCATAAACTTAGGCCAGAGAATGCCCAGTTCAAAAGAGAGAACTGTCCCGGAAACCGCACCGACAGCAAAGAGAACGGCAAAGGCTTTCGACCAGCGGTGTGCCAGTGCCCGCCAGAGAGGATCATTCGTGCGTAGCGAAAACCACTCGGCTGCGAGCATGAGAACGGGTAAACCGACGCCTAAGCAGGCCAGAATGATATGCGAGCCAAGCGTGAAGGCCATCTGCCATCGAGCGATGAGCAACGAATCCACAGGATGACTTTCGAATGCGGGTGCAAGTTGGAATTGAGCAAGTCGCCATACTCTTACGGGCGTGGTTGGCCGTCCCATCATTTTGCCATTATCGCCCGCCATCAAAAATATGGATATGTCAAAAGCCGTACCCGGCCACGATTCTCAATTGTTGGTGCCGATGAGAGCGAAATGAGCTTTTATCCAGCCATCGTTTCTTGAAGTTAAGGATTCTGGGAACGCCCCCAATTGGCGGCTCAACCACCTCACCGTTCAAATAAGAAGTTATCCCCTCATTAAAAACTTTCAGAGAATTTCTGGCCAACAAGCTACTTCGTTGACGCATGAATCGGTGTAAGCTGCTGATCATGCAGTTTTGGCGATTTTCGGAATCTTCTCTGGGTGAAGCGGATGTCTCGAACACAAAACATCGTGCCATGGGCCTGCTGGTTGCTTGTGGGAATGTCCTGGGGCCTGCTTTCACAGCCAATCGCTCCCGCCGCTGAAAAAAACGGCTTGTTTGATTGGAAGAGTGCCGCTGCCATTCCGGGTGCCGTCAACGATGTGACCAGCGAACTCGCCAGAAATATCGAGGGAAATACACTCGACCTCGGAACTGGGAAGATCGTACTGACACCTCGCATCAAGCTGAAATCCGCAGTGGCGGATCATGTGAAGCTGCTACTGACGCTGATAGTGGAAGAAGCCGACCAGACAATTGAGTTCACGGGTCTTGCGGGTGTTAGTGGGAATTATCTGCCAGCAGGTTCCACTTTACGGAGCTTTCGTATTGAGAAGTCGCCTCATAGCGAAAAATTTCTTCGTAAGGGAGAGTTGACGCTCAATCTGATTTTTCCCAACAACAAACCAGCCGGTTCGGGTTTTGCAGCGGGGCTGGCTGAACGCAAGCGAGAGCTGGAGCGAGAAAGGCAGAATCCTCCACAATGGAAGCCATTCCCCGGTCAGCCCGAACCTGAAAAACAGGTCAAGAAATCGCCGCTGGTTCCCGGCCCTGAGACGGGCTACAAGCCTCGATCGATGGAATTTGCACAATTGGCGGCAGCGATTTCAGGTAAGTACGTCATGCCCGGACGGGATACACATCGCCCTTACGCAGTTCAGTGGCGCCAGGCCGCCGAAGCGGCTGCCAAATACCCTGCTCCAGAACTTCATAAGTATTCGACAAAAATGCTGGAGCGAGCCAAGGCCGACGCCAACATCGACCTTGCGGCAATACGGCGGAATCTGCTGGAAGATGCCGCCGATCTTGAACGGAGAATCAACAATGGTGAATTCATGAAACGTGAAGGGCAGTATGAGACGGGCCCTCTCGGTGAGCAGATTCCCGTTTTCAGCACACGGGATGAATCCGGCTCAGCCCGTTCTGAAGCCTCGCGACTGAGAAATCTTGCCAATTCGAATGACGACGATCTGAAAGCCTGGGTGATTGCCCAACGGGATCGTAATGACTTCAGCGATCTTCTGTTTGGAGATGGTACCTCCAACAATCGAGATCACATGTTCCAGAATCTCGTGATGGATGCTCGCAAAGTTCTCGTGGCCGATGCTGCCAAGCATGCCGGGCCCGTTGCAAATTCACCATTGGTACAGTTCCGACGAGTCGATTCGAAAAAATTCAAGCTCAAGAACGTGAGCCAAAAGAATTTGAGCGATGCCCTGGTGATGATGAAAATGGGGTTCACCAAGTCCGATAAACTCAAACAGTATCGAGCACCCATCATGCTCTTTGTCCCGCAATGGAAAGCGGGTGATGAGTTAGAGATGGATTTTGAATTCCAGGAGCCCACCGTGGTTCACGCCCAGATCGACACCTACACCAATGAGGCTTCGCTCCTGGGAACTGAGTTTTCGCTCGTTGACCCGCAAGCTCCCCCCAGTGATCGGCCCGGGAAAATTGTACTGAGAAGCGACAACCCTTTAAGCAAGGGATTGAAGGTCTGGGCGGAACTGGATGGCCAGCGTTTCGAATGGGAAGAAGGACAGCGGCAGCTCGAAATCCCTGCACCACCAGGCAAGCATCAACTGGTGGTTAAAGGCCGCAATGGAAAAATCACAAAAACGCTCCACACCTCTCAACCCGAGATTGACGCCGAGGACTACACGACGATCCGTATTCCGAGCAAATAGCGATGGGCTGTTAGTAAGAATCAAACAGTTGAAAGCATGAGAACGCTGGTACATTTCGTAGGAACTTCATGCACCCTACATAAACACATAATCAACGATGCGATACGCGACGCTACTTTTTCAGTGGCATCGGTTCAGATTGTTGACCAGGCGGACTCTTGCTGCTGGCTGTCGACTCGAAGGCTTGATCGAATTGAGCGTTGGCCCAGTCCGCTGTCGACTGGGTTTCAATGGCGGCTGGCTGATTGTGGCTCGCCGCAGGAACCATCCCCTGAGAAGCGACCTTTGGTTGAGCGGGCAAGTTGCTCATCACCTTAGAACCCACAGAGCCTGTTCGTTCATATCGTGTGGGCAGCATCTCCGATGCATCAACAGTGGGTGTCATGGGATGACTGTGAGACTGAGCATCTTGTTCAGGGACAGCAGGTTGACCTGGATGGTGAAGAGACGTTTCCTTAGGCTGTGCCGTGGGCAGGCTGGACTTCTGGGTAGGTTTCATCATCGGTTCCACGGGCAGGCGAGCCGGCATTTCGCCTGAGGGAAGCGATGGGACGATGGAGCTGTCACTTTTCCTGGCGGGCATTTTGGGAGTGGGTGCGCTGAATTCGACACTCGCCGCTGCCGGGACAACCTGACTGTCCCGCATGACCTGCTGATCCTTCGACCACTGGCCAATCACTTCTTCCCGGCCTGTTGGCACAGGAGGCTTGGCTGTCCCTTCCGCAAGCTGAGTTTTGAGTGTGCGACGGAGATCGAGACGCTGAGCTTCCTCCACGCCAGCGACGAGTAAAATTTCGTCGATGGCATAGCGTTCGCCTTCTTTTCGAAGCCGCACTTCAGCTCCAAATTGCGATTCCCCCAGTCGGACCAGAGCAAGGCCTTCACCCATTTGAATACCCTTGAGCGAAGTCGCCAGGAATGTATCCGCCGACATACCGGAGTTGGGTACAAACTGGGTTTGCCGCCAGACCACGCGGTTAAATTCTTCCGAACAGCACTTCTGCAGATTTTCCAGAGCAATGTTCTGATAAGCCGGATCACGCCCCAGCGAAATGGCACAGGCAAAGTTCTGAAGAGGGATCATCAGTTCGGTTGTCATTTTGACTGAGGCCGGACGGCCCGAGATTTTCCATTCGATGTCATCAATACGGAATTGACCCTGCTGTTCTCTCAGGAAGTAGGTGAGTTCCTGGCCATTCTGCATGACATAGAAGCGAGTCAGAGCACCTTCGAACTTGCGTCCGAGAATCTGAATCTCAGGTTCGTCGAAGACTTCGAGAGGTAAGCCGGGCAGATTCTGATCGTTGACCTGACTCCAGACACGTTTTGTAAAGTCATAAGTCGAGAGTTGCCGCAGAGTCGTAATATCTCGCTGGGCGATCGCCTCGACAAACAATTCGAGCATGGCCTGTGCGGTGAAGACCGCTGTCAGATGCTGCTCCTGATTGGTCGCAATATCGTAGACAGAAACTTCGGTCACTTCATAAACGGGGGGTTGATCGCCAATGACGATATCTCCACCCTGTCGATGCATGGCCACATGAATGACGTTTTCCTTGCCTGTGAGCGTAAAGTCTGCTCGGGCCTTCTGGATTTTAACCTCGACAGTGTGAGAATTTTCTGACGGACGGGGGAGCGTGATGAGCGAAAGATCGCCCAGGGCAATGGCCCCTTCATAAAACTCCTGCCCACAGAACGGCTTGATCACTTCGCGATCACGCGAGGCGTAGGCATCGAGGAATTCCATACAGCGCAGCACAGCCAGCGATTGTTTGTAGACCGAAGGAATCTGCTCGACTTCTTCCTTGGAATCGATGGCAATATCCGCCACCAGCCAATGCCCTTCCTGCAGCACGAGTGTCCAGACCGTTTCTCCACGCTCGCGGGGAAGCCGGACAATGGCTGTCTTTTCATCGAGAGAAGCCTCGGGACGAGTCGATTTCGAGGATCGTTTCTCGCCAGAGACAATCTTGGTGAGCTTAGTGCGGTAATCATCGGGAAGATTGCGGAAGGCAGCGGCGAATTCGGGTGTCATCTGTTCGCAGATGGTGGGAACTTCCGATTCCTGCCACGCTTCAATCGCCTCGCGGACACTGAGCAGCAGATCCATTTGTTCGGTCACAGATTTGTAGGCAGTCACACCGCGCTTACGCTGCTTCATGAAGACGTCGTCAACGACCCATTGGCGATACTTATCGTCGAAGACCAGGTCGTAGAAGATTTCCTTCTTTTGTTCACCGACTTCGACAGTGACTCGTTTGCGTTTGGGATCAACCTCTTCAACCTTGATGACCGACGTTTTGCCCGTCGGCAGATTGAGGATTTTGAGATCATCCATCGCATCGGCAGTGCGCAGAGCTTTCTGGCTGAACGCATCAGAAGATGTGTGCTTGAGGGCCGACAGGTTGGCCGAATCAAGATTTGCGGCGAATTTTTCGATCGCTCGCGATTCCACCATATTGGCACACCCCACAGCAGAGAGCGACGCTGTGAAAGCTGCGAGTAAAACCAACCCCAGGGCACCGGTACAACGAGTTGCCAGACTGCCAGTTTTTGAACCAGAGCCAGAGTGGGTGTCGTGCATAATGAAAGGAGTTCCACCGGTGGGGAGAAGCCTGCTGGCAAGTAGGGAATGGCTTTTCAGATCGACACTGCCCTTTGAATCGAAGACCGGCGACTGCATGGCTGCAGACGTTGGCAGAACTGCTGGTTGCAGATCATTAATGAGCAATGAAGATGTCTTTGAGCGATGAGGCATGTCTTCATCCTGTGTTCAACCAGCATGAACCTCGTGGCATGAGCTTCATTGACCAGTTCAAGAGATGGCAGGAAAAAACGTCTGTGGCGGGATCAGGCGAGGAGACAACAACAAATGGTGAGGCAGGAAAAATGGAAGCGAGGCAGGCGAAAGGAGAGGCGGGCAGGACAATTGCGAGGACTGTCGACTGATCGTTGGTCCGATGAATCGAACCAGCGACCACACTTCCGAGCAACGGTATCGCTCAATCGACAGAAGCAGGTCAACGGGCATTCGTTCGTTGAAGTGACTAAAGATCGGCAGAAGCTGCAAGGACCATCGATTTCAGGCCACTTCTCCAGTGCATGTGGCGAAATTCGCCGATGGCCAGGTGAAAACCACCGATTTTGAAGCCATCCATGACCATGTCTGGCCCAAAACACTTCCCGCTGAACTGCAAAATCGATGGGGACTTGTCACCGGAAGCTCGCCGATGGAGACCACCCCACGACGTTCGAAGAAAACTGGTTCAGCGGCAGAAATGACCGGAAAGGGGAGAGAGTTTGGACTTGTGGGAAACGGGATTGTCGAAGACAACTTCGCCATCAAACCCGGCGTCTTAATCACGCCGGAGGTGCCAACCCTGTTCACGAGAGCCTGGATCACCAGTGGCGCATGTCGTTTTGACATGGTCAGATCCCGCTCGTTCGTATGCGACTCCACCGTCGCATGATGGACCCGGGTTTGATGTTTTTCTCTTGGAAAAAATCTGTTCGGGAAGTGGCCGCTGATTTTTAGTGTCCGCTCAATCTTCTTCCGGGCCACCCTGATCTAACAACGCCCTATCGCACTGTTTTGATCTTTGCGGTTCCAAGGCATGCCACCCAGAATTTGACTGGTGTTGCGATGACCTTACAGAGTCGTCCACTCGCCCGAATTGGCACGGCGTTCGATTTCGAGGAGTTTCGCCAGACGACGGGCGTGGCGTTCTTCGTGGGTGTATTTCGCATTCAGAAATGACTGCACGATTTCAAGTGCCAGTGCCTCGCCGACGATCCGGGCACCCAGACAAAGGACATTCATATCGTCGTGCTCAACCCCTTGATGGGCCGAGTAAGTGTCGTGGCAGACGCCCGCACGCACACCAGGTACCTTATTGGCAGCGACGCTGATACCAATTCCTGAACCGCAGAGCAGAATCGCGCGATCCGCCTCCCGGCGGGCAATGGCCAGCCCCCCTGCGAGCCCATAATCCGGATAGTCGACGGAACAGCTTGAATCTGTCCCCAGATCAACAATTTCGTGACCGTACGACTTCACCACTTCGGCAACCTTCGCCTTCAGTGGAAATCCGCCGTGATCACATCCAATGGCAATTCGCATAGGAAACTTTGCACACATTCAGGGGTGTTTAGAGGTTTCGTCAAACTACGAAAACTGCCTTTTGCCCGCAACGAGGCTAACCACGAATTGCTGCAGGATAAAGGCGCAAACTTATCATCTGAACATGATGATTTTTTCGCAAGAAAGCCCCATCGCAACTCTGAAGTTGCAGATGGGGCCACGTCGAAAATCATCGAGATTTCATCATTCATCGATCGGCAGAACCGATTACACGGTCAGATCTGTCTTCCCCATCAAATGCAGATCAACAGCGCGGGCCACGCCGCGGCCTTCGTTGATCGCCCAGACCACCAGGCTCTGGCCACGTCGGCAGTCACCAGCGGCAAACACACCCGGGACATTCGTTGCGAACTTGCCGTGCTCGGCCTTGTAGTTCGAACGCTCGTCCAGGCTGACCCCCAACTGCTCCGAGATCGGTGATTCAGGCCCGAGAAAACCCATGGCCAGCAGGACAAGATCGGCGGGAATCTCTCGCTCTGTCCCGGCAATGGGCTTAAAGGGAGGAGCCGCTTCAACCTGTGAAATGCGGATCGCTTTCACATGGCCTGCGTCATTACCCACAAATTCGAGGGCTGTCGTGCTGTACAGGCGAGGATCGTGGCCAAAAACAGCGGCAGCTTCCGCATGACCATAATCGACCTTGTATGTCTTGGGCCATTGCGGCCAGGGGTTATTCGCCGCACGCTCATCAGGCGACTTGGGAACGATTTCCAGATTTGTCAGGCTCTTACAGCCATGACGGGCCGATGTTCCCAGGCAATCATTACCAGTATCACCACCACCTATGACGACCACATGCTTATCTTTGGCAGTGATGTACTGTCCATTCGAAAGCTGAGAGTCAAGCAGACTCTTGGTGTTGGCGTGGAGGAACTCCATCGCGAAGTGAATCCCTTTGAGTTGCCGGCCGGCAATCGGAAGATCACGCGGACGTGTGGCACCCATACAGAGAACAATGGCGTCGAACTCTTTTTTGAGTTGATCCGCAGGGAGCTGGCGCCCGACCTCGACGCCCGTCTTGAAAACAACGCCTTCTTCTTCGAGCAACTTCACGCGCCGCTCGACGACGTGCTTTTCAAGCTTCATATTCGGGATGCCATACATGAGCAGCCCGCCGATTCTGTCGGCGCGCTCAAAGACCGTGACAAGATGACCCGCACTGTTTAACTGAGCCGCTGCCGATAAACCGGCAGGCCCTGAGCCAATCACTGCGACTTTCTTGCCAGTTCGATAAAGCGGTTTCCGGGGAACAACCCAACCCTCTTCAAAGCCCTTGTCGATAATCGAACATTCAATGTTCTTAATGGTGACCGGAGGATTGGTGATCCCCAGCACACAGGAACCTTCACAAGGAGCGGGACACACACGACCTGTGAATTCAGGAAAGTTATTGGTCTTATGAAGGCGATCGAGGGCTTCGTGCCAGTGGCCACGATAAACCAGATCGTTCCATTCAGGAATGAGATTGTTGATCGGGCAACCAGCCGCCATGCCAGCCATCAACTGACCCGTATGACAGAACGGGACGCCACAATCCATGCAACGAGCCCCCTGCTTGCGCAGATCGTCCTCGGCCATGTGATCGTGGAATTCATTCCAGTCAAGAATCCGCAGCTTGGGTGAACGATCTTCCGGAACCTGGCGGGTGAACTCTTTGAAACCTGTGGGCTTTCCCATAATGCACTTTTCCCGAGAAATAGGGCCAGACGTGATCGCCAGGCCATGCAAAGTGAATCGAGTGATATCGAGAGGAATCTGCTGGTCTGGGAGATATTGGATGCTTTTTCCAAACCAGGTGGTCAAAAATTGATGCGAAGGGGAAAACCACCCCGCCGCCAGCGAGCGCCAGGCAGCGGGGCAGATCGATCCCTGGCAAAGCCTTTAATTCGCAGCCAGCACCTTCTGCTGTGCTGCTTTCTTCTGTTCGGCCAGAGCCCGCTTGTAATCGACTGGCATGACCTTCTTGAACTGAGAAAGAGCCGTTTCCCAGCGGGCAATCAGACCACGAGCGACCGTCGAACCGGTGTACTCCATGTGCCGGCGGACAAGATCGAGCAGTTCGGCCCTGTCTTCCTCGGCTTCCACCTTTTCGAGCTCAACCATTTCCAGATTGCAGTTCCCCAGGAGGTTGTCGTTCGGGTCGTAAACATAACCAATCCCGCCCGACATCCCGGCAGCAAAGTTTCTTCCGGTGGGCCCCAGGATGACAGCACGACCACCGGTCATGTATTCAAGGCCATGGTCTCCGACCCCTTCAACCACGCAAACAGCACCCGAGTTTCGCACGCAGAATCGCTCGGCAGCACGTCCACGCACAAAGAGCTCACCTTGAATGGCTCCATAGAGTGCGACGTTGCCAATGATGATGTTTTCTTCGGCGACAAACGAGGAGTTCTTCGGTGGGTAGATAATGACTCGACCGCCCGAAAGCCCCTTACCAACAAAGTCGTTGGCATCGCCTTCAACTTCAATCGTCACACCATGAGCAAGCCAGGCACCAACGCTTTGGCCAGCAGACCCCTTACAGCGAATGTGGATCGTGCCATCAGGAAGACCTTTCGCACCCCACTTCTTGGAGACCTCATGACTGAGCATCGTTCCCAAGGCGCGGTTAATGTTCTGCACAGGAATGGCAAGTTCCACATGTTTGCCATCTTCAATCGCGGGCTGGCACTCACGAATGAGTTCATTATCGATCTGCAGTTCCATCCCATGCTTCTGGGTCGTGGTGCAGAAGGTTTCCACATCAGGATGTGGCTTGCGTGCCGGTGTGAGAATGGCCGACAGATCGAGGTGTTTGGCTTTCCAGTGATCGATGGCCGAATTGAATTCGAGCATATCACTGCGGCCCACCATTTCGTTAACAGTGCGGAAGCCAAGTTCCGCCATGATCTCACGTGCTTCTTCAGCCACCATGAAGAGGTAGTTGATGACATGCTCGGGCTGACCTGTGAACTTGGCCTTCAATTCCGGATCCTGTGTGGCAATGCCCACTGGGCAGGTATTGAGATGACACTTACGCATCATGATACAGCCCAGAGCAATCAGAGGTGCTGTGGCGAAGCCGATTTCCTCAGCTCCCAACAGCATGCCAATGACCACATCGCGGCCGGTCTTGAGCTGTCCGTCCGTCTGCAGTCGAACACGGCTGCGCAGGTTATTGAGCACCAGTGTCTGATGAGTTTCGGCAATGCCAAGCTCCCAGGGCAAACCCGCATGCTTGATACTGGTGATCGGAGAAGCCCCAGTCCCGCCACTATCCCCCGAGATCAGGATGTTATCGGCATGGCCTTTAGCCACCCCGGCGGCAATCGTACCGACACCAACCTCAGACACCAGCTTCACACTGATGCGTGCCGATGGGTTCGAGTTCTTCAGGTCGAAGATCAATTGCGCCAGATCTTCGATGGAGTAAATGTCGTGATGCGGCGGAGGACTGATGAGCCCCACACCTGGCGTCGAGTGCCGGGTCGCAGCGATCACCTGATCAACCTTATGCCCAGGCAACTCACCCCCTTCACCGGGTTTAGCTCCCTGCGAAATCTTGATCTGGATTTCATCAGCATTGGTCAGGTAATAGCTGGTGACACCAAAGCGGCCTGAAGCCACCTGCTTGATTGCTGACTTTTTGGAATCCCCACTGGGCAAAGGCTGGAATCGCGAATAATCTTCGCCCCCCTCCCCTGTGTTGCTCTTGCCACCAATGCGATTCATGGCAATCGCCAGCGATTCGTGAGCGGCTGCCGAGATCGAACCAAAACTCATGGCACCTGTGCAGAATCGCTTGACGATGGCTGCTGCAGATTCGACTTCTTCAAGTGGTACCGGTGTGCCAGTCTTGAACTTCAGGAGCCCACGCAGATGGCATTCGCGAGCAGTCTGCTCGTTGACCATCTTCGAGAACTCTTTGTAAGCCGACTTGTCTCCCTGACGGGCAGCTCGCTGGAGATTAGCAATATTCTGCGGATTCCAGGCGTGCTTTTCGCCTGTCGCACGCCAGTGCATGAGACCAAAGTTCGGCAGCACAGGGAGCTTCTCGTTGCCACGGCTGGGGTAGCCCAGTTCGTGACGACGAATCGCTTCTTCTGCCAGGATTTCAAAGCCGACACCTTTGATCCGGCTGGCGGTTCCCCGGAAGCATTCCTTGATGACTTCTTCAGAAAGTCCCACGGCTTCAAAGATCTGGGCTCCCTTATAGCTGGCCAGAGTGGAGATCCCCATCTTGGCCATCACCTTGAGAATCCCCTGCTTGGTCGCTTTGCGATAAGCGGCAG
Organism: Planctopirus hydrillae; assembly: GCF_001707835.1. GTDB lineage: Bacteria > Planctomycetota > Planctomycetia > Planctomycetales > Planctomycetaceae > Planctopirus > Planctopirus hydrillae. The sequence goes on from NZ_LYDR01000154.1 coordinate 143,441, forward strand.
TGATCTGCTCGTGAGTCCAATCCCCTTCCAGTTCCCCTTCATCCTGCAATTGCCAGAGAGCTTCAAACGCCATGTAGGGATTGATGGCGTCGGCACCATAACCGACGAGCAGGCAGAAGTGATGCACTTCGCGAGCCTCACCCGTCTCGACAACCAGACCGATTTTCGTGCGTTCTTCGCTGCGAATCAGGTGATGATGGACAGCCCCCGTCGCGAGCAAAGCACTGATGGGGAGCCGATCATTCGACATCGCACGGTCAGACAGGATCACCAGCCCGAAACCATCCTGAATGGCCTGGCTGACTTCGGCGCGAACACGATCCAGCGCGGGCTTGAGTCCCTTGACACCTTCCTTTTTAGGATAGGTGATATCGATGATCTTGGACTTCCAGCCGCGATAATCAAGGTGTGCCAGCGAAGCCAGTTCTTCGTTCGTGAGAATTGGATGTGGTACCGCGAGTCGATGGCACTGCCCGGCTGTGGTTTCCAGCAGATTGCCTTCCGGCCCGATGTAACACTCCAGCGACATGATGACCTCTTCTCGAGTGGAGTCGATGGGAGGATTTGTCACCTGGGCAAAGAGCTGCTTGAAGTAATCGTAGAGCAGACGCGGCTGATCGCTCAGGCAGGCGAGCGCTGTATCGTCGCCCATCGAACCGAGCGGATCTTTCTTCGTCTTGATCATCGGCACGAGCATGAACTGCAAAGTTTCGGTGGTGTAGCCGAAAGCCTGCATATGTGAGAGCAATGTTTCTCCACACATCCGCTCGAATGCGGGGTATGGTGGCAATTCGCTGAGCTGAATCCGCTGTTCTTCGAGCCATTGCTTGTAGGGGCGACGGTTGGCGAAATCCCGCTTGAGTTCTTCGTCGGGAATCAGGCGGCCTTGTCGGAAATCGACGAGGAACATTTTTCCTGGTTGCAGGCGGCCCTTCATCTTCACGTTTTCGGGAGCAATATCGAGCACCCCCACTTCGCTCGCCATTACCACGCGATCGTCGTGCGTGACATAAAACCGGCTGGGACGAAGGCCGTTCCGATCGAGGGTCGCACCGATGACATCACCATCGGTAAAGCTGACCGATGCCGGGCCATCCCACGGCTCTTGCAGAGCTGAGTGATACTCGTAAAACGCACGCTTGTCCTCGGGCATGGTGTCATGATTCTGCCATGCTTCCGGGATCATCATCATGACGGCTTCAGGAAGACTGCGACCACTCTGCACGAGAATTTCGAGAGCGTTATCGAAGTTGCCCGAATCCGAGCAGTAAGGTTCAACCAGCGGGAAGAGCTTGGGAAGATCATCACCAAAGAGTTCACTCTTCATCATCCCCTGGCGGGCGTACATCCAGTTGCCATTTCCACGGACAGTGTTGATTTCACCGTTGTGTGCGACATATCGCTGCGGATGCGCACGATCCCAACTTGGGAAGGTGTTGGTCGAAAAGCGGGAGTGAACCATCGCCAGGTGAGAGACGTAGTCTTCTTCCTGGAGATCGACGAAGAAGTTACAGACCTGATCGGGTGTGAGCATCCCTTTGTAAATCAGCACTTTGGTCGACAACGAGCAGATGTAGAACATCAATGCCTGAGGGAGTGAACCTTCGCGAATGGCATGACTGGCCCGCTTGCGAATCACAAAAAGCTGGCGTGCAAAAGCTTCCTCGGAAAGACCTTCGGCAGCACCCACAATCAGATGTTCAAACACCGGCATGACAGCGCGGGCCGATGGGCCGATATCGGCTTTGTCGGGCTCGACGGGAACTTTTCGCCAGCCAATCAGTGTCTGGCCCTGCTGGCGAATAATCTCAGCGACCGTCTCTTTGCAGACCCTCCGCTGTTCGGGATCTGTCGGCAGAAACGTGAGACCGATTCCGAATCGTCCTTCAGGGGGAAGTTCGGCAGAGAGATCTTTGCGGACAACCCGCTTGAGGAACTGATAAGGGATCCCCGTCAGCATCCCTGCCCCATCGCCAGTATTTTCTTCGCAGCCGCAGGCTCCACGATGGGACATGTGCCGCAGAATCCGGTCAGCGTCTACGACAATCTGATGCGACTTCTGTCCCTTGATGTGGGCCACAAAGCCCACGCCGCAACTGTCATGCTCATTGGCAGGGTCGTAGAGACCATGTGCTTTGGGAGTGCCCCCGGGAGCAAAAATCTCTTCGCTGTAGGGCGAGGCAAACAGGGAACTAGCCGCTACAGGGCCGAGATTCTGGGCATTGATCTCCTGCCTGGCGAGTGAACGTGCGGTTTCCGATGAGTGCAATGACTGAGCTGACGAGGACGAAAGGCCAGTGCTGTGAAAATCTGTCATCTCAAAAAACTCTCAGACAAGGGATGAGTTGGCTCGGCAAGTCGAATTCGAAATCAATCATTAACAGAAAACAGGACTCGGGATTCTTAAATCGCCGACCTTCCGTGATCGACAACCCTGGAGGGCAAGCTGGTTCGGCCTGATCGCCAGAACCTTTGAAGATTCGGGCGAACTGAAGGATTAAGGTGGAATGGTGGATTGAACGACAATCCGCTCCTGGGGTGGATCTGGCATCGGCAAGACCTCAGGCTGGGCTGCGATTGCTGAGCTTCCAGCCAATGGCCTGCCTGAGGAATTGGAGACAGCCACAGCTGGAACAATGCCAGATGTCGTCTGCAGGGAATGACCTGTCTGCACAGAATTTCCGAAGAGAAATGTGTCGGGATTCTGATGCAGCAGATCGAGGAATTTTCGCACGGCTGTTGTCAACTGGCGATTCTTTTTATGAATGATCCCCAGTGGCCTGACCCAGCGCACATCTTCTAACGTGATCGCTTTAAGCGAGCCAATTTCGAGTTCACGACGAACTGTGGGAAGCGGCAGAAGCGCTATACCTGAACCAATTTCGACAGCCCGTTTGATATTCTCAATGTTGTCGAACTCATGACTGATTTCGACGTTCACCCGGGCCTGCTTCAACCAGCGGTCGAGCTCGGTCCGCACCTGCAACTGTGGTGTGTACGTAACGAGTGATTCGCCATCAATTTCGCGAGCGCGAACCTTAGTGCGATTGGCCAGCCTGTGGCCTGAATAGACAATCAGAGCAATCTCCTGCTCCTGCCACGGAATACAGGTGATATCGGGCCGCCTTGAAGCAAAAGAGACAATCCCGAGATCTGCAATTTCATCGGTAATGCTGGTTACAACCGTCTCGGGATGCAGGTAGCGAAGCTCGAGAGCAGCATCCGGATAAAGGCGTTCGAACTGCCGGACATAAGCCCCCATCTGCAGCAAACCTACGGAATAGATCGCCGCAATTCGCACAGTCCCGACGACTTTGTTTTTCAGGTGGCGAACACTGTCTTCGAGGCGAAGTGCACGATCCAGCAGATCACGGCCGGCATCCAGAACAAGCTTTCCCGCCGGGGTGAGTTCGAGAGGCCGCTTTGTGCGATCGATCAACTGCTCACCGAGAGTGGCTTCGAGGGCGCGAACTGTTTCACTGACAACTGGCTGTGAAATCCCCAGCTCCCGCGCGGCTTTCGAAAAGCTGCGCAAGGTTGCCACCTCGGCGAAGATCTCCACAGCACGAAGCTCCAGCACCCAAAACCCTCTCTATCGGAAAATCAAATAATTCATCGACCCAGGTATCGGCCTATTTGATTACAAGAGAATAGAAGGTGAGACTTCAATGTCAAGATTCTGTTCGAATTTTTCCCTGATTCGAGCCTGATAACCAGCATCAGAGGCCAGAATCTCGAATGGTGAATGAGACAGGCATTGGAAATGACTGACGATCAGGGGAAATAGGTAGAAGCCACTTCAGGTCAGCAAGACACAGGGTAAAGAGAGTGCACCAAAGTCATAACAAATGACGTTTTCCACACAATAGGCCTGCTGCTTCACAATTCGGGGATCGGGCAATTATCGGGATCAATGATATTTCTGGCCGGATCAACATCTGCCTTACCGATGAAGCGGAGCTCTGAAGAGCTCGGGCATATCATCAATAACTCGTGAGGAAAAAACCTCACACCGGTGGTTAGGTGTCAATTTCAATGCTGGTGATCTGGCGTAACCGGCGAGAGTTTGACGAAGACGGGTGGGTTTTCAGCCGGATGCAATGTGTGGGAGGGAGCGTGACAATTTCCGCACCCGGAATTGCTGAGAAGAGGCAATTGAGCCGCAGAATTCAAGCCAGAGGAACTCGGATTGCCATGCGAACAACCGCGGCAGGAACCACAACCGCCAGTTTTTCTCCCATGGTGAGGGGCCAGAGAGCGATAAGCCAGCCAGGCAAGTTGACCGGCGGCAACAACGACAATCGCAACAACGATGAACGTTTCCCACATTTGCCATGACTTCTGATCAAGAAGACTACCCACAGAGACATTACCAGTTTATCATACAGAGTGATTGAGACTGAGTCTCAACAATTCTTTCGCGGAGTCTCTGCCTGGGGGATATCCTTGTGAGCTACACCATACCTCTGGATTGCCTCAAAGCCGGAGAATCAGCACAAGTTGTTGATATCGATGGAGATACAACACTTCTTACCAGACTGCAGGAAATCGGATTGAATGTGGGCAGTCGGGTACGAATGGTTCTGCCCGGGTCGCCCTGTATTATTTCTCTGGCGGGAAATCAGTTCTCTTTAAGGACAGATGACCTCGCAACAGTGTTTGTTGAACCCTCCCTCACTCAATGAGTTGCCTGCCTTCATCCAACACTGAGTTATTGCCTCAATAACGATCATCCACGATTCAAAGTCTTCAAACATGACCGCAACGCTCGAATCGCTTCAGACGGGACAGCATGCCCGAGTGCAGGATGTCCAGGGTGATGACTCGCTCGCCTTGCGAATCATGGAGATGGGACTTTTGCCCGGCGCTGAGATTGAATTCATCGGGAGAGCGCCTCTTGGCGACCCGCTCGAGATTCGCGTGGCGGGTTACCACCTCTCGTTAAGGAAAGCAGAAGCTCACCGCGTCGTGATCGAAGTGATTTGAACCTGTTGTATTCACCGGTGAGAACGAAGCAAGTAGCCGTTCTCAGAATGAAACTCATTGCCCTTTCGGGAAAGTGGCCCCTGCATGTCGTTGGCAGTTGATCGAGTGCCGCATCTGGCAGTTGTCGGAAATCCGAATACGGGCAAAAGCACGTTGTTTTCGGCATTAACTGGCATTTTCACCCGCACGGGAAACTTTCCCGGGGTGACTGTCGAGATGAAGCTGGGACGATTGAAAACCAGCACTCAGGAAGCCGTGCTGGTGGACCTGCCGGGAACTTATAGCCTGGCTGCACGTTCGGCCGATGAACGAGTCACTGTCGATGTGCTGCTGGGATTACGACCAGAGATCGGATCACTCGCTGGAGCTTTGTGCATTGTCGACGGAACGAACCTCGAGCGAAATCTGTATCTGTTTTCTCAAGTGCGCGATCTGGGCCTGCCCGTCCTGCTGATTGTCAATATGATTGACCGGGCCGAAAAAGCGGGAATTTCGATCACTGCGCCAGAACTCTCGCAAAGGCTGGGTGTGCCGGTCGTCTTCTGCAATGCTCATGATCAATCGAGCGTCGCTCTCGTTCAGAAATCGATTTTCGAGTTCATAGCGCAGAATCCACCAGCAGCCCAGGGCACGGATCTCGCTGCTCAGCAAGCGTCAAACTCCGATTTTCCCCCACCTTTTGAAACTGCAGTCAACGAGTTGCAGGGATTACTCTCGACCCATGGCCGAAAAATGCCCAGGCCACTGGTGAGTCGTCTGTTGATGGACATTGACGGACAGATCGAGCAGACCGAAGTCCAACGATGGCCAGAACTCTCACCACATCTCCAGCGACTTCGCGAACAGGTCAGTGCAGCCGGCTATCGAATCAGTGGGATCGAGCCGCGAGTGCGGTACGCCTCGATTCGTAAGGCCATCGCCGGGTTGGAGATCAGGCCTGTCCGGCAGGCGGGCCAGTTCAGTGAGAAACTGGATGGCTGGCTGACACACAGTGTCTTTGGACTGCTGGTTTTCATCTTTATGATGTTTGTGGTCTTTCAATTGTTGTACCGCGGCGCCGAACCAGTCATGGAACTGATGGAGACGGCTTTTGGCAGCCTGCAGGATCTGGTAGGTGCCATGATGCCCCGTGGGCCACTCCGCAGCCTCGTGACGCAAGGCGTCATTGCCGGTGTGGGTGGAGTGCTCGTATTTCTGCCTCAGATTGTGCTGCTGTTTCTGTTTCTGGCCATTCTCGAAGATTGCGGCTACATGGCGCGAGCCGCCTTTTTGATGGATCGGCTGATGACCAAGGTTGGTCTTTCGGGAAAGTCATTCGTACCGCTGATGTCATCGTTTGCCTGCGCCATTCCGGGAGTCATGGCGACGCGTGTGATCGAAAATCGTAAAGATCGAATGGTGACCATTCTGGTGGCACCACTCATGAGTTGCTCGGCTCGATTGCCTGTCTATAGCCTGCTGATTGGGGCCTTCATTCCGGGAGTGAGTTTCTTTTCGGGCTGGGTCGATTTGCGATCGCTGGTTCTGTTGGCGTTTCTCTCCTTGGGAGCGATTGTCGCTATTCCCGTGGCATGGATTTTGAAAAAGACCATTTTCCCTGGGGAAACGCCACCATTTGTCATGGAACTCCCACCCTATAAGTGGCCCTCCATCAAGACCGTCTTCCAGCGTGTGTACGATCGCGCTGCGGCCTTCGTGGTAAGAGCGGGAACATTGATCCTGCTGACGTCCATTGTCATCTGGGGGTTAGGTTACTTCCCCGGAGACCATTCGCGTGAAAATGCGATTCTGGCAGAGATGGAAGAAACCAACAGGGTCTCTGACGGGCTGATCGAGAGGCGAGATGAATTGCAGCAGAAGTTGAAAGGAACAAACGAAGTTCAGCCGTCTTCTTTCTACGCACGCTGGATTCGTTCCCAGCCAGTTGTGAAACGCAAAGAAGCAGGTGAAATTCCTCCGTTGACTCCAGCTGAGATTGAAAAAATCGAGAAAGATCTGATCGCATTAAATCAGCAGATCAAAGAATACTCCAATTTAATGGAGCAACTGGAGGGAGAATTAGTTCCCACACAAGGGCAACTGCAGGAGAACAGCTTTCTCGGGATGGCGGGCCATTGGATCGAGCCGATCGTGCGTCCATTAGGATGGGACTGGAGGATTGGTGTGGGAGTGCTCGCCTCATTCCCGGCTCGTGAAGTGATCATCGCCACCTTAGGTGTGATTTATAATCTCGGCGAAGGGATGGAAGCGGAATCGCCCCAATTGCGCGATGCACTCGTCAACTCCAGAAATCCAGATGGCAGCCCGGTCTTCACGATTCCAGTGGCCCTGTCGATTATGGTCTTTTTCGCGCTTTGCGCTCAGTGCATGGCCACGTTGGTGGTTGTGGCGCAGGAGTCGGGAAGCTGGAAATGGGCCGTCTTCACGTTCGTCTACATGACCGTCCTCGCTTATGTCGGCGCACTGATCACCTTTCAGGTGGCCTCACTCTGGTGGTAAGACGGCTGCCGAAGCAGGTCACTTTCCCATTGAAGTGGCATCGCGATTCACTGGGACCCTTGGCAGGACTTCCGGAGCGAGCTCTCGACCGGTTTTTCCGGTCCCCAGAATCTATTGGCACACCGGGTGCTTAAGCACTGTTGAAGAGTGTATGCTACTGTCAACCACTGATGGAGAGTGGATTGGCAACAGAATATGCGCAACTTATGAGCAAATCGCTTATTTTATGATCACAGACATTCCAGGCATGGCCTTTCTGGATGTAGAAAAGCTTGAGATCACGAGAATTTATCCTTTCAAACGAGTGGATTCTCCTATGAAATCAGCAGCGACAGCCCCAGAATCTGGCAGAATGGCATCGAGTGAAGTTTCCTCGATAATCCGTTATTGATGGGCAGCAATCAGGTCACACGTAGCGATCCAGAGACAGGCAACGATATGAGTGCAAAGCCGATTTTAAGAAGTGATGTCGAGACGCTGACTTCACTTCTGGGTGGTGCGATTGTCGAGCAGGCCGGGAGTGACCTGGCTGCCTTACTCATGCGCATCCGGCAACTCTCACGGGAGAGACGAGTCGGTTTACCAGGCGCTGCCGAACGTCTGGTCGAGTTACTGGCGGGTTTGAACGAAGACCAGCTCGACCTCCTCACCAAATCACTCAGCATTTACTTTGATCTGGCCAACGTGGCGGAAGATCTGCAGCGTATTCGCGTGATTCGTCAGCGGGAGCGGCAATCGGAAGGTTCCGTGCGGAAGGAATCGCTGGGCGATGCGATTGCTCAACTCAAAAAGCAGGGAGCGACGGCCGAAGCTGTGCAGCATCTGCTTGATAAATTGCATATCGGCCTGGTCTTCACAGCTCACCCGACGGAAGCCAAGCGGCGAACGACCCGGCGTATTCTCCGCCAGTTGCGTTCTGACTTAACAACGGCCCATCAGGGAGATTTGTTGCCTCGCGAAAGCGGTGTCCTTCAGGAACGAATTCGCGGTTCACTCACGTTGTTATGGCAGATCGACCCCATGCGTCCGCAGCCACCGACTGTGATGCAGGAAGTTGAGAGAGGTCTCTTCTTCTTCGATGGTTTGTGGGACATTGTGCCGCTGATCTTCCAGGACTTGCGAAGTGCCCTGGCCGAACATTACCCGGGATTCAAGTTTCATGTGCCTCCATTTTTGAAGTTTGGCTCCTGGATTGGTGGCGATCGAGACGGTAATCCGTTTGTCACAGCACAGGTCACCAGCGATACACTGCGCCTGCTCGAAACCACTGCCATCGAGCGGCATCTGAAAACCACACGTGAACTCGCGGATCTGCTGGTTGTTTCCGATCGCGGGATGCAGCCGGATGATCCTGTCTATGCCGTCTTGCAGAAGACGTTTGGGGCTCATCCCGAACTGGAACAACTCGTTGGAGATGCCCCTGAGGCTGAACCTTACCGGCGCTGGATCAAGGTGATTGAACTCAAGCTTCGCAAACGCATTGAGCCTGCACTGGCCTCGCCCTTGAAGGCCTATCAGACAGCGGCCGAACTGGAAGCCGATGCCCGGTTGATCGAAGAGAGCCTTTTGCGACGAAAAGGGGATCGAATTCACGCATCATTCCTGGCGGCGTGGCTCGATCAGATTCGTACCTTCGGACTGCAAGTTTCGGCTCTGGATGTCCGTCAGGATTCCCGGGTGCATGTCGATGTGCTGCAGGAAGTTTTTGCTCGTACCGGAATTTACGCCGAGTATGCCAAAGCCGACGAAAAAACCCGCCAGAAAATCCTGACGACGCCTCACGATCTGGGAATGAATGTTTTTGAAGGCGAGCTTTCTGATATGGCGCGAGAGACATTCTCGCTCTACAAACTGATGGCTGAGACAGTGCGTGCCGGTGGTATCGAGCGCTTCGGTGGTCACATTGTGAGCATGACGCACTATGCCAGCGATATCCTGGTGATTCTGTGGTTCTGGAAGTGGGCCTGGAAAGTAACCGCTGGTGAATCCAGGGCTGAATTGCCGCATCTGCCATTGATGCCACTGCTGGAAACCATCGACGATCTTCGCCAGGGGCCGTCAATACTCACCGATCTGCTTTCAGTTCCTGATTACCTGGCCTATCTCAAGAAAGATCAGGGAGCACAGCCACTCCAGAACGTGATGGTGGGTTATTCCGACAGCACGAAAGATGGCGGATATCTGGCGGCTTCATGGGGCTTGTATCGTGCACAGGAGCAGCTTTCGGATGTACTGGCCAGCCAGGGTGTGCGACTGCGGGTCTTCCATGGTCGAGGCGGTGCCTTGGGCCGTGGGGGCGGGCCTGCAGCCAGGGCCATTCTTTCGCTGCCACCAAAATCAGTCGATGGCAGTCTGCGTGTCACCGAGCAGGGAGAAGTCCTGGCTGAGCGATATGACGAACCACAGATCGCATTCCGCCACCTGGAACAGGTGACATGGGCCACGCTGCTGGTGAGCAGCACACAAGAAGGGCATTGGCCGGAAGACTGGTTTACTCATCTCGACGAGTTGGCTCAGCAATCGTATCTGCATTATCGCAAGCTGGTCGACGACCCTGGATTTTTGATGTATTTCGATCGGGCCACGCCCATCTCGGAGATCGAACGCTTACCCATTGGTTCGCGACCTGCAAGACGACGCGAACGGAAGAGCCTCTCGGATCTCCGGGCCATTCCCTGGACATTTGCCTGGACGCAGAGTCGGCACATGATTCCCGCCTGGTTCGGTTTAGGGAAAGCACTGCATGACGCCGTCGCTCGCAACAATGAAGACTGGTCACGTTATCAGGAAATGTATCGGACATGGCCGATTTTTCAGGCGATCATCGATAACGCGACGCTGGCACTCATGAAGGCCGACTTACAGATTGCCAATCGCTATGCCGACCTTGTCGAAGACCGGGAAGTCGCGAAGCGATTGTGGTCGATGATTCATGAAGAGTACGACCGCAGCCGGGCATCGGTCCTGATGATTACCGGTGAATCATCGCTGCTCTCGAATACACCCTGGCTGCAGACATCGATTCAGGAGCGGAATCCATATGTTGATCCGTTGAATCTGATTCAGGTCGAGCTTTTGAAGCGAGCCCGTGAAGGGAGCATTGAAGCCGATCGTGCGGCGAGGTTGCAACACTCGGTGAGACTGACAATTCAAGGAGTGGCAGCCGGTTTGAGAACGACGGGTTGATGAGAGTAAGTGGGCGAAAATGCCAGAGAGGTCGGAAGGTTCAAAGGGAATAGGGTTCAAAGGGAATAGGGATCGAAGGGAAAAGGGAGAGAAGCCCGAATTGAGCACTGCCCCTCGCCAGGTACTCTGGGAGAGCGACCATGTTGAATTTCAAGCGGTAGAGCCTGTTGTGAATCGCTCGCTCAATAAGTTCGGACTCGCCCTCATCCCGGCCTTCTCCCGTCGGAACAGGAGAAGGAGTAAAAAGACCTCGCCCGGTACGCCGGAAAACAGTCGGCGACAGGCCGGGCTGGGGATTTAACAATACCTATGTCTACACGACTCCTCACCTGTCTCCGACAAGATCCCCCGCACGCCAGAAGATGACTGATGATCGTCTGGCATTCAATTCGCCAGCAACGACTCACAACCCACAACGGAACATCCCGGGAAAGGAACTCCCTATGCGTATCTGGCCAGGATCGCCAGCACCACTGGGCGCGACGTTTGACGGACGCGGAGTGAACTTCGCGATCTTCTCGGAATCTGCCAGCAAAGTGGAACTTTGCCTGTTTGATTCTGCCGAATCCCAGGTGGAAGCATGCCGGATCACACTCCCGGAGCAAACCGATTTTGTCTGGCACGGATATCTGCCGGATGTGAAACCCGGGCAGGTCTATGGCTACCGGGTGCATGGTGATTATGCACCACATGCCGGACATCGCTTCAATCCTCACAAGATTGTGCTGGACCCTTATGCCATGGCCATTGCCCGGGATGTGCAATGGTCGGAAGAAATGTTCCCGTATGTCATCGGGCAGGAACAGCAGGATCTGCTCATCGATCGACGAGACAACAGTGCATTTGCACCATTAGCCGCGGTGGTCGATCGAAGGTTTCGCTGGGGTCGCGATCGACATCCGAAAACGCCGTGGCATGAAACACTCATCTACGAATTGCACGTCAAAGGATTCTCCAGACTCAGTCCGTGGGTTCCCCGTGAGTTAAGGGGCACGTATGCAGGTCTGGCCAGTGAAGGTTCAATCCGGCATCTGAAGGAACTGGGAGTTACTGCTGTCGAACTGATGCCAGTGCATCACTTTATTGATGACCATTTTCTGGTGACTCAAGGAAAGCGAAACTACTGGGGTTACAACACTCTGGCCTTCTTTGCCCCGGCAATCCGGTATGCGGCAGACCCTACGCCCCAGGGAGCTATTCTTGAGTTCAAGAAGATGGTCAAGACCATGCACGCGCATGGCCTCGAAGTCATTCTCGATGTCGTTTACAACCATACGGCGGAAGGAAATCATCTCGGGCCCATGCTGTCGCTGCGCGGGATTGATAACCGCAGTTACTATCGGCAGGTGGCAGATAACCGCCGCTACTATCTCGATTACACCGGCTGCGGTAACACCTTGAACATGGTCTGTCCGCGCGTGCTGCAATTGATTATGGACAGCCTCCGTTACTGGGTGCAGGAGATGCATGTCGACGGCTTCCGGTTCGATCTGGCTGCCACACTGGCCAGAGAATTGCATGCGGTCGATAAGCTGGGAGCCTTCTTTGACATCATCCATCAGGACCCTGTCCTCTCGCAGGTGAAGCTGATTGCTGAACCCTGGGATCTGGGCGAAGGTGGTTATCAGGTGGGCAACTTCCCGGTACTGTGGACAGAATGGAACGGGAAGTATCGCGATTGCGTCAGGCGTTTCTGGAAAGGTGATGGCCACACCGTTTCAGAATTAGCTACGAGAATCTGTGGATCGAGTGATCTGTATGAACACAATGGCCGCCGACCTTATGCGAGCATTAACTTTGTCACAGCTCATGACGGGTTCACTCTGCAGGATCTGGTTTCGTACAACCACAAACATAACGAAGCCAATGGCCAGAACAACGAAGACGGAGACAGTCATAACAATAGCTGGAATTGTGGAGCCGAAGGGCCCACAAGCGATCCGGCGATCCTGGCTTTGCGAGAGCGGCAGAAGCGTAATCTGATGGCGACGCTGCTCTTCTCTCAAGGCGTGGCCATGATTCGCTCGGGGGATGAACTCAGCCAGTCTCAAGGGGGAAACAACAATGTCTACAACCAGGATAATGCTACCAGTTGGCTGAACTGGCGGATTGATCCCACGCAGCAGCGGTTTCTGGACTTTACCAAAAAGTGCATCAAGCTCTGGAAGAGCCAGCCTGTTCTCCAGCGGAGAAACTTTTTTCAGGGGCGGGAACTGCGCGGCCAGGGTGTGCAGGATATTGTCTGGCTGACACCTGATGGCCTGGAAATGACCGATGCTGACTGGAATGCCGGCCACGCCCGCTGCCTCGGAGTGATTCTTGATGGCAGTCAGATTACTGAAATGAACGAACGGGGTGAGCGGATTGAAGGTGATACGCTGTTCTTACTCATCAATGCTCACCACGAAGAGATTTCCTTTCGGTTACCTGAATATGGATTTGGCGACATGAATGAAATCTCCTCTGAGCAATGGAGATCAGCACCAGACAAGAAACCGGCTGCAGTGAATTCGTCCATCCTGATTGATGAGGAAAATCCAGCGACGGAAGATGCGACACCTGCCGGCAGTGGGATCGTCAAGACCGAGTCTCGGCCGACCGCCGCCGAACAGATCACAAGACCACCCGCCATGGTCAATAAGGTTCCCGCTCCTGAAGCATCGATGCCAGTCATTAAAAACCAGATCGAGGTCGCTAATAAACAGCATGCGACACCAGCCGCTACCAAAGAGGAGAGCTTATCTGCTGCATTGGCGGTGACGCCCCCTCCCCGACGAATGTTCTGGAAGCCTCTGGTCGATACGACGTTTGACGACCAGATCCTTCCCAAGAAGGTGTGGCCGGGGCAATCGTATCCCTTGCAGGGTCGCAGCCTGGTGTTGTTCAAGAGACAGGTGGTGAAGCCCGGCCTGGTGAGTCGCTTGTTCCCCGTGTTGGCACCCGTTACCGGTGAAACAGAGAAGTCAGCGGCCGATATCTGATACGGATTCCAGGATATCATTATGCCGAGTGTGCCATGCTTGCGACTCGGTGCGAACAGCTTGATCGACTCTCTACGCGTATATGATCTCTGGGATAGGTATGAGATTCAAACGAAACGATATGCCGCGGCATTTATTCCACTAGCAGGAGTGGAGTAACATCGCCGGTTTTGGTATCGAGGCTGCCGATCAGTGTTTCTTTGCCCGTATGATGCCCCAAAACCGCACGCGGATACTCAGTAGGTTTCAAGCTGCGATAAATGACCAGTTGAAAATTCCCCAGTTGCAGTCGATAGCCGACTCCTTCATCGTCGCGGACAATTCGCGAATCTTCCGTAACAGTGAGCTTACGCCAGATGGCTGGCCGCTTGAGAAGTTTCGCATCCCAGACAACCACTGAAACTCCATAGACAGCTTTGCCGTGGGCCGTGTATTGGAACACGAGGTTTCCGTCATGTGGCTCGACGGTATGCGGAGTGGAATAGATTTTTTGCTGTGGCAATGCCAGTGGAAAAACTCTTCCTACCAGCTTGCCCTGCTTTTTGAGCTGCCACTCGCGAGTGAGTCGATCACTTTCAACAGTCAGCTCCGGGCTGATGGGAAGTGATGTCTTGAGTTCATACTCACCCGTCGATTTGCCACGCAGAATCTCTCCGAACAGGGCGAAACCGTGTGAACGTGACAGGTAATTCTGCCGTTCGAGAAAGAGTCGCTCCGGGCCGATCATCTGGAGTTCTGCATAATCGCCATCTTCGTCGGCATTCCAGCAGACACACGACCAGCCATCGGCGAGTTCAAGCTGGCCTGCCGGTGTCGAAGCTTCGATACCGCAGGAACCTCGAATCAGCGTTGTGGTGCCCGTTGAAAGATCCACTTCGGGCCACGGCTTATGATAGGCAATGGTGCAGGCCGCCTGGGTCGCTTCCCAGCCCGCCCTGAGTACCGCTGTATGGGCCCAATCGGACTGGCTGGAAGCGAACTCACTACTGGAGCTGCGGGTCTCAGCCGCTAAACGCCCTTTGCTGGCTGTCGTATGCTGTTTCGCCAGCCCCTGTGCAGCACTCCTGGGTGGAAACGCCAGAAACTGGCTGGCGACCTGATAAACATGTCGAATGGCAGAAAATTTGTGGATCGAATGGGCCATCTGGCCATCTTGACGGATCAACCGGGCTGATTCTTCAAGTACCGCCGCCAGCAATTCGAGATGAGCACTGGATGTGAGACTACGGACGCGACCAGACCATTTACCAGGACGACTGGCTTTCGCGTTGACATACGCAGCAGCCCGAACATGCACGGCCAACCACGAAGAAAGGACTGGCAACAACTCGGCATGAGGTGTGCCATCCGTGTCGGTATGACTCTTGAGATCGCTGGCAAGATCCTTGGCGGCTGATTCCATGTCAGCCGTCTCTTCCATGGTCTCGCCATAGACCAGACAGCGCAGGAGGTGAGCTTCGAACTGAGCTGCCACGACATCCGGCCGTGGATCGATCATTGGAGCAGAAGATTCAAAACTGCGCGCGAAGAGGATGGAAAAGTCCTCAGGAGCAATTTCATTTGAGAACTTAAAGAGTGTTTCCAGAGCGACCAGCGATTCCGGAAGAGTGAAGGCGCGAGTCGCGGCAATGCTCGCAAGGAGTGCGGCTGGTTGATTGACCTTCCCGATGCGAGTGATGGATCGCGGTGAAGATTTGGCTTTAGGTGAAGCAACCACCACGCGACTCAGTTCGTCATGCGAAGTGGAACCTCCCAGTGTATCCCATGTCCAACCTGTGAGTGGCTCGTTCCATACCGGCTTACCGGAGCCGGAAGGACGAGCAGACACTTTCTGGCGCTGTTTCTCGAACCATGCTGGGAGAGCTGACGAGCGAACTGCCTCTGAGATTTCGGCCCCGTACGCGCCCTGCCAGGGAAGAGCCATCACCAGATTTTCAAGAACCGTCGCATGCGGCAATGAACCTGTTACCAGTGGTTTCTGGCGAGCCACCGAGGGGGCCGCCTTAATCGCTCGTGAGGGTCGCGAAGGTAGATTCATGAGACTCTGACATTCCACAGGTGGATACACACAAAACCAGGCAAGTCCAGCAAGCACACTGGCAAGCTGGCAAACTTTTGACGTCTGCAACGGCGGAATCAACCGGAAAATTCTCACCAGTTACGCCAGTTGAGTTTGCAAGAGCTCTGTTTTCAAGTGGTCAAGGCTCTTTTCTTGACCACTCGTGGTTTGAGTGCCATTTTCAAATCCAGCAGGCTCGCGAAAAGTGGCTGTTAATCTGTAGCGGTTATACTCAAGTTAACGCCTCGGAACCGTCGATGTTTGCAGATAAGTGCCTCTCCAAAGGTTGGAGAGCGGTCAAATTCCGGCGAAATCTGCAGGTCAGACCATGCTGTACGGCCTCTATCTCTCTGCTCAAGGTGCAGAATCGCAGGCTATGCGGCAAGGTGTGCTGGCGAACAATCTGGCCAACGTCGGCACCAATGCCTTCAAGCCAGATATCGCCGTATTTCGCTCTTACTTTCCTTACGACGTCGCACATCAGGAACCCCAAAGAGCCCCTGATACGATTGATCTGGAAACTGGTGGCGTCGCACTGGAAGGAACAATTACCGACTTTTCGCAAGGATCACTCAAGCCGACAGGAAAGTCGACAGATGCCGCCTTGCTGGGAGACGGCTTTTACCAGCTCAAAATGGGGAACGAAACACTTTTAACCCGAGACGGTTCGTTTGAACTCGATGCCGATGGACAACTGGTCCATGCAGGAACAGGTGCTCCAGTGCTTGATCCCGATGGCAGTGAGATTGTCATTCCACCGGAAATGATTGACCTGCAGATTGGCGATGATGGTCAGATTTCGGGAGTCGGGCCAAACGGCATCGTTTTGCCAATCAGTCAGTTGGCAGTGGTGGTTCCGACTCGATTAACCGAACTGCAGAAGCGTGGTGATGGGATGTACTCGACAAAGCTTCCTGTTGCCGAAGCACCACCGGAGACCAGAGTTCGGCAAGGATTCGTCGAAGCCTCCAATGCCGATCCGATGCAGGGGACACTCGAGCTGATCGAGGTCTCGCGTGGGTTTGAATCAAACGTGAACATGATGCGTATGCAGGATGAGATGCTGGGGCGGTTACTACAAGCCATTCCCCGAAGATAGTGCGATCACAACGCTCGCCAACACAAACGACAATTGTCCGTAGACAGATCATCTGAGTGATTTTTACTGAAGGAGGTTCCTCATGCTATACCGCGCGATGTATACGGCGGCTTCGGGCATGCAGGCCTACATGTTCAACCTCGATACGATTGCCAATAACCTGGCGAACGCGGGGACGAACGGCTTCAAACGCTCGCGTACCGATTTTGAAGATCTGTACTACCAATACTATAAGCTACCTGGCACACAGGATACTCTGGGCAATTATACACCCATTGGTACAGCCGCCGGCCTGGGCGTGCGTGTGGCGGGGACTCAGATCGACTTCTCTCAGGGAGCACTGCTGGAGACGGGGCGACAACTGGATATGGCCATCACGGGTGATGGCTTCTTTATGGTGCGCGGCAACAACCAGCTTTTTTATACAAGGCGCGGTGAATTCACGGTGAACTCGAACGGTGATGTTGTCCTCGCCTCGGCCGACATTGGGCGGTTGATTGACCCACCCATTAACATCCCGCCTGATACGGTTGATATTGGCATCTCGGCCGAAGGGATCGTCTCAGTCATTCAGGCTGGTTCGACAGTTCAGAATCAAGTTGGGCAAATTCAACTCGCCAGATTTATCAATCCCGAAGGTTTGTATCAGGCAGGCGAGAGTTTGTATGCGGTCACTGATGCCTCCGGGCAACCTTTGATCAGCAACCCTGGTGATCAGGGACTGGGTTTGATTCGACAGGGATTTCTGGAAATCTCGAATGTGGAACCTGCCAACGAACTGGTGGATCTGATTAAAACCCAACGTAATGTGGAATTAAACAGCCAGGTGATTCAGGCTTCGGATCAGTTACTGCAACTCATTACGAACTTGAGACGATACTAACTTATGAAGTGAATTGGCAGGCAGGAGCCTGCCCTACTTGTATTCAGCAGGGTGCCTGAAGTTCTGATGGAATGCACCTGACTTTAATGATCAAACCGGAGACCATGGATGGTTCTCGACATTCCGGCGAAAATTCGGCTGCACTTTCTACTCCCGGCGAAATTCATCGCCTGTGGGATGTTGTATGCATGTCTCGCTGGAAGCTGGCAGAATTCGTGCATTGCCGCACCACCTGTCACAAAGGTTGAGACACCATCCACTCTCAACTCGTTGGGACAGAGTACCGCTGCGCAAGCTTCGGCAGTCATCAGCTTGAAAGAGCGAGTTTCAACAACACAAACACTTGTCACCTTGAATGAAGTGGCAGAGATCCTTTCGAGCGATAATGCATTTCGAGAGACCTTGGGAAACATCCCTTTAGGTCCCGGGCCGGGAGTGGGCCGACCAGTGATGTTTGACCATCTGCAGGTTCATCAGCGTCTCCTGGCCATGGGGATCAATCTGTCGCGGATCGCGTTTTCTGGCTCGGCACGGTCAGTGGTTTCTCGCAGTGCCGGCGAAGAACGTGCTCCGCAAGTGATTCAACAGGTATCGCATGTTGAACCGCAGCCAGTGATTCGCGTTGATCGTGGTAAGGTGGAAGCCCTGTTAGTCACGGCATTTCGCGAGCAGTTTCGCTGGGGTGACGAAGCGGCCATGCCCATCGTGACAATTTCTCCCCATGAAGCCACACCTCCGGCTGTACTCCAGGCAGTAACAGATGGTGCAGCCATTCGATATCTGGCAGAAAAAATTGACAATCTCCCCGAACAGGCCATTCAGGCCCAGATCATACCGACTCAAGGCGGAGAGCCACACAACGTCACTTTGAAGCTGAAATTGACACCACAAGTTCGCATGGTGGCTTTTCGACGAGCTATGCAGAAGGGCGAAATTGTGCAGCAAGGTGATCTGATGTGGAAGCTCGACACTGCACAAGCCGAATGCTGCACTGAACCCGGGCAAGTGATTGGTATGGAGTGCCGGCGAGCGACCAAAGCCGGTGAGTTAGTGAATCTGAAAGACATGGCTTCGGCTCCACTGATTCGAAATGGCGATATCGTAACAGCTTCTTTACGAGTCAAAGGGATCGTGATTCGCGGGCAATACAAAAGCCTTTCAACGGCTGCACGGGGAGAGACAGTAACGCTCGTTTCCCTCGATGATGTGCGTGAACGCGTGACCGCTGTGGTGACAGGCTGGCACGAAGCAGCCATTACTTCGACAGGTGGCGAAGGGGCAAATCCTTCGCAAATGCGGGGTGTTCAATTGTTGAAGTCATCTTCTCAGGAAGATCCACCTGCGAGATCGACGCCGAGCCGACAAGGGGGAAGACCATGAGTTGGCCACATCAGGCTCTGAAACATTTTCTCGCGTACCGACTGATCACAGTTCGGGTCATTACAACATTAGGATTGACGGCGGGACTTCAGCAACTGGCTTTATGTCAGGGGCCACCCATCATTACACCTCTTTCCGATACCCGCATCGAAGACTACTCGCTCATTTATGTGGAGCCACCTCCATTACCGCCGGAAATCAAGGTGCATGACATTATCACTATCCAGGTCGATGAGAAGGCGGAAGTGATTGTCAACAGCCGATTCAATCGCCAGCGGAATGGAGCTTATGCAGCCGAGCTAAGTGACTTTGTGAGGTTTGGGGATAACTTTAATCTGCTCCCTGCTGCGCAGAACTCACCGGCCATTGAAGGCACCCTCAACAACCGATTGCAAACGATTGGGCAACTGACGGATCAGGAAGGGATCAGCTATAACATCGCGGCGACAGTGGTAGACGTGCTGCCGAATGGAACGGTGGTGCTGGAAGCCCGAAAATCCATCCGGACGAACCAGGATTTCTTCGAGTATCGACTGGCAGGGCGAATTGATCGACTGGCGATTTTGCCCAATCGAACCGCTCGATCTGAGGATATTGCCGAACTGAAAATCGAACGCACTCAGAAGGGTAAGGTCTACAACAGTACCAAGACCAACTGGGGGACAAACATACTGGATATCATTTCGCCATTTTGATGGTGGTAAGTTGATGGTCGTGAGTTGTTCGTTAGTAACAGCCGCCATCAGCTTCTTCCCAACCCGCAACCATCAACCTACAACTTACTACTCCCGGCACTCCCATGTCACGCCTCGCTACTACTATTGCAATACTCCTCCTCACCTGTGCCATCTGGCCCAGTCAGGCGGAAGCTCGTGTGCGGCTGGAGTATATCTGCTCTGTGCAGGGGCAGCAGGAAGTTCGTCTGACAGGCCTGGGAATGATTGTCGGACTTCCCGGGACTGGTGATGGTGCCAAGAATGCACCCACAGTCCGTGCTTTGCGGGCAGCCATGGCCAGGCTGAACCAACCCGTGCTGGATACGGAGATCCGTAATGCCGATAACGTGGCGATTGTCATGGTCGAAGCCACCATTCCTCGCACCGGTCTTAAGCGAGGTCAAAAGATCGATTGCTTTGTCAATGCGGTGATGGGGGCCAAAAGCCTGCGTGGAGGGAGGCTTCTCAGCACACCCTTGACGACAGCCGATGCCCGCAATCAACTCGTGATTGGTGTCGCTGGGGGAGCGATTGTGGTCGATGACCCCGCACGCCCAACGAGTGCCCGTATCACGCAAGGGGTTGATCTGGTGCAGGATGTGACAGCCCTGTTTTTAAGTAAACAACAGGATCTGGTCACGTTACTCATCGATCCGGCCCATGCCAGCTTCTGGACAGCCAGCGAAGTTGCCCGCGTGATTAACAGTGAATTCACCTTTGAATCCGCCGCGAAAACGATTGCCAAGCCGACTGGTCCCGGGTCGGTCGAGATCCAGATTCCGCAGCAGTACCGACAGAACCCGGTGGAATTCATTGCACAGGTACTGGAGTCAGGGATTGATACACCCAATACTCAGGCGCGGGTGATTCTTAATCCGCGGACAGGCACGGTCGTCGTCACCGGAGAAGTCGAGATCAGCCCGGTGATCATCTCGCATAAAAGTTTTGTGGTCGAGATCGGGGCTGATGATCCTTTGCTCACAGGGCCCGGGCCTTTTATTGGACTGATTGAGAATTCCGGCCGGCAATCTCCCCAGCAACTGAAAGACCTGGTCGACGCTCTCAACAAGTTAAGAGTCCCCACGGCTGATGTGATCGACATCATTCGTGAATTGCACGCGACAGGCAAACTCCATGCAGAACTGATCGAGAAATAGTGGCCGTGGGATGACACTTCGGCCCTGCTGATAAAGCTTGAGTAATCATGGTTAATATCGAATCCAATGCCGCATTGAAGCCTCTGGAACTGTCGCCAACAGCGAACATGAAGCCTTTGCATGGCGCGAGTGGCAAGAAAGACGTTTCATCGGCTGAACTCAAGGAACAGTTCGGGCAGACAGTTGGAACGATTTTCTACACTCAAATGATGAAGGCCCTCCGTTCGACAGCGGGAGAAACCAAATACCTGAACGGCGGTCAGGCTGAAAAAATGTTTCAGTCGCAGTTTGATCAGGTCGTCGTGGAGGCTATGGCAAAACGGGGTGACAACCACTTTGCCGATGCGATGCAGACAGCCTTCGAAGCGGGTGTTCAAGGTGGAATTGCCAGATCGCCTTCGTTAGATCCGTTAAAGGCCGGAAAGCTTTCCAAAGAGGTCAGTTCTGAGAGCGTGGAGGTTCTCAACAACGCCACAAAGTCTACGGAATCTGAACGACAGAATCTCTCGGAACAACTGGCAGATCTGTCACGGCAGACACAAACCCTTCGCGAAGCGCGATCAAGAGCCACCGGAGCGACAGAGTTCTTCCCGATGATCCGAAAGTAACGATGGAACCTTCTGCGCCGCTGGATCTGCGCAGCCATCGACTTTGGATTGGGAATTTGCCATGCAGGCCACGGACGGTCTTCAGCGGCTCTGTCGCTTGATCGATGCGTTTGAATCGCTGCAGCTCAAACTCTATGAGCTGATGAGCCAGAGATGGAACGCACTGGTGCTTTCTCGCCCGGGGGATGCTGCACTGCTGGTTCCCCGCGAGCAGGAGTTGCTAACGCAACTTCAGCGGAAAACGCTGGAGCGGGAAGAATTCCTCAGGTCGATTCCGCACCCATCAATCGATTCTCTGTCGCTGCTCGACGTGGCCCGCGCCTGGGGTCAAGAATCTCTCGTGGAACGCGCTGCGAAGCTTCGCCTACAGGCGGGAGAGATCCAGAAACTTTCGTGGACGATGTGGATTCTCACACAACGGGGGATCAGGCATCTGGATCTGATTGTCGATGCCGTAGCCCGCGGTGGAGCTCTGGCTCCCACTTATGATGGCCCACCCGGTACCGGGAATGTCATGCGGACTCAAAGTGCGCTCCTGGATGTCAGCCTGTAGGAGAGTCGCATGTCACTGAATGGTGCTTTGGCTGTTGCTTCACGTTCGCTCGAAATCTTTTCGGCCAGCGTACAGGTTGCCAGCAACAATATTGCGAACGCCAATACCAAAGGTTTTGTTCGCGATGCTGTTTCCCTTACACCCGCGGGGAGCTATCAGACAGGTTCACTGCTGGTGGGGAGCGGTGTGCTGGCGGTCGGAGTTCGTCAGCAACTCGACACCTATCTCGAAAGTCGTATTCATGCAGCGAATGGCGATGCAGCGGCATCGACCATCAAAAGTGCTACATGGCAAAGACTCGAAACGACTCTGGGGGAACTGGGCGATGAAGATCTCTCGACGGCTCTGAATGATTTTGTAGCCTCTTTGCAGACGTTGACCGGTGCTCCCGATTCGGCGGGACAACGGCAGATCACCCTGCAGGAAACCGAGGCACTGGTTAACCACATCACGTCATTGCGCGGCAAAGTGGATGACCTGCGCACCACACTGAACGATCAACTGACATCTCAGGTCGATGAAGCCAATCGATTGATAAATCAGATTGTCAATCTGAACCCCAAGATCAGTGCTCTCGAAGCGAACGGACTTAACCAGAGCGACGCGGGGGCCTTGCGTGTGGAGCGGCTGAATGCCATCAACCGGCTTTCAGAGTTGATCCCTGTGAAAGCGATCGAAAGGCCTTCGGGGCAAGTCGATCTCTACTCGGGGAGCGAGTACATCATTCTGGACGGTTACACGCAGAATCTGGAAGTGACTCCTGCGACAGATGGCACTTTTGGTGTGCTGAATGTGCAGACGACAATCACGAAAGCTTCAGTGACCAATGGTGGCGGCGAAATTCAGGGAACTATTGAATCTCGCGACAGTATTCTGGGAGGCTTCACAAAACAGCTCGACCAACTCGCCAGTGGCCTGATCTATGAAGCAAATCGCATTCACAGCCAGGGAGAAGGGTTAACGGGTTACTCGACAGTCACCGGAACTTATCAAGTGGCCGATGCCAATGCGGCATTGAACACCAATGCAGCAGGACTGAATTTCCCTGTCCAGCATGGCAGCTTTACGATCAAGGTGCGCAACCTCACCAGTGGCGAAACGACTGAAAGCACGATTTCGATCGATCTCGATGGATTAGGCACGGATACCACGCTCAATGATGTGGTGGCCAGCCTGAATGCCGTCGGTCAGGTGAGTGCCCAGGTGACGGCTGACGGCCAGTTGCAGATCAATGCGGCTGCAGGCTATGAGTTGCGATTTGGAGCCGATAGCAGCGGGGTTCTAGCCACACTCGGAATCAACACGCTCTTTACGGGGACCGATTCCGGGAACATTGCGGTCAATCAGGTCATTGCGAAGAACCAGAATCTCCTTGCCACGGGACGAGGCGGAGGTGCAGGTGATTCCAGCAATGTGGCGCTACTGGCCAAGGTTCTGACTGTGGCATCGAGTCAGTTGAACGGACTTTCGATTTCACAGTTTCAGGACAATCTCATTGCCGGTGTCGGCCAGTCTTCAGCGGCTGAGCAGGCTGTTGAAAAGGGGTTTACCGGCTTTCGAGATTCCCTGTTGACGCAGAGAGAACAGGTCTCGGGAGTCAGCCTTGATGAAGAGACACTGAACATTCTCAATCTGCAGCGAACATATCAGGCTTCGGCACGCATCATTTCAGTCGTGGATGAGCTCTTTAATACATTGCTGAATATCTAACGAGCCACTGGAGAAGACATGCTCGCTCAGAGCCTCTGCCTTTAACACACAACGTTTCACATAACCTTGGGGGACATGACGAGGGAGGCACCAAAAAACAAAACACAGCGGAAATGGATGGTTCTTGGCCGGGTGGCAGGGGTCGGATGTCTTCATCCGCCCCCTGGTCGTCAACATTCGCCAGCACGATTGCACGGGTAAAGTTCCTTCCCATCATTATTGCCATGAACTTTAACGCACCATGACCTGGGGGCAAACGAGGACGTTTGACCCCAGCCACGCATCCCATGAGTACTCCAGCGAAGATGTGTGTAATAGACAGCCCCCAGCTGCGAGGCATGGCACTAAATCCACAGGAGATAGGACCGCAGAGATGACTCGAATGATGGATCTACAATTCACTGGCAACCAATGACCTGATCGCAAAGACATCACTGAGTATTTTAAGCAGCATCTGAAACCAAGTTGGCAGAATGATCGGGAGGAACGGCATGGCTCTAGGAAACATCGGTATCGGTCGAATGCCGAACAGCCTGCTCTACAGCAATGCCAATCGCGATCTGCAAACAGGCACCAGTTTGATCTCGCGTTTGCAGCAGCAGATCAATACTCAGCAGAAGTACAATCTCCTTTCGGAGAATCCGACAGCCACGCGCCAGACTTCATCTCTGCAATCGTTGTTAGAGCGAGTTCAAGGGGTTCGCAGTCAGCATACTTACAATCAGGGATTTCTGAGTGCCGCCGACAATGCCCTGGGTGCTGTGAATGATGTCGTCGTGCGAGCGAAAGGCATTTTGCAGACAGGGATTGGCTCGACATCGACGCCGGAAGAAAAAATCGGCCTGGCCAATGAAGTCGCTACGTTGATTCAAAGTGCTCTGAACTCCGCCAATACGCAGTATCAGGATCGATTTCTTTTCAGCGGTACGGCCACTGGAACTTCTCCCTTTGAACGTGCTGGCGACACGGTGATTTATCGCGGGAATTCGGGAGAAGTCAAAGCCTTTGTGGATGTCAATCAACTGGTTTCGACATCCCTTTCCGGAATTGATGCCTTTGGTGGCATCTCCCAACCGAATGTCGCTTCACTCTCACCAGCCCTCGAACTGACGACCCCGCTCTCGGCACTGAAAAATGGGGCCGGCGTGAATCTGTCTTCGCTGACAGTGACTGTCGACAACGGAACTCCCATTGAGAAGACAATCGATTTAAGAACCGCTGTCACCATTGGCGATCTCAAAACCCGCATCGAAGCCGCCTTTGCGGGAGAAGCCGAGACGGTGACGGTCGATATCAATCCTCTCAGTCCTGGCGGGTTGCGAATTACACCTTCCAATGGCACGGTTGCCATCGCGAATAGCGGCAGTGGTACGACAGCCACACAATTACGATTGGCGACGGGCCCTGTCGCTGTGGCTCAAGGAGGAAGTCTTGAACCCGCAGTCACTCTCTCGACCAGCGTGGCGGCCCTCAATGGAGGCGCAGGGATTGGTGCGACCGCAGGAACTGGCCTGAGGATTGTGAATGGAGAGACCACAACGATTGTTGATCTCGATGGTGCCACGACCGTGCAGCAGGTTTTGCAGCGAATTCGAGCGGCTGATCCGAATGTTTCTGCAGAAATCGATCCTTCGGGTCGCGGCCTGATTGTCGGAACTCGACTGAGTGGTGCCAATTTCTCGATCGGAGAGAATGGCGGCACGAATGCGACAGGCCTGGGGCTGAGAACATTCACTGGCGAGACATCGCTTTCGCAACTCAATCTGGGAAAAGGAGTCGTCTTTACACCTGGCTCGCCAATCAGCATCACCCGCCGGGATGGAACCACGACGAACATTGATCTCTCGTCAGCCACTACCATTCAGGATGTGCTCAATCTCTTCAATGCGGCTGACCCGGGTGTACTTACTGCGAGCCTGAATGCAGTTGGTAATGGCATTTCTTTGACGGATTCCTCGGGAGCCGGACCACTGACCATTGCTGCCACCGAGAGTGCCATCGCTTTAGGGATTGATGGAACCGAAAACACGGGAGCCACAGGTGTGCTGGCTGGAGATGACGTGAATCCGCAGCGAACAGGTGGTGTGTTCGATTTGCTGATCTCTCTCGAAAAGGCACTCCGCTCAAATGACAATGTCGAACTGGCCAGACTCTCGCCTTTACTTGAGAAAGCCTCGGGCCAGATCACGATCGCTCGGACAGAAATTGGTACGAGGCAGCAATTGATCGATGAAGTGGGTAATCGACTCGATGACCAGAACCTGCTGACCAAAGAGACGTTATCAAACATCTTTGACACTGATCTGACTGAAGCTGCGACGCAACTTCTGCAACTCCGGCAAGTCTACGAAGCTTCCATGCAACTCACGGCTCAAACCCTGCAGTTAAGCATTCTCAACTATCTTTAAGGATAGCTCGAGCTCTTGTGGCTACTGAATATCGCCCAAAAAGAGCCTCACCGTTCCCTTCCCCAAGAGGATTTGCGCGAAGATTCAACAGAAGCAACCGCATGGCGCAGCTTCTTGTCGTCGTGCAAAGCACTGACGACCCGGCCACAAGCTGGCCGGGCCACCCTTGCGTTGAGCCCACATGTCATTGAAGCGGGTGTTAAAAACGTGTGACAGCGTAGGGCTTAGGGTCGATGTGGGGCTTCTCACCAGTAATCATCTCGGCAATCAACTTCCCTGTGCTGGAAGCGAGGGAAATTCCGAGCATGCTGTGTCCAGTCGCAAGCCAGCCACCTCGGACCTTGGGGGTGGGCCCGATGATAGGCACACTGTCGTAAGTCATAGGTCGCCAGCCCCACCAGGGCTCTTCTTCCTGCTGGCCGACTGGATCTTTGAGATACAGCTTGGCTCCCTCTGTCAGGAGTTTGAGACGGCGGGGATTGATGGTGGTGTCGTAACCGGCAAATTCCATGGTCGAGCCGATCCGATATCCCGTTTGAAATGGTGTGATCGCGACACGGTGATCATGGAAAATCATCGGGACGCGCGGGCAGACGGCGGGCCTTTGCATGGTGATCGACAAGCCCTTCCCCGGCTGAACGGGGATCGAGCATTTGAGCGCCTTCTGGAACATGGGCGAGAGAGCACCAGCGGCCAGGACGACATGTTTTGCCTCGATTTCCCCCTGGCTGGTTTTGACCGAACGAACCTGCCCACTTTCCGTCACAATCTCTTCGACTTTCGTCCCTTCAAGAAGTGAAACGCCCTGAGCCATCAGATTCGCGCGCATCTGGCTCATGAGCCGCTCTGGATGCAGATGAGCATCGCATTCATAGAGGAAGGCCCCGGTGTTCCCCGGTTTGAGAGCGGGTTCAAATTCCATCAAAGCGTCATCGCCAATAATGCGACGAGAGGGCCGATCGAATTTTTCGGCCAGCATATCATCCGTCTTGCAGAACGCCTCGAACTCTGATGCTTTTCGATAGACGAAGAGAATTCCGTCGTGCTGCCATTCGCACTCGATGCCATCTTCGGCAAGGACCGTTTTGTATTCGTCGAACGAGGATCGCAGGATGGTGTTAAGTGCCACACCGGCGGCCATCATGTCTTTCTCATTGCAGCGGCGCGCAAAGTTCGTCAGCCAGCCCAGCAGAGCCAGATCAAACCTGGGACGGATGTGGAATGGCGAATCGGGAGTGGTCATTGACTTAAGTGTCTTCAGCAGAACACCGGGCTCGGCCAAAGGAAGAACATGGCTGGGACTGACATACCCGCAGTTCCCTTTGGAGCAGAAGCCCCCAATGGTCCCTTGCTCGACAACTGTTACAGAAAGATTCTTTTTGGCGAGATAACGTGCGCACATGGCCCCGACAACGCCACCACCAACGACCACAACATCAACTGCCACGAAGTATCCCCTGATCTCGAAGTTGTTCTTGCGCTAACGAATTTCTGGTGTTTTTGAAATCACCCATATCGCCAGATCCATCAAGGCCGGGGCGCAAGGCCAGAGTGAGGGCGGTAGCGATTTCTGTTGAACAAACACATCCTGCAAGATGATAGCAAGTCTGCCCACCTCAGGAGCATGACACGAGACTCGAATGAAAAAATCGAACTGACTTGCTGTACGTCAGTTACCAATTCTTGAAACGCACCACTCCAACCAAATTTGTGACAGTTATTGGGGCGGCAATATCCCCCAGCGGAATGGATCCGCCTCATCGATCTGGAGTGTGGACACTCCTGTTACATAAGCCTCGCCAGTCAACTGGGGCAGCACTTCCAAGCCCCTCTCGCCTTCTCGAATCGCAAGAGCTTTGGCCTGAAAACAGCTTCCCACAATGCTCTTCTGTCGCCAGAGGCCCCCTTCAGAGATTTTTCCATCTGCCACAAGACAAGCCAGTTTGGCACTGGTTCCTGTACCGCAAGGGGAACGATCGTAGGCCCCCCCTGGGCAGAGCACAAAATTCTGGCTGTCGGCGACACTCGAGTCACATCCGGCAAATAACTCAACATGGTCGATTTCCGCGCCATCAGCGCCAGTAATCCCCTGCTCTCCCAGTGAGTTGCGAATCTGTGATGTGTAGGCCAGCAAGTCTGGCACATTCCCCAGATCGAGTGACTTCTGATGAACCTCTTCGCTGATCAGAAAGAACCAGTTGCCACTCCAGGCAACATCGCCCGTGATCACTCCGAGGCCAGGCACTTCCAGTGAGACCGCTTGGCGATATCGATAACTCCAGACGTTGGTCAAAGTGACCGAGGCGCCGCCACTCCATGTCGCTGCAATCGGCCCGACAGGCGTATCGATGGTCACCGGGCCGGGAGCAATCAGCCCCATCTGTCCCAGCGAGACGACGACACCAATCATCCCGTGGCCACACATGCCGAGATAGCCTGTGTTGTTGCAGAAGACAACCCCTGCCAGTGACGAGGCATGCTCTGGTGGTGTCAAAATCGCACCCACGAGCACATCGGAGCCGCGCGGTTCGAGCAGGCTGGCAGTTCTCAGCCAGTCGGCCTCAGTCTCCAGAAAATGCCGTCTCTCGGACATTGTTTTCGGAAGAACTAATGATGAACCATCGATCGCCTTTCGCAAACCGCTCAATACCGATGGCGATGGCGACTCTTGAGAAGTTGACGACCCCTCGTGGCGACTTGCCAAGGGCCACGGCTGACCGTCATAGATCAGCCGTGTAGGTTCACCACCCGTGTGGCTATCGACAACCTGGATCCACTGCCTGGAAATGTACGTCACTTTGGATGTTCACTCAATTCGCGGTGGAAGAAAGGAGAGCGTCCAACTGAGGGCGGTTGGCAATCGCATCGCGTATCAACTTCGTGATCCGTGTGCGTTCTTCTCCCACCAGTGGCAAGCGAGGTGGGCGAGTCAGTTCGCTGCCATATCCCACTTCAGCCATACAGAGCTTGATGTATTGCACGAGCTTGGTGTGAGTATCGAGGTGCAGCAGTGGCGTGTACCAGCGGTAGATATCGAGAGCTTCCTGCCAGCGACCAGCCGTCGCCAGTTCCCACAATGCACGGTTTTCAGCAGGGAAAGCGTTGACCAGGCCAGAAACCCAGCCTTCGGCTCCCAGCAGAATACTTTCGAGCGCCAGGTCGTCCACACCCGAGAGGAGCGTATAGCGATTTCCCAGAAGATTGCGGATATCAGTGATCCTGCGGACGTTATCTGAAGATTCCTTGACGGCGACAAATTTGGGTTCATCAGCCAGTTCCTGCAACATGGCAGGGGTGACATCAACCGTGTAGGCCACTGGATTATTGTAAATCATGATTGGAAGAGACGAGGCTTTGGCCACTTCACGGAAGTGAGTCATGGCTTCGCGGGCATCGGCCTTGTAGACCATGCAAGGTAGAACCATCAGCCCGTTAGCACCCAGCTTTTCAGCATCAGCGGCGTAGCGGCAAGCCAGTGCTGTGGTGTACTCGGCCACACCACTCAGAACCGGCACACGCCCAGCCACATGTTCGACGACGCTCTTGAGCACTTCCCGCTTTTCATGGGGCTCAAGGGCAGTGTTTTCACCCACACTTCCCAGCATGATCAAGCCATGCACACCTTCATCAATCAGCACATCAACATGCTTGAGGGTGGCTTCGATATCGAGGGAGAAATCTGCATGAAACTGAGTCGTCACTGCAGGATAGACGCCGTGCCACATAACGAAACCTTGCCTTGGAGATGTTTTGATGTTGGGTGCAAAAATCAACTTCAGTAGCGTAAGCATCCTGAAAAGGGTTGTCAAACTGGAATTTTCAAAATCTGTGGGGCCAACTCTCCGTAGTGCCAACTTATGAAAACTGGATTCAGAGAATCTGCTGCTCTTCAACGCAGACCCGGCGAATGGACGTTTCATCAACAGTGATTCCCAAACCAGGACCATGGAGCCTGGGTGCCCAGCCGCCGCGTCCGAAGGTGAGGTCCTCATTAATCAGAGGTTCCTTAACGAGAAATCGATCAAAGCTCCCTTCATGATGCCGAATTCCTCCCACCGCCGTGGCGAACTGCCTGCCTGCTGCGGAGAGAATTCCTGTCTCACCCACCTGGCAACCCAACTGATAGCCGAGTCCATGTTGGCTCGCAAAAGCCGCCAATTCGAGTGAGGGGAGAAAGCCACCGCATTTGGAAAGCCGCAGATTGAACAGATCACAGGTTCCATCATTGAAGGCACGCCGGGCATCTTCGAGGCTGCATACCGATTCATCGAGCATGATGGGGACTGGAATGCGTCTTCTCAGATGGCTTAATGCCTGCACATGCTCATGAGCCACAGGTTGCTCGCACGACGTGATCCCTAAATTGGACAATCGCTCCAGACGTTCTTCCAACTGTTCGGGAAGCCATGCTTCGTTGGCATCGATCCGTAAATCAAAAGAAGCGCCCAACAGTCGACGAACCCATCTGGCCTGCTGAACATCATCACGACCTGCGATGCCAACCTTCAGTTTGCCGGCTGCAAACTGGTAATACCGCAGTTTGGCACAACGAATCATCAATTTGGGAAGATTCATCGACGTAAAAACGGCACTGTACCGGATTCGTTCTGGCTGAATCTCAGGCATCGGCAAGCCGTCGATTTTCGCCAGTTTGGCGATTCTCCAGAGAGGCTCACCTGCTTGTCGGAAGGCGGCATCGAGTAAGGCCATTTCGACCGCACAGCGAATCGAATTACCGAAACAATAGCGGTCATCATCCGGGCGGCCAATCGTCAGCGAGCGGCACAGCGCCATAGCTTCGGCCAGATCTTTCCAGCCGCCACGCAATTGCCTCTCGATCTGGGCTTCGCGCAGAAGTGGCCATAGATCGTCCACCGTCTCGCCGGTCACATATTTTCGAGGCAGGCCTTCCCCCCAGCCAGTTTCGCCACTCTTCAACTGACAGCGGACAATCACAGACAACGTTTCCGTCCGTGAATGCGAAGCATGTGTGACCTTCCGCTTGAGGGGAATCCGCACAATCCAGGCATGCAGGCTGGCAATAGTCATGCGTGACAATTCATAAAATTCATTGATCCGGGTAAAGACAGAAAGAATTCAATCAAACCGTCAATTCAGTTGGAATGCTGAGTGCTGCTTAAAGTATCAGCGGGCATGCTTGCTCAGAACCGCAAGCATGGCACGCAACGCCGTCCACGATTTTACAAGTCTGATGACGTGACGTAAGTTTCGTGTTCTCAAGAAGATCGAGTCTCGGGTAG
>NZ_LYDR01000155.1 GCF_001707835.1 Planctopirus hydrillae
AAGAGATTTTCATC
The DNA here is from genome assembly GCF_001707835.1 of Planctopirus hydrillae. Taxonomy (GTDB): domain Bacteria; phylum Planctomycetota; class Planctomycetia; order Planctomycetales; family Planctomycetaceae; genus Planctopirus; species Planctopirus hydrillae. Next base: position 15 of record NZ_LYDR01000155.1, read on the forward strand.
TCCAGCGTTATGATGCTGTTCTGTATCGGCATCGCGCTGATCTTCGGCTGGCGCCTGATGCGCGACGTCACCGGGCCGATCCGCAATATGGTGAATACCGTCGATCGTATTCGTCGCGGCCAGCTCGACAGTCGCGTCGAAGGGTTTATGCTCGGCGAACTGGATATGCTGAAAAACGGCATCAACTCCATGGCCATGTCGCTGGCGGCCTACCACGAAGAGATGCAGCACAATATCGATCAGGCGACCTCCGATCTGCGCGAAACCCTCGAGCAGATGGAGATTCAGAACGTTGAGCTGGATCTGGCGAAGAAGCGCGCCCAGG
>NZ_LYDR01000156.1 GCF_001707835.1 Planctopirus hydrillae
CGCACCACTTCCATTCTCACTTGCGAATGCGGGTCTTTCGCCAGTTGCAGCAACTGGACCAGCAGTGGCTCTTCGGATCGATATGGCCCGGCTGATCCGTATGCCGGGGGTTCGTACCAGAATGCGATCTTTAATCCCGAGACCGGGATGGTCGATTACACCTATGCTGATGCCTCGTCACCCGGTTCTGATCCCACCGGCGATCACGGCTACTCCGAATACGAAGGGGTCTTTGAAAGTGGCACCGCTCACGATCTGGCGGAATGGAATGTCACCTTCTCGAATCCCATGAGCCTGATCAATCAGGCACTGGCTCCGTACAACTATTACAACCTGCCGTTCATTCCCCAGGCCTTCACCAATGCCATGGGTGGCTATGAACCCTCGTATCTGGGCGATTGGCACCTGTCGAGTGAAGGCTGGGCCAGTGATACGCAGTATTACAAGTACTATGAGAACGACCGCACAGGGGATTGGCGGATCGATTACTGGGATCACAAGCCTGCCGAGAACGAAACACCGCAGCGCAGCGAATACGGCGGTCCCAGCTACGATTCGATCCAGCAGGAAGCCTACGCCGCCCAGCAACAGGCCCAAAGCCAGGCCAACCAGACACCTCCCGACGAAGCCCCGGCTGCCAAAAGTGCCGATCAGAACCGACTGGAAGAAGAGCAGTCCGCCAGTGGATCAGAAGGTGGCTCCTACACACCCTCGAATCCAGTCGCTCCCGGCAATGAAGTGGGTCAAGCCAGCCGGAATGCCATGGATCGGGCGTACGAGAGACTGGCCGAACAGCAGAGTAACCCCCACATCCGCGATCTCCTCAATCGCAACGAACACGACCTCGGAACACTGATTGACCGCGCCCCGTACAGACCATCTGTTGATGCCCCCGTGCTGCAAGAAGTGGGTGAAGTCAAAAAGCCGACATCCGTAGGCGAAAAGACTGCCAATGGCGTGGACATCGAGACTCTGCCGTATGGACTTGCTATCGGCTTGAGAGGAATCGCACAAAAATTCATTGTCACCCAGCGTGGTAAAATCTACGACATATTCACTGCGCAGCACGAGTTCATTGGCATTTATACCGACGGCGCGTTTGTCAGTCGTGGGGAATACCGCATATCTACACTTCAACTTGGACAAGCACTCGAACTTTATGGAAGTTTTGACATCTGGTATTGGACCATGGACTTCGATGATGTGTTCGAGAAAATCGGAACACCGCCACTGGATCAACAATCCAGCGTATGGATTTCCTTCTTGGATGGCCTCGTACAAGGATTCTGGAATGATGGTGTTGTTGGCACCTTGCAATCCATTCCATCTGTGTTGGAGACTGCAGTGCATGTTGGCCTTGCAACTGGTCCAACGATGCCTTTGTACCTCACTTATCAAGCCATCGATAAGTATCCTGTTGCAGACGCTATGATGAGTAGAATTAACAGCCTGTACAGTGAAATAATGTCGCTAGACGACGAGACAAAGAAAACTCTATTCCAAGGCGATCTTGAACAGTTAAGAGGGAAAGTCAGTGATCTGATTCTCGACAGTGTCAAAGCGGCAAGAAGCATTGCGTCAGATATCTTTGTAACCCTGATGGCAGGACCTCAGTTGTCGGCAAATGATTATGCTTATATTTCCGGACGAATTCTTGGGTATCTTCTCTTCGAAGTTCTCCTCGCTCTTTGTACCGAGGGAACTGTTTCGGCGCTCAAGCATTCAGCGAGTGCTGAAAGAGCTGCACTTGGGATTGCCAAACATCTTCCTAAGGGGTTCGATCACAAACCACTGACAGCTCGAATCTTACACCTTTACGACAATGCGTTAGTCATCATCGGGAAATCCTGTTTTGTGGCCGGTACACCCGTCCGTACGGCGGATGGCTGGAAACCGATTGAGGCCATTAGAAAAGGTGAACGTGTCTGGTCACGGCCAGAGGGTCATCCGACTGCCGCCAACAGGTTGCAGGTTGTGGAGGATGTTTTCCAATTCCAGGCGACTGCGATTCGGCTTATCGTTGGCGGCATGACAATCGAAACGACGCCACAGCACCCATTTTTCGTGGCAGATACTGGCTGGACAGCCGCTACGGATCTGAAGGTCGGAATGTCAATTCTCACCGAAGATGGCAATTCGGTGCTATTGGAAGCCATTGACAATCAGGAATATGATGCGGTTGTTTACAATTTGCGTGTTGAGGAGGATCACACTTACTTTGTAGGGAAACCCGAGTGGGGTTTTGCGGTTTGGGTGCATAATGCCTACACTGTGAGACAAATGGCCGACAAGCGATGGGAAATCGTTGATGAGACGATTAATCTCGTTCGGCCTGAAATCTTTGATGAGAAGGACTACCAAAAAGCTGTCGACCTTAAGGATAAACTGAATAGAGATGCAGCCAATGCCAACCCAATCGAGGTTCCGCCGACGGGGGTTGCTCAAAGCAGTATTCCTACGCTTCGTACTGGAGATTGGGGCCAAGGTTCATTCAGCTCCGCCGCTGAGTCGCTCCAAGCTCATTTTGCGAAGCATGGTAGGGAAGTTGATGCAAAAGACATAGATCAGTACCTACGAAAGGCTGAAGAATTTGCAAGAAACAAACGAGGCGCAACTAGAAGTCCAGTAGATGGAGCGACCCCTGGTGTAACTCGATTTAAAAAGAACAATAAATATATTGATATCGACAGTAACGGTAAAATTATTTCTTTTGGAGCACAGTAGCTATGGATATAAATGCAATAACTGGGATTACTCGTCTTGAAAGGATTGTAGCCGAATACGATGCATGGCTTGACCTTGATCTTTTTCCAGTCTCTAAAATGAGGGTTAAAGTGATACAACGATTGAACGACTATGCTGCGTTCACTAACTTGCGACGATGTAATCGTGCGGACGGGCAACCCGATGGAACCGCAGGGCTTGGAGATACTCCAGACGAAGCGTTAAAAGATTTGCTTACAAGATTCGTAGCGGAAGCCCGTGAGGCCTTACCACCCGATGGATTTGTTGAAACTGACTTTGTTTGGTCTGCGCCTGAAGACTTTTAGTAAGGTGCTAAATATTTATTTTGCAGGATGGCCCCGGTTGAAATGCTGATTTCTACGGCGGTGGCTTCGCCACAGGAGGTTTTGGGGCACCACCCATCAAGTGGCGTCCAACGTGGGCTCAGGAACGTCCCAGGCCGACGATCTCCATAGCGATAGGTCGTTTGATCTGGCGTCCTCTGGTTTTGGTCTGCATTACGAGATCACCCAGAATCAGGGGCAATCCCGGACCAAAGCCGGTTCTCTCACGGAAGAAGTGGTCATCGGTGGCCGCAGCCGGTCACAGGATTCCACCGCCAATCTCTGGGTCAACCTCGCGGGCTACGGCAACTGGACAGAAACCAACACTTCCGGCTGGAGCGAATCAGCCTCGCAGAGTGTCGAAGATGGCCCGTCGACAACCAACCAGTTTCCCACAGGCAAAAAAGGCTGGGCTCCTGAAAACGCACTCGCGATACCCTGAGAATCTCATTCTGAACTCATTGAAGTGGGACGAGACAAACCCATTCATGATTTCATCTTCTGGCCGAACCCCAATCTTCAACCGGGCCAAGAAGTAGAGATTCATCATCGACCACTCAACCTGATTCCAAAGCTCTTCAAAAAATGCGTTTCGCTTGAGCCTAATCAGTCCATCACATGCAGGATCAAAAATTCATTCGGCCTAACGTTAATTTACCAACGAGCCTATTGACACACTACAACAAACTTCGCAGAGTCTTTCTGACAGAAGAAGCACATCCTTCTGGATAAAACTCTAAACTACTATCATCTGTAATTGTGTGCCGATACATTATTAGCATGAGGTTGCATTTGGTAGCAGTGTTTGACGTACATCCAAGCTAAAATGTAAATAATGCGAAATAGTAAGATGTGTCGGTGTAGCATAGCGTGGGATGTCATCAACCGATATGTAACAATTCTTCGCTCGCCTTAATTATTACGATTACTAAGTCCATGCCGCAAATAACCGCCTTGTTCATCTTCTGGCAACCTCACAATTGGAGAGAAGCTAATTGCCAACCACCGAAGTCGCAAGCTTTCCCGCAGTCCAAGGAAATGAGACTGATCAAACTGTAGTTATTGGTAACGACAAGTATCCGCTCGGTGTCGTTAAAGACATTTTTGCGGCGGACGAGCACTATATACTGTATACATGCCCGAAGGACCAGTTGTGGTTGGTCTGCGACTCCACATTGAACAAGCTAGGAACGGAATTCAATTTACTCTGGACCCAGGTCCAACAAGTGAACGCGCTTCCTATGCTTAATGCAAAGGCAGTGAAGCGGTCAATCCTCGCCTCCCTAGCCACAGCCGTAACATGCGCGATTGAGGAGGATTTTGTCACCGCAAAGATCTCTGTTGAGCAAGCCCGTACAATTCTGCAAGATGCAAGTCAACGGACCGCGAAATCCCGCTACATGCTTGCCACTTCGACAACTGGGATAATCTTCGCAACGGGGGGGATGTATTTGTTCTCGCACTTTATGGAGGCCGCCGACGCCACGTCCCATGCTTTGTTTCGACTCATCACCGCAAGTATCACAGGCGGCAGCATTGGAGCCTTATTGTCCGCAATGGCGCCACGTGCGCATGGCGGTACATTCGAGCCGTTCTCGACTCCTGCCACGGCTTTCACCGACGGAATGCTCCGCATTATCTATGGAGTCATCACCGCATTTGTAGTTACCTTGGCCGTAGAGACAGGAATTGTCACTAGTTCATTAGTGACGAGTGACAAGACCGCGCTTTCCTTGTTGCTTGTAGCAGTAGTGGGCGGCTTCCTGGAGCGATGGGCCATTGATATCATTCGAAATGGTTACCCAACGGAGAAGGAGACTCCATAACGTCTCGCCGTTGCACTAACGGGGTTTCCAAGCAAACTGCGATCCACCTTCGCAGCGTAGTAGTTCACTTGAACCGCAGACTCAGGGCGTGAGCTCACTGTGACGCAATAACGGTGGTTAATCCGACAAGACCCCTTTCCTGATTGCCCCTACGATCGAAGTGGATTCACGCATTTCTAACAAACTATGACACATGCGCTAACAAAACGTCCATAAATTAAAATTTTCAGCACATCAACCAAGAATGCAGTACTTCTCCCTTCATAAAGTGCAGGAAACGTTCCTCTTGTTAAGGGTCTCTTCATGCCTCCTCTGCTTCCCGCCCCCCAGGATCCATTCGATGACTCACACATCACAAAGCCGTCACTATTTATAAACATTTATGGAAGAGGAATTCAGGAGGATATCTCACGAATCTCGTCTGGGCCTCCGAGCCTCAACGATATCGAGAAGCTTCAGCGAAGATCGCAGGCTGCAGCCGACTTTCTAGAGTCCAAACGGATGATTGACAGGCTATCCAATACCTATTCTGGTTCGATGGCAGCAACAATCGTGCCAGAAATGATAAACCTGGGAGCAGCCATCGGTGCTCTGGTCAGTCCAGCCGCGGCCGTCCTTGCTGGAGGTGCGGTAGTCGGAGTTGCAGCGGATTCGGCGCTGCGCGCGTATAACCTCAACCACTATCAGAAAGAGATGGCTAGGCACCATCAAGACAATTTAAAGCGATATGCAAGGAGCTACTGTAGCTTGACGTCAAATGCCGACCCTAAGCTGTGCAACGAGGCATCACTTAGAAATCCACCGGCTGAATTAATTGCCTTCGCCAGTGAGAAAGCTCAGGCTGAGTTTCAATTGCTTCTCAGCAAGGCCGCTTCCAACGTTTCTCGCGATCCTGCATGCGACTCTGCCGAAAAGATCAATGAAAAGTTGGATCTTCTACAGTCCCTTGCAAATAAGTACCAAGTGGAGCAGGGAGAGAAACTGAAGGACCTGTCAGACAATATGGACGCCGTAGGACAGAAGATTTCTAGCCTCTCGGAGGCAATTACAGATCAGCACAGAAAAATAGACGCAACCGAAGAGAGTTTAAGTCGAATTGAGGGTGATCTGGACTTCTTGAAGGAGGTCATGTTTGACAGTATGACTCCATCACAACAGCTGAGAATGTATAGAGCTGGCCTTTACTCTCCAAAAGGATTCGATGAGAAGAAGGCGGAGACAGCTGCAGCCGTCGACGAATTTCAGAAAAAGAGCAAAGCGTTTTTTACTGACGCGTCGACAGTCTTGACGTTCGCCCGAAACCTTAAGGCTGCTGGCCTTGGCATTTCTGACGAAGACATCACACAGGTCGAGATTGCACTGAAGACAACTGAGAATGTCGTTCAGGCTGGGCTCCTAGTCTATGCCGGCGGTCCGATGGGTTATATCGGAGCGGCGAACTGCGTTTTCGCGGCTTTCTCGCGGAGTTCTGGACCAACCTCTGATTCGGCAGCCATTCTGGCTGCCATACAGTCTGTTCAGATCGAAGTAAGGGCCTCACGACGAGAGGTGATCGGAAAACTCCAGGACTTCGAAGAACGAGCCCTGAGCAGGCTGGTGTCACTGCAGGCCGGACAAGCGAAAATCTCCTCTGAGGTACTTCGTTTAGACCGGAAGATAGATGGTTTGCAGCAGTCCCTTGCCAACATAGGTGGTGCCCTTAAAGACATGTCTGATCGACAGATCGCATTCGAGGGAAAAGTCCTTGACGAACTGTACCAAATCAAACGTGGAATCTGGATGATTCGTCGTGATATTAAAGACTTCCGGATCCAGAAAGCGGTCCACCTGATTGCCTTCACAGATGGGTGCCTGAAGCTCTGGCCCGACGGGAAAATTGCAAACTATAGGGAAGCACAAGAGTTCTTTGAAGAGGACGATGGCGAACGGTCCAAAGAATGGAGCCTCGCAGATGAGTTTGTAAAGGAGTTGTTTTATCCAAGAAATGGTCGCATTGATTCCATCTTTTTCTCAGATTCAACGGTGGAAGCAAATCTGATTGACGGAGACGGTCAGGTCGACTCGTTCCTGACAAAGGTGGCGTCGCCAATGTTTCGCCTTGTGAACGAAATGATCGAGAAGGCGGTCCTGGGGCGTCGCCAGTTCCTTGCACTCTTCTGTCCAGTTTATTCCATCGAGGAGATTCCCGAGCACCTTGTTAAGTACGAGTGCAGCACTCTCCATGACACCAATCTCCTCTTTCGAAAGGACATGTCCAACCTAATTGACCCGTTGTTCCTGTTAGAGTTCGTGCCGCGACTGTGTATGTTTGTGCAATGGTATGAGGTCGTGGAAACGCTCGACGCGCCAAAGCATTTGCTTGCGGGAGATCGGCTTTTGTCGGGCAATCGCACCAATAGAGTCGGATACGGCTACCTGTTGACTGCGAAAAGACTGCTCGACATTGCCATTCTCCAGCAGAACCTCCTGGACGGCGACTCTCTGTTGCCATTAATGGTGGACACGCTGTTCCGCGCAAAGGGGCTTGTGAAAGTCGCATTGCTTGAGACCGAAATCAAGCAACTTGAACTCGACATCAATACCCCCGACGTCGATCTTGACCGATTCAATCGTTACATCGAGTACGATACCGCACTGCTCGCTCAATCTGACGTGAGTCGTCTAAGTGAGCTTCGGTCATCTCACGACAGGGCCATACAGCAGATGTCTGGTCAGTATTTTGCGGCACGAGAGCAAGACCTCAGAGCGTCGTATGACAAGCCATCCCGGACAAACATCATTGAGGCCGAGATTCTTGAGATTTCCTCGAGAGGAGAGAACCCTGCACCCGTAGACGGAAACATCCCCCAAAAGAGTGAAGCAGTCCAGGATATCGTGCTTGCATTGACGGATATCTGCAATAAACGAGCTTCCATTGAGCAGGAGATGTATTACAAGAGCCAGATGTTCAATGAGTATAAAGAGAGGCTGGGCGGATATCAGCGTGTCGTTAATGAGATTAATGCCGCTAGAGCGGGTAAGGTTGCCCAGAAGACGGAGCTTGAGCGGCGGAAAAAGGAGCTCGCGAAGATCGTCGGCTCGGAGAAGCCGGAGCTTTTAGGAATATACACACTTCTCCGCGAAGCGCTTCGGAGGAATGGACGGCTAACAAGGAACTTTATGACATTCTTTGTAGTTGACCGCTTGCGACGAGCAGGAAGAACTTGCGGGCAGTACCGCCTGTCACTAACTATTGACTATCCCACTGGCCTTTGCAGGCTTCTTGGCATTGATCCATCCTTATGGAAGGTGAGAGTCAGTCAGCAGCCAAAAGGTCCGGGTCTTTTGTGGGAACTTGAGCTTGAGGGCGGTGGAGAACCTCTTTTTCTGCCATTCCCAAGTGCTGACGATGTTTTGCGGGCTCTGGTGATTCATTCCCGAGAACTTATTAGCTTGGTTGCGGTAAGGGATCGAGTGATTGGCGAGATAAACAACATTTGTCTTGGCCAGAGTTGCTGACTGTTGCCGCATATGTGATTTAGAAGAACTTGTTTCTTATGGAGCTTTCCGAATGCCAGAACGAGTCACGAAAGTCGCGGTTAATACGTCTGATCCGAAAAGTGGGAATATTCCTGGAGATAAACGTCTTGTTTCCTGCTCCCATGAATATAACTTCACGTTTTTAAAGCACCAGCCTCCTGTAAGTAACGAGCCTCCTCAGGATACGGTTAGGCGCGTTGTAGAGCAGCATACGTTTGAGGTCTACACGGTACAGGAGATGGAGACGAGGATTCATTATATTAATCAGTATGCCGGGGATCGAATTGATATAGCGAGGACATCAGCGTCTAATGATCTCACACGGGAGATAATGGCAACAAAGGACTATTCGGATGCACAAGCCAACAAGTTTTTCGTTGAGCGTACCATTCCTAAGATTCGTGAATTGCTGCATGAGGTGATTGTGGGATTGGATGGGATGGGTGAGGGTGAGGCCGGTAATGCATTCACGGCTTTGATTGAGAAGATTGTCGAAGCGAAGATTAAGGAGAGGCTGAACGGCTTGGCAGGGGAGGCGACGAAAGTCTAGTCATCAAGGCCCTTCTGGGGAGCGGTTAGAGGAGGGGTTTGCGAGGGTGGTCTTTGGGTGTGGCGTTTGGGTAGGTGTTTCATCTCGATTCTGATGTCAGCAGCCCAGCACTAAGGCGAGTTCCTCGTGGGGAATCGCGATCCTCTGCCGTTCAATGGCTTCAAGGACACCAGCTACGAATGGCGTGACATGCTCGAAATGGTGTTCGGCATCGGATCGGATCAATACGTCGATGCAGAGTTCCCGATTGCCACAGTTGTTGGCCTTCATTGCCGCGAGGCTGTCCGCACACTGATTCACGGGGAAAGCAGCGAAAAACAAATTGAAGATATTGGATGGGTGTTCAAATCACTTGAAGAAGCTTGGGACTATGTTGACTCGTTGCTCAACAAAACCGCATAACAAGGCAGTCAACCCGAGCGGCGGATCGGGCGGATTGTGAGATCAAAGGGCCTTGGCCGCCGCGGGATTACATTAGGCGTTCGGCAACCAGTGGTTCAAAGAACACGAAGGAGGAGCCTGTACATGATTGATGTGGAAATTGTCGGCACCGCCGAAGTCATCGCCCTGGTGAAGTCGGATCTGGCATCTCTACCGGATGTCGAAGTCCGGGAGTACGAGGAGAAAGCCGCAGCGGGAACCGCTGGCGTCGTCGGGCTGCTCACGGCAATCCCGACGTCGGTGCTCGAGAAGTTGGTCGAGATCCTTCGTCGAGCGGTGCATCCTGATCGCGACCTGATCGTGAAATTCAACGATGTCGAGTTCAAGGTGCGAGATATCTCGGAAGCGGACGCGGTGCTCTCCCTGCTCGACGACCGCGGCCTCCTGAAATCGAAATGACGCCATGGACACGGAACCCAAACAGTCAATCGAGAGCATCCCCGCGTTCGACGCGTTCCGCAATCTGTTGGTCGAGAACATCGGCTACTTCCCCACATTCCACTACGACAGGAATGGGCTTGCCGGCCACAGGATGCGGATCTTCCGCACGCCGCCCGCGGCGGACATCCGGTACAGCGAGCGAGCCTTGGTCCGCTACATTTGCTTGGCGGACATTATCACCCTGGCCGTCAGTCAGAACAGGGCGGAACTCCTTACGAGCGGGTTGTGCCTCTTAGCCGGCGGAGAACTTCTTCGGCACAACAAGTTCGCCGGTCTCGCCTTTATTGCATCCGCCTTCCGCGACCACAACTTCGTGCAACTCGGGCCTCGTCAAGTAATCGATACGGCAATCAGGGCTGCACACAAGCAAGTGGCGTGGAGGGCGGTAGTTAACCTGCTGTTCCCTTTGGCTCACGAAATCGGGCATCTGCCGGAATCGCAGAAGTTATGCCCCGCCGCAATCCACAGTGATGCGATCTACGAAACGTATTCGATCAATTTTGAGCAAGTACGCGGGTTCACCGGCAACTTCGACTACAGGGCGTCGCTATTAAACGCCGAAAGTCCGTTGAACCTCCCGACTTTGCGTCAGGAGGTGGCAAGCGATTTCTTTGCCGTCGCTGCGATGACTCACCTCCCGACAAGGTGCGCCTCGTCAGATGAGGTCTACCCGCTTGATGAGATCGTTGCTGGCATACTCACGTTCCCGCTCGTCATGGGTGCTGAATCGATGGCACTCAAGTGGGGCGCGGGCAAACTAGAGCTGCAGGACATCACGCTCGCCATGCATTGTCGCTACTCAGTCATCATCGACAGCATCCGAGCGTCCATCAAGGCACAGTTTCGGGGACGCCAGGACGTGGCCGAAGTGTGCCGGGTCATTGACTCGGCAGTCGATCACAATGTCAGCCAGTTTGATAGTTGGCACCTTGTTGTGTGGGATGCATTTCTCGACTATTTCAGACTGTGCCAGCGATTTGCCCAGCATTCAATCGACGACATCCTCCAGATGCTCCGCGAATCCAGAGCTGACGCGCGCAGATCCTTAGCGATCGCCTCGCATCTTGAGATGTTGGCGGACGATGTTCACGGCTACTCCATCGACCCGGACAACCACAAGGAACTTCACGAGTTCAGCCTTAAAATGAAGACGTTCGATACGATAGTCTTGCGCGGGAGAAATGCACTGTTGCTCAATTAGCACATGCCGAATCAAACGCTGCAGCAGACCGGGGCATGTTTGTTTCTGAGACTCCAAGCTCACCGGTGCCCCGCCGGTGCTGAGCTGGGTCGTTCTTCACGACCTTTCTCGGCGAGCGCGTCCGGACCAGCGATACTCCTCCCCCACCCATCGTTCTTCACGGGCGTTCCGCCGGCATGCTTCTTCTCGCCGTCTTCGCCGCGATCACCGATTCGTGCTTCGCACTGATGCCGGTGACGTGCTTGCCAGTTTTCCCTGCGGCAATGTCATCTTTCCGTCGCTGGTAGGTGTGCAACAGCGACAGGCTTTGGAAGAAATCGGACGGCTGGATCTGAGCCAGCATTCGCTGGCGACCAATCGAATGACTGACGCCTTCACCGTCCTGGTGGCGGCCAACGGGTTGAGGGATGGAACGGGGAAAGCGGTGGCGTGGCCCGTCGCGCTGGCTGGGGACAAGGGATAAAGCGCAGACTGGATCTATGAGTACCTGCTGGATCTGGGAATCACGCCGGTCATCCCTTCGAAGGACAACGAGATCCGCTCCGCGCGGCGTGTGGATTTCGACCGGGAACTGTACCGCAGGCGGAACATCGCCCAGCGGCTGATTGGTTGGCTGAAGGATACCGGCGGGTTTTCTCCCGGTTCGAGAAGACGGCCAAGAACTTCGGAGTCATGCTCCGTATCGCCTTCACCCAGAGATACACGAAAGTACTATTCAGCAAAAAATAGTTTGCAAACAGATTCTAGAGCCTATGGACATTCAGAATGGCTTGGTTAACAGCGATGCGAGCCAGAGGAAGCCCGCGAAGTTTATGGACTTCTTTTCATAACGTGTGGCCACCCTGCGAAATCGATTCAAAGCCCCAAAAAAACGTTCAATGATATTGCGGTGCCGGTAGCGTTCCTTAATGCACCGCTTTCTCGCCTTCCGGTTCGCCTTCGGTTTGATACACGCTTGCGCCCACATCCGCTTCACACGCAGCCGGATCGCGTCGCTGTCGTAGGCTGCGTCTGCCAAGACATGATTCGCGCAAAGACCTTCCAGCAGCTTTTCTCCCACAGGGGCATCGCCTGCATGGCCGGGAGTCAGTATCAACTTGAGAATTCGGCCTCGACCATCCACAGCGGCGTGAACTTTCGTCGTTAATCCACCGCGACTGCGTCCCAGGCAGCGTCGTTCATCGGCCGCGTCTTTTTTCCCCGGCCTGACGGCGCCCCGTCGCAGCAACGGGATGAGCTTTGACCGTGGTTGAGTCGATCTGAACCTCGTCCAGTTCGGGATCCTGCAATGCCTGCACGATTTTCTGCCAAATCCCATTGACGCACCAGCGGTCGTACCGCCTCCAAACCGAGTTGTGCAAACCAAATCGTTCGGGGAGATCGGCCCAGGAAATCCCGGTTTTGAGTACAAAAATCACACCTTCAACAAAGAGTCGATTGTCGGCCGCAGTACGACCGGGATCACCGGCTCTGCCGGGGCAGAGTGGTTCGATGCGCTTCCAAAGCTCGTCCGAAAATGCGTGTCGCTTGAGCATAATCCCTCTTCCTTGAGTCGAGTTATCCTCGCATAATCAGCTCATGACCTGCAAGATCGAATGTCCATACGGCCTAGCATGGTAGCGGTTAGGGATCGCGTGATTGGAGAAATCAACAATATCTGCCTGGGGCAGAGTTGCTGATTCTCGTGGTGCGTTTGCTTTGGATGGCTTTAGTAGCTTTTTTTAAGGGGATTTGCGAATGCCAGAACGAGTGATCAAGTACAAGGAAACAAAGGCTTATAATACCGCGGGACATGACCGAGTGATTGAGTTTTCTCAGGTTGAGAAAGTTTCGGAATATAATCTTAAAGAGCCACTTCTGACTGAATCGCTTGATGACACGCGTAGGCGACAAGAGGCCAAATACCTGTTTGAAGTTTACACCGTCCAGGAGGTAGAAAGCAGGATAAATTATGTTGCTCAACTTTCTGAGGATCACATTAATGCAGCAAAGGCATCGGCTTCTAATGATCTCACACGAGAGATAATGGCAACAAAGAACTATTCAGATGCACAAGCCAACAAGTTTCTCGTTGAACGTACCATTCCTAAAATTCGTGAATTACTTCATGAGATGATTGTGGGATTGGATGGGATGGGAGAGGGTGAGGCCGGTAATGCCTTCGCCGCTTTGATTGAGAAGATTGTCGAAGCGAAGATTAAGGAAAGGCTGAACGGTGTAGCAGACGAGGCGCCTAAAGAATAGTCATCTTTTCCCTCTGGGTAATATTTAAGAGAGGGTCCTTGCCTAAACGATCTTTTCGCAAGACGTTTAGGAACAGATGCTATTTGGGTCTTGTTGTCTGTAGCTCAGCACTTAGAACCCGACAAAAAACTAAATATCCAAAGCACTCGACAAATGGCACGGGATTTGCGCCGGGAAGTGGAAGTACCACCTTCTACTCCCTCTGGAGCCGATCATGGATGCTCATTTGCCGGATACAATTTGTCAGTCTGTCATGAACATGCTGCCCGAGCAATCCCCATCGGGACGTTGGGGTGGCAGGCCGCCAATTTCCCATGACATTGTTCTCCGTGTCATCTGGTTCGTGCTCACCACCGGCTGCCGTTGGCGTAAACTGCCAGCAGGTATGGGCTGTTCTGGTGAGACGGCCCGCACACGTTTAGCTCATTGGCAAGAACTGGGGATCTGGTGGCGATTGCATGCCAGTATTCTGACGCAACTCCACCGGACACAGGCCTTGAATCTGGACGTAGTCATCGTCGATTCCACGCATGTCCGGGCCTTTTGAGGCGGAGCGGACAGTGGCCCCAGCCCTGTGAATCGCCGGAAAACAGGGACAAAGTACACGGTCATGACTGACGGGAATGGTACGCCCCTGGCCATGATCTCGACTCCGGCGAATACCAGCGATCATCGCTGCCTGCTTCCCGTGGTCGAGCAATACCCTCTCGTCAAGGGGGCTTCTGGCAGACCTCGGAAGCGTCCACGAACGTTGTATGCTGACGCAGGCTACGACAGTGAAGCTGCTCGCCAGTCACTCCAGGGTCGCGGCATCATCCCACACATTCGGCGGAGAAACACTACTCATGGAAGTGGACTGGGGAAAATTCCGGTGGAGTAACAAAACAGATGTGGTGGAACGTACCATCAGTTGGCTCGGCGGACTGGGCCGATTCCGCATTCGCTACGACCGCGATCAGCAGATCATCCACGCATGGAATCACCTGGCCATCGCTGCCCTCTGCTATCGCATACTGATGAGGCAACAGGCCTAAAATATTAAGCAGCGAAGAGGTTTTTTGTCAGGCTCTAAGAACCTATCCGAAAACCGCATATTGTTTTAATGTAATGTAGGCACAGGCGAGATGGTTGGCGGATTTCTTATCCCAGCGGATGATCAGGCCGCGAAATCGATTGAGCCAACCGTGGGTTCTTTCGACGACCCACCGCCGGGCTTTTCGGCGGTGCTTCTGTTTCCGTTCCTCTCCTCGCGAGCGGACATGTGGTACATATCCATACATCCGGGAAACCATTTCTCGAACCCGAAGTGAGTCATAGCCTTTGTCTAGACAAAGGTGCTCCTTACGGCTTGGTGTTGTTTGGGACTGGCTTCGGGGCGATCGCTTCAAACCATCTTCCAGAGTTCCCTCAAGCAGGTGGATGTCATGTGTGTTGGCTCCGCTAATGACGAGACATAAGGGAATACCAACGGCATCAGCGATGATCGATCGCTTGGTGCCCTGTTTGCCGCGATCCGTGGGGTTTTTCCCGGTCATTTCGCCTCCTAATGGCGATTTTGTCATGGCCGCATCGACACTTTGCCAGCGCCAGTCGAGGCCGACAAGTTCGTCATAGTGTGCCAGTGCGAGTTGCCACAACTGACCGAAGACCCCCAGTCGAACCCATTCCTAAAATAATCATGTGCGGTACTTCCTGGAGGTAGCGACCTAGGGATGGCTTTCCATTGACAGCCTGTTCGCAATCGATAAAAGATGGCATCTGCGATGGAACGGAAATTACGCCGAGGTGTTCCTCCGGAAGGGATGACTTTATAGACTGGTAGAAGCTTCCACAGATTCTCCCACAGGGCATCTGGCATACGGTACCGATCAAAGCTGTGTTCTGCTGGCATAGTGAGCATTCCTTGGCGAGTGAAAGTCTAGTAGCTCTCATTTCCAAGGTTGGCTCACTTTTTTCAAGGGCAATTCAAAACCCGATTACCTTTTTGGATAGGTTCTAAGTGGAGCCTGATAACTGCGCAACAAGGAATTGGCTAGTATCAAGTCCCGTCGAACTCGTTCGGATTAGGAATCGAAGGAGTCGGGCAGACGCTCAAGCGGTATTCAGAATCGTGCGCGGTCCCTGATGCTCCTTTCACTGCATCGTACGACGTACGGCTGCGCCTTCCACGTACATGTACTGTTGAATCGCCTTCTAATTCGGCAGGTCAACTCGAATATCTTTGGTATCTCAAAGAAACTGCCCGCTGACGAGGCGGGCGCCCCAACCTCACTTTCTACCGATTTGCTCACGTGTACGCTGTCATTTTCAACCGGCTTCTCCCCCAGACTGCACTACAGATTTCAACCGGGCATAACCTTGGCAGAACAGGCTTCAACGACAAGCACGCCCACCTGCTGTATTTCAGACTTCGAGTGGGGGCTCATCACAACAGATGGTCGGTAAGATGGCTGGCTAAGACCTCTCGCGGAATCCCCCCCCTGGTGACAATCAACAGCTTCAACTAACGCCACCTCACCACCAAGAAACGTTCCGCGACCATTAAACTCACGTCCTTATTCCTTTTGAGTCGCCAATCGTAGCGCATTCGGGAGCGGGCAGAGTAGCTGGTTTGACTGCAACCCTCCTTCTTCATTCATGTTATAGACATTCATCGAAGCAATACGATCTTTAATGCATCTGTAAATCTGCTCGCAGTCAGATTTACCTAGAAGCGAGACCGGCAAGGACTTAACGTCCTTATCCTTCATGTGTAACAGTATTCCCGAGGGCCTTGCGGGCAAATCGATCCCAAGAAATCCCAGCAGCGGCAACACCCTCTTTCCATCTCTGCCTACACAGTAAAAAGGGTAAGTCACTTCGCATTCTCTGATATTCGCAAACGGCAGCGTAGTAATTTTCTCTTCTTCTGACATTGCCTGCTTGCCTCGATACGTTACATCACGTTGTGAGATTGTGATCCTCGTATCTGCAGAGTGAAAAATCCAATAATAAGCGAGAAGCGGAGCGATTAGTCCGCAGAATAACCAGAAGAAAAACAGTAGAAGACCGATAATTATAACAACGGGAATAAATATGATAAGAATCGCAACAGGTTGTTCTTCAGTGAATTGATCCAAACTGTGAAAAAATGATTTCTCAGGAGCAGAAGCTGAAGGTGAGCTAAGCCGCTCAATTGGGGCTGATGGCGAACTATGGTGTTCCAGTGGGACTGAGGGTGAACTAACCCGTTCAAAGGGTTTTGAGGGCGAACTATGGCGTCTGATGGACGTATCGACTATGGGGTATCTCTGCCTGGAAAGTCTTTGTTGGGCCTCAAACACTTGACGTTGTTGCCGACTCACAGGTGCTTCATCATTTGAGTAGAGATACAGTCCATAAAGCGACCAAGCGACAACAAATAAGGTAGACCAGAGTATCATCCTCGATATACGTGACAGTTTAGAATCGTAGAATGTTTCAGTTTGATGTTCAGTCGATTCACCCGAGTGCAAGATCACGGCCCTGGACATTAGATACCCTTTACGGAATGATTAGTATGGCCCTTTGTGACATCCTCGTCGTCGACATGTACGAGATCACTTGTGAGTGTAGTCCCCAGGTGATCAGGGCCTGTTATGCGTATCCTGGATAATATCCTGTGTTGACTTGATGACTTTCGCTGTCTTTGTTGCTCAATTCCAGTTACCTAGGATTCCCGCAGATGCTTTGTAGTACGGCATTGCGACGTTGTTCAAGCTTTCGGATGCATTGGGATGGTCAGGCTCAGTTTGTTTTTCGGCCAATCCCAAGAGCTTCTTGTTATGGCCTTGGATCTATCACATTCATTCGTACGAAAGTGCTACGTGCCAGGCTGATTGGGGAATTACCTTTCAGGAGTTTTATCGTGACGGTATCCCTTGGATGCGATCAGCATCAGGAACAACGCTGCGAAAGTCAGGTGGGTCATCAACGGCTTCATGGGTCGGTGCTCCTTTTCGAATGGTCTTGGACGCGGCGTGTGGACAGGTCATTCACTGTCCTGTCGCTCGATATGTGCTCTACCTAATCGTCCCGCGGGCGCTCTTTCCGCGTTGATCCGGGTCCGCATGGAACGCAACCACCATCCCCACAATCAGTTAACGGTGCACTACGTTTTGTTACCCCCCTCCGCTCTCTCCCTGGGTCGGACTGTTGGCAAGATCCCATCGCCAGGGGACTGCCAGCCCTGTGGTGCAAATGTTTGAATATGGGAGCATGTGGCGAGCAGGCAGCAATCGGGGGGCGGCACCTGAAGTGATACCGGCCGTGGAGGCACTCTCGTCGCCTTTTCAGACGCTAATCAAAGTGCTCATTGGCCGAAAGAGTTCTGCCGGCGTGACGCCACAAGGCGTCTCAAGCGGGCATGGCCAACAGCCCGGACCCAGCGGCAACACGCAATGGGCCGGGGGTCGGAACGTTCCTGAAGCAGGAACTAGGATCAGGAGACCAGTGCCTCCGGAACTCCAGAGAAAGCAGGAACTGGCTCTGACTGGCATCTTGTGACCTCCATTCCTTTGGAGGTCAAGGCTGCTCGCAACTTGCACAGAATGGCAGGAGGATCAGTCAGGCGATTTGGAACTCGACGAGGCCGTCGTTGGCTGCACGCTGTCCAGGAGAGTGATGCTGGCGACACCTTCTCGAGCCAAGTTGCGCAGGGCAGATGACTCTTCAAACCGGTAGACCTCCTCCAGAATATCGAGCAGATCCTTTGTCGCGAAACGCGTTTTCAGAGGAGCGCTCGGATCGGGTGAGGAACTTCCGGTGCGGTTGTCTCAAAATCGCGAACTGACTGCCGACTATCGTCCACAACTTCGGGCAG
>NZ_LYDR01000157.1 GCF_001707835.1 Planctopirus hydrillae
GCCTGCCTCGCCATCGCCGGGACAGAGGCGGCCAGCGCGCGGCTGGCGCCAGACAGGCCGCTGACCATGTCGAGATCGGTCGCCGGCA
Source organism: Planctopirus hydrillae (assembly GCF_001707835.1). Lineage (GTDB taxonomy): Bacteria > Planctomycetota > Planctomycetia > Planctomycetales > Planctomycetaceae > Planctopirus > Planctopirus hydrillae. Next base: position 89 of record NZ_LYDR01000157.1, read on the forward strand.
GGTCGGTGGTAAAGGCCCAGCGGTCGTCGGGCTTGCCCGAGCGGTCGCCAACCGTCTCGTTCGGCCCCAGCGCGGGGTCATAGACGCGCCCGTCGGTCTGCGACGCGGCATCGCCCAGGTGGGTGTATTATTGCAGCGTCGGATCGACAATGCCGTCGATTGCGTGGCCGAATACCTTGTATTGCGCCAGCAATTGCAGCATGCCGAGTTTGCGGATCTTCCCATCCTTG
>NZ_LYDR01000158.1 GCF_001707835.1 Planctopirus hydrillae
AGTGGCTTTTCATCAGCATCCTGAATGCCATTTCCATTGAGATCATTTTCGGCCACGACGGGAATGTTGCCCAGCGAAGAATCGCCTCCCCTCACTGGTGGTGGTTCCGAAATCGCTGATGTTTAACTGGAAGCAGGAAGCCGAGCGATTTACTCCTCAACTTAAAGTGCTTGAATACTCAGGTCTTGACCGGGCGAAACAACGAGAGGCGTTTACCAAATCAGATCTGGTGCTGGCGACTTACGGAACGTTACGCCGGGATATTCACATCCTGAAAGATGTTGATTTCGATTACGTGATTCTCGATGAAGCGCAGGCGATCAAAAACAACACGTCTCAAGTAGCTAAGGCGACACGACTGTTGAAATCTGTCCGCCGAGTCGCGTTGAGCGGTACACCGATCGAGAATCATCTCGGTGATTTGTGCTCGATCTTCGATTTTCTCAATCCCGGTATGCTCGGAAGAAGCAGTCTCTTCAAACTGCATGCTGCAGACCCCAATGATCGAGAAACCCGGAAGGTGCTGGCCCATGGTTTGAGGCCTTTCATTCTGCGCCGCACAAAACAGGCGGTTGCTAATGAACTGCCCGATAAAATCGAACAGACGATCTACTGTGAAATGGGCGAGGAACAGCAGCGTCTCTATGACGAGCTGCGCGACCACTTCCGAGATTCTCTACTGGGTTTGATCGAATCTCAGGGGCTGGCTAAGACCAAAATGCACGTGCTCGAAGCTTTGCTTCGATTGCGACAGGCCTCCTGCCACCCCGCGTTACTGCATAAATCTTCTGACGAAGAAGGGAGTGCCAAGCTCGATGTGCTGATCCCTCATCTCGAAGAACTGGTTGGGGAAGGGCATAAAACGCTGGTCTTCTCGCAGTTTACCAGCATGCTGGCGATTGTTCGCAAGCATCTGGATCGGGCCGGTATTACTTACGAATATCTGGATGGTCAGACCCGTGACCGCAAGGAATGTGTCGAGAGATTCCAGAGCGACAAAGATTGTGGTGTCTTCCTCATCAGCTTGAAGGCGGGTGGGCTGGGTCTGAATCTCACCGCAGCCGACTATGTCTTCATTCTTGATCCGTGGTGGAACCCTGCGGTGGAAACACAGGCGATTGACCGTGCCCATCGTGTCGGTCAAACCCGTCAGGTCTTTGCCTATCGGCTCATCTGCAAAAATACCGTTGAAGAAAAGATCGCTGAACTCCAGAAGCAGAAACGCGAACTGGCCGACGCCATCCTTGAACAGGACAACTCCGTCATGACCAATCTGACGGCTGATGATCTGCGGATGCTCCTCTCCTGATCGTTGGGTATTCCTTCGATCTCGCGCCTTGTCTGTCGATCATTGCCGCACGACCGCCATGAGTCTCAGGCTCCAGGTGGTCGTGCGGCAAGTCATTCTGGACTTGATCGATACGAGTGGATTTTCCTGTTTGAAAGCGATGATTTCGTTTTGAAGAGAGTGGAAATCTCTCAGGACACTCGTAAACTTGTTCAAACAAGTGTTATTCTCTTCTGCCATCGTCTTTCTGGAATAAACTTCATGATTCTGGCTGTAGACCACGTCAATCAGGTCGAAGCACTCATGTTGATCGTGCTCCTCCAGTTGGTCGTCATGATTGCGGCTGCCAGATTAGGTGGCTGGATTTTTCGAAAAGTGGGGCAACCAACAGTCGTGGGTGAAATTGGTGCCGGGCTGATTCTGGGGCCTTCTGTGGTGGGCAGGCTCTTTCCCGACTTCATCCCGACATTCTTCCCGGCCAGCGTCACTCCCATCTTTCAGACATTAGGGCAGTTGGGCCTCATTTTTCTGATGTTTCTGATCGGTATGGAGTTCGACTTCAGCCACCTGAAAAAAATGGGACGAACTGCCGGCATGATTGGTGTGGCCGGGATTGTGCTTCCATTTGCCGGGGGACTTGCTTTAGGTCTCTGGATGCATCCCTACGTTGCGATCGATGTGCCGCTCCTGGGTTTTGCACTCTTCATGGCGACCGCCTGCTCAGTGACAGCCATTCCTATTCTGGGCCGGATCATGATTGAGTTCGGCATCAATCGCTCTCGACTGGGAGCACTCACAATCAGTGCCGCTGCCATGGTCGATGCTTTGATCTGGATCATGCTGGCCACTGTGGCAGCGATTGTTCGCGGAAATCTCCAGTGGAGTTCGGTGCTCGGCATGCTCCTGTTGACGTTAGCTCTCGTCGCCATCGTGATCTTCGTGGTGAGGCCGTTACTGATCCGCTGGATTGAGAAGCTGCTCCCGACCGCAGAATCTCGACTGAATGTGACTTCACTGGCTCTCTGGATCCTGTTGATTTTCGCGATGGCCATGATCACCAACTGGATCGGCATCTTTTCGATCATCGGGCCTTTTCTGCTCGGTGCCATATTGCATGACCAGCATCGATTTCGCGAAGCGTTTGCCAGCAAAACACAGGATTTCGTTTACAGCCTGCTCTTGCCTGTTTTCTTCACTTATACAGGGTTGAAGACCGATATCGGCACTCTCGATTCGCCCTTACTTTGGGTGATGTGTGGCCTCGTCTGCCTCGTCGCGATCAGTGGCAAAATCGTGGGCTGCGGACTGGCAGCCCGTCTTGGTGGCTTATCGTGGCCGGAAAGCGGGTGTGTGGCCATCATGATGAATACGAGAGCATTGATGGGGCTGATTGCCATCAATGTGGGCCGTGAAATGGGAGTGATTCCTCCCAGCGTCTTCTGCATGCTGATCATAATGGCGGTCATCACGACCTTTATGACCAGCCCGATTCTGCGACGACTGCTCCCGCACGTGGATACGAGCGTCGCTTGAACATCCCGCGGATCTACGACTTTTACGTTCGTTGAGATGCCGTTAAAGCGACATCGGGACTCATGGCGCAGCAAGAGAGCCCTGCGACTCTGCCAGGGCTCGATCTATGCACCGTTAAGAAAGAACGGCATAAAAAGCAGCAAAAAATTCAGCTTGAAATGCCTGCGGCGTGCCCAGCTACATTGAGTACGCCTGACAGCGAGTACGCCTGACAGCATGCTGCAATTAGATACCGTATTTTGCTTTACGGATTTTTTTTCGCTTGGCCTTCCAGCGGTTATTAATCTTCTGCTTGGTCGTCAGACTGACCTTGGGGCGGCTGGTTTTGGGGCGATGACGCATGACTCGCGTCCCTTCGAAAACAGAGTGCAGATACGGATATTCTCAACAACAATTGTCTGAGAGATTAACAGAGAAACCATTCGCTGAAAAGTGAATGGATGACAGTTCCTGAGGTTGGTGATATCTTATTTCTCATGAACGATTTACGTCTACATCCCAGCCGTCCGGAACAAAGTGAGCGTGTCCGCACAAGGCTACGGATGTGTACTGGCGTATCGTACGGGCCGCTGCTTTTACCTTTTCGGACACTTCTTTCACCCCTTGCGGGTTTTACCAATCTTCCCTTTCGCAGAGTTGTTCATGAGTTGGGTGGCCTTGGATTAGGTACGACGGATCTCGTCAATGCCCGTGGGCTTTTGGCGGGTTCCGAAAAGACCTTGCGGCTGATTGCGACGCATCCCATCGATCGGCCCTTTGCTGTGCAGATTTTTGGTGGCGAAGCCTCCATCATGCGGGATGCTGCACAGCTTCTGGAGGCTCGTGGTGTCGATTCCATCGATATCAATATGGGATGTCCCGTTCCCAAAGTCGTTAAGACGGGGGCCGGTGCCAGTCTGATGTGTCATGCCGATGCAGCGACTGAACTGGTCAAAGCTGTTGTTGAAGCCGTCCAGGTCCCTGTCACTGTCAAAATGCGTCTGGGCTGGGACGCCAGTCAGTTAACAGCCCCCCGCTTTGCACGTGAGTTTGAACAAGTCGGTGTGGCAGCGGTTGCGATTCATGGCCGCACGAGAGCCCAGGGGTTCAGTGGAAGTGTCAATCGCGATGGAATTCGACAGGTTGTCGAAGCGGTGGATTCCATTCCTGTGATTGCGAATGGCGATATCCGCAGTGTAGATGACGCGATTTTGATGTACGATGAAACCGGCTGTCAGGCGATTTCGATTGGTCGTGGCGCACTGGCGAATCCCTGGATCTTCCGTCAACTGGCCGAGTGGGAATCAACGGGAGATTGGTCGCCCGCAGGAAGCTTTAATGACCGTCTGCTTTTGATGCGCATACAGTTTCGATATTTGCAGGAATGGGTGGGTGAAGAAACAGCCGTCAGTGCGTTCCGAAAAATGTCCCACTGGTACACCAAAGCCATGCGTGTGGGGCCTGCACTCCGGCATGCTGTTCAGTCGGCCAAAACGGGAGAAGAGTTTGAACAGGTTCTCCAGGAGATTGCTTTAGCGGGGCCTCGAGGCGCAACAAAAGATGGTCTGCTCCCTGATTTTGAGATCCCGGTCCCATCCGGGCCCAATGAGCACTGGTAGTTGATCCCGGGACGACAAAGACGAGATTGCCCCGTGCAATTCACTCGATGGCAATTCCAATTCAGTGAACATGAGATTTTACGACGATGAATGATCTCTCCAGGACAGGCCAGACCGAGAATCTGCTCACCTGCCTGGGCTGTAATCTGCTCTGCGACGACCTGGATCTCTCCAGTGGCGTCGCTGCCCTGCAGTCGAACCTCAAGCAGATCTGCCCACGAGGTGCCGATTGGCTGATAAGATCGCAGGAACCGATTGATATTCCTGAGAAATCATTGAAACGCCAGATTCTGGAGGCCATCACCTGCCTTCAGGCGGCCCATGCTCCACTCTGGATTGTCGACGATCAACAATCGCTGGCTGCCAGCCAATCGATTATGGCAACTGCCGAAAAAAGTCGAGGCATTCTGGTCTTGCCCGCATCTCAAATCGCTGAAGGAGCCCATCGGGCAGCCAGCCATGTTGGACAAGTCGTCTGCTCCCTGGGCGATGTTCGTTCCCGGGCCGATACGATCATTCTCTGGGGCTGTGATCCTGCAAGTTCACATCCGCGACTGATTGAGCGTCTTGGTCATCATGATCACCAGGAAACTGGTTCGAATCGATCATTTCAATGGATTTTCGTTGGAGATGTTTCGCCAGCCTCGATCCAGCAACTGACAGCCAGCGGCCAGACGGTTCGCCGTTTCCCGTGGGATAAAGCTCTCACGTTTTCGAAGCTACAACATTTGAGAAGCATGATTTGTCGAAAGAATCAGCAAGTCGCAACTTCATTCGCAGATGCCAGTGTGGCCGAATTTGCAGAACTTCTGTCCTCGACCCGGTATGGATGTCTCTTTTTCGGAGAAGCTTTCTGCCAGCCCGAAATGGCCGCATTGGCCACGGAGTCTTTGCAGCGACTGGTCATCGAACTCAATGATGGCCGGGCATTCCATTCGCAGTATCTGGCCAACCATGGCGATTTCGGAATGGGTACTGTCATTTGCACGTGGCAGACCGGCTATACCGGGGCCATCAGCTTCCAGCAGGGGCAAATTGATCATGATGGCAACCGTTTTTCTGTAGACCGGTTGCTGCAAGAGTCGTGTGCTGACTGTCTCGTGCTGGTCGGTGACCATGCCCTCGACCATCTTTCTCAGCAAACGATCGGCCAGATGGCAGAACAACCCGTCATCTGGTTTCGATCATGCTCCACCGAGTGCAGTTTTTCTCAGCTCGTTGATCTACGCGTCAAGCGCGATGGCGTTGACCAGCGGGCTGTGTTTCACCGGTTGGATCAGCTCACAATTCCCGCCAGAGCCTGGAACGATTCGTCTCTGCCTGATCTTGCAATGGTTCTCGATGCGATCAGGAATGGATTGTCGCGCTGATCCCCGATGATCTTCGAAAATCGTTATCGATTCCCACTGGAAAACCACGTTTTCGGATTCCAACTGACGTTCCGAATACCGCGCTCAGACGATGATGTACTGGCTGATTCGGAAGCCGGGGCCGGCGGTGGTGAAGGGGGTAGCATCAGTTCCCCCGATCCGTCCGATGGTGGGATCGGCTGGAGGAGTGGCATGGGTTCGCCTGTCGCTGGATACTCGGTATAGGGTGGCGTTGGTGGAGCTGTTTGCTCAGTCACTTGAGCGGCTCGACAACCTGTCCAGGTCAGCATCACTCCGCAGAGTGCAACGTGTGCGATTTGAGTGAAGCGATTTGCCCGCATGTGATCTACCTTCCGATGGCTTGGGGATGTACCTGAAGACCATCGTGGGACACGTCATGCTTGACTGCCCTCCGTGGCCGCCCCGATTCCATTCGGCAGCTTTCGATCCTTCACAGAGAGCATCGACAGCCTCCGGGCATCATCTACGGCGAAGTCCGCCGATTCTTTTCTTCCTGGTAGAAAAAGTTCGGCCAATTCCGCCTGAGTAAACTTTGCGGGTCATGACCTGTCACCATGAAAAATGCCCTGCTGAAGATCAACTCCAGCAGGGCGATAGTCATCTCGCTATCTCACAATTCCCACACGCAAACTTAGCTCAGCTTGCGTTCGCGAATCCAATCCGTGTGGAAGAACTCACCACGTGGCTTATCGGTGCGCTCATAAGTATGGGCACCGAAGTAGTCACGCTGGGCCTGGAGCAGATTCGCAGGGAGTCGGCCCTGTCGATAGCCGTCGTAGTAGCTCAAGGCGGCACTGAAGACCGGTGTCGGCAGGCCCAATTGGACGGCTGTGGAAATAACCCGTCGCCAACTGGGTTGTGCTTTGGCAACAGCCGACTTGAAGAAGTCATCCAGCAGCAGGTTTTCCAGAGTGGGCGACTTATCAAAAGCGGTCTTGATATCACCGAGGAAGGCACTGCGAATAATGCAGCCACCGCGCCAGAGCAGGGCGATATTGCCGTTGTTCAGCTTCCAGCCAAATTCCTTGGCGGCAGCATCGAGCTGAACATACCCTTGAGCGTAGCTGCAAAGTTTGGAGGCATAAAGCGCCTGGCGGACATCATCAATGAACTGCTGCTTGTCACCAGTGAATTTCGCATCCTTGGGCCCTTCGAGGATTTGCGAAGCGCGGACGCGGGCATCTTTCTGAGCTGACAGGCAGCGGGCGTAGACTGCTTCCGTGATGAGTGTGGTTGGCACACCCAGGTCGAGAGCATGCTGGCTCATCCACTTGCCAGTTCCCTTCTGGGCGGCAGTATCGAGAATCTTGTCAACCAGGTATTCACCCGTGTTGCCGTCTTTGACCGTGAAAATGTCGCGAGTGATTTCAATGAGGTAACTTTCCAGTTCCCCTTCATTCCAGGACTTGAAGACCTGATAAAGCTCCTCGTTCGACAGCCCCAGAGCATGTTTCAAAATGAAGTAGGCTTCGCAGATGAGCTGCATATCGCCGTACTCAATCCCGTTATGGACCATCTTGACGTAATGGCCGGCACCAGCGTCTCCGACCCATTCACAGCAGGGGATATCGTTATTCGGGCCGACTTTGGCGGAAATGGCCTGGAAAATGTCCTTCACAAATGGCCAGGCATCGGCATGACCGCCCGGCATGATGCTCGGGCCCTTGAGAGCACCTTCCTCACCACCGGAAACCCCGGTTCCAATAAATCGCAAACCCTTTTCACGCAGGTCTTTGTCGCGGCGATTGGTATCGACAAAATCGCTGTTGCCACCGTCGATGATAATGTCGCCTTTGTCGAGCAATGGCTCCAGTTGATCGATCACGGCGTCAACCGGCTTCCCGGCCTTCACCATGATCATGATACGACGGGGAGCCTTGAGGCTTTTCACAAAGTCTTCGAGGGTGTGATACCCCTTCACACGATCAATCGTCCCGGCATGCACTTTGTCTGCGGGCTCGTTCTTCAGCCCACCCACGAATTCATCGGTCGTGGCGGTGGTGCGGTTGTAAACACCGACTGAAAAGCCGTGGTTCGCCATGTTAAGAACGAGATTCTGGCCCATCACCGCGAGGCCAATCAGGCCAATGTCATGCTGAGACATGAAAGAAATTCCCGACTATAAGTGAGTGTCTGATTCCGGAATGCTCACGCAGCAACATGTGGTCTTGTGTTCACAGGTGTGGCTGAACGCGTCATAGCAAGGGGAGTTTATGCCAGAATGTGTATCTGGAGCAAATGAACGCCCGTTTTGGCGACTCAGTCTGACTGAAGAAACTGGAGTGCGAGAGCTTCGAAGCCGGGCTCACGCTGGATGCATGTCAGCAGATCTACTGTTGGCGGGCAGAGTGGAAATCTGTTTTGCGGGCACATTGCGCTTCTCGCGCCAATCGACAACCCATTGGATCACTTCGTAGAAAATGGGGGTCAGGAAAATTCCAAAGAGTGTCACTCCCAGCATGCCCCAGAAAACAGCCGTTCCCAGAGCACGGCGCATTTCGGCACCAGCTCCTTCGCCAATCATCAGGGGGACCACACCCAGAATAAAAGCCAGCGACGTCATGATGATTGGACGCAGACGCAACTGGCACGCTTCCAGTACTGCCTGTTGACGGGGAACACCAGCGGCTCGCCGTGCTCTGGCGAATTCGACAATCAGAATGGCGTTTTTGCATGCCAGACCCACCAGCACGACAAAGCCAATCTGTGTGAAAATGTTGACATCCAGGCCCGTGAGCAGCACTCCCAGAATCGAGCACAACAGGCACATGGGCACCACCAGAATCACCGCCAGCGGCAAAGCCCAGCTCTCGTATTGAGCGGCGAGCACCAGAAACACGAGCACGACCGCCAGAAGAAACGCATAGATTGCGGTGTTCCCGGCCTGCTGTTGCAGATAGGCCAGTTCCGTCCATTCCGCCCGCATATTTTCAAAGAGTTCGCGATCCGCAATGCCCTTCATCGTTTCGATCGTCTCGCCGGAACTGGCACCCTGAACAGAATCGAGGTTGACGGTGGAGGAAGGATAAAGGTTATGCCTGATGATCATCGAAGGGCCGCTGGCCTCTCGTGTGGTGGCCACGGCAGCCAGAGGTACGACTTCGCCATGTGAGTTATGGATCTTCAAGTGCTTGATGTCGTCAGGAGAAAGCCGGAAGTCACCATCGGCTTGAACATTCACCTGCCACGTCCGGCCAAAACGATTGAAATCATTGACGTACAACGAGCCAAAATGTGTTTGAATCGCACTGAACAGATCGTCAATTGAGACACCCATGGCCTTGGCCGCATCGCGGTTCACATCAATATACAGCCAGGGTGTATTGGCACTGAAGCTGGAAAACACGCGGTCAAAAATGGGGTTTGTTTGTGCCTTTTCGATGAGAAGTTTCGATTGGGATTCGAGCGCCGTCAACCCGTTATCGCCACGATCTTCGATCATCAGGCGAAAGCCGCCGGCGTTTCCTAATCCGTCGATCGCGGGTGCACCGAGAATGTTGATCCGCGCTTCAGGGATCGTTCTGGCAAGTTTTTCCTCCAGTTGCGTCGCCAGTGCTTTCGCCATGAGGCCAGGTTCATGCCGATGTTCGAAATCGTCGAGCATGAAATAGAACGTCCCGAAGTTGGGTGCATTGGCTCCCAGTAAAAGCGACTGACCGGCAATGCCCACGGTATGCCGAATTCCTTTGGTTTCTTTGGCAATCTCGTGAATGCTGGCCAGGGTGGCTTCTGTACGATCCAGCGAAGCGGCATCTGGAAGTTGAACATTCACAAGCAGGTAGCCTTTATCCTGAGCTGGAATGAATCCCGCGGGGGCGCGATTGAAAACTTCAACTGTCGCGTACAGCAAGCCCGCGTAAACGAGCATCATCAAAAGATTGACTCGTAATAGACTCGATACCAGCGAAATGTAACCCGCAGTTAAGGCATTGAACACTTGCTGAAAGCCGCGGAAGAACAGGCTCAATAATCGATTGATCCAGCCCGCCAGAGGAACTGCCAGGATCAATGCCAGAATTGCGATTATGGATTTGAAATAAGGCGTTTCGGCGATCGGATAGTCGGCCAGCAGCCGTGGGCCGAACAGATAAGCCCCCAGGACAGCCACCAGCACAATTCCTACGCGGGGGAGCGGTTCAGGGGCATGACCATGCGCGCGGGGCTTGAGGAGCAACACCGCCAGGGCAGGGCTGAGTGTCAACGAGTTGAATGCTGAGATCACTGTCGAAATGGCAATCGTCAGTGCGAACTGCTGGAAGAATTGGCCGACAATCCCGGTGATAAACACACACGGGAGAAAAACCGCACTCAGTACCAGCCCGACGGCGATGACGGGGCCCGCAACTTCATCCATGGCACGAATGGCGGCTTCGCGCGGAGACAATCCCTGTTCAATGTGATGCTCGATCGCTTCGACGACGACAATAGCGTCGTCCACCACGATCCCGATGGCCAGCACCAGGCCGAAAAGTGTCAGTGTGTTGAGACTGAAACCAAAAGCTGCCATGGCCGCAAAGGTTCCTACAATCGCCACGGGAACAGCCACCAGAGGAATCACTGCAGCCCGCCAGCCCTGCAGGAAAATCAGCACCACAATCGCGACGAGGATGACTGCGTCGCGCAGGGCCGTAAAAACTTCACTGACCGATTCTTCGATGAACGGTGTGGTGTCGTACACAATTGAATAGTCGACTCCCGGCTTGAATCGGGTTTTGAGCTGCTCCATTTTCTTGCGGACACTCTCGGCGACTTCGAGGGCATTGGATCCAGGAAGCTGATAGACCGAAAGTGCCACCGACGGTTTTCCATCCAGTGTGCAAACCTGATCGTAGGCCAGGGCCCCTAACTCGGTGCGGGCAACATCACGCAGGCGAATGATTCGGCCGTCGGCATCTGTTTTTACAATGATTTCGCCGAACTGCTGGTCATCGGCCAGTCGTCCGACAGTCGTCATTGTGAATTGAAAAACCTGATCACTTGGCGCTGGTGGCTGGCCAATCTGGCCTGCTGCAACCTGCACGTTCTGCTGTTCAATCGCATGCACGACATCGCTGGAGGATAGCCCCAGGGAAGAGAGCTTATCAGGATCCAGCCAAACTCGCATGCTGTAATCGCGACGTCCCAGATAAGTGATATCACCCACTCCCGGCAAACGGGAAAGTTCATCGCGCAATTGAATCGTCGCATAATTGCTGAGGTAAAGGTTGTCGCGTGAATTGTCGGGCGAGTACAGATTGACGATCATTAATACCGACGGCGATTTCTTCTTGACCAGAATCCCGCGGCGGTTGACGAGGTCAGGGAGCACTGGTTCGGCCAGATCCACACGATTCTGCACCAGCACCTGGGCGATGTTCAGATTGCTACCCGGAGCGAATGTCACTGTGAGTGTGTAGCTGCCATCGTTGGCACATTGCGAGGTCATGTAGAGCATGCCCTCAACACCATTGACCTGTTGTTCAATAGGTGATGCCACGGTATCAGCCACGACCTGAGCATTGGCTCCCGGGTAGATGGCCGAGACTTCGACTGTCGGTGGTGTGATCTCAGGGTATTGAGTAATCGGCAGTGTAAAAACGGCGATTCCACCAGCGAGTGTGATCACAATCGAAAGTACACTGGCAAAGATCGGTCGATCAATAAAGAAGCGTGAAAACATGAAAACAACCTGCCGATATCTGTGCTCGAACCATTGACTGGAACTGAATTGGACAATCCTGCCGGCACTTCAATCTTTGAAATGGTCTGAAGAGAACTTATGTATGGCCTGATGACGAACTTCCAGGGTCATGGGGGCGAAATCTTTCTTCAATCTTGTCGGATATCGAAATCAGGTTCCGGCCAGACCATTGGGCCCATCGAAAGAATGGTTTGAGACGAATCACATCGAGTACCCACTGGGCTGGCTCGCGGATCTTTGATGATCGGAAGAACTCTGCCTCACTCAAATGTTCAATTACGTAAAAGAAGACCGGCGTCAACAGAATGCCAAAGCAGGTCACTCCCAACATGCCACTGAAGACAGCCACGCCCAAGGTTCGACGCATTTCGGCTCCCGCACCAGAGGCCAGAATTAAAGGGATCACTCCCAGAATAAAGGCGCACGAGGTCATCAGAATGGGGCGTAACCGCAAGTGGCAGGCTTCGAGCGTAGCCTCTCGAATTGTGGCTCCTTCATGGCGTCGTGAACGTGCGAATTCGACAATCAGGATTGCGTTTTTGCAGGCCAGGCCAATCAGCACCACAAATCCAATCTGAGTGAAAACATTGATATCCATCGCGGCATAAGCCACACCTGTGATCGAACTCAGAATGCACATGGGGACGACCAGAATGACTGCCAGTGGCAAGGCCCAGCTTTCGTAGAGTGCAGCCAGTACCAGAAACACGAAGGCAATTGCCATGTAGAAGACGAACATGCCCGTGTTACCGGCTTGCCGCTCCATGTAAGAAAGTTCGGACCACTCCGTTGCCAGCCCGATCGGCAGCTCTCGGGCAGCCAGTTGTTCGACCATATCGAGCGTCTCGCCGGTACTGAATCCCGGGGCCACATTTCCGTTGACAGTCGCAGCCGGATACATGTTGTAGCGCGAGATCACGAGAGGATTGCTGACTTCCTTCAGAGTGCAGACAGCGGCCAAAGGGACCATCTCTCCGTGACTGTTACGAACTTTGATACGTTTCAAGTCCGCCACGTCATTTCGGAAATCCGTATCGGCCTGAACAACCACCTGCCAGGTACGCCCAAATCGATTGAAGTCGTTGACGTATCGCGAGCCCATGGTGGCCTGAAGGGCAGCAAAGGCTTCCTGCAGGGGGACATTCAGTTGCAGACACGCCTGGCGGTCAATATCGGCAAAGATCTGTGGCGAGTTCGTTTTGAAGACGGTAAATGCTCCTTGAACTTTCCCGGTGGCATTCATCTTCGCAATCAGTTCGTCGGTCCCTTTCTGCAGCTCTTTAAGCCCCAGATCTTCGCGATCTTCAACCATCAGTCGAAAACCGCCAGCTCTCCCCAATCCACGGACGGCTGGTGGAGGAAAGACACTTACGAGGGCTTCGGGGACATCTTTGGCAAAACTTTTTCTCAGTGATGCGGCAATCTCTTCCGCAGATTGTCCGGTGTGACCTGTCCGATGATGAAACGAATCGAGAATGATGAACATCGAGCCAAAATTTGAACCATAAGAACTCAAGATAAAGGAGTTCCCGGCAATCGAATTGACGTTCTTGACTCCCGGTGTTTTGAGTGTGATCTCTTCAATGCGAGCCACAGTATCACGAGTTCGCCCGGCTGCAGCGGAATCGGGAAGCTGAATGCTGGCAATCAGGTACCCCATGTCCTGCGAGGGAATAAACCCTTTGGGTAACTGGTTGAATCCCCAGCCTGTCAGGAAGAGCAATCCTCCGTAAACGATGAGTACGAGTACTGGAACTCGCAGCAGTTGCCCGACGAAGCGAGTGTAGAGCGAAGTGGATGTTCGAAATGACCAGTCGAAAGCTGCAAAGAACCAGCCGAACAGGAAGTTAATAATGCGGGTGAGAATGTCTGGTCGGTCGTCTTTGCCTTGCAGAAGAATGGCCGCCAGAGCCGGGCTGAGTGTCAGCGAATTGAGCATGGAAAGGATGGTCGAGATAGCAATTGTCAGAGCAAATTGCCGGAAGAACTCTCCCACAATTCCAGTAATAAACGCACACGGAATAAACACTGAGCTGAGAACCAGTCCCACAGCCACCACAGGCCCAGCGACTTCGTCCATGGCACGGATCGCCGCTTCCCGAGGATTCAGTCCTTGCGAGATATGATGCTGGACCGCTTCGACGACGACGATTGCATCGTCCACTACAATCCCAATTGCCAGCACAAGTCCGAACAAGGTGAGGTTGTTAATACTGAAACCCACCACGGCCATCGCGGCAAATGTACCAACAATCGCCACGGGGACAGCAATGAGCGGGATAATGGCCGGACGCCAGCCCTGCAGGAAGACCAGAACCACCAAGGCGACTAGAATGGTGGCATCTCGTAACGCTTTGAAAACTTCATCGATTGATTCGCGGATGAACGGTGTCGTGTCGTAGCCGATTTCGTAAGCGAGACCTTCGGGAAAATCCTTCGAGAGCTCTTCGATTTTCGCCTTGATCAAATCAGCCGTTGTCAGGGCATTTGCGTCTGATAGCTGAAAAATCGCGAGGCCAACTGTCGGCTTCCCATCAAACCGGTTGTTGATATCCTGACTGCGGGCACCCAGTTCGACGCGTCCAATATCACGAATGCGAATCAGTTGATCATGATCGGCACGGACGATGATGTCTTCGAAGGCGGTCTCATTGGTTAATCGTCCCACTACTGCCAGAGGAATCTGCCGAGTCGATGAGCCTGAATGAGGGGGTTGACCAATAGAACCCGCTGCGACCTGGAAATTCTGTTCACGGATGGCGTTAACGACATCATTCGCAGTGAGGTTGCGGGTGGAAAGCTGTTCGGGATCGATCCAGACTCGCATGCTGTAATCGCGCTGGCCAAACAGGAGCACCTCGCTGATCCCTGGAATTCGCGCGATTTCGTCGCGCAAGTGGAGGAGGGCGTAATTGCTGATATAGAGCTGGTCATAGCGATTATCGGGCGAGTTAATGCTGATAGTCAGGAGAATATCCGGGGCACGTTTTTTTGTGGTGACACCTGTGGCACGCACGACATCGGGAAGCTGTGGCCTCGCCAATGAGACCCGGTTCTGCACCAGTACCTGCGCCAGGTTAAGATCGACGCCGGGCTTGAAAGTCACTGTGAGCGTATAGGAGCCGTCACTGGTGCTTTGCGACGACATGTAGAGCATTTCTTCGACACCGTTCACCTGCTGCTCAATAGGAGCAGCGATGGTCTGTGCCACAACCAGCGAACTGGCTCCGGGATAATTGCAATCAACCTGGACAGTGGGGGGGGCGACTGCCGGGAACTGAGCAATCGGCAGGCGGAACAATGCGATCGCCCCCGCCAATGTCACAAGAATTGACAGGACGGCTGCAAAAATCGGGCGATCAATAAAGTAACGGCAAAACGGCAAAGGTGGGACTTCCCGTGAGGCTTATTCCATTTTTTGGAATTCGAAGGATCTCTTTCCTGACCGATCAGGAATCATTCAATCTGTTGAAACGACAAACAAAAAATGACGGTCCGTCTGGCCCCCCGTGATGCGTTAATCAGTCGCTCGATGATCTGCC
Source organism: Planctopirus hydrillae (assembly GCF_001707835.1). Taxonomy (GTDB): domain Bacteria; phylum Planctomycetota; class Planctomycetia; order Planctomycetales; family Planctomycetaceae; genus Planctopirus; species Planctopirus hydrillae. Next base: position 15,033 of record NZ_LYDR01000158.1, read on the forward strand.
GTTTTCACTGGTCAATCATGTGAACTGTTCGATCATTTGTACTGGTCAAGCATCTGCATTGGTCAAGCATTAAGGAGTAGGTAGAGCTTCAGGCTGGCCCACAAGAACTTCAGCGCGGACCGGAGGGCTGTCAGTGATCTTTTCTGAGGCATCAACGTAAGGTTTGGGTGTGACGACACTCCCGTTTTTCACACGCTGCAGGCCAGTCACGATGACTCGTTCTCCTGGCTTCAATCCCGATTCGAGGACTCGGAATTTGCCTTCCAGTTTCCCCGTGACAACAGGTCGGGCTTCGACGCGATTGTCGCTGGTGACAACATAGACAAATCGTTCTCCCTGATCAGACGCTAACGATTCCTCTCGAACCAGCAGTGCTGGATGTGGGATACCGATGGGAACGCGAACTCGCACAAACATGCCGGGAGAGAGCAGTTTTTTGGGATTATCAACGATCGCGCGGATCCGCAATGTCCCTGTGGTGGCGGTGACCTGATTATCAACAAAATCAATCGTACCAGTCAGTGAGAATTGCCGATCGTCGGCAAGTGCGATCTGGACTTGAATGGTTTCGTCTCGGGCAGAGCGTATTTTTCCTTCGGCAATCAGCCGGCGGACCTGAAGTACCGTGCGTTCGTCGGCATCAAAATAGGCATAGAGTGGATCCAGACTGACGATTGTCGCCAGAGGTGTGATGTCGGCCTGAACGAGGTTACCAGGGTCGACCAGTCGCCGGCTGATTCGGCCATCAATCGGAGAACGAATCGTCGTGAACTCCAGATTGAGTTTCGCGATATCGAGGTTCGCACGAGCGGCTTCAAGCTCGGACTTTGTTTCCAGTGCCTGATACTTGGCGACTTCGTAATCTTCTGTCGTGGTCACCTTTTGTTCGATGAGTCGAAACGCCCGATCTTCCGTTCGGCGAAGACGTTCAAGCCGAGCTTCCAGTTGAGAAACCGTCGATTGTGCCTGAGAAACAGCGGCGCGAAAGGGGCGGTCATCGATCTGAAACAGAAGGGCATCTTTGGGAAGATCCGCGCCATCTTCAAACTGGACTTTATCGAGGTAGCCACTCACTCGGGCGCGAAGTTCCACCGTCTTAACGGCGGCCATACGGCCTGTATACTCTTCGTAATTGGTAATCGTTCGTTCAATCGGTTGATCGACATAAACTTCGGGTGGAGGTGGCGCTTTAGCGGCGACAGGTTTTTTGCTGCATCCAGAAACCAGGCAAAAGCCAATCAGGATGGCCCAGCCGGCACAATGGCAGCGCTGTGAAAAGTTCAGGAGCATGATGCAATTCGATCTGGAGACATAACGTCTATTGTGGGGCAGGGAGGAATTGGCGTCTTGTCGATCAACCATCAACTTTTTCATCCATGATCCGGAAGACCGACGTGTCCATGGAAACTGTCCATTACGCATACTGCTGTGGGCGCTGGTGATCTTGCCACTTTTGCGAAGTCTGCTGCTTGATTCATTGCAGTTTATTCATACCGGACAATCGCTTAAAATTGTATAGCGCGTGCAATCAATTTCAAGAGGTTGATGGTTCGGCATGTCTGGATGTGTCGATTCGCAGCATCGGACAAAACTTTGTGATTTTATCAGCATGGTCTGGCGATCATGATGGCATGATGCAGGTGATCACGAGAGCCAGTCAGCGGGCAACTGGTATGAACGGAGTGTCTGAAAAACAAGACGATGAGACGAATTCAGGAAGTGGATTCGTTATTCAGGAGAGCTGGTGGAAGTGCTGCCGAGGTAAGAACAGGACTCTGTGCCGATTTGTTGGTTCAAAAAGTGAAATTCAGCCGATTTTCGGGAGGTGATTGATCTCCGGGTGAGGTTAAACAAGGAGACCCCCATTGGGCTTAACTCATCAGGCATTCAGCAATTGATGTCAGTTTCAATTCATCAAACCGCAGATCGCTCCCGAGGCAGATGTTGGCAAAAAAGCCCTTAGAGGGCTCCCAGAAAGGTAGATCGATTTTATGCAACGACTTTGGCCAGTCTGGGCAATTTGTCTTGCGATCTTTCCATCCATGAACCTGATTCTGGCAAGCGAGAAGCCAGTTGCGACCAGTCCTGCCCTTACAGCTTCTCCAACCCATCCGCATATCATAGTGATTGTCGTTGATGATATGGGGTTGGGAGATCTCGGATGCTATGGCGGCAAGATTCAACCCACACCGGCACTCGATCAGCTTGCCAGCGAAGGGAAGAGGTGGACTCAGTTTTACTCTGCCTCCTGCATCTGTTCTCCCTCTCGTGCGGCTCTTGTCACTGGCCGGTATCCCGGTCGGCATAAGATTACCAGTTATCTGCAGACAAGAGCCGGAAATAAGGCTTGTGGGCAAGCCGATTTTTTGAGCCCTACAGCTCCTTCCATGGCGAGAATTTTCAAATCGATCGGGTATCGAACCTGCCATCTGGGAAAATGGCATTTAGGTGGTGGTCGAGATGTGACCAATGCCCCCAAGTTTGCGGCTTATGGCTATGACCATGCGCAAGGAACATGGGAAAGCCCGGAACCTGCCACTCCTCTGGGAAAACAGTATCCACCCTGGTCAGAACAGTTAGAGCCGGGTCAGGTGCACCGTTCCCGACGAACACACTGGCTGGTTGATCAGACTATGGAGTTTCTGCAAAAAGATCCTCAGCAGCCGGCTCTCATTACACTTTGGCTGGATGATGTCCATGTTCCTTTCAGGCCCAGCCAGGAGCAGTTATCTGCTCTCCAGCCAGACTTGGCTCCTCCAGCCAAGGATGTGACGGAGCGTGATCGCTATCGAGCAGTGATGGCAAATCTCGACACGCAGATGGGAAGATTAATCGAAGCGATACGCCAGAAATCCATGGCGGAAAAGACGGTGGTGGTCTTTATGGGTGACAATGGACCGCTGCCCACCTTCGATCAGGAACGGACCAGAGGGCTACGCGGCTCCAAACTCAGTTTGTACGAAGGTGGAATTCGAGTCCCCCTAATTGTCTGGCAGCCTGGAAGAATTCCTGCCGGTGCAGTGGATGATCGAACGGTTCTAACCAGTCTCGATCTGCTTCCCACGTTGCTTGCCTATGCTGGAGGAAGCACTGGCGAGCAGTTGTTGGCCACCAATTCCTGGAAGCTCGATGGCCACAATTGCTCAGGGTGTTTCACACAGGCGACGATAACGCCAGTGATTGAAGAGCAGCAGCCACGAGCAGATTTCTGGGAATATGGACGTAAGTCCGAAGCGTTCGCCTTCCCGAAAGATGCGGCTAATCGCAGTCCCTTTCTGGCGATGCGAGAAGGCCCATGGAAACTTCTGGTCGATCATGAGGGGCAGCATGCGGAACTGTATCAGCTTGAACTTGATCCGCAGGAAACAACCAACCGGTCATCAGCAGAGCAGGCCCGTGTGGCAGCGATGACTCGCCGATTGCTGACGTGGTACAAAGATGTCTACCAGGTACCAACTCCCTGATAGCAAAGTCAAAAACGGCGAAAGCCGAGCATTCAAGCATCTTCTGCAGAAAACGACGAGCCCGTCGTGTTTTTCGACAGGCGATGGAAAAGTTCCAGACAGGCCTGATACTCACTGGTTTCTGGCGGAAGGCCTTGGGCATCGTGAGATTGCAACACCAGATGCTCTGCCCGCTCATAGTTGACCTGTCTGGAGTAACGATCGATCAGTGATTGAACAGACTCCAGGTTGAGCGAATTGGCAATTGGTAAGGGTGAGTTCAACGGATGCCTGGGATTTGACGCAATCAATAACTGCCGTGCCTTGTCGGCCAGATCCAGCCAGCCGGCTCGCGCTGCAGTGATTGAAACCATGAGCAAGAGGCGATTGCGAGGCAGCCATTGCCCCTTCTGGTCTGCCACACTGGCCAGCTTCAGATAATTCCAGCACGCCTGTTCGTGGTTCATCGGGCGGCCTGTTTGCGGTACTGGAGGAAGTCATTCACACTGGAGGTGAACTTCCCAAGATCCCGATCTCAGGTCAAGGGGATTCGCAACCCATCATAGGCCAGTTCCACATGGGGCGGGAGTCGCTTGTTGGTCGTTTCGTAATCGAGATGATGCGAAACGTGCGTCAAAAACGCCCGTTGAGGCTGTGTCAAACGGATGATCTCCAGTGCTTGCGGAATACCAAAATGCGTGGCATGAGGTGTGTCCCGGAGGGCGTCGATAATGAGCACATCCAGGCCCATAAGTCGCTCCAAGCTTTCCTCGGGGATAAAACTGACATCAGTGCAGAAAGCCACATTCCCAATCCGGAAACCCAGAACGGGAAGTTTGCCATGCATCAAACGGATGGGAAGGATATTCAGCCCTAAAAGTTGAAAGGGCTCCAGAGAGAGTCGCTCGAATTTGAGCATGGGGACGGCACCCATGTGCAAATCGGGCGGGGGAGGTACAAACGCGTATGAGAAAGCGGCTCTTAGCTGCTGCTCGACAATTTCTTCGCAGTAGAGGGGAATGGGTCGATTGAGTCGGTAACCAAAGAGCCTGAGGTCATCGAGCCCGAAAATATGATCGGCATGGGAATGCGTGTAGATTGCCGCATGGACGAGATCGATCTTTTCTCTAATGAGCTGAATTCGCAGCTCGGGCGATGTGTCGATCAGAAAAAGACCTTCGGGTGCTTCGACCGCAACGCCTGAGCGTGTCCGGCGATTTCTAGGGTTTTCTGACAGGCAGATCGGACAGTGACACCCAATGATTGGAACGCCATGACTGGTTCCCGTCCCTAGAAGAATCATCGAGCGTTCCACAAACATTTCCCTTGGCACTTAAGCATGGATTTCAACGAGGCAATTGGCAATTCACCGTCATTGTTTGATGAAGTTCAGCGTGCGATTCAATGGATCATACGTATATTCAACTTGAAATCGCGAATTCAGACATATTCGCTGACACCATCCGCCGTAATCAGCAGCAGTCGCGAAGTGAGTGGATGAGTCATCTGGTGATGATCTACAGTCACTCGTTCACGAATCTGTTCAACAGTCTCTTCGCAGGAAAGGCTGACAGCGACGAAAAAATCTCGATTCGGGACACCGACAACACACGACCCACCCAGAAGGAGACGTAATCGCTCGCGGAAAGATTCACTCGCCAGCCGTGCTGCATTATAAGCATCAGGTTTGGTCGGCATGGCGACCGCCGGTCCGTGCTCACTCTCGATAACGGTCATTTCCATCGGGTGGGCTTCAAAATGTCGATCGAGATTTTCCAGCGCAATCGATCGCAGCTCCTCGTAAGTCATCTCCCAGTCTTCAAGCTGTGCTGGCTGCACATACCAGTACGCCTGCTCTTCATCGACAACGTATGTCATCGCCAGATCTGCTGCGAACCCTTCACAGACGAAACCCAGTTCGTTGGCTTCGCGAGTTGCCAGTTGCAAAGGGCCACCTTCCCAGTGATCCGTATCAAACAATCCTGGCCCGACGGCATTTCGAATCGATTTTTGAGGGTAAAGCATGGGAATCAGCCGATGAACCACGCTTTCTCGTCTGGGACGAAAGTTGCCGGAGGTCTCTTTTTGCAGGTTGACCAGAGTTCCCACGGCGTTTTCAAGAATCGCTTCAAAGTAGTTGGGGCGATGCAGGTACTCGCGGTAAAAATTCACAAGGCTGACTGTGCTCCCTCCCAGATGAATCTGCAGATCACCAGCCTGCTGGCAATTCAAATCGGGATGAGCCTGCCGAATAAAGTCGACAGCTCTGGCAATAAAGACATTCGGTGGATCGCAGGGTGCAGGATTCAGCTTCAGAGTCTGGATCACGACTTGTGCTAACGTCTGAAACTCATGATCAACATCAGTCCCCTGTAACAGTTCTGCGACCAGCAGCAGGTGCCCTTCAGCAACAACTGTGACTTGAAACTTCTGCCAGTTCCCGCGCTCCCACAAACGTTTCCAGAAACTCGCAGGTGGCTGAAGAAGCGTCTCGCCGCAATGCCAGCCAGTATTGTTTCCAGGGTGTGCCGAGCCTCGCACCTGCATGCGGCGGCGGTGCGCGTACTTATCGATGAGCAGCTTTTTAAGTGCTGATTGTGGTTCGGCTGGCTGATTGGACCACGAGACGGTTAACGAGAGTGTCGCCTGGCCTTCTGCAGGGCGGAGCAGGACGTGTCCTTGCCGTTCGATGAGACTCCAACTGGGGGGAAAAGCCAGTTTGTACCACCCGAAAAGGCCGATGTGGGATGTCCAATGTTCTAATGGTTCAGCGTTATCCACGCCTGCTGATCCTTAGCTCAACTTCCAGAAAACGGATGCTACCTTGATTGTACTAATCCGACTGGCTGTCGTCGCAAGAAAATCCGAAATGCGGGAAATGAAGGAGTGTTTCGCATGGCCATGGGGTCACGCAATTCCAGGGGTGGCAGTGTTTTTTTGTATATTTTTGTGATTGCATGAAAGTTAAGCGAAGAACCAGCCCATTTGCTTAAGAGATCAGCCATTCCGCATCGGCCGTAGATGCTGCCGTGAGAAATTGAAGAGGGCAAACGTGCGAAAACAAGTTCAATTCTTGCATTTCGCGGGTGTTGTGCCGTTTGTTCAACGAATGGCGCATAAATTGCCCACTGATTAGACAGCCTGCACAGGGGTGAAAGGCTGGCAGTGTAGCCGGGTGTGGTCGTTTGGCTTTACTCGGGCGAGCGCCTACACTGCCAGTCTTTCACCCCTGTTGGCGTTTTGATCTCTCGTTCTCCCGAGAGTTCGAGCTGAGGATGTCTCAGTTTTGATGGAATTTATCTGCCATCAGCTTTCCGGGTGATGTCCAGCGGACGTAACCTCACATGTTTGATACACTTCAGTGGGCAATCTGGTCATTCAGAGACTGCTGAATCAGGTGACATGTTGGGGACGGCGAACGTGCAGAGTTCATCTCATCCAGTCAGTCGTGACGATACTGACAGCCTGAAAATTTGCTCTTTTGAGAGCCGCCGTGGCGAGGAGATGGCTTCGCTGATTGAGCGAATGGGCGGGCTCGCCACCATTGCACCGTCGATGCGTGAGATTCCTCTCGGAGAGAACCCTGAGGCGTTCCGATTTGGGGAACGATTACTCAACCACGAATTCCGCCTGATGGTATTTCTCACCGGTGTGGGGGCGCGAGCTTTACTTGAAGTCCTAGAAACGCGATTTCCCAGAGAAGAGATCCTGGCTGCCTGGGATCGCTGCGTGACGATTGTCCGCGGGCCTAAACCTCATGCCGTGCTGAGAGAGTGGGGTGTGCATGTCGATGCGCGTGCCCCCGAACCAAACACCTGGCGAGAACTTCTTTCAATCCTCGATGATTGGGGTGCACTTCAATCTGTTTCAATGGCTGTGCAGGAGTATGGTCAACCCAACGAACTGTTGTACAAAGAACTGCAGCAGCGCGGTGCCATGGTGACCAGGGTTCCCGTCTATCGATGGGCTTTACCAGAAGATTTGAATCCACTCGAACATGCAATTCGTACCTGTGTGCAAGGTGAGTTTGACGCTCTCTTGTGGACCAGTGCTCAGCAGGTACATCATGTGCTGGAAGTCGCCGATCGAATGGGGTTGAAAACCCCGTTTCTTCAGGCGGCCAACCGGTGTGTGATTGGTTCGATTGGCCCTACAGCGACAGAAACGCTCATCGAGCAGGGGCTTGCTCCTGACTTAGAACCAGAGCATCCCAAAATGGGCCCACTGGTCAAGCTGGTTTGTGAAGCTGGTTTGCCGATCGTGGCCCGAAAACAGCTAATTTCCAAAGACTGATGGATGAACTTTATGCCTGGGTACTGCTGAAATTCTCGGCCTGATTCGTCTATGTTGGTTGTTGAGGGCATTCCTGAAGTTGATCTGAAAACTCGATGGGCTGATGCCAAAAATCTTCCTGTGAAAGTAACTCCTCTGATGATGACAACGGAATTGGCTGACAGTCGCTTTATGCGAGCCGTTCGCCGTGAAGCGACTGATACCACTCCCATCTGGATCATGCGTCAGGCAGGGCGATATCTGCCCGAATACATGGCTGTTCGCAGCAAAGTAACCTTCCTCGAACTTTGCGAAACCCCCGCCCTGGCGGCCGAAGTCACGCTGACTGCGCGAGAAGTGCTTGATGTCGATGCGGCGATTCTGTTTGCCGATCTGTTGCCCATGCTTCGTCCCATGGGCATTGATCTGGAATACGCCAAAGGGGAAGGGCCTGTGATTCATAATCCCTTGCGGGCTCCTGCAGATTTGCAGCGATTTCGCGAACTCGAAGATTTGAGTTCCTTAGGATTTGTTTACGATGCGATTCGCCTTATTCGCAAAGATCTTCCCGGAAACATCCCTTTGCTGGGTTTTGCCGGGGCGCCATTCACATTGGCTTCATACGTTCTGGAAGGGGGGGGATCTCGCAATTATCTGCATACCAAACGATGGATGTATAACCATCCGGAAGAATGGCACGAACTGATGGGGAGACTTGCGCGGACGATTGTCAGATACCTGCTGGCTCAGGCGGCTGCGGGTTGTCAGGCTGTGCAGATCTTCGATAGCTGGGCGGGCTGCTTGTCTCCCTGGGATTATCGGGAATTTGTCCTGCCTCACACAAAAGCCGTCATTCAGGAGTTGATGCCGCATGTGGCAGTCATCAATTTCATGACGGGAAATCCGGCACTCCTGACGATGCAGAATGAAGCGGGAGGAAGCCTCCTCGGCATCGATTGGCGGCACGATATTGGTGATGTCTGGAAGCTTGTCGGTGACTCCAAGGGGATCCAGGGCAATCTCGATCCACTGATCCTTGAGGCGGATCTTCCTATTTTGAAGGCGAAGGCCGATGCAATTCTGGAGGCCAGTCGAGGTCATCGTGGACACGTCTTTAATCTCGGGCATGGTGTGTATCCGGAAGTCGATCCTGAGAAAGTGAAAGAGTTGGTACGCCACGTTCATGAGTCAGGTGCTCGTTAAAGTCGCAATGATTCCTGCCAGAAGACCTCTATTCGTGGACGAATTATGAATGCTCCTGGCGGATCTGGTGAGGGCGGGTTTAAAAGAAGTTCTCCCGGAAGATCTTCTTCGCCCTTGCGCATCGCCGTTGTGGGTGGTGGCCTGAGTGGGCTGGCTGCTGCACATCGCCTGGTCGAAATTGCTGCTGAGCAGAACCGACGATTTGAGATCACGTTGTTTGAATCGCAGTCTCGGCTGGGTGGACTCGTTGGGACTGAATCAATTGCCGGCTACCAGATTGATCTGGGGGGCGATTCCTTCATCACCGATAAACCAGCGGCATTGAATCTTTGTCTTCGCCTCGGGCTGAAAGATTCTCTGGTTGGTATGAGTAAAAACTTCCGAGGGGCCTACATCCTTCGTGGAAAGAAGTTATGCCTTGTGCCAGAAGGGGTCAACCTGATGACTCCTTCCAAGGCTTTGCCCATCCTGACGACATCCCTGTTATCTGTCTCAGGCAAACTGCGCATGCTCGGCGAACGTTTTGTTCCACCCAGGCAAGATGAGAGCGATGAGTCGTTGGAAGCGTTCGTTGTGCGAAGGTTCGGCCGGGAAGCTTTTGATCGACTGGTGCAACCCCTGGTGAGCGGCATTTATACAGCCGACCCGTCCAAGCTGAGTATTCAGGCGGCACTTCCTCGTTTTCCAGCGGATGAAAAACAATATGGCAGTTTGATTCGTGCAGCGACCGTTCGTGCTTTGCGGAAGCGGGGCTCTCCCCAACAGCAGGCCACAGGAGCACGTTATGGATTGTTTCTCGGCTTAAAAGGTGGCATGCAGGAACTGGTGGACTGGTTACTTTCAAGAATCGTTGGCCAAATTTCCTTAAGACTGAGTACTGAAGTCACTCGAGTCGAACATAAAACTCAAAATGAAGATGCTGCTCATCAAGGTGAGGTCGTACTGCATACCAAAGGTCGACGACCGGAAACTTTCGATACGGTGATCCTGGCTCTCCCCGCCTGGAAATCGGCAGAAGTTCTGGCTACAGATCACGCGGGTCTTTCCCAGGAGCTTTCCCGAATTGAATTTGCTTCGAGTGCGATCGTTGTCACGGGGCATCAGGAATCGCAGATCAAAAAACCTCTGGGAGCTTTCGGTTTAGTGATGCCGCGGGTCGAGCGTCGCAAAATTCTGGCGGTCTCATTTTCGCATCGGAAGTTCCCCGATCGCGTTCCTCCGGGTTGTGCTTTGTTGCGAACATTTGTCGGCGGAGCGCTACAGCCAGAGTTGTGCGAACTGGACGATCAACAGTTGCAGAAACTCGTGCATGAGGAGTTGCAGGAGATATTGGGAGTTGAAGGAGAACCGGTAGTTTCGCGGATCGTGCGATATCCTCGGGCGATGCCACAATTTCATCTGGGCCATCGGGAACTCGTTGCAAGGATTCGCGGACAGCTTTCACTGACACCTCGAATCGTACTGGCCGGTAACTCTTACGATGGTGTGGGAATTCCCGATACCATTGCCAGTGGCGAACAGGCCGCCGAACGCATTGCGGACTTCGACACAAAAACAGAAAGCCCCCAGCCGTAAGGCAAGGGGCTTTCCAGTAACCTCATGTCGACAGCCAGGAAAATCGAGTGGCTGTTGAGGCACTTAACCAGGATTACTCGGCTGCGAGCTGCCTCAAGACCTTATGGAGAATTCCGCCATTGCGGTAATACTCCACTTCCACAGGCGTATCGATTCGGCAGGTGCAGACGAACGAAATCATCGTGCCGTCGGCCTTGTGGGCCATCACTTCCACGGGTTGCAATGGCTTGAGAGAATCATCGAGTTGAACATCGAAGACCTCAGTTCCATCCAGTCCCAGGTGTTCTCTCGATTCTCCCTCGCGGAATTGCAGGGGCAACACACCCATGCCAACCAGATTCGAACGGTGGATACGTTCAAATGAGGTGGCGATGACAACCTTGATGCCCAGAAGGTAAGTTCCCTTGGCTGCCCAGTCGCGCGATGAGCCAGTTCCGTATTCGGCTCCAGCGAGTACAACCAGCGGTGTTCCTTCAGCCTTATACTTGATGGAGGCATCGTAGACGGACATCTGTTCGCCCGTACCAAAGTGAACCGTCACGCCACCTTCAGTGCCGGGGCAGAGCAGGTTCTTCAGGCGAATGTTGGCAAATGTCCCGCGAGTCATGACGCGATCATTGCCACGCCTTGCACCATAGCTGTTAAAGTCGATGGGCTTGACGCCTTCTGACTGCAGGAACAGACCTGCAGGAGAAGTCGCCTTGATGTTACCCGCTGGGCTGATGTGATCGGTCGTGACGGAGTCTCCGACTGAGAGAAGACAGCGGGCATTATGGATCGAGGTGATCGGGGACGGAGTTGCGGGCATATCGACGAAGAAGGGCGGTTCCTGCACATAAGTGCTCTTCGTATCCCACTGGTACAGGTCGCCACCTGCGCCGCCGATCTTCTGCCACTCTTCAGGACCCTTGGTCGCAGCTCCATACTCGCGCTGGAAGACGTCGGGAGTGATGGCGGCTTCGATGGCGGCTTCGATTTCTTTTGAGGAGGGCCAGATATCCTTCAGGTAAACGGCTTCTCCCGATGAGCCTGTCCCAATGGGATCTTTGGTCAGATCGATATCGGTCGTTCCAGCGATGGCATAAGCGACCACCAGCGGCGGGCTGGCGAGATAGTTGGCTTTGACGTCGGCATTGATTCGACCTTCGAAGTTTCGGTTCCCCGAAAGGACAGCCGCAGCGACCAGATTTCCATCTCGAATTGCCTTGGAAACTTCGTCTGGCAATGGTCCGCTGTTCCCAATGCAGGTCGTACACCCATAACCCACGGTGTTGAAGCCCAGTTGATCCAGTGGCTGATCCAGCCCGGTCTTGGCCAGATAGTCAGTCACCACCCGGCTGCCTGGAGCCAGACTGGTTTTTACCCATGGTTTTCTCGTCAGTCCCTTCTTGACCGCATTTCGGGCGAGCAGGCCTGCGCCAATCATTACCGAGGGATTGCTGGTGTTGGTACAACTGGTAATCGCCGCAATCACTACGGCGCCATCACCAATTTCGTAAGACGATCCATTCTGTCCAACCTTAACTGGTTGCGCCGGTTCGGTCTTTCCAAAGGCCTTGGCCAGATCGTTGTGCCATTGCGACTTCATGTCTGTCAGCAGGACACGATCCTGAGGACGCTTGGGGCCAGCCATTGAGGGAACGACGGTTGAAAGATCGAGCGACAAGGTGCTTGTAAATTTGGGATCCGGTGTTTCATCCGTACGGAAGAGACCCTGGGCCTTGTAATACGTTTCAACCAGTTCGACTTCAGCGTCTGTGCGACCAGTGCGGCGCATGTAGCGCAGAGTTTCAGCGTCAACGGGGAAGAAGCCAATTGTGGCGCCATACTCAGGAGCCATGTTGGCAATCGTCGCCCGGTCGGCCAACGACATACTCGAAAGTCCGGTGCCAAAGAACTCGACAAACTTCCCAACCACGCCATGCTTACGCAGCATTTGTGTGACGGTCAGAACGAGGTCTGTGGCTGTGGCACCTTCGGGAAGCTTGCCTGTCAGCTTAAAGCCGACGACTTCAGGCATCAGCATGTAGATCGGCTGGCCGAGCATGACGGCTTCTGCCTCAATACCACCAACACCCCAGCCCACGACACCCAGGCCGTTGATCATCGTCGTATGGCTGTCGGTCCCCACAAGGCTGTCAGGGAAGGCAAAGCCGTCTTTTGTGAGCACACCTTTGGCGAGATATTCCAGGTTGACCTGATGGACAATGCCGGTCGCTGGTGGAACCACGCCAAAATTGCTGAAGGCCTGCTGCGCCCAGCGGAGCAATTGGTATCGTTCCAGATTGCGTTCGAACTCAAGATCAATGTTCTTTTGTAATGACTGTTCGGTGCCGAAGTAATCGACCTGAACTGAGTGATCGATCACCAGATCGCACTGCACCAGCGGATTGATTTTGCGGGGATCTTTGGACATTCGCTGCATGGCAGAGCGCAACGCTGCCAGATCGACAACCGCAGGAACCCCGGTGAAGTCTTGCAAGACCACTCGACCTGGGAAGAAAGGAATTTCGATCTGTGCTGGTGCCGCTGCATTCCAGCCAGCCACTTGACGCACATGCTCGCTTGTGACAACAAACTCATCGACCTTACGAAGGCATGCTTCCAGCAGCACGCGGATCGAGAAGGGAAGTTCACTCAGCTTCGCCAGGCCCGCTTTTTCCAGCGCCGGGAGGCTGGCGATGTTATATTCGCCAGATGATGTACGGATTTGACAGATTGAATGAAACGGATCGGCAGCAGCCATAAATGAAACGGCTCCGGAAAAAGTTATAAGTCGAGGTTCAGCCCATCACCTTGAAGGTCTCTGGAACCTGTCTGTGGATGGTATCATTGCGAAATGGGGTAAGGAAAGCCTTACGTCGATTCCGCCGAAAATTGTGCCAACTGCCCGCAGAATGCTCCGCTGCTGATCTGTCGAAGTTTAGGGATTTCGCGATCGGTGTGTCAGACTTTGCGGGTTGCGCAGATCGCATTGTCTCATTTGGAATTGAGCAAGTTCTGTGCATCAGGACTGCGGGTTGGCTGCTGGGGGCTTGGGTTCCGATGAACCGACAGGATCCGAATCAACTTTCGTCGGTGGTTTGTCAGTTTCCCCAGTCGCAGACTTCTCCACAGTTACAGATTTCTCCAGAGTGGCAGTATTCTCTTTGGGGGCAGGATTCAGCCAGAAGCGGCGAAAATGCACGACGGCCCCTTCGCTCTGGAGAGCAAGTCGGCCACTGGTTTGATCTGTTGCCAGAACTTCCCCGACTCGAGTTCCATTCACAACGACAGCCAGACGGCCACTCCGACTGCTCACTTGTAAAGAATTCCACTCACCGAGAGGGCGGGAGAGACCCTTCACGTTGATGGTCGTATTCGAAGTTGCGGCTCCAGCCGGGAAGATGCTTCCGGCTGCGGGGGCATGCAACTGGATCTGTATGGAATCCGGCCAGATTCTCTCTTCCTTGTCGGTATAGACCAACAGGCCACTGTTTCCATTCGGGTCGTCGGGATACTTCCACTCAAACCCCATGTCAAAGTCAGCGAATTTTTCGGGTGATTGGAGATATCCAAAAGGTTTACCTAGACAAATGAGTTCGGAATCTTCCTCGGTAGCGGCTTTCTGCACTTTCCAGACATCGTCTCGCCCTGTTTTTTCAACCGAAAAAATCAGCCAGTTTTTCTTGATGTCCGAGACAGACAGTAACTGCCTTTGTGGTGAGTCCGCCGTGATTGCAGCCGCTCCAGTTGTGGGAGGAACGGGAGGCTGCTGGGGTTGAGGTCGTTGACTGGGTTCCTGAATCCCTGCACCTTGAATCCCTGCGCCTTGACTGATATTCGATGCTGATTTGGTTTCATCCCCCATAGAAGGGGTGATCACGGCACAAAGACTCACACAAATCCAAAGTCCAATCGTTCGACGAAAAGTCTGACACGAAAGGCTTATGACGATCGAACGATCATGCCGGGGTCGGCTCTCAAGTTGGAGCGTATTCACATTGAACCTGATGTGATGACGAGCGCGTGCTCAATTCTTTTGATGAACTCTCTCAATAGCACGATACCAAAGAAACATCTCGACGGAACTAACTATTCATTTGAGAATGGGGCATCGATTCAGGAATTTCCACTTTTCAGGGCATCGAGAGCCTTTGTGACCAGACTCTTCACCAATTGAGGATCAGCACCCCGGGCTTCGCGCATCACCTGGCCCAGGAGTGAGCCTGCGGCAGCCTGTTTACCGCCGAGATAATCGGCCACAGGTTTGGGGTTCTTTTGAATGACCTGCTGAATAATGTTCAGGAGCAACTCATCATTCTGAACAATGGCCAGCCCGCGTTCCTGGATGACTTTCTCCAGTGTTTCGTGGCTGACTGTGTTTTCTTCGCTGTATGATACCAGTGCGTCAAGAGCTTCCCGAGCCGCCTTGAGTGTGAGTTGCTTGTCGCTCACTTTCTTAAGGATTGTCCCCACAAGTTCAGCGGATACCGGGAATTCCCCAATCGAACATTTGCGTTCATTGAGAATGCGCTGGATCTCCTGAGTGATCCAGTTGGAGGCTTGTTTGGGTTCAGCCCCATGCGTGACAATCTGTTCGAAGAAATCGGCGAAAGCACGCCCTTGTTCGATGATCACGCCGGCGTCATACGGGCTCAATCCCAATTGCGTCTGATAGCGTTGACGGCGATCCTGTGGACGCTCCGGGAGATCAGCTTGCCACAATTGGATCTGATCTGCTGTCACAATCACCGGAACCAGATCAGGGTCGGGAAAGTAGCGGTAGTCAGCAGCTTCTTCTTTGCTGCGTTGTTCAATGGTAACGCCACGCTGTGGATCATAGCCAAAGGTTCGTTTGGTTCGATCGGCGATTTCCTCAAGGTGGCCATAAGTTTTCAGTTGTCGGGAAACTTCGTACTCACAGGCCTGCTCGAGAAAGCGAAAGCTGTTGAGGTTCTTGATTTCGACAATCGGGGTTTTGGTCGTTATGCCCGAATCATGATGAAGATGCAGGTTGATATTCGCATCGCAGCGCAGATTTCCTTCCTGCATATTGCAGTCGGAAACCCCTAAGTAGAGTAGCAGCAGCCGGATTTCTTCCAGCAGCATGCGAGCTTCCTTTGGTGATCGAAGATCTGGCTCTGTAACAATCTCAACCAGAGGTGTTCCCGCGCGGTTCAAATCGACCTGACTCTCTGATCCCCGGCCCGATTCATCGTGCACGTTCTTGCCTGCATCATCTTCCAGGTGAGCCCGGATGATACGCACTTTACGAGTCAAACCTTCTGCGCCGGCCACTTCTGGATCGGCGGGAATCTCCATCAGGCCCGAATGACTGAATGGCAAATCGTACTGGCTGATCTGATAGCCTTTGGGCAGATCCGGATAGAAATACTGTTTGCGATCCCATTTGGTGAAATGAGCGATCTGGCAGCGGAGACCCATGGCAGCCTTGACGGCCATTTCGAAGGCCCGTTTGTTCAAAACTGGCAAGGCACCCGGAAGCCCCAGACAGACAGGGCAGGTGCGGATGTTGGGCGCATCGGGTGTGAAGTCGGTCGCACAACCACAGAAGATTTTCGTTCTCGTCTGAAGCTGAGCGTGAACTTCAAGACCGATAATGACATCGTATTTCATGCCATGGCTCTCAGACAGAATTCAAAAACAGACGGAGGGGAAACAGTGGAAAGATCATCGGACGACTGGTTGTCCATTGGCCATTACCCGCCTGCAACTGGCGGCAAACGATCAATCCAGGGGCGGTCGATTTCAAGCATTCGAGCGGCACGCAAGAGGCGGCTTTCGGTAAAGACCGGCCCTTGCAACTGCAATCCCACTGGCAGGCCACTGGCCGTCCAACCGGCAGGTATCGAAATTGCCGGAATCCCGGCCAGATTCGCAGCGATGGTATAGATGTCTGACAGATACATGGCCAAGGGGTCGTCTGCCAGTTCACCCAGCTTGAAGGCGGGTGTGGGTGTCACCGGGCCGGCAATCACATCGCACTGCTGGAATGCTGCATCAAAATCCTGGCGGATCAAACGCCGGATCTGCAGGGCTTTGACGTAGTATTTGTCGGCATATCCGGCTGACAAAGCATAAGTTCCCAGCATGATGCGACGTTTGACTTCCGAGCCAAAGCCTTCTCCCCGACTGGCCGCATACAGAGATTCCAGATCTGCAAAGTTTGGACTGCGATAGCCATAGTGGATGCCATCAAATCGGGCGAGGTTACTCGATGCTTCCGATGGGGCGATAATGTAATAAGTGGCTACCGAATACTTGCTGTGAGGAAGCTCGACAGGAATAAGCTTCGCACCGCGACTTGCGTAAACTGCCAAAGCCTCTTCGACGATTTTCTGAACCTCGGGATCGAGCCCTTCACCAAAATACTCTTTAGGAACTCCAATCCGGAGATCAGTGAGTGGAGTATCGAGTGTTTGCAGATAATCTTCGGTCGGTGTGTTCACACAGGTGGAGTCGTGCGGGTCGTGGCCGGCAATGGTCTGCAGTAAAGCCGCGGCACCGAAAACATCGAGTGAGAAGGGACCAATCTGCTCCAGAGAACTGGCAAAAGCCACCAGTCCGTAACGTGAAACTCGGCCATAGGTCGGCTTGAGACCTACAACTCCACAAAGGGAAGCGGGCTGACGAATCGATCCACCTGTATCACTCCCCAGTGAGCCCGGGACCATGCGTGCTGCCACGCTTGCGGCAGAACCACTGCTGGAACCACCCGGCGTGCGTGTGAGGTCCCAGGGATTATGGGTTAACTGGTATGCGGAGTTTTCACTCGACGATCCCATGGCAAATTCATCGAGATTGACGCGCCCCAGAGGAATGGCCCCTGCGGCATTGAGGCGATCGATGACCGTTGCTGAGTAAGGCGAAACATAACCTTTGAGGATGCGACTGGCACACGTGGCTGGTTGACCTGCTTCGCAGATGGCATCTTTGATGGAAATGGGAAGACCATCAAGGGGGCCTCGAACTTCCCCGGTTGATCTCCGAAGATCACTGGCTTCTGCTGCCTGAAGTGCCCGTTCACGGTCGATGTGCAGGAAGGCTCCAATCGAGCCATCTCTTTTATCGATCGCGTTAAGGCAGGACTCGACGATTTGGCGGCTCGTGGTTGTTCCTGAATTCAATGCCTTGAAAAGAGATCCAAGTGAAGAAGTTCCAGTGCCACTACCTGTTTTCAGGGAACCGCCGGCTTCAAGAGTCACCAAAATTCTCCTTCAGGACACTGTCTCTCAATCGAAATAAGTCAGACCATTTCAGCAAGCAAGACATTCTGTGTGATGGGACCCGTTCTGAGCTTAGCCAAGAATATTGGGAACCAGAAACGACTTGCCATCTGTTTTCGGGGCATTTGCGAGAGCCAGCTTTCGAGGAAGAGATTCCACAATAAGATCGTCTCGAAACACATTCTCGCAGGGAACGGCGGAAATCATGGGTTCGATGCCTGTCGTATCCACTTCGCGGAGGACCGTCATGAATTCGAGAATCTTGCCAAGCTGATTCGCGTAGATCGCGAGTTCATTCTCGGTGAGCTTCAGTCGCGCCAGGCGAGCAATTCTCGCCACATCGGAAAGTGGGAGAGCAGGGCTGGTTTCCGTTGCCTGTTGTGGTTGAGTCATCAAGCGGTGATCTCCCAAAAGGTTGGGTAGTACAAGTATGGCCAAGCTCATCATGAAGTTTGGCCCACTCATGATGAAATCAGGACAACATGGAATACAAGCGAGGATGAAATACAGAAGCCCGACCAATCTTCCTCAATCGTATGAGGAGAATCGTCGGGCTCATAAACTAATCGTCAGGGGCTTGACTGTAAACTCGCTGATAGATTCAACAGCGATCAACCGACACCGCGTGAGTGAGTCATCGCCAGAAATTGATCACTCGTTGGGTTCTTCAGGCAAACCCGAGAGAAAAATCGACGAGAAATTCAGATGCGACTATACCGGTCAATCCAGCACACTCGCACTATCAAACATTCGGGCTAAGCAGTGGGAAGTGTGAATGGCTTGCGGACAACCTTCTTGGCCACAACCCCTGAGCGGATGCACTTCACGCAGACCATCATCTTCTGGCTGCTTTCGCCAACCTGAACGTTGACAGATTGCAGATTGGGGCGGAAGACACGACGGGAAATCCCCGTAGTCTTGCGACCGTTACCACCCAGGTACTTCGCCTTACCACGCTGTTGAAGCGTGTTGCCGAAAGTCACTGATTTGTTACAGAGATCACATTGAGCCCCCATGGGGTCATCCTCTCGTCTGCGGAAGTCCAATTCGCCGAAATGCGAGTTTTCAGTCCGAAAACACGCAAGAAAGATTTTCAAGTATAACTGCTCAGAGTCAGCTTGCAATCGAGCCGCCACGATTTGCTGGCCTTTCCGGCGACAGCATGACAAATGGGCATGGATCACCCGGAGGTCATCATGTGGTCACCAGTCCGCTTCGAACGGGAATCGGCTTTAGCAAAAAGTTTTACGACTTTCTGGATCTTGCGGTTTGTCGCGGTTTACACAGGTTTCTGGCTACTGGTTTGTAAAAAAGTGCTGGGAACCACAGTCGGCAGATTTTGCCGAAGATTCGCTGGTGAATTGCAAGTGTCTGATTCGTAGAGAGTTGTGTTGAATTGCACGCGGAGATTTCTTTGGATTTTCATCATGGCATGCAGATCGCATAGAGATTCTACCATGCCAGGCAGGCACCCATGACAACCAGGTTTGTTGTCGGGTGAGTCACAAGGAGGAGTGACAATTGTCCACTGGAGCGTAGAGAACGGAGTCGATCATGCTGGTGTTGACACGCAAGAAATCGGAATCAATTCACCTCGGAAATGATATCGTCATTAAGGTCGTTCAGACGGGGAAAGGAGCTGTCAAAATTGGCATTGAAGCTCCCGCTCATCTCCGGATCGTGAGAGGTGAACTGGCAGAAAATGGATCAGCCATGCTGGATGCCGCCTTTGCCGCATTCAAAGCCAATTTTGATGCAGCACAACCGGAGGACGACCATTCTCAAGAGCTGGCCGAAGTCGTTGAGTGCTGATTTCAGGTCAATGGGGTGGGTTCTCATGGGGAGAGGATTGAACCACAATTTCGGCAGGTAACAGATGCCCCATTTTGTCTCGTTTAGTTGCCATATAATGGCGACGATTTTCATCATCCGGGGCGATAATAGGAACCTGCTCAACCACATCGAGATCGAAGGCTGGAAAGGCCTGCATTTTCTTAGGATTGTTCGTCAGTAATCGAATACTCGATAACCCGAGGTCTTTAAGAATCTGCAGGCCGATCATGTAATCCCGGCTGTCGGATTTGAAGCCGAGTTTGTGGTTGGCTTCGACCGTGTCATAGCCTTCATCTTGAAGCATGTAGGCTTTCAGTTTCGCAGTCAGACCAATTCCACGCCCTTCCTGCGGCAGATAAATCACAGCGCCGGCACCGGCGCTGTTGATCATTCTCATTGCCAGGTGAAGCTGGTCGCCGCAATCGCAGCGAAGAGAGTCCAGAACGTCACCTGTAAAGCAGGAGGAGTGGACGCGCACGAGAGGGTTAGTGGCTGATGCCAGGTCTCCCCATACGAGCGCGAGTGGCTGTTGATCATCGTGTTCGACACGATAAGCAATCACTTTGAATTGACCATACTCCCGGGTATTCAGGGGGACTTCCGCTTCTCTGGACACCAGTTGCTCCCGCAACCGGCGATAGCGGATGAGCTGCTCGATGGAAATAATTGGCATTGAGTGTCTGACAGCGAGTTGTCTCAATTCAGGGAGTGCGGCCATACCCTGGCCAGATTCGCTCAGGATTTCAATCAGCACACCCACTGGCTCCAGCCCGGCAATCTTCATCAGATCGACAGTAGCTTCGGTGTGTCCAGAACGCCTTAAGACACCACCCTCCTTGGCCAGTAGAGGATTGATATGGCCAGGCCGGACAAAGTCATGCCGCGAGGACTTCGGGTCGGCCATTGCCCTGATCGTCATGGCCCGGTTTTCACTGGAAACACCAGAACCTGCATGACGATGGTCCACGGGCGTCAGAAACAAGGTGTGATTCGGAGCATCATTCTGTGAGCTGTCCACAATCGGAACCAGACCTTGTCGATCGGCCGCTTCTTTCGTCAGGGGAACACACAGAACACCGGCTCCGTACCTGAGCATGAAGGTGACCATTTCTGGCGTGATCGATTCGGCAGCACAAACGAAATCCCCTTCGTTTTCCCGCTCTTCGTCATCGATCACAATAATGATTCGACCATTTTTGAGAGCCGCAATGGCTTCATCAATCGTGCTCAGTCCTTCGATTGGCTGACCTGTATCCATAGGAACCTGTGTCGTGGCAAATATCCTCGCACTACTCGCATAGATGGACAATCTTCTATGGAATGTTTGCGAAAGTCTGTCTGAAGCGGGCAATGGCACTGATGCGGGGAACCAGATTTCTGCTTTGCAATTGCTTTGTTTTCGAAAGCTAAGCAGAGATCTGGCGGGACTCCCTATTGTATCATAGCAGTGCCATCGATCCGTTGGCACCCAGGCGCAGTCAGATTGGATGCAGCGGTCACAGCTCCGGGAAATGGCGGGCCGTCGAAGACTCGAAAGCCGCTTATCTGGGACGAGACAGCGTTAAACTGCCAATGACTGGAAAAGGTTCGTCATCCAGATCGAGTTTGACAGTAATCTCTTCACCATCGATATCGAGAATAGTCATGACACAGTTTTCGAGGCGAATGACATCGCCAACTGCGACTTCCATTTCGCAATAGTGCACCACGAGTTCTCCGAAGAGCGGGACTCTGCCCATGCCGCTGGCGGGTTCGAAATTCTCCAGCTCTGTGAGAATATAGCCACGAGGTGATTTTTCACCAATCCCTCTTCTCAATCTCTGGAATTGCGAGCCATTAACCAGCATGGACTCACTAATTCATGAGAAAAACGTGATTCCCTCGGGAAGTGAGATCAACAAGTCTTGTCAAACATAATTGACTCGTGAAATACACTCGTGGAGCAGCAACTCCAGCTTCTGCAATCGTTCGGGATCACTGATCTTCTGATGACGCTTGTCGGTGATATAAAACACATCGACCACCTGATCCAGATGCGTGGAAATTTTGGCCAGCACAATCGAGAGTTCAAGCTCAAAAAGCTGGCGACTGATCGAGTAGAGCAGCCCGGGGCGATCATGAGCGAAGATATCTACAATCGTACATCGCTCAGACGATTCATTATCGATTAACACCTGCTCAGGAAGATCAGAAAACTGGCCCGCGATCAGTGGTCTGGAAAAAATCGTGCGCCGCCGACGTTCAACAAGCTGATTCACATTGGTTTCACCCGTCAGCACACTCCGGATTGTGCGGCAGACTTCATCAAGGCGGAACTGGGGAACTTCATTTGAGTGATCGATATCGTTCACCCTGAAGCTGTCGATGATCACGCCTTCGGTTGTCGTCGAGATCTGGGCAGAAAGAATTTCCATTCGCTGGGAAGTCAAGGCCCCCGCAATCTTATGGAAACATCCTTCCGCAACACTTTCCCGAGTGATAATTCGATACTCGACGGAGTTGGTTTCGGGTTCATAACGGCCTGAAATATGAATTTCGTCTGGTCTGCGTTCCATGACAATTCGCAGATCCGATGAGATTCTCTCGACCGAATTTCCCTGCAGGTAATGGCGCGGAAGTGTGGTAAAGAGTTGCTTGACCACTTTGGCAATTCTCTCTTTTTCTTCCCCGGTTGTCGGACGGGAAAGTTCATCCACCACCGCTGAGAGAACTCTCGACTGGAGATCAATCATCTGTGGCATGTCGCTGTTGCCAGAAAGTGCCTGCATCGCACCACTGAAAAGGTTATCCAGCAGTTCGGCCTTCCACTCGTTCCAGACTCCAGGGCCAACTCCCGTGATATCTGCCGCCGTTAAGACATAGAGCATTCTCAGACGATCAACAGTACCCACTTCATGAGTGAAACGGAGCAGAACATCAGGGTCAGTCGTGTCCCGGCGAAAGGCCAGATGGGCCATCATCAGATGCTTGTGGACGAGAAAGACAACAGTATCCCGGTGATACGATGCCATGCGAAACCGCTGAGCCGCTTCAATGGCCAGTCGTCTGCCAACTTCTGAGTGATCTTCTTCGTATCCTTTGCCGGCATCATGCAGCAGCAGTGCGAGAAACAGGACATCACGATGTCGAATTTCACGGAAGGCTTCTCCGAGTGGCGATTGTAACTCGGCAAAGGACTCTGCTGCTTCGATGGCCCTCAACGTGTGTTCATCAACCGTAAACTGGTGATACTGATTGAACTGTAAAAGACACCTGACATGCCGGAAGCAGGGGAGTACCAGTTCCAGCACGCCGGTTCGGTACATGCTTCGCAGAATTCGGCTCACGCAGCGGGAGCGGCTTAAGATGTCGAGGAAAATCCTTCCCGCTTCGACTGTCAACGTTTCGGGGAGTTCGCGCGTTCTGGTACTGACAAATTCTTCAAGATCGTCGGCGAAAGGTACCTTGTACATTGCGGCCGACCAGTAGAGCCTGAGAAGGTCTTCCAGCGATGCCAACTGGTTGCGAAAACGCCGGGGAACATCGATCTGGTCCGGGCTGATTCGATAAATCGTATCGACCCGGTGAGTGACGACAGGTCTCCAGAGGACATCCTGCCAGCGCGAGGGCAAATGCTTTCTCACCAGTCGTGTGGCCAGTTCAGAGACAGTACTCGTGTGTCGGAAATACTCCTGCATGAATTTTTCGACGGCGAGCTGCCCACCACTGGCCTCGATGCCGCGATCCTGGGCAATTCGTACCTGTTCACTGCGGGTGAGGATATCGTTGGCCCGCCCTGCAGCTAAATGCAGTGTCAGTCGAATCGAGAGCAGATAGTCATAGGCCGTCACGAGTCTTAACAGTTCATCTCGCGTCATTAAACCAGCCAGACGCAAAGCTTCCGGGTCACTTGAACCAGTTCTCAACTGGCTGAGCCAGCGAATGAGATGGATATCCCTCAGACCACCGGGAGAGCGTTTCACATCAGGTTCGAGTTCCTGGTTGGTGGCACCATGGGCAGCTTGTTCCTTGTCTCTTTCGGCAATCGATGAAGAGAGTATGGTGTGCAGTCGACCTCGAACGACATTCCATTGGAATTTCCGCATCAGATCATCGAAGAGTGGTTTGTGGCCGACAAGCAATCGGGCTTCCAGCAGCGAGGTGGCAAACTGAGTGTCGTCCCGGGCCATGCGAATGGCATCGGGGATCGAGCGGGTGCTGTGCCCCAGTTTGAGTCCGGCATCCCAGCAATCTCTCACAAACTGTGCGGCAAATTCATGCCACCTCTCACCTCCGGCAGTCCGATGCACAATCAGCAAATCGATATCCGAATAGGGGGCCAGATCGCCGCGTCCGGTTCCTCCCACAGCAATCAGGGCAATTGCGGAGGATAATTCCGCGCGAAACTCGGCCGGGTATTCTGTGAGGATGCCGTTCCAGAGCTGGTTGAGAAGATCATCCACCTGTTCGGAAAACCAACTGGTGATCTGCAGGCCCGTGGAGTGCTGGGCAATTCGAATGGAGATCTGCTGTCTGAGTTCGTCCAATCGTTGCCGGGCGGCCGGCAGACGAAGTGCACGCTCAGTGGGCAGAGTTTTGCAGGAGGCTGTAGTCATGAAGCGTCAGTGGCAGCAGTTGTTTCGTCAAAGTTGATGTTCAGGAGAAACCTGATAATCGTTAAGGCAGAACCAAATCGTATTCTCGACAATAGGGAATTTAGCACAAGTGAAGATCACTCTGACGAAATCGGCCGATTTCAATGCGAGAAAAATAGAAATTGAAGGACGACGAATCGCTGGAATCGATACTGTCCAGAAGGCGGAGCTTGAAGAGCGAATGAAAACAGCGGCGCAATGATTGTCAATTCAATCATTCGCCGCTGTTGACGGTGATCAATGCATGATCGCGGATAGCTCGACCGGAGGTTAGATCGCTTCCGGTCCGGTTTCGCCAGTACGAATTCGAACCACTTCGGCCAGCGAGGTCACAAAGATTTTTCCATCACCAATTTGCCCGGTTCGAGCCACATTGGTGATGGTCTCAATGGCCTTGGCAACTTCAGTGTCAGAAACGACCACTTCGAGTTTGACCTTGGGGAGGAAATCGACGGTGTACTCGGCGCCGCGGTAAGTTTCCTTGTGGCCGCGCTGACGACCGAAGCCTCGAACTTCAGTCACGGTCATCCCCTGGATTCCGATCTGAGTGAGGGCGTTCTTGACGTCTTCAAGCTTGTAGTGACGCAGCACTGCTTCAATCTTCTTCATGCGACCAATGCCTTCCTCTGAAAGAACGGAAGCCGGCAAATCCACCCGCACTGGTGGAGTGCCCCGGCGTTTCGGACAATAAGTCCGAATGTGACGACTGCTCAGCGACTGATAGCCATTTTTGCGGTGAGCAGCCAACGTCCGCAAAACTGGCAGGTATCAGCGAGATTCGTCACTCCCGCCGACTATACACACAACTCAGCAGGTTTTGTGCCCGATTTTGCCCTAAATTTTGGAAGAGGGCAGAACTTGATGGCGATCCGGAGGGCATCGCATCAACCGGCTGCCCTGCGAGGATTGACTCTCAACGAATGAGTGGAAGGCTTGTCAGACCGCCTCGTCACCCATTTCCCCAGTGCGAATCCGAATCATTTCGTCGATGTTGGTGACGAAAATCTTCCCATCGCCAATCTGGCCCGTTTGTGCTGCAGCAATAATCGTACTGATCACCTTGGGCTCTTGATCATCCGAAACCACAATCTCCAGTTTGACTTTCGGCAGAAAATCGACGGTGTATTCCGCTCCACGAAACGTTTCCCGATGACCTTTCTGTCGCCCGAAGCCACGAACTTCACTGGCAGTGATGCCCTTCACACCCGCTTCTGTCAATGCTTCCTTGATCTCCTCGACTTTGAAATGGCGAACGATGGCTTCAATTTTTTTCACAAGACCATTCCTTCACGTGGAAATCAGGGCGTAGAGATCGGCAAACCGCCAATCGAATTCGGCAGCGTGAGGCTGTCGAATTCCCGGGATCACTGCACGAACAACCAATAATCGCATTTTTCCTGGAGGGATTTCGACAGGGATCAAATCAGGATTGATCCACTTCGAATCCTCGATTGTTGTTACGTACTGAAAAATGCGTGCCGCTGAATCAGAGGGTCTTGTTTTGATACGGATCACCGTACCAAATGTGGCTTAGTGGTGGTGAGGTTCAGTGGAAGATGTAGCCTTCTTCGCCATGCTCTGCGATATCCAACCCCTGGAGTTCTGCCTGCTGAGAGACGCGTAACCCCAAGCTGGAATCGATGATTTTCAGTAAAATGACCGAAATGAATGCGGCGTAAAGGGCTGTGACCAGGGCCGCGATCACCTGATAGAGAATCTGCTCGGGATGTCCATCAATTAATCCCAGCGGTTCAGTCCCTCCTTTCATCATGCGAGTCGCAAATACACCCGTCAGAATGGCACCCAGCAAACCACCCACACCATGAATTCCGAAAGCGTCCAGCGAGTCATCGTACTGGAAGGCATTTTTCAGGCGGGTACAGGCGAGGTAACAAACCGCTCCTCCCATGATTCCCATTAGTAATGCACTTAATGGTGAGCAGGTCCCACAGGCCGGAGTAATCACGACCAACCCAGCGACAGCACCTGAGCATGCTCCCAGCAAAGTCACTCGGCCATGGCTCAACCATTCCATCAAAGACCACCCGAGAAGACCGGAAGCAGCGGCCATGTGAGTCGCCGTAAATGCTGCAACAGCAAGGGGATTCGCTGCCAGGGCACTCCCGGCATTAAAGCCAAACCAACCGAGCCATAACAACATCGCACCCAGGGCGGTGTATGTCAGATTATGGGGAGGCATGGGTTCCTGACGAAACCCTAACCGGTTGCCAATAATAATGGCACAGATGAGTGCTGAGACCCCGGAAGTGATATGCACTACGGTTCCACCCGCAAAATCGAAAGCTTTGCACCATGGGTTCGTGGTATTGAACTCGCTGAACCAGCCAGTATCTGACCAGATCCAATGGGCAACGGGGCAATAGACGAATGTGCCCCATAACACAGAGAACCAGCAGACCGATGCAAATCGCAATCTTTCGGCAAAAGCACCACAAATCAGCGTGGGTGTAATGATGAAAAACATCATTTGAAACATGAAATGAGACATCCGCGGGATGGTTCCGACGGCAGGAATCGTCTGGCCAGATTCACCATTTGTCGGCAGAACTCCATTCATGGCGACGAAATCGAAACCCCCGACGAATCCGAACGAGTAGGGGAGATCGGGGGCAAAAACGAGACTGTAGCCATAGAGCAGCCAGATCACTGACATCAGTCCGGTCAGACTGACGCATTGCATCATGATGCTGAGAATGTTCTTCCGGCGAACCAGACCTCCGTAAAAGAGAGCCAATCCGGGAATGGCCATTGCCAGGACCATGGCCGTGGCAATCAGTACAAACGCAATGTCTGCTGGGACAAATGGTTGCGTCGCTTGTGCAGTTGTGACATCATTTGCGGGCACACTTCGGGAACCCCCGATTATCAAGGCCAGAATTGTGATTATTGTTAATCGTGCTGACCATGGGCCCTTTTTTTGTGCAGTCATCGACACAACAACCCTTCTAGCGAGATTTTTTTGAGGTTTTTCAGCGAAACGCAAAGCCAACATTTGATGAGTTTAACCTGTTGCTTTGATTTTGGGCAGCGAGTGCCACACTTTCAGTCATGGAGAAGCACGACCCAGGATGTTGTTCAGTTGGCAGCGGATCTGCTGGAGTGACAGTAACGACCTAACGACAGATCGACCGAGAAACTTTTGATGACTTCGTTGGCACTCATTCCCGTCGCAATCCTGGTGAGTTTCATTTCCAGCCAACTTGCTTTACGGGAAGCGGCACTCTGGGGGATTTCCCTAGCGAAACCGATATCGAAGCCGTCAGCTTTCCTGTGGGGGTTGCTCTTCTGGGTGGGTGCGGCCGGATTATGTATCAGCGAAACCTGGGGAGCCGGCATTAGTAGATCTCCCCGGCAGTTCACTGTCGAAGGGCGTGGGAATATCGAGGGCGCCGAACTCGCCAGCAGTGATTTCGAAGCGGATGTAAAAAGAGGATTTTCAGACAGAGTTCACCGGTTCCTGACTGGGGGAATCACTCCTGCCGATGTGATCGCGATCGTCTTTGTGACTCTCATTGTGACGGCCATGCGTGTCGATCTGGCAACGATGACGATCCCGGATCTGATCACTCTGCCGGGACTGATTGCCGGACTTGTCTTCTCACTTTTGTTCCCACTGCATGAGCTTGTTCCTGTCTGGGGAGTGTCGTCTCTCGATTCAACTTCGGTCTCATTTGATGCATTAGCAAGTCAGCGTTCATTCTTCGCCGAACAGGGAAGGGCGGTATTACGATGGTTTGCTGGAGTCGTTTGCGGTGCTGGTGTGATCTGGCTGATACGACTGGGAGCTGGTTGGTCTCTGCGAACAGAGGCTCTGGGATTTGGTGATGTCACTTTGATGGCGGCAGTGGGCGGGTTTTTAGGGTGGCAGGCTACTTTATTATCACTGATGCTTTCCCCCGTCATCGGCATCGGGCATGCCGGGATCGCCCGCTGTTTTGGAAAAGCTGTGCTGATTCCCTTTGGCCCCAGCCTGGGAATCGCGGCTTTTGTGATCGCCTGGAATTGGAGTTGGGTCTGGTCTTGGGCCTCGACTTATCTGAATGACCCAGTGATGGTACTTGTCCTGGGAGGTCTGTCTCTGGGGGGATTTGCTGCCGGTATGCTGTTGCTGAGAGTCGAAAAAACGCCTCTCGAACAGCCGGAAAAGTCGCGCGATAAATCGAAAAAGTCAAAGCGCCGCCGAAAGTGAGCCTGGATCTGGCTTTGGTGAAACCGGCATGACTCCAATACACGGTCACTTAGTGCTGCCGGAAGTCGGGATCATCGATCCAGTTTTTGACCCGCTGAGGATCATCGAGCAGATCCTGAAGTTCATCGACTTCTTGCTCCCATCGAGTTCGTTCGTGGGCCGGATCAATTTCGAAATTGGCAGGCGTCACAGGTGCAGAGGTTCCCGACTTTTCTTCGGGAGGAAGAAACCTGCTCTCAGAGATCTCTTTGGGCAACTCGCGGAGAATCTGGCGTGGATCGACGTTTTCAAACTCATCGAGCCAGAATTCAAGATCTTTCTGCTGACTGATTGTGGCTGGAGGTGATTGATCGTCCGCATGTGGCTCATGCTCGCGCATCATTTCACGCTGGGTATAGACACGCAGAAACTCTTCACTATCAATCGAGCGTCCATGACGTCGTTTGACAGCCCGCTGCAAACGGTGATCACTCGAAACCAGCAGCAGTTGTCGGCTGGCCGAATGATTGGAAATCAAAATCTCAATATGGTCATCGGCTTCGGTTCCAGGTTCAGCAAATTCGACATTCATACCACGATAAATGTGGCGTTGAATGCTTCCCGGCGGTGCTTCCCGGGCATCGAATACAACGGTCGCTCGTTGCCGTTCGTCTTCGGTGAGGAGTTCACTGAGTTTGAGCAGCAAGCGGTTGCGGCAGCGTTCGAGATCACCTCTGGCATACCGGACGCGCGCAATTCCTGCGGCGTGCATCAGGTTATAGCCATCGATCAGATGGTAGTATCGTGCCATGACAAATCATCCGCGTGCTCACAAACTCTCTGGCACGCAATTCTTATTGAATCGGGGCACTTAGAGCCTGCCGATGAATTATTGGCGTGAGAATCGAACTTCACCACCAACGATTGTCATCATGACGCGACTTCTGAGAGTTTTTCCCTGAAAAGGAGTGTTATGACCTCGTGAATAGAATTGTCTGGTATCGACAATCCAGTGAGCTGCCGGGTCAATCAGTGCCAGGTCTGCTGGCCGACCGATATCGAGCGTCCCCGCATCAATCCCGAGGATTTTTGCAGGATTCACAGTCAACAGTCGTAAAAGATCTGGCCAGTCAAGGAGTCCCCCATCCACTAGAACCGTGGCCACCACAGCCAGTGCCGTCTCGATTGAACTGACGCCAAATGGCACCTGATCAAATTCGCGACTCTTCTTTTCAGAAGCAAACGGTCGATGATCGGAGCTGATTGAATCGATGGTTCCATCCCGCAAGCCTTCCATTAACGCATCGACATGTTCCTGGCTGCGCAGTGGAGGAAGAACTTTCAGATTCGTATCGTAGTTCACCAGCGAAGCATCGGTCATGGCCAGATGGTGAGGTGTCACATCGGCTGTGACTCGAATTCCCATCCCTTTCGCCCGTTTGAGTTCTTCGACACTGTTTCGTGTCGAGATGTTCATGAGATGGACGTGTCCGCCAGTCAGTTCAGCTAAAGCGATATCCCGGCCCACCATAATCTCTTCGGCAGCGGCAGGAATTCCACGTAAGCCAAGGACCGTGGAGAAATAACCTTCATGCATCAGGCCACCAGCCGAAAGCGTGGCATCCTGGGGGACAGCAAAGATCGGACGATTCAACATGCGGGCATATTCCAGAGCCCGCCGCATAATCTCGGCACTTTGAACAGCTCGATTGGCGTCCGTAAAGCCGCCAGCACCGCCTGCTGCGAGTTGTCCCAGATCAGCGAGTTCTTCTCCTTGATGATTACGGGTAATTGCACCTAAGGGGACCACCCGGCAATAGCCCGCTCGTTCGGCCTGGAGAATGACAAACTCAGCACTGGCCCGGTTATCAACGACCGGGTTCGTATCGGGAAGGGCCGCAATCGTCGTAAAACCACCAGCCAGGGCGGCTTTTGTTCCTGATGCCGTTCCCTCGTCTTCTTCACCACCGGGATCTCTCAAGGCCACATGCAGGTCGACCAGTCCTGGCGAGACAATCATCCCTTGAGCCATGATGACTTCATCAGTCCTGGGGTTCCCTGTTGTGATCTCTGCAATCGCACCATTTTCGATCACAAGATTCAGCAACTGATCAAGTTGATTGGCGGGGTCGATCACGCGGCCCCCTTGAATCAGCATTGTGGCCATGAATGACTCCGGGGATCTCTTACCAACAGGCTCAAAACTCAGTGATCGCACGATTCAGGGTGATTCATTTCCGCGTGGCTCATTTCTCGATGCCACCCGGCATTTTTATGGAGAAGTCAGGGCCTGTTCTCTTGCGAGTTGCATCAGATACAAAGTGGCCATACGCACAAACAGGCCATTTGTCACCTGATCGAGAATCACACTGTGCGGGCCATCGGCGACATCAGGCGTCAGTTCGACGCCACGGTTGATGGGGCCGGGAGCCAGGATGAGAACATCGCTTTTTGCGCGGGCAATTCGCTCCGATGTCATCCCATAGAACTGGGCGTATTCATAAATCGAAGGAAAAAACGCGCCACGCTGTCTTTCAAATTGAATTCGTAACAGATTGATCACGTCAGTCTGTTCCAGGATCTCATCGAGCCGATAACTCACCTCGACTCCCAGTTTCCGGATTTCGGCTGGGATCAAGGTGGCTGGGCCGCAAACGATGACTTTAGCACCGAGTTTTTTCAGCCCCCAGATGTTCGATCGGGCCACTCGACTGTGCAGAATGTCTCCCACCAGTGCGACCGTTAAACCTTCGATACGGCCCCGCTGTTCGCGAATCGTGAACAGATCCAGCAGACCTTGTGTCGGGTGCTCGTGTGTGCCATCTCCAGCATTGACCACACCTGTGCCAAGATGTTTGGTCAACAGAAAGGGTGTGCCTGAAGTGCTGTGGCGAACCACCATGTGGTCAACACCCATGGCTTCGATGTTTCGAGCCGTGTCAATAAAGGTTTCGCCCTTCGAGAGACTGCTCGCTGCTGCCGTAAAGTCCACAGTATCGGCACCCAGCCGACGCGCTGCCAGGTTAAAACTCGTTTTCGTGCGAGTGGATGGCTCGAAGAAGAGATTACAGATGGTCACTCCCTTCAGCAGGGAATGCCGTGCTTCTCCGTGACGGGCCATCTCTTTAAAACGAGCCGCTTCGTCGAGAATTGTTGTAATCTCGGCTGCGGAAAGATCTTCCAGCCCCAGCACATGACGCCGCGACCAAGTTGATTTCATGAGGTTTCAACTATCCTGTGTGACTGGAAACTGGAAGCAGAACGCAGCCCAAACCGCAGAAAACTATTCGCTGGAATCAGTTGTTTGCTCATCTCCGGGAGTCGATGTTTCGGATGGGTTGGCCTGATCGGCCGGTCTGTCGTCGACCTGTGCTTTCGGTTCGATATCCAGCTTCTCTTCGATGGTTTCCTGGCAGAGATCGGCCGGAATCCGCGCCATCGATGCGACGCGATCGCCTTCTGTCAGCTTAATGACTCGCACTCCCTGAGTGTTGCGCCCGATTTCGCTGATTTCCGCTGCCCGCACGCGTTGAATTTTGCCACCCGCGGTCACGATCAGCACGTGATCACCTTCCCGGACAGCGAGAATCTTAACGACTTTTCCATTGCGTGGGATGACTCGAATATCCCGGACACCCAGACCGCCACGTCGTTGACGTCGATACGACCGGGATGAAGAGCTTGATTCTTCGCCCTCGTCGCCACCTCCCTCTTCGCTAATGGCCTCTTCAGCATCGGTCTCTTCAGGCAAGGCCTCCGCGATTTCGTCATCGGCCACAACGCTATCTTCTGAGGGGATCGCGTCTTCGACGACGGGAGCTGATTCGATAAAGCCGAAGGGAGTTCTCTTTCCGTAGCCTTTTTCACACATCGTCAGGAGAGTCATGGCCGGATCAGCGACCACCATCCCGATCACTTCGTCGTCTTTTCGGAGTTTGATACCGCGAACGCCACTCGTGTTGCGACCCATGGCCCGGGCATCCGCCTGAGAAAACCGGATGGCCATCCCGTTGGCTGTGGATAGCAGAATATCTTCCTGAGCAGAGACGATACGGGCTTCGATCAGTGCATCGCCATCTTTCAGGTTGATCGCAATGATCCCCCCCTTGGTGGGACGCTTGTAAGCATCCAGCGAGGTCTTTTTGACAATCCCCGCCCGGGTGGCCATCACGAGGTAACGATTTTCTTCAAACGTCCGCGTGTTAACACATGTCGCGACCTGCTCACCTTCCTGAAGTGAAAGCAGGTTGACCAGTGCGCGGCCTTTACTTGTCCGGCTCTGCAGGGGCAGATCATAGACTTTCTGCCAGAGGACGCGTCCTTTATCAGTAAAGAACAGCAGCCAGTCATGAGTGCTGGAAATGAACAGATCCTGGATGGCATCTTCATCATCAGCTTTCGCGCCCATGATTCCGCGTCCACCACGGTTCTGCGCCTGGTAGGTATGAATGGGCAAGCGCTTGATATAGCCGCGCTGCGACAATGTGACGACCATCATCTCTTCCGGGATGAGATCTTCCTTATCGACATCGCTGAGTTCATCTTCAGAAATTTCAGTCCTGCGGGCGTTCCCGTACTTGTCACCAAGTTTCTGCATTTCCTCACGAATGACAGCTCGAATATGAGCTTCATCACTCAGCAGATGGAGATAGCCAAAAATGTCTTCGATAAGCCTTTGGTGTTCGCCGCGCAGCTTCTCCTGCTCCAGATTGGCAAGCGATCCAAGCTGCATCGAAACAATGGCTTCCGTCTGGTTTGCGGAGAGTGAATAGGTTTCACGCACTCCCTGTTCAGACTGAAATTCCATAAAACCGGCATCGCCCAGAGCACGGGCGACCATGGCGGATGGAACAAGTATGGCTTGCAATCGCTCTTTCGCTTCAGCCCGCGAACCAGAAGATCGAATCGTCTGGATCACTTCATCGATGTTCAACTGGGCGATGAGTAAGCCTTCGATCGTGTGCTTACGCTTGCGGGCTTCTGCCAGTTGAAACTCGGTCTTACGGCGAATGACGGTGATTCGATGCCGGATAAATTCTCCAATGAGTTCCTTGATGTTCATCGTCTTGGGACGATTTCCCGACAAGGCCAGGAGAATCACGCTGAAAGTCGATTGCAGTGGAGAATACTGGAAGAGCTGATTGAGAATCACCTCTTTGTCAGCATCCCGCTTGAGCACAATATGCAGACAAACCTGCCAAGCCGGTGTGGTGCGGTCTGTCAGATCGACAATGCGGGAGATCCCTTTGATTTTGTCGTCACGCACGAGCTGTTCGAGTTTCTCTCGAATACGGTCGCGGGTTTCGAGATAAGGGATCTCGGTCACTTCAATAATGTCGGTATTTTTCTCTGTAAGAAAGCGGGTTTTTGCCCGGAGTGTCAGTGTGCTGCGACCTGTCAGATATCCCTGACGAATGCCGTACCTGCCACAGATGATCCCTCCTGTGGGGAAATCCGGGCCGGGGAGGACTTCCATCAGTTCATCAATGGAGGTCTCAGGGTCTTCGAGCAGGCGAATGACGGCCTGAGAAACCTCGGCCAGATTATGGGGTGGAATGCTCGTGGCCATACCCACAGCAATACCGCTGGAACCGTTCACCAGCAGATTCGGAAATCTCGAAGGAAGGACCACTGGCTCGCGGTTGCGCTGATCGTATGTCAGCACGTAGTCCACGGTGTCTCGCTTCAGGTCGTCCAGCATCTCGGAGGCCACAGCCGAGAGCCTGGCTTCGGTGTATCGCATGGCGGCAGGTGGCAGGCCAGCCAGCGAACCAAAGTTCCCCTGCTTATCAATCAGCGTTTCCCGCATGTTCCAGTTCTGTGCCAGACGAACCAGTGTCGGGTAGATGGAGCCATCACCGTGGGGGTGATAGTTGCCGCTGGTATCACCACAGATTTTTGCGCATTTGACTCGCCCGGAGTTTGGCCCCAGATTCAAGTCGTTCATGGCCACCAGAATGCGGCGCTGAGAGGGCTTGAGTCCATCACGGGCATCAGGAAGTGCCCGGCTAATGATCACGCTCATCGCGTAAGTGACATAGCTGGTTCGCATTTCTCCCTCGATGGGTACCGGGAGAATTCGATCCGGTTGCGGCGTAAAACTGGCCGACGGCACGTCCCCGTTTGACAATGCAAACACTCCTGAAATGAGCACAGTGATGCCGAACTCTGTTCGGCGCTTTCGGTGTTATCGTAACTCTATACAGGATCCTTAGTTATGGAATCCTGCAGAAGAGGTGACTACACTGCATCAATGAACCTTAAAGGATACCATGTCGGGACTTTCGTCACAATTAACTCAGCAGTTCAAAAAGCGAATGTTTCATCGATCGACTGCGGAGAGAATATGAGAGCCTTATGGCTAAGGCAGGTTGACCAAAGCCATCACTGAGGCTTTTTTTTAGAAAGCCGGAATGTCAGTCTGATAAGACGTGATTTCAGGCATTCATCCTGATGGTAGAAACGTCGACTTCAACTCAGTGCTTGAAGAACGAGTCTTAAGTGGGAACCAACAACTTCCTGATTACTCCATTGGTGTTCGGTCAACCTGATCACTCACCAGGATGTCTTGTGGATGGAATCACATGTCGAATCAATCCGAAGGAACTTCAGCGCCTCGATCAGATTCGACGAACTCACCGTCTGACGAGAATCACTTGAGCAAGACTTCCTCACGATCTGTCAACGTGGAGGAGTTGGGTGAGACTCTTGTACAGAATTCAGAACTGCTTCAGAAAAGCTGCTGGTTGAGCGAACAACTCATTGATGCTCAGGCGGTGATCGCTCCTGCTGCAGTACCGGGTTTTCGGATTCTCGAAAAGCTCGGAGAAGGGAAGTTCGGCTCGGTCTGGCTGGCCAGAGAGACCAATACAGGCAAGCAAGTTGCCATCAAGTTCTACACGAATCGTCGAAACATCGATTGGGCACTCCTCTCGCGAGAAGTCGAAAAGCTGGCGGTTCTCTACACATCCCGGCAGATTGTCGGATTACTGGAAGTCGGGTGGGATTATGATCCGCCTTACTATGTGATGGAGTATTTGCCAAACGGTTCATTGGCCATGTTGCTCGAAGAGGGGCCACTCCGGCCGACAGAAGCCGTTCACATGGCGAAGCAGATTGCCAGGGGGCTCGTGCATGCTCACGGCAGTGGAATTCTGCATTGCGATCTCAAGCCCGCCAATATTCTGCTCGATCAGGATCTCGAACCAAGACTTTGCGATTTTGGACAATCGCGACTGGTTGAAGAACAAAGCCATGCCCTGGGAACACTCTTCTACATGGCTCCCGAACAGGCAGACCTCAAGGCCATTCCCGATGCGCGCTGGGATGTCTATGCCCTGGGGGCGATGTTTTATCATATGCTGGTTGGTGAGCCCCCTTATCGATCGGACGAATTTGAGAGCCTGCTCAAGCAACAAACGTCACTTGAGGGACGGCTGGCAGCATACCGGCAATTTGTGAGGGAACATCCGGCCCCCAATCGACATCGGACAGTTTCCGGTGTTGATCGCCCATTGGCTGATATCATCGATCGATCTCTGGCCATCGATCCCGCACGTCGATTTCCGAATGCTCAGGCGTTTCTTGATCAACTCCAGATCCGCGAGACGCATCGCTCTCGACGACCTTTGTTTCTGCTGGGAATTTTGCTGCCAGTCATTCTCTTACTATGTATGGCTCCTTTGGCCGTTGAAGCCATTCGGGTCTCTGTCACCACCGCCCGGGTTCGACTGACTGATCGCGCCCTCGAAAGTGATGTGGTTTCCGCCAATCTGCTTTCTCGTTCCATCGAACGGGAGATCCTGGATCGTTTTGATGAACTGCTGAGAATTGCCCAGTATCCACGGGTCCAGAGAACCGTGGCGTTACTGGCCGACAGGCCCCCGGCAGAAAGAGGGGAACTCAATGAATTGATGACATCGCTGAAAATGGAAGTTGATGATCGTCATCGGGCGGAAGGTCGCCAGTTGGACGATAGCTGGTTTCTGCAGAATACCACAGGAGTTCAGATCTGGAGGGAACCTGCCAGTGAAATCAGCCTCGACGAAAACTTCGCTCATCGAGATTACTTTCACGGTCTGGGCGAAGAGTTTTCTCCCGGGCAACTACCGGATGATCTTCAGCCAATCTCGAAACCCCATCTTTCGATGGTCTACACCAGTGCAACGACGGGCCGGTACAAGGTCGCACTCTCAGTACCGATCTTCGATTATGACAAACCCGATCAAGTGATAGGCGTATTGGCCCGCTCGATTTATCTGGGAGAGTTACTTGTCGAATACGATGATCTCTTGCGGGATCAGTACGCCAATGGTGTCAGTCGAGTGATTGCCCTCGTCGATCATCGTGAATGGAAATTGCTGGCTCACCCGTGGATGGATGACGAGCATCTTTCGAAACTGACACTCCAGCAGTTCTTATCGCTCTCGCTCGATCCTGATGCGAGAAATCGGCTTCAATCATTACTCAAGCTGAATCCCGGCTCGATTGAAGCAGCTCAGTTTGATCGCACACAGCATTATGTCGATCCTGTTTCTCAGTTTGATCCTGAGCAGTATGGCGGTGACTGGCTGGCAGCTTTCAGTCCTGTCGCCAGTACGAACTGGATCGCCATAGTTCAGGAACGAAAAACCGATGTGAATGCTCCTGTTGAGGAAATGCGTACCCGACTGTTTCAACTGGCGTACTGGGGAGTGGTGCTCGTTTTCGGAATTGTCGTGACCACCTGGTTGACGCTCATCATGGCGCTATCTGAAAGACCTGCCAAACGCCGCCGATTATCAAAGTTCGGATTGCCTGGACTGAGCTTCCATTCATCGAACTCGTTAACCGCTGAAAGTTCAAAGGATTCGAAATCATCCGGGCCTGTCTCTGGATGACGTCAATTCCAATGGAAACTCATCGCGGTCTTTCTACGAATTGTTGTCTGAGGTTGATGGAGTTGGTGCACGCGAGGTTGGCAAGTTGAGGTTGGGTTGAATTTTGAGGGCAGGGATGTACGAAGTCATCGCAACGAATGCTGAAGGTCACCTGTGGGGGCGATTTCCTTTGCTGGCGAACAGGCCGCTGACTGTTGGGCGGGCTCCGGAATGTGACATATCCATCCCACATGATCCTTACGTTTCTCGGAAGCAGGCCACACTCCAGTTACAGAGTGATCATCTCGTTGTCAGTCGGCTTACGGAAGCCACCAATCCGGTTTTTTTTCAAGGTAAGGAGATCGATGTCTGCCGGGTTGAGATCGGTCAATCTGTTGTCGTAGGCAGTACGATCCTGCAGGTTGTTGCACTGCACGAGAACGACGCGGTTCAAGGGTTCACACCCTCAGCCGCAGAACCGGCTGTCTCGCAAGTCAACTTCAGTTCACAGGCACTGAAGAAAGTACGTTACCCGGACGCGGAAAATCGAATTGAAGTGTTGACGCATTTGCCTGAAGTGATTGCCGGTGCACGGACAGAAGCCGAACTTTTTGTCAGGCTGTGCAAACTGCTGCTGCGAGGGATTGTCAATGCCGAAGCCGCAGGGATTGTTGAGTTGACGAGAGATGATACGGTGCGTTTGTTGCACTGGGATCGTCGTCGTGAAACGGCCGGTGAGTTTCGACCCAGCCGTCGTCTGGTGCAGGAGGCCCTGGCTTCGAACCAGCCCCATAGTGTGCTCCAGGTGTGGGATCCCCAGCAGACGACTCAATTGGATCATACTTTTACTGTGGATTTCGATTGGGCAAGTTGTACTCCGGTCGAAGGGCTCTCACTGCAGAAGACCGGGTTTTATCTGGCAGGCCAGCGAAATCTCCCAGTCAATGAAACGGCATTCGATCTGGATCGCACTCATCTCGATGCCGACGTCAAGTTCACAGAACTTGTCTCACAGATCATTGGTGCCGTTCTGAAATCGAGGCGTTGGGAGCGACAGCGATCTGGACTGAGACAGTTTTTCGCTCCTCCGATTCTGGCAGCCTTGGGCGATGATCTTGATACCGCGCTCCTTGAACCGTGCGAATGTGATGTCACGGTGATGTTCTGTGATCTAAGAGGCTTTTCACAAAAGGCGGAAGGTGCCAGTGATGATCTTCTCGGGTTACTTGATCGTGTCAGTCGTGCACTGGGAGTGATGACACAGCAGATTCTCTCGCATGGCGGAGTGACGGGTGATTTTCAGGGAGATGCCACCTTGGGATTTTGGGGATGGCCATTTCCTTCGACCGATCTGGCTGTGAATGCCTGCCGGGCCGCACTGGCCATTCGCTGCGAATTTGACAGCAAACGGGGCCGAAAAGACCACCCGCTCTCAGACTTTGCCATGGGAATTGGCCTGGCTCATGGGCGGGCGGTGGCAGGAAAAATCGGGACACTCGAACAGGTGAAGGTGACTGTTTTCGGGCCCGTGGTCAATCTGGCCAGCCGGCTCGAAGGGCTGACGAAACAGCTCAGAGTTCCGATTTTGCTCGACGATGCGACAGCACAACTGATCAGACAACGATTACCTCCGGAAATCGGGCGGCTGCGCAAGCTGGCTCGTGTGTTGCCCTATGGCATGGATCGACCTGTGGACGTCCATGAGCTGTTACCTGGAGAAAAGGATTATCCACTCCTTTCTGACAGCCAGATTCAGACTTACGAACTCGGCGTCGAAAAGTTTATCGAAGGGGATTGGGAGGAGGCGTACCGGTGCCTGCATTCCATGCCCAGCAGTGACCGGGCACAGGATTTTCTGATTCATCAGATCGCGATGAATAATCGTCAACCTCCCAAAGATTGGGATGGAACCATTCGGTTCCCCGGAAAGTGATGAGGGAAAAGACGTTGTCGTCGATTGTTGTCTGCACGCTCGCTCAGCCATTGTGCGATTGAGGCTCAATTCCACTTATAAGTGATTTGTTTTGAACCTGAATTTTTTTTAAGTCAGCTATACTGGGGACCACCAGACTGGCCAGCAGAATCGATACAGATCGTCAACTGGCGATGTTGCACCGCGGAGACATCCCGGGAATTGTAGAAAAAAGTCAACTCAAGGCCGGACGCTGGCCGTTCGTGTTGTAGGATTACACAAGCACTTCCTGATCCTGTCGTGCAGAGTGTCTGTCGTCATGGGTGATACGCCTGACTGATAGCCATTCGAATTGAGTTGAACTTCCTCATTCCATCATTTTTTGGGTGTATTGTTTTCGATGAATGAGCTCCCATCGAACGACCGCCCGCGCGTTCTGGTGATCGATGACGATCCGCTGTTTCGCAGTCTGATTACGACTTTACTGCGTAAAGAGTATTTCGTGGCTGTGGCGGCTGATGGGGCCGAAGGTTTCTACAAGGCGGCCGAACATCCACCTGATATCGTCCTGATCGATGTGCAGATGCCCGGTTGGGATGGAATCAAAACGCTTAAGCATTTCAAAGGGCACCCCAGCCTGTCCCATGTCTCACTGGTCATGCTGACTTCGGATAGTACGCGCGACACAGTGATGGCCGCCATACAGGCCGGAGCTCAGGATTACATCGTTAAAACCAGTTTTTCAAAAGAAGATCTTTTCAATAAGCTGGCCAGGCTCGACCCGCGGCGAAAAATGGTCATGCAGAGAGTTGAAGCTCAGGCTGCGGCTGCTCTCGGTGTTTCCCGCGCGACAACAGCCTCACCGGCCACAGGCTTTGCAACTCAAAGGCCAATCACACCGGTCTCTCATGCTGCAAATACTCCCGTTTCGCCGCTCTCAGCAGTTGCTCCAGTGGTGACGCAGACAGCGGTCAATACGCGAACAGTTCCCCCTCCCAATCATCGCGAGGCCTTCGGTGTCACAGCCCGAATGTCTGAATCTCAGGCTTCACGACCTGAGGTCACCAGCGGGGCCTCGGCTCTGGTCACTGCTCATTCAGAGGTGGGAGCAGCGACTCGATCGGGCGATCAATCGGGTGCTGTTGCCGCTTCTGCAAAGCCGGCTGCTGAAGACCAGAATCGAGAAACGCTGCTTCGAGATCTGATCGATAACTGGGAATAACATCGCCAGCTCTTTATCCCACGCGGGATGATTGTGTGGATTGGCCGGGCACCATCGTGTCTTGTCGCTCATGCGAGAGCATGCACGTTCTTCGATCGGCTTAATCAGCCTCGCTGCATCGCTCAGCTCCCTTTCCCTGATGAATTTCATTACCATCGAGCGCTGGCTTTCGCATACGATGCTTTGCCGTCTTCAGGCATTTCTGCTTGTCAGAGTGGAATCGCAGAGCGACGGTCACCCTGTGTGATCTTCCGAAACGGACGGATCACCCAAAATGACTTCTTTTAGTATGGTTCAGATCGTGGGAACGAGCATGAATTTGTCGGATCAGTCTGTCTCAAACAGCCGTTGCCATTTCTGGCTTCTGGGATCCCTGGGAGCTTTATTGCTCACCATTTCGGGCTGTGGTGCGGCCGCTTATGAAAATCGAGTGGAAGAAACCGCCAAGTATTTCCGTTACCTGGAAATTCTCGATCAGAACCTCGGGCCTCTCTGGCGCGATTCCGGCATTGAGCTCAGGGTTCCCAAGCAGTTTCAACTCATGCCGAAACCACAAGTCCCTAAGGCCGAAGAGGGCAAACCTGCACCCGTCGTGATAGATCATCGACAACCGGATTACATGAACTTTGAGTTTCCAGGATTGATCGGTGCCTGGCAGACAAAAGTGAATGCCACCGTGAATGGGGCTGCTGCTGAGCGCAAAGCCTACATTTATGTGATCAGCAATTACTCGATGTTTTCACAGGCCAACCAGATTGCAAAGGCTCCTG
This sequence comes from Planctopirus hydrillae, assembly GCF_001707835.1. GTDB lineage: Bacteria > Planctomycetota > Planctomycetia > Planctomycetales > Planctomycetaceae > Planctopirus > Planctopirus hydrillae. The sequence goes on from NZ_LYDR01000158.1 coordinate 56,173, forward strand.
AATTCTCGCAGAGTTTTCTGGATCGATTCTGGCAGTCATTATCGATTCCAGAAGATCAAAGACGTGCCCTTCAGGAAAAATATCCGAAGGTGCAGGGCTATCAGCCTGAGAAAAACTTCACGGTTATCAACCTCCGGCCCAGCCAGCCAATTGATGGTGTTCAGTACCTGTTTGATGTGTACCTGATTCAGCAGCAGGACGTTCAAGTGGCTGTGATTGTGGCGACACCTGCGGATTCGGATGCCAATATCTTCCTCGGCAAAGGCATACCCCTCATGCTGGAAACGATGGCCCTGACTGGTGAAAAGCCACGTGCTGGTGGTAAACCGGCAGCACCACAATCGAACGCTTTTTAGATCGATGGAAAAGACCACGATTTCACTGGGAAATCATGGTCTCTGGTCGGGCGAGAATTCTGTCTAAGAGCGAACGACGGCCCCGTGGTGCTCCAGGCAGGAATTCATCACGTTCTTCTGGATTTCATCGACCTCTTCGCTGGTCAATGTCCGTTCGTAAGAGCGATAAACCAGTGTTGCCAGGTAGGACTTTTGTCCTTCGCCCAGTTGTTTACCACGGTATTGACCACTGAAGCGGACAGCTTCCAACAGTGGCCCGGCCGCAAGCTGGATGGTCTTTTCAAGATCAATCCATTGAACTTCTTCGGCCAGCGAGAAATTCAGATCACGAATCATGGACTGATATTGTGGGATCGGACGGAACTGCGGAGCGGCCTGAAACAGGGCCTCCAAAAGTGCCATATCGACTTCTGCAACAGTCACCTGATCTTTCATCCCTGCCTGCTGGACAATTTCCGGGTGCAGTTCTCCGCACCAGCCCCATTGCTTTCCATTCAGCCACAATTCAGCACCCCGATAGGGAGCAAATGCCGGCAATGATGATTCGGTCGTCTCCAGGCGAATATCTGATCGGCAGGCCATCGCGACTGCTGCCAGAATCCCCTTGAGATCCAGAAATGACAGACCACTGACACAGCCTAAAACCGCGGGTTGCTGAGCACAATCCGCGGTGATTTCGCTTCCCAGATAGACACGGGCAATTTCGAAGAGATTCGCGTCATGATTTCCACGGCGGATGTTCTCCCGCCGGACGTTGAGGAGCGAGGGGACGAGACTTTGCCGCAATAAATTCTCATTGCGCCGCCGCGAGTGATCGACCATTAACGATGTGGTCACACTCCGGGGAGCAAACCAGTTCTGCTGAGATTCGCTGGTAAAGGCCACCGTCATGGCTTCGAAAAAACCAGACCCCACCAATGACTGACGAACCTTCTCTGCCACTCGATCGGCTGTTGTCTTCCGGCTGGAGCATAGAGGAACAGGCACATTTTCGGGGATGTTTTCGTAACCGTGAATCCGGGCGACTTCTTCAATCAGATCGATTTCTCGAACCAGATCCCGGCGGAACGACGGCGCCAGCACAGTGATTGTCTGGGGCGTAGTGGAACTGATCTGGCAACCCAGTCGCTGCAGAATTTGCGAAACTTCCGTGGATGGAACTTCGATCCCTAAAATTTCTGGAATACGGGAGAATCTCAGCTCAATCGGCTTTCCAAATGCAGGAGCAAGTTCACCCGCAATGACCTCTCCAGAAAGAACTTCGCCACCAGCCAGTTTCTGGATCAGCGAGGCACAGCGCGCATTGGCCCAGGCAACCCCGTGCTGATCAAGTGCTCTTTCGAATCGATAGGACGAAGGACTGAAGAGTTCGAGAGAACGAGAGGTGTTTCGCACACTCAAAGAGTTGAAACTGGCGGATTCCAGCAGAATTGTGGTCGTTTCGTCAGATATTTCGCTCTCAAAGCCACCCATGACTCCTGCCACAGCGACGGGGCCTCGCTGGTCGGCAATCACACCCATTGTGGAAGTCAGCCGGTACTCGCGCTGATCAATGGCTTTCATCGTTTCACCATCGCGAGCCTTGCGGACTGTCACTTGTGAACCAGCCAGTTTCTGGAAATCGAAGGCATGCAATGGCTGGGCACACTCGAACATCACATAGTTCGTGGCATCGACCACGTTGTTGATGGTGGCGATCCCGAGACTTTTCAAACGATCAACCAGCCATGCGGGACTGGGCCCGACTTTGACGCCACGAATCACTCGGGCGACGTAGACGGGGCAAAACTGTTTGTCCTCGATTGAGACTTGAATATGGTCGGCGGCTTGATCAGCACATTCCTGCAGCTTGATTTCGGGCTGGCACATCCCTTGCTTCGTAATGGCCGCAATTTCGCGAGCCACACCGAGGTGTCCCAGGCAATCGGGCCGATTGCTGGTGACTTCCAGATCGATCACCGTCTGAGAATCACGCTGCTCAACAAACTCGAGGTTAAGCCCGGCATGTGTCAGGCGATCCCCGAGTTCTTCAGGTGAAAGGCTGATATTCACGTAGTCTTTGAGCCAATCCAGATTCACCAGCATCCAATTCGCCTCTCGCAGATGTCGATCACTCGATGAACAACTCGATCCACTCACAGCCAGTTCGAGTCGTCATATTGTGTGTAGACTTCCGTAGAGTCTAGCTTTTGATCGTCTGGCTGCCCAGCTTGCAGGATCAAGAGGGGCTCGCTTCGTCTTCAGGCTTTGTTGTGGCAACGCTTGCCGCTGGATTTTCTGGCCGTTGAGAAGCGAGCAGATTCCGAGCCTCGATTTTTCGTTCGGATTCTGTCACGCAGGCGGCGATCACCAGATCGCCAGCGACGTTCACTGTCGTGCGGGACATATCGAGAATTCGATCGACGCCCATGATAATGCCAATCGCTGAGCCCGGGATGCCGACCGATTGCATGACCACCACGATTAAAGGGAGCGAACCGCCGGGAACACCCGCAGTGCCAATTCCTGCAAGGACCGACATCAAGACGACTTGAATCTGCTGTGCCAGGCTGAGTTCCACACCCATCACCTGGGCCAGAAACAAGACGACGACCCCTTCAAAAAGTGCGGTTCCATTCTGGTTTCCTGTGGCCCCCACGGTCAGCACGAAGTTCGACACTCGCGGAGGAAAACCCAGATCATCGGTCGCGACTCGCATGGCCGTTGGTAGAGTGGCGCTGGAAGAAGAGGTTCCGAAAGCTGTCAATAAAGCTTCTGCTGAGCCTCGGAAAAATGTCATCGGTGACATCCGGGCAAAGACAATCAGCACAATCGAATACGTCACAAAAAGATGCAGAGCCAGACCAGCGATCGCTGTCAGCACAAAGCTGGCCAGCACTCGGAGAATATCGAAACCTAAGGTCGAGGTGATCGCAAAGACGAGGCATCCTGCACCGACGGGAGCCAGCTTCATGGCAAAATTGATGACGACCGAACTGACCAGTTGAAGCCCTTCGAGCCAGCCGATAAAGCCTGCTGCCTGTTGGGGATTGGTCGTAAAGGCCATGCCACAAACGAGTGCAAACACCATGACGGCCAGCATGCCGTCCCCTTTGGACGAACCATCCACAGCTCCTACCATTTCCTGAAGCGGATTTTCCGGAAACAGATCAATCAGGACGTCTCGGATGGGCTTGGTCTGCTGGGATTGTTTCACTCGCTTCTCAGCGTCAGTCGAATACTTTTCAGAGAGTGCGATTCTCTGCTCTTCGCTGATGGCTTTGCCTGGTTGGAATGTGTTGACCAGAGTCAGGCCAATCAGCACTGCTGAGACCGAAAGAATGGCAGTAAATCCGAGTGTTCTCAGCCCCATACTGCCCAGCTTTTTCAGATCGCCAATTTCCACAACGGCGAGAGTCAGGGCCGAGAAAACCAGCGGGAGCACAATCATGAACATCAGGCGGAGAAAGAGTTTCCCGAAACCTTCGGCCCAATAGACAGCCGCCTGGCTCCAGAAGAGCACTCTCGATTGAAACAGGTTAGGGGCGGCTCGATCGGCAGCGGGAACCAGAACCAGTGTTGCGTAGTAGAGCAGCAACCCTGCCACAATCCCGACCAATAACCCAATCAGAATCCGCCAATGGGATCCGCTTTCTGAGTGGTGTTCCGGTTTGGCAGCATTCACGGACTCTGCGGGAGACGTCAAGAAATCACCTTCGATTCTGTATGGACGGATTTCGAGCCGTCGTTAACAAAAATGTTCAGTTGGGCTTGAGCGCGCCTTCGGAGAAATAGGGAGTCTCCATGACCATCGACCATTTGGAGCGTACCAAAAAATGGTGTCATGGACGCCAAACTAAACTCAGGAATGGGAGATGTAAATTCGCGGCAGGCAACAAAGTTTCAAAAAACTGATTCCAGTGCGAATCTGGGCTGGTGGCGAAGAGTTGTCTTTGTAAGGATGCAGCATAAGTCAGTAAGACATTGCCGTGAGAATTGTGGCTCTTAGAAACACTGCACGAAGTCAAGGCGTGAGTTCGTTTCTTGGAAACAGATTCTTGAACAGTCATTCAGGGAAGATTTACGTCATGGTTGACGTTCGTTCACAATGGTCTGTTGTTGGGGATTTCGTGCCGACCCATGCCAATTCTCTCAAGGATGGTCTGGCCTCCGGAACACTCATGGAGTTCCCTGCCGATCCAATTGCCTGCATGCAGAGGTTGTTCCGAGAGCAGGGCGATTATGCGACTTTGCATGGCGATGGGCAGAAGCTGAGTTTTGTCTTTTGTGCCGAGGGGAATCACCAGGTCTTGAGTGATCCCGTCAACTTCCATTCCCGATTCTTTGCTTTGCGAGGTGGCCGCAACTCTCCACAGCGCCGACTTTCGAGCGGTTTGTTGAGCATGAATGGCGAAGAGCATCGTCGGAATCGCCGCCTGGTAATGGACGCTTTCAGTAAACGGGCAGTACCGCTTTATGCCTCGACGATTGTCAATCTGACAGAAGAACTGCTTTCAAAATGGGAACCCGGTCAAACGGTTGATATCAATCACGAAATGACGGAGTTCATGCTGCGTGTGACTTCGTCGATTCTGTTTGGTGTCGACAATCCGGAAATGGCATACCGGATTGGTCGTATGACGGATCAATGGGTTCGTATGAATCACGAAGCCGGGATTGGAGCGATGATTTCCAGCCCGGAAACAGCCGAGCGCTACAATGAACTCCTCGGTTTTGCTGCCGAATTGGATGCTGAAATTGCGGCGATGATCGATCTCCGTCGCCATAAAAAGACCTCCAGCCATGATGCACTCTCGATGTTACTGGCGGCTCATGACGGCGAAGGCTCCATCACCGATGAGCAGTTGATTGGCCATACCGCCTTGTTGTTTGCCGCTTCCCATTTAACGACCGCCCACACCTTTGCCTGGACGATTTTTCTGCTTTCGCAACATCCTCGGGTCATGACAGACCTTCATCACGAACTGGAAACGTTAGAAGGTGCCGCTCCACTCGGGGCAGCACTTGATCGGCTCGACCTGACAGAGCGGGTGATTAAGGAAAGCATGCGGTGCCTGCCCGCTTCGGCCTATTCTCAGAGGTTCTCGACGTGCCAGCAGAAGCTCGGGAATCTGGATCTCTGCACGGGTGAGACAGTCATTTTCAGTCAGTTCATGACTCATCATCGAAGTGATCTGTATGTTGATCCCTACGCTTTTCAGCCCGAGCGATGGAAGACGATCAGCCCGAGTCCTTATGCCTATCTTCCTTTTGGTGCCGGCCCCCGCATGTGTATCGGAGCCGCACTCGGCATGTTGATTCTGAAAACCGTCATGCCCATGCTCTTGTCGCGATTCAAATTCCAGCTTCAGCCCTATGCGGAAATCAGTGGCAAAGTCATTTCGACAATGCTCGGGCCGATTACTCCAGTCCCCATGACTATTGAAGCACAGGACGGAAAGTTTGAATCTGTCCCTGTGCGAGGAAACATTGGTGAACTCGTCGATCTCGATGAGTGTGTATCAAACCAGAGTCAGGCCGCGTAGACGTCCTGTCGACGATGAGCCTGCGGTTTAGAAGTATGCTCGAAGTGCTGACTGGCCAAAACAAAAAAATCTCCGGGAGCAATTGCTCCCGGAGATTTTTTTGTGCATCAACCTTCCATGGATGAGGAAACTCTTCCCTCGGAAATCGCCTGGTAGTTTTCATCGAACAGTTGCTTGAGCTTCCTGGCGGCGGTTTCGTAGGCCGCCTCATCGTTCCAGACCCGCCGGGGTGTCAGCAGTTCGTCAGGCAGTCCTTCAATGTGCGTGACAGCCTGGATCCCAAAGAATGGATCTGCAGCAGTGGGGGCATTGTTCAATCTGCCATCATGAATCGAATCAATGATTTTTCGAGTGTATGCCAGCTTGATTCTTTTACCGACGCCATAGCCTCCACCGGCCCATCCTGTGTTGACGAGCCAGACTTTCACGGAATGCTTGCGGATTTTATCAGCCAGAAGTTCTGCATAACGAGCAGGCTTCCAGACGAGGAAAGGCCCGCCAAAGCAAGGCGAGAATGTCGCCTGGGGTTCTTTGACACCCATTTCAGTCCCAGCCACCTTGGCCGTGTAGCCGCTGATAAAATGGTACATCGCCTCTTCTGTGGTCAGCTTGCTGACAGGAGGCATGACACCAAAGGCGTCACAGGTCAGGAAGATGACGTGCTCGGGATGCCCACTCATCGCGGGAATCTTGGCCCCTTCAATGTATTCGAGAGGGTAGGCACCGCGGGTGTTCTGAGTAATGCTGGCATTGTCGAAATCGACGTGCCGGTGCGCATCGTCGTAAACGACGTTTTCGAGCACTGCTCCAAAGCGTAAGGCCTGGAAGATTTCGGGTTCACTCTCTTTCGAAAGGTAGATCGCTTTCGCGTAGCACCCACCCTCGATATTGAAAATCCCCTTGTCGCCCCAGCCATGTTCATCATCGCCAATCAGCAGACGCTTGGGGTCTGCGGAGAGAGTTGTTTTTCCCGTGCCAGAGAGACCGAACAGGACAGAGGAACTCCCTGTCTTTTTGTCTTCAGTGGCTGAGCAATGCATCGAAAGCACTCCCCGCCGGGGGAGCAGATAGTTCATGACTGTGAAAACGCCTTTTTTCATCTCACCGGCGTATTCCGTACCGAGAATGACGATTTCGCCCCGTTCGAGGCTCAGGTCAACGCTTGTCCGACTGGTCATGCCGGTGGTGAAGCGATTGGCAGGGAATCGCCCGGAGTTGTAGATCACGAAATCGGGCGTCCCAAAGGTCTCCAGCTCTTCGTCAGTCGGCCGAATGAGCATGGTGTGCATGAATAAGGCATGGTAGGGCCGCGAACAGATGACGCGAATTTTCAGTCGTTGCCGGGGATCCCAGCCCGCATAAGCATCGACAACATAAAGCCTCGACTGGGTGTTCAGATAATCGATGGCTCGCTCTCGATTGATCAGGTAGGCCCGCTCTTCCAGAGCAAAATTGACCGGGCCCCACCAGACATCGGCTTCCGATTGCGGGTGCTTGACAATTCGCTTGTCTTGCGGAGACCGACCGGTTTTATCTCCGGAGTAAGCCATCAGCGCGCCAGTGCTGCTGATGGATGTTCCCGGGTCAAAGCGTATGGCCTCTTCGTACAAGCGAGATGGACTGGCATTTCGGATCACCGTTTTGACAGTAATCCCATGGTGTGAAAGATCCATGTTCTCAATGGTCATCGAAGACATATCGAATCCTGAAAAGGCCGATGAATTAAGCGTTTTCGTCTGTAGACAAAGGCTTTTGTTCCATCGGTAGATCGCCTGAAGCTAACTGGGGCGCCACAGCGGCCAGGCCAACAACGGGGTAAGTTTCTCGTGGCTTCAGCCCACGGTCAAAGACCTCCGGGCTGTCTGCAGGCATGGCGTCGACAAACTGACGGACGGAAAGCGTCCATCCAGTTAATATTGTCCAGAACACAGCGAGAAAGATCGCGTGATTGACAATCAGCAATCCGAATGACAACGTCTGCTCCCAGGTGGTCGAGACGGAATTCGGTGTTACGGGTGTTGCCCAGGCCATGCCTGCAGTCATTGCGCTGGCGATTAACAACTGGACGCAAAACATCACGGTCCAGGCCATGATGACAGCGAGCAGGCCAATGAGTACTGCCGGGAAAAAACCCGTTGTCAGATAACTGACAGAGCGGCTGATTGCTCCAAATCCGTCACAATCATCAGTAGCCCAGCATGTTGCCAGAATTGGCCAGGCATAAGCGACGAGGAGCAGGACACCACCGGCAATCAGGCTGACAGCAATAGTTAAAGGCGATTCCAGAGCAGAAATCGTGGCTCCCGCCACTGGAATTCTGGTCATGACAGCCAGGACTGATAGTCCCAGTTGGCAGGCGAAGTACGTCAGCAAGAGCAGGCTGATCGCCGCAAAGAGCGTCCACCAGCCCCGGGCCGCTTCCTGTAAGAGCGGGATGAATCCGACGTCACGTAGTGCCAGCTTTCGAGAGGTCGATCTGGCAATCATCAGTCCTGTGAAACCGGAGATCCCCCAGTTCAAAAAGACTTCCACCCACGCCAACCATGAGGAGGAATTGGGCCACAAGAGTGGATAGGCCAGGGGAGGGAATGCGATTTCGAAGAGGTTTATGGCCAGGAAATGCGACGTAACCGGCGAATTGCCATTGTTTTGAAGTTTCGTAACATCCTCTCGGAATACTGCAGGCTCAGGAAAGCCTCCTCGAAAATTGGGCGCAGGAATCAGGGGTCGCTGTTGCCGACTCTCCAGGGACAACGATCCCGGGGTCTTTTGTTGCCAAGGAACGGACAGGTTGAGTGAGAAACCTTGCAAGATCAGGCTTGCAACGAGCGCAATGGCCAGGATGTTGGGATGAAACGCAATTCCAGCCACAGAGGGGAGGAAGCGAATTGCAAACACAACCCGATCAATCCAATCTCCGGAACTTTGAAAATTTCGCGTTGCCAATCGTCCTGATTCCAATGGCCCCATGAGGCCCTCGCGAGATTTTGAGTCTTCAAGTAAAACTCTGCTGGTTTTTGAAAAGCAATTCTCCGGAAGGTACTGAAAAACCGGCAGCAATACAAAGCTGGACCAAACTCAATTTCAAAGCGGGAAGCAACTTGTTGAAATTCGAGATTCAGACTGCCGATTTGTTACAATGAAGTTCTTTCCTTGGTAAATTTGAATTCGATTGACGTTCGCGGGATGAGTGTCTCAGTCGATGAGATTGGTACTGGTCACAAGGTAGACTCCCTGTCGGAACGATTTGATGATGAGTTATTCACATCAATTGTTATTTGCGAAATCTCTGCAGGGTTGAGGCGGGAAGAATGTCGGAACATCCATCAATTGCCCAGAGTGTTGTCCAATTTTCTGCACAGGAAGTGGCTCAATTGGCACAAGAGGACCAGGCCGCAGGTCGGCTTGTCGGCCAACTGCTGGGAGGTTTCTTTGTGATTCTGGTGGCCATGATGGTGGGCTGCGCCTGGTGGACTGCATGGCATTTGCCCCCCTCTTCTGACCCACAGTCGGGGTTACGAGAGGTCGTGATGCCTGCCGCTGGAAACTGAGTTTTTCATCAGAAAACATCCTGAAACGCAGCCTCAGCAGGCTGCTGTTGACGAATTCTGCAAACTCGCCGACGATCGTGGCTCCATGAAGAGTGGGTATGTAGCGTCAGTTGGTTTGATGGATTCAAGAGCGGGGTCAGGGATGATTCGGCCTCACAGGCTCGCCTGCTATACCTGCCTGGTCTGCTGGCTGGCAGGCTTATTTCCCATGGTGCTGCGCGGCGATGATTGGAAATCTCGTCATGAAGCCGGGAATCTCTCCATTTTCGCCGAATTTGCCTTAAAAGATGTGCAGGGGCTCGTGGATGAATTGGCTGCACTCCAGGGAGAGATCGAAGCGACGTTAAGGCTCAAGGCCAATAATCAGCCGATCGAAATCTATCTTTTTGCCAGTCGCGGGTCGTACGTGAATCACGTTTCGGTCCGCGTACCCAATGCCGTCAATCGGCAGGCACTGTATGTGCAAGGAAAAGACGCCGGGCGCATCTATGCCTATCGTCATCGAAATATGGATATCGATGTGAGGCATGAGGCGACCCACGCGATTTTGCACAATTGCCTGCCATTCGTGCCACTCTGGCTGGATGAGGGATTTGCCGAGTATTTTGAAGTCAGGCAAGCGGAGCGTAAGTCGCAGAATCCACACCATTCATCGATCAAATGGATTCGCCGATTTGGTGGTCGTCCTGATCTGGCCGCTCTGGAAAAGAAGAGAAATCTCTCCGAGTTTGATGGGGGGGATTATCGAGATGCATGGTCTGTTGTGCACTTCATGCTCCATGGGCCACCGGCAGCCCGCAAGATTCTCGATGATTACTTTGAGACCATCAGTGATGGGGGCGTCCCCCAGCCTTTCAGTCAGGCATTTCCAGCTCAGCTTGGCAACTGGGGCAGCTTGTATGCACAACATTTCCGTTGATTACCCATCATTGCCAGGCCATGGCCATCTGGTCTATTCGCGACTGGTCGATGCAAAAATTGCATTTCGGGCAGGCGATGATGCCTTGTTCGAGTTGAACAACTTCATTTTGCAGCAAGCTTCATCGAAACTTCGATTGCCCAAAATCCTCTGAGCGTATAACGTGCCAATAGGACTGATATTGTGGAAATTGCAAGGCAGCAATTTCCACCACGGAGGGATTGGCATGTGGTTGGATATCGATAGACCGTCAAACGCTCGTTTTGTCAGGGCCAGTCTGCTGGCTGGCTGTGCGGGATTACTTTTGCTGGCAGTTTCAGGTCGCACTCTGGCACAGCAAGCCCCGGCGGCAGTCAATCCCCCGACAGAAATCAGTGAAGCCCACCCTCTGGCACCTGCCTTAAAGCTGGCTTATGAGTCCCGCGAAGCGCTGAAGGATGTGGTCGATTACGACGCGACATTCAGCAAGCGGGAATTGATTAACGGAAAACTGAAACCACAAGTCTGCTATGTTCGCATTCGCAAGCAGCCTTTCAGTGTCTACATGAAGTTCATCAAGCCCAATGAAGGGCGTGAGGTGATCTTCGTCGAGGGGCAGAACAAAAACATGCTGCAAGGCCATGAAACGGGCGTCCTGTCGATGATCGGGACGGTTTCACTCCCGATTGATGGTCCCGACGCCATGGCTGAAAATCGCTATCCGATTACCATGCTCGGCATTCACAGCCTGCTGGATCAGGTCATCAAACAGTGGGAGAGTGAAGCCCGGTACGGTGAGGTCGAAGTCAATTTTTATCGGAATGCCAAACTGGGCAAAGACATTAATGTGGAAGTCATTGAGTCAACTCATCCCAAGCCGCGGAATCAGTTTCGATTTCACATGACCAGGCTGTTTCTCGATAAAGCCACCAGGCTGCCACTTCGTGTTGAGCAGTACGGCTTTCCTCAGTCGGGAGATCAGTCTCCACCGTTGGTTGAAGAGTACTCCTATGTTTCGTTGAGAACGAATCTGGGTCTGAAAAACATCGATTTCTCGGTGGATAATCCTCAGTACAAATTCAAGTAACCTCTCGTTTGAACCATCCCGAGAGTTCATGGATTTGCCAATCAGTATGCTGCGCAAGCAGCTCTCGTCGAATGGAAACATCGACGAGTAAAGTTCAGGAAGGCGATCAGTGAGGGTTGTCGAGACGATTGCCGAATGTCGCAAGGAGTTGTCAAAGCTGCGGCAATTTGGAGGACGAACCGGGTTCGTACCCACCATGGGGGCGCTCCATGCCGGTCATGTCAGCTTGATGGAGATCTGTCGCCCGCAGGTGGAGATTTCAGTCGCCAGTATCTTTGTCAATCCGACTCAGTTTGCACCCACGGAAGATTTGAGTCGTTATCCGCGACCGCTGGAACATGATCTGGAATTGTGTCGAGCGAGTGGTGTGGATCTGGTCTTTGTGCCGACTGTCGCTGAAATGTATCCGCCGCTTTCTCAGACCACGGTGTCGGTCTCTTCTTTGACGACGCTCTGGGAGGGGCGATTGCGGCCCACACATTTTCAGGGTGTGACCACGGTCGTGACGAAACTTTTCAATATCGTTCAGCCCCAATTCGCTTTTTTTGGCCAGAAGGATTATCAGCAGCAGGCGATTCTCCGGAGGATGGTGCAGGATCTGGATCAGCCTGTCAGAATCCGAACCTGCAGCACGATTCGAGAATCTGATGGCCTGGCAATGAGCAGTCGCAACGCTTACCTGACCAGCGAGCAGCGATCTCAGGCAACTCAGATTTATCGTGGTCTCGCGAAATCCGAAAACCTCTGGCAGGCTGGTGAACGATCCCCAGCCGTCCTGGAAAATGCCATTAAAACAACAATCGCCGAAGTCCCGGCTCTCGACATCGATTATGTCGCTATTGTCGATCCCGAAACATTAAAACCACTGGAGACGATTGATACGGGAGCTGTTGCCCTGGTGGCCTGCCGGTTAGGAACCACCCGGCTGATTGATAATCTGCTCCTGGGGAATGCGAAACAGATCGTTGAGAGTGATTGATACACTTTCTCCGCTTCATTCGATTCTGCTAAGAACGTCCAGGCCTTCTGAAAGATGAACCATGCTCCAGGTCTTGTTCCGTATCCCCTGGGATCATCTGACGATTGGGGGCGTGGAGATTCCCACCTTTGGGTTGGGGATTGTGCTCTTCGTCTGGGCCTTATTGGGAGCGGTTATTGTTGGCCATATGGCGTGGCAAGGCCGGGTCTCTGACCTGCTTCGAGATCCACTGGCCGTGGGAATCTGGGGAGCTGCGGGAGTGGCGATCTGGATGGCTCCCACGATTGGGCCAAGATTTGCGCCCGAGGGGATCCCGTTTTTTGGTTATGGCCTGATGCTGTTTATCGGCTTTACGACGGCCGTGTTCCTGGCCACCAGGCGAGCGGCAGAGCAGGGGTTACCACCTGAAAAAATCTGGGATCTGGCGGTGGCGATTTTTATTCCCGGGTTAATTGGCGCCCGTCTTTTCTTTGCCGTGCAGTATCCCGGGAAAGTCTTCACGGGGAACACACTGCTGGAAAATGTGCTGTCGTTTGTGAATTTATCCCAGGGAGGAATTGTCCTCTTTGGCGGGTTACTGATGGGAACAGTCGCCTATTTTGTGTTCTGCTACTGGAACCGGATTAATCCACTTCAACTGGCTGACATCATCACACCATCGATCTTTGTGGGCGTCGGTTTTGGCCGGATTGGTTGTCTGCTCAATGGTTGCTGTTACGGAGACGTCTGTCATCTCCCCTTTGGAATTCAGTTTCCAGGCTCGAGTGTGACCTACAGCGAATTCTTGTACCGGGGTGTCATCAGTCCTGTTGAATTGGCTACTCCCTGGCTGCAACCAACACAAATCTACAGTGCGATCGATGGATTTATCATCGCTTTGGCAGCGTATTTGTACTACCCGTACCGCACCCGGCATGGCGCTGTGTTTGGCCTGGCGGTGCTGACGTATTCCATCACACGCTATCTGATTGAACTCCTGAGAAGCGACGAAGAGGGGCAATTTTCGACCTCGCTGACGATTTCGCAATGGGTGAGTTTAGGTGTAGGAATTTGTGTTTGCGCACTTTTAGTGTATGTGTTCTTCTGTGCACAAAAGTTGCAGCGAAAAAGACTCACAGAGTCAGTTCCCAGTTGAGTTTTTATCAAGTTGACTAAATCGTACGGCCACGAGTGGTTTCTCTGGAACTTCTCTGGGGAATCTCAAGACTCACATTCCAGACACGCTGAATTCACGGCTGTGTCGTGATCGGTAATGACGACTGCTCCAGTTCCTTTCTGGATTGATTGAGTTCCGTGCAGACGCTCACTGACGAAGAATTGATTCAAGCCGCACAAACCGGTCATACGGAGGGCTTTACCCTCCTTGTGAGACGGTACGAGCAGCGTCTTTTCCGGTCGATGACGCGAATTTCGGGCTCTCCGGAGGATGCTGAAGATATTTGCCAGGAAGCGTTTACGCGCGCCTGGCGAGCGATCTCCAAATTCCGTGGCGAATCGCAGTTTTATTCGTGGGTGTTTCGAATTGCCTTGAATCTGTTGCGCTCATCCAAAAGGCAATTGAAGGCTTCGGTCTCACTGGATGCCGTGCGGGACGCGATCGGCGATGATCTGGAAGATCAACGTGCCGATGTCGATCCCAGTCACAGCCTGCAGGTGCGAGATCAGCAACGGGTCGTGCAGGCAGCCATGGACGCCATGGAAGAGTCGTTTCGAACAGTGCTGGTGCTCACCGATCTGGAAGAGATGAGTTATGAAGAAATCGCTCGTGTCGTGGATTGCCCGGTCGGGACAGTCCGCAGCCGGATTCATCGGGCAAGACAAGAATTTCGAGGTCGAATGGAGCGACTGTTAAGGCAGGAACAAAGAGCCTGTTAAAACTGGCAGTTGGGTTGGAAACAGAAGCATGTTGAGACCGGAAGAAACTGAAGCAATCTCCGCCTGGGTGGATGGTGAATCCTCCTCCATGGAGTCGTTGGAAGTCGAGAAGCTGTTGAGCAGTTCGGCCGAAGCCCGCGACCTGGCTGAGGTCTTTCGTCACCAGAAGTCACTCCTCAAGGACGATGCGATCCTTCAGGGCAAAAAATTTCAATGGAAGCCGCAATTCTCGACAGTATCGTGGAAGCAGTCGGGTTGGTCGCGCGAAGCGTGGGCGGCCTTGTGTGCGTCGCTGGCAACTGCGGCTGTGTTTGCAATTGGATTTCGGCCAAACACTCCGGGGTCTTCATTTTTTGCCGAAGGCGTGATTGCCGATAACCAGGTTTCTCCTGCGTCTTCCGGCTTTTTGGATAGACTTGAAGGTCAATGGATCAAAGGTGATTCAGAGTCGTTGGCCCGTGGCGGGGTGGGAAGACTGGAATCATTCTCCGTAGAAGTCGGGTCGGCCAAGCCTGCCGAGCAGGATGCTCCCGCTGCCAGTCGAAAGCAGGATCAAGTCGCCCATTCCCTGGCAGCTTCACGTCATGCGATAAAGCCGCCTTCGGTTGTTACCAAGGATTCGACCAGTGCATCTAACTCATTTTTCATGGATCAGCAGACTGCTCGAAAAGCGGGAGAATCCAATCAGGTATTAACGCAAAATCAGCAGGATCGTGTCCCGGTCAATCGGGTTTCCATTGGTGATCTGGTCCCCTATCTGGCGGCAGCTCCCCGGATGGTGGCAGTGCTGGAAGTTGATGCCAGGCAACCGGAAGCCATGTCGCTAAAAGTTTTGGATCGGCTGGCTGAGAACTCGATTGTTGTTGGCGATTCTGCTGCAGAGATCAGGCAGAATCAGATGATCATGCATCAACCGGTGCATGCCTCAGATGTCGACCATCAGTCAGCGTTTGGTAGTAGCGAGAATTTTGCAGCGAATGCAGTTTCAAGCATGGCAGCAGATGCGAATGTGCTCGACAAGCCGTTGCCGAATGCGCGCCCCTACCGAGTTCTTGTTGAATCTCCGGAAGTTTCGCCAGTCAATGAAAAATCGAGTGCGATCGTGGCCATTTATCTCGATGTGACCAAATCGAGCCTGGCTCGAGTGTTGACTGAACTCGAACAGGACGGATTACTCGCCGAGGCTCGACTCCGCTCACCTTTAGAGTTGGAGCCAACCTTGGAACTGACCAGGAGCGTGCGAACACCGGTTGACAACGATTTTGTTGCTGATTTGAAGCCGGCAACACCCGTTGCACCAAGTGAATCCAACCCTCAGATTGTTGCTGAAGCTGCGATTGCCATGGGAGCTCCTGCAAGAGCAGGGCAGCCCCTTGAAACCGAGAATGTCCAGAAGTCACTGAGTGAGATGCAACCTGCTCAAGAAGAGCATTTTCAAGCAGGTCTTCTGAATCTGACGGAGCGCTGGTTTACTCAGCAAATTAGTGGATCTCCAGAGCATGGTCTCGCTCTGGCAGTTACCGAGAATCAATCCGCACAAACAACCAATTCCATGAAGTCTGCAAATTCTCCAGAGCGCATGTTGAGACATGTTCAGAACGACATCACGGAAGATCAGAAACCTGAGCAAGAACGCGTTCATGCTCCTCTGTTGGTTGAGGCCGTACCGATCCCGCTTCCCCAATTGAATTACTCGACTGGGCCAGAGTCTGGGATTGCTTCAGAAAGCCACGCCGGGTTGCCTCGTCAAATCGCTGGAATGGCGACGCCAAATCAGCCATCGCTGGCGAAGAGGAATGATCCCCAACATCTGGCTGAAAGCCCGGTGGCTGCTAAAGAACAATCTCCATCTGAAGCGAATCTGAACACCTCTTCGAATGGAGTTTGGAACGATCAGACGACGCGGCAATCTTTTGCTCTACCAAAGTTACCACAATTGGATTCAGGGTATGCGTATCGGCAAGCTGTTGAATTTCGCATGCCAGAACCCAGGTCGGACGCGTATCGGGCTTTATCAGAGAACCACACCCAGCGTTCAAGAAACTCTGCAACGATGAGTTTTCACGCTGAGCCTTCAGCAGGTCAATTACCTGGGTCAAATGCCCCGATGGCAGCGGCATTGCCTGTCCCTTTAGCGACACCGCTGGCTGCGGGGAGCATTTCCGAGACCATCAGTGCGCTGGCTCCCGAGAACCGCATCTTCACGGCAGACCAGTCTGGAGAAAATTCGCGTTCGAGATGGATCGAGACGACATTGCCTCCGGAGGTTTCTGATACCGATCGTGTCCGTTTACTGCTCATTCTCAAGAATCAATCGGCCAAACCATAAAAGGCCAGGGCGTTGTCATGGAACAAGCGTCGTTGCTGTTCGATGGAGCGATGAGTGACAATTTCCTTAAGGGCTGATATCCAACGCCCAAGCGATGATCTGGTCGTACAGACGGGCCAGTCACTGGCAAACATGACCCGATGAATTCCAAAAGTTTCAATTGTGGTCTCAATGACTGGCTTCAGGTCGGCGGGTCTCCAGTTTTCATCTTGAGTACTCGCGACGATTCCTGAGATCTTGCAGACGACGTTTTCCTGATCGGCAAGAGCTTTAAGGCCATCCTGCCAGAGGTTTCGCAACTCGGGGCTGGCTCCGTGGACGGGCATGTTGCCACAATGATCAAGGATAAAACGAGTCTCTGGACAGGCTTTGGCGACCAGCGCCGCATCCTTCAATTCACCGGGTCGAATACAAAAGTCGAAGCTCAGGTTGTGCTGACCCAGTTGCTGCATGCTGCGAATAAACTCAGGCTGAGTGCAGGTGCCTCGGGGTGTGTCATCAGCATGCAGGACTCGGCGCACCCCCTTGATCCAGCGGTTTTTGCTCAAATAGGTCACCCATTTTTCAAAGCCCGGTGTGCCTGGGCAACCTGAGACGACGGCACCACACATCAGGTTTTGCGGGTCTTTGCACAGCGCTGTGACATACTCGACCTCCTGGGTCTGCTGCTCAAAGACGACATCTACTTCCATGTAGATGCTTTTGACGATCCCTAAGCCTTTGGCTGCTGCCTCATAATCGTGTGGTCGATGGCTCTTCCCGAGAGGTTGTGCTGCGGCTAAAGCCTGAGGATCCTTTTTCAGCCATCGCAGTTCGAATAAATCGAGATCCCACAGATGCTGGTGCGTATCGATGATCGGGAAATCAGTGTCGGACGAAGTTGAGTTCGCAACCATCATTTCAAGAACTCCCTGAAGAGGCTCTGGCCGAGGTGATGCTGTTCTGATCCGAGGTGTGGAAAAAGTTTAAGGCAAGGAAAGAAAATCCTTTCCGAAGCATCAAAATACTCAGCACCAACGATTGTTGCAGCCATAAGGCGTTGCTTCGGATCTCCCGGGATCATGAAAACGGCAGTTTTTGCTGCCAGAGATCAGGTCTGGGAGCTGGCTTTTCCCGTGTGACGTTCCGGTTAGGTAAACTTTAACGGTCACTCTTCAAATTCTCTTCGTAACGGTTGTGACTTCAGCAATCAGTTGTTGGTCTGCGTGCCGATTCCCCTCTCAGGCAACGAGGAGGACTTTATGACGGCTGCGACGACAACACTTCAATCTTCGGTGGATATCACTGTTCAGCCACCGGTTCCCGTGCCCACCATCCGGCTGGCTCTGATGGCTTTTCTCGTGCTAGGTGCGGGAGCAACGCTGACTGCCGGTTTAGATCTGATGGAGTCAAAGCATTGCCAGGGGGCGCTTGAAGCGCAGATTTCGGTCGTACGTGCCGAACGTTCTGCACAGATTTCGCAAGTACACGTCACGCCGGGGGCTGTCGTTGCCGTTGGTCAACCATTGATCACTGTGCTTGATCCGAATGTGATTGAGCGAATTGCAACACTTGAGCAGCAACTGACTGAGGCCAAAGCCGAAGTGGAACGCTCCAGGGCCGAAGCGGCTGTCGATCTCGAATGGCGCCGAAGAGAACTCAAAGCTGCCGAGTTCGATGCTCAATTGCGAGCCGCCGAGCTGCTGCAATCTCAGTTCCAAAAGCAGGTGGAGCATGTGGCGTGGCAGGATTACCTGAAGCGATTGAATCCGGTGACGACGTTAGTCAGTCTGAAGGCCGAAGCCGGGTCGATCATTTTTGACAAATCGCTTCCTGATGAAGAACGTCTCCGGGCACTGGTGGCTCAGGATGCCGCAGCGACCACTGTGGAGGCCATTTCTGTTCAATTGCAGATCTGTGAGAAGCGTTTAATCGATCTCAAAGAGCTGGATAAAGATCTGGTTCAGTTAATCCAAAAAGCTCATGGTGTAGAAGTCGCGAAGGCTAAAGTTCAGCGAATTGAGTTTGAATTGTCTGACCTCACTGCGAAAAAGCAGGGAGTCACCATTCTCAGTGAGAATTATGGAACAGTCAGTGATTTGAATCTCAAAGCAGGAGATATCGTGACTGCGGGCCAGAAACTGCTGGATCTTGTTGATCAGGATCGCAGATACCTGCTGGCGTCGATTCCATCAAAGGATATCTCACAGGTTTCGAAGGGGAGCAAAGTCGAGCTGATTTTCCCCGGCAATCAGATACGACAAGGAACGGTTGTCGATATTCCTTTAAGGGCTGAAAGCGTCGTGGCCAGCTCTGTGCATGATGTGCCGATCGATGTACGGGTGGAAGCGAGTGGACGCGAATGGCCCGACCTTCCCCTGGGGACACGAGTGCGTGTGAACTTTGGTCGGAAGCTGTAGCGATCCGGAATACTCGAACTGGCGTTCCTGTGGTGAACATGCCATTGAACGAGAATGCAAGGAGAGAAGGATCGCCTTTAGAAAATCCGTCTGCATTCGATCTCAACTGACTGCGAATGGCCCGGGAGAAATCTCGGGCTTTTTCATTTTTGATAAACTGTCTTTACAGAAAAGCAAGATTTGTTTTTTATCTTCAAAGATCGAGCTCGAAGGTGGAGTAAGGCCTGAATCTGCATTTTTGTAGCGTGGGCCCCGGGAGTCAGGAATGCAGATATCTAACCAGGTCGTACTGGTCACGGGTGGAGGAAAAGGGATTGGTGAGGCTCTGGCGATCAAAGCCTCCCAGCAATCCCCTCGTGTGGTGATTGTGGCAGATCGAGACCAGAGTTTTGCAGAATCTGTTTCTGCACGTTGCGAGTCTGCCGCTGAAGCGATCTGCTGTGATGTCTGCGTATCCTCAGAATTAGCAAAACTGACAGATCACATCATCGAGAAGTACGGTTCGATTGATATTGTTTTTTCCAATGCCGGTGCAACAGCCAAGGGTGGACTTGAAACCTCTCTGGACGACTGGAACAAGCTCTGGCAGATCAATGTGCTCTCGCATGTCGAGCTGGCGCGATTGACCATTCCTCACATGGCTCAAAAGGGGAGTGGTGCTTTTGTTGTGACAGCATCAGCGGCTGGAGTTCTGACGGAAATTGGTTCCTTGGCGTACTCTGTCACCAAACATGGGAGCATTGCCATTGCCGAATGGCTGTCTGTTCATTACCGACGACAAGGGGTACAGCTTCACTGCCTTTGTCCCGCAGGAGTCGCGACTGACTTTCTGGACCTGGATGATCCGATTCATCAGTTCCTGCACATGAGTGCTTTGACGGCTGAGCAGGTCGCTGAGGCCGCTTTTGAAGCGATTGAGCTCAATCGCTTTCTTGTATTGCCGCACAAGGAAGTTCTGGAGTTCTTCCAGTTCAAAACGCAGGATTATGACCGCTGGCTGCATAACTTCTCGCGAGTGCAGGAGCGGCTAGCCAAACTGGCCTCTAAAAATCAGAGTTGAGTGACTGCTGAAGAGAGGGGTTTGCGGCCGCCAAAAGCAGCAAACGAGACGTTCTTGTGCAGAATTTCCAGTGATTCAAAGCCGACAGCACTCAGCTTGAAAAGCTGATCGACAACGGGTTTGGGCGTATCTTCTTTGGCGATGTAATCGAAAACATGCTGGCAATAGGCAGCATCTTTTAGTTGGGTGAGATAGTCGCCGTAGATCGACCTCATGACGAGTTCGATTTCATGCGTCGAACTGTCGACCAGATCAAAAATCCAGTACCATCCGCCTGGCTGCATCGCGTTATAGATTTTTCGGAAGACGAGGGCCCACTCGTCCTCAGTTCGTAAATGATGCAGGACGGCCGCAGCGACCACGAGATCAAATTTCTGTGGAGGAAGCTCCAGCTCTCGAATATCACCCTGAATCGAAGAGATCGTTTGAGCGGTGGAGGTTTCCAGTCGAGAGCATGCCCGGTGGAGCATCGGTTCACTCAGGTCGATTAGGGTCACGTTCATCCTGGGGATCGTCTGGAGCAACTTCAAAGAAAAGTTGCCAGCCCCACAGCCAATATCGAGCAGCTCTTGCGCATGGGGTGTCGTCACCTGAGCGACGCGTGCAATCAGATCGAGGCAATACGCCGCATCGATCGTCGACGTCTGGCCTGTCTCAAGGTTCGAGAATCGCTCGACATCCTGATCGAAGCGATTCCGGATCTCTTCAACGGAGGATTTGCTGGTTGCAGGATGCATGGCTTAATCCTGTTCATCATGTGCGCTGGCAGGGCCTGCATCAAAATCGAGTTCGCCATCATAGAGCGTTTCTTCATCCTCGAAATCGTCGATTTCGGAATCAAAAACTTCCTGCATTTCGTTGCGGTCATCCTGGTTTTGCGGCTTAAGTCGACCTGCAGAGTCTGTCTCTCGACTGCGGAAATACAGCTTGATAGGAACTTCCTTGAAGGGAAGTTCTTCTCGAAAGACGCCCAGCAGGTAACGCTTCCAACTGTCATCCAGCAGGTTAGCGTCATTACATTTTAAGACGATGGTGGGGGGCTCAGCAGCCACTTGAGTCGCATAGTACAGCTTAACGTTACGATTCTGCCGCATCGGTGGCGGCCAGTTCTTGACCGCTTTTTTGACCAGCCGATTGAGTTCGCCTGTGCCAATACGCATCAATGCCTGCTTGAAGATTGACTGTGCAAGATTGATCAGCTTTTTGACGTTCTTCCCGGTCATCCCGGTAATGAAGGCCAGAGGGACATGCCGCATGCTGGCAAAGTTCTGCAGCAGGTACTCATTCCAGGCTTCCATTTCCTGGTCGCCATGCAGATCCCATTTATTGACCACAAAAATACAGGGTTTGTGATACTCGTAGATCTCATGCACCAGTTGTTTATCGACGCGTGAGATGGGCTGTGTGCAATCGAAGAACATGAGCACGACATTCGCACGGCGGATACTGCGTTTGGCTCTGGCAAGGCCATACCACTCGATATCGTTCGCCAGAGACTTTCGCTTGCGAACGCCGGGTGTATCAATTGCGACGAACGATTTCCCATCGAGTTCAAATCGCACATCGACACTGTCGCGCGTCGTACCGGGAATCTCACTGACGATCATTCGCTCCGTCTCAGCCAGCGAATTCACAAACGTGCTCTTGCCCACATTCCGGCGACCAACAATCGCCAGTTTCAGCTCGGGTTCGGCGGTATCCTGCTCTCCCTCCTGCTGTTCGTCGGCATTGGCATCCGGAAGATTCTCCAGGATGGCAGCCATCAGGTCATTGCGATTTCGATTTCCTTTAACACTCGTGACCACAATCGGGCCGTCGGCCAGAGCGTAGAAGGGCCCCAACTCAAGATCGAGCTTCGGCGAATCGCACTTGTTAACGACCACCAGCTTGCGTGTTGAAATCGGCCGCAGCCGTCGTGACACTTCGAGATCGAGTGCCGTTAAACCGGCTGAACCATCGACGACAAACAGGATCAGATCCGCTTCCTGAATCCCCACGTTGATCTGATAGTCGATCTCGTTACTGAGGTCGTCCACATCGACAATTCCAATTCCGCCGGTATCCACCAGTTCGAAATAACGATCCCCTTCATGCATCAGATACATGACGCGATCACGTGTGACACCGGCGGTAGGGTCAACCACCGAGATTCTCTTCTGGGCCAGCCAATTGAGAATTGAGCTTTTGCCGACATTGGGTCGACCGACGATAGCAACTTTGGGAATCGACATAAAACAGTTTCACTTCGAGCACTAAAGCAGACAAATTCTGGAAATCGCGCGAGCACTTTCCGCAGGAGTCGGTTCTCGACAAACCAATCGTTGACTCTTTAAGCGGCCATCTGATTTCGTGGCCGCTTTCGTAACGATTTGTGCATTATCGTCTGATCCAACGGGAGAAGATGCAATCAATGCAAAGGTGAATCAGACAACTCATATTCGTGAAGAATAACGAATCGATACGAATTTCGCATCTGCCGGGCTGATTTGTGATTCGGTCCGATCGAAGTCAGAATCTCGTCTGGGCTTGCGAATCTGCCAGGCATTCGTGCAATTCTGTCAACCCGGATCGAATCAGCGAGAGCGGTTGGTGGAAAACTCAGCGAACAGGTTGAAGAGCGAATTTTCCTTTTGGGTGGACGATTTATGCCTGAGAGTCGGGAACGGTGGCGATCTTTCGACGAAGAGATCAGGGAGTGGGGACCTCAAGGTTCTCGAAACGCCTGTTCTCTGGCAGAGGCGGAGAGCTATTGTCGAAAGCTGGCCACGGGACATTACGAGAATTTCCCACTTGTTTCGCTGCTTTTGCCTAAAAAACTGCATCAGCCATTTTTTAATGTTTATGCCTTTTGCCGCTGGTCGGATGATCTCGGAGACGAAATCAACAATCCCGTTCGATCATTGCAGCTTCTCCAGTGGTGGCGCGAGCAGATGGTCTTATGCCACCAGGTAGCCAGCGGCCAGGAGTTATCCGGGGAAATCTCTCTCACTCATCCAGTGATGATTGCTCTACAAAAGACCATTCAAGAATTCGAAATTCCGTTACAGCCGTTTGTTGATCTGATATCTGCGTTCGAGCAGGATCAGTGCCAGACGAGATATGAGACATTTGAGGATCTGCTGAACTATTGTGAGAGAAGTGCGAACCCTGTCGGGAGACTCGTGTTGTATCTGGGCCGGGATGTTTCGGAGCAGAATTTCATCTGGTCAGATGCGATTTGTACGGGATTGCAACTGGCAAACTTCTGGCAGGATGTTGCGCGAGACTATCAGATTGGCAGGATCTACCTTCCGGTGGCAGAGATGAAAGAGTTTGGTGTTTCTGAGGAGACGATTCGAGAGCGAGTTTCGACGGAAGCATTCCAAAAGTTGATGACTTTTCAAGTGGAGCGAACGCGTCTCTTTTTTGAAAAGGGAAAGCCGCTTGTGAACCATGTCACCAACGACTTGCGGTTGGACGTCGATTTGTTTGTTCGCGGCGGAGAATGCATTCTCGATAAGATTACCAGGATCGACTATCGGGTTCTGGAAACCAGGCCCAAAGTCACCAAGTGGGATGGTGGACGATTGCTGATCATGGCGCTGGGGCGAAGTTTTTTGAATCGGTTATTCAGGCGTGATTTCAAATCAGGGTAGGGACTTGTGCGTTCATTCTCCTGAACAGCTCTCATCCCAGGAAGCCAGCACGCAACCATCAAGAAGCAGTTTAGATTCCAGGGGGTCATCCTCAGCAGAGAAACAAATTTTCATTTGTACTCCTGCGCGATTATCGTTTTGATTTGGGAAACAGTCTGCGGAAATCCAGAGGTTTTATGGCTCCTGCCCCTGCATCCGAGAGTTTACCGCAGTCTGCCCGCCCGCTCAGTTTGGCGGAATCTTTCCATTGGGCTGAAGAGGTCACCAGGCGATCCCGATCCAATTTTCGCTGGTCGTTTTTCACACTGGATCGTCAGCGGCGACAGGCCATGGAAGCCTTATACAGCTTCATGCGGCTGACTGATGACCTGGGGGATGACGAGGGGCTATCGATCTCTGAGCGAACTGAGCAACTGATCGCCTGGCGAAAAATGCTGGACGCTGCCCTTGCTGGCGAGAGTCAGCCACATCCTTTAATGCCGGCTCTGGTGGACACGATTTCCAGGTACAAAATCCCGGCCAGTTATCTGCATGATGTGATCACTGGAGTCGAGATGGATTTACATCCAGTACAACTCAAAAGCTGGGCCGAGCTGGAAAAGTATGCCTATCATGTCGCGGGAGCTGTGGGGCTGTGCTGTATTCACATCTGGGGATTCAAAGGGGATCAAGCACACGCCCGGGCGCTCGCCTGTGGCCGAGCCATGCAGTACACCAACATTCTGCGCGATGTGAACAGTGATCTCGCTCTGGGGAGAGTTTACCTGCCAGAAGAATTACTGCGTCAGCATCAATATTCTCTCGATGATTTGAAACAGAGGGCGTACACGGCACCGTTTGTCAGTGCGATGCGGGAGTTTGCCAAGGTGACCAGGGCTAACTACATGGAGGCCGCACTGCTGGTGAGTGAACTGGAGCCACCGGGGAGGCCGATTCTTCGAGTGATGCTCGATACTTACCAGACTTTGCTGGAACGGATTGAACATGCCGAATTCCGTGTTTTCGAACAGCGAATTCGAGTACCCGTCTGGCAGAAACTCTGGTTTGTAGGCCGCACTTTCCTGCCAGGTCGATTTCGCAGGATGTAAGGGGGGATCGACGATTGAACCTCACTTTGTGTGCGATACTTGCGACTATCATTTCCAGCCAACTTTGAAGGCTTGCTGATTAGAAGTGTCGCTGGGAAATGGCTGGTTGGAGATGGGGTGGCAGGCGTTGAATGTCTTTATCTGGCCCTTGCGATCCGGTGGATGGTCAACCAGGCGATAGTTTTTATCCGTATAAAGTCTGTGTGCGGTAGCTGTTCCTGCAGGATGTCCGCCGCCATGCCAATGACCGCCCCCAGAACGACGACATCACGCTGATGGTCTTCAGCCGACTTGGTTGAAATGGTTACTGAATGTGAATAGTGTCGGAAAGATGATTTGAACATCATCCCTCCGACGCTGTTTTCGTTAGCAAATATCTCACGTCAACTTTTTAAGCTATGGGCATCCCCGAGATTAATAATGCGTGAAGGAGAAGAGTCGCATGCTTGCTCAGAGCCGCAAGCATGGCACACAAATCAACCTGAATTCTGAAATTCGTATCACAGCCGAGGTGCTGCCGGTTTGATGGGTGTCTGCCAGGCATTGGCCCCTGAGACTTTGATCTTCCGCTTGTAAACCCGATCACCTGCCGTGATGAACAGCGTATCAAACTCGGGGCCGCCAAAAGTCAGATTGGAGACTTTCCCATTGGGTGAAGGAATGATGCAATTCACCCGACCCGCCTGATCGCAGACCTGTAGCCCCATGCGAGTGGCGACCCACAATCGGCCGTTCTTATCGGTTCTCATGCCATCTGCACCACTGTCGTCAGCAGTATCTGGCATGTGCAGATGGTAGTACTTCTGTTTGTACGAGAGTGTTCCATCCGGCTGGATCTGGTAGCTGTACACCCAGTGTGATTTGGAGTCCGAGACATACAGCAGGCCCTGATCCGGTGAGACGGTAATTCCATTGGAGAATTTGAGTCCGGTATCAACCACTTTGGCTTCACCTGACTTGGGAATGAACCAGATCTTGCTCGGCTCAGTCCCTGACCAGCCCGGCTCTGTCACATAGATATTGCCACTATTCAGGACTACCAGATCGTTGCCGCGGAATCCTTTGGCGATCTCTGTCACCTTCCCATCAGGACTGGTCGCCACAATCTGCTGAGATTTTCCAGCGACGGTATAGAGTCGGCCATCAGGGCCAAAGGCCTGTCCGTCTCCGTTATTGGTCTCTTTGCGAAAGACTTCAACACCCTGGCTGCCAACTTTGTAGGTCGTCGAGTTCGGGACATCATTGAAAAAGACTTCGCCCTGGGCATTGACTGCCGGACCTTCAGTGAACTTGTAGCCTTCGCCCACCAGTTCCCACTCTTCGCCGGGAATGAGAATCTCCTGC
The DNA here is from genome assembly GCF_001707835.1 of Planctopirus hydrillae. Classification (GTDB taxonomy): domain Bacteria; phylum Planctomycetota; class Planctomycetia; order Planctomycetales; family Planctomycetaceae; genus Planctopirus; species Planctopirus hydrillae. Next base: position 82,299 of record NZ_LYDR01000158.1, read on the forward strand.
AATTGCGGAGAGCCCTTGCCAACTTTGATACCTGCGGTGTGATCCTTCCAGAGCCATTTCATTGCCTCGGGAAAAATCTCGGTCGCGTGCTTGCCATTGTGGCCGCCATCACCCCAGGAGTGGTTCACTTCATACCCGGCGAAAACGAGTGATCGCTCCATGGCCTGATTGGCGATCCACCAGTCGCCGCCATAAATGTTCAGATCGTTTGTGCCGTCTTCGAGAAAGACTCTCAAAGGTTTCGGTTCGTACTTGCGAATCAATGTCGGATAGTTCTGGCCTCCGCGCAGACCGACATAAGTTCCAATGGCACTGAAGACCCGGCGGAAGGAGTCGGGGCGTTCCCAGGCGACTGTCCAGGCGCAAATGGCCCCACTGCTGGAACCACCAATCGCACGATCATGTGGGTCTTTCGAAAGCTTGATCGGCCGACCATCACTGGTTTTCAGTTTTTCGACTTCGGGCAACAGTTCGTCGATCAGGAATCGAGCATAACCATCACCGAGGCCATCATATTCAAAGCTGCGATTGAAGCGATCGAGTTGTGTTTCCCCGTTGACTGCGGGAACCTTCCCGTGCATGACGAAGACACCAATCGTGACTGGCATGTCGCCCGAAGCAATCAGTTGATCAAACACCGCCGGTGCGTTGTATTGAATTCCATCCTGATTCACGTAGAGTGCGGCGGGCTTTTCGCCCGTATACTGCTGAGGAACGTAGACCCAGAAATCCCGTACAGTTCCCGGAAAGATTCTGCTGGAACGAAACTGGTGCTTCGTCACCTCGCCTTTAGGAACATCGGCAGCAGATGCTGCATGAGAAACCAGACTTTCAAGCAGTACGAAACCTGCAAATACCGCGCACGCGGTTTTCATCCATCGGCTCAACACGACACCCATCATCTTTGGACTCCTCGCAACACATCAGTCATTCACGATGCGTCCAAAGTCTAGCAGGATTGCGATTTCAATTCCTCATGATCGATGTGCAATCCGCTGATCCCCATCGATCTTCCGAAGAACAGTGGCCGAGCATTGCGAGAGGAATCAATTCCTGGTGGCGAACTGCCATTGATCGGCCTGTTCGAGAACGGCTTTCGCTCCGTCACCCTGGAGCCATTTTTTGGCCTGCTCATCATCTCTCAAGTAATAATCCCAGAAAGCGGTCGTCAGCGAGAGAATGACCATGTGATGATTGGGATTCCGCCCCGTCCCTCTCAAAGTACGAACTCGCAGCTCTCGCTCACTGAAGACCGAATGTTCTGCTCCCTCGAGAACGAGTTCATAGCGGTCGATGGTCTCGGGCAGGGCAGGGTAGACCTTCCGACGGGATTCGGGCGTCTGCCCACCCACCGGAGAATCATCTTTGGTTCCCGTCATCAGGAGCATTGGACGATCAACTCGCCGGAAGGCCTCCTGGGGTGAACCTGCCAGAGGGATCGACGGGCTGTAGGCAATCCCGCCTGTGATTTCAGGCACTTTGAATTGATTTCCCACCCGTGCATTCCCTTGTCCCAGAACTCCCTGCGTGGTCTGTGCCCCGAAGGAATGCCCCGACATCCCAATTCGCCCCAGATCCATGCGCCCTTTCAGGGGATGCCCAGTCATTTTGTTCCACTGAGCTAACGAATCGACCAGGGCTTTGACATCCTCACAGCGAAGTTTGAGATTCTCATAATTGGCGGCCTGCTGCATGGCGGGCATGATTTCGGCTGGCTTCTTTCCCTTCCAGACCGATTCATCACTTCCGGGATGCTGCAGAAATATGCAGACATAACCGCGCCCAGCCAGATGTTCCCCGAGGTAGCGATTGTTATCACACGAGCCGCCCAATCCATGACTGAAGAGTACAACTGGTTGAGGCTCGATCTTTTCCGGCAGATAAAAGCGCAAGGGAATCGTTCTTGAACGCGTCTTATCAACGAGCGAATAAGTTTCGGTCGAAACTTTTCCACTTGTTGTCAGTGGCGAATAATCAGCACCTGACGCAGCCGGTAAAGTGAGTGTGGTCGAGGAAATCGAACACAAGACAGCGATCATCAAGAAAAGTTGATGGGTAATGCTCACGAGACTCCGCCTGTTCCAGAAAGGAATTGGATTCATAGCTGGCAGCAGTGCGAGCGCAACCTGCTGAGCAACTCGTAGTCATTCAATTCCTATCTTTGAACGCGGTTTCGCACCAAATGCATGCTTTTGAAAAAGAACCGGTTCAAATTGCAGCATCAACACATTGATGGGCGAAACTGTTTACCGGCGCAAATCATCAGGCGATCAAATCTTTGACGACGGTTCCATGAACATCCGTCAGTCGGAAATCTCGCCCGGCATAGCGGTAAGTCAGCTTTTCGTGGTCAAACCCTAGTAGGGCCAGGATTGTGGCCTGAAGATCATGGACGTGAACCTTCTTCTCAACCGCCTGAAATCCGAAGGGGTCGGTGGCTCCATAAACCTGACCACCTTTGACTCCACCACCTGCCATCCAGACAGTAAAGCCCCAGTGATTATGGTCCCGGCCATTGATCTTACCGGCATTTGAGCCAGCCGTCGGCATCTCGACGACCGGGGTGCGTCCAAACTCACCACCCCAGATCACCAGTGTTTCGTCAAACAAACCACGCTCTTTCAGATCAGTCAACAACTGGGCGATCCCGCCATCAATCTGCCCTGCCAGACGACGATGCCCCTCTTCGAGATCATCATGATTATCCCAGGGCTGCCCTTCGCCATGCCAGAGTTGAATAAATCGCACACCCCGTTCCACCAGGCGTCTGGCAATCAACAATTGACGCCCCTGCACAGAATCCCCATAAGCTTCGAGAATGTGCTTGGGTTCATTCTGAATATCGAAGGCATCCGTCGCCTCCATCTGCATACGATACGCCAGCTCAAAGGAATGAATGCGTGCATCCAGAGCGGCATCTTCCGCTCGCTTCGCCTGATGCAATTGATTCAGCTTCTGCAGCAAATCGAGTTGCCGGCGCTGTTCAGGCAGTGAAGCGACATGACTTTTAATGTTCTCAATGAGCTTCTCAATATCGCGATGACGCGTATCGATGTGAGTTCCCTGATAGACACCCGGTAAAAAGGCCGATCGCCAGTTTTGTGTGCCGGTGATCGGTAGACCATTGGGGCACATCGCAATAAAGCCCGGCAGATTCTGATTTTCACTCCCCATGCCGTAGGTCACCCAGGCTCCCAGACTGGGGCGGGGCAGGCGGGCATCGCCACAATTCATCAGCATCAATGATGGCTCATGATTGGGAACATCTGCATGCATCGAGTGAATGATGGCCATATCGTCAATGTGTTTGGCCGTCTTGGCGAACAGTTCGCTGACATAGACCCCGTTCTGGCCGTACTGCTGAAACTTGAACGGCGAGGCAAGGGCAGCGCCTGTTTTGCGCTCTGTCTTTAACGTCTCGACGGGGAGTGGCTTGCCACCATATTTCTGTAGCTCAGGCTTATAGTCGAACGTGTCCACATGAGATGGCCCGCCATTGCAGAAAATGTGGATAACGTGCTTGGCTTTCGCAGGGAAATGGGCAGGGCGGGGCTGCATGGGGGATGAAAACTGCTTAGGCCCGGCAGAAATTTCCGCCATGGCCTGCTCCGTCGTCATTCCTGCCAGAGCCAGTGCACCAAAGCCACAACCCGATCGAGCCAGAAACTCTCGGCGTGATGAATAAATCATGGTTAACCTGCCTTATCGATCAAGGGCTGCGAAATTACTTCTCGCCACTTCTGATACGTAAATTCTCAATTCATTGACTGGGCGACATACCAGTTGAGAGCTTTTGAACACCACGATTTTTCAATCGACAAACACGTACTCATTGGTCATCAGTAGTACTTGAGCCAATTGCTGCCACGGCGTGAGATGCTGATCTTTTTTCTCTGCGTTCTCGGCAGGTTTTCCAGTGGAACCTGTCATCACAAACTCAACGGCCAGTTTCTTTTCTTCAGGTGTAGGGACCCGGCTGAGAACCCGCTTGTAAAGCTCGGTGACCGCTTTATCTCCATCGTTGGCGGGGACCTTGATTGAAGCGGCCAGCAATCGGGTCTGATCGGCCACAAACTCGGAATTCAGGAAGAATAACGCCTGCTGAGGAACCGTCGTTTGCGGGCGAGCGGGAGCACTGGCATCAGGATCGGCAAAATCAAAAGCCCGGAAAGTGCCCGGTAGATCATTACGGTTAATCAGTGCATAGACCGTTCTTCGATGCTCTTTGGGGTCTGTCAGGCTGCCAAAGGGCCGCCCTCCACGAGATTCATCCAGGGTTTGTGAAACAAACAGCATCGAGTCGCGCATGGCCTCCAGGCTGAGTCTTTGGCGGGGCATGTAGCTGAGCAGTCGATTCTCGGGATCAACTGTCAGCGACTTTTCTGAAGGTGTACTCGCCTGTCGATAAACGGCTGACTTTAAAATCAGACGATGCAGTTTCTTTACAGACCATCCCGAACGAATGAACTCGCGGGCCAGATAATCGAGCAATTCCGGATGGGAAGGGGGTTCCCCGCGAATTCCGAAATCACTCGCTGTACGCACCAGTCCATTACCAAAATGCTGCTGCCAGACACGGTTCACCATCACTCGAGCTGCCAGATGCTGAGCAGAACCTGTGATCGCTTCTGCCAATTCCAGGCGTCCGCTCCCTTTTGTGAAGGGTGCGCCCGCAGGATTCAAAACCTTCAGGAACTGCCGCTGAACTTCATTTCCCTGTCGGCCCGGATTACCTCGCTGGAAGACACGCTGGCCACCGATTTTCTCGCGATCCAGCAATACCATCGCTCTGGGCGGAGCACCGGGGGAAGTGACCTTGAGTTCTTCCACCTTGCGGCGTTTGGCCCGCAGGTCGTCGTTCATCGCACGGTCAAAAGCCTGTCGAGCTTCGTTAATTGTCCATTTGGTCGGTGAGGCATCTCCATAGAGCACCACCCGCAATTGCTCTTGAGATCCATCCACGAAGGCCTTGGAATCAGGATTCTGCTTGAGATTTTCCTGCCACGCTCCGTCAATCTCCCGGAACAATTCGCCATACAGGCGAGCCAGATCGTATAGGTTGGCCGGCTTTTTCTCTTCGAGTTTTTTGAGCAGTAGAGGATGAACTGGCTTGCTTTCTTCACCCGAGGCTTTCGCCTTTGTGATCAGCTCATCGAGCCTGGAAGAAAACTCGCCGGCCTTGAGCCCGAAGGTGTCGTACCAGACACCGAACACCAGTTGATTTCGGTCACGATGATTGTTCAACCAGTCGCGCCACTGATTCACCATGCGCGGCTGCGGTTCCTCGCCTTCAATCTTCATCTGAGCGTCATCACGTGCAGGGGATGACTGCTTGATCAACAATTGCAGAATCTCTCCCACTCGATGCCTCATCGAGTGCTGGACTTTCTCAAAGTACCTCTGCTCGGCCTCATCGACAACTTTTTCCCGCTTTGCCAGTTCTTCGAGAAATTCCTTATAGACCTGCGAATCCCCTGGCTTGCCAATCTCGGGAAGCTCTTCCGGCTCATAAGAGGCCTGGAAAATGCCGTAGAACCCGTAGTACTCATCGATCGAGACCGGATCGAACTTATGATCGTGGCACCGGGCACATTGCACTGTCATGCCCAGAAAACCACGCATGGTCACATCAATGCGGTCATCGATAATGTCATGCGTATTGTTGAGATAACGCCTGCCGGTCGTTAGAAAGCCCAATGCGGCCAGATGCATCTTGTCCGGCCCGGCATCCACCTGATCGGCTGCCAACTGGTACTTAACGAATTCGTTGTACGGCATGTCGCTGTTGAACGCCTGAATGACCCAGTCGCGGTAGGTATAGGCGTATGGGTAACGATGCTCATCTGTGAAAACATACCCTTTAGTATCGGCATATCGAGCCACGTCGAGCCAGTGGCGCCCCCACCGCTCGCCATAACGTGGAGAATCGAGCAAGCGATTGATGACCGTCTCTTCGGCACTCGGCGAACGATCTGCCATGAAGGCCTGAACTTCCGCAAAAGTCGGTGGCAGACCATGCAGATCAAAGGTCACTCGACGAATCCATTTCGCTTTATCGGCAGCGGATGACAGATCGAGCCCCGCTCTCTCCAGCTTATGAAGAATGTACTGGTCGACAGGTGTTTTGACCTTGGAACGATTTTTTACTGAGGGAGGAGGGGATTCATTGAGTGGTTGAAATGCCCAGTGCTTTTCACGAGCCACTTGAGGATCGCGGAGATTATCACCAGAGGGCGCCCCATCCTGTTCTGATTTCGGCCAGACAGCACCCGCGTCAATCCAGCGCTTCAAGTCGGCAATCGCGACTTCGGATAACTTCCCTTTCGGAGGCATCTGAATGTCATCGTCGCGGTATTCGATCACCTTGAAGAGTCGGCTCTCGGCACTCTTACCGGGAAGGATTACATGGCCGGAAGAAATTTTGGCTCGCGATGAAACGATGGAATCGAGGCGGACATCGCCTTCCTGTTTTTTGGGGCCGTGACAATCCAGACAATGCTCGACAAGGAGCGGACGAACACGGTTTTCAAAAAACGCCACCTGGGCGGGATCAGCCGCGTCATCGGCTTGAACGAAGGCAGGTATCGAATGAGCAACGAGCATCAGGAGGAGCAGGACTGCGGACTGCACGAAATGGCGGCCCCTGGAATTGCTTCCAGTCGTGCCTGGTTCGATCAGACGAAGCTCTCGGAGTGTCAACATGAAGTATCACCGTCGGCAGGGCAGGGGAGAGTCAAAGCCAGGAGGGCAAATCATCGGCAGGAGTTTCATGCGAATATTATCACATCAAACTTTCTTTACTTATTGTGTCGGTCATTTCGCCGATCATCAAGGGAAAATTATGTCCGGCCGATGCAATCCTCATGATGTCACAAGGTCAACAGCCATAAAGCAACGAGCCCACCAGAATCTCTCCTGATGGGCTCGCTTGAGGCCTCAATTCATTTCGAAGGAGCCGTTACGCCTTTGCCAGACGTTCGGCTTTTTCCTTCTTGCGTTTTTCGACCACTTCGTCGACCAAGTTACGTGGCAACATGGAGTAGCGGCTGAATTCCATGGTGAACGTGCCCTTACCCTGCGTCATCGAACGGAGTTCGTTGGCGTAGTCGAACATCATGGACAGAGGAACTTCAGCACTGATGACGGCAGTTCCCAGGTTGGTATCCGAGGAATTGATCACACCACGCTTGCTGGAGAGCTGCCCTGTCACTGAACCCTGGAATTCTTCGGGAACTTCCACTTCGAGCTTCATGATCGGCTCGAGCAGACCGATATCGGCCTTCTTGAGCGTATCACGCATACAATCGAAACCGCAGATGTCGAACGCCATTTCCGAAGAATCGACGTCGTGGTAGCTGCCGTCCTGCAGAACCATACGGACATTCACCACTTCGCACTCGCAGAGAGGCCCCTTGACGATCCCGCGCTGGAAGCCCTTATCTGTCGGAGCGATGTATTCCTTAGGAATACGACCACCGGAAACTTCGTTCACAAATTCATATGGCAGCACGCTGTCCTCAGGCAATGGTTCCAGGTAACCCACAATGTGAGCGAACTGGCCCGAACCACCGGTCTGCTTCTTGTGCTTCCAGTTGAATTCCACCTTCTTGGTCGGTGTTTCGCGGTAAGCCACACGTGGCTGACCAACGATACATTCGACGCCATATTCTCGCTTGATGCGCTCTACATAAATATCGAGGTGCAACTGCCCCATACCGGCAATCAGCGTCTGACCGGTTTCTTCGTCAGTCAAAACGCGGAAAGTCGGATCTTCACGGCGGAAGCGTTCCAGAGCTTTGCCGAGCTTGTCTGCCCCATCGCGCTTCACTGGCTCGATCGAGAGACGGATCACGGCGTCAGGCACGAAGATGCTTTCCAGCGAATAGTTCGTACCTTCTGCGCAGAACGTATCCCCCGATGCACAATCGACACCCACCAGAGCCACAATGTCACCGGCTTCACCCGATTCAATATCTTCACGGCTGTTGGCGTGCATGCGCACCAGTCGGCCAAAGCGCACTCGCTTGCCCGTGCGGGTGTTAACATAGCTATCGCCCTTAATAATCTTGCCCTGATAGATACGGGTGTAAGTCAACTGACCAAACTGCTCGACCACGGTCTTAAAGGCCATGCAGACGAGTGGCTTTGAAGGATCCGACGAGAGCGGTACCCGGTTCCAACCTGGCTGAAGGGCCGAAGTATCCGCAGGCGGCTTCATGTCGTTATCCATGGCCGACAGTTCGCGATCGAGCGGGCTGGGCAGGTAGTATGTCACTGCATCGAGCAATTCCTGCACACCCTTGTTCTTGTAAGCCGACCCCATCATGACGGGAACGATCTTATGTGACAGCGTGCAATCGCGAATGATCGGACGGAGCTGTTCAGCGGAGAGTGGCTGCTCTTCGAGAATCGCCATCGCCACGTCATCATTGAACATCGAGAGTGTCTCGAGCATGAACAAACGAGCTTCGGCAGCTTTCTCAGCGTATTGAGCAGGAATTTCTTCATAGCGAACAACTTCGCCGTCTTCTCCATCGAAGAACGCGGCGCGCATTTCCACAAGATCGATGACGCCTTCGAAAGCGGCTTCACGACCCATGGGAATCTGCAGAGGGCAGGGGTTGACCATGAGTTTATCGCGGACCATCCCGATGACCTTATCAGGATTGGCACCAGTGCGGTCCATCTTGTTGATAAATGCAATACGGGGCACCTTGTATCGCTTCATCTGGCGGTCGACAGTCAGCGACTGACTCTGCACACCACCGACGGAGCAGAGCACAAGAATCGCGCCATCGAGCACGCGCAGACTGCGTTCCACTTCCACGGTGAAGTCCACGTGGCCAGGAGTATCGATCAGATTGACGGTGTAATCCTTCCACGTGACTTGCGTCGCTGCGGAAGTGATCGTGATCCCTTTTTCGCGTTCGAGTTCCATGTGATCCATGGTCGCTCCGACGCCGTCCTTACCTTTCACTTCGTGAATCGAGTGAATACGGCCGGAGTAAAACAGAATGCGCTCGGAGAGCGTCGTTTTGCCGGAGTCAATGTGGGCCGAAACACCAATGTTGCGGTAACGGGATAGATCCATGATTTCAAAAATCCGTGAAAGGGACAGAAAACAACCAGATAATCCGAAACCCTGGTATGCCTTGGCAGATCAGCCGCCAGAGGAACTTCAGGAAACAAACCATCTGATCGACAGAAAGTGAGTGAAAAACCATTCCTGCAATCACTGGGTCTGAGGATAAAACCCTGATGCAGAAAGAACTTAGGGTTCGGGCATTGTTAGAATAAACAATGCGGTGCGGGGCAGCATTCAGTGGAATCGCAGTGATCAGTCAGACCACTGTCGTGATGCACGAGAGAGAAGGGCTCCTCAAAATGACCCCGACACTCGCGCACCACGGAAACTACATGGGTGGAGGAACTTCCCAAATCAGCATTCTCGATTTTCCCAACTGAATTCCCACTTCAAAAAAACAGACTTCTCGAACATCCCCTGAATCATCAGGCAAAAACCTGTTGAGGAGAGAAGCATGAATCCTGAAGTGCACAATAGTACATCGCTGTCTGAGATAAACCAGACTGCGGATATTTACGAGTACAATATCTTTCCTGCGATCTTTCGTGAAGTCTCGATGGGCTTGCGGTAGAAAACTTGTTCAAAAATTCCCAACTCTCTCTGGCAAAAGGATATCCAGCCGCTATTCAGCGGACATTTCCTTCCCCTCGGGAGCCTGATCGGCATGTCCTGTGTTAATCGCGAGAGCTTGCTGCCACCGTTTGAAACGCCTCCACGACTCGTGGCAAACAATCGCCGGGGATATCCAGATGTGTGCACAAACGAATTTTCTGGCGGCCAAAGGCCAGCACAAGGACACCTTCCCGCTGCAAAAGTTCGACGAATCGATCAGCAGGGCCCCACTCCCTGGCAATTTCGATGATCACTATGTTCGTCGCGACAGTCTTCAGATCGATCGAGAGGTGGGGAATCCTGGCGATCTGTTCCGCTAACCAGCGTGCCTGCGCATGGTCGTCTTTCAATCGCTCAACATGATGATCGAGAGCGTACAACGCGGAAGCAGCCATCATTCCGCCTTGCCTGATTGCTCCTCCAAAGAGCTTTCGGGCACGCCTGGCCCTGGCCATCATTGGCCGGCTTCCCACAAGCATGGAACCCATCGGGCAGCCTAAGCCTTTAGAAAAACAGATCGAGACGGTATCGGCGAACTCGCAAAACTCCCGTGGGCTGTAACCCGCAGCCTGACACGCATTGAACAAACGCGCGCCATCGACATGCACTGCCAGTTGACGGGCATGGGCCCAGTCGGCGACTTCACGAAAAACCTCAAGTGGCCAGGGTCTGCCGCCACCCCGATTTGTTGTATTCTCAACGCAGACCACTTTGGTGATCGATTCATGCTGATCGTGGCCGTGAATCATCCCCTCCAGTTGTTCTGCACGAAAGATACCCCCTTCGCCATCAATCAATCGACAGGTCACACCATGCAGGGCAGCAGGGGCTCCCTGTTCGTAATAAAAAATGTGTGAGGATCCATCGAGCAGGATTTCGTCGCCACTCGAGCAATGTGCCCGCAAAGCCATCTGATTGGATTGAATTCCTGAGCAGGCATAAACGGCTGCTTCCTTACCCAGCATTTCCGCCACACGCTGTTCGAGCCGATTGATGGTCGGATCTTCGCCGAACATATCATCGCCCACTTCAGCTTCCGCAATCACCCGTCGCATCTCGGGAGTCGGCCGTGTCACTGTATCGCTGCGTAAATCGATTCTTCTGACATTCACTTCGACGAACCCTTAGATTTCGAATCACCTGTCATCGAGCACAATCCAATCTCTGGAGAGACAATTCACTCAGAAGTTGGGCTCTCGTGGACTTCAAGAGACGCTTTACCTACCATACATTACGCATTCTCGATTCGCTGATCGGTCAAGACAGAGATCACATATGACAGAGATCAGGCAGGACAGAGATCGGATCACACCGAAGAGAATGCCAGTCATTGCCCGAAAGCGAAAGCTCAGGCAGATGACTTCCTGCGATGATTGAAATTTAACCTCGGAATCACCTCCCATGACCGCTGGCCCTGGCGCCGATTGGCTTCCCGTTTATGAATATGGTACGGAGTCAGCAGAAGAGGCTTTACTGACTCTCCGAAAAAAATTGAGCCCGCGTGGAGATATTGTCTCCGATGCAGGTCGTGCAAGAACCATCGAACTCTTCGGTGCCCCTCTTTCGCCCCGTGAAGTGGCAACTCGCATTCTCTCTGAAATCAAAGAGCAGGGGAGAGCAGCTCTGCTGAAGTATGCCCGCTTACTCGATAAGCCGGATCTTCAAGACGGCGATCTGCGTGTTCCTCAAGCAGAGATTGAAGCTGCTCACGCTGCGGTCGATCGACAATTCCTGTCCACGATTCGCCGCATTCGCGAAAATGTTTCTGAGTTCCAGTCGCGGATTCTTCACGAGGATGTCCGTCTCGTCAGACAGGACGGCCTGGCCCGGGTCGAGCTGACTCAAAGGTATCTGCCACTCAAAAGGGTCGGCATCTGCGTTCCTGGCGGTGCCGCAGCTTATCCCTCGACAATTCTCATGACGGCTATCCCTGCCCAGGCCGCAGGAGTTCAAGAACTGGCAGTCGTGACGCCTCCCACAAAATTTGGTGCTTACAATACCCACGTTCTGGCCACCTGCGCTGAACTGGGAATCACAGAAGTTTATCGTGTGGGAGGAGCACAGGCGGTTGCCGCACTGGCTTACGGCGTCGAAGGGATTCCCCGGGTCGATAAAATCGTAGGCCCGGGCAATATGTTCGTCGCACTGGCCAAACAACTTGTTTTTGGCGATGTCGATATCGACAGTATTGCAGGCCCCAGTGAAGTTGTCGTGATTGCCGATGATTCCGCCACAGCCAGCTTTGTTGCCAGCGATCTGCTCTCTCAGGCCGAACACAGCCCCGGATCGAGTATTCTGATCACTTGGCATCGCCCGCTGATCGAAGAAGTACAAGCGGAGATTCATCGTCAACTGGCTGATTTGCCCAGGTCTGAACTGGCCTCATCGAGCCTGCGGGATTATGGCGCGATTGTTCTGGTCGATTCGCTCGAAACGGCCTGCCGGTTGACCGATGAACTTGCCCCCGAGCACCTTCATCTGTCAACGAAATCGCCTGATCAGTTACTGGAGCGGATTCAAAATGCCGGCGCGATTTTTTGCGGGCATTATACTCCCGTGGCTCTGGGAGATTACTTTGCCGGGCCATCGCATGTCCTACCCACAGGGGGAACGGCCCGATTCGCAAATGGGCTCTGTTCGAATGACTTCCTCAAGCGATCATCGGTGATTCGCTTCAATCGTGACGCACTGGATGATGCTGCACAGGATGTTCGCACAATCGCGACTGTTGAAGGACTGACAGCTCACAGTCAAAGTGTCGATATTCGCTTGAAAGACGAGTAAGCCCTTGTTGCCACCGAACGGATTCGTACTCAGGGATGATGATCCCGAGAATCAGTCATTAGGATCCAATGTGTCTGCCACCGATTTGAAAGACTGGCCCCACCTGCTCAAAGCCTTCGACGAGGGTGTAGCGACCGGCCTGCATCGTGGCCTGCAGATTTACATCTCTCAACATGGACAGCCACTCCTGGAAGCAGCACTGGGAGAGGCTGAACCGGGCCTGCCACTCAGCTCCGAACACCGTATGCTCTGGCTTTCTTCCGGTAAGCCGCTGCTTGTTTTAATCTTTGCCAGACTCTGGGAACGTGGCCTGGTAAGAATCGATGAACCGATTTGCCACTGGATTGAAGAATTCGGTACTCATGGAAAAGAAACCATCACCTTCCGGCATGTTTTAACTCATACGGGCGGCTTTCGAGTTCTCGACCTGGGCTGGGAAACAAAGTCGTGGCAGGACGTGATCGAGTTAATCTGCCGGACATCGCTCGAAGCCAACTGGGTGGTCGGTGTCACGGCTGGATATCACACCATCAGCAGCTGGTTCATCCTGGCTGAAGCACTCTCACGGGCAACTGGGCTCTCAGTGAGAGATTTGTTCGATCAGGAACTTCGCTATCCCCTCGGCTTGCCCGAGTTGTCTATCGGCTTATCCGAGGAATGGTACATCGAGAACCAGTCGTCGGTGCCGCCGATGTATGCTCGTATCAAAGGGGAATTGCAAGTTCTCGATTGGCATCAACCTCCAAGAGCCATCTGTATTTCGCCGGGGAGTAACACCCGTGGACGAGCACGAGATCTGGGTGCCGTCTATGAAATGATTCTTAAAGAAGGGGAGGCGGCTGATGGTTCGCGTTACCTCCAACCCACGACGATCGCTGCTCTGACAGCCAGGCATCGAGTCGGCCTGTTTGATTTGACGCTTCAGCACATCGTCGATTTTGGACTGGGTTTCATCATCAACTCGAAGGCCTATGGTCCTGAAACAGTACCGTACAGTTATGGACTCTGGACTTCCCCTCGAACGTTTGGTCATGGTGGTTCTCAATCATCGATTGGGTTCTGTGATCCGGAATCCGGGATTGTTGTCACCTGGGCCACAAATGGAATGCCGGGAGAAGGGTGGCATCAGCGACGAAATCGAGCATTACAGCATGCCATCGGACTCGACCTGTTTGAGAGATTTCCGCAGCTCAATACGGGAGCCAGCATTTGAAAGGATTGAGTTGTGACATCGTGATTCTTGGTGCCGGAGTCGTGGGCTTATCGATGGCTCTCGAGCTTCGTCGTCAGGGTCTGGGTGTCATTGTTCTTGAAAAATCGCTGCCTGGACAAGAAGCGTCCTGGGCAGGCGCGGGCATGCTCCCACCAGGCTATCGACTGGATCACTCTTCCTCTGAAGCTCGACTGAGAGCCATGTCTCATCAGCTCTGGAATTCCTGGGCTGATCAACTCTCCTCGGAAACTGGGATTGATATTGGCTATCGCAGGCAAGGTGCTGTGGGTCTGATACCAAGTGGGGATTCGCAGCGTCAACTCTTTGATGATTATGCCCAAGAGGGGGTAATCGTTGAAAAACTCTCCTGCGAAGAACTGAGGTTTCGATTTGGCTGCCAGTCCTCGACCGAGGAAACAGGTTTTTTCATTCGAGAGTTTGGTCAGGTACGAAATCCCAGATATCTCCGCGCATTGCAGACAGCCTTTCTGCAGGCCGGTGGCATCATCAAATCTCAGACGACGGTCGCTCAGTGGAATATCAGCACTTCTGAAGGGATTCGCTTAACCACTACCAATGGCGAAGTGATTTGCGGCGACAAACTGATTCTGGCCACAGGAGCCTGGACGCAACATCTTCTGCGGCGTTCCTCTGATGTCACGAACCCGGGCATTCGCCCCATTCGCGGACAGATTGCCTTACTCAAGGAAAGCATCCCCACGCTTTCTACGATTATTGAACGTGGCAAGCAGTACGTGGTTCCCAGGGGTGATGGTTATGTGCTGATTGGTTCCACCGAAGATGACTGTGGATTTGATCGATCCACTCAGCCGGAATCGATTCAGCAACTGGTTGCATTTGGCACTCGACTTGTCCCGTCTTTGCGTGATGCCCAACTGGAAAAATCCTGGGCTGGACTGAGGCCATGGAATGGTTCTACAACTCCCTGGATCGGCTGGATGAGTGAAGCAGGGTGCGGAGCCCATGAACGGGTTTTGATCGCTGCCGGACATTTTCGTCATGGCCTGCAGATGTCTCCGGCCACCGCCCAACTGGCCCGACAGTTGATCCTGCAGCAACCGACAGCGATCAGTTTACCTCCCATCTCTCCGGAACTGGCCTTAGCACAGCCGGCATAGTCTAGCCATCGAGGATGCGGCATGAGAGCAGTCGTTCAACGAGTGACAGAAGCCCGTGTCAAAGTGGCGGGCAAGATCGTGGGCGAGATTGGCCGAGGTCTAATGGTGCTGATTGGTGTCAGCACGCATGATACAGAGGTCGATGCAGCATGGTTGGCGGACAAGTTGGCGGGTCTCCGCATCTTTGAAGACGAGGACGGAAAAATGAACCTTGCCTGCGCTGAGATCGGGGGAAGTGTTCTGGCTGTCTCTCAATTCACACTTCTGGGAGATGCTCGTCAGGGCCGGCGTCCCAGCTTCACTATGGCCGCCAGACCAGAACTGGCAGAGCCACTTTACGAGCAGGTCGTTTCCATTCTCCGTGATCGGGGGCTTAACGTGCAGACAGGTCAGTTCCGTACGGAAATGAAAGTCGAACTGGTCAACGATGGGCCAGTCACCATGCTTCTCGACAGCCAGAAACCCTTTTAAGTTTTGCCGGGCAAGTTCTTCCTGGTCAGCCGCCCGAGTCCTCATCGATCTTTCGCTTCAACGAGCGATCAAGAGGGGAGCATCTCCTAGGAGCCACTCGACTGGTTCAAACCCAACGGCAAATTCAGCACAACGATTTCCAACTGGATTTCGGGGTCGAAAAGCAACATAACGGACATTATCGGACGTTGCAGTTGGGGGTGTTTTTTGCGATACGGAATGGACTGGCTGGCCTGCTCATGAAAAAAGACAGCCCGGTGGCGGCTTGCCTTCCGGGCTGTCTTTTCGTGCGGCTTGAAGCTGATCCTGTCTATCAAACAGATTCGCCTCTTACTTGCAAACTTGCCTCTTATTTGGAGTGACCCACCAGAGTCTGCTCTGCCGTGGGCGTTTCCTGGCTGATCTTGGCCTGGACCACTTCGTCAAACTCGCCGATCTTGCGGAACTTCTGATATCGCTGTTCCAGAAGTTCGGGCCCGCTCAACGGCAAGAGTGCTCTCAGTTGTCGAACGATTGTCGCCTTCAAGTTGGTGGCCATGGCGCGATGATCACGATGGGCTCCACCTAATGGTTCAGGGATCACTTCATCGACGATCCCGAAACGGAGCAAATCTTTCCCGGTGAACTTGAGTGCCCGGGCGGCCTTGTCAGCAAACTTCACATGCTTCCACAAAATCCCCGCACAGCCCTCGGGACTGATCACGGAGTAATAAGCAAACTGAAGAACTGAAACCGTGTTCCCAATTCCAATCCCCAGAGCACCACCAGACCCCCCTTCACCAATCACCACGGAAATGATCGGAACGGGCAATCGGGCCATCTCGCGAAGATTGTAGGCGATCGTGTAAGCCTGGCCCCGCTCTTCGGCACCAACGCCTGGATAGGCGCCTGGCGTATCAATGAGGCACACAATCGGCAGACCGTACTTGGCGGCCATCTGCATCTTCAAAAGAGCCTTACGATATCCTTCGGGATGAGCACAGCCATAGAAGCATTCATTTCGCTCTTTGAGTGTGCGACCTTTCTGCTGGCCGATGAACATTACCTTGTAATCATCCAGCTTGGCGAAACCAGTGATAATGGCCCGGTCGTCGCCAAATGTCCGGTCTCCGTGCAGTTCGATGAACTCATCACAGATCAGTTCGATGTAATCGAGAGTTTGTGGTCTCTCAGGATGGCGGGCGACCTTGACAACATCCCAGGCGTCAAGATTCTCAAAGACTTCTCGCTTCATCCTCGCCAGCTCAAGTCGGACAGTACGGATGGATTCAAGAATCGCCGGCGTGGGATTCGACTGCGATTCCAGTTGCGAGAGTTGATCCTCGAGCTGAAAGATCGGGCGTTCAAACGGGAGCTGAAATTGCGGTGACATAAAACTTCCATGGCATGACAGACACGGCAATTGCTCCGCTGCTGCCAGTCAGCGGGTTGCTCCGCATGACCGGCCAATCGCAATCACTGGGTGAAAGTCAATGGTCGTCAAAAATTCACAGGGATGCCGAGGTCTCCCAATGACGGAGAATTCAGCGAATCTCCCAATTTGGGATTACCGTTAAGTTAATCAGTTAGATCACATCCGGCAATTCCGTCATGACTTCAAGATCATCATCGCTGGAACCCGAACCTCGAGCTGTGGGATGGGGAGCGCTTGGCCGCGGAGGCACCTGCCCTGGCCCGGGTGGCTTTGGCGGCATGGCCTGAGGAGGTCGTCCAGCCATTGGCGGATTCTGGGAAGGCATGGAAACCCCTGCCGGTGGCGCATTCGGAATGGGTGCTGCCGATCCTGCTGGTCGCGGCATCTGGGCTGGGAAACCCGGTTGTGCCGGGCGGGGGGCTCCTTGAGGAGGAATTCCCGGTTGTGGCATTGACCCAGGTGGCATTGACCCAGGTGGCATCGACCCGGGTGGCATCGACCCGGGTGGCAGCATACCAGGTGGTACAGAACCTGGCGGCATCATGCCTGGTGGAACCATTCCGGGAGGTACCATTCCCGGGGGAACCATGGCCGCAGGGGTCATCCCGGGTGGATAAGCATTGGGAGGCAAGTTACCGGGTGGTCCATAAGGTGATGGTGCATAAGGGTTTTGAGGCATCGCACCGGGTGGCATCATGCCGGGCGGTAAACTCTGTGGAGGCATCCCGCCCGCTGGCTGTGGCCGCTGAGCTGTGGGCGGTGGACTCCCGGGCCTTGTTTGTGGAGCTTGTGCGGCAGCCGCTTTTTTTGCCTTAGCCTGTTTACGACGTTCAAGTTCGGCCGCGTGACGAGCCCCCAGTTCGGGGTTATCGCGGATCATCTGCTGGCGTAAGACATCGGCGCGGCTATCGACCTGCACTTCCCCGAGCGTCTCAATAATTTTGGCTTCTTCACTCAGCTTTTCATTATCGAGAGCCTTAGGAACGACATCTTCCTTAAAGATGCGAATTCGTCTGAGCTCAGAATTGATTTCCTGGAAATCCTTGTATCGATTCTGTGGTTTCTTAGCCATCAGCTTCTGAATCACACGATCCATCTCGGGTGTGACATTCGGATTGAGCGACGAGGCCATGGGTGGTTCCATGGCAATATGCTTCTGCAGCAATTCCTGAGGTGTGGAACCTTGGAATGGCATTTTTCCACCAGTCACGATTTCAAAGAGCGTCACCCCATAGCTGTACATGTCTGTCTGGAATGAGAGTGTACGCTTCAGAATGGTTTCCGGGGCGAGATACATACGCGTCCCTTGAATGACCTTCACACTACCGCCACCCATGAGTTTTGAAAGTGCACCAGGCGGATGCATGGCCAGAGAGAAGTCGATCAGCTTCACTTCACCGGCCCGATTCATCAGTACGTTTTCCGGCTTGAAATCTCGATGAATCCAGCCTTTCTGGTGCAGGTGAGCCATCGCCTGGCAAGTCCCTTCAATGTACTTGGCAATTCGCGATTGCAGAGCGGCCGGCTCCCCCTTGATCTGCAGCTTCACGTTGACGGCGCGAAAGTATTCCATCAGCAGATAGGAGTGATCCCGCCCGATGACGAGTTTCTCGTTGCGAATGATATTCGGGTGATCGAGCGTCTTGCCGACGGCGGCTTCCATCCGCAAAGTGGCTTTGGCAGCAGCTTTGTCAGGGACGTTAGCGAGCATGAGCTTCATGGCCAGAGTGCGGCCCCCCGGGCCACCTTCCTGAACTTCCCATACTTGAGTCGTACTTCCTGTCGCGATGGGACTGATCAGTTGGTACTCATCGATCATATTGCTGTCGTCGTCACTCAAGGGTCTGCTCACTGAATGGAAGATTGGTCGGGAAATACAACAGCGACAGGTCAACCTGAGGAATAGGCGATCACGGCCTCCTCTGGTGAAACAGACTCAGGCACCAGAACATGCCGTCAATCCATTCCATCCAGCATAGGCCAATTGCCACTCCGCGGAAAATTCCACATAGGTAAGTTCCTCCACTTAGAATAATTATGCTGATCAGCAGATTTCCAGCAGGTTATTGCCTGCTGGGAAAAATGATGACCAAGTTCAAAGAAAAGGGCTCGCAGAGAATCTCTCTGCGAGCCCTTCCAGCGACCACAACTCTGGCCATGAAATACTTGTCAAAAAACCTGAGCACCTTGGAACTTCAATTCGGGCTGACTGACATACCTCGCTTTGAAAAAACGCTGAAAGGGTCAGCATTGCTGACACACGAAGTCGCACCTGGAAATGGGATTAAAAGCCGACGTCAGAATTTCCTGGTGGTGGGGTGCGGCCAGGAGTGGCAGGTGTCGCCCCTGGTTTGGTCGTCAACTGGCTGGGTTGAATCTGGAATCCATCACCGAGAGCGTGAGAAGATTCATAAACCACCTCGTCACCTGCCAGGAATGCTCCACTGACAAACAGACGACCAGTGCCAACCGATGCCAGCAGATTGACAGGGATATCACGAATGACATTCAGCCTCACAACCTGAACTTTGCGGCCACCATCACCGGAATTGAGTATTGCGGCTGCCGGAACTTCGACCACATTCTGCCTTGGAATCATCGGGGGATAGACAGTCATCCCGGATTTCAACTTTCCATCAGTGTTTTCGAAAATCACAATCGCACTTGTGACTGTCTCGAATAGATCTCGCAGGTTGTCAAACCTGGGATTCAATGGGAGGACAGATTCGATCTTCCCTTCGAGTTCATTCCCTTCAATTCTCAGCTTTACAGTTTTCCCGACTTCCGCCGCGGCCCGTTCGACAGGAACTTCCACCACAACCTGGGAAGAATCGGCCACAATTACGACTGGTTGCCCTGCCCTGACAAACTCGCCTGTCGCGACGAGATATCGCTCGATCTCGCCATCAAATGGTGCTCGAATCGAAGTCTGATCAAATACGAGTTGTGCGAGATCGAGTTCTGCCCTGGCAGCTTCGAGCCTGGCATCGCTGATGGCCTTGGCTGATTCTGAGCCATCTCCCGATTTCTGCTCAAGTGTCGCGACTTTGAAAAGTGCTTTGGCACGATCCAACTGCAATTTCGCCCGTGTATTCTCCAGACGGAGAATTTCGGATTGTCCAGCGACTTTAGCGCCAGGCTTTTGTGTGATCGATCGAATCACGCCATCGGCGGGAGCAACCAGTTCGACTCGTGATTTCGGTACGAGAGAAAAGTTGATGCGGTACTTCTGGGGGTCGATCAACTGCACCCCTTCCCGCTTGATCACAATCTGATCACCAGGGCTGGCAATGGGCTTTGCCTCACCTGTTTCAGCTGCTGGAGCAGCGGGAGGCTGGGCGAGACCTGGTGCGGGATCAGTCAGGAGGAATGTTGCCCCCATCATCGACAGCGAAACACTCTGCCTGAGTGCTCTTAAATCAAACGCCATGAAGACGGCCTTTCAAACGGTGGCGCTCACAAATCAATTCTCCAACTGGCAGAACATGAAGTTCTCCATCTGGTAACGCTACGTTGACTCGTTCCATAAAGTCAATTCGCAGGTCGATTTGAATCGAGGAGATGAAGGAATCTTTGCAATAAACACTCTTGCAAAAATTCCTGGAGCGAATGGATCGTTGTGAAAGTCTGCCCAGAATCAAGGACCAACAAAGCCTCTATTCTTCATAAAGCTTCGGTTTGCGGCGGCGAGGCTTGGCGGAGCGGTACTCTTCGTACTCAGGTGCAGTTGCCGGCACCTTCCCACTCATGGATTTCGTCGCTTTGACGATCGAGTAGCCGCGAATCAGATCGCTGGTCACATTTTCAAACAGTAACGGCAGCGATTCGACATACCAGGCGGGTGCTTTGGTAACGATATAGATTCGACCACCCGGAATGAGAATGCGGAACGCCGTCTCAACAAAAATCCCGGCAATTTTGTAGTTTGAGAAATAAGGTGGGTTCGCGTAGACGACATCGACGCTGTTGGATTCGAGTGATTTCCCGGTGGCATCCAATCGAGTCTGGACTCGGCTGGTTCCATTTTCCTGAGCGGCCCACTGAGTGCATTCAATGGCCCGTGGATTCGAATCCACTGCCAACACGTCCAGCTCCGGATGTCGCAAGGCGGCAGCAACAGCCACTCCTCCACTGCCGCAACCCAGATCCACAATCTGTCCCTTTTCCATCGGTTCAATCACCGAGATCAGCGTGCGTGCTCCCACATCCAGCTTTCTGTGGGCAAAAACGCCGGGGCGACTTTTCATGCGAATCAGTCGCTCACCGTCTCGAAACATGAATTCACAGTCATGGTTTTTGAGTTTCTTCGGGGACTCTGTCTTGATTGCCAGATAGGTCACACCTTTACGAGTGGGCCTTCGAGTCACCTTAGGGAAGAATCGCTGAATCTCCGTATGCAACCACTGATCATCTCTCATATCAGTTGTCGCAATGAGAGTTCCCCCATCGACCAGTCGAACACATGCCTGCTGTAACAGATCTCTGGTCAGTTCCGCTTCACCTGTTTTCGGTAGCACCAGACAGATGGTCTGGTACTCGACTCCCGGAAAATCGGGTTCGCAAACGAGCTGCAAATTGGCAGGCACACCCGCTGGTGCCAAAGCGGCCTGATCACGCAAATGAACATCCAGAAACCAGCAGGTGACCTGACTTTGTGGCCTTGCAATTGCGAGTGCAAAAGCAAATTGTGCCCGCCCAGAACTGTTGCACAGGATTTTTTCACCCTGAACATCAGCCATTGCATCGACCATTAATTGTTCGGCTGGTCGAACCTTCGGGACATACTGGGGAGCCACCTCCCCTCTTCGTAAACGGCGCGGCGAATTCATGACGAAGTTCTTTCCTATCGGGCCCATCGGGAGTCAGCCCGCTGTATTCATTGATTCCAGGTTGTTGGATCGGAATCGAGTCTGCAGCCGGAACCTGTTGATCGTTTGAGATTTTTTGGTACGGATGCTTTAGATTCCCGTGCCGCTTAGCGCCAAAAATTCAGGCTCAGGCGGTCGTAATGTAACACTTCAGGTAATTGGATTCCGGACATTGCAATGATTGCGGATGATCTGGCGAGGGGCCGCGCGCCTCTAAAATTTTCAGTTCACGCCGAGCCTGCCAGGCCGCTTCACGAAGAACCTGCTGAAACAGGTCATGAGTTACCAATCCGCTGCAACTGCAGGTCACCAGCGTTCCCTGTGGCTCAAGAACATCCAGTGCCAGTCGATTCAGTGAGTGATAGCCTTTGAGACCCGAATCCAATGTTGACCGGCTTTTCACCAGTTTGGGTGGATCCAGGACGATGGTTTGAAACCGGACCCCCTGATTACGAAACTCAGTTAATACTTCAAAAGCATCGCCATGGCGGACTTCGTATCGGTCGGCAAGACCATTTCGTAAAACGTTTGCGGTAGCATTCTCAACAGCGATCTTCGATGTATCCACACCAATGACATGTGTGACCCGCCCATGTCTCAGGGCGTTCATGCCAAAGCCCGCCGAGTAACAGCACAGGTCAAGCATCTGACCACTGGCAAACTGAGCGGCTCTGAATCTGTTCTCTCGCTGATCCAGATAGAACCCCGTTTTTTGCCCGTCGACCAGATCCACATGGTAAACCAGCCCATGCTCTTCGACAGGTATGAACGCTGGAGGGGTTTCGCCTCGAAACAATCCATCAATCAGAGGCATGCCCTCGGCTTGACGAATCCCCTTCTCTGTCCTGAGCCAGCAACCACTGGCTTGTGTCTGCTGCATCAGTTCATCAACCAGCAATTCCATGCGGGATTGAAGAGCGTGCGAGCCCAGTTGAGCCAGCAACCAGCCTCCGTAGCGATCCACAGTGAGCCCCGAAAGAAAATCGGCCTCGCTGGAGATCAACCGTGCACCATTCATAGCCGTTGGAGCTGGCATGAATTTCCGGCGCAGGTCACACGCCATGCGGACTCTCGACCGC
Organism: Planctopirus hydrillae; assembly: GCF_001707835.1. GTDB lineage: Bacteria > Planctomycetota > Planctomycetia > Planctomycetales > Planctomycetaceae > Planctopirus > Planctopirus hydrillae. Next base: position 104,964 of record NZ_LYDR01000158.1, read on the forward strand.
CAGAAATCTTCGGTGAGAGGTTGATCTTCATTCCATGAATAGATGCGAACTCGAATTCGACTGGAACTGTTGTAAAGGCCATAGCCCAGAAATTTTTCATTGGCCCCAACCACGAGAACTTCATCACCAACTTGTGGCTGACCTTCCACGCGGTCGATGGCAGAATCAAACAGCCAGGGATGCCGGGAGGCTCCTCGCGAAAATTGACGACTGGTGACAACCCGAATCAAACGCCCCGCCCTTCTCCACTCACGAATATCAGAAGACTTCCAATTGACGAATCAGGTCGCTGTTTCGGATTGTTTTCACAGTGCAGCCAATGGCCGTTTCAGAAAGTTACCGAGAACGCAGTGCCGCCTGCTGCTGGTCAACTTCTTCAACATAGGCCAGCAGACGATCGCGTTCATTAGTGAGATGCCTCACACGCAGCAAAGACTTGACCCGGGTCGTCAGTTCGAGTCGATTGATGGGTTTGGTCAGGAAATCATCGGCCCCTGCCTGAATGGCCTTTTCGATATCCCCCATCTCATTCAGAGCTGTCACCATTAGCACGGGGAGAGACTTTGTTGAGGGTTCACTGCGCAGCTTGGCACAGACCTCAAAACCACTGAGTTTGGGCATCATAATATCCAGCAGTACCAGATCGGGCTGCCACTCCCGGACTTTTTCCAGCGTCTGTTGCCCGTCATAGGCCATGGCGATTTCGTATTCATCGCTGGCAAGATAGGCATCGAGCAACTCGCAATTCTGCAAATTGTCATCAGCAATCAGGATTCGAGAAACAATTGTCATCACTTTAATCCGCAATTATCAGTTCGTAAGTCGGCATGAGTATTGCGATGCTGCCCATCGAGCTGCAAGGTTTCACAAGGCCGCTGGTGTGCGAGTGAGCTCACAATTCACACCCTGAAATTCCGCAAGATCATAGATTCTAACGACTTTGCCCTATCTTCGAAATGCAGTGAGCCTGCCTGAGCAGGGAGTCGGAACGAGTCACTCGGATGGATGCTCGTCATCTTCATCGCCGACTGAAACAGTACTGAGGGTGTACAGGCCTCCCCCGGCCATCAGGATGGCAATCATCCACCAGAGAGTGCGATTCATGAACCAGATCGAAGGCATCCAATCTAAGGACTCCACGGATTCCAGTGCATTAAGAAGCAACAAAACACTTCCAGCCAGCAGCAAAAACCAGCCCATGCTTCGCCACGAATTCAAAGAAGTCTCTGTCGTTAATGTCTGGCTCTCCTGAGATGCATCTTCCATAAAGCGGTTCCTGATCGTCGAAAAGTCACGCACTGACAATAATGCCGAAGGCCCCTTGATCCACTTCCATCGAGCAATTCTTCAGCAGAAGCTGTTCGACCCTAGAACTGGATGAGTCAGAGTGTTAGCTTAATTTTTGCACAAATCACATCCGTATTTTTCCACCCTCTCACATTTGACCTGCGTGCCTGGTGGGGACACTTCTCCGCCAGTCATGGCCATCGTAGTTTTCTGTCAGTAGGTGATGACGTTTTCTCGTGAAAGACCAGCGGATCAGTCAATGCCCGCCAAACTGTCAAGTGAATCATTCCTTGCAACTATTCGCCGTAGCGGTCTCATTGAGGACGACCGACTTAACGTTTTGTATGCGGAATACACGGAACGATTGAATGGTGAAGCGGATTCCACAGATCTGGCTCAATTTCTTGTCAACCGGAATGCGGTGACTGCCTGGCAGGGTGAAAAGCTGCTTCAGGGAAAACATAAGGGTTTTTTCCTGGGGAAGTATCGCCTGCTGTCACTCCTCGGCCGGGGAGGCATGAGTTCGGTCTATCTCGCTGAACATATCGTGATGCGCCGCCGGTGTGCGATTAAAGTGCTCCCGCAAAAACGAGTCTCTGACACGTCGTATCTCGGAAGATTTCACCGAGAAGCTCAGGCGGTGGCTTCACTGGATCATCCCAATATCGTCCGCGCTTACGATGTCGATCATCAGGCCGATCGCGATACGGATATCCACTTCCTTGTGATGGAATTTGTTGACGGACAGAGCCTGCAGGAACTGGTATTAAAATCTGGTCAGGTGCCATTTGCCGATGCCGCAGACTACATCCGTCAGGCGGCTCTGGGATTATCCCATGCCCATGGTGCCGGTCTTGTCCATCGGGACATCAAGCCCGGGAATCTGCTCGTCGATCACACGGGCGTCGTGAAAGTTCTCGACCTGGGACTCGCCAGGTTCTTCAGTGATACTGGCGACGATGCCCTCACGATTCAGCATGATGAGAAAGTTCTCGGGACAGCCGACTACCTCGCACCAGAGCAAGCGCTCGACAGCCACTCTGTTGACGCACGTGCTGACATCTACAGCCTGGGCTGCACACTTTATTTTCTGCTCACGGGCTCCCCTCCATTTACCGAAGGGACTCTGGCGCAGCGATTGATGGCTCATCAGACCAAAGAACCGCCATCGATAGAGAGCAAGCGACCAGATGTTCCTGCCGACCTTGCTGCCATTGTCCGCAAGATGATGGCCAAATCTCCAGCCGACCGGCCTGCTTCGGCCAAGGCGGTGGCAGAGATCCTGGAAAACTGGCTGAAGCAGTATCGCTCTGGTGGAGTCGCATCTGGTGGAGTCTTTTCTGGCGAAGTCTTTTCTGGCGGAGTCTCTGCCGAAAGCGATGTTGCACAGCCGGACAATGTTCATCCCGTCGCTATGGCAGGCCTGGAATTCAGTCCTCAGGCACCTCTCCCGACCGATATGAGTATGGCTCCTGCCGGGGATGAACTCTCAGCGTTCCTGACCTCGTTATCGGGTGGAGTTTCTACACCCCTCGCTGAACCGGTACCACAGCGAAAAACGCCAGAGGTCGCGAAGCCCTCGACGGATTCGGCCAAAGGAAAAAAATCATCCAGCAGCACAAGTCAGCCAGTCCATGATTTTCAGTTTCTTGAGCCACTGAGCCACTCGCCTGACGAGGGGAATTCTTCAAAATCCAGCTCGGTTTTTGGGAATGAGGCTGCATCGACTGCCCCATCAAAGGCTCCATCGTCGATCAAGCTTCCCTCATCGAAGACTTTGCCAGCGAATCAGATCCCAGTCGATGCCACAGTCGCAAAATCTCCCACAGATCACGTGGGTTCGAAGAGTCTCGAAACTCCAGTTCCCCCAAAATCAGCCTCCGGGATACAGCGAGCTGCGGGCAGTTCGAAAGCCGCATTGGAACCTCCAGAAGCCAAGCCTGTCGCAACCCCTCCACAGATTCTGGCGACCAGCGAAGCTCCCATTCTCGAAGCGATCCCTCTTCGTGAAGGTTCTGGCAATTCCATACCTGAAGCCATTCCTGTTCGACGTACTGCGAAAGTGATTCGGCCAGCGGCAACAACTCCCTCCCCCGCAAAAGTCATTTTGGAAGCCATCCCGATTTCCCCTACCGATCTGGAGAGCGAACCCTCACAGATCATGGCGGATGTCGAGCAGCCGATCCGAGATACGTCCACTTCGAACCGCAACAGCAGTTCACGCTCACAATCCAGTCGTCACAAAGGAACCGCGAAGAAACTTCCCGCCTGGGCAATGCCGGCTGGCATCGCTGTTTGCCTCGTCCTGGTCATCGGCGCGGGCTATGCGATCTACAGTAGTAGTAATGCTCCTGTAAAAGCGGTTGATTACAGCCGCCCCGACCCCACATGGATTGATCGACGTGAAGCGACAGTGGGGCCTCAAGGTGAGTTCAAAAGAATCTCTGACGCGCTGGCCAAGGTGCGAGCCAACTTTAAACCTGGTGGAGAGAAAGACAGATTCCGAATTGAGGTCGCTGCGGGGATCTATCCCGAGCGAATTGTGCTCGATTCACGAGGAAGTGGCCGAAAATGGCCTGAGAATATCACTGTGGCTGGGGCAGAAAATGCAAAAGTTGTGATTCAGGGTGGGACACAAACTGGCGATCCCATCGTGAAGATTCGCGATGTCCAAGGTTTTCAACTTGAAAACATCACAATCAATGCTGAGAAGCACGAAACCGCCATCGAAGTCGGAGATTACCTTTATGGGACACGCCTGACCAATCTGAGCATTCTGGATTTTTCAAACGCTGGCATCATTGGGAAGGATGTTTCCGGTCTTCTGGATAAGGAATTCACAATCAATGATTGCCTGATTTCGACGAAGTCGGAGAAGGCCGTCGGTGTGCGGCTGGAAGCTAAAGAAACGTTAGCCGACGTGAGTTTGCTTAAAAATCGATTCCGTGGCCCGATGGCTGCCGGTGTGCTGATTGAAGCCTCCAGTTTTGCTTCGAAAATCCAGATTCGCGAGAATCGTTTTTTCGAATGCGAAAACTCGATCGAGTTTGCCGGCGAAGCTTCATGGCTGGGGATTGCCGTCAGCAATAATACGATTGCCGCTGGTAATCAGGGAGTTGTCTTTGCCGAACAACCCGGCTCAGACAGCGTGACACTTTCGATCAGACGAAATCTGTTTGCGGGTCTGAAAGGCGCCGAGATTCGTATTCAATCGAATTTCAGTGCGGATGGCTGGAAGAAAGCGACTGAAGGGAGAACTCAAGGGAATGTGACTGACCGCCTCCCGCCCTCACCTGCCCCAGGTGTGATTGATCTGGCAGCGTCGGGTGGCAGCCGTGTCGGCAGTAAAATCAGCTTCAAATCGATGGAACCCGCTGATCCCGGTTTCCTTCTTCCAGCGACTCCATCGATCCCCAAGCCAACAGATAAAGCATTGGAACGAGAACTGGATCACACCGGCGCTATTGGGCAGTAAATCCTTACCCTGTAAAGAACTACGGTAAATCTCTTCTCCTCGTTACTGACCCTGGTTGCGGACAGGTGAACAGGCCTTCCGCCTCATGGTCATTCTCGCAAACCACTTTGCCGCAACGTGTTACGCCAAGAAAAACATGTCTACGCGGTCCTGGATGCGGTCTCCGATTCGGCAGACTCGTCGTAAATTCCATTGAGCTGGTCACTTAAAGTGTACACTTGCGACGTGTCTTCTCAGCCCTGAGGATAGAGGGAGTGGCTGGGAAAAGTTTCCGGCCTTTCCGAGAGCAGGCAGGAGGCCAGCGAGAACGCTCAGCGAGGAGCGACAGAACCTAAGGGCAAGAAAACAGCCCAGAAGTTGACTGTCTATGAGATTCTCTAATCATCATCAATCTGCTCGCAAGGCAGTCCCTCAGGCACGAGAACGTGCAGAGCGACATCAGCCAATGGGTCGTAAGGCCAGATCGGTCGTGAGGCCAACCGCAGCCCATCGCAGTCGATCGACTGGCCGCATGGATCGAGCCGGACAATTCTCTGCCCCGGAGACCTGGCATGATCCGGTGGAACAACAGCAGTTTCGATGTGTCATCGAACCAGCCGGAGATTCCTTTCGTCATGTGGTGACGGAACAGGAAATTCGTGATCGACTCGCCGAGCTGCCCGAACACTTTGTCACCGATCTGCAGGTGGTGCAGTTGAGCCGCATGACGCGCAAACGAGCGATCTTCCCGCTCTACGGCATGCAATGGGGCCCGAATGTCTATCTCTATCCGTTAGAAGAGAGTCTGATTGAGCGTTACGCACGTATGCCCAAGCCACAGTTTCGCATCGACTCAGAAATGTACGGCGGGAAATGGGAAGAAGTCGGCGGTATCTGGCAACTCACGTGGACAGAACAGACGATTAAGGATTTCTATCTGAATAACGTTCTGATTCACGAAATTGGTCATATGAACGACCATCGCAATCGTTCATATATCGACCGCGAACGTTATGCCAACTGGTTCGCCATTGAGTTTGGCTACCGTGCTTCGCGTGGGCGAAGGGTCTGACAAGCATCGATTCGTCGCATCAAGCGACTGGAACTATGCCACAATCACTTTTTCTTCGCTTTGCGATTTCCCGGGGCTGCACCCTGGGTACTCAGGAAACTGGCACCCATTGTCCGGGCATCCTGCCGATAGACGGCCTGCAGTGCGGCGGCTGGAGTATCTCCACCCTGAATTCGTTTCACGAAACTCCCGAAGTTCGATGCGCCACCATTTCGCATGAGGAACTCAACAATCGCATAGCCCGCAGGCCCGACATCCGCTGGCGAGAACGTACCATCCTGGAACACATCCTGTGGTTGCTGAATGCTGTATTGCATCGCTTCGGCTGCCCTTGGCTTGAGGGCAACCACATACGGGTTGCCTTTACCAATCGGGCCGGACGCTGCCAACGATAGGCCGGTTCCTCTGATGAGCCAGTCAGGAAGATCTCCGCCCCCCTTGAGTAATGCAGCAGCCGCTAACTGCTCGGCCAGATTGAGTACTGCCCCTGGAGATTTTTCTGTGGGATCGTCGCCCACATCGTAAATGGCCACAAGTGCCGTTTCGAGTGTCGGTGAGACATCGGCATGACCAATGATTTCCTTTGGTACTTCTCGTCGGTTGATCGTCTGATTGAATTCTTCGTAGCCAAAGCGTTCTTTGAAGACGAACACCGCCAGCTTACCCTTCCAGACAGGTGTCTCTTTAAAGCCAAAGGTTGCTTTGAGAACCTTGAGAAACTCACTTCCCGACTCCGCCAGCTCTTTCAGACGAGCCGTATCGACATCCCCAATCATGATGAACTCGTCCGTCTCATGGAGATTCGGTTGAGTCGAACTGAGTGCCATCTCCCATTTCTCGTTAGTATCCTTGCGTCTCCGTTCAAGGAGCTGTTCGGGAGTCATCTTGGCCAGTTCCCGAGCTCGAATTTCCTCTGGAGTGGGGACCAGTTGCATCAGTGGTCGTTTGGCATCGGGGCCATCGAATTTGGCGCCTTCTGTGATCCACGTGCGCAAATCTGCATGCCACTTTCTGGTAATGCGGCCCTGCCCTGCCGGCATGACGGGAGCTTCGTCAGCATTGACCAGTCGCCACAACCGGCTCCCTTCGAGGCTGCCAGGGACAATCACGCGGCCACTTTCACCACCTTGCATCATGCGTTCAAACGTCGCGACACTGAAGCCACCTCGCGGATTGTTCCCTAAATGGCACTGTCCGCAGGTGGTGACGAGAGTCGGGGCGACATCGTTGATGAACGAGACTTTTTCGTTGCCAGTTGGCTTGGCGACTTCAACGGGGACCGGCGCTGGCTTTGGTTTCCCGTCTGCCATGGCGGCCAGAGACCCCAGCGACGCGGTTTTGTCCATTGCGTCGTACTTGGCACCTTCTGAAATCCACTTGGCAATCACCTGTATCTCGGCAGTTTTGAGTGCCTCTTCATTCTTGGGCATTCTCAAGCGGTTGTCCGTGGTGGTCAGCCTCAGGACGAGAGGACTGCGGAGCGGATTGCCAGCGACAACCAGGGCGCCATTCGTGCCGCCTCGTTCCATCCCGGCGAAATTATCCATCCGCAAACCACCCCGCGGATTGTCTTCTCCGTGGCAGGAGACGCAGTTGGCCTCAAGAATCGGAGCCACTTCTTTCGAGAAACTGGTCGGAATTTTGGCTGCTACCAGGGCCTGCTGTTTCGCGAGAATCCCTCGTTGTGTCTCGACCTGTTTTCGAAGAGCTTTGACGAGCGTCTCGGTCTCTGGAATCCCGTCCTTGACCAGTGTGTTGAGTTTTTCTTCCACGGAAGTGACGGCTGCCGTCGCCTCGTCGAGTTTCTTCTTTGAGAGCAGTGCGGGGACCTTGCCAATTTCCGTCTTGAGATCATTGAGCTGTTGCCGCTGCTCAGGCGTGATGGCAGCCATCAGCGATGCCGCCTGAATCAGGACTGTTGCCATGACGAGGCTGAAACAGATTTGACGAAGCATAGAAACCTGACATCCAAACATTGTGATCATCGCCTATTGCCTGACGTTGTTTTGGATTTTGTACTTCGATTCGACCAATAGCCGACTTAATTTCATATTGACCGCGAGAAGCCAAGACCTGCCACAGATCGAGCCGCAGTTTTGTCTTACACCTGTACTCTTCCGAGATTGTCAACTCTCGGTAGTGTATCCTGTTTACGGCAATCGGGGCAAACCCCGTTTCGGTTGTGAGTTACGAATTGCTGCGACATTCTATCGCCAGATGTTCGGGTAACCTGTCTTTCATGCCCAGAGTTCGCCCGGAAGTTTTCGCAGAGACCGATTTTTCACAAATGACTGGCTCATGAACCCGCAACCACCTCCACAAACATCCATCAATGCCATGAATTCCCCCCAGCTTGAGGAAAATGATTCATCGAAAAGTCTTGGAGCGACTCGATCTTTGACCGAGAAACAACTCGACCAGCTCGTGGAATGGTTTCGCCCGTGGCCATCTGTGATCGTGGCTTACTCGGGCGGAGTTGACAGTGCTTTAGTCGGTTGGGGAGCGGTTCAGGCACTGGGAAATTCGGCACTGGCCGTGACAGCCCTGAGCCCGAGTGTTTCTGAGAATGACCGGGAACTCTCCGCAGCAGTCGCCCATGAAATGGGAATTCAGCATCAGACGATTCACACGCAAGAAATTGAGCTGGCTGAGTATCGGGCCAATTCGCCAACTCGCTGTTATTTCTGCAAATCCACCCTTTACAGCACGATTCGATCAAAGTACCCAGCCAGCGAATTCCCCTTGATTGTGAATGGTACAAACCTCGACGACCTGGGAAATCATCGCCCCGGACTGGCGGCTGCCAAAGAATTTCAGATCCGCAGCCCTCTCGTCGAACTGGGCTACAACAAGCAGATCGTCAGGAGCCTGGCTCATCTCGCTGGTTTAACTGTCCATGATCGACCTGCCAGTCCCTGTCTGGCCAGCAGAATCGCTTATGGCGTCGAAGTCACTTCCGATCGATTATTGAGAGTCGAACGGGCCGAAAAATATCTGCGATCACTCGGCTTTCAGGAATTCCGAGTCAGGATTGAACCCGGGGAACTGGCCCGCATCGAATTGCATCCCGAGGATTTAACGCAACTTGTCAGTTCGCCAATGCGTGAAGCATGCGTGCGAGTCCTGCGCGAACTTGGATTTCGCCAGATCTGCCTCGATCTTGCCGGCTTTCGCTCGGGCAGCCACAACGAACTCATCCAATTCAATGCAGCCTCGAAGTGACCTGGAATTCACCCGGTGTGGCTCACTCGTCGTTTCGTGAGCTTGCAGCGAGTTTGATTCCGCTATCAGCGCCGGAGTTTCAGATTTCGACAGGTAAATCAATCTCGGGGGCGAAGGTCTGCCACCATCTTTCCGCCTGATCGCTATTCCACTTGCCCGAAACACTGCATCGACAAAGTGCCAGTTCCAACTCACGAGCCGAGCCAAATCGCAATTCCTGATTTTTTGCCAGACAACGGAGAACAATGGCCTCCACATCGGCAGGAATATCGGCTCTCAGATCTCGCAGCGGCACAACTCGATCTCGCGCATGTTTGATCATTACCTGCACGGGAGTTTTGCCCTCAAATGGCGGGCGCCCCGTGAGCAGAAAATACGCGGTGGCTCCCAGTGCATAGATATCACTCCGGGCGTCAGGCACACTCTCGTATGTCGCCTGTTCTGGCGACATGAATAGCGGCGAGCCAGCCACGCTCGTCTGCCGGCTGCTGTCACTATAACCTCGAACACGCACACCTCGGGAATCGAGCACGAGACCAAAATCGAGCAGTTTCGCCACATCGTACTCACCGCCCCGCTTCGCAGCATAGACGTTGGCAGGCTTCAAATCGCGATGGATCATGCCCAGTTGATGGGCCTCGTGCAGTGCCCGGCACGTCTGAATCAGAAAATGAACCGTACGCTCCGGAGAAAGCGGCCCGAAACGAGCCACCAGTTCTCCCAGATTCATCCCCGGGAGATACTCCATCACGTAGTAGAACGTGCCATCTTCTGTATGACCGTAATCGTAAATTTCAACAGTGTTCCAATGCGAAAGTTGCGCCATACTGCGAACTTCCTGCTCGAACCGCATGAGGGCTATGGGATCAGTGCCATACTGAGGATGAATCAGCTTGACCGCACATGGACGAGTCAACAGCCGATGTTCGGCCAGAAAAACCTGTCCCATCCCCCCTGCTCCCAGTCTCCGGGCCAGTCGATACTGGCCCAACTGACGGGCTCGGCTGACTTCCTGTCTCAAGGCAGAAATCGTGAATGTTCCCCAGATCGAAGCGAAGAGCGAAACAGCCAGTGTCGTGGCCAGTTCGAGGCACACCTGGAGAGTGAGAACTTCCTGAGTCCAGGGGATCGACATTCGCAGATAAGCAATTGTCGCCAGTGGTGCCAGAGCTAAAGGCGATAAAAGGACCGCAGCCCTCTTCCAGCCATTAGGAATCAACATCGCATAGGACATCATCACAATGATGAGGCCCAGGGTTCCATTATGCAGCAGATCGCTTAAAAGCATGCTGTTCTGCAGAACACCCGCTTCGCGCATCTGGAGCAACTGTGTTAACACGATCTGAATGGCGGGCGGTATGAAGAGCAACAGTTCGAGAAATCGAAGTCTGTCCAGGGGAAGCATTCGATTTTTCAGCAGAATGCAAAGACAGGTAATGGAATTGAGCAGGACGATCGCACGTAAGTACGGATAAGGCGAACTTTGCACGACCAGCGAGCGAATGAAATACGCCAGTAATCCCACACACACCAGAATGGCGGCGGCAATTAATCGCTGCTGGATCAATGTCCCGGAACGACCACGCGGACGGCCGACATCAGCATTGACCTGGCCTGGCGACAAATCTCGAACACGTTCGACTTTTCTCTTCGGAACTGGAGGAGCCAACAACTTCGTCTGAGTTGTCACACCAGATGCCGAAACTGATGGGCCAGTGGCATGAAGAACTTCAGGACTACTTGCAGGCAATAACCGGGAGGCATCTGCAGACTCTGCACCACCCGACAAAAGTTCATCCAGAGTTTTGAGATCGGTCCCAAAAGCCGCATGCCCCACGAGTGTGGGTTCCAGAGCCGCTTCTTCGTCGACAATGTCACCATCGTCGAAGATCAGCTGATCTGCTTCCCGCATGCCGAACACTCCCTCATGTCCTGAGTGTAGCGCAGCAGCACATGCTGCCCGGCCCTCGCTCACCAGAACATACGAGTGAAATAAAGCTCGTTCAGGAGATGGTGCCGTGACGGAATGTCCGTCAGGAGCACTTTCCGAGACGGAGGGAGTTCAAATTTGCCGGTTGTAGCAAATTGAGCGGTTGGTGCTTTCAGGGAAACAACCTGGTTCCCTGAAAGCCACTTCAAATCCGCAGGGAGATTCAGGCAGACCGCGTCTGTTCAGAACCGCCGACTTGATCATTACAGCGCAATGCCGGGAACTGGATAATTCTTGCAGAACTCGCAGATCTCCTGGCGAATCTTGCCCAGAGTGACGGCATCTTCCGGATGTTTGAAAATCTGCAGGATCCACTGACCGACCTGCTGCATTTCCGCTTCTTTCATTCCACGAGTCGTGAGCGCCGGTGTGCCGAGTCGAATTCCGCTGGGGTCCAGCGGCTTGCGTGTATCGTAAGGAATCATGTTTTTATTGGCGGTCACTCCGGCGACATCGAGCGCATGTTCGGCGATTTTTCCAGTCAAACCGACAGATGTGACGTCACACAGCATCAGGTGATTATCCGTCCCCCCAGAAGCCAGACGCACGCCCCCGGCCACTAAGGTTTCCGCCAATGCCCGTGCGTTTTTGATGACCTGTTCAATGTATTGCTTGAAGGCCGGTTGAGCCGCTTCACGGAAGCAGACGGCTTTACCAGCGACCACATGCTCCAAGGGCCCTCCCTGTAATCCTGGAAAGACGGTTTTGTCGATCGTTTTGCCATGCTCTTCTTTGCAGAGGATAAACCCGGATCGGGGCCCGCGCAAAGTTTTGTGAGAGGTCGAAGTCACAAAGTCCGCATGGGGCACCGGGCTGTTGTGCAGGCCCGCTGCCACCAATCCGGAATAATGGGCCATATCGACCATGAATAAGGCACCCACGGATTTCGCAATCTCGGCGAACTTTCCGTGGTCGATTTCGCGCGGATAGGCACTGGCTCCCGCAATAATCAGCTTCGGCTTGTGCTCCTTTGCCAGACGAGCCACCTGATCAAAATCAATCCGGTGATCTGACTCACGCACACCATAATGAACAGCGTTGTAAAGAATTCCCGAAAAATTCAATCCCATGCCATGCGTGAGATGGCCACCATGGGCCAGATCCATCGCCAGAAAAGTGTCTCCCGGCTTCAAAAAGCCCATAAAGACAGCCATATTGGCCTGCGAACCGGCATGAGGCTGTACGTTCGCATATTGAGCACCGAACAGCGTGCAGGCCCGTGTTCGAGCAATCGACTCGATCGTATCGACATGCTCGCAACCACCATAGTAACGTCGCCCCGGATACCCTTCGGCGTACTTATTCGTGAGGACTGAGCCGACAGCTTCAAGCACAGACTGACTGGTGTAATTCTCTGAGGCAATCAGTTCCAGACCGTCATGCTGCCGGACTTCTTCTTGTCGAATTGCACCAGCAATCTCAGGATCTGCAGCGGTCAGCACAGGCATACGGTCGGCCATCAATTATTCTCCTGGATATCAATCGCTAATTCTGGTCATCGATCTGGCTGGTTGAGCAGTGTTCCCTGAACTGTGTGCACTGCGCGGATCAATGTGTGCACTGAGCTGATCAACCTGAGCTTTGCTCTGAATTATAGGCAAAGCGAGCGAGCTTCGCACCTGTGCTTGGCGATGGGCACCTAATTCCCGAGCACCTGGATTTCTTTGCGCTCTTTGGCCCCATGAATTCATGAAACCCAGGACCTGATTGAAAACAAAATTTCCGAGACGACATTCTGAAATGATGCTATCGAATCAGAAATTCAATTCTGACTCGAAAAGTAAAAGAAAATTGCTGTGAGCCAACCTGTGGTGAATTGGCAATCGAACGTTCGATCCCGCACAATATGTGGAGACTCCACAAGTTTGCTGAACAGCATTCATCTGCCCGCCGGAAGATCAACCTCCGCAATTGTCTTTGCTCAGGAATATGTCCATGAACTCTGCGGAAACGCCGATGATCTCCGCGGAATCCACGAGCCGATTGAGGAGCACTGCTCCACTTCAAGGTGAGCGAGTCACATTTACGGGAACACTGGCTTCGATGACCCACCGGGAAGCCGCCGGATATGTCGAGCAGTACGGGGGAACTTTCACGAATCAGGTTTCCCAGCAGACGACCCTGCTGGTCGTCGGCGATGAAGGTTGGCCACTGGAAGAAGATGGTCAACCCTCGTTAAAGCTGGAGGCTGCTCGTGAACTGCTTGAACGGGGCTTCCCGATTAAAATTCTGAGCGAACCGGAGTGGCTGCAGTTGATTGAACTGGAAAGCCCTTCTCCAGCAGATCGCAGGGTTTTTACGCCAGCGATGCTGAGTCAATTGATGAAACTCCCCGTTTCCCGTATCCGTCATTGGGAACGTCTGGGACTGATTCGACCGGTTCGACGAGTTTGCCGATTGCCTTATTTCGATTTTCAGGAAGTGACGGGGGTTCGCCGACTGGCAGATCTGATTTCGACAGGGATTTCTCCCAAGAAAATTGGTGCCAGCCTGGAGAAGCTGAAGTCGTTGTTGCCCACGATTGAAAGACCTCTCGCTCAACTCGAAATTCTCTCGCAAGACCATCAGCTTTACATTCGGGATGCTGCCAGCCTGCTGGATCCACAGACAGGTCAGCGGATCTTTGATTTCCATGAAATCCCTGTCAGTGACGGCGAAATTTCGGAAAACAAGCCGGATTCAGGCGATGGTTCCGCTTCTGAAAATACGCTGACAATCCCCTTTCCTGGCTATACCAAAGCGATTCATGGTCTGCAGAATTCCTCTAGGAACTGGGGAGCCAATGAATGGGCTCATGCCGGTTCCACATTGCTCGACTCAGGCGAAACAGCGGCCGCCATCCAGGCTTTTCGCAGAGCCTTGCTGCTGGCTCCTCACGAAGCCTCGATTCATTTTCAATTAGCCGATGCCTTGTACCGCTCTGGAAATTATGCGGGAGCCGCAGAACGGTATCATGTGGCCGTGGAATGCGATGCCGAGTACATCGAGGCCTGGACGCAACTGGGATGTGTCCTTGCACAAATGGGTGATACCAAGGCGGCCAGCGAAGCGTTTGAGGCCGCCCTGCTGCTTCACCCGGATTATCCCGATGCTCATCTGCATCTGGCAGAACTTTTTGAGCAGATTGGCCAGCATTTGAAAGCCCGTCCTCATTGGTTGCGTTATCTCGATTTCGACAACCGCGGGCCATGGGCCGATATGGCCAGAGAACGATTGGAACGGTCTCAAGGCGATGCTTCTGAATCTTCACCTGAAAGCCTGTAAGAATTCAGATCGCTCGTCAATCTGGTGAGGATAGAGAACACGGGCCGATTCCAAGGCGAGTTTCGTGAGTGTTGGTCAGTTCAATTCTGATGAGTTGTCATTGTAGAGAATTCTCGACTGGGCTAAATTTTCATTTCAGTTGATGGCAGCGAGATTCTCAGATCGACCTGACGGGATGTCGGGGACGGACAGACAGGGAGGTTTCAAACATGCGTGCGAGCTCCCAGGGTTCATTCACCACACTGTTACTACTCGTGCCAGTTCTGGCAGTGCCACTCTTTGCGATATTTGGCTTGCCGGAAATCTCAACAGATACTCACCAGACGTCGCTCGAAGAAGAGTTCCCGGAACTCTCGGATGTCACTCCGCTGGCCTCCGACGCCAAAGCTTTTGATGCTGGGGCACTGTCTTCTAATACATCGTCTGCCCTGCCAGCGAGCACTGCGCCTCTCACCGAACATCCCGAGGGAGTGGCCGGAAACTCGGAGCCTCCACTTTGGAGCAACAATCAGGGGAGTAACAATCAGGGGAGCAACAATCAAAATCCTCCTGATCAGAAAGAACCTGGGATCACTCCGGCCGATGCTGGGGCGATGGCATGGGCCGATACAACTTCTCCACCAGCCGGAACTGCACCACGAACTCTTCCCAATGCATCCACAGCGCCATTAAATCATTCTGAATTGAACGGCATGATCCATGGGGAGTTTGCAGAACAGGAGATCGATGGCACTTCTGCGAAAGGTGTGATTCCGGCTGGTAACACAGAAATTACTGTCACCCCCCAGCCTCCTGGAAAAATGAGCGGAAAGAAATCATCCCGCGAAAAGCCGGCAGATACTCCCCCCTTAACCTGGCAAGATGCCGTGCAGAGGCTTCATGCATTACAGATTCGAAACTTCCGTCTCGAACCCGGTGCAGAACCCTCCGTTTTTGTATTCATCTGCTCATACACACCGGCAGACAACCCACGGATTTCGTACCGTTTCGAAGCCGAGGCGAACGAGCCACTCAAAGCTGTCGAGAAGGTTCTTCAGCAGATTGAAGAGTGGAGTTCCTCACGATGAGCATGCCCTTGCCCTGGGCTCGCACTTCGGGAAACTTTCAGCCAAACAATTCGTGGCAGGTCAATCACGAACATCGCTGGAAGCAAGGTCACTCGGCATCATCACGTCAGTGGTTGATCCAACCGCAATCACCAGCTGGCCCCCCTGCTCATATCTTTGGGCTGGAACAAAGCCCCGGCTCAACCAACTCTGTACGAACATCCCGGCTGGCCAGGCTGGAAGCGATTCTCTTTGTCGCCGATGGCCCGCTTCCCATTAAGAAGCTGGCCAATTTAGCCAGCCTGACAGATGTTCGCGAAGCCGAACAAATGATTCGCTGGCTCAACCAGAGCTATCATTTCACCCACAGTCCCTATCACATTTACCCTCTGGCGGGCGGATACCAGCTTCTGACAAAGCCTGATTATCAGCCGTGGCTCACTCGCCTGAACACAACGCGCAAAGCTCCGCAACTGACACCATCCACATTAGAAACATTGGCAATCATCGCGTATCGGCAACCAGTCACACGTGCCGATGTCGAGCAGATTCGAGGTGTGCAGTGTGTCGATATTCTCAAACAACTGATGGAAGACGGGTATGTCCGTCTGGCAGGTGAAGACACAAGCCTTGGCCGGCCTTACCTTTATGAAACAACCAGGAAGTTTCTTGAGGATTTGGGTCTGGCCAGTCTGGATGACCTTCCCCATCGCGATGCCTTTCCCTCTCGCCACTCAAATGCAAACAATGGGAAGAGTGAAAAAGCTGCGTAAGATAATCGCGGTTTGCTGACCGTGGCGAGCAGCCAATATCTTTGTCAAGCATCAGGCTTGATATTCGAGATTATTTTTCAATTTTCTCGTGATTTTTCTTGGCGAACCCATCAGCCATTTTTATTTTGTAGTTGTGGTCGAACGTCTCATTTCGTGTGGTTCGTTGCCGCTCTTTTCCAAACTGGCGATGACTCCCTTCTGGAGGCCTCCAAATGTCCTCACTTGCCGCCACAAAAGTCGATTCGGGTGCAAATGTTGATCTTGTCGAAGAGCTTCGTTTGAGAGCCTGGGCTCGCTCTCATTATGAACCTGCCGACCGACGTAGTCGTCGACTGCATCCCATTGTGCTGGATGAAATGCAACGCAAAGATCAGGAGCAGATCACTCCCAGCCATCCCAGGTAATCAGCAATTGAATCTGTTTTTCGATTTCGCTGAATGGGTATCAACGAAAAGTGCCACTGGAGAATTTCGCTTTCGGCGAGCTTCCCCAATGGCACATTTTCATTAGCAGACATGGAACGCATGAAGTTCTATGCTGTTCAATTAACGGCGAATTGTCGCACCATCGCGCACTGCAGTTCCGGGTTGCGATCCGGTTGACGCACCCTGTGGTGCACTCCCCTGAATTGTGCTCGTGGCGGGTGTAGCTGAGGGATCGGGCTGTGTGGGTGATGACCAGTTGGAGACAGCCCAATGGGGGTGTGTCGAAACCACTGTCGCTCCCAGATCATCCAGATCAGCACGGAATGATGCGGAGGTGATGTCCGTATTTGGAATCACTCGCTGCAGCACGAACCGGCGATTGCTGGCGATGTAGGCAAAGAACTTGCCCTTGCCCAGCTTGTCGTTATCGGCCAGCAGCCTCAAGAGTGCCGTACGAGGCACATCAGCAGCCGAGCGTGGAAGTTCATCCAGCCAGGCCATAATCCATACCACAGAGCGATCCATGCTCAACACGGTGCTCATCGAAAGTTCCCATTCGTCGTTATTGACATTTGCCTTGAAAACAAAGTCATAACGCTTGTCGAACAGTTTTGCTTCGAGCCCCATGGCCTTGAGCAGCGTTCCCAGACTTTCGTCGCTCAGTTGGCCCCGGGCAGCACTTTCCTGAGCCTGCAGCACTTTCGTCGCAGCAGGAACAGTGACCGCCACAGCGGCAGCCCCCAACAGGGATCGACGAGTTAAACCATCACTCATTCTCGACACTCCTTTGTCGCTTCCAGACATCCATGCGCTTGGGCCAACCATTCAAATTCCCTTGAGCGGTCGGCAATAACTGCAGCCACCGTCATTTTCAACCGGCCTGAACAGCCAGACTCTCTCGCGGAGTCAGACTTTCGCGAACAAAGACTTGAGACAAATCTGCGACCAGGTCTCAAAATCTTCAATTTCAGCAACCAGTTGTGACGGCGGGGCAAATCCTGACTCTAAGATCGACTCTTCCCGTGGGCGAACTTTTGCCGCTTCTAACTCAAAAACGTGGACAATCCCCAAATGGACGCGTCCCACATCGCTGGAGTCGTCGTTAATCAGTCCCACGCAACGCTCTTTAAATCCTGTCTCCAGAAAGACTTCCTCTTCAATTTCCCGCTCCATTGCCGGTCCATAACGCCGCTCTCCTCCCGCCGGATCTGTCGACGAGATATGCCCGCCAATTCCGATCGATCGCTTCTTATGCAGCCTGCCCTCTCCCCCCTTGCTACCACGGCGATAATAAAAGATCTCGCCACCATGTGTAAAAATACAGTAAGGAATCAGTTGTTTCAGGGAAGGATCGGTTTCGACGGCACTCCTTGGCTCATACCGCGTATGAGCAGGATTCAGCAGCTCTGCCAGATACTTGTCTGTCTCCGCACAGAAACCTTCAAAGTGACCCAGATCGTGGAAAATCTTCGTGGGGACGACCAGCACATGCTCTTCCAAAACATTCTCCAGTTTTGAACTCTGTCGAGGGGGGGATGTCCATCAGTTCGATGGAGTTAAAGCGGGTTCTCTGCTGTTATTCGATGACTGCATGGCGGGATTGAGGCTTCATTAAAGCCTCGACCGCCGCTCCGACATCCGGCTGTTTCATCAAAGATTCGCCGACGAGAATGGCCCGCGCACCAGCCAGCTTCAAGCGATCCACGTC
Organism: Planctopirus hydrillae; assembly: GCF_001707835.1. Lineage (GTDB taxonomy): Bacteria > Planctomycetota > Planctomycetia > Planctomycetales > Planctomycetaceae > Planctopirus > Planctopirus hydrillae. The sequence goes on from NZ_LYDR01000158.1 coordinate 123,205, forward strand.
AGTCCGGGTGCGAATACCACTTTCTCCTACCAGCAGCACTTCCGCAGGAATTCTGGCTGCCAGTCGTTCTGTCTGCTGCAGGTCAGTCACCATCGTTTTCAAGTTACGATTATTGATTCCGACCAACTTTGAGCCAATCGAGAGGACTCGATCCAGGTGCTCTTCATCATGCAGTTCAATAAGAGTATCCAGGCCAAGTTCTGTCGCCTTGCCGAAAAGCTCCTCCATCAGCGATTGAGAAAGGCATTCAGCAATCAGCAGAATCGCATCGGCTCCCGCCACTCGCGCTTCAAGAATCTGATAAGGATCAATCACAAATTCTTTTCGCAACAGCGGAACATCGACGGCTCGCCGTATCTGCTTCAGATAGTCCAACGAACCTTGAAAAAAACGTTCGTCAGTCAAGACACTCAGGCAGGTGGCACCATGTTGAACATACGTCTTTGCCAGAGCGACGGGATCAAAGTCTGCACGGATCAATCCCGCCGATGGACTGGCTTTTTTGACTTCGGCAATCAAGGCAATATCTTCAGCCTGCTCAATGGCCCGGGCAAACCCACGGGTGGCTGGCAAATCTGCCACTTGTGCCGAAAGCTCGACCGCTGAAACCCGACTTTTCGCCAGCTTTACTTCATCTCGCTTGTGTTCAACAATTTCATCGAGGACATTTTTACTGGTTGATGTCGTCAATCGATTTCTCCCTGTCTGATTTCAAACAGCAATATAACGGCCTTTTCCCCCTTTGTGGTATCTACTTGAATGGAATCCCGACAATGAATAGCACCATTGCCAGCGGGATTTTCATATCTGTCCTTGTGGGGATTTTTGGAGGTTGCCTCGCCAGCACCATCTGGAGTCTGGCCGCTTTTCTTGACCGCAATATCGCCAGCCCGATTCCCAAACGCCAGATGAGCGATCAGGAGGCTGCATGGCCCGCATTGGCAACATGGTTGGCCTGCAGTTGGATTCTTTTGTCACTGCTCTTACCTGCCATGCTGCATGTGATCAGTCCCGCACCAAAATCTGCTGCCGAATTCACCATGAACCAGGTTCTCTTTCTGGTTGCACAGAACACGATCATCATGCTGTTTCTGCTACTGGCCATTGATCCCAGGCGATTTCGCGCAGTCGGTATCATCAGCCCGGAACCAGTTCAGGATTTGATTTCGGCTCTGTGGGCCACGCCGCTGATGCTCACTGGTGCGGCGATTCTGCGAATTTCTTTAAGCCCGTGGATCAAGCCCGAAGACAGCCATCCGATTCTCAAAATGCTTTCGTTCGATTCTCCGTGGATCAACATCGTACTGCTGCTGTTGACGGCTGCGATTGTGGCACCTTTGTTTGAAGAACTTTTATTCCGAGTCATCCTTCAAGGCTGGCTCACTCGTCTTTTGGGACGGAACTGGTCCATTCCCATCGTGGCGATTGCGTTTGCGGCAGTTCATGGCTGGCCAGATGCAGTGCCACTGCTGCTGGTTGGTTTCATGCTGGGAATCCTTTTTGACCGCAGAAGAAGCTGGCTATCGGTCGTGGCGCTACACTCATTTTTCAATGCCACCATGTTGATCATGCAGGTTCTGGCAGTGAATGCGACTCAACCGGCTGCTCCCGAAAAATCTCCAGTCCCTGAGCAACAGAATCCACCGATCTCTGCACCTGAAGCCATCGGAGTTTCCGTTTTTCAAAAAGCCGGTTTCACACTCGAACACAATTCTTCGGATCAAGTTTCAATGAACGTCAGGACTTCTTGAGTTGCACTCGAAGTGCGAGGTCGTCACCTTGACGAGCTTGCCTGTATTCTCTTAAGAACCATTTTTGATATTGATGGATTATGGCCTTGACCGGCCCGTTCCTGTCGTTCGAATGATCGAGGTTTTCATGTCCGACTCTCAGCCCGCCCTGGCCTTTCCCCCGGTTGAAGATCAATTAAAGGTGATCTTGCGGGGAGTCGAGAAAGTGGTTCCCGAAGAGGAACTGGCTCGCAAGTTGGCAAAAAGCCGAGAAACAGGTCGTCCGCTGCGAATCAAGTACGGCATCGACCCCACGGGGATTGATGTTCATCTGGGGCATACCGTGCCTTTGAGAAAACTGAGACAGTTCCAGGAACTGGGTCATCAGGCTGTGCTGATCATTGGCAACTTCACCGCTATGGTGGGTGACCCCAGTGGACGCGACCAGGCCCGGGCCAAACGTCTCTCAGCCGAAGAAGTCGAAGCCAACGCGACAGATTATCTGAAGCAGGTGGGCAAAGTCATCGATCTCTCGAAAACCGAAATTCACCGCAATGGCGAATGGTTCTCGAAGATGACTTTTGCCGATATCCTCACGCTGTGCAGCAAGGTCACTGTCGCTCAGCTCTTAACCCGCGATGACTTTGCCAAACGCTATGCCAGCCAGTCACCCATTTTCCTGCACGAATGCCTCTACCCGGTGATGCAGGCATGGGATTCGGTCGAGATCAAGTCCGATATCGAACTGGGCGGCACCGAGCAGCTTTACAGCTTTATGCTGGCTCGTGATCTGCAACGTGACCAGCAGCTTGAACAGCAGTTAGGGGTGATGTCCCCCATTCTGGTGGGGCTCGATGGCAAAAGGCGCATGGGCAAGAGCCTGGGGAATTACATCGGCATTGCTGAGTCACCACTGGCCATGATGAAAAAGTTCATGCAGATTCCCGATGAAGTCATGCCCATGTACTTCGAACTGCTGACGAATATCCCACTCGATGAAGTTCAACAGCTTTTGGCAGGCCATCCCAAACTGGCCAAACAACGCCTCGCCAGAGAAGTCATTGCCCAATACCATACCTCGACAGCCGGCGATGAAGCGATTCAGCAATGGGAAGCGGAAGTCAGTGCCGGTGCCCTCCCTGCTGATATTGAGCAGGTCACGCTCGAAGCTTCCCTGATAACTAACGGAACAGTGACGGCTGCAATCCTTTTCAAACAGGCGGGGCTGTGCCCGACAACTTCCGATGCGAGGCGGCTGATCAGCCAGGGAGGAGCCTATTTTGGAGACGATCTCCAGGTGATCAGTTCTCATGACCAGGCGATCCCCATCACGAATGGTCTGCTTCTCAAAGCCGGCAAAAAACGTTACGCCAGGCTTAAACTCCCCAGTTGAAATTGCTTCAACATTCGATCTCAACGATATCTCACTGCTTCCAACTTTTGATTGAAATCCACTATGTCTCAAATCGGTTTTGGCATTATTGGATGTGGCATGATTGCCCATTTCCACGCGAAAGCGATCAAGTCGATTCGCGGAGCAAGCCTCAAGGCCTGCTACAACTCCACTCCGTCCAAGGCGGTTTCGTTTGCAGAAGAGCATGGTGGAGTCGCTTGCAGCACAATTGAGGAACTACTCTCTCGCCCGGATGTCGATATCGTCTGTGTCTGTACTCCCAGTGGTGCTCACTTAGAACCCGCTGTGGCTGCCGCCAATGCCAAAAAGCATGTGGTCGTGGAAAAGCCCCTCGAAATCAGCCTCAAGCGCTGCGATGCCATTATCGAGGCGTGCACTCGAAACAATGTCCAGTTATGTGCCATCTTCCCTTCACGTTTCAGCCCCGCCAATCTCGCCTTGAAACAGGCGATTGATGAAGGCCGCTTTGGACGTCTGACTCTTGGCGATACCTACGTCAAATGGTGGCGCAGCCAGGAGTACTACGACAGCGGTGCCTGGCGCGGGACCTGGGCACTTGATGGCGGCGGAGCGTACATGAATCAGGCGATTCATAATGTCGATCTGCTGTACTGGCTGATGGGAGATGTCGATACCGTCAGTGGGATCACCTCGACACTGGCCCACGACCGCATCGAGGTAGAAGACGTGGGCGTGGCGACTCTCAAATTCAAAAATGGTGCCCTCGGCGTCATTGAAGCGACAACCAGTGCCTGGCCCGGTCTGCTCAAACGCACGGAAATCCACGGCACTACGGGTTCCGCGATCATCGAGCAGGATCAGATCACTCTCTGGAATTTCGCCAAACCCAAAGCGAAGGATGCAGCGCTTCTGGAAAAGTATGGGAAAAACTCAGCGATTTCAGGCGGTGCCAGTGACCCCAAGGCGATCAGTTTTCAAAACCATGCTGAGCAGCTCAAAGATTTCATCGCTGCCATCAAGACCGGGCGTACGCCGAAAGTGACCGGTGCCGAGGGCCGAAAATCTGTCGAAATGATTCTCGCCATTTACCAATCCTCCTGGAGCGGAAAACAGGTGCAGCTACCTCTCGCGAAAGATCCCAGGCGACCTGCAAAGAAGTAATCATCAGGCCACTCTGGGATTGATCACTGTGTCACTAGAGAACCACCACTCCCCTGCCCTCATTCAGAAACAATCTTCATGCGAGATATTCATGAACTGCGGCAGAAACATGCGAGTGGTGCAGCCATCGAGTTTCTCTATTTCTGGGGGCATACTCCTCCTGAAAATGGCGAAGTGAATCACTCCTGCCTCAGCCAGTGGTTCCCCGCTCCCTTCACCATCGATGGTGTCGTCTATCCGACGGCTGAACATTGGATGATGGCCTCCAAAGCCCGACTCTTTGGTGATTTTGCCACTCTGGCAGAGATCCGGGCCGCTGTTAGTCCGAAAGACGCCAAGGCCGCTGGCCGAAAAGTCCGCGACTTTGATGAAGCCCGCTGGGAGGCCCACCGATTTCGCTTCGTCGTCGATGGCAACTGGGCCAAGTTCACCCAGAACCACACGCTGCGCCAGTACCTTCTGGGGACTGGCACGAAAGTTCTGGTTGAAGCAAGCCCCACTGATCACATCTGGGGAATCGGCCTTACCGAACAAGAGGCTCGAAACTCTTCCCCAGAGCATTGGCCAGGCCTGAATCTCCTGGGCTTTGCTCTGATGGATGTTCGCGAACAGATCTCGGAATTCACCTTCTGAATCCGATGAACCTGATTCTGAAGCTCTGTTTTTGAAGGAAGAAGTACGGGCTCAGGAAACAGACTTCTTTGTGGCTTTCTTAGCGGCCTTCTTTCGGGTTGTCGCTTTCTTGGGCGTGGTCATTGCTGCCGAAGTAGCCGCCTTTTTCACAGCCGCTTTCTTGGTGGTCTTCTTTCCGCCACGTCGCCCGGTACTGCCACCTTTAGCCACCCGTTCATCCAGCAGACGGACAGCTTCTTCTAACGTCACCGAATCGAGTTCGCGCTCTTTGGGAATGGTCGCGTTGGTTTTGCCATGCTTGATGTAAGGGCCATACTTCCCTTCAAAGATCTGGACAGGATCTCCATCGACCGGATGGGCACCCAGTTCTTTGAGAGGTGCCACCGGTACTCGAACTCGCGCCTGTGCCAGCAGTTCCAGCGCCCGCTCCATCGTCATCTGCAGAATGTCGTCCGTCTTGTCGAGCGATTTGTATGTCTTGTCGTGATGCACATAAGGGCCATACATGCCGATCCCGGCTTTGACCACCTTGCCAGTTTCGGGATGTGGCCCCAAGGTCTTCGGGAGCTTCATGTATTCGAGAGCATCTTCGAGTTTGACGGTCGAAACATCGCGCGTTTTCGGAATCGAAACACGGCGGGGCTTTTCGCCATCTTTCATTTCCCCCAGTTGCAGGTAAGGCCCGAATGGCCCGATCAGCAAAAAGATGGGCTGCCCACTTTCCGGATCAATCCCCAGTGACTGAGGCCCTTGGCTTTTCTGGGTAATCAGCTTTTCGGCCAGTTCGTTTGTCAGATCGGCTGGAGCGATATCATCGGGAATGGTCGCGGTAACTGGCTGACCTTCGCGCTCCCCTTCAAAGAATGCTCCAAATTTTCCCAGGCGAACTTTGGCATTCACTCCATCAATATCGAGAGTGCAGGCTTCGCGAGGATCAATCCCTGCTTCGTTCTGCTTGACCTGCTCATCAAGGCCAGTTTCACCTGAGTAAAACGACTTCAAATAGGGCAGACGCTCTGCCTGACCATTCGCAATATCGTCGAGATCCTGCTCCATGCGGGCGGTAAACTGCAGGTCGACCAGCCGTGAGAAGTTTTTCTCCAGCAACTTTGTGACGGCCATGGCCGTAAAGGTCGGAACAAGCTGGTTGCCTTGTTTGCGAACATAGCCTCGATCCTGAATCGTCCCGATAATCGAAGCGTAAGTACTGGGACGGCCAATCCCTTCTTCTTCAAGTGTTTTGACCAGCGTCGCTTCTGTGTAACGGGCCGGAGGCTTGGTTTCGTGTGCCAGAGCCTGCACCTCTTGACACGTCAGCTTTTGCCCCTTCTCCATGGGAGGAAGTGCTGCTTCCGAATCTTCGAGTGCTCCTTCGGGATCATCACTTCCCTCAACATAGGCCCGGAAGAAACCAGCAAATTCGACGTGCCGACCGGTCGCTCGGAATTCCACGTCGAGGGTGCCGATCGTCACCGTCTGAAATCGAAGCTGGGCTTCTGCCATCTGTGTCGCGACGGTGCGCTTCCAGATCATGGCATAGAGTGCCCCTTCCCGACCATTGAGGCTCAATTCTTCGGCGGTTTTCATCTCGACACCCGCCGGACGAATGGCCTCGTGAGCCTCCTGAGCCGACTTGGATTTCGTCGTGTATTGACGAACTTCCGGGTGCAGAAACTCCTGGCCGTATCGATTTGTCACGCAGGCACGGGAGGCGGAGATCGCCTCTTGTGAAAGGCTGACGCTATCGGTACGCATGTAGGTGATAAAGCCGTTTTCATAGAGCCGCTGTGCAATCTGCATGGTCTCGCGAGCACTTAGACCCAGTTTGCGGTTGGCCTCCTGCTGCAAAGTACTGGTGGTGAATGGCGGGTAAGGTTTGCGCGTCTGCAGCCTGGTTTCGACATTACTGACAACCCAGTCGTGGCTCTCTTCCAGCTTTTTCTGAAGTGCCTTTGACTGGGCTTCATCCAGCAGCAATACGTCGGCATCGGTTTTCAGTCGCCCGGTTGATTCATCGAAATCCCGTCCCTGAGCCACGCGCCGGCCGCCGACGGTCGCCAGCGCAGCGTCGAAACGGGCGGCACTTGCTGTTGCTAATGCCGCCTTGAGATCCCAGTAGCTCCCTTTACGAAAAGCCAGCCGCTCCATCTCTCGTCTGACAAGCACACGCACTGCCACCGATTGAACACGTCCGGCAGATAATCTCGGAGCCACTTTTTTCCAGAGGAGCGGACTGAGCCGGTACCCATACAAGCGATCGACGACTCGCCGAGTTTCCTGGGCTTCGACAAGATTCTGGTCGAGTTCGCGGGTGTTACGAATCGCCTTTTGAATGGCGTCTTTGGTGATTTCTGAAAAAACCATGCGGCTGACAGGGACTTTCGGCTCCAGGAGCTTCATCAAATGCCAGCCAATGCTCTCTCCCTCGCGGTCTTCGTCGGTTGCCAGAATGAGCTCTGAACAAGTCTTCAGTGCATCTTTCAACTCTTTGACGGTTTTCTTTTTGTCTTTGGGTACAACATAAACAGGCTCGAACTGCTGGTCGATGTTGACACCCAGAGTCGCCCACTGCTCTTTTTTGAGTTCTGCGGGGACTTCGGCTGCTCCGGAAGGCAGATCACGCACATGCCCCATACTGGCCAGAACAATATAGTCCTTCCCCAGATACTCGCCGATTTTGCGAGCTTTTGCGGGAGATTCAACGATCACCAGAGCTTTGTGCTGCTTTGCTGCCACGGAGAGTACCTGATGAAGTCTGGAACCAAGTCCACATTGAACTCCCTAGCTGGGAACCCCTTGCGGAGAATGACTGGTTGTCAAGAAACGCTGCTTAAGCCAGTCGTGGAACTTGTGCGGGTTATGCGGAAAGCTAGAATGCGTCCCTGTCTGCCATGCACTTAAACAGAAACAGACAAGGGAATTCGTTCCAAGGCATAAGGAATTGTTCCCGCAACTGTCAAGCGCTGACCACTGGGGTTGACGTAAAGGAAGACAAATTGCGGAATAGTTCGATTCTGAACAAATTATCACAGACACAAATCACAACTACGTTTGACTAAACATCAGGCAGAGGAAGCAAGAATGGCAGGATCGCCGTTTGATGTGTTTCGTCGCAATCAAAAAACATTCATGGTCGCAGTCACCTGCATGGCCATGTTTTCGTTCATATTCTTCGATCAGTCGACGATGGGAAGTGGCGAACTGCCCATTACATTGGCTGTCGCCCTGATGGCTCTCATTTGCGGCGGTGGCATGTGGTTCGTCGGTGCCCAGCGCGGCAAAGGAACGGAATACGGCTTAGGTGGTGCTGCAGTGGGTGCGATCTGTGCCCTCATCGGGTTGACCACAGTGCGCGGCGATGTCCCCATGGTCACCACCACACTCCGCAGTTACACCGAAAGCGACCTGGTGACCGCTCGCCGCAATCGCATAATTGCCGAACAGTTTGTCCAGACAGTCGTCGATCCAGTCTATCGACAGAAGAATGCAGCCGAGTTTGAAAATGGTTACTTCGGGTCACTCGATCCTGCGGACCTCGTGCTTAAGGATGTTTTTCTGGCCGAGGCCAAGCAGCAGAATATCGTGCTCGATGATGCGGCAGTCGATCGCTTCATTCGGCGCATAACGGATGAAAAACTGAGTGCCGAAGACTTCCGCAAAGTCATTCGACGTCTGAACATCGACGAGAGCCGACTGTTCGAAGTGATCAAAAGCGAGCTGACCGCAAATCTGGCAGCCCGCCTGTTGCGGCCACCAGTCGCTCGCCAGGGTGTTGTCACCACTCTCACGCCCACACCAGATCAGTATTGGACTGAGTTTGAGAAGCTCAATCTCAAGGAAGAGCTGCGCGTTGCGGCACTCCCAGTCGTGGCTTTTGTCGGCGATCTTCCCGAACCGACCAATGCCGAACTCACTGCATTCTTCAATAAATATAAGGACAAGTTCCCGACACCCACCGGGACACCAGGATTTCTGCAGCCTCCCAAAGTCTCACTCGGTTCATTGGCCGCCGATTTTGAAGTCTTCGAGAATGAAGTTGTCCGCCCGACAGAAGACGAATTGCGACTCTTCTACGAGCAGAATAAGCCTCGCTTCAGGGCTCGCAATCTGCCGAATGACATGCCCGCGACTGGGACTTCTCCAGCAGATGGCACCACACCGGCCGCAGACGCAGCCAGTGCACTGAACCCTGCCAACAGCAGTCAGCCTGCCACCGAAGGCGCGCCTGCCGAAAAGCCTGCCGCAACTCCAGAATCCCCAGCTCCTGAGAAAAAATCGGAGCCGGAAACGAAAGCAGAGCCTGCAAAAGAGTCACCTGCTCCTGCCGGGACAACAGAATCGACTCCTCCATCACCCACCACCCCATCACCAACGGAACCTGCTGCCCCCGCACCGGCAAGTCCCACAGTACCAGAAATCAAGCCCAGCCCAGAACCTGATCCTCTGGCCGCTGTCATGCAAGAATCGGTTGCTGCACCTGTGGTTCAAGAGGGGAACTCAGCTCCTTCATCAACTCCTGAGGCGGCTCCTGCAACTACACCGGCAAAGCCTGATGCACCCGCCAAAACCGAGGCCACTCCCGAGCAGCCAGCGACTCCTGAACAACCTCCTGCCACGGGAACGGCTACCCCGCCAGCAGCGAATGGTCCATCCACCTCGCCGCTGATGATTGACCCGGCTCTGCCAGCAGGAACTGTGCTCGATAATCTTCCCGGGACAGTCGCCAAAGATGCGATTCAGCCCTTCGAAGATGTCCGGAATCAAATCGAAGAAATGATTCTCAAAGAACGCGCCTTCGCGGCCATGCGAGCGGCGATCAGCAATGCGTCCAGCGAAATTGAAGCCGCCTTGAGGCTCTACCCGACACCTGTCGAAGGCGACAAAGTCGATGAAGCCAAACGCACCAGTGCCATGGCCGAGATCGCCACAAAAGTTAAAGAAATCGCCGGCAAGCACAAACTCAAATACGAAGAGACATCTCATCTCTCGGAAATGGAACTGCGTGCAAAAACCGCGGGCCACATCGGTGTCGCTCTCGAAACAACTCTGGATCGAAATCCAAACCAGCAGCCAGTTCCCGTCCACACAGCGGCCTTCAGGATCGATCCTTTCCGATCTCGATTTGCCGAGGATCGCCTGGTGAACCGTGACTTCATCTACTGGGTGATCGAACGCAAGCCTTCAAGAGTGCCCGAACTCTCTGATGGCCCGGTCAAGGACATGGTTGTGGAAGCCTGGAAGCGAGAAAAAGCTCGTGAACTCGCCGAGAAACGCGCCTCGGAACTGGTCAAGCTGGCTAAAGAGAGCAACAAGCCACTGGCTGATCTTGTGAAAGATCAAACCATTACCGGCAAGCCAGAGTCACCAGTCATCACTCTGAGAGATACCAATGCGTTCTCCTGGATGACAGTCGATTCGAGCAATCCTCAGATGAGTTTCTTCAAGGCTTTCCTGCGACCGGCTCTTTCGAACGTTACGGGAGTGACCGGAGCCGGGAATGATTTCATGAAGACAGTTTTCCAGGATCTCCAGCCTGGTCAGGTCGGTGCTGCTCTCAATCAGGATCGATCCATCGTTTATCTGGTGGAAGTCACCAAGCGAGCCGGCCTGCCCGATTCGGGACTGACTTCATTGGAAGAACTCCGCACAGAGTATCTGGCGACATCCTTTATTCCGGAAAAGTCACCGTTTAACTTGCCCACGACGTATCAATATCTGACCGAAGGTCAGAGCATGGAACTGCAGCAAAGGTGGTTTGACGAATTGCGAAGTCGCTTCGATGTCAAATTCAGTGATGGCGAAGTGGAATTCATTGAAGAGTAACCATCCCGAAAGAGTTCTCTTAAGAGTTCTCTGGCCATGCGAATCTTCTCTGAAAGTGATTCTGCCTGCTCAGGATCAACTGTCAGTCTGATTGTTGCAACGTGTTTTGCTTCGGTTGTCATTCTGGCAGAACGCATTGAACTGGCCTTTCGGCCTGATCGTCTGCAGTAACAAACGAAGTCAAAATTTGAGTCTAAGGCACGATTGTCATCCAGAAGGATATCACTCATGGTGACATTTGCGGAAAATCAACCCTCGTCGAAAGCGGCCTCGCAGTCCACAACGACTGGTCGACCGATGATTGAGGCCCGTGGCCTCAGCAAGTTTTACGGCCACTTCGCAGCCGTCAGAGACGTTTCGTTTTCGGTTCCCGTGGGGCAGGTTTGCGCATTTCTCGGGCCTAACGGTGCCGGTAAATCGACAACCATGAAGATGCTCACTGGCTATCTGGCCCCCACCGAAGGCTCAGCATTTCTCGCTGGCCATTGTATGGAGACAGATCGTCTGGCAGCGGCTCCGCTTTTAGGTTATCTCCCGGAGAACGGGCCGCTTTATCTGGAGATGACACCTGAGTCGATGCTGCGTTTTGCAGGTCAGACACGCGGTATGTCCGCCTCATTACTGCAGAGTCGTCTGGAGTATGTGGCGAACCGCTGCTCATTGACTTCTGTCTGGCGAAAACCAATTTCCAAGCTTTCCAAAGGTTATCGACAGCGCGTCGGTATGGCTCAGGCCCTGCTCCATGATCCACAAGTTCTCATTCTGGATGAGCCGACCAGTGGACTTGATCCCAATCAGACGCATGATGTTCGCGAACTGATTCTCAGTCTGGCCAAAACCAAAACGATCCTCCTTTCAACGCATATTCTGACGGAAGTGACAGCCGTCTGTTCTCATGTGGTGCTGATCAATGAAGGACGGCTGGTCTTTAACGGCTCACTATCAGAAATGGTCGCAAATGCCGAAATGGAAACTCGTTTTCGCCAATTGACCGTCGGTGGACGCACCCCTTAAGACGCGTCTCAAATGACTCTGTGAGTTGCTGACGATCAATGTGTTTCTTCGATGTCGTAGGGTCTTCAAATCGGGTGGCTTCACGGAATCTTCCAATCAGGTGACTGCCCGAATTCGAGCTGAGGGAACTGGCAACTATGCTTCGGTCTCATGTCATTTTTTCCATTTTCCAGCGCAACTTCTGGAGCTATTTTTCGGGAGCCATTGGCTATCTGTTTATTATGGTCTTTGTCTCGGCGGGTGCCTGGTTCGCCTTCCGGGAGGAGTTTTTTACCTATAATCAGGCCAATCTGGCTCAACTGAATCTCTACTTTCCCCAACTGTTACTGTTCGTGGTTCCTGCCATTACCATGAGTGTCTGGTCGGAAGAACGTAAGCTCGGGACCGATGAACTTCTCTTTACCTTGCCCGTCTCGGATATCGAAGTTCTGCTCGGTAAGTATCTGGCAGTGATTGGGGTCTATTCCGTCACGTTGATTTTTTCACTGACGCACTGCCTCGTGCTGCTGATGATTGGAAATCCGGATATCTGGCAACTGTCTGCCAATTATCTCGGTTTCTGGCTGGCCGGATGTGCTCTGCTCAGTGCTGGTATGCTCGCCTCTTACCTGACGAGCAGTGCGACAGTCGCCTTCATCATCGGTCTGGTGCTGTGCCTGCCTGCCGTTTTCATCATGAATGTCCCGATTCCTGCCCCGTTTTCGTCACTCTTTGGAAACGAACTTTCACTCGAAACATTCGGGATTCGATATCACTTTCAGCCGTTTGGCAACGGAATTGTCCGCTTCTCATCGCTCGTCTACTTTGGCTCATTCACCATTCTCATGCTCTACATCAACCGTGTCTTGATCGGATATCGACACTGGTCCGGAGGCAAGAATGGTTCTGCAATGGGCTGGCAATATCTGATTCGAACGGTCTCATTGGCAGTCGCCTTGATATCGCTCAACCTGATTCTGGCGAATGCCAACTTTGCCTTCGATTTCACCCAGGAAAAACTTTACACCATCAGTCCGACCACGCGTCAGACATTGACCTCGATCAATACTGACCGGCCCGTCACGATCCAGGCATTTATCAGTCGGCAAGTCCCACGCGAATATGCATCTGTCCGTACTTCATTGATTGGGCTTCTGGGCCAGTACGCACAGATTGGTCGAGGAAAACTTTCCGTTCGCATTGTCGATGTTGAACCCTTCAGTGAAGCCGCCGAAGAAGCCAAGGCGTTTGGCATCGAAGCCCGCAAGGTTCAATCCGAACGTGGTGGTCGCATTCAGATGGAAGATGTCTATCTGGGTGCAGTGATCAACAGTGGTGCCAATGAAGTGGTGATCCCGTTCTTTGATGTCGCACTTCCCATTGAGTACGAACTGACGCGTTCCATCCAGACAGTCTCAGAAGAGAAACGAAAGACAGTCGGTATTCTGGAAACAGATGCCAAACTGATGGGTGGTTTCGACATGCAATCGTTCCGGAATTCGCCCGAATGGCGGATCGTCACGGAACTCAAAAAGCAATACAACGTCGAATCGGTTTCACCCGCTGCGGCGATCGACGACAAAAAATACGATGTCCTGATTGCAGTGCTCCCTTCTTCGCTTTCGACACCCGATATGGGGAATCTCGTCGATTATGTTCGCAAAGGGCGACCCACGCTCATTTTTGACGATCCGATTCCCGCGACCAATGTCGAACTGGCACCTCGCCAGCCGAGACCTCGCGCAGGAGGAATGATGGGTGGCATGTCACCTCCAGGCGAACCCAAGGCCGATGGTGGTAAAGCGACCTCTCTGGTCAACCTGCTGGGGATTCAATGGAATTATGACGAGGTCGTGTTTGACAATACGATCAAGGTGCTGCACCCCGAGTTCTCCGACGTGGTTCGCCCGGAAATCGTGGCCATCAGCACGAAGAGTGGCGTCAAGAACGCCTTCTCGATGACCAGTCCGGTCACCAGCGGCCTGCAGGAAGTCCTGCTGTTTTTCTCGGGCACAATTCGTAAGCGTGATAAAGCCAATGTCAAGGTCACCCCTTTGATGCAGACGGGACCCGATTCCGGATTGATTGGCTGGGCTGATCTGGTGCGACCCGGGTTCTTTGGCGGCGGATTGCAGATTGTGGAGGATCCCCCCCGCATTAAGGATGAGTATTCCCATATCGTCGCATGCCGGATTGAGGGTGATACCGCTGCTGGCGGTCCGCCTGTGAATGTGATTTACGTGGCGGATACTGACCTGATTGCTGACTGGTTTTTCCAGGTTCGCGAACGCCGTCTGCTGAATCTTGATCTCGATAACGTGACTTTCGTGCTGAATGCTGTTGATCTGCTCGCTGACGACCAGACCTTTATTGATCTGCGCAAACGCCGTGCGAAAGCTCGCACATTGACAGCCGTCGAGCGGCAGACAGCTCCTTTCGTCAAGCAACGCTCCGACGAGCAGCAAAAAGCGAACGAAGAGGCGAAGCAGGCACTCGATCAGGCAAAAGAACGCCTGAAAGCTGAAGTCGAAAAGATCCGCAAGGATGATTCGCTCGATGATATTGCGAAGCTGCAGGCGCTCTCCATTGCTCAGGAAAGCGAAACGCGGAAAGTCCAGGTGGCTGAAAGTAATATCGAACAGTTGAAACAGCAGAAGCTGGAAAAAAATCAGCGACAAACGGACCGACAGATTCGTGTGGTCGAGCAGAATTTCTTCCTCGCTGCATTTCTGCTCGCTCCAATCCCCCCCGCAATCCTCGGTCTGCTCGTATTACTGATCAGGCTTCGCAACGAACAGAATGACATCACCCCCTCGCGTCGGATCAAGTCGTAAAGCATCTTTCGCATGGGTTGATCAAAACAAAGCATTCCTCGACCTGGTTTGAAAAACTTTCCACATGAAGTTTTGCAGTTCACTCCAGGTCGAGAAACATCTGGAAATCAACAGAGGCAAAAAACCTCTCATTCCGTCAAGAATTTCACATCGACAGCCAACTGCTGAAATCCCCATTGAAGTCAGTTTGTCTGAATAGGTCATCACTATGCGAGAAACACAGCGAACTCTTATTTTTGCCGGTGTGGCTTTAGTCGCACTGGTGGCCGCACTTTTCGCTGGGCCATCAACTCCCAAGCCCCCAAAGGATTTCGACTCGGTCGGTAAAGAATTCTTCCCGGAATTCACGAACGCCTCGGAGGCAAAATCTCTGGAGGTTGTCTCTTATGATAAGGACACCGCTGAGGCCCGAGTCTTTGCTGTCGACTTCAAAGATGGCGTCTGGAGAATTCCTTCGAGGCACAACTATCCGGCTGACGGTAAAGACCGCCTCGCGAAAACCGCTGTGTCCATGTCGGGCATCAAGCGCGAGAAGTTGATCAGTCGGCAGCCCTCTCAATATGGTGACTTCGATGTGATCGACCCGCTCTCCGAAGATACAACTCAACTGACAGGTCGCGGGCAGCGAATCACCCTCAAAGACGCAAATGGGAAAGTTCTGGCCTCCTATGTGATTGGTAAAGCTGTTCCCGGCCACAACGGCCAGTTTTACATTCGTCCACTCGACTCCAATGACAAGAATGTCTATGCAGCCAAGCTGAACATCAATCTCTCAACTCGATTTGCCGATTGGATTGAGCCTGACCTGCTCAAACTTGAAGCGAATAACATCAAAACCATTATCATCGATAAGTACACAGTGGATGAGAATCGTGGTCGTTTGATGGGCCGCGAGACGAATCAACTGACACGAGAGAAGCCGACTGATCCCTGGGTCATGACAGGTCTTGATCCTTCCAAAGAGGAAGTGAATGAGACCGAAATGAAAAAGCTGGTCGATGGTCTCGACAATCTGAAAATTGTCGGTGTTCGCCCCAAGCCGGCGAGACTCAGTCGCGATCTGAAGTTTGACAAAGGCATTGCCATCGACCCAGCCACTCAAATGGATTTACTGTCCAGTGGCTTCTTCCCTGTCAAATCGGAAGACGGCGCCTCCGAGATCTATTCCAAAGAAGGTGATCTCGTCGCGATGACTGACGAGGGTGTGGTTTATGTCCTGCGGTTTGGCAATGTTTTTAATGGAACCGAAGAGGAAGTGGAATTTGGCTTCGCCAATCGAGACGAATCCAAAGAGACCGACGCGAAGAAGGCCGATGAGAATTCGCAGGATCCCAAAACGAGTCAACCAAGCAGTACCGATCCTGCCAAAGCGAAGAATCGTTACCTGTTTGTGATGGCACAATTTAACCCTGAAGCCTTAGGGCCAAAGCCCGCACCGCCCGTTGAACCTAAACCGTTTGTCATGCCGGAGGGTGTAAAACCTGCGGATTCCGCCGCGACAGGCGATGGCCCAGCCAGTGCCACCGCTCCAGCCAATACGACCTTAAGTGCTGATGACATCGCCGCTGCCCAAAAAGCCGCTGCCGAAGCACAGGCCCGTTTTATGGAAGAGACTCGCAAGTACAAGGACGAGCTGCAGGAATGGGAAACGAAGAAAATGTTTGGCGAAAAACAGGTCAAGCAGCTCAATCAGCGTTTTGCGGATTGGTACTATGTGATCAGTTCTGACAGTTTCGACGCGTTGCAGCAGGGGCGTAAAACACTCATTCAACCCAAAAAAGCTGAAGAAACCACCGGTCAACCTGCCGCTCCAACCCCACCGGGAATCACTTTTCCAGGGGCTCCATAAACCTTCCCGTGGTTGAGATTTGTCAGCCTGCTGGCAGAAACAGTCAATACTGGCAGTTTATGAGCACGAAAACTCTCAATGGTTCACCGATGTGTTGTGTACCAGCCACGGATAACCGGCGAGTCGATGTCGATTGAATCCTCGCAAGTGTCAACGCGACAGAAGGTTATGGCGAATCGGTAGAGCTTTGCCAGCAAAAATTGCCAGTCGAGTGATTCGCCAAAATTGAAGATAGTGCGATTGGCAGTTGTGCCGATATTTCCCCAAGTGAGGGCTGGCGACTGATGCTGGTCGGGTGTGCCCTCATTTTTGGGGGCCAAAGCATGTATCGCCGGACATTCCTGCAGGCATTTCTCAGCACTTGTGCAGCACAACCTTTGTTGAGCCAGTTATTGATGGCTTCCGAGACCTCGAAGGTCAACTGGTTTACTGCACTCAAACCAGCCCATCAGCAGGCCCTTTCGAGGCAAAAGCCCCTGCTGATTATCTTTGGTGCGAGCTGGTGTGGATTCTGCCATAAACTTGAGAAGGAAACCCTTGGGGATAAACGGCTTGCGCAGTTTGTGATGCGCGAGTTTGTGCCCGTCAAACTCGATTTTGACAAGGACGATAAAGCGGCCAAGATTCTCGATGTCGAAGCCCTCCCGGCAACCGTCGTGATCAATACGGAGGCTGAACTTCTCGCTCGCTCCACAGGATTTCATGAGCCCGACAAGTACGCGGAAATCCTGCAATCAGCCATTCGTCGGCAATCAGAAATCCTGCAGGCCCGGCATACACAAACCCGCCCTTCATGAAAAATCTTACTCAAGTCCCGTTTACTGCGATATTTCGGTCGTAGTCACCCACATCACATTTGCGGTTCGGAGCCGCTTATGGGATGATCTTGTTTGCCGTGGCAAGCAGTCCGGTTTGAGCGCAGCGTCCTGCGTTCCTGTGATCGCTTCCGGCATATCAATGGACTGCGAGAAGATATGACGAACCCGCCAAAACGCCCTTTGGCCCACGATGATGACTCCTGGGGCAAACTTGCTTCTGATTTGTTCGGTATTGAGTTCGGTGTCGATGATGAACTGGATCTGCCAGATCCTGACGAATTGAACGAATCGATCCCCACAGCCGCAACTCTTCCTCAGGAAGAGCCCCTCATTGAAGCGCCGTCTGTCACCGACCTGCCCGCACCGGCCTCACCGGCTCCCGCTCGGCGAAAGAAAGTGGTCGACGACGCGTTTGGAAGCGATCTGTTCGACTCCGATATCGAGGAAGAGGCCGAAGAGTTTGAAGCTGTGGCTGAGGTTCGGGAAGTGAGTCCAGCCAGACCTGCACCCCGTGCTCCTCAAAAACCGGCTGTCACCAAGGAAACAACCAGTCGCGTCGAGACCACCCCTAGTGAGCTTGACGAGGAAGAACTTGAAGACGCTCCTTCAACCGATGAATTCCCCATGACGATCGCCGAACAGGGCGATGACTACTGGGATGCCCTCGAAAGCTGGAACTGGGACGAACCGCAAGGCAAATCCCGCGATTCCCGCCCAAAAGATCTGCTTAAGACTCTCGAAGCGGAAGTTGCGAGGAATTCTCGCCAGGCACGTGAACTCGCGGATCCCCATGCGGCTGAGAAGAGAGGTCGCCGTTCTGCCTCCAGAGAGACCGCAGGAGAATCTGAGCGGAGTGGTCGCACATCCTCATCGGCAGCTTCTGGAGAAAGACGGTCTGAAAGAAAGTCTGGCACTCGCGAAGGGACTCCACATGAACGGAGACCCCGATCGGCTGAAGCTCATTCCGGGGCTGCTGATTCAAGTTCAGGAGCACCGCGATCCAAGGCCCCTCGCGACGATTCGTATTCTGCATCCAGTCAACCACGCCAGAGGCGAGTTGCGGATGAACGACTTCCAACAACGGAACGTGCCGCTTATCAGTCCGCCAATGATGACGAATTTGGGTCAGGCTTGAGTGAGTCCGCAGGAACTTCTGATCGATCTCCATCGCGCCGCCCTCCTCGACCGGTTTCACAACCACGACGACCAGTTCCCGCTGAAGCTCTGGCAGAAGATGATGAACTGGATGATGTGACTGAAATCGATGATGTCGCCTTCGTCGCAGAATCTTCTGAACATTCAGAGGAAGGTGAAGTTCGCCGTCGCCGTCGCCGCCGCCGCCGTCGTCGTCCAGGGAATCGACCTGGCGAAACAGCTCGCGATCCTCTGGTTGCCGAAGAGTTTGGCACAGACAGTGACGAACTCGAAGAACATCTTGAAGACAGTCGCGCTCTCGATCCTGATGAACCCGAGTTGGAGCTCTCCGACCGCGAACGACCTGCACCACGAGCAGAGAAAAGCTCTGCGGATAAACCGGCAAGGGATCGTTCACGACGCGAGCGTAGTCCCCGCAGAACGGCAGATGAACGGACTGATCGACCAGCCAGGCCACCCCGTGCAGAATCTGCCCGTAGCGAATCGCCTCGAGTCAAAAAAGAAAATGAGTCAGTGATCGGTGATCGGGACAACGAGTTTGTTGATGAGCCCAGGCACAGGTCACGTCGGCCGGTGAGTGACGAGAACTATACAGAACGTTCTCCACGCGACCTCGAAGTTCCTCCATCCAGGCGACCGGTGGCGACCGTTTCACAAACTGTTGATGAAGCGACGCACGATCCAGTCACTCCTGCCAACTACGACGATATTCCCACCTGGGAAGAAGCGATCGGGATGCTCGTCAAAACACCAGCATCCACTGACGGAGATCGCTCCTCGAGGCCGCGCCGGGACGATCATCGGCGAGGTGACAGATATCGCAGTTAAATCCGGTGACCGCCGCCGAACATGGAGTCACCGTTGGACGTAGGTCACACCTAAGTGAGGCTGGCCGCTCATCTGCTGAGCGGCTGTCTCAGTTGGACTGCGACTTCCAGCCGGTAAAGGTTGCTGATCAGTAACGGCATTAGCGAGCAAAATTGGCCCGATGGTGCGGATTAATGCATCGCATCCTGTTTTGTACGAGGTTCGGCTGCCTGCACAATCAAGCTCTGCGTCTTGACAGCGATTGACATTGCCAGAAGGTCTTTCAAGCCAATACCAGGGTTTCGTCTATAATTGGTTGGAAATTTCGTCGCTCATCAGGATTCTCTGCTGCCAATGTCGTCTGTCGAACCGAATTCCGCTGGCACTCCTTCGCGAACTTGCCGCCTCGTGACTCTTGGCTGCAAGGTGAATCAGTACGAGACACAACTTGTCAAGGAAGCACTGGCCAGGCACGGGTATCGCGAAGTCAATGAGGACGAGATTGCCGACCTGTGCTTCGTGAATACCTGCACTGTCACCGCCAATGGTGAATCCCGATCGCGTCAAGTCGTCCGCCAGTTGGCGAAATCGAATCCAGGGACACGAACGATTGTTGTGGGTTGTGGTGCGACGAGATCGCCGGAGTCGTTTCGCCAACTTCCCTCAGTGCATGAGGTCGTCACTGATCGCCGCGAATTGCCCGATGTTCTCCAGCGATTTGGAGTGGTTGAATTTCCGCGAGGGATCGAACGGTTTGAGGGACGCAAGCGGGCTTATGTGAAAGTTCAGGATGGATGTGCTCTGCGCTGCACTTACTGCATTATTCCCCAGGTGCGTCCTCATTTGATCAGTCGCGAACCCGAAGATATCGAGCGGGAAGTTCGCAAACTGATTGCCAATGGATATCAGGAAATCGTCCTGACGGGTGTCCACATCGGCCACTACGGAGTTGATCTCAGGAGGAGAACACCCGGTGCTCCCCGCATCAGGCTCTGGCACCTGATTGACCGCCTCGACAAGATCCCTGGTCACTGGAGAATGCGTCTATCGAGCATTGAAGCCGCTGAAATGACAGAAGAATTCATCAGCTCTGTCAGTAATGCCGAACATCTCTGTCCTCAGTTTCACCCCGCCCTGCAAAGTGGCTCGAATGCTGTGCTGTCACGCATGAGAAGACGCTATACCCGAGAAAAATTCATCGACATTGTCGATCAACTCAAGGAAGCGTTGCCGCAACCGGGTTTTTCGACCGATGTCATTGTGGGCTTTCCCGGTGAAACCGACGAAGAGTTTGCAGAAACTCTCGATGTCTGTCGCAACGTCGGATTCACAAAAATTCATGCCTTTTCCTTCAGTGCCCGAGAAGGAACACCCGCCGCTACATTCCCGAACCGTGTCCATGGGCATGTCATCGATGCTCGGATCAAGGCACTCGAAGATCTCGAACTGCAACTGGTGCAATCCTTTGGAGAAAATCTGAAGGGCTCCAGAATTGAGGTGATGGTCGAGTCCATGCATCCCGACCATCCGGATTTAGTCGTTGGTACCGACGAGCGCTATTGTCCCGTTATCCTCGCGGGAAGTATTTCCGACTTAGGACAATTGAGAGAAACATTGGTGATTGGCGTGCGGCAGGGTATGCTCTTGGGCGAGGGGTCCGAAGTCTGGCATGTGTAACAGACGCCAGTCCTCTGCTGTCCAAATCGAGATTGTCTCTTGTTGTGAATTCAGGCCGGGCGAAGGTGGTTCGAATGAGTCAACCTGAGTTTCAAGCAAGTTTTTTTGACCTGCAGCCTAATGGTGATGTGCTTGTCGCCACCATTAGCCGCAAGTTATTGACTGAGGACGAAAACCTCGAACAGATGTCGCAGGAACTACTGTCCTTAATCGATACATTTAACTGTCGTAAACTTGTGGTCAGCCTGGAACGTGTCACCTTTGTGACCAGTGCAGCTCTTGGAAAATTGATCACGCTTCATCGGCGTCTTCATCGTAAAGATGGCCGTATGGTCCTGGCAGCCGCCAATGGTGGAGTTGCCGATGTGCTGAAACTGAGTCGCCTGCAGGATTACTTCCTGATGGCAATCGATGTTCCTTCGGGAATCAGCCAGTTGCAGGCCACCTGACGAGTTGCAGCAACGAGGACGATCCTCGATATTCTCCCATCGAAAGATTTTCGAATGGTAGAAACAGCTCCATAAAGAAGGCGGTTGTCCTGGTGGTTCTCGAACATCGTCCGCATTCATCTTCCGGGTTACTGATTGTCATTGAAGGAATCGACGGTGCGGGGAAAGGAACCCAGACCAGACTCCTCCACGAACGTCTCATGTCATCGTCACGAGATGTTTTTACGCTGAGCTTTCCGCGTTACGAAAGCACATTTTTCGGACAGCGCGTGGCCGATTTTCTCAATGGGAAATTTGGTACTCTGGAGCAGGTTCACCCGTTTCTGGCGGCAATGCTCTATGCTGGCGATCGCTTCGAAAGTCGAGGACTTCTTCAATCGGCGTTGAACGAGGGCAAGATCGTACTTTGTGATCGATACATCCCTTCGAATCTGGCTCATCAACTCACCAAGGCCCAGCCGGAGTTGCGAGCCGAAATGCAGCAGTGGATTGAGCACGTTGAATATCACCTTTATCAGATGCCCAGGCCCGATCTGGTTGTCCTACTGGATACCACTGCGGAAACTGCGACAACACTGATTGATCGCAAGCAGGCGAGGGATTACACGACATCGAAGGCCGATCTTCATGAGGCCGATCAGCATTATCTGGAACGCGTACTGATTGAGTATCGAAATCTGGCAGCGAATAACCCACTCTGGCATGTCGTCCCCTGCCTCCAGAATTCGATTCTCCGTTCTCAGACAGAAATCGCTGAGGAAATCTACACGTTCGTAGAATCGTTCATCTCCAGGCGGATTTAATCTGGTTAGAGTTCGATCCCGCTGAAGTCAAAACTGGAACCATCGTCGGCATATCATATTGAACCTGTTTGCCTGCTGAGTGAACGAAAGGAAGGTGGCAAATTCATGGACGAGATGGAAGCTTCGATCGCCGCAGCGTCATCCACTTTCGTTCCCCTGTCAGGTTTGGCAACGCATTCGAAAAGAGAAGTTTCTGACGTCACTGATTTTGTCAGTCTGGTAGAATCCCGAAAGCATTGGATTCAGCACGTATTGCGGCCCTGGTGCCGCTTTGCCTCTGTTGCCGAACTTCGGCTCGCCGCTTTGAATTGGGGCGATCTCGCCGGGCAGATCTCGCCAGACGCCACCTTATGGCCCTGGGCCTGGGAGCGTTTTGAAGGCGTGATTCATACGGAACTTGGCTTTGATGAATCTCGCCAGTGGAATGTTTCGCTTCGTAATGGGAGCGAGATTTCGGGTTACATCAATGGTCGATTGAGCCGTGATGAGCAGATCGTTCTGGTCTATCGCGACTGTCACTCGCAGGAATTAACGACCACTTCGCCGATCAGTCTCGATGAGATTTCTTCGATCAGGCCGCTCGGACCTCATCCACGCAGCGAGTAAATCCCATCACTCGAAAGAATAGAAGTCAGCCTGTTGACGCACATGGGGTGTGAATCAGACATCTCTGGCTACTCTTCAATCAGCTTGACATCACTGCGAGATGGCGCGTTCGCTGGAAGTGGTGTTTCTGGAGAGAGCCTTAACCGATCCTCAGGAATGGCGACGGGGATGACCTCGGTATGTGCTTCCTGCTGATGGACCACGGGATCAGCTGGCCCCATGGTGACGCGGAATTTTTCACTGGCCAGTGAAAGTTCATCCCCCGGTAAAAGTGCGCCCCTGACAACCCGCTGACCATTAACCTTCGTGCCATTCGTACTTCCCAGATCGCGGATGAACAGCAATCCGTCAGTCCGGACAATGAGACAGTGCAGTTTGGAAATACTGCTTTTATCAATAAAGACATCGCACAGATCTTCCTGACGGCCGATCAGCGTAATGTCTCGCGTGATAGGAATCACAGGGCCACCTTTGAGTGGCGTCAATTCTGCCTTCATAAGCTCGTCTCGCTGTAAGGATGCACCCCGCTTAATCTTGCCATCCGCCAGGAAGCGATGTCAATCTCCTCCATCGCAACCTCTCGATCAATCAGGAGAACGGTGGCCTGCCGTATGGGATGAATCAAAGGATCTTTCCGGAAACTCTGGAAAAGAGAACTGATGTCTTGTGGAAGACGATTCCACCCTATTGACTCATCATTCCTGCAGTGAAGCAGCTCGCTAAGTATGATCCGAGCCTTCCGACGGACATTTTGCCGGTGCCTCTTCTGGAAAAACGGAGGAGCGATTCTGCAAAGGGATCCCGCTGTCCGCATCGTGTTCCGCGGAAAGCAGGAGCTCGTTCTCAGCCACTTGATTCTCGGCATCGGCCGGAAGTCCTGCCAGAACTGGCTGATCGATCGAACCCATCGAAGGCTGAACAGACAATGGTCGAAACGTGGGTTCTACAACACCAGAACTCATCTTTGGTACTGTCGCCAGAATCAAAAGGCTCGCTCCCCGGGCGGCTGTGGAGACTGCGAAAACCCAAAGGTAGGCCTCAATGGTGACATCCATTGATCGCAGCATGAACGTCCCGATCAAAGAGCCTGCCAGCAAAGCGGCATTATTCGCCACGTTATAAATCGTGAGGGTTCCGGTTCGTTCATGCTCTGGAATAGCCTCCAGGAAGAGCAACGTCACAGCCAGTTCGTAAGCGGCCCAGGCCGTTCCCGCCAGGATCTGAACCAACACCAGCCAGCCATAATTGAAACTGACATCCCAGGCAGCCGCGAGAGGCGTAATACAGATGGCACCAATCCATAAGAGTTGCTGGGCGCCCACTTTTTTGGCCAGCCGCCCCCAGTAAGGCAATGTTAAAAACTTGGCAACAAACGAAGTCCCAATCAATATCACATATTCAATGTACGTCAGCTTCAATCCTTTGAGCATGTAGGGCACAAAGAACGGCCCTGAGATACAGACCCCCACCTGCATGCAGACCACAAACAACAATAGCCGCCCTGCCCTTCCCCGACCGAAACTCATGGCTCTTTGCATGAATGGCAGATCATCGACCAGTCGCACAGGCTGGGGTTCACTCTTGCGAGAGAGGCAGAATGCCGAAATGACCCGGCTGATCCCCGCGATCAGAAACAGCAGGATATAAGCTCTGGTCGGCGCTGCGGAGGATGTCCCCGCCTGAAGGATAAACCCTCCAGCCAGAAATCCTGCCAGCGTCATCGCCTGGCTGAAACGCGCCCGCTTCGCAAAAAAATGAGGACGTACAGACTTGGGAACAACCGCCCCCATCCAGGTGTTCCATGCCGGGCCGGTCGCCAGACTGGTGGCCCAGTAAACCGATGTGATGAAAAGTGCCTGCCACTGAGAAATCGCTCCATACGTCGCCGCAACGATCAATGGAATGAAGCACGCGGCCTGAATCGAAGCATTGAGCATGACCCATAACTTGTTCGATTTCAGAATTCGAATCGCTGCTGGCGAAATCAGTTGCAGCACGCTCCCCAGAAATACAGGAACGCTCGCAATCAAGCCTGCAAAGACATCGCCCAGCCCAGCCGCGAGGACGAAAGCAGGAACGTATGTCTCGCCGATTCCAACCATCACACCGTAGGAAGCGCCATCACCCATACTCGCAGCCAGATCACGACGGACAGGCTGTCTGTCTGAAGAGACGTTCTCCACCGGGGACACAGGACGATTCGAGGTCGCGGCGATCATGTCGGCAGGCTT
Organism: Planctopirus hydrillae; assembly: GCF_001707835.1. Taxonomy (GTDB): domain Bacteria; phylum Planctomycetota; class Planctomycetia; order Planctomycetales; family Planctomycetaceae; genus Planctopirus; species Planctopirus hydrillae. The sequence continues at coordinate 148,149 of NZ_LYDR01000158.1, forward strand.
AGCCAAATCGTCGGGGGGGCATCGGTGAAAAACCGAATCGCAACTTTGGTGGAAACAGACCCCGACGCCACCAGACAGCGTTCTATCACATCCCCCGGAATCGGAAAAGTTACCCACACTGGCCAGATTTATGGCTGATGCATTTCCACAGGCAGAAAGCGACAAAAACCATAGCGACTTAAACACTGGTTGATGCGATCGATCCGTTCAGCCAGAACTTCACCTGCCAGAACTCCGCAAATGAGACTTCCAATGACGAGGACCGCCACCTCGGAAACAGCGTGTGGCAGCCCCAGATCTTTCGCATCGACGTAGATCTCATCGACGCTGCAATACTCGCCAAACTTCTGTCCCGAATAATGAAATTCGGCTCCGCAAAAATCGGGGCTCCATTCGTAGTCAAACGGACCGAAGACACGCCCGCGATGTCGAATCCAGATACGATTGTCATCGATCAATAGTGCGTGCCGCTGGCTCATCGAACCACCCCGCCCTCGCAGACTTTGTCAGTCTCTAATCACTCGTCAGTCGAACTTGATCTGCAGCTCTCGCTCAGTGACTTACCGGTTGAACCATTGTGATGCGTGTTGGACCATTGTGATGCATGGCGACTTCAACAGCGCCCTCGATCAACAAAGGCATCGCCTGCATTCCATCAACGCAAATGCTCCCGGTTGATTCGTACGAAATTGGGCTCAATCGAGGAAGTCCAGTTTGACAGCCACCAGTTCTTTGAAGACAGAGTGGTCGTCCTGGCAGGGGATTCTTATCCGCCAGTGCCGAAGCATTGCGTGCTTTTAGGATTAGGCACCAGCACTTAAATGGCTCTCTCGCACCAGCGGCCGAGATGTGTTGGCTTGATTGTCAGTCTCAAGGAACTGTTAGCCCACTTTTTTGCTGGAGAATTCCTCGATTCGTACCAGAGAAACTGGCTGTCGACGTGGGGATGGCAGGAGCAGGATGACCATAATGCCGATGCTCGCCAATCCCATAATCAGCCATTGCATGGGAGAGTTGATGCGACCTGACAGCAGGGTGAGTGCCACCATCAGCAGGACGATTCCCACAGCACCCATTTTTACCCTGAAACTAACTCCCCGGTCTCGCTCCCATTTTCGCAAAAGCGGCCCTGAAAAGCGGTGCTGATGCAGACGAAGGTACAGTTCGGGAGATGACCGGTAGAACAAGAAACTGGCCAGAATGAGAAAGGGAGTCGTCGGCAACACCGGTAGAAACACGCCTGCAATGGCTAAACCGATACAACTGACTCCACCCACCTGAAGAACAATTCTCCGTATCCCGGAAGCAACCACGATCGGATGCCTGATTTCTGAACAGAGACCAACACCCTCCCCCGCCTCGTTTTCTTCCTGATCCACCAGAAACGGACGAATCTCCAATTCACCGCAGGATGTTCCGTCATCAGCAGGTGATGGTGGGCACAACGCAGTCGACATCCCGCTTTCGGCATTCTTGGGAACTGTCCACATGGGTGCTGCCTTCACACTGAAACTGGAAACTCGCGTCACAATTGATCTTAGAACCACGCTGCCATTTTTCACGATGCCGAGTTGTGTTGATTGGCAGTGAGAAGTCACGGCAGAGCTCGAAATCGTGTAAAAATCATCTTTTTGGGGCCGTGGAACTTTGCGAGCCAGCCGAGGTTGCGACTCAGCCTCCACTCGAAGCCCACTGTTGACTCTCCCATGGCGGACTCGCCCTTGGCGTACAATGCAGAGAATTTAACTGGAAATGCTAATCCACAAAGTTTCTCTCGACCTGTCAGAAATTGAACTCCTGAGAATTATTGGCTGCAATTTGTGTTTTCAGCGATTTTCAGGTATCTCCCTGAGAGACGCCTGAGTTGCAGATTTCCGCCCCTGCCGAAGTATTGCCAGAAACTTTTTCCGAATTCCGACGGGTCACATCAAAAAAATCATAATAATTTCTCGATGGCGGCCACGAGTCAGGCTTGCTCATTGATCCAGCATGATTATAGTGACCGCGCCCGGAAGACCGAACTGTGATTGTGTATGACTGGCGACCGACTTTGATGTTCTCTCGAAAATTCTCAGTTTTCGGCCAACAGATGAGCCTTGACATCGACGGTCTGCTCGAATACCAGTGGCAGGAAATCTTCCGACCTGCGATACGATGATCAATTGTTATTCACATCACAATGTGACTCAAAACTCGTCAGATCGGACTTTGAGTCAATACAGGAACGACACCAATAGGATTGAGGTTCGTATTCATGAGCTTGGCAGTATTGGCAGTCTCGCCAGACACGTTGAATCCTCTGTTCGCAACCTCGTGGACTTCGGAATTCGATCTTCCCTTCATCACCTCGCCCGTCTGTGCCCGCGACGAAGACGAGGATGAGGACGAAGATATGGATGACGAAGAAGACGATGAAGATGATGAATTCGACGATGAAGATGTCGATGACCTCGACGATGACGATCTCGATGACTTCGATGACGAAGAAGACTTCGATGACGAATACGACGACGATGATTTTGATGATGATGACGACGATGACGACGACGATGATGATCTCGACGACGAAGATGATGACTACTAATCATCGGACTCTCAGCGAATGCTGAGACTGAGATCGCTTTGACCGCTGCGAAACGATGGTTTTCGACTGGGAATGTTTCCTTACTCGCAGTAACTGAAATCAAGATTTGATGTTTTCTCAGGGAGAGTCTGCCATTTTGCAGGCTCTCCCTGAGTTTGTTATTCCACCTTCTATGCTCTCCTTAGTTGACGGCTCACGTAGCATTTCATGCGTCTGTTGAGCCGAACTCATCCGGAAATCGAGATGTCCGAACTGAAATCACGCATTGACCAGGCCACTGCCAAAATCTCCCAGCTCTGGCAAGGTGAACCTGCTGTGGGCATGATTCTGGGAACTGGTCTCGGTGGTCTGGCGGAACAAATCGAGCAGGATGTCGCGATTCCTTACAGCGACATTCCTCACTTCCCGACCTCGACCGTGAAATCTCATGCCGGCCGGCTGGTTTGCGGGCGATTACGCGGCATTCCTGTTGTCGCCATGGAAGGTCGATTTCACTACTACGAAGGGTACTCTCTCGAACAAGTCACTTTTCCAGTGCGCGTCATGAAGGCCCTGGGGGTGAAGACACTCCTTGTGACCAACGCCGCCGGTGGAATCAATCCACAGTTGGATCTCTCGGATGTGCTGATTATCGAAGATCACATCAATCTCATGCCCGAAAACCCCTTGCGTGGCCCTAACGATGAATCGCTGGGACCTCGTTTTCCTGACATGAGCCACCCCTATGATCGCCAGCACATGGAAGTCGCCCGTCAGGTGGCCTTGGAACTGGGCATACATTGCCCCAAAGGTGTGTTTGTCGCAGTCAGCGGCCCGAACCTGGAAACCCGTGCTGAATACCGCATGCTGAAGCTCATGGGAGCCGATGTCGTGGGGATGTCGACAGTTCCGGAAGTACTCGTCGCAGTCCATGCGGGCTTACGCGTTCTCGGCTTCTCTGTCGTGACAGATCTTTGCCTGCCCGATGCGCTCGAGCCGGTGGAACTGAATAAAATTCTGGAAGTGGCTGCACGTGGCGGTGCTAAACTGGCCCGCCTCATCCCCGAGATTCTGCCGCGTATCGCCCTCTAGCCACAGCACTTCAGGAGACCTTTCGACATGATCCTCGATCTCTTTCGGCTGGATCACAAGGTCGCTTTGATCACGGGTGGTTCCAGAGGCCTCGGAGCGGCCATCTCTTTAGCGTTGGCAGAAGCGGGTGCAGATATCGTCTGTGTCTCAAGAACCTCACCCACCGAGGCACATATTGAGAAAATTCTCTCTCTGGGCCGACGATTCCACTTCCTCCCCTGCGATCTCAGTCATCAGGTAAATCGTGCTGGTCTTGTAGAAAAGGCCAGGTCCATCGCGGGATCAATCGATATCCTCGTCAACAACGCGGGTTTAACGGCCCGCTTTCCGCCCGAGGAGTATCCTCTTACTCACCTGCAGACCATGCTGGCTGTTCATATTGAAGCCGCCTTCGATCTCGCCCAACAGGTCGCCCCATCGATGATCCAGCGAGGCTCTGGAAAAATTATTAATGTTGGTTCGGTAATGAGCCATCAGGGTGGCTGGCAGATCCCGGCTTATGCCATCGCCAAGCATGGGTTGGCCGGACTGACCAAATCACTCTGTAACTCGTGGGCAGCTCAAGGCATCAACGTCAATTGCATCTGTCCGGGCTATATGCTCACGGAACTCTCGGGCTCATTGGTCAACGATCCTGTTCGAGGCCCGCAGATTCTCAGCCGCATCCCTGCCGGGCGCTGGGCACAACCCGAGGAACTGGGTGGTTTGTGTGTTTTCCTGGGCTCCAGTGCATCCAACTACATGCACGGCAGTATCATCGATATCGATGGCGGCTGGCTGGCACGCTGAGCAGGCGGTTGATCTCGAGACCCCCTCAACTTCCGGTCGATTCCCCGTTGAGCAGCGGATCCAGTCCCTGAATTTTTTTCCAGACATAGACTCCCTTGATTGCGAATTCAAGTCGAGAAGACTCCAGAATTGGAACAGAACACTTCTCTGACTATGCTCAAGAGGGAGAATACTTCTGCCGAAGCGCGACTTTAAACCCGAATTGTTATCTCAGGAGGGATACAAACTTATGTGGTCACCAAGATTTCTGCTCGCAACGACCGTAGGCCTGATGACCTCATTCTCGACCGCCATTTGCCTGGCGGAAATCCGTTCGAAAGAGATCGAGTATCAGGCTGGCACAGTGAAATCCAAAGGGACGATTTTCTGGAATGATGAGATTCAGGGACGCCGCCCGGGAGTCCTTGTCGTTCATGAATGGTGGGGATTAGACGACTACGCCAAAAATCGCGCTCAAAAACTGGCAGAGGCAGGATACGTTGCTTTTGCCTGCGACATGTATGGCGAAGGCAAGACCACTCAGCACCCCAAAGATGCCGGGACCATGGCAACCAGTGTACGTTCCAATCAACAGGAATGGCTGGCCCGCGCAAATGCTGCCCTGGATGTCTTGAAGAAAGACGAGCACGTGAATCCAGAGCATCTGGTGGCGATTGGCTACTGTTTTGGAGGATCGACGGTTCTTCAACTCGCCTTAAAGGGTAGCGACCTGGATGCCGTTGTCTCGTATCACGGGGCACTCCCCAAAGTTACGCCTGAAGAAGCTGGCCAGGTCAAAGCGAAAGTTCTCGTCTTTCATGGAGCTGATGACGCTTTTATTCCCAAAGAAGTCGTCGAGCAGTTCCAGACAGCATTTAAAGGTTCCGGCGATCAACTCACGTTTGTCTCATTCCCGGGGGTTCGTCATAGCTTCACTGTCCCCGATGCCGGCAAACATGGGATCGAAGGCATGAAGTACGATGAACAGGCGGACAAAACCTCCTGGCAGGCCACTCTCGATCTGTTGAGCAAACTGAGCAAGTAACTGACGACACGGATTCAAAATGCTTTCCTGAAAGCGGATAGCAGATTCCTCGATCAGCAGAAGATAAAAGGCCCGGAAGTTTGTAGTAACTTCCGGGCCTGCTTGATTCTGTCACATAGTCATTTGATCAGCCGGTCACATCCTGTAGAACAGATTCTGTCACATAAATGGGAAGAAAAGGTTGATAATGCACGGCCAATGCGATGGCATCGCTGGGCCGGCTATCAATCTCAATCAGTTCCCCCTGTTGGCGGATACGAATAGAAGCGTAGTAAGTGTGATCTTCCAGATGGTTGATCACCACATCCTGCACTTCAGCTCCCAACTGCTCGGCAATATTTTTCAGCAGATCATGAGTGAGTGGCCTGGGCGGTACATCACCTCGTACACGCCGGTCGATACTGGTCGCTTCAAAGAGACCTATCAGAATCGGGAAGGCTCGCGAGCCATCGACTTCCTTCAGATAAATGACCTGCTGATCATTGATCTCGCTGATAATGATCCGCACAAGTTCCATCTGGACAAGCACAGCCTTCTCCCTCACTCAAACATCTTCCATCTGCTTCGACCTTATATTCTCACAGGATCCCTGCCAAAAACAACCTTGCCCGGTCAGCAAATGAAATTGCGAACCGGGCAAGCGATGAATCATGGTTTTACCGACAGTCTCAAAACTGTCAGATTGTCTCTAGTGACCTGCAAGCATGTCGGCCATCTGCTTTGCCAACTCAGGGCCCACCGTCTGCACGATTTCACGGGCTTTGCTCAGTGCCGCATCAGCATCGCTATAGGTTGTCAGGAAGCTCAGTGCAGCAGCCACGGCCACTGCAGATGACGAACCACTCGTGGCAACGCTCACTGCGGGCTTACGGCCGGGCTTGGCTCCGGTCTTCTTCTTGGCAACCTTCTTGGTTCGCTTTGGTACTGGCTTGCCATCGGCAGCCAACATGGACTTACGAACCTGACCAATGGCGGCAGCAGGATTGCTACCCCATTCCCAACCGTCGTACTGCGACTCAATGCTGCTCTTCACCTGAGCGTTAGTGGCCTTTTCCGGCCCACCCAGGGCGATGATGGTTTCACGATAGAGAGCAGACTTGTTGATCGAACTGTCAAACTTTGCCTTAGCCATGAGAATCTCCTGAGAAGCAACTGCCCACGTTTTCTGCGAGTCAGCACTAGAACATAATGACTGGAAAATCCCTCAGAATGCTGCCACAACCTGCGGGAACCTGATCGCAACTCAGCAAGTTCGTGAAGCACTATCAGAACTGCTGGTATTGTCATTTACTATAGTGCAGCCCAACCGTTCATTTTGCAAGCCTATCTGGCTACTGAATGACTAGCCAATGGCTTTTAGAAGATTTTCCGGTTTATCTAACGACTACTTGCTGCTGCCAATCAACAGAAATCCAACTTAACCAGCGGAATCGAGCCCTTTGTTCCCAATAAAGTACTACGACTACAAAAACACTCCAATAAACTATAGACACACGGAATTACTGTTCACAATAACCCTGCTGGCAATAAGCGTAGTAGCGTTTGACTATTCAAGTCGCTTTCAAGCAGTCGACCCAGGTTCCTGGCATTCTGACCCGGCTTCTCTCCCTCTATCAGGGAGGTAGAGGTCTGATATTTACACTAAGCAGATCAGGTGTTGTTTAGCAGGCTTTACCTGTGAGCCCTCGTCATCAACACCTGTGGCATAGCCAGTCACCTTTAGAAAGATTGTGGATTTCAGGTTCTCAACAGCCCGTTTTCCGGAGGAGAACTTCAAAGCAGGAGAGGGTCATGTACAGCTTTGCAGATACTGACACGGCTTGCGAACAAATACATCACCACCGCAGGAGACAGGTTCCCCATGTTAACCCGGCTCCAAAGCCGCAGATCAACAGCAGCTCACCCCGCTGCAGGCGACCACTGGCAATCACCTCAGCCAGGGCGATAGGTATTGAGCCAGCCGAAGTATTTCCGTACTTATCAAGATTGTTATAAATACGATCCTGCTGGATCCCCAGATCTTCAGCAACATGGTTGATGATGCGCAGGTTGGCCTGATGGAGAATAAACATGGAAACCTGCTCGATTGAAACCTGAGCTTGTTCCAGCGTCACAAGGATACTGTTACAGACTGCCTTCACAGCCCATTTGAAAACATTTCTGCCATCCATCTGCAGATAGGTTTTTCCATCACGAAGATCAGACTCCGTGAAGGGGTGAAGTGTCCCGCCAGCAGGACGATCCAGAAGGCTCGCCCCGGAGCCATCCGAACCGAGCTGATACCGCACCAGACCTTGCTTTTCATCGCCTCGGCCCAGTACGACAGCACCGGCGCCATCGCCAAACAAAGGTGCCACCTTAGGATCCTGCGGATTGACAATCCGGCTGTTGCAATCCCCGCCAATCACCAGTGCCCGGCGGCTATTTCCAGTGACAATAAATTGAGCAGCGGTTGCTAATGCATAGGTAAATCCTGAACAGGCCGCTGCCAGATCCATGGCTGGAGCTTCGATACCCAGATGAGCCTGCACAAGATTCGCCGTCGATGGGCAGAGATGATCGGGTGTAAAAGTCCCAATCACAACCAGATCAACTTCCTCGGCTGTGACTCCCGCGTCGGCCATGGCCCGCTGAGCGGCCATAATGCACAAGTGGCTGGTGGCCTGCCCTTCAGCCACATAACGACGAGCGAGAATTCCAGTTCGCTGTTCAATCCAATCAGGATCAATGCCACAACGCTCCTGCAGCTCGGCATTGGTCACGACCTGATCGGGAACATAGGCCCCGACACCCAGGATCTGAAAACCCAGAAGCTGTGATGTCCGTGTTGGCCATTGAGGATCAGCAGTTCTCACTGGCTGCTTCACAACTTCACCGCTGGTTGCTGGCTCACCATGAGATTCTGACTGAACATGACCGTTGTTGATCTGAGAACTCGGACTCGTCTCTAATGAGGATATGATCTCAGATGATGTCGACTCGACAATTTTTTCTATCACTTGAGCCTCTTCGGCAATTCGGTGCGTCTCTGCCATTTGCAGAAGATCCAGCGGCAGACCTTCGGGCATCATCGACTCTCGAATCTTTTGTCCGATCGATGCATCATGCATATCGAGAATCCAGAACACTCGAATCATCGTTTACAAAGTGAACACCCGTCGTCAGACAAATGACTCTGCGTTTTCGATGATCGGTGTCAACCCATATGGAAATCTTAACTCCGTTGCATGCTACCGCTTGCGCTCTTTGAATTCTAGCCAACATGTCTGGACCTGATCGACTTCCCGACGAATTTTCATGGGTCCACGAATTGCCATTTTCGATGTAGGAAACTCATGTCCAGCCATCGCATTGCCCTGAAGGGCCCATGGGACTATCTGTGGACCAGTTTGACGAAAAACCAGCAATTTCAAGGCTCTGCCAAGATGCCTGTCGAATACACCTGCCTGCATGGAAATGAAGCTGGTGAAGTGCAGTATTCCCGAAGCTTCCATTATCCGCGGATCCAAATACAGTCCCCGGCTCAACAAGACTCTACCAAGGCACCAGCCGCCAGATTCGTGTTTGTCGAGTTCTCTGGAATGCGCGGAACGGGGAGTGTTGAATTCAATTCCGAACGTATCGGCACTTTCGACGAAACGAGGGAGCAGTATTCATTCCTGCTCCCTCAGTCACCGAACATCTTCTCGAAGCTGAGAGTGTTGATTTCCGTCAACGAAGAACTGCTGACTCAGAAGCTTCCCGCCGGGCTCTTTAGCCCTGTTTATCTGCGAATCGAAGAATGATCTTCCTCTCCACTGCGGGGTGTCGAGATGTTCGATAGCCATGATCTTTATTGCCCACCTGATCTATCGCAGGCAATCACTCGACTCAGTACCGCCTCATGCAGCAGAGTCTCATGCAGCACGGCGTGGAGCAGCAGCCTGATAGGCAATCTCGAATAGCGAAGGAGCTTCAACTGAGCTTGATCGACGAGCTTTAATTCTCGCTCCAAATCGATAAACCACGAGTGGCTCGAGCTCAAGTTCGCCGGCAGTCGTGTCCTCCATCTCAATGCGGGGCACATGATCAAACGGCGGTGAAAATACCAAATGAAAGAGAGACTCCCTCGCTCCCTGCTCAAACTCAATTCGCAGGTGTCCTTCCTGAACTTCGCGATCATCGTACACAAAGCGAACAAGGTGGCTCACAGAATCGTCTGTAGCCGTCAATTCTTCGTCAATTTCTGACAGATCATCCTCTCCGGAATTGGACCAGAGACTTCCAATCTGGCTTCTCTGGTCGTCATTCAGGTGAATATCTTCTTGCGGATGTACGTCTTCTGGCGAATGAGCCTCAACAGTGGTCTGAGTGAATTGTTTCTCAAACCCCGACAAAAGACTTTGAGTAACGACCTCTGAGGAAACCGGTGCAGACTTCGCAAGCAGGTCTTTAACCAGATGCATGTTTGGATTGTGAACGGAAGAAGCCAGCGACTGGCCGAGAAAAGCAATCAGCAGCAGCCCTGCCAACACACCGGCAAAAAACGGGGAGCCCGAAATGATGGCGAAGCTAAACCAGCAGGCGGCATTGAAACCACCAGCCATCACCAGCAACCAACTTTGATAAGCAACATCTGAGTCAATACGCCGGGTGATGGTCAGCACCAGCCAGATCAGCAGGCATATTCCAGCCAGAAGCGAAGCGATCACCGGGAATCGGTCGGCGGATATCACGAAGATGCTGAGACTGATCAGCGTGGCTAATACTGCAAGAAAGACCTGCAAGACAGGCCTCGATCGATGCATCAATTGAAACAGGCCATCCATGGCAACTATTCCAGCATTCACTTTTAAACAGAAAACCCCGGCTTTGTTTGCACAAGGCCGGGGTGGTGATCCATTCATTAAGCAATATGGCCGACTGGCGGCAAGGTCGAACCCAGCCCAGCCTGCTCTCGGAGTTTCAAGGCTTTATCTGTGGCTTCCCAGGTGAAGCCCGGTTCATTACGACCAAAGTGGCCACCAGCGGCTGTTCGCTGATAGATCGGTTGACGCAGTTGCAACGACTCAATGATTCCCAGCGGAGTCATCTTGAAATTTTCGCGAACCAGCTCGGAAATTTTGTCTTCAGCAATCAGGGCTGTGCCGTTGGTGTTGATTCGCACGCTGACAGGATCAGCCACACCAATCGCGTATGCCAGTTGCAGCTCACATTCTTTAGCCAAACCGGCTGCCACAATATTCTTGGCAATGTAGCGAGCCATGTAAGCGGCGGAGCGATCCACCTTTGTGGGATCCTTGCCACTGAAGGCTCCACCACCATGACGACCCCAACCGCCGTACGTATCGACGATAATCTTGCGACCTGTCAGCCCGGAATCACCATGTGGCCCACCGATCACAAATCGACCTGTCGGATTAATATGGTACTTGGTGGATGGCTTCAGCAGGGATGTCGGGACAGATTTCCCAATCACAGCCGAACGCACAAACTCAGAAATCTCATCTTGCGAAACATGTTCGGCATGTTGCGTCGAAACCACAATTGCCGAGATCCCGACCGCATTGTTCTTGGCATCGTATTCGACAGTGACCTGACTCTTGCTGTCTGGCCTTAACCAGTTGACCTCACCTTTCTGGCGAGCTTCGGTCAAGCGATTGATAATACGATGAGAGAGTGCAATCGGCAGGGGCATGAGTTCGGGTGTCTGATCACAGGCATACCCGAACATTAATCCTTGATCGCCGGCACCATCGCGGTCGACACCCATCGCAATATCTGCACTCTGGCTGTGCAGCTTGACCAGCACTTCGCAGGTTGCGGCGTTAAAGCCAATGTCATCACTGGTGTAGCCAATCTGGCGAATGGCTTCGCGGGCGACCTTCTCGTAATCAACCTGAGCGTTGGCAGTGATTTCACCAGCCAGACATACAAAATCTGTGGTGCATAACGTTTCACAAGCAACACGAGCTCGGGGATCCTGGGCTAACAAGGCATCCAGAACCGCATCCGAAACCTGGTCAGACACCTTATCAGGATGCCCCATACTGACTGATTCGCTCGTAAACAGAAACGTCGACATGCCAAACTCCAAAATCCCATCGCATGGAAAGCCTTGCAGGCCACTTCAAAACGTTCGCGATTCTAGGCATTCGATCGAATCGTCACAACCTAATCTCCGTTTTCAACCAGATCTCAACCAAAAAGTCATTCGAAATGTGACTCATTCCCACAGACTTCCGCACAGTCTGGATTGTTAACCACCCCCTCTGAAACGAGATATGGCGACGATTTTTGATGTTGACACGTTTTGTGTCACTTTTTAGAAGCACAATTCCGCAAAATCTCTTCACTCCTCCGCTCGATCCTTTACCCCGCACGACATCTGCTTTTAAAAGCACTGATTCTGCTCTCCACCAAATCTCATCCGTCGAAAGCCTTTTTCCTCCCCAGTCTGACGTTCACTGCTCAGTAACCGTTTTCTCTGCCATCCTTCGCACTTGCCATCCATTACACCTGCCACACTTCCCTACCCTGCTTCAAACCACTTCGATGTCTCTAGGACATGGCCTCACCGCCGGGCGATATTTCACACCATTTCTGACGATAACTGCCCTCTTCTCGATTTGATCGCTGGCTCCTCTCCTGCACATGGCATCCCTCGATTTCAGGACAAAACTTACCGTGAACTGGCATTGCTCATACCGGCTCTGTGGGGTCTTACTGCTGGGAATGACTTCCCTGCTGATCCCCGTTTTTGCCGGGTGTGTGCTGGTGCCAGGACTCACACAAGAGGCACACCAGCTTCTCAAAAAGCAATCGATATCGAGTACGAATCCACTCCCCCCGATCAATGCGCCGGCGAACTCGATTCAACTGGAAATTCTGTTTGTCGAACGCCCGGCTTCTGACCCGACTGTCAGTGAGCAACTCTGGCGGGAAATTGATGAAGTCGGTGCGGCAGCACCCGGCTTAAGGCAGTTGATGCAACAGAATGGACTGCGGATTGGCACTGTCGGTGCCTCGCCTCCTCCGATGCTGCAAGCACTCCTCGGAATGTCGCGGCAGATCGAAGATGAGTATTCACTCAGTCAATGCGTTCGCAGAAAAGTGGTCGTTCAATCGGGTGCCACGACCGATATTGATGTCAAATCATGGCTGGATCCTATGGAAGTCAGCCTGAATGAAAACGGAAAGACGACCTCAAAAACCTTTGAGCAACTTCAGTGTGTTCTGAAGCTGCGCCCGCATCGACTGCAGGATGGCTGGGTTCGCCTCGATTTCATCCCAGAACTCCACCACGGGCAGGAGCAGATGCGACACACACCGACAGATGCCGGTTGGGAGCTTCGGGGCGGAAAACTGGTCGAAACCTGTTATGCACAGAAGTTTTCTGTCACCCTCAACACGGGTGAAATGGCAGTTGCTTCCTGCACCAATGCTGCGGAAACCACACTGGGAGGCAACTTCTTTGGCCAGCCGAAACAACTGCAACCTAAGCAGAAGGTTCTCGTGGTGCGTTTTGCCGGCATGCACAAGCCAGAGACGCTCCCTTAAAGATGGGTTTGCAGCAAAAGGCGAGCACGAAGTGCTTCAAATTTGCTCATCATAAAGCAGTTTCTTTGTTGCCAGCCGCAATCCTTTGCCTGAGTTTTTCCTCAGAGACCTGAGGGATGGCTGAGATGAGACGCCTGGTGTACTCATCCCGCGGATCAGCGTAGATCAATTCTGACGGGCCGTACTCCACAAGACGCCCTTGATTCATAACGGCAATCATATCCGACATGAACTTCACCACGCTCAAATCGTGACTGATGAAGATGTAAGTCAGCCCGCGTTTTTCCTGCAGATCCTTCAATAAATTGAGTACCTGCGCCTGAACTGAGACATCGAGTGCCGACACTGATTCATCGCAAATAATGAATTCCGGCTCTACAGCCAGTGCCCGGGCAATACAAATGCGTTGCCTTTGCCCCCCCGAAAATTCGTGCGGATATCTGGGCAGATGCTCTTCTTTGAGACCCACCTCGACAAGCAACTGGGCTGCCATGTCGCGGCGGTCATTTTTACTGGCACCAAGCTGATGCACAGCCATCGCTTCCGTCAAATGCGCTTCGACGGTCATGCGAGGATTCAGCGATGCGTAAGGATCCTGAAAGACAATCTGCAGTTTGCGGCGATGAGGCCTTAAATTTCGCTCCGAAAGCTGGCTCCAGGGAATTCCATTAAAGTCAAACTCCCCACCCGTGAACGAAATCAGCCGCATGAGGGCTCTTCCGGTCGTGGTTTTTCCACAACCTGATTCTCCGACAAGCCCCAATGTCTGGCCTCGATACACATTAAAACTGATTCCATCCACAGCTTTAATATGCCCAGTGACCCGACGCAGGAAACCAGTGCGGACAGGGTAATAGACCTGCAGATCACGCACTGACAATAGAGGCTTGGTCCCTTCCGGAATAAACCGGTTTTCAGGAATCGCGGAGACGTCGTAGCCTAACGAAATCACTTCGGACCTTGGAGAAAATAACCGATCCCGTGCATTCTTCTCAGCCAGTACCATTCGTTCGCTGTGGGCATGCTTCGGCACGATTGTGTACTCACCAGTCGCCTGGTTTTCCACGACGTCCATGAAATCAGCAACCGTGTTCAACCGCTTCTTCTGCGACTCAAGCGTCGGGCGGCAGGCCAGCAATCCTCGGGTGTAAGGATGCTGCGGATTCGTGAAGATCTCTTCAATAGGTCCCTGCTCGACCAGTTTCCCCCGATACATGACGGCAACATCATCTGCAATTTCTGCGATCACCCCCAGGTCGTGAGTAATGAATAGCACAGACATTTGCCGTGTCTGCTGCAACTTTCGAATCAACCCCAGTATCTGCGCCTGGATCGTGACATCGAGCGCCGTCGTGGGTTCATCGGCAATCAGCAACTGGGGATTACAAGCCAGCGCCATGGCGATCATCACACGCTGTTTCTGGCCACCAGACATCTCGTGAGGATAACTGTGAATTCGCTCAGCGGGATGAGGAATACCCACTTCATGAAAAAGCTCGATCACTCGCTGCATCACATTCCCGGAAGTGGCCTGCTGGTGTAGCAACAAGACCTCAGCGACCTGACTTCCGACCTTATACACCGGGTTAAGGGATGTCCCCGGCTCCTGAAAAATCATGCTGATGTCATGGCCTCGCAGTTCCTGCATCTGCCGCGAGGGTAATCTCACCAGATCTTTGCCAAGAAACGTCATCGTGCCCTCGGCAATCCTCGCGCTGCTTTCTGGCAAAAGGCGCATAATGGAGAGCGAGGTGACAGACTTGCCTGAACCAGATTCTCCCACGAGTCCGAGAATTCGCCCTTTTCCAATATTCAGTGTCAAACCATTCACTGCCGTGAAGTAGCCGTTTTCCGTACGGAACTGCGTCACAAGGTGATCGATTTTCAACACTGCAGATGTCGTTTCAATCAATTCCGGGTGCTCCTGCCGTTTTCCGTGGGATGACGCTTCTCGCGACAGCTCAATATGAAAGCACGTCCAGTGCCTTCTCCGATTCAGCCTGCAAGGCTGAACAAGTTCGATTGTATTGTGTCAGAGTGGACGGGCTATTCCCAATCCTGTTTCAAAGAACTCGGTTCGGGAAATGGCAGATTCTCCAGTCAAAAGAAAATTGTCCCCCAAGACCACCCTGTGCTTTTGACTTGCTGGCTGCCTCAATCGAAGATAAATTACAGAAAGAATGGTGCAACTGTTCTGTGTGGTGGTTTTAGCTCAGCTGGTTAGAGCGCCAGATTGTGGTTCTGGAGGTCGCCGGTTCGATCCCGGTAAGCCACCCCTCGAAGCCCTTGTCATGTACATCATGACAAGGGCTTTTTTCTGCCATAACCCTTGAATATGCCTTTACCCTGAAACATGTCTCTTCAGAACGATATTCGCCACCATGAAGTGGGGCTTTCTCAATATCCATAAACCACTGCGAATGACCTCCCGCGATGTGGTCAGCAAAATCGAACGTGCTGTTCGCCCCCTGAAGGTCGGGCATGCCGGAACTCTCGATCCACTCGCAGAAGGTGTTCTGGTCGTTGGGATCGGCCCGGCAACTCGTCTGACGGAGCATGTTCAGGCGCTGCCCAAAGGATATTCTGCAACCTTCCATCTCGGGCAAACCACCGCAACAGACGATGCCGAAGGAGAACTCTCCGGCCAGATCGATACGCAGCATCTCACGCGCGAGTTGATCGAACAGGAGCTCACTCACTTTCGTGGCCAGATTCAACAGATTCCCCCTCGCTTCAGTGCGGTCCATGTGGCAGGGAAAAGAGCTTATGACCTGGCCCGATCTGGTCAGGAGTTTGAGCTGACGCCTAAAACGGTTGAAATTCATCAAATCGCGTTAACGAAGTACGCCAACCCGGACATCGAATTGCAGATCGAATGTGGCAGTGGCACTTACATTCGATCCCTGGCAAGAGATCTCGGGGAGAAACTTCAGTGCGGAGCCTATATGTCCGCACTGACACGCACACATATTGGGCCATTTCACCTCGATGGCGCACTGCAGCTCGACAGCCTGCCGAATGGCTTCAGCCTCACGGATCTCCAGCCTCTAATGCTCCACCCTATGCTGGCTTTTACTGAATCTCAGCGTTGGGTGGCCACGCGCCAGGCCGTCGTAGACCTGCAGCATGGCAAAAACATTTCGGGTGATGCACTGCAGGCCCTGCACTCAACGTCAGAGAGTCAACCAGAGATTCCTACCCATGTTTGCATCCTGAATGAAGACCGGGAAATGATTGCGGTTGCCGAGTTTTGCCCGCAGACGAAACTTCTCCGTCCGCGCATCGGCATCCCCCAACATTTTCTGGAGGCACACTCCTGCTGACGGATCGCAACCACAAAGTGATGTCGTTGTTGGGCTCAGTCACACTCTTCGCGTTGCGGCACTGAAGAATGTGAGGGAATCGAATGCCAAAAGCCAACTGACATTCTTAACGCAACACGCTGGCTTCGGGTGGTTGCTGACTCAGGCGGCGGGGTGCCGCTTCGGGTAACTCCGTGGTTGGCCCCCAGGTGGCAGCGTTGGCAGGACGCGGCTTGAAGGGCACAAACAATCGTTTCTCTCCATTGGCGGGCGCTGGGGATGCAGCATCGTCCTTCGTCTGTCGAGGAGTTTCCGCAATGTTTCTCGAGTTCCTCGTGACAGGGATTCTGAGTGTCATTCCGGTTCGCACGCCATGAGCATCCCGCAACTGGTCTCGATTGGCATCAAAGATTTCCAGATAACGACTTTCACGTCCCAGATATTTTTGTGAGAGCGACGATAAAGTTTCACCCTTTTTGACGACATGGGTCACCATCGTGATGGCCTCGGAATCTGGTCGGCCGGCATCTCCCGGGCCATAGCCACTTGATCGCTGATAACGATCGATTCCTGAATGATTTGAAATCGACGAATCGCCAGTAGCCTCAGTCATTCCCCGCTGGTCCTGGCGTTCGCTTCGAAAGCCTTGATTTCTATCAGTTGCTGGTGAACTACCGGCCTGTTTTGGTGTAACGGACTGCACTTCCAGCACATCATCAGGCCAGGGAATTACCGGCAACTCCTGAGTCGTTTCATCAGACGCACGGTTCATCGCCTGCTGAGGATTATCGGTCGGCGCTACTGGTGCCTCGATCTTGCCAGACGCAGATCCTTCCCACGGATCATTTAACGGGGGAATGATGAGGGTATCATTGACGGGACGGGCCACAGTCCGGTCTGAAGAGCGGCTGGCATCCCCCAGGTAAGGCCTGAAGCTTTTCTCAGCGATCACAGCATCCAGTTCAACAACGTCGGAGATCACTGGGACTCCGTCCATTGTTGAGCGTTCGTTACGAAAGAAAAATGCCGCCACTGCTCCGATCAGCAGGACGCCCAGGGCGAGACCGATTTTCTGGTCACGATGCACGATCGTCTCCAATATTCTTGAGGGAATATCAGAAACTTGCCCTCAAAACTGCGGTAAGCAGGTTCCGAGTGCCTTGGATTCGGCAAGAAGTGCAAGTCCGGCGAAACATGAATCGATTGTACGGACGAATCCGAAAGATCTATTCAGCGAAACTCTTCCGTCCTGGTAAAGCTTGAGCAGGGACGTTGCCACACTTCCCTGCCACGGCAAGTGAATCGCATTTGGCAGCGATTTAATCTTTTGCCTCTTTTCCTGCCGTGGCTTCGAGTACAGCGGCGGGCCGTGTGATCGGTTTCAGCACAATCATGCCTAATGGAGGTAAGGTCACCTGAATAAACTGGCCATGCCCATGAAGTTGTCCGATTTCGCTGTAGACGCCCCCCGAGTTCCCGACATTCGAACCCCCGTAGATACTGGAGTCTGTGTTGAGAACTTCCTTATAAAAACCAGCTAACGGGACACCGACTTTGTAGTTGTGTCGGGGAATCGGTGTGAGATTCATCATGATGACCAGCAGGTTCTCGGGATGACTGCCGTATCGCACCCAGGAATAAACGCTGTTCTGATAATCATCAGCGCTGATCCACGAGAAGCCCTCGGCATCACAATCGCCATAATGCAAAGCCGATTCGGATCGATAGAGCTGATTCAAATCCGCAATCAGTTTCTGGATGCCGTGATGAAACTGGAATTTGGTCAGTTCCCAATCCAGTTGAGCATCGTGATTCCATTCGGTCCACTGGGCGATTTCACCACCCATAAAGAGCAGTTTCTTGCCTGGTGTGGTGAACTGATAGCCATACAGAACTCTTAAATTGGCAAACTGCTGCCAATGATCTCCGGGCATCTGGCTGATTAACGAGCGTTTGCCGTGCACCACTTCATCATGGGAAAGTGGCAGCATGAAGTTCTCAGTAAAGGCATACACCATCCGGAATGAGAGTTCGTTCTGGTGGTGCCGGCGATAGATGGGATCTCTGCGGAAATACCGCAAAGTGTCGTTCATCCAGCCCATATCCCATTTGAAGCCAAAACCTAATCCGCCCGTGTAAACCGGACGGGAAACACCACCCCAGGAGGTCGACTCTTCGGCCACCATCAGCACGCCAGGAAAATCCTGGTGGATCACAACGTTCAAATCTTTCAAAAACTGAATGGCTTCCAGATTTTCGCGCCCGCCGAACATGTTCGGCATCCATTCCCCGGCTTTACGCGAGTAATCGAGATACAGCATGGAGGCCACGGCGTCGACCCGCAGGCCATCCACGTGATAGACATCCATCCAGAATCTGGCACTGGAGAGCAGAAAATCAGCCACTTCCGTGCGACCATAATTGAAAATCAGGGTGCCCCAGTCGGGATGAAATCCTTTGCGAGGGTCAGCGTGTTCATAAAGTGCTGTCCCATCGAAATTTCCGAGCGAGTGTGCATCGGTCGGAAAATGAGCGGGGACCCAGTCCATGAGTACACCAATGCCGTGTTCATGACAGTAGTCGACGAAGAACATGAAGTCGTGAGGTGATCCAAATCGACTGGTCGGAGCAAAATAACCTGTGGTCTGATAGCCCCATGATCCATCAAAAGGATGCTCCGTCACGGGCAGCAACTGCACATGGGTAAAACCCAGTGGCTTAACGTATTCGACGAGTTGCACGGCCAGTTCACGATAATTGAAGTATCGTCTACCATCCGTTGGCCTCCGCCACGATCCCAGATGGACCTCGTAAACCGAGATGGGCTGCTCGTAGATATTCTTCATTTCCCGCTGACGAATCCACTTCTCGTCATTCCAACGAAAGCCCGAAAGATCGGAAACGACAGAAGCAGTCCGTGGTGGTAACTCGGCTGCAAAGGCATAAGGGTCAGACTTTTCGAGTCTCAAGCCGGAGGCCGTCTTCAGGCTGTATTTGTAGATATCTCCGGGCTTGATCCCGGGAATAAAGCCCCGCCAGACGCCATCGTCACTGGATTGCAACCAGTTCTGCCCATGACTCCAGAAATTCAGATCAGCGATCACGCTAACTTCGCGGGCATTCGGTGCCCACACAGCAAAATGAGTCCCTGAAACCCCATCACGAATTTCCGGATGAGCGCCCAAATGCTTGTAATTCTGTGCGTACATGAGGTTCCGTCAGTTATAAGTCGGCCACGTTAGAGGCGGCTTGTTCACTCTCCATCAGGCAGCAGCGTATTCAACGATCAGCTCGTTGTGCCACCATGAATCAAGTTCACAGGCCATGAAATCATCTCATCAAAAAACCGCATACTTCGATGACGCAAGGTCTTATGTCAAGAATGCTGGAACTTTGAGGCACCTGTCTAGTTTGCATGAGCACCTAGCCTAGGGGAATCAGCAGTTTGGGAAAAGGAAGTTTTAGGGGGGAATCGGTCAGTTTCACCTCAACTTTTTTTGCCCAGTCTACCTGACCATTCCATGACCTGAACGATTCTTTCGATTCTTTCAGTCAGGAGAGTCTTCCTGTGGTGGAAAAGTTACCCGGTGCTTTCCTCAGGATTTCTGTCATTTTTCCTAAAGCGAGGAGAAACAGGCCGCCTGTTGCAAATGCCCAGTCATATTTGATCTGACATTGCGCCGGGAAATCGACGATTCGGAAACACTCCACCTGAATATTGATGAATCCTCTCTTCGGACACTTACTCCCAGCGAATGACTATTGCCCTCGACGTGAGGATCAGCTCTTCAATTTTGCCTGCTCATTTGAGATCTGGTGTTTATGGCGACTGCCCCAGCACATCAACGAACGCGACACGTGGTGCTGATTTTCGGCCCATTCGCGATCATTGGGTGCTGCTTCTGGCTGACCAGACCTCACGCTCTCTCTCCTGAGACATCGGCATGGCAAAACCATCCGTCGACTGTGGCAGCATCGCCAGTTTCATCCGGGTGGTGGCAACCCGTATCCAGTTTGTTCAACAGGGATCACAAGGCCGAAAAACTCGATAACGACGCCCCGCCCCAGGAAGAAATCACCAAAAACGTACAGGAAGCTGCTAATCAACTCCGCATGGAATTAGGAACCGACTTTCAGATCCTCGCTCGAGCCCCCTTTGTCCTGGCGAGCGATAGTTCCATGGAAGATTTGCAGTGGATCTATGCGAATGTCCTGCTCCCGAGCCAACACGCCCTGTCCATCAGCTATTTTGACTCACCAGTTAACAAACCCATCAAAATCATTCTTGTGAAATCGGCGGCACGGTGGAATTCACTCCGTCCTCGCTGGCCAGGATTCAGACCTGTTGAATACGCAGGTTTTTATTCGCGAGATGATCACTGCATTGCCATCAATCTGGAAACCGGGATTGGTTCATTAGCTCATGAACTGACACATGCACTGATTCACAGTGATTTTGAAAACTGTCCTGAGTGGTTTGATGAAGGCCTTGCTTCATTGCACGAGGAATGCGAATTCAACGAGACAGGCACAGCACTCAAAGGTCTGCCCAACTGGAGATATCAACATTTCCGCGAAGCACTCGATCGATCACAGGCTCCTGCGCTGAAAGTATTGATCAGCCAGCCGTTTGCCACGTCGAATGCTCCAGCCATCGAGTATGCCCATTCGAGGCTGTTCTGCATTTACCTGCAGCAACAGGGAGTACTGGAATCGTTCTATCGGAGATTACGCCAGTCGAATGCCGCGAAAGATTCGGCCCTCATTCTCTGTCAATTGACGAAAACTGTTGATCTCGACCAGTTGAATTCTCAGTTTATCGATTGGGCCAGGACTCAAACGCAAGCATCTCAAACTGCTCTTCAAGAGCATCACGAAACTCTTTCAAAAACAGATGATGCTGTCTCTGATTCCACAAATAGCCCTCGGGTGCAGACAAAGCCATTTGCGGAACCAGCATCGAGTTTGAATCTGGAACTCGACTAGCGACGTTGCCCGGTGGCTCGGCGTCTCAAAATACTGAAGAGGTTTCTGTATCTCGTTGCCAATGTCGGCTGAAGCTCGGGGGTATCGATCGACTCCCCTGCTTCCTGCTCAGGATGGCCGTCGATTTTCGAGAAGATTCTCTCGGCATCCTGCAGAGGATGAAATGCCTGATGCTGAATTTCATTCATCCCGTTCATGATCTCGTCACCAGCATCACGTACAGGATCATACTCATCGCGTGACAACGGATCTTCGCTCAGCAAAGATTCATCAGGTGCATTTTGCCAGTCTTCGGATTCGGTTTCTGCCCCACGCAAATCGGCTTCCCAAGGCTCCAGAGCCTCTTGCGGAATCTGATCCTGCTGGGGGACCTGGCTGTTGCCCGAGTTTGATCCTTGTGAGAGAACGTTCAGAGCTGCCCGTGTTCCTTCGGCCAGATCCATCGCCTCGGCAGCCAGCGCCCGCTCGCGAATCTCATCAAGATCACCAGCCACATACTTTGCCAGTCGTGCAGCCTGTCGGTCGGCAGGCGACATTTCCGAACGATGCTCTGTCGTCGAGCTGATCTCGGCATACTTCCGATCCAACTCCTGAGCCTGTTCCGCAACGAGTTCGGAGTGGCGGCCTTCCGCGACATCGATCCAGGGCAGAATCTGATCAATGGCAGTGGCAATTCCAGACGGTTCAGAATCAATCATGCGATCAGCAGATGTTACTTCGACTGGCCCTGCCGGCTCAGAGGCAGCGGTGTCGACGTCCTGCTCTGCTTCGGGAAGCGGAATCACTGGAATCACATCGTTGGTCATGGCAACTTCAAGCGGTCGCTCCTGATTCTCGATGGCCTCAATCAGCTTTGTAGGATCTGCAAAGGGGACAAAGTCTTGTGGAATTTGTGACACACCCCAGGAAGGGTGAACAAACAGACTGGATGGAACTTCGGTCTCGATGAATTCTGCCTCGAGAAGATCGGCCCCCTTCAGATCTGCTGTCGCATTCGATGATGAAGTCGATTTCAAATGATCTTCCGCGACGTACAAGGCGGGATCTTCATCATGCGAAAAATCAATGGCATCAATGTCTTCGTGATTCGAACTGAGGCTGGTCGAATCAGAACCGGTCAAATTCTGTGGTGACTCGGGGGTATCAGTATCAACCTGATCCAACAGCTTCCACTGACTGGAAAATGGCGTGTGCGGCCCTTTGATCTGATCCTGATCCGTGGCCAGACGCCACTTGGCCAACATCCTTTCAAGACGCAGTTCGAGTGCTTCCTGTTCCGAAACTGGAGCCGCCGAGTCATGAGACGCAGCGTGACTCTCTTCGTGATGGCTGGCAAATGCTGGTACATCATCACTCACAGCGGGCACTTCGGATCTCGCCTGAGGATTCTCGAAACGACTTTCAATTGCATGGCTGGAGATATCTTCCAAGCCAAAGTCATCCATGGCGATGTCGTCAAACGTGGCTTGCCCAACGGAAGTCTCTTGTCGCTCCACACCCTGGGCGGCAAAGTGCTGCCCCTTGAGTTCAGGTTCAGAACTCATGGCTGACCAGTCATCAAACTTCCCTGGTAAGCCGGTTGTGGATGACTGTGCCAGTCGCGAAGTTTCCTCTGCGAACTCTTCTTCAATAGCCGAAAAATCATCCTGATCAGGCACTGCTGCCGGATGATTTTCTGTTTCCACTCCAGCACCAATCTCAATCGAAGAGAGTTCGAGTTGATCCCAGTCGTCAACAGCCTGAATCTCGGAAATTGTCCCTGTTTCATCGGTTCGCACAGGATTGATTGCAGAGCTGTCAATGGCCCGATGGTTGACAGACTCAGCGTCTTCTTCGACGACAGTCGGGGAAGTCGCTGCACCGGTTGCAGCCATACCAATTGCAGCCTTGTCGATGATCGAGTCGGTGGCTTCCTGCAGACTGGCCGGCTCATCAGCCAGACCCGACTGAGAAAGCTCAGTACTGCGCACCATTTTCAATTGCCATGGCAACGCCAGATGCTTGAGGTCGTTCAGCGCGTTTTCGACGATTGAGACTGAAACTGGCTTTTCTCCCAGAGCAAAGGCCAAAAGCAGGGCATGATCAGCCAACAGGCACAGACAACGTGGCGATCCACCACTCACTTCGGCGATCAAGGAGAGGGCCTCTGGCGTGAAACATTCTTCGAGCCGACCACCTGCCCATGTCAGGCGATAATCCAGAAACTCATGCGATTCAGCACGATTCAACGTTTCCAATGCGGAATGTGTCGTGACTCTCTGTGCCAATGATTGAAGTTCAGGCGTCGCTAACCGCTCTTCGAGTTCCAACTGACCGGCCAGCAGTAACCTCACGACCGATTGCCCATGAAAATGGAGATCACTGAAGGCACGCAATTCCTCAATGATCTTGTCTTCCAGCAGATGAGCTTCATCACAGATGAGAAAGAACTGATGCCCCTGCTCGACCATTTGATTCAGGAAACGTTCAAACTCCTGACGCAACTCCTGCTCGCTCAATCGACTGAAAGGGAGTTCCAACTCACCCAGAATGGTTTGCAGCAGCGAGCGGCGCGTCGCAAAACGAGGATGCCTTAAAAAAACGACCGGGTGATCATTTCCCAACTCACGGGCAAATCGCTCGCATAGCAACGTTTTTCCAACACCTGCCGCACCACTGAGTATGGCCACCCCGGCTCTTTCGCGCAGCCCCAGCAGGATCGCATCATGAGCATGCTGCACCAGCTCAGTCGGAAACCAGCAATTCGGATCTGGAGTCCCGACAAAAGGTCGGCGAGCCAGATGGAAAAACGCTTCATACATGTTCAAACATCCCTGTCGTTTCGTAGACCGGCCATCCTGGCCTGGTTTCCGCCCACGACCGCACGCGGCGGCACCAACCCGCGTATCAGTAAAATCGAGTTATTCGGGTAATGCACTTGATAGCAATTGCATCAAGAAAAGCGTCAGGATCATGGCTGATTGATAAGTTTTCGGCAGTCATGTCTCTGTTCGGAACGTTCTTCAATCGAAATATGGGTTCAAAGAAAAATTTTTGAACCCGGCGTGCCTCCATGTGTCCATTGGCAGCAGAAGTTGCCGACGGACATCAATCCCTGGACACACAAGCGACTGGCGATGAATGAACTGCCAATCAGGCAAAACGTGGAATGATCGAGCACACTGGGGGGGATTTCTCATCAGGCTGGCCAATTGGTTTCAAAATGGCCATTCTCAATACGTTGGCAATAATTGATGAGACTTATCCCAGGAAATTGGAATTGCGACCGTAGTCGCTCCTGCGGGTTGTGTACCATTGGAAATGGCTACTCGACTTTTAAAGCAGACTGAAAGCAGTTCGACGAGAAGGACGTTATTGAAGCGGAATCAGGATGACAGATCGCAAAATCGCATTTCAGAATCACGAGCATCTCAAGCTCCTCTTTGGCCCGAATGATCGCAATCTGCGTAAACTTCGTGAGAAACTGCGTATTGAAGTGGTCTTTCGCGGAGACGAAATCCGCTTGTCCGGGCCCTCCGAGCAGGTGGACTTAGGCAGCGACATTATTGGCGAACTCCGGGGTACCATCGAAAGGCGTGGCGTGCTTTCCGATGAAGAGTTTGAACGAGTCCTCAATCGGCGCAATGCCGAAGCGTTGCTCGGGGCGGAATCATCGATTGATGTCTTCCATAAAGCCAAAAAAGTCTTCCCCATGGGCCAGGGGCAGGCGGCTTACATCGAAGCGATCCGCCAGCATGATCTCGTCTTCTGCTCGGGCCCGGCCGGCTCAGGCAAAACCTATCTGGCTGTCGCTATGGCAGTAAACGCTCTGAGAAACGAGCAGGTTCGCAAGATCGTGCTTGTTCGACCGGCTGTTGAGGCGGGTGAAAAGCTCGGTTTTCTCCCCGGTGATATGCTGGAAAAGGTCAATCCGTACCTGCGACCACTTTTGGATGCTTTGGGAGACATTCTCGATTTTGACACGGTGCAGCGATATCTGGACCGCGATGTAATCGAAATCGCGCCGTTGGCATTCATGAGAGGCCGTACACTGAACAACACCTTCATCATTCTCGACGAAGCACAAAATACAACCACTGTGCAAATGAAGATGTTTTTGACCCGTATGGGCCAAAGATCAAAAATCGTGGTGACAGGTGATGCTACCCAGATTGATCTCCCGGATAACGTGACCAGCGGGCTTGCCGATGCTGTCCAGCGGCTGAGGAATGTCGAAGGAATCTCCGTCATCGAGCTTTCTGGAGGGGACATTGTCAGGCACCCACTGGTAAGGCGTATCGTTGCGGCTTACGATAATGGGAAGTCGAATGACTCCCGTCCTCGAACACAGTTCGATGGCAATCGTACGTCCAACCCTATTGCCGGTTCTGCCTTAACTGGAACCCAGACTGCAAATCACAGTCCCCCGGATCCCAAAGACAGCACCGCTGTGCAGGAGTGAAACCCCGATCAACTTCCGCTCGCTCTCTGAATGAATTTCAAACCTGATAGGGGTTGAAATCTCATGCCGACAGAAAGCGAGCGGAAATCAGAGGCGACACTTTTCCTGAAGGTGCCGCTTCCGGGGAATAACATCTATGCCACTGTTTTCGCCTCGCAAGACACGCATCGGTCGAGCTGCCAATCTGGGCAGTTCCAGTTCATTACTGAATCGTTTTTCGCAACAGATGGGCCAGGCTGACATCCTGCTGCGTCTGTTGCTGGTCATGATTTCTCTCGTACTGATGGTGGTGTGTGTCGAGGGCTGGACGGCCCCCTTTCCCTACCGGCAAGGGCAATACAGCCGGGATGGAATTGTCGCACGCATTGATTTCGGTCGTCTCAATGACGAAAAGACCGAAATGGCCCGGCAACGCAACGAAGCAGAAACTCCACCGGTCTACCTGGCCCACACAGCAGCCTGGCGCACTCTGATCGATGAATTAAGAGAATCACTCTTCGCGATTCTCAATGCCAAACAGCCGGCAGACGTCCCCGCGGATGTTCTCATATCTTTTGGTTTATCCATCGATATGAATGGTGATATGGGTGATACTTCCAAAGCCTGGGAGACTCTCAAATCAACTCTCGGCTCCACAGAAACAGGTGAGCAGCGCATCGAGCAGATGATTGGTGAGTTCACCAAATTTATTGAGCCTTTGCGTCAGACAGGGATTCTGGATCCATCCGAGTTGGCACTTCACGATCTGCGAGAAGATGCCGTCATCCATATCATTCCGGATGAAAATCCAGCCGACGAGCAGGATATTGCCATCACTCAGGTTCTGCTGAAAGAAGTGCTCAAAAGCACGGGCAAACTGGGACGTAGCTGGAAATCTTTTGATCTGCTGCAACCACTGCAGCCTTTGCTCGAACGCTGGCTGGTCAATCGAGCTCCCAGCACGCTGGAATTTGATGAAGCACGCTCGCGGCAAGCCCTTAACGAAGCCCGACTGCAGACCGAGATAATTGTCGATAAGTACAAGCGGGGAACACTGCTGGTTGCCCCGGGGACGAATATCAGTCTCGAAACATTAAATATTCTGAAGGCTCAGTTCGATGAGATCGCTGCAGGCATTCCCTGGTACGAAGGCCTGTTAAGGGCTGTCGTCGTCTTTCTGCTGCTCTCAGTTCTCGCTGCCGTTAATGGTTATTACATTGTTCGTTCTGAACCAAGACTGGTAAAAAGCACTGCCCGCCTGACCGTTTATTTGGGCAGCTTGCTCCTGGCCATCGCCCTGGCCCGCTGGATGTCTTTCGATCCCTGGCGAGCGGAACTGATTCCCCTGCTCTGCGTTGTCATGGTGCTGACAATTGCCTATCAGCAGGTCATTGCGGCTTTAACGGGACTCAGCCTCGCCTTGATCCTGGTGCTTTCAAATGGTTTTGACACAGGAGAATTTGTCGCGATTCTTGGTGCGATCTGTGTGGCGATTGTCAGTATTGGGCAGGTCTCTTCCAGATCCAAACTCATCAAAGTCGGGATTGCTACCGCCGGAACTTACTTTTTGCTGACGATGACGATGGGCGTCATTGTCAGTCAGCGTCCCGACAGGCTGTGGGTCGACCACGAACTCTTCTGGCATGCGTTGCGAGGTGCGGGATGGTGTATTGCCGCAGGTTATCTTGTGGCTGGCAGCCTGCCATTTATTGAATCGACCTTCGGCGTCGTGACAGACATCAGTCTGCTGGAATTGAGCGATGTTTCGCACCCCTTGCTCCAGGAACTGGTTCGCCGGGCTCCTGGCACATACAACCACTCAATTGGTGTGGCGACACTCGCCGAAACAGCCGCCGATGCGATTGGTGCCAATGGTCTGTTATGTCGGGTGGGGGCTTACTTTCATGATATTGGGAAGATGCTCAAACCCCAGTATTTCGTAGAAAACATGACAGCCGGTGAGTTGAATCGGCACGAAAATCTTGCTCCCGCCATGAGTACTCTGATTATCATCGGTCACGTCAAAGATGGAGCCGACCTGGGACGCCAGCACCATTTGCCAGACTCGCTGATTGATTTTATTGAACAGCATCATGGCACAACACTTGTGGAGTATTTCTTTCACAAGGCTTCCCGATATGCAGGGCAACAGTCTGCCGAGGTGAGAACCGAGGTTGAAGAATCATCCTTCCGGTATCCTGGGCCAAAGCCTCAATCGAAAGAAACTGGAATTATGATGCTGGCCGACGCTGTCGAAGGCGCCAGCCGAACTCTCAGCGAACCGACTCCCAAACGCATTGAAACGCTGGTGCACGAAATCCTGCTCAAGCGGTTGCTCGACGGCCAGTTCGATGAAAGCGGTCTGACGTTGACCGAGCTGGCGATTGTGGAAGACTCTCTGGTGAAGTCGCTCATTTCGATTTACCACGGCCGCATCAAATACCCTGACCAGAAAACGGCCTAGCCCATCAACTTCTCTTCGATGAGCCAGATGAACATGACCCGGATGAATTTTCTTTTGGACAAGACTTTGCGCAAATGATTGATATTGAAATCACGGATCATCAATCAATCGCCACGATCGACCCGAAGCCTATCCAGATACTACTAAAACATGTTTTCGAAACCGAAGGTTTTCCAGAGGCAGAAATCAGTATTGCCCTTGTTAATAACGAGCAGATCCACAAGGTCAATCGCGATTTTCTGAATCATGACTACCCCACGGATGTCATCAGCTTCGTACTGAATGGAAATGAGGATTCTGTCTCGCATGATCACGAGCATGCGGACTCGAATCTCCGTGAACCTCTGATTGGCGAAGTCATCGTCAGTGTGGAAACAGCAGCGGGTATGGCTGCCGAGAACAATTGGTGCATCGCTTCGGAAGTCTTGTTATACTGCCTGCACGGGTCGTTACATCTTTGTGGGTATGACGATCTTGTCGAAATTGAGCGAAACAGGATGCGTGAACGCGAGCGGTTTTATCTGTTGCCATTAGGTCTCGATCCTCAGGTTGATCCATCAGAATGATCCCACGACTTGATTGACTGGCATGACGGTTTTGTTGAACCCGTGCCTGCCTCAGCAACCCAAGAATTGAATGAAAACGTTAGGAGAGATTTTGCTGCCAGGGAATGATCGAACTTTGTGTTATCCAAGGAGCCTGGTCGCGCTGCCATGATGATTGTCCTGATTGCAATCGGCGGGTTTCTGCTGGTGGCGTGCTGGAGCGCCTTGGGCTGCTACGCACTGAGAGATTTTTCTTACAGCCGTCTCGAAGAAATTTGCAACCAGAGGGGACGTTCCCAGAGGTTCAGCGAAATTCTCAGGCAGCAAGAATCAGCCCTCTTGGGGCTTGAGTTGCTCTTATCATTATCAACCCTATGTGTGGCGGCTTCCGTTGGCCTAGGAATCGGCTGGCCGCGTGCACAGGAAGCTGCATTAACCCAGAGTTTCCCATGGGATTTTGTAGCTGAGTACGTCTTCCTGGTTCTGGCGGTACTACTCGTCGCGGACATTCTTCCCTGGTGCATCGCACGGGTTGCCAGTGAGCCATTTCTGGACCGCTGGTGGCCAGTCATCAACAGTGTGCAATATCTATTGTGGCCATTACTTTCTTTGGCCAAGTGGCTCGATCGCATGGCCCATCGTCTCGTAGGACGTGGTGAACCCGAAGAAGACGACGCCTCTGTCTTAAGTGATGAAATACGGACTGTCGTCGATGAAGGGCAGCGCGAAGGTTACCTCGAACAGGGGGCTCGCGTGATGATCCACCGGGTGATGGAGCTGCAGGACGAAGATGTGGGCGGAATCATGACCCCGCGCACTGATATGTTCTCGATCCCCCTGGGTGCCTCGTTGGAAGAAGCTCGCCAGAAGCTGATCTCATCGGGTCATTCCCGCGTTCCCGTCGTTGCCGACAGCCCGGATGAGATTGTGGGCTTGCTCTATTCTAAAGATCTTCTCAAAGCTCTCGACCCTGCCTGCGCACGCGATTCACTCCCGAGACTGAGCGAAATTCTCCGCGAACCTAAGTACATCCCCGAAACGACTGGCATCGCTGCTCTCCTCGAAATGATGCAGAGAGAGCACTTTCAAATGGCAATCGTTCTCGATGAATACGGCGGTGTCGCTGGTCTCGTGACGATGGAAGACATTCTGGAGGAGATTGTCGGTGAAATCGCCGACGAATATGACACTCTCGAAGGTGAGTCGCCTGTCAAAAAGATTGCTCCAAACATCGTCGAAATCGATGCTCGAATGCATATCGACGATTTGAACGAGCAGTTTCTTTATGGGCTTCCCGAAGATGGCGAATTCGACACCATCGGTGGCTTTGTCTTTTCTCAACTGGGCCGTATGCCGTCGACGGGTGAGATCTTCGACTGGAACAATCTCAAGATGACGATTATTGAAGCGGATAAGCGAAAAATTCTGCGATTGAGAATCGAGCAACCCAGCGAAGTCACCACAGAATCTTCGACTTCTGATTCCTGATCGAGGTGCAGTCTGACCAGTTCTTCACAGACCTGGTCAGAACTTGCAAAGGATGACTAGAGAGCAGTCTTCGTATCCTGATTCAGAAAGATTCGGCGGCACTCGCTATTCATGCTGAAGAGATCTCGGGAAAGCTCTTTCGCTTCCTCTGCCGCATTCTTCCGAATAGCCTCCTGGACTTCTTTCAACCTGAGGCCGAGTTTGCGGACAGCCTCTTCCCTCGCCTCTGTCGTGAACCTTCCCCTGAGCATTTCACTGGTTTTCAGTTTGCTCAATTGCTGATTCCAGGCGGATAATCGAGTCTCGGCAATCCCCCATTGCCCCTGATTGATCGCTGTCAAAGCTTCAGCACGAATTGCACCAATCTCATCGAACACCTCTTCAGCGGGTGGATAGTAAATATAGACCACCAGCAGAAGGCCAGCCGTGGCGGCAGCAAGACCTAAGCCTTTTAAAATTCCGGGTGAAAGTGGGCGATTGAAGCTGTTGTTTCGAGTCTTTTCCGCCGCTTCTTCTTTGGCTTGCAAGACGGCTTCTGGCAAGAACAAGCCAATCCTCCGCCATCTCAAAACACCACCGACGACAACCCCAATCAGCACGAGACTCAGGGCCCAGGCATTGGCCTCACTCGAAAAGGTCGTGGCACTGGCCCAGATCTGCATGACAGGTGGAATCGTCGAGAAAGTCCCAAAAGGCTGTGAGAGATTATCCAGAGCATGTGTTTCATCGTCGTCTGTCGGAATTCGCGGCAAGGTCTCGTTGGCAGCAAAGCCCATGGCCAGAGTTAAGGTGAAGATCATTCCCAGAACGACCAGCATTTTCTTCAAACCCAGGACGCGGCTGAAGATGATCAGATTGGAGGCTGTCAGCCCGACACCTGCTGTCTGGAGCATCAGCGCTGCCGCAAGTGACCAGTGCACCTTCTCCATCGCCGCCATCTGCATGATCCCCGTTGCGGGTGAGACGAATTGCGTCGTCACAGCGGCCATCATCAGCAAAGGTGCCCACAGATTTGTATGCACCATTTCGTGACCCAGGCTGTCAGCCGGAATGACTGCCGCCGTCGCGCCTGAGATCACCATTCCCAGTATGACCCACGCGAGTGCCGGCCCAGCCAGCATGCGGAGAGTCATGATCATCAGGTTGAGCATGCGAACGAGGCCATAAACATGGACGTGCCGCTCATCTTCCGGATTGGCAAGAGCGGAAGAATCCGGCTCGCTCTCAGTTGAAAATCTTTCAATCAGTAGGCCGGCACTGATCGAAATCAGTAAGGCGCAGCCAACAACGGTCAAGAACATGGGAATGGTGAGCACCGTCAACCCATAACAGACAGTGATCGGATTCAGCAGTGGGGCCGAGACTCCAAAGGCGACAATGCGCCCCATGTTCACCCGGGCAGATCGCATTTCAAACAAGAGGGGGATCACACCGAGCGAGCAGACTGGCACCAGAGATCCGTAGACAGTCGCCTTGACCACCCCCTGCCAGCCTGAACCCGAAAATGCTGCGTGCAATCGAGAGCGTCCCACGACGACATGCAGAAATGCAGCACAAAAACAGCCAGCCAGCAAAGTGGGGGCGGCATCGACAGCGGCTTGTAATGTACGAATCAGAAATGTCACCAGCACGATCATAAGTCACTCACGACGAAAAAGTATCAAGGCTCTCAACGACTCAACAGCTTCTGGTTGCAATCGCAGATTCACAATCAAGGGACTGGTACCGATGAAATCAGTTCTGTAATCATTTTTTCAGTCGAGTCTTCATCAATCACCAGACGCACAGCCAGTACCGGATAAGCGACCTCCTGAAGATCGCTGGGCGTGACAAAATCCCGGCCTTGCAACCACGCCCAGGCTTGCCCCAGTCGTTGCCAGATGAGCAGCGCACGAGGACTCAGCCCTAAAGCAATTCGGGGATGACTACGAGAGGCACGGGCGACCTGAACCAGATAATTCTGCACGTTCGGCTGCACATGAATCGCCGCCGTCAACTGCTGCAAATGGAGCAATTCGGCAGGGGTCAGGCAGCTTTCATCAGCAGTGGTTCTGACGGACTTACCCTGCTCTGGACTCGACTTGACTGCCGCTGCCAGCATGCGAGCTTCATCATCTTCCTGGGGATAACCAATCGAAAGCTTCATGGCGAAGCGATCAAGCTGAGCCTCAGGCAAGGGGTAAGTCCCATGCTGTTCATGCGGGTTCTGCGTCGCAATGACAAAAAAAGTGGCGGGTAACTGATAAGTCAATCCGTCAATCGTCACCTGTTTTTCCGCCATGGCCTCCAGCAGCGCACTTTGAGTTCGTGGAGTGGCTCGATTGATTTCGTCGGCCAGCAACACTTCGGTGAATACAGGGCCTTTCTGAAATTCGAACTCCTGCGTTTTCTGGTTGTAGATATTGAAACCCGTCAGATCACTGGGAAGCAGATCGGGAGTACACTGAACCCTGCGAAATCGGCTGCCGATGGATTGAGAAAGGGCAATGGCCAGCGTTGTTTTCCCTAGACCTGGCTTATCTTCCAGAAGCACATGCCCCTGTGCGAGCAATGAAGCCAGCACATACTCCACAACAGCCGGTTTTCCCAACAACGCGGAATTCAACCGGCTTCTTAACTGATTGATCTTCTGACGGAAGTTCGCCAGATCATTCTCTCCGGCGGGATTCATGCGATGAGCAGGATCGTGTTCACTCGCAGAACGACTCCATCGCGATGAATTGTCGATGACGGCGTTATTCACTGAAGTTATCCATTCCTAGAGATCAAATTGATTTCGAAACTTACAAGTTGATTGATTAAGCACTGGCAATGAGCTGATCCTGATTCAGCCTGAATCTGGCGGCTGCTTTTCGAGTATCTGCCGAAATCACCACACCTGAGGATGAAACCTCCGTGAATTCACCTGGCTGATTTTTGGCTTCGCTCAATGCCTGAATTCGCTCAGATTCCTGAGTCAGAACCTTGAGCACGCGTTTGAGTCTCCAACTGCTCCAATGGCTATCCAGTTGCTTCAGCCGGGCCAGTAGTGATTGAGCTTCAGCGAATGGGAGCCTCTCGAAAAAGTCCTCAGGGCCATAAAGAGCTGCATCGTGCAATTCTGCAAAGCACTCGAATGATCTTGATAACTCTCGAAGTGCTGGAGTCAACGCCCGAATTTTCTCATTCGTTCTTGTCAGTGATTCATCCATGTCACTTGCTGATTTGAGGCCATCGATTCTTGAAACAGCGGAATCCAGGCTTCGCCGGATCTGTTGAAGCCAGCGTCCCAGAGTGCAGGAATCTGGCTTGTCCCATGATGCGGCTTTGAATCGCAGTGAAAGCACTTGCCCTGCCTCCAGCAGAGCTTCGCGATTCAGTTGATGGCAAGATTTACGCCACCTGTAAGCTTT
Organism: Planctopirus hydrillae; assembly: GCF_001707835.1. Taxonomy (GTDB): domain Bacteria; phylum Planctomycetota; class Planctomycetia; order Planctomycetales; family Planctomycetaceae; genus Planctopirus; species Planctopirus hydrillae. Next base: position 181,753 of record NZ_LYDR01000158.1, read on the forward strand.
CCATTCCGCCAGCAGATGATGACGCTGCCAGAATGCGACAGAAATCATCGCGAGACTCGCCAGCAGAACGAAAAAATTCTGCCAGATGATTTGTAACGACCACCAGATCGCCAACATGATCGATTCGGAGATGGTGGGAACCGGCTGCAAGACTTTGTAGCCGGGAGTGGGCTCGACAGTGACCCACCAGTTGAGACCGGCATGAATCTCGACCCAGGTGTGCACATCCTCTTTGAGAATCGCGGTATGCCTCAATCGATAATCGTATCGATCATCCCGGGCATACAGGCCTGTGACTAACCTCGATGGATAACCGGCAGCACGCAGGAGCATCGCTGTCGCTGCGGCAAAGTGATAATCGCTTCCCCTTTTGGAATCGAACAGAAACCAGGCAGGGACGTTCTCACAATCGACAGGGGGGCGAATTTCTCGATCAAGCTGGTAATGAGAACGCACGTAATCTCGAATAGCAGCAATTTGAGACCAGCCACGAGGATAGGGTTTGGTAATCTGCTCCGCTAACTCTTCAAAACGCAGAAGATGATCATCATCAGGCATTCCCAGATATTGCATGGCACCGCTGGGAAAGTTCGTCGGACTCGATCGCAGTGATTTCTCTGCCACAGGTGCTGATTGAAGATGGATGACCGTCAGGTCAGGCAATCTCTCGCGATCCAGCCGTAATCGGCCGGGGGATGCCCAACGGTAAAAAGAGGCATCCGTTAACTGATCAATCATGACGGCTTCAAGACCGGGAGGCGATGGAATCGCATTGGTGTCGAGCTGCACGAGCTTGATGGCATGCAGTTCACTCTGGCCAAACCCCATGGGGCGAGTTTCCACCGGAAGTACAAACCAGGGCTTCCCCTGAATCGTCTGGATTGTTCCCTGCATCGATGCGATCGAGGGCTCAGCCTCGGCCTGCCAGACCACACCATCAAATTCTGCAAACGTCTGCAGCGACAGATGCAGTGGCACTCGTCCGACTAAAAATGCCACGGCATCCGTCGAGATGTTGGTCGGAAGAGTCTTCTTTTCCGCCTCTGATTTTCTCAACATGGAAAAAGGACGGCCACCCGTCTGAGCCTTCGCCATTTTCTGCTCGGCAGTTGATCGAAACTGTCGAGGCAGCGCAATGGCTCGATCCTGATTCTTAGGGATGATCGGTTCGTTATAGGAATCATCGAAGAGGTCGTACAGACTGAGGTCATGAGATGTCATGAACGGTGCGTCATCAATCGGGGCAAAACTTTTGACGTTCTCCGTTCCCGCAATCACGGTGTCGCCATCATTGACACCCCCTCGCGCCCAGGGGCTTGAGTCTCCATTTCCACCTGAACTGGGCATAAACCCCGACAGCGAGCCTGTCACACCCGCATAACCCAGCGGAATGGCAAGCATCGTTAATCCCAAGAGCACAGGCACAATCAATAGCCAACTGCGCGGAAACCTCCTTGTACTGGACGAGATCAGATGGGAATGCAGACTCTCCCAATGTTTTCCCATCAGCCACCAGATTCCGGCAGCCAGATATCCAAGCACGAGAATCTGCAACCACCAGGGCTTGCCAAGTGCTGCCGAAAAGAGAATCAAAAACGTCGACATTACCGCGACCATGCCGTGATAGGTCCCCGAGCCACTGATGATGACCAGTGCCAGCATGACGGCTTGCAGCGCCAGGAGCAGAAGCAGTTCCAGAGGTAGCCAAAGCCCCAGTTGTGCCCGCGTGATGAGTTCGATACCCAATAGGGCCACGACCAACCCGCTGATGATGGGCAGTGAGTGATCCTGCCCTTCTGGCCTGGTGAAATAAGTTGGCAAACTGAATCTCAGCAGCCATCCAGCCAGCAATGCCAGAACGACTTTACTAATCCCGATGACGCATGAAAGCCAGATTGCCCGCTCGGGTTCACCAAGCACAACCTCAAAGGTCATACTCGACAACACGGCCAGCGTGTATGTGAGAAGCGTGCTGACTCGCTGATTAGCCGGCATGGCACACTCTCTTCCATTCGCGTTGAAACTGCTCTCCCAGATGTGGGTTCAGATCCAGCCAGAGTCCACGCAGACAGGCATCGTCATGGGCATGCTGGTCTTCGCAATGCCCTTCGTGACAGGTTCGAATCACGATCATCCGACCGGAAACTTCATGAGGCAGGTGCATCCCCTGCACACATTTGTCAGTCACAATTGCCAGATGAAATCCCCGGCGATCGCATCGATGCCCAACATGACGACCATCTGTCGTTTCTTGAACTCGCGCCAGCGCATCCAACAGCTTTGCTTTGCCTTTGGTGCTGTTCTCCACAGTGAGTGCCTGTGGGCCCACACGAACGGTCACAGTGCTGCCTGCAGCCAGATAGGCTAACCCCAGACTGGCCGCCAGACGGGTCGCCCAGTTCAAAGAGGCGTTGAAATCGTCAATGCTGCCGGTGTGCACCGAGTGATCTGTGGGGAGATCGATTTCGACCCTGGATTGGATCGAGGCCTGCCTTTCGACAACGATCATCTGCCCATGCCGTGCTGTCTGTGCCCAATGGACGCGGCGCAGCGAATCACCCTGACGGAACGCCCGCGTGCCGAGAAGATCACCCTGATCACCGACTCGATGATCGGAAAAGACTTCGGCAGTGGGAAAAACTTCAATCGCATCCAGCAACGATGTCAAAGTCCACACCCTGGGCCAGACAATCAGTCGATTCCTGACCTGAAGTTTTCGAGAGGCGACTTGAAAGCCAAATGGAAATGAAGATTCCAGGCATGGAATCACTCGGGGATACTCACCCCGAACTGAAGGGAACCACTCCCACGTAAACGTTGAATGAGTTCCGGCAGGGATCGATGCCAGCGATGCCCAGACTTCTTTTTTGACGGGAAGACCTTCACCTGTCGCCAGACCTGCCTGCGGAGATGAGGAACATACGATTTTCAGCCCCCAGACGGGCCATGGCCACCGATTGTTGACGACGAGTTGAATTCGAGCCGACTCCCCTTCACTGCAATGAGTCTGTTCAAATTCAATTTCCCCCGAGACTCCCCACATACTCAGGTAGGGCCAGACATACCCCACCGCAAGGATCAATAACGCCCCCGCAACTCCAATAAACGAATAGGGATTGATCCAGATCGCGCAGGCGATCGCAGCGATGGTTGTCAGCGAGAGAAAAGACAATGGGTGCTTGACCCAATAGACCCATCGATTTGCCCAGGGACAAAAATCATAGGTGAGCAGACCGTGAGCCGCCGAACTGACTTTCAATAAAAGACGGCCCAACATTTTTGCACCGCAAGAGCAACAAATTTCGATTGACGACCATGCCGATGGCTGGGCTGGATCATCCGGAAAGCTCTGAGTCCGGAGATCGAACAACACTGCAAACACATAATATTTGCATGTCTTTCCAAAATACCAAAGAACCTGAGAACCTGAAGCAATAAAAGCAAGAATTCGCGATAAATTATCGTCCCACATAGAGATAGCTACACACATCATCAACTGATGAAGTGGCGGAATATGAGCGAACCCGGCTGTTCGGACATGAAATCAAGCCACCAGATCAAGTCGCAAAAGGCAGTTGGAAACCTCTGAGTGCCGTCGAGAAAAAACTGCAGCTTCGCTTTCTTCGCGACGAAGAAATTTGCCGCGAGTCCGCAAATCTGATCTGCCCGTATCAGTGAAATTCTGATATTTCCCGGCTCTTCCTCACTCGTCGAACAGGGATGTTATGCTGCGTGTTCCAGGAGCCATGGTGGGCTCGAACACTTTTCCGCCGCCTGTGATTGCCAACCGGGATCGGGGACTGGATGCCCTCCGCGGTGGTGGAGCATTTCTTGTCGTCGTGCTCCATGCAGCCATCCCTTATCTGCAACATCCCCTCCAGGGATTGGCCTGGCCGGCCCGCTCCTCAACCTCTTCGAGTCTCGCCGACGGGCTCTTCTGGTGGATCGAGTCGTTCATCATGCCACTGTTTTTCTGTCTGAGTGGCTACGGCTGCTGGCAAAGTCTGAAAAACCGCAGTGCTGTCGAGTTCATGAGATCTCGACTCAAACGACTGGGGAGACCATTCCTCGCAGGCTGCGTGATCATCCTGCCCATCGAAATGTATTTGTGGATTGGTGGCTGGGTTCTCAGCGGAGAGTTACCAGCTGTCAAACTACGAAGCCTGAAGTTAACAGGTGATTACGCTCAACTCTGGGGGTTCAGCCACCTGTGGTATCTGCAGTATCTGCTACTGATGAGCCTTCCCCTGGCCCTCTGGAAAATTCAGCCGTGGATTTCATCCCCTGAACGATCGAGCGAGACAGCAGCCGTGCTTTCGATTTCAAGAAAGAATCCAGGAACCCTGCGAGCCATACTTTGCGGGCTCGTATTTTTAGGAATCGTCAGCCTGACTCTCACCTGGCGACCAGATGTTGTGACCGGATTTCAGCACGGATTTCTTCCAGATCCTGCCAAGTTTGCTTACTCCGCTGAGTTCTTTCTCCTTGGCATAACCCTGGCTGCACTCGGCCAACCTCGGTTTCTTGATCATCCGGCAGTTCTTGGATTTTCGTTATTGACGGCCATAGCCGCCTTGATCGCCGTTTATCAACTCACTCATGCGCCCCAAATGCTGAACTCTGCCAACGAGACGTGGACCTCGCCTCACCGCTGGCTGTCAGGTGGCCTGCTGGCGTCGACAGCCTTTTTCTGGACACTCACCTGCTGGGTGATGGCCACCAAACTGCCCCCACTTTCGCCACTGGTTTTTCGCTTGGCAAAAGCCTCTTTCTGGATCTATCTGGTCCATCATCCGCTGATTGTGGCTTTAGAAATTGGTGCCGTGCGGACATCGCTGCCAGCAACGATTCAGTTTGTGATCGTTGCTGGAATAGGATTTGCGCTTTCGTGGTGGAGCTACCATGCCTGGATTGAAGGAAGCCTGGCCGATCGACTCCTTCACGGTCAATCACTACGCCGAATCCCTGACCACTTCACGAGTTCAGTCAATCGCGAGCACACAGCTCAGGCTGCATAACTCATGAACAATCAGCCATTTCTATCGATATTTGACCTTGCGATCGGCTTATTGAGCCTCTGGCTTGCAAACGACCACCTGCAGGTCTGCAGCGGCTGAGTGGCCAAGATTGAGCGGTCGCCCCGAGAGTTCGAACGAAACCATGCCGGCTTCAGGACTGTTGCTGCGAACGATTCCTGTTGATCCAATCTCGATTCCAGCCTCAGTCAGAAATCTCAAAAATGCTGGGTCCTGGTTCACCACCCGACTGACACGAAACCATTCACCACAGGGGATTTCTGCTAAAGGAAACGTGGCTTCTTCCACGCCTCGCATGACACCATCAGAGGCCGGAATGGGGTCGCCATGAGGATCGGCGACTGGTCGGTCAAGAAACTCATCAATCCGCTCAACCAGAAAATCACTGACGGCATGCTCCATGTGCTCGGCTTCTTCATGGACCTGATCCCAGGTCAACTTCAATGTCTGCACGAGAAAGAGCTCAATCAAACGATGTCTGCGAAGCATTCGCAGAGCCAGAGTTTTCCCGGTTTCAGTCAATGCGACTCCGCCATAAGGTCGATACTCCGCCAGATGGGCCTCGCTGAGTGTCTTGAGCATGCTGGTGACCGAGCCAGGCGATACATTGAGCTCGGAAGCCAGTTGACCGGTCGTGACCCAGTGCTGCTGATGCTTGAGGCCGATCTGAAGCATGGCCTTCAGGTAGTTTTCGACAGTCAGACTGGTCATCTCAGCTCTCTCGACATTCGGGAATACCGCGCGAATTTGGATACCGAGTGTTCCTTTTCAGAGAACATTCTGCAACCGCTCTTGTCGAATCGGCAGTTCTTGCCATAGAACGTATGGCTCGCCGAAGAGGTGCTGGATAAACCTCTGCAGCCAATGTTCTCGACAAGGATGTCACGAATGCCTCGAATAAACTGCAGTTTTGCACTGATATTGAGCCTTTTGACCTTCGCAGCTGCTGGCTGCAGCGACACTGCCGGCACAACATCTGTGGGCGCAAACTCAGCCTCCGAGGCTGTCTCTCCCGGTGCCAATCCGTCCCCTGTCACTTCAAACCAGCCTGGAAGTGCCCTGCCTGTGGCTTCGATTCCTGCCCCGGGAACTGCGGCAACTCCCGGAAACGCGGACAACGATGAACCTGAAGAACCCCTCGAACCACTCACTGAGACGCCTGAACCGGAGAAAGGCTCACCTGAATGGGCCGTTCGTGAAATTCTGCGAATTCGCCTGCTCCCCTACCCTGTGATTGAGACTGCATCCGCCGATAAGCCAGCGGCTCAGGATAAACTCCGGGAACAAATGGAAGCGCAGAAGAAGCTCCGCACAGAACGAAACAAACAAATTATCGAGCTTGCGACCGGAGCCTTGGCAGTCACAGCGAAAGACAAAGCTCAGGAGCGACTCTTTACCGTTTCAGCTCACCACCTTCTCGAAAGCCACCTGCAACTGGCTTTGCAGGGTGATGCCGAGAGTACGTCGGCCTTGTATGACATTGCTGCTGTCTTTTTCGAGAATCGACCGGAATCCGATGCCGCTGCCGAAGCTCAGCAGACGGTGGTCAGTCTGGCACATTCCAATGCACTGCGTTCTTCAGAAACCGAGCCGCGCTGGCTGATTGAACTTTCCAGACAGTCGCAATTGTACGCGACACGTTTTCCCAAGGATTCAGCCAAAAGCTTACCTTTCCTCCTGGCTGCAGCCACAAGTTGCGAGATGAATGGTCAACTCGAAGAAGCTGTGACCTGCTATCGCCTCATCGAGCAGAAATTTCCAGGAACTCCCGAAGCACAGCAAATTACCAACGTCCTGCGCCGGATTGATCTCCCTGGGAAATCCCTTGAACTCGCCGGGCCCGCTCTCGATGGCAATTTTATCACCATGGATGAGTATCGCGGCAAAGCCGTGCTTGTGGTCTTCTGGTCGACAGCATCCAAACCATTTCGCGATCAACTTCCCCAACTGCTCGAAATCTCGAAAAAATACGAGAAGTACTGCGTCACGTTGGGCGTCAATCTGGATCTCGAAGAATCCGCGGTCGATCGATTCCTGGAGGAAACAGGTGTCTCCTGGCCACAGATTTTCCATTCAGAGCGAGCCAAGCGCGGGTGGAATCATCCTCTGGCTGCTCACTATGGAATCAATACCTTGCCCACAATTTGGCTGATCGACCCTCAGGGAACCGTCATCTCAACGCAGGTTCAGCCTTCAACCCTCGAACCAGAATTACGAGAAGTGCTGCTGAAGCATTTGCGGGCAGCGAAAGCTCAGGAGACGAATCAGAACTAAGGTCTCAGTCTCGATTTCCAAAGCCAATCGATCCAGTCACGGCTGTTCGCATTCTCTGCGAGCACCGTGGCTGTTTCGTTTTTTGGGGCGGCCGTTTCATTTTTTGGGACGGCAGTGCAGAAAAACATGGAATGACTCATTTCCCAAATACACCGCCTTGATCGAGGAATTTCACGGTGATGTGCAGAAAACAATAGATTTCCTGAAAGAGATCATGGAGAATACTGTATACATTTGGTCGGGCTATTGAATCATCACATCTTTGTTATCTGGATAAGTATCCATTCTGGTTTTTACTAAAGAAATCTGTCACATGTGGACAAAGGTGTCGATACTCACTTGTCACGTTCACGTCAGTATATTAGGATTTTTTCTAGTATCGCCGGCATGAGAAGACTTCGTAACAGGCGACGATTTTCATTCCCTGCCGGCGTGTATTCACCATGAAATGTCGAAAGACAATGCCTAGACACAGGATGGCATGAGCATGAAGGTCAATCTGACAACGCGGCAAAAAGAGATTTACGATTTTCTCCGCGACAAGATTATGAATCGAGGATACGGTCCGACTGTCAGAGAAATCGGAACTCACTTTGGTATTCGCTCTCCCAATGGCGTGATGTGCCACCTGAAGGCCCTCGAGCGAAAAGGACTGATCTCCCGAGAATCTCACATGTCGCGGGCGATTCAACTCGCTGACAGTCCAGCCTCCCGTATGACTCTTCCCATGGCTGGCCAGATTGCTGCCGGTATCCCGGTGTTGGCAGAACAGCAGGAAGAACGAGTCGATTTCAGCCATCTCTTCGATTCCGAAGATCATTTCTGTCTGCGAGTCAAAGGTGACTCCATGATCGAAGATCAGATTGCTGAAGGCGATTATGTGGTCATCAAGCGGCAGTCTGATGCCCGTGATGGCGAAATCGTTGTGGCCCTCGTCGATGGCGTGGATGCCACACTCAAGCGGTTCTATCGCGAACCAACTCGAATCCGTCTCGAACCTGCTAATAGCACCATGAAGCCGATCTACTCGAATCGAGTCGAAGTCCTGGGCGTGCTGGTCGGTGTCATTCGCCAATTCAACTGAGAGACACCAGCGAACTCACTCGCTGATTGTTTTTTGCTGACTGTTTTTCAAGAAGAGCCCGGCACGGATTTCAATCCTTGCCGGGCTCTTTCCCTCTTGCGACGAACAAAATGATGGCTGATTCGCAAACGGCATGCGCAGCCTTGATTTTCGGGATCGTGGCGGCGGCCTCTGCTTCGTTCTCAGGCAGAAGTGTCCAGAAAAGACTCAATATGACCGCGACATGTGGTTGGCCGACCAATGGTTGAAAATTGTTCGCCAGACTTGTCAACCGCTGGGGCAACTGACGAAAGAGATTGAACTTTTGATGGCGTAGCTGGCACCTTCCGTAGAATCCCCGCAGATAAAACGTACTCAGACTACTGGTCTGAAGAATGAATGTCTGAGCGACACATTGGCCGTCCCAGGTGCAAAAGCCCAATGAAGGGTGATTGCCTGCAACTGAGTGACTTGGCGGACAGATTGATTCATCTCAAATGGCCGAATAGACCGTGCGGCCATTTGGAGGCTACGCCAGTCGGCTGAAGACCATCAACGTAATATCGTCGTTCTGAGGACGGCCATTGGCATGGCGGCGGACATCCTGCAGAATCGTCCGTCCTAACTCTTCAGCCCCTTCATGCCCATGAGCCTGCATCAGTTCCCGAATCCGTTCAATGCCATAAAGATCACTGTTGTGATTCATGGCCTCGCTGACGCCATCGGTGTAAATCAGGCATGTCTCGCCTGGTGCAATCTGTCTCGTGACGACATCGAAGGGGTAATCTTCCATGACTCCTAACGGAATACCGACAGCTTCAGCTCCGAATTCCTCGACTGTCCCATCGGCCTTGCGGATCATGATGGGCATGTGCCCGGCATTCACGAGAGACATTTCGCCCGTTTGCGTATGAATGACACCCAGGACGAAGGTCACAAACCGACCTTCGACAGCTTTCGCACACATCTGATTGTTGATTCGTCCGACAGCCACGCCAACGTCTGTCACGAAGGCCATCACGTTCTGCACGACGCTGGAAATTCGGGACATGACCAGAGAAGCGGGGACCCCCTTCCCTGCCACATCGCCAAAAGCAAAGAAGACACGATCACCTTCGAGCTGCATGCAGTCGTAGTAATCACCACCCACTGCCTGTGCCGAATCATAAGAAGCGTAGAACTGATAACCCTCGACTTTGGGAAGACTCTCCGGCAGGAGGGCCAGTTGCACATTGGCCGCAATCTGCATCTCACGGTCCTGCTTCTGTTTTTCCAGTGCCGTCACCATGAGTCGGGCGGTTTCATAGGAAAGACCAGCCTGACCGGCAACCGCGATCAACAGATCGAGGTCATCTTTTTTGAACTGGTTAAAAGCATTCTGGGTATCGATATGAATGACACCCAGAACATCTCCGGCGACGCTCAGCATCGGGACTGCCATCATCGAGCGGATGGTGAGAGCCGAGATCGACTCGCTGGCTTCAAAACGAGAATCGTTCGTCGCGTCTGCCGAAAGAATCCCTGCTTTTTGCTCGAGCACAGTATTAAGGACAGTCCGGCTCAATTTCACCGATTCATCTTCATCCGAGCGGCGATGTTTAATCGCTCGCGGAATGAGTTTGCCATCGTCTTCTTTGAAAAGAACTACGCCACGATCTGCATGCGGAAAGATGTTGAACAGCGTGTCGAGAATTTTAGGGAGCAATCCATCAAGATCCGTGCTGCCTGCCAAAGCACGGCTGATTTCGAGCACAGCTTTCAGCTTGGCTTCGGGCTGAACTTCCAGGGCACCAAAGCCTTCAACACGCCCGGATGTTCCCATCACAGTCGCGACGTCGTCATCCCCAGAGGCAAACTCCAGATTGAAAGTCGCTGTCGCTGCCTGGTTTCCTGCTCCACTGACTCCACTTCCCGAGGCCAGCGCAGGGCGACTGGCAGGATTATCAGGATCTTCAAATCGCAGAAGAATCGGCCCCAGTTTAATACGGTCGCCATCTTTGATTTTTGTCGCTGCTTCGAGTTTTTTGCCATTCAAGAACGTGCCGTTACCACTCCCGAGATCCTCAATGACAAAGCCATCATCATGTGAGAATACTCGGGCATGCTTGCGGGAAACCATGTTCGAGTTGATCTGGATCGAGCATTCAGGATGTCGCCCCAGCACCACTTCGCCACCAGCGATTTCATAAGGGGTGGCTTCCCCTCCTTGAAGCAGGAGCAATTTGGCCATGTTCGACTCCAGAAAGGCATGAGAAGTAAGGATCAAAAATGCTGATCAGTCGTGATGATGAATAGGATAGCGGCATTCTAAGGACAAATGACCACATCTCCAAGTCGGGGGCGGCTCGTTTGCCCTGATTTCCCGGACTCATCATCAGAATTTCGGATGGCTGGTTCATTCAGGCTATGAATGAACGTCTAGCACGCCCCCGAAAAGATGGTCTCGACGTTGCCTCGAAGGATCTGCCGCCCCAGTTCGACCGCTCTCTCTTCCGACCAGTGGCGTCCGACCACAAAATCTTCGAAGAGAACTTTGGCGAGAACTCGACGATACATCTGGAACTTCGGCCAGCCAAACTCCAGTTTGTACATGTCACTGTAGTAGCCAATGTTCTTATTGCGAGGAATTGCTTCCAGACGGCTGCGGCAATCCGGTTCAATGAATGCAGGAATATTCGAATACCACCAGTGTCCATTGGCAATAACGTTCGGAAAGATCCACGCATAGCTCACCAGTTCCATATTGCTTGCGTGCGCCAGCACAGAGATCGGGAACTTGACTCTCGGGAAGGCATTGAACAGGCGGCGGTACTGATACAGCGAGACCCGTTGATCGAACAGATCCTGTCCCTGATAGACACCGGATTCATAGACTCGGCGGTTAACTCCGATCATGAGGTCAAATGGCAGGTGGTGCTCTGAACAGAATTCAGCAATTGTCCAGAAGACAAAGCGGCTTAAAACCTGCGATTGCTCAGTCGTCAGCACCTGGCCTGCGTACGCAGCCCTCAAGGGGCCTTCGGCATCAACGTGACTGACGGGAGTCGGTTCAAAATCAGGTGGTAAGGAAATGGCGCAGGCTTTGGCTCCGCGGGCAACGAAATGGGTAAAGAGCTGTCCGATGGCATGAATCAATTTGGCGGGGGTGGCACAATCAAAGCCAGTCGCTTTGGCCAGTCTTTGCCTGACTTCAGGCTTCTGCAGATGAAAGACAAGATCGTCAGTTCTTAAGCAGGGAATGTATTTTCTGGTGTCGAACCCAGTGAGTGGATCATCAAAGTCATTGGTCAGAAACACGGCTTCAAGATGACTTTTCTGCAGGACGGTTTGCTCCCAATCCGGTGCCGACATCAGCTTTTCTGAGTGATCATACAATGCCTCCCAATTGTCTGGAGTCAGTCGATCATCTTGAAAACCAAAGAAACGCTCGCACAGTTCAATCAACCATTTGACCTGGATCGTGTTGTCCAGGTGTGCCAGACCTTCAACAATTCGCCCCACCTTTTCTTTGGCAGTTATTCCGGGAGCTTCAATCACTTCTCTGGGCATGCCGGCTGAATGGGCCAGTTCGGTGAAATAGTGATATCCGAGGATATCCCCCAGATTTTTCGAAGCCGCTGCATGAGGGTTGATATGCGAATGAGGATCGATCAGCACAATCTCATCGAGTTGAGCGCAGAGTTGATCAATCGGCAAGCTGTTGTTCGCAATCATGGCGGTCGAATCCTGGAGGGAGAATGGTGCTTGATCGTGGATGTAAAGTCTGTCGAGGCGATGCTGGAAAACTGATCAAATACTTAAAGAGCGGGTGATTGGGGCAAGCCTGGCAGCCAACTGAAAAGGAACATGGCTCTCGGTGTCGTGGCATCGACGAGAGCCTGCCATTGGGCTGCGCTGACATTCTCGGTTTTGCTTCCGAGTAACAGATCGACAAGCTGTGGCTGTGAGCGATATTCGACGACGCGGACTTGATCCAGCTTTAACGATTTCTGCAGGGCCGCCAGGGCATCTTCTTCGAAGCCAATTTCATCAATCATCCCATTGGCTCGCGCGTCACGTGCCGTATAAATCTGACCGGTGGCGAGCTTTCGAGCCTGTTCCCGGTCGAGAGTGTCGCGGTTGGTGTCAATCAACTCGATGAACTGCTCAAAAGACTGATTGAGAATTTCTTCCCAGACTTTTCGCTCAGCTTCTGTCAGCGGATGAAACGGACTGAGTGCGTCTTTGAATTCCCCGGTCTTCAGCGGATCCGAACTGATACCAATTTTCTCCACCAGTGCGCTCATATCATACCGGGGAATGATCACACCAATCGAACCCGTCCAGGTCGTTGGTTCAGCAAAGATCTGCCCTTTGGTGCCAGCACCCATCGCGATGTAGTATCCGCCGGATGCTGCCAGTCGCTTCATTTGAATACTGATTGGCTTCTTCGCGCGGAGTTTTTCAAGTGCGTGGTAAATCTGGTGGCTGTCAGCGACAAACCCACCTGGGCTGTCAATCGTCAGGAGCACCCCCTTCACGCGTTCATCTTCAGCAGCAACTTCAATCTGTCGAATGATGCGTTCGGTCAGTGGTGGCATGATCGTGCCACTGACTCGCAATACGGCAATCCGCTGCGTTGTTGAGGAATTTCCCGAAAGAAATCGCTCACTGACTTCCGGACTACGGGCAAAATAGTCGCGAAAGGTGGCATACAGGCCCATGTTGAGGAGTACTGAAAACCCCAGAATGATGGCCATGCCGCGGAAAGCCCAGCTTTTCCAGAACGACTTCCCGGCATGGACAACAACGGTCGGCGAACTGGTGGTGGACATGGTGAAAGTTGTTTCTGTTCCGAATTGAGGGAAATGGCCAGGCAGAGGCTCATGATCCTAACAGACAACTCAATCTCTGACAAAATGGGAGGTTCGAAAATCAACAGGATGAGAGATGATCCTCAGATCTGAGGGCATTTCACTTCAAGGTTGTGCAACGACGGGTGACAAAATGAGTTTTCCCGCCGCGACCTGAAGTCGTACTTTTCCCGCGGGGAACAGGCTTTTGACGAACTCATCCAATGCCATGTTCTCGGCCACGACATCGATTTTTTGATCCAGCGGTAATCCCTGGGCGATGAAATCTTTCTCGCTGTACTCAATAACCATTCCACTTTGTGAGAGTTGCTCGAGGACTGCCAGTCGAGTGGCCTGTGTCGGTTTGAGTGTGATTTTGAGTTTGGCAGGATGAAGCCCCGTCGGATTCTCTGGTGTTTTCTTCTTGGAAGACTTCTTCCCCTGGGAAATCCCAGGCTCGACGGCAGTTGTTAATCCATGAAACGGAGGAGAATCTTTCGGTTGAGAGGCAGTGGTTGAACTCTCTGATTTGCCGCGTGTGAGCCAGTACAACTGCCTCAAGTCTGGTTCAGTTCCGGTAACGATCACTAAGGGTTTTTGATCCACGATCTTGATGTGCGGTAAATCGGCAGCCAGTTTGAGCAACCTGTCCTGCGGGACATCAGGAAATTGAACGCGGATTGTCAAATCATCTGGTTGCAGGGGACGAAATCTGCACGCCTCGCCCGAAGAGGAAACGTCAAAGGTCTGGTTGGAATTGGCAGCGATGAGTGAGAGAACATCGGCTAGAAGCACATTGGTGAGATGACCAGCGGGCAACAGATCGTGAGGAATTTCTCCTTCAATTCGCACATCCCATAATTGTTCCGCTTGTTCGATCAGTTCTGACATCGACGTCAGATCGTCCCAGGCGAGGCTGTGACGTGATTTCCAGGCTTGCTGGCGATGAGCAGGCCAGTGGATCAGTTGGGCGTGAAGTTCCAGCTTACGTAATGCTGCTGTTGTCACCACGACTGGCGTGTTTTCTGGCGAGCTGACATAAACAATCGTGTCGATGCGGAGAATTCCGAGGCCCGTCTTTTCGGCAAGTTTTTGTAACGCTTCCGCAGTGGTGTTTTGAAGGGCCTGAAGTTCCACCTGATGTGTCCCGTCAACTTCCGGATCAATCCAGCAGGACCATTTCTCGTTCTCCACAATCTTCAGGAGTGTCTCTCGCAGAGATTGTCCCGAAAGAATCATTGTTCGTGTTAGCTGCTTCTCAACAGCAAAGTTCAGATCTTTGATATCAAAGTATTCTGGACGCCGAATTTCTGGTTCCTGGGCAGCGAGGGATAATCCCCTGAACATCACCATCAGAGCCAGAAGGCACACGGATTTTCGGAAGAGTTGCACAGAAAGCAGCCTTGTGCACCTTCGGTCGAGAAAAATCGAGCTCATGCTCAGCAGCACTTTCGGTAGAAATTTCATCCAGTCACGCAGGGAAGTCAGCCAATGGGAAACTGATTATTACAGCTTAGATTTTGACTTTCTGGAACAGGCATGGGAAGGTGTGTTCTTGCCCTGATTGCCGGAAGTGGATTAAACTCCTCTCTCAACGGCAGAGAGTTTTACCACGTTTTACAAAACTTTGTTGGGAAAAGACGGGAGCATGGCGAAGGCGACTGACCTCCAGATAAAAGACGTAACTTGCGCCTTTGAGCCGATTGCGTTTAGAACGCCTCTCAAATTCGGTGATCGAGTCCAGAAGACTGCAGTTCTGGTGAATGTCGATGTGGTCGTCGAATCCCGTGATGGGAAGCACAAAGGACAAGGGTATGGAAGCATGCCCCTGGGAAACCTTTGGTCGTGGCCATCGACGGTTTGTACGCCCGATCAGACCGAAGCGGCAATGAAGCTCTTCGTCGAGGAAATCGTCAATCTCGCTCAGATCTGTACGGAGGCAGGGCATCCCATCGATCTGGTTTATCATCTGGCTGGTGAATATCCCCACCTCGCAAAAACTTTAGCCGTGCGGAATAAAATGCCAGAGGCCCTTCCCGCTTTGGCTCAACTGGTAGCCGCCAGTGCGCTGGATGCGGCTCTTCATGATGCCTTTGGTCGCATGCATCAGATGAGCAGTTACGACGTTCTCACCAAAAAGTACATGACCTTCGACCTTTCGGAGTATCTCGATAAGTCATTTGCGGGTGAATATCTCGACAAGTACACCTTGCGAGCACCGGCCGAGACGTTGGCGCTTTATCACCTGGTGGGAGCTGTCGACCCACTAACGGCTGGTGACGTGGCACAGAAAATCGGAGATGGTCTGCCGGAACATCTGGGCGAATGGATTGTTCGAGATCAATTGACGCATCTGAAAATCAAGCTCAAAGGGAATGATCCTGAGTGGGATCGGGCACGAATTTTAGGTGTCGATCAGGTAGCCACAACGACTGCCCCACAGACACAATGGCATTATTCTCTCGATTTCAACGAGCAGTGCGAATCCGCTGATGTTGTGCTCTCTTTGCTCAACTTTCTGAAGACGGATCACCCTGCCATTTATGAACGGATCGAGTACATCGAGCAGCCGACTCATCGCGATCTCGCAGCTCATGCGATTTCCATGCATGAGGTGGCCAAACTCAAGCCAGTGGTGATCGATGAATCACTGGTGGATTATGACGCTCTGGTCGCTGCACGTGATCTTGGTTATTCCGGTGTGGCGATCAAGGCTTGCAAGGGGCAGACTGAATCTTTGTTACTTGCGGCGGCAGCACAGAAGTTCGGGATGTTTCTGTGTGTGCAGGATTTAACCTGCCCAGGCGCCTCATTCCTGCATTCCGCCAGTCTGGCGGCTCACTTACCTGGTATCAAAGCTGTGGAAGGAAATGGTCGCCAGTATTGCCCGGCAGCCAACAAAATCTGGGCTCGCGACTACCCCGAAGTCTTCACGGTCAAAAATGGAGTGATCCAGACAGCCGGAATGAATGGGCCCGGCCTGGGCTTTTGACAATCCGCATAGGCCGGTTCGGAAAAATTACCAAACTTATTAACTCAGCCGCAAGTTACGCAATGTACTTGTGGCTGAGTTTGTATTTGGGTTGCTAGACAACCTTCACTCTTCGTTTTTCACGGTTTATTTAATATGTTCGATCAAAGTGATGAAGCTCTCTGGGCGCACTATGAAAAGTACAGCGATCCACCGAAAACAGAGGATTTTCAAATCTATGATGACTTCTCTGCCCGGCTTGTGAAACTGGCAGAAGATTCGCTGGAGATATCGATTAAGGCCCCAGAACGGAGCAATCAACTGACCTCCTGGGCGGCGATATTTCTCGCACGCGCCGCCTTCTTGAAATCCAAGGGTGCCTGCCCAGGCGATGCGACGTATATCTACCAACGATCACTGGATATCGTGGATTGCCATGAAGTCCGTGAAAACTATATAGAACTTCTCTGCCGCATGGGAAGCTTCACGTTAGCTGTCATCGAGTGCAACAAATGCGACATGAGCCTGGCAACAGGTCAGCTGTACTCAACCGCGAGAAGTATCCTCAACATGATCTGCGATCACCCAACACTTGCCTGGGGTGTCAGCGACGCCACGTTGCGGGCCTGCGTTGTGGCGTGCAGTAAAGAAAAAGAAATCCTGAAAAATCCCGCATAGAACAGTTTGCTGAATGGCTCTCGCTGTGCCACATTTCTGCTATGTATCGGTCCACTCACGAAGGTCATATATGGAGAGCAAGCTCACAAGGTCAAAGCAAAACTTATCTCTGGAGATTGCTCCATTCGTTACACTTGCGGCAACTGTAGAAAAACTCATTACATATTGAAGAGGAAAGTACTCCTGATCTGCCTCGCATAATCGATAGCGAAACATCATTGAAAGTAAACACTCAATCAGCAGATCGGGAATGCAAGCGGCGTGCAAATCTGGAGCCGTAAATCTTGCGTAGCATTCCCATAGAAACTCGTTAGAAGTTTCGCTGGCAAACTCGAAGAGTTCAATGGTCCTGTCTGAGCCTGCACGAATGGATTCAAACTGGATATCAAAGTTACTCCCGAGCGGATCTTGCGGATGAAAGATGAAATGATAAATGCCATTCGCGATTGAATGGATTTCATGATTACTCAACGGTGGTTTTGCAAAGAATGCGTAGTCGCTTTTGGTAACGATCGATGAGCATGCCGACAGCATTTTCTCCTCGGTACTTTCGAATCCAGCCTCATCGAGAAAATTCCGTGCGCCTTTCAGGAAATCCCTCATAAAACTTCCTCAAAACAATACAACCTAGAAGTGAGTAAGAATCGCGATCTCCAAATTTTGGACTACTTTTTTGCTTTACGAAGAGGCTTTGTCGTTTCTGGTTGAGCAGAGATCGTGGTGCCGTTTTGGCGTAGACCGAAGACGAGTGTTTCGAGGACCATGCGGGCGATTTGTTTTGTGGATCGACCGCCGGTCAATGGGCGGTCCTGCATGCCGCCGTCGATAAACAGGAAGCTGATTCCGTGCATGGCGGCCCAGCCTGCCAGTGCAGCATCGCTGGTGGATTCGCAGCTCAGGACTCCAGCCGTGACGCAGTGGGCGAGTTCCAGTTCGAGCATTCCGAAGGTTTTTCCGCGTTCCATTTGCAGGGCAGCGGATTCATCGCGAGCGGCTTCACTGGAGAACATCACGCGAAACATGGCTGGCCTCTGCATCGCGAATTCAGCATACCCGACGCCAATCGCCAGCAGTTTTTCCAGAGGCGTGCCATCACTCGCTTCGATGGCTTTTAGCAGTTGCTCTCGCAGCATGCCGTGGCCCTCCACGGCTAACTCCCCCAGCAGGTGCGAGCGGCTGGGAAAGTGACGATAGGGCGCGTTGTGAGAAACACCAGCGGCACGGGCGGTTTCACGTAATGTGAACTTATCCACGCCCTGCTCTGTGATGAGTTTTAAGGCGGCGTCCAGGAGAGCCCTTCGCAAATCGCCATGATGATATGCCTGAGATTTGGCCATTTCGCCCTCCTGCTGGCAGGTGGAAAGCCACGACAAAAACAAACTCTTAAAATTATGTTGACACTCGCAACACTCCATGTCTAGGCTATGTTGCTGATGTCAACATTAGTGCTGGTTCACTGATTCATGAGGTTGGTTATGCCGGATGGAGTTCCAATTCAGAGCGACAAGTCTGGGTACCGTTTGTGGGTGCCGTGGGGGCTTGTCTGTTGGCGGGGAATTGTCGCGCCGCCGGCTTTAGTGCTGTCGCTGATGTACGGCCTGCCTACAGTGGCCAGCGTGATTGTCCTTGTGACGTTCTTTTCCGACTGGATGGACGGTGTGCTGGCACGCCGCTGGTCGACAGCCACTGAGAAACTCAGGCGTGCCGACTCCCGAGCTGATGTGGCGTTCTATTTTGTGGTTGCAGTCAGCCTGTTGATCTGGCGAGCCGAGTTGTTGCAGCCCTACCACATTTTGATTGCCGGGCTGATTGCCTGTGAAGTGCTTTGCCAGGTTCTCAACTACAGTCGCTTCGGCTGCGGAACGGCAACTCATGCCTGGCTGTGCAAAGCCTGGGCTGTGATGCTCTGCCCTACCACAATTCTGGTCCTCTCTGCAGACAACTTTCCGGAACTCGCCAGCACCGCTCTCTGTTTGTCGCTGCTTTGGGGTTTTCTCGCTTATCTCGATGTGCTGCTCATTATCGCTCTGCTGCCTTATCCGGCTGTAGACGTCCCGACAGCCTGGCACGCATGGAAACAGCGACAACTTCTGCTAGTAGCCACGAATACCATCACTCCTGAAGTGAAAGGACTTTCATAATGTCGCACTGGTTGACAGGAGAGATCGATTCTCTGACCTGCGGACTGTTTGTCGCCCTGGTCATGGCGGGATGGTGTCTGACGGGGTGGTTGCATCATCGAGGCTGGCTGCGAATTGGCGATGCTCGCAAGATGAATCATGTGGCGATCCTTGCTGGCGGAGCCATATGGTTTTGGACAGAAAACCCCGCCAACGACCGCATGAATGCGATCGTGGCGATTGGCTTGCTCTTCGTGATACTCCTCGTGGCCTGTCGTTTCCCTCAGCATGCGTTATCAAATATTCTGCTCAGAGGTTATGTTCGCATGGAGGACTGGCCAAATCCTCACGGCCACCTGTGGATTTCCTGGCTGGCCAGCATTGTCAGCCTGGTCGCCATCGAGTTGATTTTCCGCTCGACCGAGATCACACGGATGTCAGCGTTTGTCTTGGGGATTGCCGATGCACTCGGCGAACCGATTGGCACTCGGTTTGGCCGCCATCGCTTCCCTGTCTCGGACCTGCTTTCTTCGACAATCCGTTATCGCTCGTGGGAAGGAAGTTTCGCCGTGGGGTTTGGAGCGATGTCCTCGGTCGCATTCCTGCTTCCGGTCACTTTCGGCTTGCCGGCCATTCTCACGATTGCCTGTGGAATGGGAGTGGTCATCGCCGCCATCGAAGCCTGGTCGCCTCACGGTTTGGATAATCTTACCATCCCGCTCGTCACCGGCCCCTGCATGGCCTTTATTTTACTTTGAACAAACAAAATGAAGCGGGGCAGCTTCTCCTCAGAGAAACCACCCCGCTTCAAAGTCTCGCACCCAAGCCATGACTGCTTCGTGAGTTCTGAATCTCTCTAAACTAAAGAACTGTTTGGGAGGTTCGATCACTGAAAACAGGAGTTTTCAGCCGAAGCATGCTCACTCTGCTTTGCGATGTGAGCATGGCACCACAAGCACAAAACACAACTGAAATTGGTATAAGCGCCAAACTTGGTGCATTCCGCTTCGCTACATGGCACCCTAAATGATTCCAAGCCATGAGTCCCAGGATCAGCAGGCCAACGAGCCTGCAGCCCTTAGAAATTGGCCCGCACGATAGTGCCAAGCCCCGCAAGGGGTTAGCCAAGGAGGGTTTTGCCGGTGCTGAGGAGGTCGTCGCAGGCCTGGCCAAGACGGGCGGCCATGCCAACTTCGGCCCCCTTCAGATAAGCGCGTGGGTCGTACTGCTTCTTGTCACCAATTTCGCCGTCGACTTTGAGCACACCGAGATAGTTCTTGAACATATGGTCGGCAATAGGACGTGTGAAGGCGTACTGAGTATCGGTGTCGATGTTCATCTTCACGACGCCATAGCCCAATGTCTCACGGATTTCTTCCAGTGGTGTGCCAGAACCACCATGGAAGACCAGATCGAATTCAGCCGATGCGCCGTACTTCTTCATCACGGCATCCTGGCCGTTCTTGAGGATATCTGGTCGAAGCTTGACGGCCCCTGGCTTGTAACTGCCGTGGACATTGCCAAAGGTGGCAGCAAACAGGAAGCGACCAATACCACTCAGAGCTTCATGGACAGCGACCATGTCTTCCGGGGTGGTGTAAAGCTTCTCTGCAGGATGGTCTGAGTTATCAATCCCGTCTTCTTCACCACCCACCACACCAGCCTCCACTTCGAGAATGATTTCATTCTCCACGCAGAGCTTGAGCAGATCTTTGGAAAGAGCCATGTTCTCGCCCAGTGGTAGCTCTGAAGCATCCAGCATGTGAGACTGGAAGAGATTGTTCAGCCCTGCTTTGCGACGGCGTGCTGTCTCTGCAATCAGGGGCTTCAGAAAGGATTCAACCTTGGCTGGCTGGCAATGATCAGTATGGAGAGCCACCAGCACGTTGTGCTTTTCTGCAAGACGATGTGCCGCTTCGGCCAGAACAATGGCTCCAAAGGCCATGTCTTTCACGTTTTGACCTGAGGCAAACTGGCCACCACCCGTGGAAACCTGAATGATGCCGTCGGACTTCTTGTCAGAAAACGCCTTAAGCGCTGCATTGATTGTGACGATCGACGAGACGTTCACTGCGGGATAGGCATATCCGCCCTTCTGAGCGGCGTCTAACATTTGGGCGTACTGCGCAGGGGTGGCAATTGGCATTTCGGGCTTTCCATTTTCGAAAAAGTGTCAGGTGGCACTACAGCCAGCAAGGACAGGCTTGGGATCATCGACAGTTTTCACTGCCAGAACGCGAAAGTTCCTCAGGCATATCGCAACATTGCGGCGTTACCTGCAAGAAAATCTACGCGAATGGTACGGCCTTTTGATCTGAAGTTGAAGTGTCGAGCAGACTTTTCAACTTTCGCTTCCGGCAGGTTTCCCGGGCCAGGAAAATCTGTCGTTTCAGCGAGCTGTAACATCCAGCCTTATGGCATATTCGCTGGTGTTTTGCTGCGTCCAGGCCAGCGAGGAATCAGACCTCGTAAACGAGAATTCCCACTTCCTTCGGGTTTGGAATGTCCAGTCGCTGACTCTGCCGGGGAGAGCTTGCGTACCTGCAGGTTGTCAATTAGTACTTCTCCACTTCCACCCAGTTCCAGAATCCATTGCAATTGGCCAGCTTCGGTACAGGGGCGTACCATTTCAAATCGTTGCCAAGTGGGCGATGGCTGGAATCGATGAGATCCCGCTTTACCGGAAAGACTTTCCGTGATCGTCAATCCTTCCCACGGGCCCACAATCGGCTTCGTCATCAGAATGTTGCCACTCATGTAAACGATGTCACCCGGTGAAACTTCAACGGCCGGTGAGCGGATTGTCAGCAGTGGCTCGTGATCGAGCATTTGATCGGTCGGAGGAGTTTTTTCGTCTTTCGATTGCTCAAAGGCAGCGAGGCGGAGTGCATACCGACTCTCCTGCCCCTGGGGACAAAGTTCTGCCAAGGCCATCCAGCCGGGAACATCGTTCTGCCAGTGTGTCCAGCCATCAGAAATCAACTGGTCAGGCGATTCAAAATCACCCGACTTGAGCAGGTTTTCTCCCTGAAGCAGATGAGATCTGCCCATGCGGGAAATCAGCTTCCAGTGCAGAGGTAACGTCTGAAAGCAGACGCTGTAAGGGCTGCTTAATGGTGAATTCCCTTTACGGACAGCCTCATCCCAATGGGCCCGCTGGAGAATTCTGGTTAACTGTAGAGCCGCCTGACAGGCATTTTGCGTCCCGCGATAATCCTGATTTCGAAAAGCGTACTCGGCCTGCTCGAAATAAATTCTCGCCGAACCTAAAAGCTGCGGGCTGTCTGCCTGGCCCACACCCATCTGTTGCAATTCCTGATCAACCAGCCGAACACGTTCGAGTTTCAAACGCGTCAACTCGAGGCAGGCTTCTGCATAAGCCGCCTGGTAGATTGCCGCCCGCTGTTCCAACTGGGCAATCAACTGTCTGTCCGAAGTCAGGAGTATTACCGCCGTCTGATCGAATTTTGGCAAAACCACCTCTAACCCACCTGCGACTCTGCGATGCTTACGACTGTCGATCCCTGTCGGAGTGATCTCGTAAGCCATGGCAGCTTCATTACCCTCAGGAACCAGAATGGTTGCCGAGTTGGCTGCGAGCTGTGCCGGAACATACTGCGATCTGGATTCGAGCCACATGGGAACAACGAGAGTTCCAGATTCTGTACGCAGCACGGCGGCAATCAATTCCTGTGAGTCGCTCTCGGAGGGCTTAGTCGCCGTCGATTGACCTTCCCGCCGGTTAGAACTTTTTCGCCGTTCGACTGTGAATGTGGTTTCTGCAAAAGGAGTACTGGTTGCCAGCCATGGTTCGAGCAATTCCAACTCGAGATTTAACATCGTCATGGCGAGTCGTCGTTCACGGCTCAGTACAGAATCATCAGTGAGTGGGGATGTTGACCAGAAGCCCAGACCTCGGTAGCCACTGGTGGCCGCAATCCAGGCCTGTAGTCGGAGCTGCTCAGGTTCTACATAATGCACAAAAGGAATGTTCGTCGGGCTCTGCCCCCGGCTGATATCGACCGGAGGGATTTCGGCAGAGACGGTCGATAATCCACTCCCCTCCTGCTGAAGAGAGTTTGCCGTGAATTTCCGCCAGTTGGGTGATGGTTCCGTTTGCAGCCAGGTCCAGGCAAATGTTCCAGGGCGTCCGCGCAATTTCTGCTCAATGAGCCAGCGGCGATAATCGGTAAAGCTCATCGAAGAATGGACGACGTGGCGACTCATTCCGAGCATGTCGATGTAACGGGAGTAAAGCCTTTCCCCGCCAATCACATCGGCACACAGCGGGCGATTGAACTGGCGATCGGCTGTCTGGACCTGTTCCACCCAGTTCAAAAGGTCGTCTTTGACCTGGCTGGTGACTCGAGTCCCCAGGTTCCAGAAGAGGATTGGCGAAGTGTTTGGTAAAAATGGTGGTAGACCTGCCTCATCAGCAGGGAGGTTTTCACCTGTGGCCGATTTGGGTTTGGGCGGCGTGGCTGTGGCCCAGAGTCCCGCCTTTCGGAGTTCGGACAGTGATTCGATATCCGACCAATCGGGTGCCCACACCAGGTTCAGTCCCATCTTTCGCAAATCCGATGGTGATTCGCTGTGCCACGGCACAAAACGAGGCATCATCGGTTTGCCATCCACGACCAGACGATCCAGGCGAAAATCAACGTGCGAGGCCTGCTCGATGTCTGATGGCGTGGTTAACGTGTGGGGATGAGTTTCTACTGGCACGATCGGGCTGACTTTCAACTCATCAAGTGAAACATCGATGAGGCCTCTGTCAGCAGGAATCGCGAGCATGACGGAATGCAGGACAAGCTCACTCAATGGGATTGGTTGCCGGTATTTGGCACGCAGCGGGCGAACTTTCTCGGCGAGTTTCTTTTCAGTTAAAGTGCAGGAGAGTTTTTGCCATTGTCCAGAAGAAACATAGGTGTTTCCTTCGATGATCAGTTCCAGTGGATGACCTGTTTCAGGATGGGTGGTTGAAGCACAAATCAGTTTGAGAGCCAGTACAGCTCCCGGGCGATTGGATTTGAGAAAGATTTCGGCACTGACACCCTCCAGAGCACGGCCCTTGGAAATTGGCATTTCCGCCTGAATGACATTCCCGTCTTCAATGATCTCAACGCGGAACATTTCTCCACGGAGACCAGACTGTGCCGACTTGGATTCGCGGGAATGATTCAAAACTCGACTGCGAGTGCCACCCACCCGAATGCGGAAACTCGTCTGCTCGCTATCGAATGTTTCGGCAAAGTCGGCATAACCGGACAGAGTAACCCCGAGCCATCCCACCAGGACAGCAAGGCACAACCACGATTTGCGGAGTAGTCGCAAATCGGCCTGAGGAAACGAGTATGTCGGGCCCGGTGCATCCATGCAGGGTTACTTAGTAAATCGGCAATGATCAAAATGAGATCAAGTCAGGGATTTCTTATTAAGAACTGATCGACTTTCCGGCTCATCGGACTCCACGTTGTCGCTTTTTTCAAACGCTCGCTCCGTCACAGTCTATTTCCTAAATGCTTTTGCGTAAACGTCTTTGCGCTCCACGAAACTGACAAGAAGTGGCAATTTTGCAACATCAGGGACTAATGTTGCGTAATGCCGAATGTCTCTAAGTTGTTTTTTTGAATGAACTTATATCAATCAGTTGCGTTTGGCTTACTCGTTGGCACAGAATCTGAATAGGAAAAATTGATTCCCTTCTCTGCACGCACGGAAAAGAGTCACCATGGATTACGCGTCGAGATTGCCAAACCCTGAGACTGAAGAGCTTCCACGTGAACTCTCCGAATTGGGGCGGCAGATCGCTGTCTTGAACGCGACCCGGCGCCACGAAGAGCTTCAAGTGGCTTACGATCAAGTGGTGGATAGCGTGAAACGACGCCGAAGAATTCTGAATCTTGTCCAGGAGGCACTCAGCCAGCTTCGATTGGATATCAAATACCTGATGTTCGATCTGGAAGTCACTCGCAGCGAGAGAGATGAACTTCGCCAGCGGCTGGAAAGTAATGACTGAGCGTGTCGTAAGATTCACGATCTGCTTGTCCCTTTTGAAAAAGCTGTCGTCTCGGGTCAGCACCGAATTTCAGGGAACTCCCCCTTTTTTTCCGTTCTGGCTGGGAAATCGTTGCCTCTAAGCAAGCTCACATCTCCCGACCAACGGTCGAGTTGACGGTGGCGGGCTTTCGCTGCAAGCTCATACAAATTCACTGTGTCTAATCTCAACTGTGTCTAATCTCAGTCGATCTGTAACGACTGTGTGAGCGTTGCACTTCCGAAAGTCACCATCGATGAAGACTGTCTGTTCGATCGGGGCATTCGTTCAGGCGCTGGCAACTCAATCACAAACTCCGCACGGTTTTGACCTGGCCTCTTCGGGAAGAGCGGCTGAAGCGGAATTGATTCGCATCACCGTCGCGGTCGATCCTCGGGAGGAACTCTTCGAGATTGTTCGCCAGATCGACCAGCTCACAGAATTTCCTCCCGTCATCGTATT
This sequence comes from Planctopirus hydrillae, assembly GCF_001707835.1. Lineage (GTDB taxonomy): Bacteria > Planctomycetota > Planctomycetia > Planctomycetales > Planctomycetaceae > Planctopirus > Planctopirus hydrillae. The sequence continues at coordinate 207,226 of NZ_LYDR01000158.1, forward strand.
CGACGATGTTCGGGGAAGTCAGTTTCCAGTCGTGGTGAATCTGCTGGCAACAGAACAGCGCTGTGCCCGAATGCTCGGTGTGCCTCACTGGAGCGACATCAGCCAACTGTTTCCATTCAGCCGGGCCACAAACTCGGAAGCGAAGGGTTTTCTCTGGAGTACTTCGACAGAGCCAATCATCAGACAGCGAACAGTGGCCTCACAGCAGGTGATCCGTCTGGGAGGCGAGGTTGATCTCAGCACTCTTCCTGGCATTTATCGACAGAGCCAGAGCCCTCATCCAAGCCTGTTTCATGCACATTCGATAACAAGAGGAACGGGAGGCGATCGATCGGTTGAGCGATGTCATCTTTCAATTCTCGACAGCAAAACCTTGATTTGTGATTGGCCTTTGGGGAGTGCTTCCCAGAGACATCTGGAAGAGGCTCGAGCTGCCGGGCAGCCCTTGCCTGTGGCCTTCGTGATTGGCTCGGATACGGCCAGCTACGCGATGGATGGCCGCTGGATGAACCTGCATCCGGCATGCTGGGGGCGCGATCTTTGGGAGTTTCTCGGTCGTCAACGAGAGTCTGGCTTTGTGGTGGCCAGGGCTCGAACTTCCGACATCGATGTCGCGGGTGACGCTGAGATGATCCTCGAAGGGGTCATCGATACAGGCGTGGTCAATGTGCCACATCATCTGGAAACTCGCCGCTCTGGTTGGCAATCTGAGGTGGCTGAGTTTCCTTTGGCGAGGATCAATGCCGTGACACACAGGGCTTTGCCACTTGTGCCCATGGTCTTGCCGGAAACCCGGGAATCACATCTGGCTGATCGACTTCTGGAGCAGGTCTCCCGAAGCCGATTGTCAGCGATCATTCCGGAACTCAATGAACTTTACTTCCCTGCCCTGCAGGAAGGTCATCAACTGATCGTTGCCAGTTTGAGAAGTTCCGAAATTGGGCGAGCTCGACAGTTCATCCATGCCCTCTGGTCGCTGCCGATCTTGAGCGAAGCGAAGCTGGTCATCATTGTGGACGATGACGTCAACATTCGCGATCAATCGGCCGTCTGGCGGGCAATTGTCCGGGAGGCCGACTTTTCTCAAGATATTGAATACTCGAGAGGAACTGGTGTCCCCTGGTCAAAACCGCCGGGTTCCAACGAGTTCTTATCCCAATATCATCCTGGAATGCCATGGAAGTTTTCCGGTCAAAAGATCGGGATTGATGCCACTCGTAAGAGGCAGGGATCAGGCCCAGATGATCAATCAGGCAGTGCGACAATTGAAAAAGTCAAAACCCGCTGGGATGAATACGGATTGTCAAAGTTCTTGAGAACGCCTGGGCTCTTGTAAGCAAGTCAGCAGTATTCGGGTGAAAATTGACAGGATTTGAATTCAGTCCCGTCATCGGAAATCCCGGTTATCAATCGATTGTTTACTGCGGTTCATCTTGTAAAACATGACTGAGAAGTTTCCGAATGATGAAATTCGTCTCGTTTTGTTGATGGAAAACAAAATGAGTTGCTCATGAGAAATTCTGTGTCGATCAGTGAGGTTCAGACAGGCCCCATGGCAGCTACCGTCGATAAATCGGAAAATCGAATTCGCCAGATGTTTGGTGAGATTTCCAGTCGTTACGACCTGATGAATCACTTGCTTTCCGGTGGGGTAGATTACTACTGGAGATGGTTCACCATTCGAAGATGCCAGATCCGTAATCAATCGCCCATTCTCGATGTCTGCACAGGAACGGGTGATCTGGCAATTGCTTTCTGGAAACACAGTCAGCAGCAGATTCCGGTGATCGGGACAGATTTCACCCACGAAATGCTGGCCATCGCCCGTAAAAAGACGAGCAAGAACACTCGTCAACCCGCTAGTTCCAACTCATCACCCATTACGTTTATTGAAGCGGATACCCAGGCGTTACCATTTGAGGCGAATCAATTTCAATTGGTTTCAGTCGCCTTTGGACTCCGAAATGTCACGCGAATGGCACTGGGTCTGGAAGAGATGACCCGTGTCTGTCAACCAGGGGGCCAGGTGGCCATTCTGGAGTTTTCACTTCCTGGCAATCCGATCATTCGCAACATTTACTGTTGGTATTTCCGCAATATTCTGCCGCGAATTGGGCAGTGGCTGGCTCGTAATCGTCAGGCAGCGTACGACTATCTTCCGAGTTCGGTGGCCGAGTTCCCTTATGGAGAGGCTCTCGCGGAGCACATGCGCAGTGCCGGTCTGATCAACGTCAAGTTCTGGTCGCTCACTCTGGGAATTGCCACGTTGTACATTGGCCAGAAACCCGACGTTGGTCACCGTGCCGAGTAAACCTGGATTTGTTCGCTTGATGGAAAGATTTTTGCCATGCGCCGCATTGTCCTCGCCATTACGGGTGCCAGTGGTGCAGTTTATGGCTTACGGCTGTTAGAAACATTGGCTGCAGCAGGTGTGGAAATCCATCTCACAATCAGCCCGGCTGCGCAACAGGTTTTTTACCATGAGATGGGTATCGAGCTTTCTTTGGATCATTTCGAACCCCGCTCATTACTCCCCGAACCATGGGGAACGTGGAAAAACACTACGTTATCGCATTATCAATTCCGGCCACTCCTTGATGACTCCATCCAGGCGGCAAGTATTGGCAAGCTGTTCTACTATCCGGTGCGTGATTACTCAGCAGGGATTGCGAGTGGAAGTTTTCTGACAGATGGCATGGCGATCTGCCCTTGCTCGATGGGAACACTCGCGTCCATCTCTCACGGTCTCTCCGGTAACCTGATTCACCGTGCCGCTGATGTTCATCTGAAAGAACGACGAAAGCTGGTGCTCGTGCCGCGAGAGACGCCGCTGAGTTCGATTGCTTTGGGAAATATGCAGAGGCTTTCTGAGGCTGGTGCCGTCATTTTGCCTGCCATGCCAGGCTATTACCACCAGCCGCAATCTCTGGCCGACTTGGTCGACTTTGTCGTCGCCCGAGTCTGTGATCAGTTAGCTGTGCCTCACAAACTCGGCCGACGATGGAGCGAAATTCCAGCCGCAGGGGAATTTGAATAACTCCAAAAGAAATCACGCGGCGACAATCCCGTCGATTTACGATCCAGCCAGCTTTTTATAACGCATTGGCTTGGGCTTATTGGCATCTTCGCCCAGCCGCTGTTTCCTGAGCGTTTCATACGACTGGTAATTGCCTTCGTGCCAGACGACCTGGCTATCTCCCTCAAAGGCCACAATGTGCGTGGCCACGCGGTCCAGGAACCAGCGGTCGTGGCTGATGACAACCGCACAACCAGAGAAGTTCAGAAGACCTTCTTCAAGGGCTCGCAGCGTGTCGATATCAAGGTCGTTGGTCGGTTCGTCGAGCAGTAGGACATTCCCACCAACAGTCAACGTTTTGGCCAGCAATAGTCGGTTACGTTCCCCACCAGAGAGGAACTTGACCTGTTTCTGTTGATCGGGGCCCTTAAAGTTGAATTTCCCGCAGTAGGCCCGTGAGTTAATCGTCACGTCACCATACTTCAGATTGTCATTACCCCCGGAAATGTTTTCGTACACCGTCTGCTCGCCATTCAGTGATTCCCGGTTCTGCTCGACATAAGCAATCTTGACTGTGTTGCCGACCGTGACGGTTCCTCGATCCGGCTGTTCCAATTGCATGATTAACCGGAAAAGTGTTGTCTTACCGGCACCATTCGGACCAATCACACCGACAATGCCTGCTGGAGGCAAACGGAACTCGAGCGAGTCGAACAGCAGCTTACTGCCGAAAGCCTTGCTGACGCCGTCAAATTTAACAACGAGTTCTCCCAGTCTTGGCCCAGGGGGGATCTTGAGTTCAATCACGTCATCCCGCTGTTCCTGCTCTTCTGCCAGCAGCTTTTCATAGGCCGCGAGACGAGCCTTACTTTTGGCTTGCCGAGCCTTTGGTGACATGCGCACCCATTCCAGCTCGCGCTCCAGTGTTTTCTGTCGAGCTGAGGCCTGACGTTCTTCTTTGCGAAGCCTCTCCTGCTTCTGTTCCAGCCAACCGCTGTAGTTCCCTTTGAAGGGAATCCCGTGTCCCTGGTCGAGTTCGAGAATCCATTCGCAAGAGTTATCGAGGAAGTACCGGTCGTGGGTCACCGCCACCACCGTTCCCTGATAATCGTGCAGATATCTCTCCAGCCAGGCGACCGATTCTGCATCCAGATGGTTCGTTGGTTCATCCAGCAGCAGCATATCGGGATGCTGCAGCAGAACTTTGCACAGAGCGACCCGACGACGTTCCCCGCCTGAAAGCGGCCCGATCTTGGCATCCATGGGAGGCAAACGCATGGCGTCGGCAGCGATTTCCAGTTCCCGATCAAGCTCCCACAAGTTCTGGGCGTCGATCTGTTCCTGAATCTTCCCCTGTTCGTCAATCAGCTTATCCATTTCGTCCGCATCCGGACCTTCACCAAATCGCTGATTGATCCAGTCATATCGAGCGAGCAAAGCTCTTTTGGGGGCGACGGCCTCATTCAATTCATCGAGAACCGTGTTTTCGGGATTCAGCACAGGCTCCTGTGGCACAAAGCCACACGTAAATCCTGCTGTCAGCCGGGCAGTCCCCATAAAGTCTTTATCCACTCCCGCCATGATTCGCAGGAGAGTACTCTTCCCGGCTCCGTTCCCGCCGAGCACACCTATTTTTGCGCCGGGATAAAACGACAGCCAGATTCCCTTGAGAACTTCCTTTTTGTCATGGAACTTTCTCAAGTCTTCCATTGTGAAGATGTACTGTTCACCCATCTGGCAGCTTCCCGGGAGGATTTCGGATTGATGATTTATATGAAGGATTGGTCGCAAGTATTTTTTAAGTAACGACTTGTGATCTGGAGCTGGTTTCTTGGGCTCTTTGCAGAGGAGTAAAGGGTCGTCCTCTGATTTCCGCATGTTCGACATTGTGACTGATTCCCAGTCGCATCGGAAGTGAAGCGAAACTGACAATTCAGCGGATGCAAGCCGGACGGGAGCGGAATTTAGAACTTTCAGCATCAGTGAAGTGCAAATTCGTCATACCGCGCCCGACAGCACCCAATCTGAAGGTTGGAGCTCGCCACAAGGTGAAGGTGATGAATTCTTGCCAGAAGCTTGCCGATAACTCTGTCTGTCAGACGATTGAACGCCGATGAGAAGCATGCAACCCTCTTTGTTGTATGATGTTGGGAACTTTCCCAGTAATTCGTGCCAGTTCGTCTGTCAATGTGGGAAATCAAGAGGTTTCCTCGGAATTCGTCGGGATGACGGCCAAAATCAGTGTCTGTTGTCCCGATGGAGCCCACGTAATGTCTCACTCCTCAAACACCAGGTTGAACCTGTCCGACGATTTACGGTATCATTCTGAAGAGTCATTGCTCGAAATCTCGAACGAAGACGAATTCATTGATACGGTGTTCCGGTGGATCGAACCTGGAGTAGTCGGCATGGATGTCAGCGGAGTGAATCCTTCTTTCCGCATGTTGACGAACCAACCCACAAGGGGTGTTTCGTCAGGTGACAACCGCTACCCTGCAGTGACAACCTCTCCTCAGGATGAACTGCATATTTCGACAGCAGGCCGAATGCTCGATCAACTCACCCAAACGCCGGAAATTCGCGAACAGCGTCTGAATGCCATTCGTGAAATGATTGCCAACGGTACCTATGATACAGAAGCCAAGTTAGAAGCCGCCCTTGAGAAGATGTTGAATGTCTGGCGAAATGAGGATTAAGGATTTCCCCACGCGACAGACGACATGTCTTCGATGGCTTTTTTCCCAGCCAGCCGTTGGAGGTTGTTGTGCATCTCGCTGCATTTGATGAAGACATCGACCCGACCGAAAAATTTCGGGAATTTCTGCAGACCAAAGGGATGCGGCTGACACCCGAGCGAGAGGCCGTTGTCACAGCTGTCTATGCCACGCATGATCACTTTGATGCTGAGCAATGGGTGGCGAATCTTTCACAGCGCGGGCGGAAAGATGGTGCCAGTCGCTCGACGATTTACAGGACTTTAAGTCTGCTCGTTGAGGCTGGCCTGCTGCGTCGAGTTGCCCGCGCCAACGACCGCGAAGTCTACGAACACGATTACGGTTATCCTCAGCACGACCACCTGATTTGCAGCAAATGCGGCGACATGATCGAGTTCGCTAACGATGTGATCTCCGAAACACTGGAAAAAGTGGCCAACGCGCATGGTTTCCGGATGTCTGGGCATCGTCTTGAAGTCGAGGGGGTCTGTGCCAAGTGTCTCAGGCCTCCCCAAAGATCGCATCGCCGACTGGATATGATCTAGGTGATGATTCTGACTGGAAATCCCGGTGCTGGGCCTGGGACTTTCGCTCTGGGAGACTTGCCTGTTTGACGAGCGTCAAGTATTCTTCACGAAGTGCTTGCCCAGGTGGCGGAACTGGCAGACGCGCTAGCTTCAGGAGCTAGTGGGATCACTCCCGTGCAGGTTCGATTCCTGTCTTGGGCACTCGACTTACGGAAAACACAATCACAGGTGACCTAGTCAAGCTGTGAGTTCTCCGTAGGGAAACTACGCACGCCGAACCGGCAGCCCGATTGGGCGTGTGGGTTCGGCGTGTTTCCTTTTCCTGAGGCCCCCAATGGCAGATTCGATCGTGCGTTTCGACTGCCCCTGCGGGCGGAAGCTCAAAGTCAAAGCCGGAGCAGCCAGCAAAGCTGTAAAATGCCCTGGCTGTCAGATATCGCACACCATCGAACGCATGACCCCGGAAGAAATGGGTTCCTATTCGCCAGTGCTGGCCAAGCGGCCTTCTCTCTGGCAGCGGTGGACAACGAAGCCGGCACTCTCTGCCAGCGAGCAACGCAAAGCCCTCGAAGCCAAATCATCAAGCAGCGAAGCGGCCTTCATGTTCATGGGTGGCATGCTCTGCCTGGGCCTGCTGGGTGTCTTTGCGGCGGTGATCATGCCGCAGATTCGCCCCGAGCCATCATCAGAAACAGCGGTAGCTCAGACAACACAATTGGTGCCAGCTCAGACAACGCCCAGCGGCCAAAAAATCGGGAGCTACATACGAGGGGCCGGTAACGGAACTGAAAGGAGTGATCGCAAAGTCACTGCCCCGAATTCCGAAAAGGTTTCCGTCAGCGGATACATCAACTCAAAGGGCAAGTATGTGGCCCCTTACGAACGCAGCAAACCAAAACGAAACGATTGAAGTCTAGGAAATGTTCTCCAATCAAGTAACATGAGGGCATGGAAACCGTGAAGCCAAACGAACTCCCCGAAGTTTTCTGCAAAAATCTGAAGGCTGCTCGAATGCGAGCTGGCCTGAGTCAACGCGCTTTGGCTGGCCTCATCGGATCATCGCCAAACTCCGTTGTGGAGTGGGAAAACGGCAAGGCCTCACCCAGCCTTACCACTGTTGTGAGACTGGCTGAAGCCCTCAAACTGTCCCCCGAAATGCTGCTGACCAATTTCGGCTCGGAAATGTTGCAACCAATTTCCGCTTGACAGTGCAATCCAATTGGATACCATGAGCCCCCGTGAGAGCCACGGTGGGTGCTGAATTGCTACCGCCGCGATCCTCACAGGGTCAGCGGCGTTTTTCATTTCGCTGCGGCCTTTTCTCTTCACAAAGGGTCACTAGCTCACTGCCGACTGTGCTGGCGTGAACTAGCTTTTCAGCGGACGGATCCATGCGAAACGCGACGGAGCGAATCAAAGACCACGTTTACCAAACGGGCCCCGATGATCGCACAAAATCCCTACACGCTGGCCTCTGCCTCTGCTGCTGCTCGCTTCGAGGCACTCTTCAAGGATTCCGCACCAGTCGAGGAGAGCATCACGCCCACCACTGCTGCACTCACGGAAGACGGGCCCACCATGATGTGGATTGTCTTGAAAGAGGTCTATGGCCAACGCTGCGAAATGCGTTTCTCCCCCGTCTTCGCCGCCAACGTCAAACGGGTGCTGGATCGCTTCACCAGGTATTGCCATCTCCTCGAAAGACGGCTCGGGTCAATCACCTCGATCGATCTCGAAAACTATGTGCATCGACGGCAGCGGGATCAGTGGCGAGGAAAACCGCTCACCAATACGACGATCAACAACGAGATTGCCATTCTCAATTCGGTCTTCTTCTACTGCGGCCCCAAACAGCCACGCGGGGTCGGTCGTCGCAATCTGGGGCTGCTCCACAACCCGCCCTATGTCGAGCCATTGCCCGAGATGGACACGGCCCCCGTCGATCTGGCCGACGAGCAACTCCGGGCTTTCGTGGCGGCCACGGCCCTGGCGAAGTCGCCACGCCTGCCCGGATGCAGTCCCCAGACGTTCTGGATTGCGGCCTTGATTCTCGACGGAATCACAGCCCTGAGGCGAAACGCATTACTCAACATCCCTCGGCCCGACGATGCCACGCTGTGGGAGCTGCGGGAACTGGTGCTCCCTGCCAAACTCAACAAGACTCGCAAGGAACTCCGCATCAGCCTGGGCCGCAACGACGAAGTTTTGCACCTGCTGGCCTCATTGCCCAGCCAGCCGGGGGAACCGTTTCTGCCCTGGGTCGATCGCCTGGGCCGCCGCATGTCGGAGTCTCATTTCAATGCTGTGATGAGGCAGTTTCAGCGAGAAGCGGGAATCAAGGATTCCCAGCGGGTGTTGACGAAACATCTGCGATCGACGGCAGCCACGGAGATTCTCGACCAGTTCGGGGATTCCGTGGCCAAGAAGAAGCTGGGCCACGGCCCCAAGTCGAACGTGATTCACACGAACTATCAGGCCCGCAAGATCACCGAAAACGATCGAGCGGCCACCGATGCTTTGTCTTCGCGGCTGCTTTCCATTCTGGGGAAGGTGCCGGACTTGAAACTAGCCACGGGCTGACAATCGGGGCCCCGGCCTCACGCGCTGACAGGAGGGCCGCATGATTCAGTTCAATCAGCAGATATTGAGCATTGGAGAGGCCTGCGAAACGTGTGGCGGCAGCGGTCACACCCATCGCGAAAACGGCCACCTCAAGCCCTGTGTGGCCTGTGATCAGGTGGGGTTTACTCGCCTGTTTGACCTTCGATGCCATTTCCCCCCAGGGAGTCCCGAGAAGATTGCCATGCTGGCCTTTCGCCAACGGCTCGGCATGCCACTGTGGCAGGCTCACGATGCGACTTTTGCGGCGGCGGCTGATCAACAAATGGAGGTGTTAGGCGATGATTCAGCATGTTAATCGGTTAGAGGATTTGGCAAAACGGATTGAAGAAGACCCAACCACCAAAGAGTTCTTCAGTCGAACAGTATGCCTGGAATCAGATGCGTTCTCGTTCTTCTGCGTGATTGCCCAGGTGCAACTGGCCCTGCGACATCCGGGAAACAATGAAGGTAATGAATGTGCCCGGAAGGCTCGCCGCATGATCATGGCGTTTCGCGAGCAGGTGCCGCCACTGCTGCAGGAGCTGATTGACGAGGGGTTTAAACCAGTTCCTAACCTTGGAATTCTCGGTCTGTAACAAGTCTGGGGGACGGGCCGCAGCGGTGGCTGGCCCGCCGCCGCGATGTTCGCAGGCGCATCACGCGGCCCGTTCCCGGCTTGTTGTTTTCAACAAAGAAAGTCGAGAGACCGACCATGAACAAAGTTGAGTTGAGAACTGTTTTCGCCTGGGTTGTGCCCATCGATGCGCGGGACTTCAAGCCAAGGCAGCAAACGGTACCTCAGAGCTATTTTGATGAGGCCCAAAAACGTGGTTCCATGCTTTGCGAAATGTTCAACGTGATCGTCTGCAAGGATGAAATCACCGCCTTACGCCGGGCTAATGACTTGGCCGGGGCAAAGCTCGTCTCGCTGCATGAGGAGCTGAAGTCTGTCAAAGAGACCCTGAGGTGGTCTTTTGAGAGCAGTTTGTAAACCGAAGAGCAAAGTTCAGGAGGAACGCCCAGCATGACTTGGATTCAAACATACAGCGGGAAGCGGGTTGATCTGCTCGACCCAAAGCCCGACCAGATACATATCGATGACATCGCCCACGCCCTCAGTGTGGTGAACCGCTTCAACGGCCACACGCGGCGAGCTTATAGCGTGGCGGAACATTCGATTTTCGTCTGCAATCAGCTTCCGAAAGAGCTGCAACTGGCGGGGCTGCTGCACGATGCCGCCGAGGCTTACCTGGGCGACGTGACACGACCGCTCAAGGCCTTGATTGCAGATATCTACAAGCCCATCGAAAACCGCTTCAATGAGGTGATCGGCCAGAAGTTTGGCGTCGATCCGCAGCTCTTTGACCATCCCCTGGTGCATGCGGCTGATCTGCTCGCACTGGCTTCCGAACGCCATCAACTGATGCGGACGCCCTGCCCTCACGAGTGGGAAATGGAATTGCCCGACCCCGTGGCCATTGATCCCTCACGAAGGGAGCCCGGCCAGGTCTATGTCCACTTCATGCAGGTGTTCCACGCCTGCCAATAGATCACTTCCGATACGCATCGGAACTGTGAACGTCTCCCATCACATACGGAAGGAATCCGAATGTTAGTGCTGTCACGGAAAAAAACTGAGGCCATCACGCTCTACACCTCAGACGGCCCCATCACTGTGCGAGTGGTTCGAGGTGAGCAAGTTCGGCTGGGGATTGAGGCCCCCCGGCATGTCCGCATCTGCCGCGAAGAGATCGAGCCCCACAACGAGAACACGGAACCCGCACCCATAGCCGCTTAGATGTTGGAGCAAGGATGCCCATGCAGAAGACTTTTCGCCCAGACCCGGCACCCAACAGGCCCAACAATTGGTTCATGGCTGATTGTCTCCGGGCCTTTGTGAATGCCGATCTGGTGCAGCAGCTCGGGGCCCTGCCCTTTGCTCTGCTGGCCTTGCTGCTCAGCAAAGAGCATGGGTGGCATTACAGCCGATTGCCGCACTACTCCGAGCGGCAACTGGCAGAAGCCCTGGGCTACAGCCCCAAGAACCGAACGCCCGTTCGCAACGCCATTGAGGTGCTGCGGAAAGCGGGCTGGCTTGAACGCATCGACGGAGGAGGAAATCGAGAGGGTGACTGGTATCGAGTGGTGCTTCCGGCCTGGGCGAGTCCCGAGCCTGTTTTCAGTGGTTCTTTTTCGGACGAAAAAAGAACCACAAGCGAACCACTCGAAGACCGCTCGAAGACCACAAGAGAACCACAAGCGAACCAACCTATATACCCAACCCAATCCCCACCCATCACCCACCCCAAAGACGTTTGGGCGGAGGTGGAGGGGGAAATGTTCAGGATGGGAATACAGGAAACCAAGACGCCCATCGCCTCATTCCGTGAGCATGGCGTCTCGGTGGAGCTGGTGCTGGGTGTGCTCAGGCACGCCAGCCAGCTCAAGGCCTGGAACGCGGGGAAGATTCGGCGACGGCTGATCAACCTGCGACCTGGGCAAGACCCCGCCGGACTCTGGCCCACGCCAGACCGGCAGCCAGTGGCCAGCGTAGAGACCAGAACGCGGGTGAACCTCGACGAGGAACGCCGCCAGCGAGAGGCCAGCAATCGCGCACTGGATGAGAAATGGCGTCAGCTCGAATTGCAGTTTGGCTCCGAGATGGACGAGTGCCAGACCCTGCAGGAGCTGCTGCAACGGATCGGAGCCAATCCCCTTGCGGACAGGCTCCGCTTCATCCGTCCCGATGCATGGAAGCGTCGGGCGGCTGGAGACATCACGTTCGAGCGTGGGATCGCTCTGGAGGCCTGGGAAATGGCCAAAGCCAACGCTGGCAGCAACTGACCAACTCAACCTGAAAGGGAGGATATGATCACACGCGAAGTGCCCCTCGACTTCTCGAATCTGGCCCATCTCGACGATGGGAAAATCAATCATCTGCTGAGACATCACATTCAGCGACTGGCCCAGGACTGCACCCACCGGCCCTACGACAAGACCAGCCGCAAAGTAACGATGGACTTCCACATTAAGCCGGTCATGGGTGCCGATGGCCAACTGGAGGAAGTTGGCGTCGAGATCGAGGTGAAGAGCAAAACGCCCGTCCATCGCTCGAAGCGGTACGCCATGCGAGTCGTGCAAGGGGGGCTGGCGTTCAACGCCGATTTCCCCGATTCGGTCGATCAGGCCCCTCTGCCATTCGATCAATGATTAGGCCCCGAGCTGCTGCAGCTCATCGATTTTGTGTTTCCCGTTCATTTGTTTCATTTCAGGAAATCTCAACATGCAGTTACGCGACCCCGAAACGCTGAAGCTCATCCAGGAGACAGCGAAGCAAGCCGCAGGATCAAAGGACAAGGTAAGCATCATCACGCTGCCAGGAGAGCCGGAAGGCGTCTATGGGGTGGTCACTCCTGACGGTCAATTGCAACGCATGGTGGCTGCTCCCAGGCCCCGCCAGCACAGTATTCTTACCGTTGACCAGGTGCCGCTGCTGGTCAATCACTTCCGCGAAATTGAAGGCTTATCAGCACCATCGATCTGGTATTCAGCAGCCCAGGTGATTGTGCTGGCGACCGATAGCAAGCTGGAACAAGACCTGCGGCCCCGAGGTGTGCTGAAGCTGAAGCCGACACCGCAATGGGAACTGATGAAGAAGCTGGAAGAATCGCCCCAATGGCTTGATCAAAAGCAGATGGTGAGTCTGCTGCGAATCAAGCTCAGCGACTCGATTGAAGTGCGAAGCAAGGGAATTGTGCAAACACTTCGCCGCATGAAGTTCAACATGACCGTGAACCAACGCGGAAACATCGAGCATGGCCGGGAGTCGATCGGTAGTGACATCGTTTCAGATGTTTACGGCTCGGAAGATGCGATATTGCCCGAGTCGGTCTGGCTCGAAATCCAGGTGTTCGATGATCCGTCTTTGAAAAGCCGTGAAGTGATCCAGTGTGCTTTGGAAGTCGATGCACAGAAAGGCCTGCTGGCACTCATTCCCACGGCTGGTGAACTCACCAAAGCCATGGACAACCAAATGAGCAAGCTGCGTGATCTGTTCGATCAGACCTGCAACGCGGCCCCGCTCTTCCACGGCCAGCCCTGAGTCATCGAGTGAAATGAAGCGGGGGCTGTCGCAAGGGCCCCCGCTTTATTGGCACCTGTCAGTTTTTCCAATAGGAGGCCCGATGTTGCACGAAGCCCCTCAGCTATTTGACGATGACTCAGTCACTCCCAAGAAATCTGGCCGGAAGATGCCACCCTGTATTCCAGCACCATCAGGAACAGGGCCTGTCGGTGAAACCTGCAAGACCTGCCGCCACTTATGCAGGTTAAGGCATAACGACTACGTCTATCTGAAGTGCGGCCAAATGCGGCATGAGTGGAGCCATGGAGCCGGGACTGACATTCGAGCTGGATGGGCGGCTTGCAGAAAGTGGGAGAGAAAAGTCGATGCCCTGTGAATCATCTCGCATCTTCAAGAGCGGACCGAAGATCTTCGACGCAAGCGTCTAGCTTGACTAAAAGTTCGAACAATTGGGAATGCGGGCGATGGCCCTAACAAGGGTGGTTTAGCTTTAGAAACCCGTTTTGGTTTGGGTTCACAAAAGTTCTTCACCCACAAACGGATAGATACAAGTGGCTTCGAGGGAGTCTTTGATTGAACCAAGTTATCAAACCCACGAACCATGACATATAGGCCAGCAAAACAACCATAGACCAGCCTCGCCCATAGAGTTCCTGCATCGTTCGGGCTGACATAAACCAGCAAAGCTACGAGAAAAGTTGCAAACCCTATTACCACTTCACCAAACCCATACCATCCATCAGCCTCATACTTCCATTGAAGGAGACCAAGTGACAGGACGACGGCAGAGAGCATGATTACCACAATCATGACTATCACCAACACGATAATCGCAACGAACATCAGCACTTTGAGACCCTCCGTGGCGGTGAATGTCTACTAACTAATAAATCTGTTCAATAGCAAGTGAAAGATGAAATTCCTCATGGCCACAAAGACCACCAAAAAGCCAAAGAAGACCACAAAGCCAGAAGCCCCGGCCCCCAAATTCCAGATGATGGGCCGGGAAGATGTGGAGGTCGATCTGCTGCTCGATTCCCCATGGCAAAGCCGACTTGAGCCGAAATCCGACTGGCTCAATGAGCTGGCCGATAGTCTTCGCATGGGCCAGACCACGCCCTGCCTGGTGCGAGTGCTCGAAGATGGTCAGTTCGAGTTGATTGCCGGGCATACACGCAAGCGAGCTGCCGAGCTGGCCGGATTGCCCACATTGCGGTGCGAGCTGATCCAATGCGATGACGAGACGGCCCAGCGGCTGGTGCTGCTGGAGAATGCGAAACGAAAGGAGCTTTCGACACTCGAAAAAGCCCGGGCCATGGCAGCCCTGGTAGAGTCGTACAAGCAGGCCGGGAAGTCGCAGCGGGAGTTGGCGGCTGATGTGGGGATCAGCCAAAGCGAAGTTTCTTCGCTGGCCAGATTAACCGAGTTACCCGACCCATTTGATACTCTGCTGCACAATGAGAGCATCACGAAAAGCGCCGCCGAAAAGCTGGTGCCCTTTCTTCGCCATGAGGTGCTCGCCAAGAAGCTGTTCGCCGAGTGGCAGAACTATGTGAGTGCAATGGAGCCCGAGCAGTTCAGCCGAGATGTCGACTATGAGATCAGATCGGCTGTGAAGGAAGCCGGGTTGCCCATCGGCCAAGGGCTCACTGTCAATGGTGTGGTTGTGAGTTTTGAGGCCACGAAAGAGCAGTTGAAGCAACTCGATGTGGTGCAGTTATCAGACGGGACAACATGGGCACTCAATCAAGAGCTATGGTGGGAGCTGCAGAAGGCGGCAGAGGCTGAATCGGCCAAAGCTGAAACGACCAGCAACGAGGAAGAAGAGGCCACAGAAACTAAGCCCATGACACCCGAAGAGGCCGCCGCGAAGAAACAGCAGCAAGCCGAGCTGCTGGCTGGGAAGATTGCGATGTGGAAGGCCCGCATTCAGCGGGATGAGCTGGCCGACTGGGTGACGAATGACGCCGACGAACGGCAATTGATCGCTCTGTTGGTGTGGTGCATCTTCGAGACGACCGACTGGCAGGCCATTGGCCAGATGCGTGATTTTCTCAAGGAATATCTCAATGCCGGGGGCCATAAGGTTGACCGATCTGTAGAACGCACGGAGCTATCCTGGGCCGTTGTGGAGGCATTGGCCGGTGTGCCACCAGAGACCAGCGAGCAGATAACCATCGTGCGTCGATGCCTGAGCGATTGGCTGCGATATGTAGGGAAAATCGGAGTCGGCAAATTGATCAGCCCCGAGCTGATTGACCGTATGTGGAGGATGACCGGCAAAGACTTTGCCAAAATGGTCTGGGGCCCCACTGCGTGCAAAGACGATGTGGAAGAGTTTTTACGCCTACATAGCACAGCCCAGCTCAAGGAATTGCAGCAAGAGTTGGGGCTGAAATGGAGCGGCACAAAAGACGAGATGGTGAGCCATTTCGTGGATCACTACCAGAGAAAGCCATGCCCCAAGTCGATCATCCAGGCCAAAGTCATGGATGTTCCCGCCCGGATGTGGTGAAAACCCTCTGGATTACCACACGAAATTGCAGTCATCGTCCAACGGGGGCGGACTGCTTGAGCCGACCGAAGCCCAGATGTTTGCAACGAGGGCCTTTGCGACCGGCAACAGAGACTTCTGAGAAAGATCAGTGACATCCAGCTCTGGGAACATTATGTATTTCCGGTCAAACTGCATGGGCAAACCTCCCCTGAAACGTGTTCGAAAATCCCAAAGCTCTTGTCCATCTACATTGGCGAGAGAAAAATACATCCAAAGCCGCGCCCGATAGTCCAATTGCCTCATTTTCTCCACTGCACTGGCTACCGCCAGAAGGGACTCTGTAAAAAACAAAGGGTGAACTCTCTCAGTGCCATTTCCGTCCGCTTGGAGCAGATTCCCGTGCGACAGTTCGATAATTCCATTTCGGTAAATCTGAACTCGCTCACCTTGCCAATGGCCCCTATCTCCGAGTTGGATCCCATCAACATTAAGGATCCAATTCCCATCGCCTATATGAGGCAAAGTCTTGTAACGGAAAACATCTAGTAATTCTCGGTGCGAAAAAGTGTTGGGGGTGCCAAAAGCATCCTCAGGGACAACATGAATATGTAGAGTAGGATTTCCCCCGACGCCGGGCAGCTCGCTTCCGTCCGTCATGCCAGAGACACGACGATACACAAAGTTCTGAATTGCTTTTGCGGCCATGTCGCTTTCTCTAATGCATTCTCTGAGTTCGAAGGTTCGCATTTGTAGTGTTTGAGTTCCCACCCTCTTTGGGATAGAACATTTCCCATCTGGATATTCAATTCGGTGTGGAGCCTTCACACTTCTGAACACTCGCAAAACCACCGCATCCAGCGAAGTACTTAGTGGAATCCGCTTTATCTTTATCGACAGTGGCGGGTCAATCCTGCGAAGGAGGGCGTTGACCTGCCGTTCGAGATTATCTTCGTCGATTGGAGCGATCCCGGTCAGTTCACCTGCCTTTCCACTTTCAATTTCGCCAATGCCGAAGATGATGTCGCCGCCTTCGGAATTGGCCATTGCAGCGACATCCTTGAGGAGTTCGAAAATCTGTTCTTCTTTTCTAGGCCCTTTATCGAGGGCGTAAAATTCCTTTTTGAAGTCGAGAGTCTGTGACTCGGGCGTACTGTCGTTGACCAATGACTGAAGATCGGCTTCGGTGACTTTGGAAAGGTCGGCGAATTGCATTGTTGTCCTTGTCCGGGTTGGCATGGTTTTGCTATGCATGCGAAAGTTTAGTGGCCTTGACCCAGGCAAGACCATCGGTGATTTTACTACCTGAAATGGTTGGAAGTTGGGATTCTTGAGCAAACTCCGAAAGGTACTTCCTGCCCAATTGATTTTGATACCATACGTTGTGGTCGAGAGAGTTGACACACTTTCTTGCCTGCCGAAAGGGTGATCATGACAGAGAAAAAAGTCATCGATTTGGTTCGTGGAGAGATTCCAGATGTCTCAGCGTGGATCAATCCGGATAAGTCGAAAAGCCTGTCGGAAGCAATCCTCAAAGCTGCAAAACTTGGTTGCAGTTGTGAGTTTGGGGCTCATCGAGATGTGTTGTCTATCACAATGACGCATCCGCAAGTTTCACAATCCTGTCGTTACCAAATCCCACTGAGCCCACAGAACACAGTGCTTTGCGAGACCCCGGGGGATGTTTTGCTTGCCAAGGTGATCGACGGACTAGTCTCTATGATTAAAGGCAAGCTCAATGCTGCCAATTGATTCCACGCGGAATCAACTGCAACTGTCAGCCAATCCGCTGTTGGCCACTCATGCCGTGAAGTCGGTCGATGTGGCCGAGCTGCAGGCCCCCACGATCCACCGGCACCTGCTGCGTGAAACGAAGCGGGACATTCGCGACCTGCGGCGAAAGCAGACCGCCGCCGAGGCCATTGCGGGCCTCGACCACGTTCATGAGATTTATGGATTCACGAAAGGCCAGTTCGGTCTGCTGCAACTGCTCGAAGCGATACTCGAGCGCACCGGCCCGGCCCGCGTCTCACTCTCGACCTGGACAGCAGCCCGCCACGAAATCCAGACGCTCGATCGACACGTCAAAGCCGGTCGACTGCTCTCGATGCGTTGGCTGATCGATTTCTCTTTCGCCCGTCGCGACCCCGAAGCCGCCCACCAAATCCGCCAGACGTTCGGCCTCGATGCCATCCGAGTGGCCCAGAACCACAGCAAGTTTGCTCTCATTGAGGCCGAAGGCTGGGAACTGGTGCTGCGTACCAGCATGAATTTGAACATGAACCCCCGATTAGAGGATTTCACACTTGCGCATGACCCCGCCCTTGCGTCATTCTTGAGGGAAGTATTGAACGATATCTGGACACGGCAAAAAAGGAGTCTTGCCGATGCCAGCGGAAGAGAGCAGCGACAATTCTTCACTCACGAGCTTTGACCATGCCGCCCAGGTGGAGCAAGTGGCCAAGTGGATTCTCACGGGTGCCCGAGATCGCGATGTGCTGGAGGCCATCGAAAAGACATGGCCGCAGGCTGACCCCATGGCCCTGGTGCAAGAGGCCATTGGCGGCTTTGCACTGTCGGCCACACTCTCGCGAGATGCCGTCCGGGGATTCTGTTTTGAGGCAACACGCGACCTCTACCGGCGAATGACCGAAATCGGGGACTTCGCGGGAGCCCTCCGAGCCCTGAAACAGCTTGCGGACTTGGCAGCTTGAGCTTCTTTGCAGGAAAGGATGCCGAGCCGCCAGCACCTGATCCAAAGAACAAGCAAGAGCGGTACGAAGCGAAGAAAGCCCGCGAAGGCCAACGCCAGCGAGAGCAATCGGCCCAGGCTCGCGACATCGCCCCGGACATGCCCGAGGTGGCCGAACCGGCACGCCGGGAGCGGGCCGCCCACGATCTGCAATTCTTCTGCGAAACGTATGGGGCCAAGACGTTTTGCTTGGGCTGGTCTCCCGACCATCGCGAAGTGATCAAGACCATGCAAAGCACCATCACGGATGGAGGCTGCTATTGTCTCGCCATGCCCCGAGGGAGCGGCAAGACCTCACTGGCATTGTGGGTCTGCCTGTGGGCCATCCTCCACGGTTATGAACATTTCTTTGTGTTGATCGGTGCCACCGCAGAGGCCGCCAAAGAAATGCTGGCCGGGATCAAAGACGAGCTGGAAACCAACGAGCTGCTCCTGGCCGATTACCCCGAAACCTGTTACCCGATCGCACGGCTGGAAGGAGTGCCGCAGCGAAGATTGCTGTTCGCCGGAAAGCCCGTGCGGATGCTCTTCACGAAAACCCGGATTGTGCTGCCCAACATCCCCGGAAGCAAAGCCGCAGGGGCCATCATCGGCGTAGCTGGTCTGACGGGCCGCATTCGAGGCCTGCAGCACAGGCTGCCCGATGGAAAGAAAATCCGCCCCGGCTTTGTGTTGCTTGATGATCCGCAGACCGACAAATCGGCTGTGATGCCCGCCCAGAACGACAAGCGGGAACGTCTCATTTCGGGGGCTGTGCTGGGACTCGCAGGCCCCGGCCAGAAAATCTCCGCCGTGATGTGCTGCACGGTGATTGCTCCCAAAGACCTCTCCGACCGCTTCCTTGATCACAAGCTCCACCCGGAGTGGCACGGCAAGCGGTGTGCCATGCTCGCCATGCCCAAGCTGGAGGGGGAGCAGTGGCAGCGGTGGCTGGAATATGCCGATGTGATGGTGCAGAGCCACCATCTGAATGACGGGGGCCAGTTGCGGAATGCGTTCTACGAGAAGCATCGGGCCGAACTGGAAGAAGGTTTCACGGCGGCCTGGGAGGAACGCTTCGAAGAAGATGAAATCAGTGCCATTCAATCGGCGATGCACCTGTTTTTCAAAGACCGCTATGTCTTCTTTGCCGAATACCAGAACGACCCCGCAGCGGCTCAGGAAGATGATGCCGCCCTGTCGGCTCACGCCATCAAAGAGCGGCTGAGTGGATATGCTCGCGGTGTGGTGCCGCCGGAAACTGTCCTGTTGACCATGGGAACCGACGTGCAAGGCGAGCTGCTCTTCTATGTGATCGTGGCCTGGGCCGCCAACTTCTCGGGGGCAGTGATTGACTACGGCTCGTTTCCCGATCAGGAACGGGCCTACTATTCGCTGGCCGATGCCCGCCGGACACTCTCCCGCAAGTTCCGGGGGACTGACCGCCCGGGCCGAATCTATCAAGGTCTGTCGCAGCTCATGAGCGAAAAGTTAGCCAAGGAATGGAAAAAACCCGATGGGGAAACCTTGCGCATTGAGCGGGCTTTTGTTGACATGGGATTTGAGACCGACACCGTGCGGAAGTTCTGCGCGGAGTCGCCCTTCAAATCGCAACTCATGCCAGCCAAAGGAAGCGGAAAACCGCTGCGGTACATCAATGACGTCAGGCATCAACAGGGAAACGGCTGGTGCATTCCACCCGTGGCCAAGGGCCGCAAGGTTCGGGAATGCACCTTCGATTCCAATCTCTGGATCAAGTTCCACCGCGACCGGCTGACCGTCCCTGTGGGGACTCGGGGAGCACTCACACTCTGGACAGCACGCCCTTCCCCGCACCAGATGTTCGGCGACCACATCGACGCCGAAATCAAGACCGGCACATTCACAACCACCACGGGCGAGATTCACGACCGCTTTGACCTGCGGCCTGGACTCAGTGACAACCACTTCGCCGACTGCCTGAAAATGGCGTGCGTGGCGGCTTCGACCACAGGCAAGATCAAACTTTCATTGGCCAGCGAGGAAGCGGCCAGCACCAAGCCCAAGGGCCGCAAGAAGCGGGAACCCAAGGCGTATGAAATGACCTGGTAAAGGAAGACCGATGAAGGCTGACACATCAAAAGATAAAGACAATCAAAAAGGCCGACCCAAGGGAGCGGCCAACGTGACGCAGAAAACCACAACCATGCTCTCCCGATGCCCCAAGTGTGGGAGCACTGAACGGAGTGTGCTGTCGACGACATCGCAGCAGTTTGCCGGGATTGCTCCCGATGGGGAGCCGTACAACTTCATCATTCGTCGCCGGGTGAGGTGCTCAGGGTGCGGCCAGGTGCGAATCGATCGCGAGTTCAGCCAGCGGCGAGCCCCGGAAAAGGAATAAATTTTGAGCGGATAAGCAGGGCCTGTTTATCCGGTCTAGGAATCTCATGAGCTGGCAGCAGAATCGACTGCATGCCCGAACCCACCCCCACATTCGCCGAAGAAATGCTCACGAAGGTTGAAGACCTATTGCGCAAATCGGCTGGCCTGAAAGTGGTGACATGGGACGGGAAAACCATGCAGTACGACGACCTGGTGGCCCAGCGCGAAAAGTGGCGGCGAGAAGTCGCCCAGGAGCAGGGCAAACGGAATCGCGTGCTGGGCGTTGACCTCAGCGGATTCTAATCTTGCCCATCGGTGCCTATCTGCCGCCGTTTGTCCGTCGCGCTGGTCTGGCCTTTGCCAAATCACTCGAAGGGGCGTTCGCGTATGACGCGGTCAAAAACAATGGCCGCCGCCGTCCGGCTGATGGAATCGTCCGCAGTGCCGATGCGGAACTGAACGCCGAAGACCGCCGCCGGTTGCTCTCAGACAGCCGCACGATCGAGCAGAATTTCTCCGTGGTCGGCTGGATGGTGCGCAAGCATCTCGACTACACGACTACCTTCTCATTCGATGCGAAATCAGGGGACGATTACACCGATCAGTGGCTTGAAGACTTTGTCGCTGAGTGGAGCCAGCCCGAGAACTTCGACGCCGCGCACCGCATGGATATGGATGCCTTCCTGCGAGTCGCCGAGGGCCGCCGGTGTATCGATGGCGATTGCGGGCTGCTCAAGCTCGAGAATGGACAGTTGCAGGCCATCGAAGGGGATCGCATCAGGACGCCTTACAACGGGCTTCCCAACGATGTCCCCAAGGATGAAGTCATCCATGGCGTGCATACTGATGTCTACCAGGCAGGCCGGGCTCTGGCTTATGCCGTCTGCCGCCGGGCCAAGACCACCGACTATGGCCAGATTGGCCTCGATTTTCAGTTTGAACGCATGGTGCCCGTGCGGGACATGCTGCTGTATGCCAGCTTCGATCGCTTCGACCAGACACGCGGCATCAGCCCTTTGGCCGCTGGCCTCAATCCCCTGAAAGACCTCTACGAGGGATTTGATTACACCCTGGGCAAGATCAAGCTGGCCCAGCTCTTTGGGCTGGTGCTCTTTCGTGGTGATCCGGACAGCATCACGAAAGATACCTATGATGAAGAGGAAGCCCAGGACTATTCGAAGATCAACCTCAACAGCCAGAGGATTCTTGATCTTGATGTGGGCGACCGGGCCGAGTTTCTCGAAAGCCGCACCCCTGCCGCCGATACGGCGGCCTTCTTCCAGCAGATGCTGGCCTTGACTCTGAAGACTTTCGACATTCCCTACTCGTTTTACAACGAGAGCTTTTCCACGTACTCCGGCAGCCGTCAGGCACTGCTGATGTATGAGCAGTCGGCCCACAACAGCCGGAAGCTCCCCATTCGCACGCGCAACCATCTCCTCAAATGGCGGCTGGCTGTCGCTCTGCTGAACAACCAGATTCCGAGCCGCGTCAAAATCGAGCTGATGCGCTGGAGCTGGATTCATGCGGGCCTGCCGTGGATCGATCCACTCAAAGAAATCACAGCCGATCTGGCGGCTGTTCGCGGGCGGCTGGCCTCCCGCACTCAGATTTGCCGACTTCGCGGGACGGACTTTTACCAGATCGTCGATGAGCTGGCCCGCGAAGAAGACTACATGCGCAAGAAGAGCGTTTCGGTCTCCGAGATCGACGACAAGACGCTCTCCGAACTGGCCCACGCTGCCGAGCCATCACAGCCCCCAAATGGAGAGGGAGAGGACAATGCCTAGTCTCACAAAGCCACTGGCCCAACGCGCCAAGCCGACCGCCAAAGCGATGTGCTTTGCGGCGGCCCTCACGATTGAACCCCGCCAGAAGAAGGGTGCCTTCTCCGACACCTCGACCGACGAAAAGACCAAAGAGGGCTTGTCCGATGACACCGAGGAGCCCGAGAGTGGAGCCAGCAAGGATGGACTCTCCGAGCCCACGAAAGAGGGCATGGGAGACGACGGCAAGCCGCAGGAAGCTGCTGGCTTTGCGGACAGTGTGGCCGTCACGGTCAACGCTCGCACAGGTGGCGTGGCTTCCCACTGGTATTGGGATCGCTGCGTGCATGACTTCGCCGGGATGACTGCCCCGGCCCGCATCACGATCGATTACTGTCACAACCCCAGTGAGGTGCTGGGTTATGCCGATGTCTTCGAGCCTTCAGACGCGATGCTGGTCATTAAGGGGATGTTGACCCCGTTCGGCCAGGATCGAGCTGCCGAAGTGCTGCACAAGTCAGCGCTGGGCGTCCCCTACCAGGCTTCGATCCTCATGAATATGAGGACATACAGCATCGAGGAACTCGGTGCAGGACTGACAGCTCAAGTCAACGGCATAACCGTGGAAGGCCCTGTGGTCATCTTCCGCCAATGGGAACTGCTGGGGCTGGCCATCTGCCCCTATGGAGCAGACACCGGCACTTCGGTGGCACTCGATGCCAACGGAGGAGTCACGGAGGACTCAGCCGGTTTGAGCAATGACGAGCAGGCCACCGAGCCCGCAAAGGATGGTCTTTCCGACGATGAGGAACAGGAGGACGAAGAAAAGCCATCCGGCGAGTTCTACATGCAGACCTTCGGCGAAACGCATGGGGCCAGGTATTTCGCCAAGGGGCTCTCGCTCACTCAGGCCGCCGCCCAGTTCGCTCTCGATGTGGGCGAAGAAAACAAGCAACTGCAGAGCAAGCTCGATGCTTTGCGAGGCCTGGGAGTGGCAGGAGCACAGCCCGTCAGCTTTTCCGCTCCAACAGCCAAAGAGCCTGAGAAAGAAAAACTGGCGGCCAAGGCTGCTGAATTTGCCGATCGACTGCCCCCCGGTCTGTCGCGGTTTGCGGCAGGTTTCCAGATGCCCGGCCAAACGCAGCAGAGTTAGGCCGCACGCTTTCCGCCACCCGTGTTCCGTCAGTCCGTTGTTCACGTTTGATGTTTTGCCAAGTGTCGGCCCATGTGGGCCAGAAAGGATTTCGCCATGCCCACGGGAATGATCACTCTCTTGGATATCGCCAAGAAAAACGGCTCTGACCGCACAGTCGGGCTGATTGAAGAAACCGTTGTTGCCACGCCCGAGCTGCAACTGGGAGCGGCCCGCACCATTAAAGGGATCAGTTACCCCGTGCTGGTGCGAAACTCAGTCCCCAAAGGTGGCTTCCGTTCTGCCAACGAAGGGACGGAACGAGTCAAAAGCGAATACGTCAACAAGACGTTTGAAGCGATGATTTTCAACCCGCAGTGGGCGATGGATAAAGCCGTGGCCATGGCGGATGAAGACGGCCCGGCAGCGGCCATGGCTCGCGAGGCTCAGGGGATCATGTTGGGGTCGATGATCCATCTGGCCATGCAGTTTTACTACGGTGTCAACAATGATGCGAAAGGCTTCCCAGGCCTCGAAGCTCAGTATGACCTCACCGGCATGACGCTGGATGCCGAAGGAGCTGGTGGCCGTTCCGTCTGGGCCGTGAAGTTCGGCCCGCAGCATGTCCAGTGGCTCTGGGCTCAGGATGGTACTGGCCTGGTGGTCACACCGGAACGAGAGCAGACGCTCTACGATGCCAACGGCAAGCCCTACACGGGGATTCTGCAGGAAATCAACACCCGTGTGGGTCTCCAGCTTGGTTCTCGCCACAGTGCGGCCCGGATTGCCAACCTCGATGGAACGACCGGTCACACGCTCAACGATGACCTGATGTTCGATCTGCTGGCCAAGTTCCCCGCCGACGTGCGGCCCGACATGTTCCTGATGAACACCAAGTCGCTGAACGAACTCCGCAAGAGTCGCACAGCAACCAATGCGACCGGCACACCGGCACCGCTCCCCACCGAAGTGGGGAACATTCCCATCATGTTGACCGAGGCACTCAAGGACAACGAGCCAGCGGTGACCTAATCCGCTCGCCGTCTTCTGTCGGTGCTGTGCGTGTGATTGATGCGTCCGTTTTTCTTCTGTGTTTCATCAGTGGGCTGGCCCGTGCAGCCCACTTTTCTGAAAGGCCTCTGCCATGCCTCTGCCCAATCTCAAAGATGCCAGCCTGCAAAAGTCGTTTGCCTTGCCCAACGGTGTGGCCTCGACAGTTTCCGCCGCTATTCAGGTGAATGCCGCGGGCTATGAGTTCACCGCCAACGCTGAGCTGCTGATCGAAGCCCCCGCATTGACCACGGCCCGGCTCCCCGATGGCCAGACCGTCTCCTATGCCCTAGAGCAATCGGTCGACGAAGCCTTCACTTCGCCCGTGCCACTCTATGGCACCCTTTTCACCCAGACGGGAGCAGGTGGAATTGGTGCTCTGGCGGCCTCGGATCGCGTGCGGCTTCCTTCCGATGTGCTGCCCTGGGTGCGACTGAAGGCGACAAAAACCGGGGCGGCCAATGCCTCGGGAGCCAGTGCCACACTCAGCCTGGTGTTCTAACTCGCGTGCGGCTGCCAGCCGCTGTGCAGGACGGGTGGAAGTGCTGGCAGGTTGTGCGGCGACGTATGACCTGCCAGCACTTGTGGGAGGAGTTTTCAATGCTTTCGCGACGTATGGACAACATCAGCACCGTGGCTCATGTCCCCATTCACGACAAGGCCACCAGTGGCCTGCGCACGTTAATCCGGGCCATGCCTGGAAACACGGGCACAGTGAATGTCAGAGATGTGAATGATGCTGATGCCGATGGAATCACGCTGGCGGCTGGGGAGTTTCTCCCCGACCTGAAAACGCAGCCCTCTCAACTGGCCGTGCGGGCCAGTGCTGCCAATCAATCGATCGAGTGGGGAGCCGAATAACATGAAGTTCGGCAATGCACCCGGCGGTGGAGGTAATGGCGGAAGTGCGGGAGTGGTGCTGCAGCGCGTGGTCACCACGCGAACCGATACCGCGACGATCACGTCCACCATGTCCACAACGCCGACGAACACCAGCGGCACGGAAGTCCTCAGTCGCACCATTACTCCGGCCAACGCGGCCAACCTGGTGCGGCTGCAAATCCAGATCAGCGGCAGCAGCAACAATACCGATGACGGGCCGTCGAACAAGTATTTCCTGCTGACTGTGCTCAGGGGAACGACCGTGATTGCTGTCTTTGGTCTGCAGCGACAGGCCTTTTCCACCGAAACCGATGTGTTCCAGTTTACGGACGCACCCAATTCAACCGCACAACAAACCTACTCCGTGAGACTGGCCAGAAATGCCACCAGCTCAGGGAATTTCCTGCTGAATCAACTCTGGAACGCCACCACGCCAACCCCGGCCATGGCCTCCAGTCTCGAAGCGATGGAAATCGCTGGCTGATTCGGCCCATTCACTCAATCCGCTAGGGGAATGATTCGTGAATAACATTGTCCAACTGGCCATCGCCTTGATCGAGAAATCGACTGGCAAAAAAACCTACACCCTTTCGGGGCTGCTGGTCATTCTCGCCGTGTGCGACCTGCTGGGGCTGCTCCCGTCCGAAGGGAGAGAAGCCATCTATGTGGCGGCACTCGCGGGCGTGGCCGCTTCGCTGCGTCATGCCCTGACGACGAACAGCACCATTAACCAACTGGCCCAGGGGCTGGAGGGGCCAAACGAGATTCTAGTTCTCAAATCCCTCGATCCCCCTGAGTCGCCCACAGAGCAGCCACCGTCTGCAGGGCGGCTGTACGCTCTCATTCCCTTTCTGGTGATGAGCTGCTGTCTGGCGGGTTGTCTCCCCGAGTCGCAGGCCCGCACGAACATCGAAAAGCCTGCCGAAACCGCCCAGGTGAAAGCGACTCGCGATGCGGCAGGGAACACGCTCTTCGAGTGGTCAATCCGCTTCGAAGAACTCCGGCCCCAGGTGACACCACAACCAGTGACACCGCAGCCAGTCGGCCCCCAGCCTGCCAAGCCCGATCCTGTGAAGCCTGCAGGCCCACAGCCTCCACCCGTTCCACCAGGCCCCACGCCACCGGAACCGGACAAGCCCTTGCCCCCCGATCGGTTTGCGATCCGTGACAAGCTGGCCGCCGCCGCCCGGCTGGTGAGCCCCCAGGAGCGGGCCACACGCTGCCCCCAACTGGCGACATCGGCAGAAG
Source organism: Planctopirus hydrillae (assembly GCF_001707835.1). Lineage (GTDB taxonomy): Bacteria > Planctomycetota > Planctomycetia > Planctomycetales > Planctomycetaceae > Planctopirus > Planctopirus hydrillae. Next base: position 233,832 of record NZ_LYDR01000158.1, read on the forward strand.
ACGTCGCCGAAAAGATTCGCAAGGGGACACTGACCACCCCTAACGCAGTGCTCCAGATCATGGTGGGCGAGCTGGCCGCACTCCCCGCCGAGTGGCAACCCCTCAAGAGTGCGGCCAAGACGGAGATTCAGCGGGTCTACATGGATGGACTGCTGAAAACGATGACCGATTGGGCCGACTTCTGCGACACCGTGGCCGCCGCTTTCCGGGCCGCCGTCTAAGTCCCGGGGCAGCCCTCATCAAAGGAGTGTGATTCATGCAGTGGAAGTTATGGTTGCGAGTGCTGCTCGCCATTCTCTCGATCTGCGGTGTGCTGTGCGTGGCCGTGGTCGTCATGCCCCCCAATCCCGCAGGCCCAGCCGCCGAGCCAGCCCCCCCTGTGGAGATTCGCCCGGACGCTGGCCCCGATCAGAACTTGGGCCTCCCCGACGACTTCGCGGAGGTCGATGCGGCCACCAATGATGCCCTGTTCCCCATGCCCTTCGCGGCGGAAGGTGACGAAAACCTCGAGCGCCACCAGTCGGCCAATGCCCGGCTCTATCGGGCCGCCGTGAAGGTCTCGACCCCATCGAAGCCTGTGGGCCAGCAGTTTCCGGCGATGTTCCAGGAGACGGGGGACTGTGTGAGCCAGGGCTTCTGCAATGCCTACAAGCTGCGGCTCTCGGTGCAGGTGGCCAGTGGCAGACCCCAACGGGTGATTGATCCGTTTCCGCCCTATACCTATGGAGCCACGCGGGTACTGGTCGATGGGCCGAAACTCCCCTGCCGCAGAGCCGGGGCTTATCCCTCATCCGCCATCAAAGCCTTTCGAGAATTCGGTGTGGTCACAGCGGAAGAAGCGGGGGTGCCTTATTCCGGGCGGCTCGCTGATGACTGGGGCTGCAACGGGCCACCGGCCCGCCTGATTGCCCTGGGCAAACAACGCACCGGCGATGCTTACCCGATCCGCTCTGCCGCCGAGGCCGCCGCCGCTCTCGACAATGGCTACCCGCTCACACTCTCGACCACTTGGCGGCCTGATGCAGGCCGGGAAATCGATGGCCGCATTGTCTGCCGACGTGGCGGGAACTGGGCTCATCAAATGGCTGTGATCGGCTTCGATGGTGCCGTCTCCGACAAGCTCGAGCGCAAGTATTTCCTGATCTGGAACAGCCACGGAGCCCAGGCCCACAAGAAGCCACTCGGCGATGAACCGCAAGGTTCGTTCTGGGTCACATGGCCCGAGTTCGACCGGATTTGTCAATCCTCCACCCTGTACGCGATCAACGACGCCACCGGCTTTCCTGCCGATGACCTCGACTGGTCTTTATTTGACCGACTGAAGGAGTAATCATGTGTGCGTTCAAAGTTCTGGCATTTCTCTGGGCTTTCGGCTTTGGTGTGCTGGCAGGAGTCAGCACCTGCCGCCTGAGTCATTTCGTGCAGGCACTGCCGCTCGCCGCCAGTGCTCCCACCACAGAGAGCCGCCCGGCCCAGGTCTTGAGTCCCGTGGCTGAAGCCCATCTCTCGCTCCTGTCGCTCCTCGATGAGGTGCCGCAGTCTCCACCGGCTCCCACGCCCGTGGCCCCGGCCCCGTTGACGCCCGCTGTCTTGACCCCCGAGGAGTGCGAGGATTGTCTCCAGCAGCTCGAGAGTGCGGCCAATGCTCTCCCGCCGGTCGATCTCACGCCGCTGGAGCTGCTCACGCCCCCGGTACTGGTGACGCCCCTAGTGCCGATCCCTGACCCGATCTCCACCCCCGACGCTCCCCGGCTGAATTGGGAGTTGCCACCCTCACCCGTCAAGGTGCGAATGCCGACACCAGCCGCCATTCCCGCCGTGATGCAGAAGCCGCAGCCCACTCCCGCCGAGGCGCCCAGGCCCCAACAGGAACCACAGCAGAAGCCCCAAGCAGCACTGAGCCCCACGGCTCCCTTGCGGCCCCCGGCTGTGATCTGCGAAGGGGGCCAATGTCGGCCCGTCACTCTGGCCAATGTCCCCCGGGCTGTCGTGACTTACCAGCCCGCACCCAGCAAGCCCCGCAAACGCCTCTTCAGCCGTCTCCACCGCCCGTGAGGCCCGCCATGGATATGTCCGATTCGATCTCTGCCGCTCTCCACACCATGAAGCTGATCAACGGGGCCACGGTCATTTATCGACGCGGCAACCAGTCGGTCGAACTCATGGGAGTGCGAGGCCAGAGCAGGCAGCGGGGCTACAACGCGGACGGGCTGGAGATCACGTGGCAAAGCCATGATTGGACGTTCCACAGCGATGAACTCGAACTGGCCGGCACTGTCATCACGCCGACCCGTGGGGACACCATCGAAGAAACGATTGGCGGCGAACTGCGGGTCTATGCCGTCACGCACTTGAGCCCCGCTCAGCAGCCCTACGAGTGGGAAGATTTTCGAGGCCTCGTCACCCGCATTCACACCGTTTTCCAGAGTGCCACATGACCCGCTATCACGCACTGCTTGAAGAACTGCAATCGGCCCTCGAACTGGAACTGGCTGCCGATCAGCAGCTCGAAATCCGCGTCGGTCATTTTGACCAGGACGAAGCCACCCGGCTGCGTGGCACAAAACTGCTCCTCATTTCGTGCGATTCGGTGCAGACCGTGGCCATGTCTGAGGATCAGCGAGTGGATGAAGGCGTCGTGCAGTTGCAAATTGTGCGGAATGTGAATGGAGCCAACCGCGACTCGCTGACCATTGAAGCCCTCGACCAGTTTGTGGAGTCGCTCAAAGACTCTCTGCCAGGCCGGAAGTTCGATTCGGGCCGTCTGCTGACTCTGCTCCCCTCCCCGCTCGTCTCGCTAGACCTGCTCCGCTCCCCGGGCATTTATCTGGCCACCATTCTGGTGAGCTTCCAGCAGTGCTACACGATCGAGGGCGTGGAGCTGCCCGAGATCACGCTCCCCGATCCCTTGCCAATTGTCTCCCGTGTGCGGCAAGCCGTCTGGGAGGCGATTGACCATTGGGAGTGGCCGGACGGCTTTGAATGGGGCCGCATCTTCGAGACAGATGCCGACGTCGCCGAGCTGGCGTTGCGTGGCGGCCCGGCAGTCGATGAACTCCCTGCCCTGTCGGCCCGCTGGCAGGTCTATCAGGTGCAGGAAACCATGAACCGGCTCGAAGATCTTCCTTTGCGGCTGGTGCTCGAAGCGTGGTTGCCAGTCGGCTGGCAGACATTGGCCGAAGTGCTCGCCGATCAGCTCATGCGGGCCGTGATTTCATCCGCTCCCACCAATGGAGCCATGCCTTTCGTGCGGGCCGTTATCGGACACGTTCCCCGCCCCCTGGGCCCCGTTTCGATCACTGAGAAAGAACTTCCGGGCCCAAGTGGCCGTCTCTGTCTGCAGGTGCAGGTGGTCTTGGGCCTCCTCTCTCGCACTGACCTTTACCATCAAGGAGCTTAGGCCATGCCGCAAGATGTCCAAATTCAAACCGGGTTCGAGTCGTTCATCACCATTGTGGATGAGTCAACATGGGGTGATTATCCCAATTCACCCGTCCTCTGGCATTGCCCCTACGACACGTTTGACGTCAAGCATCAAACCGAAGTCCGCAGCGGCAACCAGTTCACCGGCTTCCGGCAGGAGACCCACAGCCGCTTCGTGCGTGGCATGCCACAGGGGGCTTTGGCGTTGCCACTCTTTGGGTGGCATCCCGTCGCGGGCGAGGAAAGTCTGGCCCAGTACCTCATTGAGTGGGCCTTCGGGAATCCGGAAGCCAAGTTCCGGGCCTCGAAGTCGATCAACTACTATGAGGGGGTCAACTTCGACAACAACCGCTATCAAGGCCTGCGCGTCAATCAGGGGACGCTGGCCGGTCAGGATGGGGGGCCGGTGACGATCAATCTCGATCTGATGGGCCGCGAAACCATCCCCCAGGTGGCCGATGAAGAAGACGGGCCGGAAGTCGGCAATGCTCCCACTGTCCCTTATGACCGCTTCAAGCTGATTGAGTGCGATTTCACCGACGTGACACTCAATCTGGCGGGGGTGAATGGTGTTCCCTTCTCCGGCTTCAATCTGGTGGCCACGCACGGACTGATTCCCGATTATCTCGGGGGAAAACTGCTCCGCACCATGCCATCCGGGCCGACCATTCAGACGCTCACTCTGAACCCGCCCAAGACCTCCAAGGTGTGGGCCGAGACCATCCGCAAAATGGATTTTGAGGAACAGGAAGTCACGGCTTCGCTGGTGCTGAAGATTCCGCACATGGGGACGGGAGCCGTTGACACCAACTTCACGCAGGTGACAGCCACCTTCAACCGGCTCTCACTTCAGAAGGCCGATACCGCCCGCTCGAAGGGAGTGTTGCAGCAGCCCCTGGAATTCAAGGTGCTCAAACCGATGAGCAACAACCCCGCGATTTCCTGGGCTTTTGCGGACGTGGCCTAACGATGGCTGATATTCCGGTGGAGCAGGCCGCCCAGCGGCTGCAGCAGCTCCAGCAGGAGTGGGAACGGGAGTTTCGGCAGTTGCTCCGGGAGGTGGAGCAACTGCTGATTCGTCTCCAGCGGGAAAGGTTTTCCCGCTTATCGCAGGGCCAGACGCATGCCGGGGATCAATGGCCCAGCACAGAGGATTCCCGGCGAGGTGTGCGGCAGACAATCGGGATTCGCTCTCGCAGACTGGCCAACAGTCTCACGACCCGCACCCGGCAGGGCCGCCGCCATTTCGGCCAGGTGCAACTGGTCTATCAAGCCAGTTATGCCGCCGCCTTTGACAAGTTTCGACGTTTACTACCCCAGCGGATTCCCCAGGAGTGGGCCGCCCAGATCAATGGACTGATGGAAGCTCGGCTGGATCGTCTCGAAGAAAAATTGAGACAGGCCGGGCTCATCGATTAAGGACAAAGTATGTTTCAGCTCAAAGAAGTGACACGTTCCGTGGTGCTCGATATCGCCGCCGCCGAAGGAACATTCTGGGTCTCCTTTCGCAAACCGACCTTTGCGGAGGCGATGCAGCACGATGCCTTGTGGGAGTCGCTCCCCCGCGATGAATCGGGCCAGCAGTATGCCCGACTCACTCAGTTGCGGCTGTCGCTGGTGAATGGTTGGGGAAATGTGCGGCAGCCCGATGGCACGATGCAACCCTTCAGCCAGGAGGCCTTGGAAAATGTCGTCTGGCAGTCTCCCACCGCCTTTCAGCAGATCACGAAGAAAGCCATTGAGCTGCTGACAGGGACTCCGCTGGGGGAGTCCGTAAGCGTGCCCGTCTCTGGATCAGAGGCCGGGGACGTTCAGCCAGCCTCGACGTAATGGCCCATCTGCTGCGATCGGCCCCACTGCGCAAGCGGCTGGGGCTGTCGCTGGTGGAGTTCGAGGCACTCCCCGCCGATGTGGCCGAGGAATGGCTGGTCTGTTGGGAGCTGATCCAGGAAGAGGCCGCCCGCAAAGCGAAGCAAAGGAAGTAACCGATGGCCGCAGTCTTTTCGTTTGGCGTGCGTGATGAGGTGGGCCCCGGTCTGGCTGAAATGGGCCAACGGATTGAGCAAGTGGGCCAGACGGCCCATCAGACCACACAGGAGCAGCAGGAGCTGACCCGCAGTGTGGCCCAACTCGCCAAACAAATGGAAGAAGCCGCCCCCCGCCAGAGGAGCTGGGCCGGGGCCATTGCTGACCAGGCCGAAAATCTGGTGCTCTTTCGCTTCGGTGTGAATGGTTCGCGGGAAGCCCTGCAGGCCTACAACAAGATCACCCAGGAGACCAGCGGCCCCGAGCGACTGGCCCGCGTGACTCGCAGTTCGGAGCTGGCCATTCGAGCTGTGGGGAATGCGAGCCAGTCGACCGCTCGTGATCTGGTGCAGATGACCCGCACAGCCGAGCCACTGGCCCGACTGCTGGAAAATGTGGAAGCCCGCCTCGGTCGTACCAGCCAGGCCGCCGGATCATTCCGCAGATGGGCCGCCGGTGAAGGAGCCGAACTGGCCAGTCGACGACTGGCGACACAAGGGGGAGCCACGCTTGCAGGACGTGCCGCCGGTGCGGTCTTCACTGGTGCCCGACTCGCCACCAGCACCTTTGCCGTGGGGGCCGCCGCCAGTGTGCAGGCTCAGAGGGCATTGTTTGCCAATACCGGCATTCAACAGGTGGGGGAAACGCAGGACTTCTCCCGTTCGACGGAGGCCCAGAAAGAGGCCTTCGCCGCTCTGGAACGGCAAGCCAAAAAAACCGGTCAAACCGTGGCCGAGCTGATGCAGGAAGCGGGCCAGACGTGGGATGACTTCGGGGCCCAGACGGTGCCGGTCTTCGAGTCGAATCTTGACCGGATGGAGGCCTCGGTGGCCAAGCTCAAAAGCAGTGTGGGCCGCGATCTGCAGGGGATTGGCACGGCACTGGTGGAAATGGCGGATCGAGCCATCCCCGTGCGATCGGCTTTTGTGGCGATCGGTAAGGAAATCGACGCCTCAGCCACACGCGGGGCCAACAACTGGGTGCAAAACATGGATTTGCTCGACCAGTTGAAGAATCAGATTCTCGAAGTGGCTGCCGACTATGACCAGATTCTAGTGGGCGAAGGCCAGTCGCTGGACAACTACCGGGAACGGGCCAAGCTGCTGAAAGAACAGGAGGAGATGCACGCCCGGCTCGATGTGCAGCGAGAGAAAGAACGCGGCCATTTCGATCGACTCCGGGCCGCCCATGAAGCGGTCGAAATGCAGGTCAAAGCCGCCCAGGAGAGCCGCCGCATTGCCAGCCTGCAAACGGTGGAACAGATCGACGCCGAAATCAGGCGGCAACGCGAGCTGGCAGGCCAGCGGGCCACCGCCCTGCAATTTGATGCCCAGGCCCAGCAGGCCCACACCCAGTTGCTGATGCGACTGGAGCAGCAAAAGGCCGATGCCCAGGCCCGCATCATCGAGCAGCAGCAGGAAGCCCAACGAGTCTATCGGGAGGATCAAGCCCGCTTCGAGCGGGAGCGCGAGGAAGAGTACAACGCCCATCTCCAGCGGGTCGTGGATGCCTCCAAGAAGCGTTACGACGAAGAAATGGCCTATCGTGATCAGGTCTATAACGAAGCTCGCCAGACCGCCGTGGAGCAGCTCGAAAACCAGCAGAATGCCGCCTTGGAAATGATGCGAGCGGAAGGAGCCAGCACGAAGGAGCTGGCCCAGCAACGCATCCGACTGCTGGAAGAGGAACGCGACCGCAATCTCTCTTTTGCCAAGACTCGCGAGGAGCGGCTGAAAGCCGAACATGAGTTTCAGCGAAAGCTCTCCCGCGAAACGACCAGCTATGCCGTTGCGGCCCATCGGGAGGAAGTGGAAGCGGCCAAAGAAGCGGAAGAAAAGAAGCGGCAGGCCATGGAAGAGACCGCCAACCGCCGCCGCCAACTGGCTGGCGAAGGCCTGCAGAAAGCAGGAATTGACGGGCAGCGGCTGCTGCAAAATCAAGACCCCCGAGCTGTGACCAAACAATTGCAGACGAGGGCCGGAGTGCTCGCCGCCCAGAAGTTCGATCGAGCCAACCGAGGGACAATGGCCCACGGAACAGCCCAGGAGAAAGCCCGGCTGAATGCCCGCCGCAAAAAGGTGATTCAGGCCGCCCAGCGCGATGCGTTCCGCCAGGAGCGGATGGGCAAGACTGACCCCCAACAGCGGATTGCGGCCCAGCGTGATCTGGCCAAGTCGCAGATTGATGCAATGAAAGACACCGGCCAACTGGCCAAAGAGCAGATCGAGGTGCTGGAGGAGCAATTGAACGCCGCGGTGCAAACGCAGCAGACGGTCGAAGCTCTCCAACAGCGGCTGGATCAGCTCGCCGAAACCAGCAACCAGTTGAACCGCAACGCCGCCGCCCAAAGGCAGCGGGCCCAACGCGGAAGCATTAAGTAAGGGGAGGCCATGACGGTACACATCGAGATGCAGACCGAGCCCTTTGGCCCCTTCACGGAACTGGACTTGGAACAGTTGGCAATGTCCAACCTGAAGCTGCAGATTGCCTACGAGCATGCGGCCCGACTCAGCTTTTCCGTGGCCGAACCGCAGCACACGCGGCCCATTCCCTATGGGGCTTTTCTGCGCGTGTGGATCGACGGGGAAACCGTGCGGGGGGCGGCTCAATCAGCCACCAATCCACTCTTTGAGGGGTTTGTGGAACCGATTCAACCGGCTGAAGCCAATCGGGTCGATTACGAATGTTTTGACCCCACTTTCCGCTGCAACAAACAGGTCAATCTGTTCAATGCTCCGTGGGAGCCCGGCGACCCGTTCGAACTGCTCTGGCCCCAGCCGACTCTGGGAGCCCTGCCCCGCCTGGTCTACAACTGCAAGAACGAGGCCGATGAAGACTATGCCCATTCCGTGGGAAACGATGGGACTGTGGCCAACATTCTCGCGGGAATTCTGGAGTACAGCTATCACCCGCTGGTGTGGCGAAACGCGGCCCCGGGAGATGGAACGGTCGAAGCCGCCGAGCTTCCCTTTGTGTCGGCTGATCTGGAGCCCTTTGACTTCAAGCCGCAGCAAAAATTGGTGTTTCAATCGGAAGGCATCCGTTCCTGTGTGGAACGAGTCAGGCAGTTTGAACCCCGCATGCGGCTGATCTTCGAGCCCGGGACGCGGCTGTGGCGATTCGTGAAGATCGACAGTTCGAGCGTGATCACCTTGCGGCTGAACGATCCCGAGGTGCCGTTCCCGGTCTTGTCGCTCAACATGAACAGCTCGATCGAGAATTGTCACACGGCCATGCGGGTCTATGGCCCCGAGACCAACACGCTGGAGGAATTCCGCTGGACGAAAGCGACAGAGGCCGACCCCTCACCGGTCAACACGCTCGCACCCCTGGGCGATCCGATCGAGCTCGAGACCTGGGGCGATTCGTCCGGCTTCACGACCGAGCAGACCTGGCAGCGGTGGCAGATTGTCCCGGCCATCAAACGCCGCGGGGCTCAGATGTTGCCCCAGTGGATCACCATTCCCATGAATGCCTACAACTTCATGCCGTGCAGGCGGCCTGTGTTGCAGATTTCCTACGACCGGGGCACCACATGGACAACCGCTGAAAACGTGTGGTTTGATTGGCTCAATGGCATTGCGACCTTTCAGGGAACGGCCCCCTACTATCGCCACCCCACGGCCCGGCCCGGATCGACTCAAAGAACCTACGCCCCCACGGCGGTGCGGCTGATCTGGGCCCCGTATGCGGCCCCGCTGATGGTGCGAGTGCCGGAAGAAGGCTATGAGGGGACGGCTTACACCGTGGCCGGTCTGGAGCAGGAGCTGGAGGAATACAGCGAGTTTCTCGCGACCGGGAAGGAGTGGGGCACACCAGTGACCACGGAGGCCCGCATGGAGCAGTTTAGGAAGTATGCCCGTTCTGTCCTCGATGAGCGGAAGGACATTGTGTGGGGGGGCGGCCTGACTCTCGATGGTCTCGACTTCCAGTGGGCCGGACTCAATCGCCGGGTGTCATTTACCAGCAGTGATGGAGCGGGCGGGACTCTGACCATTGGCTGGGAGGAGATCAAGGCGATTGTGACGGACGTGGAATACGACATCAGCCAGCGGCTGACGACGTTGACCTTTTCCAGTGACTGGCTGGAGCTGCTCAGCATCGACCCTGCCGAGCTGCGGGAGCGGCTGAAGATCAAGGCCTTGGAGCAGGTGACGCAGTACCAGGGGCGAACGCTCTTCTTCGAGGTGTTCAAAACTTACAAGGGCTACAACGTCCGGCAAGTGGTGGGAGTGCGGGACAATTACCGCATTGCGTACATCGACGAGGAAACGGGTCTGGAACAGTAGCAGGAGTGGCCGACATGCCCGCCGACTTTCGATCATTTGAGCAGCGACTGAATGCCCTCGAGCGCAAGGGGAACATTCACGACGTGGACATTGAGCGTTTGTGGAAGCTCCAACGGCCCCAGGGCGAAGGCGTCCCAGTCGGCGGCCCATGGCCCCCGATCGACTTCACCGGCCCTTGGGATGAGGAGCCCCCCTGCACCGATTGCGAAACGGAGTGTTTCCGCATTGAGGCCAGCGGCTTCGCGGGCGACTTGGAGCAATTCAACGGGACGCGATGCTTCACCCGTTCCAGCGATTGCGGATGGGTGACCAGTTCTGCCGATGTTCCATTGTTGCGGTATATGTCCCTGCAGATGAACGAGTCGGCTGAACCTCCTGTCGTGATTTTGAGCCTGCAGGGACAGACCGTCAGCTATCGCACGAACGAAATGGATTGCTCGATCAGTCGCACCCTGACGGCGACTCCGGCACCGGATGAAATGACGCCACTCTGGCCAGCGACATTAGAACTTGTTCCGGTCACATGCGGCGATTGCACGCCGAGCACTGGCACAGGAACGGATACCGGGACAGGCACAGGCACCACGACCAGCACAGGCACAACAGCGACCTGCCCGCCGATGACCTCCACGGCTTGGGAATGGACTGGTGCATTCCCCTGGGTGGTCGGCAGTGGTGGCATGTGTTCCGGTCAAGATGGTTGCGAAGCCTGCCCACCAGATTACCCGGGCGAATATCCCGGTCAGATCGTGGTCACCCCTTGCGGCCCGGCCCCTGCCGATTGTTCGAGCAGCACTGGCACAGCGACCGGAACAGCGACCGGAACCACAACCGGGACAGGCACGACGCCACCCACTGAGGGGACGAATACCGGCGATCCATCCAGCACAGGCACCGGGACAACGCCACCCACAGGTACCGGGACAGGCACAAGCGGCGGCACTGGCACCACGGCACCGACTGGAACAGGGACAACGAGCGGAACCGGGACGGCTGCACCGGGCACCTGCAGTTACACGCTGGCAGCGGCTGCCTGGTGTGTGGTCGGTGGCGTGACTCACAGCCTTTACAACCTGGCGACCTCCTGCAGTGTCTCCGGGGGCGGATCATGCCCCGCCCAGCTTGTTGTTCCGGGGACTGCTCCCACCTTGACCGTGCCTTGTGGAACAACAGCCAGTTACCCATGTGAAGGGGGCGGCACAGAAGCCGGCACTGAAGAAGGCCCACCCGAGGAACCATAACCATGAAACCAATACTCACCATCGGCATTCCCACTTGTGACGATCAGCGGGCTTTGTGGTTTACGCTGATCGATCTCCAACGCACGCGCCGCGACTTGGGCCTGACGGATCAGGTGGAAATTTTGGTCATTTCGCAATCGGCCAAGGAAACCCACATCAAAGCCGAACGGGAACACGTTGCAGAAATCCAGAACGCTCGATATCTACACTTGCCCGAACCTCAGGGAGCAGGCCCGGCCAAGCAAGCGGTCTTCGATCATGCAACCGGAAATGCCGTTTGCTGCATCGATTCCCATGTGATCCTCGATACGGGCGTTCTGGCTCGCCTGGTGGCGTTCGCGGCGACGATTGACGACGGGCTGTATTTTGGCCCGAACTTGCGGCGGCGGTTGATCAACGCCGATGGAAAGCCCGCGATAGTTGGCACGCATTATCTGCCGCGATATGGAGGCAACGGCAACTGGGGAGACTGGGCGACCCATCCATCAGCCGACAACCCGCACGCGGCCCCCTTCGAAATCAATAGCTGCGGCACCGGCTGTTTCGTCGCCAAGCGAGAAACCTTTCTGGGCTTTCATGCGGGAGTTCGCGGGCATGGGGGAATTGAACCTTACATCCCGCAGAAATACCGGCAAGCCGGGCGTTCTGTGAAATGCCTGCCGTGGCTTCGCTGGATTCATCTGTATGGCTATTCGGATGGATCCCCCTACAAAGGGTTTGCCTGGTCAGTGAAAGCCCGGAATGATCTGCTGGGATTCGCCGAACTGGGTTACCCATCGTTTCAAATGATCCAATCCAACTACACAGCCCCTGGGCGGCTCTCGCTGGATCGATTCACCGAGATTGCCCGCGAAGTGGGAGCACTCGACCGGCTGCAGCAGATGCCAGCCCCGGCGGCTTTACAAGCCGCGCCAGCAGCAATTCCAGACAGTGACCATCGACGGCTGATCATTGGCGTACTGTCTGCCGACAACGAGCAAGCCCGCTATCGCGACAAGCGGGAAGCGATCCGGCAGACTTGGGGAAAAGATCTGCCTGAGGACGTGGAACTGGTGTTTCTCGTTGGCCGTCCTGATCTGGTCGCACTGCCGGACAAAAGGGGAGATATGCTTTTGCTCCCCTGCCCGGATGATTACCAGCATCTCACCGAAAAAACGATCTGGTTTTGCCGGTGGCTGGTGGCGAATCGCAAGTTCTCGCGCGTCCTGAAATGCGACGATGACACTTACGTTCACGTCCAGAGGATCCTTGGCCGCGACCGGATGACCGCCGATTACGTCGGGACTCCCACCCCGCAGCGAGTGGCAGCGGGCCGACCGTTCGAAACAGCCAGCGGCGGGGCTGGTTACTTACTCAGCCCGAGGGCCGTTTCGATTGTGGCAGCCAGCGAGCCCACAAAAGAATGGCAGGAAGATGTGCATGTCGCCCAGGTGCTGCACGCTGCAGGGATCAACCTGACAAAAAGCAGGCAGTTTCACGCTGGGAAACAGACCATTCCCGGGCCGGACAACCAGCAGGTGACCGCCCACTATGTCACTCCCGAGCGAATGCGGGAAATTTACTTGCAGTTAGGATGCTTAAACATCAATCGTGACAAACACATAGTCATCTCATGACGCTACTAGGTTATAAAAGAATATCGAGAACTTGCTCCCAACCCGTGACTCTACGAATGGCCCAAGTACGATCTCCAAGTGCATTCCAGGGGTGTGAAATAACTAACGGAAACAAACATCCCGACTTTGCGAAGGCCATTGCCTGATTAAGGTCATCCTCAACGCATGCCCAAACAGGCCCAACAGCCTGATGCTTCTGGCCGCTACTAACAAAATGCGTATCTTCAGAAGGAAAACCATGGGAATGAAGCCATTCCAAAGTTGCTTGCCTTGCAGCAGGAAGTCTGGACGTTGCAAAGTGTATTTTAAATCCCTTTGAAAGTTCTTTCACAGCTTCCACAGCACCAGGAAGAACGGCAATTTGTGAAATGATCTCAGGAGAAGAAAACAAGTCGTGACAGACCTTCCATTCCTCATAAGTTATTTGTTGCCCGTGGATATCACTACACCTCCAGTAATCAAACGAGCAAATATCGTCATATGATAGATGGACGCGGCCGTTAGTCACTCGCTCAATACACTTTCGCATTGTAGAATCACTAGCAGCCAGCACATTGTCAATATCAATGCACATAGCAAGTTGCTGCGGCGTTCTCTCGTAAGTCGAAATGCTGGTCTTATCGCCTTGAGAAAAATGAAAGGAGTTTGGAAGCAAATCAACTACACTAGTGTGGACGATCTCCCCTTTGTTACAACCGATAAATATCGGAACATTGCTACAGAATTCAGCCATAAATTGGCGGCAGGCACCACATGGAAATGATGCAGTTTCCGTAGGTGTAAAAATGGCAATGCCTAGGAACTCTTTAGCTCCGCAAGAAATTGCTGAAACAAATGCGCTTCTCTCACCGCAGATTGTTAAGCCATAAGATGCATTCTCTACATTAACTCCTGTGAAAATTCTTCCATCGGAAGCTAGTATCGACACTCCAACAGGAAATTCACTATAAGGAGCGTAGGCATGGTCGCATGCAAGTCGCGCCAAACTCACCAATTGTTCACCAAGAACTGTGTTTATGTTAGCGTGGTGCATGTCTTTCCAGTTGCTCACTCGATAGTTTTGTCCACAATGTAACAAGCTCCTCGGGAACAGGAACCCCACCAAAAAGTTTGACAAATCCCTCTGCATCTAACCCTAGAAGGGTTTTCATCCTCGCGTTAAAAGCGTCTGGAGAGTCGAGTAACTCAGAGAGGCCAGAATCTCCTTGAACTGGCTCCCAACGTGGGAGTCTTGGTTCGGTGTCAGCATTAAAAACATTACCATCGCATTTCTTTGAAGACATGATGTCACCTTCCTGATATGTCGAGTTGTTAAGAGATATTTGATAGTAGACTGACAATCATCCTGGATGAAGCGTCTATCTCGGTTCGATGATTCAAAAGGAAGTCCTGGAATATAGGCACAATTGCCTCGTCGCTGTCGAAATTTAGTACGCCTCTGAATGCTCTGTGCTTAGTATGGTCATCTATGTTCATGTCATCTAGTTGTGTATTTGTTAAAGTGGAGAGTGGGACTGATAGGAGAGATTTAAGATCGTGACGTACTAGGCGTTGTTGGTACTTGCTCATCTTCCATTTATCACTAAATACTTGTTTTGCATGTAATAGGTCACAAACTACAGGCCGCAGGCTCGACCAGCAATGACCGGCAGCACCGCATCCAATTGGGAGTTCAAGCATATCATCGCAATCCTCATCGCTCATGTTGTGAGTGTATATAACCTTAAGGGTGTCGTGTGTAATCGGAAGCATGATATTGATACGTAAGTGGCCTGAAAAAGCGTATGTGTTTCTGAAGTTGTTCGCAATCAGAGTTAGAATGCTAGATATATAAGAAGGTTCTTGTTTCCAAATGGTGTCTCGTCTCGACAGATAATTGTTTGTGGCGTCCCTTGCTGCCTCATAAGCCGTGTGGATACTCTCCTTATCGGCCAGTAGGTCATAGGTGAGGAGTTTTACTGGCAAGAGAATCTCGTGGAGAGTGGAAACCTGGCGTGTCTCGAGGGAATTGTCTCCAAACAATCCTGCTTTAGCGACACTCCACAAATACTCCATGAGGGTGGGGCTTTGCTGGCCATCGTCTTGTTTTTTAGGACTTAAAGGGCCATTTCTTCTTTCAACTAGTCGAAAGCCGAATGTTGGTGTTAGTAATGGAGCTGTCTTACGTTCTTCGTCAAACACCCAAACTGGGAAGTTAGACATTAATCCACCATCTGAGAACAGTCCTTCATTGTGTTTCTTTGGAGCAAAAAGGAGTGGCAAGGCAATTGATGCTCCTACGGCCTCTGAAACACTTTCTTCACGGTCACGGTCGTCCTCGTGGGAATTAGAAAAAATGCGTATTTTATTCTCAGTGAGGTTCGATGCAATGATCTTTAGTGGAAGCGTAATGTCCTTGAATGCTACTTTTCCATGCGTTGCGGTGGGAGCGTAATTAGGGTCATGTTCCCTTAACTTGTGTAACAATCGCTGTTCGAGCCATGCTTCAAAATGTTCCGTTGTCAGTAGTCCCAAAGTTTTGTGGGAATGTTTAAGTGCTTTTTTCTGCGACCAGGCTTCGGCAAGTAACGATGTGACCCAATTGTATGAAGACTTATTCGCCCCAATTCGTTTCAACGACTCCTGGATGGACCGGTACGTTTTTTGGTCATTGTCAGAAAGAAATGGCTTAAATGAGTCCTTGAGGAGACCGCTATCTCCTGCTGGGCTGTAGAGTTCCTCAGCCTTGTATCCGCAGGCGACAAGCACTGCAATAATTGCCCCGGCTGACGATCCGGCGACGCCAATGAAATCGATCTTGTGTTCTTCCACAGCTGCAAGCGCACCAATGTGAGCAACTCCTTTCGCACCACCGCCTTCAAAGATTCCAAATGCTTGCATGATATTAGATCACACCTCTCAAACGTTTTTCAGAAGAGTCATGTATTTCACACGAGCTGAATGGACAAGTGTATCGAAACGTTTCTGCTAGCCGATACAATGTTTTCAATCTCATGGAGGCGTGGTTATTGGAAGTTATGATCGATGTCCGCATTATCGTTAAGAGTGCGATGGTGTCGATTCCTTCGATTATTCCTTTAGATCAAGTTACTACGGACGAAAGGGAGTTTTTCCAGCGAAATCTGCCGAACTTTGTTAGCGTAAATTCTAAGACGGTTTTTCTGTCAAGGCTTCATTATGATCTGGAAGCCGAATTCAATAAGTCGTTACATGAAAATTCCCTGCATCGAATTGACCCCATTTCGTATTTGATTTTTCAGTTCACGTTATGCATCACATCAATCAAGTGGAATCTAGTCGAGTTTCACATGCAACAGGTGATTGATTGGATCAGGTTCACCATACCAAATCAGAGTATGTACGGAAGTCCACTCTTTGTCAACCTGTTGATTGGGCGTCTAACGAATCACCTTTGTGATGCTCATGATCAGTGTCCTCCCATTGTGTTCATTCAGCCTTAATGAGTTCCAAGTGAAGAACGGATCTCATGTGCCTGTAACTCCTTTTTGAGGCTGATGGACTGAACCGGCTTTCGGAACATGATTCCACGCAGAATCAATCTGCACTTGCGCAGCGCATTTGTTCGCGGTAACAACGAGTGGTGTCACAAAACAAGGTGGCGGCGAGGCTGCGCGAACAACCCCGCCGCCGACATCGCCGACTGAGCAAGCAGCCGGGATGCACCCACTGGGGCATCCATGCGCCGCATCAATCCCAAATTAGTACACCTCCAGCGGCTTGCCGTGACCGCTCGCCCTCCGCCTCCAGAATTGGCTCTGGTTGTGTCAGTTGTGCCGATTCTTCCCATTTTCGGAGGCAAGGATGTCCCCCTTTTTCCAAAGCGGTGCCGTGACGCTTTACCACGGCGATCTGTTCGAGGTGCTGCCCACATTGGGCGGCCTGGCAGTCGATACGCTGTTGACCGATCCCCCCTATTGCTCAGGGGCCGCCGGTGGGGGAGCGAAATGCGACCCACGGCTCAAGTATTGCCAAAATGGCCATAACTGCGGGCGGGTGAGTTTCGACGGCGATAACAAGGATTCGATCAGTTACGGCTGGTGGTCGATGCTCTGGCTGAAGCTCTGCCGGAAATCCTTGCGGGAAGCCTCGTATGCGATGGTGTTCACGGATTGGCGGCAACTTCCGACGATCACCAACGCCATGCAGGGGGCCGATTTCATTCACCGCGGCACAATGGCCTGGGATAAGGGTCTGGCTTCCAGGGCACCCCACAAAGGCTACATCCGGCACCAGTGCGAATTCATCCCCTGGGGGACTCTCGGAAAATGCGCAAACCGTACAGATGCGGGGCCGTTTCCCGGCTGTCTGCGGCATCAGGTGCGGCAGGATGATAAACACCATATGACGGGCAAGCCCACGGCCCTGCTGCTGGAGCTGGTGCAGATCTGCCCGACTGGTGGCATGGTTCTGGATCCGTTTGCCGGGTCTGGCACCACACTGGTGGCTGCCCAGACCAGCGGCAGGAGGGCCATCGGGATCGAGCTTTCCGAGGCGTACTGCGAGATTGCGGCCAAGCGGCTGGAGCTGCTCGCCTCGAAGGGGCCGGAGGCGATTGCCAGACCACAAAAAAGGAGTGCAAAAAAACCGCCGCCCCCCTGCTCTGCGGTGTAATTTCGAGTGGCATTTGGCATAATCTCACTAGCTTCAGGAGCTAGTGGGATCACTCCCGTGCAGGTTCGATTCCTGTCTTGGGCACTCGAGAGCCTGTTGAAGTTTTGCTTCAGCAGGCTTTTTTCATTGCCGGAGGTCTTCGACCTGATACTTCATTCATGGCACCGCGTGCATGATTCGAAAATTCTTCTTCTATCATTGGCGACACACGCAACTGACAACTCGGAACAGATTGTGTTGATTGAACCTGATAGGCCGCGAAAGAACCTGGCGAGATGAAGCCGAAAATTGATTGGTTTCTGCTCGGAATGCTGGTGGCTATTGGGCTGGCGTGGCTTTATCCAACGCCTGGGGCACGGGGTGGCTGGCTCCATCCGGAACTGATCACAAGTTTGGGTGTCGCTTTAGTCTTTTATCTGAATGGTCTTTCCCTGAGCTTTGCTTCGCTGCGTCAGGGAATCATGAAGTGGAAAGTGCATGTGGTTGTCCAAGGGGCGGTTTTTCTGCTGTTTCCCTTGATCGGATTGGGGTTGATGACCGTGACCAGGGGCTGGCTGCCTGAGGAATTGCGGCTGGGGTTGTTCTACCTCTGTGCCTCACCATCGACGGTTTCTTCATCTGTGGCTTTGACGGCTGCAGCGGGTGGAAATGTACCTGCAGCGATTTTCAATGCGACCACCTCCAATCTGCTGGGCGTCGTGCTGACTCCTTTGTGGATGGCAACTGTGCTGCAGGCCGGTCATTCGAATTCCACTGCGGGAAGTTTTTCCATGCAGGAGGTGATCTTCGAACTTTTATTATGGCTGGTTTTGCCACTGGCTCTGGGGCAGCTTTGCAGGCCATGGCTGGGCGAATGGGTGACCAGGCATCGACGATTTGTCACCTCGGTCGATCGCGGCACGATTCTACTGCTGATCTACACTTCGTTCTGTGATTCGATGGTACTGGGCATCTGGACAAAGCATGGGTTTATGGTTGTGGCAGTTACGGCAGCAATTACTCTTGCGCTCTTTTATCTCGTGTTTTTCATTCTCAGTGCAGTTTGCCGAGGGTTAATGTTCAATCGAGAAGACTGGATTGCGACTGTTTTTTGTGGCTCCAAAAAATCGATGGCGACGGCTGTTCCTATGGCACAGATCATGTTCGGTACCAGCCCTGCTCTGGGGATGATTCTTCTGCCAATTATGATTTACCATCCGCTCCAATTGGTAATCTGTGGTCTCCTCGCCACTCGCTGGAAGAAGTTGGCGCTCGATTCTCCCCTGAACCCAAAGGGACAAACCAATCCTTCCTGAATTCAGTTATCGAATGGGTTTCGCAGCCATAGGGAAATGTTAGCCTGGTGATGATCAAAATCGAAAAGGCTGTTCAAATTTCCCCGTGAAGATCATCTGATCAAGTGATCGCCGGGAACGCTCGGATCGTTCTCGCTGTTGCAGTTCTGAAGGAAGTTTTTCGACTTCTCCCGGAAAGCCAATCGCCATGACAGCGGCAGGTTCAAAGCTTTCGGGGATCTCGTAAATGACCCTTGCCTGAGCAGCGTTATAGCCACCCATGAGGTGAGCCTTGAGCCCCATAGCTTCCGCCTGGAGTACAAGCTGGATCGTCGCCATCCCGGTATCATGCATCCCGAATCGATTGGGGTGACCATTCCGAGTCAGGGTGGTTCGGGCAATTGCCAGAACCAATAACCCTGCATGTTGTGCCCAGACCTGATTGGCGTCAGCCAGACAACTCAGCAGGCGGGAAAATTCGATCTCATCGTCGCGTGGTGCCATTAAAAAAGACCACGGTTGATCGTTGTAACTCGAAGGAGCCCATCGAGCTGCCTCGCAAAGCTGCTGAATCTGCAGTTTGGTCAACGGTTCCGGACGAAAACTCAAAGGACTCCATCGATCTTGAATCAGAGGATGAATCTCGACCGAGGATGGGGCAGGCTTATGGGACATACGATGAACTTTCGACTTTGCATCAGATCTCTAATGCTTAGTTCCCTGCCACTCTTTGGGCAATTCGAAGTTTTGCAGAGCGGCTGCGAGGATTAAATCGAATCTCGGCAGGTGTGGGTACGATGGGTTTGTCTGATAATTCTTGCCATACGTCTTTTTGTCGAAAGGCCTGCTTGACCAGCCGATCTTCCAGCGAATGGAACGTGATGACTGCCATGATTCCGTGAGGAGCCAAGACTTCCGGTGCGATCTGGTTCAACATGGTCGAAACATGCGTGAGTTCATCATTCACCTGAATGCGCAGGGCCTGAAAAACGCGCGTTGCCGGGTGCTTCTCGGCATTTCGCAAAATCGCTGGAGGAACTGTCTGCTCGACAACACGCACCAGGTCTTTCGTTGTTAGTATTTCGCCCCGCCGGGCAGCAAGACCAATTGCCGGCCCTAATCGCTCCGCAAAAGGTTCTTCGCCAAACTCTGTCAGGACTCGAATAATCTCCGAATCATGGGTCGTGGCCAGCCACTGGGCAGCGGAGACATTCTCGCCAGTTGAGAAGCGCAGATCGAGTGGTCCCTCTGTCTGAAAACTGAAGCCGCGCTGTCGATCCGCCAGTTGGTCGGAAGAGTACCCGAGGTCGAGAAGCATGCGATCAACGAGAGGTGGGCGACCAGTTGACTGACTGTGACGCTGGAGCACATCCCGGATTTCGATGTAACTTCCGTGGTGAATGTGGACGTTTTCGCCACATACAATCTTCTCTGCCAGCGAAATCATCATTGGGTCGCGGTCGAAAGCGAGCAGCATCCCTGCTGATCCGATCGCTTTCAAAATCTCTCGACTATGCCCCCCTGCCCCGAGAGTTCCGTCGGCCACCACGAGTCCTGATTCGAGCCGGAGTTGCTGGATAACTTCTCGAAGCATAACGGGCAGATGCACAGCCCGCTGGGACGAGTTTTTCTTGCCAGACCCCGCAGGCTCAGCGTCGGGAGTCGAAGCATTTCCCGGCGAAAAATTACCCAAGATCTGGTCTCTTTACTGCAAAGATCAAGTGCCGACAACAAGTCTGCAGCACTTTAGCCAATCGCTCGATCAAATGGCATTCGGCATGAGCAGGTTTTCTTTTGGTCGAAGACCTTCACTTCACGCTTTGGGGTTCGATCATTCGCCTCCAGCATTGATTGATCCAGATGAGCCACGGCTTGCCATGCCGACCGATCCACTTCATTACTCCCGCAGCCCACAAAAACTCTGTCGAAAGAATACTCAATCCTAAAAGGATCGTCAGAATGCCCGGCCCCGGGATGACGAGCATGATGATCCCGGCGGCGATGAGACCTGCTCCCAGACAGAAAATGAAGATCAACCTGAGCGGCTTTGGAAACATTCGAATTCTGCGCTGGGACAGCCTGAGTCGATACCGCAGCCCTCGCCAGCATGAATTCTGGTGATTCGAAGGTG
This sequence comes from Planctopirus hydrillae, assembly GCF_001707835.1. Classification (GTDB taxonomy): domain Bacteria; phylum Planctomycetota; class Planctomycetia; order Planctomycetales; family Planctomycetaceae; genus Planctopirus; species Planctopirus hydrillae. The sequence goes on from NZ_LYDR01000158.1 coordinate 254,463, forward strand.
CTATTGTTCCCAAAGTGCTGTTCACGGATGAATCGGAAGGATTCGTGTTGCAAGACTCCATCAAATGATCTCCTTCGCATGTGTGCATGCGTGCGAAAAGATCAGCCAGTTGCTACTCTTTCCCAAAAAATGAAACCTCAAAATTAAGAAACGAACTTCCCGAGTGACCAGATTCAAAAAATATGAGATGAAACTCACTCGCTCACAGATCTGATTTTTCGAAATTTCGTAAGTTGTTTAATGGTAGGATGATGCGGAATATCTTTGATTTATCGGAAGATGTCGCCATTGTGATTGGCGCCACTGGTGTTCTGGGTGGCTCGATGGCGAGTGCTCTCGCTGCTCAAGGAGCCCATGTGGTCGTGATGGGTCGAAACCAGGAACGCGGTGAAGCCCGAGTGGCGTCCATTCGAGCGGAAGGCGGCCGGGCCAGCTTTGTATCGGCCGATGCTGGCCATGCGGAATCGTTGCTTCATGCCCGTCAGGAGATTGAGGGCACTGTCGGAACGGCGACAATTCTCATCAACGCGGCCGGCGGCAATCGGCCCGAGGCGACGCTTCCTCCCGGGGCTGACTTTTGCAAACTCCCGATCAGTGCCTGGAACGAAGTGTTTGATCTCAACTTGACGGCTGGTGTATTGCTCCCCAGTCAGGTTTTTGGTGAGTCGATGGTCAAGCAGCAGCGTGGCTCGATTATCAATATTGCCTCAATGTCAGGCATGATTCCGCTTTCACGTGTAGTGGCGTATTCGGCAGCCAAAGCAGCGGTATTGAATCTGACCAAGTTTCTCGCCCGTGAATGGGCCACGACCGGTGTGCGGGTTAATGCGATCAGCCCTGGGTTTTTTCCAGCCGAGCAGAATAAGGCTCTGCTGTTTAATCCCGATGGGAGCTACACCGCCCGTGGTCAGCAGATTATCTCACATACACCGATGGCCCGCTTTGGGACTGCGGACGAACTTTCGGGCGCCGTCGTCTGGCTCGCTTCATCAACAGCCTCCTCCTTCGTGACGGGGCAGAATATTGTGGTCGATGGTGGATTTTCTTCAGTCACCATTTAATGCCTGATTGAGGCAGGCATTTGTCGATTCGGCAGAATCGAAAACTGGCATGAAAACCTTATTGGCAAACACGGTTTCCTCCTTTATCTCAATAGAAAGTTTTCAACTCATGGCTGACCTCGCAATTCGTCAAGATGCCTGTGAACTCGATTTTCTGGCGCTGGGTGCTCTTGTGCATCGTCTGGATCCTGGCATCATCCCTTTCCGGAAGGCCAAGAGTTTTGACATCCATGTCTCGGGTGGTGAGTACAACGTCGCTGCCAACCTGGCGGACTGTTTTGGTCAGAAGACGGGTGTGGCCACAGCCATGGTGGACTACGGGATTGGTGAACTGGTGCAGGCCCGTGTTCGCGAAATGGGCGTCAAGCCTTTCTATAAGTGGTTCAAGCATGATGGTGTGCGTGGACCAAATATCGCGACTGTTTATAGTGATCGCGGTCTGGGAGTCCGCCCTCCCGTCGTGTTCTACAACCGCTCCAACGAAGCGGGAGCTATGCTCAAGCCCGGCGATTTCAACTGGTCAGAGATTTTTGCCAATGGGGTTAAGTGGTTTCATTCGGGTGGAATTTTTGCAGCCCTCTCGGAGACTACTTCACAGGTCATTATCGAAGGGATGAAAGCTGCCAAAGCTGCGGGAGCTATCACTTCGTTTGATCTCAATTACCGAGCCAAGCTCTGGGCATCGGTCGGTGGTGATGCCAAAGGTCAGGAAACCATCGCCAAGATTGTCGAGCATGTCGACTGTCTGATTGGCAACGAAGAAGACCTGCAAAAAGGTCTGGGGATTGAAGGACAGGATGTCGAGCACAAATCGAAACTCGACCCGGACTCTTTCTTCCAACTGATCGACAAAGCCACAAAGAAATTCCCGAACGTCAAGCTGGTCGCCACCACTTTGCGTGAGGTGCATACGACGAATCGGCATGACTGGGCTGCAGTGCTCTGGCTCAATGGGCAGAAGTTTGTCAGTCCTACCATGGCCCTCGATGTGGTCGATCGAATTGGTGGTGGTGATGGCTTCTGCGCAGGCTTGATTTACGGTCTGCTGAATGGCAAGACACCTGAGCAGGCACTCCGATTGGGCTGGGCTCACGGTGCTCTGCTTACAACCTTCCCAGGGGATACCACCATGGCCAAGCTGCCGGAAGTGGAAGCACTGGCCAAGGGTGGTTCAGCCCGCGTTCAGCGATAAACCTGATTCGAAAGTGCAGGATAGCTTGTCGGGATCGGAGTGAGATCATCATTCCGATCCCGAAACTTTCCCTGACAAACTCCATCTCTTCATCAATATGACCTGCCCGTGAAAATACGATTTGACCGTGAAGCTGAACTGTGCCGGATGCAATTGCGAGGTCCTCTCCCAGATCGGCTGATTGAGAATTGATCAGCCAATTGAGAGGTTTTCCAAAAGAGGGGTATTTCCTGATGCACTTCGATCATCAACCTGTGAACGAATCGGCCCCTCAGTCACTGGCTTCGCAGCAAGGCAATGCACGCCTGGGAATGAGGCTGTTCATTTTCTACACGAGCTTGTACAGCCTGTTTGTTGCCATCAGCGCCTTCTCATTTTCGTCACTGGCAATTCCACTTTTCGGTGTCCCCGCCGCAGTGACGGCAGGGTTTGGCCTGATTCTGGGGGCAATCGTTCTGGCAGTGCTCTATGCCAGAGCCTGCACGTCGGAATAACTCCCCCTTTTAAGTTCAGTGGGGAGTCAGATTCAATGACTCACCTGATGATGGCGTCATCAACAACATCTCGACTTCACAATTCGCAACGACAGCCTGACGAATTCTTCTGCCGCTCGGCGTAAAGGTAATCTCGTGCTGACAGACCCTTCACCATTGGCAATGTTGATCTTTCTGATCTTTGTTGGCTTCACGCTGGGGATCAGTTTCTGGTTTGCTTCCAAAAGTAAATCGTCGGCCTCTTACTTTGCAGCGGGTGGGCAGATTCCATGGTTTGTGAATGGTGTGGCTTTTGCCGGTGACTATCTGTCAGCGGCATCGTTTCTTGGAATTTGCGGGATGATTGCTCGCTACGGCTACGATGGATTTCTGTATTCGATCGGATTTCTGGCTGGCTGGGTGGTGGCCTTGTTTGTGATTGCCGAACCTCTCAAACGCATGGGTCGGTACACATTTGCCGATGCATTGAACAGTCGATTTCAATCGCGCGCAGTGACCTTTGCGGCAGGATTGAGTGCGCTGGTTGTCAGTGCGTTCTACCTCATACCGCAGATGGTTGGTGCCGGCGCACTCATTATGCCACTCTTTGGTTTGCCTCACTGGATGGGTGTGATTGCCGTGGGACTGGTCGTCACGGTGATCGTGGTTTCTGCCGGGATGGTGAGTACGACGTACGTTCAATTCATTAAGGGAGCATTGCTGGTGCTCTTCAGTGGTTTGATCACCATTCTCATACTCAATCGTGGTTTGACAAGCACGGATGATCCAGTGGCCATGCAGCCGCAGGTTTTAACGGTGACAACCTCAGGAGAAAAACTGATTGATGGTACTCCTCTGGGAAGTGGTGCAGGACAGGCTCGAATTCGCGGTGTCGGTCAACTGGCATCGTTAGCCAAAGGGCCGAATGGCGAAGATCGCACGAGCACAGGCCCATTGAGTCCGTGGGGATTTCTGCAGGAGTTGAATCAGTCACAAGTCATCCTGTGGAATGAAAACACGCAATCGACCGAAAAAGGAAAGGTTACGACCTATTCCCCGATCGTGGTTTCTGGCCAGGAAGTGCTGATGCCCGGGCGGAGTCCCTTGTTCCAGGGAATCAAGTCGGATTCCATCTGGCCCAAACTGAACTTCATCTCGCTGATGCTGGCTCTCTTTGCCGGAACAGCTTCTTTACCACATGTGCTGATTCGCTATTACACTGTTAAAGACGGCCGTGCAGCGCGCCAAAGTACCGTGGTCGGAATTGCGACCATTGGTGTGTTTTACATTCTGACTTTGTTTCTCGGTCTGGGGGCCATGACCGGTGGAAACATCGATCTGACAGACAGCAATATGGCGGCTCCCCTTTTGGCTCGAACCTTCGGTGAGCTTCCTTTTGCACTGGTCTCTGCCATTGCATTCACCACAGTTCTCGGAACTGTGAGTGGCTTGATTGTGGCCGCCAGTGGTGCCGTGGTGCACGATCTCCTGGTGGGGTGGCTGCAGATTCCATTGAGCGATCATCAGAAAGTTCGCTTTGGAAAACTCGTCGCTTTGTTGGTCTCTGTAATGGCCATTGGTCTGGGAATCTGGTTTCAGAAGTTTAATGCCAGCTTTCTCGTCGGTTGGGCCTTCAGTGTGGCGGCTTCGGCCAATCTGCCAGCTCTGGTGATGGTCCTTTTCTGGCGAAGGACAACCGGTGCCGGTGTGGCAGCTTCAGTACTTGTGGGAATGTTGTCTTCATTGACCTGGATTCTTCTCAGCCAGGAGACATTCCAGAATGTCTACGGCTACGCAAAGAACGATGCCGCCCAGATGGCGCTCGTCCCCTTCAGTCAACCCGGGATTGTGACAATCCCTCTCGGATTTCTGGTCGTGATTGTGGTGTCACTCCTCACGCGGCCTCAACCTGCCACTGAAAATGAATGATTGCATCACTGCTCACTCGCAGTGCATGATTGACATGCGGATGATTCAGAGTTTGCGAGTCGGCTGGTAACGTGGGGCACTCATCGTGCTGGTAAAGTCTTTCATTTTGAACAGGGATCAACCGTTATGGAGGTGATTTTCCTGGGCACCGGGGGGTATCACCCCAATGAAAGACGGCATACAGCGGGAGTGGCCATCCCTGAAGCTCGAATTGTCTTTGATGCGGGAACGAGTGCTTTCCGTATTCCCAAGGTCATGCCACCTGGGGAATTGAATGTCTTCCTCTCCCATGCCCATCTTGACCATGTGTGTGGTCTGACTTACCTGCTGGCACCATTGCTCACTGGGTACTTTACCAGTTGCAGGCTGTATGGCACAGCGGCCACTCTTCATGCCGTTCGCACTCATCTGTTTGCAGATCCGATCTTTCCCATTCTTCCGGCGTTCGAATTCTGCATTCTTCAGGATGTGATTTCTTGCGGTGACTATGTCATGACCTCACGTTCGATGGTGCATCCGGGCGGATCGATGGCCTTCCGCCTCGAAAAAAATTCGAAGGTGCTGGCCTACGTGACAGATACCACGGCGAACGAGAGCTATCTCGATTGGATTCGCGGAGTGGATCTGCTGATTCACGAATGCTCATTTCGTGATGCTGACGAGAAATGGTGCCAGCCGACAGGCCATAGCCATACCAGTGCGGTGGCCCGGCTGGCAATGGCGGCGAATGTCCAGCAGCTTTACCTGACACACATCGATCCGCGTGATCTGAGTGACGATCCGGTCGATCTCGATCAGGCACGTCAGATCTTTCCCAACACTGTTGTGGCAGAAGATCTCCTCGTCGTGCGGCTTTAGGCATTTTGCGAGGATTGAGGCATGTTGTTGAATCCAGCGGATTTCAAACGTGCAGCCATTTGAATGTCTCAAGTTCAGCGAAAACCTCCACATTTGTGATCGTAAAAGATTGATCGCATTAGTGTATGTTGTTATGTTCAAGTGACGCTCCATTCATTTCTGGGTCAGTTCTTATGGCCAATACTCCTTTCTGTGGAGAAATCGCATGTCTCGTCGCGCATTCACTCTCATTGAACTCCTCGTCGTGATTGCCATTATCGCGATTCTGATTGCACTGCTGCTCCCTGCTGTTCAACAGGCACGGGAATCGGCTCGGAGAACTCAGTGCAAAAATAATATGAAGCAGTTGGGGCTAGCTTTTCATAATTACCACGACGTCCACAAACGCTTTCCTGTCGCGGCTGTCGCAGGTGGTGTGGGAGCCAACCAGGACACGACGACGAGGTCGTGGACATGGACATGCATGTTGCTCCCATTTATCGACCAGACACCACTTTACACCGCCATCAACGTGGGGAATTCGAATCTCATTCCTCAGAACACAGCGAATATGTCCAACATTGAAGATTACTCAACAGCCAATGGCGGAACCGTCGAACGATTGCTGACGACCAAGATCCCCGGTTTCATCTGCCCTTCTGCCAATGGAGGTGATTTGAATCCAAACCACAAAAATCTGGGCGTACTCATGTACGCTGGCAGCAATACGATTTTCCCGGTGCCTAACCCACCAAGAGCCACACCCATCTCAGATATTCTCGATGGAACCTCGAATACGATCCTGGCTGGTGAAAAAGCATTAATGACGGCTCCCTTTGTCGCCATTGGCTCGACCTGGGGGACGGGAAAAATGTGCCAATTCCGTATCAATATTGTTTCACCACATACGGAGATTAATACCCCGTTTGATGGGACGTTAGACACCGCTACGAACTGCTATCTGGAAAATGGTACGCCGGTCAATCTTTTTTCCCGGGTGGCAGTGGCGAGTCCACACACGGGAGGGGCGCATGTCCTGATGTGCGATGGAACAGTCCGGTTTCTGAGTGAGAATATACAATCCAATCCAGCACTTGGGGCTGATACAGGAAATTTCCTTTACCAGAATCTCTTTCAGATCAATGATCGCAACGCGATTGGTGAATTCTAAAGCGGCTTTCCTCCGATCATCTGATATGAAATCGATTAAGGTTTAAGTCTGTCTGCTTAGAACATTCATATAGATAAGGGGCTTAGCAGTGGCTGCTGCCATGTATCGAACGGGTGTGTTGAGCCTCGGAATCCTGGTGCTCCTGGTCGAGTGCCTGACATCTTCCGGTTGTGGGAATGGACGTCCCAAACTGGTCAAGGTCACAGGGAAAGTCACGTTGGATGGTAAGCCTCTCGAGGGTGCCGCCATTGTCTTTCAACCCAAGACCTCCGGAGAAAAGGCAGGTTTTCAGCGTCCTTCGACAGGAGTGACAGATGCTCAGGGTCAGTTTGTCGTCAGGACTTATGAACCCGGCGATGGGCTGCCTTGCGGCGAATATCTCGTCGGGGTTCAGAAGCGTGAAGTCGTGGGTCAGTCCAAGGTGGATCCTGGCGATGAAGCCAGTTCGTCTATGAACATCACCTATAAATGGGTGGTACCTAAGTCATATGCGGATCCACTCGGCTCGACGCTGACAGCGAATGTCACGAGCTCAGGAATAAATCCTGCGGAGTTTGCTTTAACAACTGGTGGTAAACCCGCGCAAATTGAAATTGTAGGTCCCAGAGCCCGAATCAACGATCCATAATCAATTATCAGGTGTTGTAATCAATATAGAGTTCTTCGTTATTCCCTGGAGTGAGAAAGATGTTTTTTCAAAATCGTAAAGCCTTTACGCTGATCGAATTGCTGGTCGTTATTGCGATCATTGCGATTCTGATCGCCCTGCTGTTGCCAGCTGTCCAGCAGGCTCGTGAAGCTGCCCGGCGGACAGAGTGTAAAAATATTCTCAAGCAATGGGGGCTCGCACTCCATAATTATCATGACACCTACAATTGTCTTCCTGCAGCAGGTTTTTCAGTAAGTGCCGGAACTCCGCCCAATCCAGGTCAGCATAACCGCTTCAGTTTTCATGTGCGTGTTCTGCCATTTCTTGATCAGACCCCGCTCTATAACCAGTTCGATATGTCTCGCTTTTATAATGATGCACCCAATTTTGCCTTGAAGCGATCCACAATCCCGGTCCTGCATTGCCCCAGTGCCTTGCTCTCTGACAGGACAGCAGACAGCGAGACAGTCACTTATGGCTCCACCAACAACCAGACTCATTCGCCGGTATCGGTGCATTATCTGGGAGTTGCGGGTGCAAAAGGCTTTTTACCCGGTTCAACAACTGCGTATTACGCCTCTCTGCCGGCAGTTCCCAATCTGACGTCTGATCATGGTGGTCTGGCGACGAATGGTTTATTGACCCGAAATGTCTCGTCAAGATTCAGCGACTGTACTGATGGTTTGTCGAACACATTCCTCATGGGTGAGGCCTCAGCCAACGCAGCTTCGGGTTGGAATCGAACTTTTCGAGCCTGGACACAAGGCGTTTCGACCAACGATAACTCTACGGCCATGTATGCCTCCAAGAATATTACGCATCAGATTGGTTCAAATACCGGTTGGAGAAGTAATACGGCTGGCAGTCTCTACAATGATTCCCGGTTTGGCAGTCAGCATGTCGGAGGGACTCATTTTCTCATGGGCGACGGAACTGTCCGTTTTGTCTCTGAGAACATTGACTTTGCGACCTATCAAGGGGCAGCCAGTCGAGATGGTGCCGAATCGATGCAGATTCAATAAATCATGCGACGGCAGCCACTATGAGATGTGTTCATTCGTCGGATGTCAGCCGTTTGCGTGAGGCAACGACTCGCTTCTCTGGCGATTCCGGCTTGATCTGCAGGTGCTGAGAAATTAGGTGATTGAAGATGATCGATGTTTTTTACCGTTCCCATTTCAATCAACGGTTGCAATGGATCGGGTCTCTGTCGCTGATGCTCTGGATTGGCACCTTTGTGACAGGCTGTGGCCAGAGTGGCGTGCAACCCGTCGATGTCTCCGGGAAAGTGACTTTTGGGGGCGAGCCAGTGAAGTTCGGCCTGCTGGAGTTTGTTCCCGATAGCGCTAAAGGTCATCAAGGCCCCGCCGGTTCGGCGGAAATTGTCGATGGTCAATTCACGACAAGGGGTTCAGGGAAAGGAGTCATTCCCGGGCCCCATCTTGTGAGGGTGACAGGTTATGAGAAAAAGCCTGCCAGTAGCCAGGGGGATGAAACGGTAATCACCAAGGCTGATATACCGCTGTTTCTCATGTTCACCATTCCTGTGGAAAAGGTCGGTGCGACGTGTGATCTCGATGTGCCAGCCTCCGCGAAAGGCTATGGCGTAGCACCTGTCAATCGAGGTGGAAGAATCGCCGCTCCTTGATTTTGCACTCAATCCTGAAATCTTGATATCGAGATTTCATATCGAGATTGGTGGATGCTTTCGCTATACTGACAACGGCATCGTTTGCATCGATCTGTTCGTCGAGTGATCTGGCCCGCGGTGCGATGAAGCTGAGTGATGAGTTTGACAGGTTCGGCCCGTGAGCCCCATTTGCTCATGATGCGTTCGGAACATTTTCAATCATTCATTGAATCCAGCTTTGCTCCGCAGGTCTTCTTTGAGTAGCGAGTTCTCAATGAGCCATTCTTCTCTTCGTATCGTCATAATGGCGATCACCCTCCCTGTATTGACGGGCTGGCTGATGGGTGTGGGCTGGAGTCAGCAAGCGGAGGCCGTCCCTGGTGCTGATCAGCCAGTGAAGAGTTTTCAGGAAGCAGTCAGTAACCAGGACGATTCGGGAGAATCACAACCTTCGAAGAACCTGTATGCAGCGATGGTCGCTGCGGATCAACCCGCATTCTATTGGAGCTTTGATCAAGGCTCTCTAAAAGACGTTTCTGGCCAATGGGTCTTCCAGCAGCAAGGAAACGTCAAGTTCAAAGTCGCAGGGCCCAGGGGCGAAAAGTATCCTCTGTTCAGCAGCGACAACCAGGCTCTGGAGTTCGGCAACAAAGCCGGGTACCTGACTCTCGATGATTCCCCCATCACACCCAAAGATCCAGCAGCCTTAGCGGCCAGTCCCCTGCGATTTCAGCAAGGTGATTCGATCACTCTGGAGGCCTGGGTCGATGTGCAGCAGATTGCCGAAAATCAGCAGATGTACGTGGTCGGCAAAGGACGCACCAAACGCTCCGGCTATCCTGCCGAAAATCAGAACTATGCCTTACGACTGGCTGGCAAGAATGGCCAGGCCCTTGTCAGTTTCCTCTTTCGTGATGCGGAAAGTCAGCCGGGGAACAGTGAGAATTACCACCGCTGGAACTCGCAATCTGGCGTGGCTGTCGATTCGGGATGGCATCACATCGCGGTGAGTTACACTTTTGGCGAGCCCAAGTCGATCAAAGGTTACATCGATGGTAGCCTCGTGGAGGGGACTTGGGATTATGGGGGGGCGACAACCAAAGCTCCTGTCGTCGATGATGATCAGCTCTGGGTGGGCTCGTCGTTAGGCGGGAATCCCGCCAGTACCTTTCGCGGATTGATTGATGAAATTGCGATCTATCGATCCGCCTTGCCACCTGCCCGCATCGCACAACATGCCCGGATCGTTCAGGAGCCCCCTTACCTGACCCCTCGTGAGCATATCTCACGAGACAACGTCTTTGTTGAGGTCTTTCATCATGTTCCCGATAAGCATAACTGGGAATTTCGCTTAGGTAAGCCGTTCGAATCGTTCCAGCAGGTCGATTGGTCACTGATTGCGATTCCTCAGCTTTACAACTCGCATGGGGTGCGGGCTGATCGCAGCAATCCTGTCGTCGTGCGATTAAGCGGCTTGGTGGAGTTTCCACCAGAAACGCGGCATTTGCTGCTCAGGGCGCGCAGTGGAGCCAGGCTATGGATTGATGACCAGCTCGTGCTCGATAATCGGCACCCTGGTCGAGGAAGTGATGGTCATGGCCCGCTCTATCGAGTCGAGAGCCAGATCTCAGATGCGATTCGTCCTTTGCAGCCAGGTGACTATGAGCAGGCGATTGCATGGAGTCCCACACCCGGTGAGCATCGTGTGCAAGTTGATCTCTGGGTGGGTGGTAAAGGACGCCGCCCGGAACTGGGAGAGATGTGTCTGGCCATTAGTGATGATGGCAAACAGTTCCAGGTGTTGTCTGCCAGACAACCCTTTCCACTGGATGACTGGCATTGGGAACAATGGGCCAAAACCGAGAAGAAACGTCTTGAAAGTGAAAACACCATCAGGCGAAGAAAAGCCTCTGAGGCGTACGCCCGCTATTGGGAAAAACGTCATCAATTGGCGAAAGATACGCTCGGGCAGCAGTCTCAAGGGCCCATCGGAGAAGATCTCAGCAGAACCAGAGCCACTGTTGCGGCCATTAACCGCGAAATTCAACAAGGTCTGTCTTCGGCTGGTGTTGAGCCCATGGCTCCCATTTCTGATGCCGAGTTTTTGAGAAAATCGACACTCGACATTCTGGGAACGATTCCTTCATTGAAGCTCCAGGAGCACTTCTGGTCACTCACGGAATCCAATCGACGTGCCGAGTGGATTGATTGGCTGCTCGAGCAGCCGGGTTGGGCTGATCATTGGGTGGCTTACTGGCAGGACGTGCTGGCGGAAAATCCAAATCTGGTGAATCCTACGCTCAATAACACGGGTCCCTTCCGCTATTGGATTCATGAATCGTTCAGCGATAACAAGCCCTTTGATCGATTCGCGACAGAATTGATCCTTATGGAGGGGAGCACCTACTTTGGAGGGCCAGCCGGTTTCGCTCTGGCGACGCAGAACGACAGCCCGATGGCAGCCAAGGCTCATATCCTGGCGCAGGCCTTTCTTGGCATGGAGATGAAATGCGCCCGTTGTCACGATGCTCCTTATCATGATTTTCAGCAGCGAGACCTCTTCAGTCTGGCAGCGATGTTGAAGCGAGAACCCGAATCAGTCCCCAAAACAAGCACGATTCCCGGTGATGAAAATGCACTGAAATCACTGCTGGTCAAAGTGACGTTGAAGCCGGGTGAGCCTGTCCCACCGGAATGGCCATTTGCAGAACGTCTTTCGGTGAGTCTCTCTCCTGATATTCTTGAACATCCTGCGGATCGGCGTGAGCAACTGGCTGTGCTGGTGACCTCTCCTGCCAATCGGAGATTTGCAGATGTGATCGTCAATCGCCTCTGGCAACGGTACCTGGGCAAAGGGATCGTGGAGCCGATTGATGATTGGGAGAACCCCGACCCGACGCATCCTCAGGTGCTGTCGATTCTTGAACAGGAACTGATTGCTTCCGGTTATGATCTGAAGCAGATCGCCCGTGTGATCTTGAATACCGAAGTTTACCAGCGAAAGAGTGACCATTCGGTCTATAGTGATGCCCGGCGAGCACGACTTTTTGCTGGGCCCGCACCACGTAAACTGACTGCCGAGCAACTTGTGGATTCGCTCTTTGTGGCTTCCGGGAAGAGTTTCCGCACAGAAGAGTTGAATATTGATGTCGATGGGCTGAGGCCGATGAATCAGTCCCTGGGATTTGGTTTCCCGGAACGTGCCTGGGAGTTTGTGGCCACAAATAATGAACGTGACCGCCCGAGCCTGGCACTACCTGGGGTGCAGAGCTTTATCAATGTGCTCGAAACATTTGGCTGGCGAGCATCACGACCTGATCCCCAAAGTCTGCGTAGCCAGGAAACGACTGTGCTGCAGCCGGCGACCTTAGCCAATGGAACTTTAACTCTCAGGGCGTCTCAACTCTCCGATGATAGTTTGATCACGGAACTGGCGATTTCGTCGAAGTCGGTCGATGAGTTTGTTGAGAAGGTCTTCCAGCAGTTGATGACTCGTGCTCCATCTGTTCAGGAAAAGGGCATGTTCGTGGAGTTCTTAAGTTCTGGCTTCAGCGAACGTGTGCTGGCGGGTACAGAACCAAAGGTGGTGCTTCGTCCTCAGGCAACAGGTGTCTCCTGGACGAATCATCTGCAGTCAGAAGCGAATAACATTAAGGTCAACTTCGCCATGACGATCGAAAAAGGTGATGAACCCTCGTCGCGGTTACAGGCTGATTGGCGTGAACGGGCAGAAGATTTTGTGTGGACGCTGATCAATATGCCCGAGTTTGTGCTGCTGAACTGAACGTTAACGGTATGGATACAGTATCAGTTAACAGCGCGAACAGACCTGTCCTTCGATCGTTGATTTGGCCCAGTGCTGATGGAAGAACGCTATGAATCCATTTTTAAATCGTCGTGATTTCAACCAGTACACTGCACTGGGTGGGGCCGTTGCTTTATCAGCGGGCCTGGGTCGAGTTGGATCTGCATCTTCTCTTCTGGCTGAGGAGCATGCAAAAGTCAGTTTTCCGATGGGAAAAGCCGAGCATTGTGTCATGATCTGGCTCGGTGGTGGAGCCGGTCAGATCGATACCTGGGATCCCAAAGTGAAAGGCGATCCCAAAGCGAATAAAGCCGGTTCGTATTATGACAAGATTCAGACAGCGATCCCGGGGGTGGAAGTTTGTGAACACCTTTCACGCTGTGCACCGATCATGGATCGATTCACGTTATTTCGGACTGTGCATCACGATGTGATTGATGAGCATGCCGCAGCAACGAATCGAATGCATACGGGTCGCCCTGTCAGTGAAACGGTGATTTACCCTTCGGTCGGTTCTGTCATTGCTCATCAGCGTGGTGCAGCAGGTGATGGTGTTCCCGCATATGTTCTCATCGGGTATCCCAGCACGACGAGAGGCCCGGGATTTCTTGGTAGCAAAGGCAACTATGTCTATTTGACGGATACTGAAAGTGGACCCCAGGGTTTTCAGCCAGCTTCGGTGATTCGCCAGGAGCGGCAAGCACGTCGTAACGAATTGTTGAAGAAAGTTCGCCAGCTCAATACCACTGAAGAAAAACAGGCTTTACTCAAGAATTACGAGTCGATGATTGATGAAGCTCAGCGGCTCGCTGGCCCCCAGTTCATGCGGATCTTTGATTTGAAGTCTGAATCTGCCGACCTTCGTAATGAATATGGTGGAGAGTTTGGGCAGCGCTGCCTGCTGACCCGCCGATTACTCCAGTCAGGGGTGCGGTTTGTCGAAGTCTCGCACAACTTGAACTTTCTCAACGGTACTGGCTGGGATGTCCATAATGATGGGATCGTCCAGCAGCATCGCCTGATCCAGGAACTTGATCAGGCGCTGGCTGCCCTTGTGCTCGACCTGGAACGAAACAAACTTCTTGATAAAACACTGATTGTGGTTTCAACAGAGTTCGGACGACCTGCCAAATTCGATGGCGGCGGCGGGCGCGGGCATCACGGCAAATGTTTTTCAGTCGCCTGTGCAGGTGGTGGGATCAAGACCGGCGTGGCAATTGGTGAGACCGATGATCTGGCGATGAACATCGTGAGTCGTCCGGTTTCCGTGCCCGACCTGCATGCCACCATGTATGCAACATGTGGCGTGAATCCCCGGGAAGAACTCTATGCAGGTGAGCGTCCTGTTCCCATTACTGACGGTGGTACTCCCGTACTGGAACTCTTCTCGTGATCGTTCAGTTAGAACCCGAGACCCACGCGGATCATCGCTGCTGAACTGGGATTAAAATTCCCGACATTCGACTCATATTCGACTCGGCGATTGAAGACATAACCAGCTTCAAAGCGGGGAGCCAGCCGTCCCTTATGTTTGATTTCATAGCCGGCCAGCAGATAGAGAGCATTGTAGGTGAGAGTATCATCGACACCTGATGTCCGTTCGACGGCCCATGTACCGCCACCCAGTTCACCAGCAAGGTAGAACCAGCGTTCTTCATCACCAACTTGTGAAAGACGCCAGGCAGCCCGTGGTCTGGGGAAAATAGCTTCGATTCGAAATGATTCACTGGGGGTATAAACAGCCCCCACCGCTGGCAGAGCCACGATGTCATCCCGATCAAGATAGACCGCACCAAAAGCCAATTGCCAACTGGCATTCATCTGCCACATGAAGATCGCTCTGCCAGTGATGCGGTACGCATTGCTACTGGTATTCTGAGCATCTGTGTAAATGCCCGGAGCGACAGCCAGATTCATTTTCCATTTCGGCGAGAGTTCTTTAGCCCACATGAAATCAATCGAGCCGCTGTAGAGAGTGGGTGGGAGATCAGTCGATGTCGGGCCATTGAGAAAGTTTGTGCTGAAAGCCGGGGTCACCATCCAGCCATTGGATCGAGGGAAAAGAAACGTCTGCCTGAACTCCAGGTTCGTCATGCCCAGTTCGTCACCATCACCAGGTAGAATCGAAACTGCGGCTTGAGTCGAAATGGGGATGATCCAGGGTTTGCCGGCTTGAGGAAGCAGTGGTTCATGGAGGTTTGCCTGTCCAATGTCAGTTTCAAACGGGGATGCTGGCTCTCCCGGAAGCATGACGTTATCGCCCTGCATAATCTGATTTTGTGGTTCGCCCTGCCATTGAGCTGCAGGTACGACATGGGGCATGGTCGTGATCATGCCGGGAATCTCGTTTGAGGGAGATTCAGGCACCGCCCAGGCGTTTCCGGATTCGACAACGTCGGTCTGAACTGTCATGGCTTCCGGCATGAGCAGAATGACAGGCCAGGCTGTGGCACTGGATTCTGTTGCGAATGTCTCTGTTGATTGCTGAGCGAGAGGCGAAACAGTGTGAACCGGCCCGGACGGGTGCTGAGCCCCGGAGGTGCTGGAATAGAACATCGCTGCAATCAGAGTGATCGACAAGAGTGCTGGAGCGGAGTTTGTTCCGCGATGGAAAGCACCCTTTTGATTTGGAGAAGACATGAATCCTGTCCAGCACAACAGTTTGAAGATCATTCAGCACAGGGGGAGTTACGAGACGAGCAAGGCCAGAAGAGGAAAGGCGGGGAGAAGCCGAGGGAGAGAGAAGCGGAATTTGGTCTTATCAGAAGTTCGCCTGTCCTATCAAGTGAAAGTCACCCGATCGATGCGATTTCAGGTTTGTATAACGGAATTTTCTGCCTGATCGGTTGTGAGCTTGAAGGTTGTCTCATGGCTCTGCCATGTCGTTCGCCTCATGCCGGTGATGCACTGATAGGCCTCTGGAAATTGTCGGTACAAAGCTTACAACCTGAAACTCCACGAAATTGACGAACTCGCTGCTTTACCTGCGGTGATTCTTGCTGTTACAAATAATACTCTAAACGAGCTGGCGTCCGTAAAATCCAGCAGGTGGAGATCATTATTATTTCAGGAAGCAGGGCATGCTCTTTGAGCAGTCCGTTCAGTTCGCCAGTCTGAGTGATATTGGATTCAGGCGTCAGAATAATCAGGATTCCTTTGCGGTTCATATTTGCAAAGACCGCGAAGACTGGGTTCGTCGCGGCCATTTGTTTGTCGTTTGTGATGGCATGGGTGGTCATGCCGTCGGAGAGTTAGCCAGTAAGCTGGCGGTGGATACGATTCCACATGCTTTTCAGAAATCTCTCGAACAGGATGCTAAGACAGCACTTCTGAACGCCATTGTTGATGGCAATCGCGTGATCAATGAGCGCGGCACGCAGAATCGCGAATTTGAGAGAATGGGCACCACCTGTACGGCTCTCGCACTCGGAAGTACCGGTGTGCTGATCGGCCATGTGGGGGATAGCCGGGCGTATCGGGTCAGAGGCAGTCAGATTGATCAACTGACGGCAGATCACAGTCTGGTCTGGGAAATGATTCAGCAGCGCCGCGTGCATCCCAAAGATGCGAGTTCAATCGTTCCGAAAAACATTATTACCAGATCTTTGGGTGTCGAGCCCACAGTGAATGTTGATATGGAAGGGCCCTTCCCTGCTCTTTCCGGTGATGTGTACGTCCTGTGCTCCGATGGTTTGACGAACCTCGTAAGTGACCAGGAGATTGGCGTGGCTGTGCGGGAACTGGCTCCTGCAGATGCTTGTCGATTTCTCGTCAATCTCGCCAATTTGAGAGGTGGCATCGATAATATTACGGTGATCACAGTTCGTCTGGGGGCCATGCCTGAAGGGGTCTCTCTCGATGGAATTCCTGAGAGTGAGGCTCGCGAGATTGATGGACGCTCATTCGCTCGCCTGGCATGGGTCATTGCCATGGTGGTCTCATGTGGTTTTGGAATAAGCCTGGTGATCAATGGACCTGACTGGCGTGCCGCAGGTTTAGCGTTGATTGGATTATCTGTCTTTCTCCTTGCCGTTGGTTGGATTTTTCGTAGAAACCAAGTGAAGCCATCTGATAAAGCGGGGATTGAAGCCGATTCGATGGCGACTGTGCTCTGGCGGCCTTATCGCACAGCATCGGCTCGCGCGACACCGGAACTCATCGATCGACTTGCCAGGTTGCATGCTGAATTGCAGAAGGCGGCCCGGGAAGAAGAGTGGTCGATTGATTGGCCTGAACATGATGATCTCATGCAGAAATTCACCCTGGCCACGATGGAGAAACGTCTGAGTCGGGCATTTCGAGATCTGACGAAAGTGATCGGCATGCTGATGAGTGGCGTTCAGGCACAGCGGCGGCGGTTGAAACGAGAGTCTCGCTGGGGCTCAGTTCGAAAGCCGAATGACACTTCAGGCAGTTGATCTCGCGTGCTGTCACCGAGTGATCACCGATGAGCAGCGGCTGATGGGTTCTTCTGCTGGTGATTCAGCGAAGGGAGCTTTACCGCCGGTTGACTGAGTGATGATCGCGGGTCGTAAGAATTCGATAGGCGAGATGACTTCTCCCGGAAATCGGTCTTGCTGGAGTTGGGCATGACCTTGTAATCTTTTCAAATCCATTAAAGCTGTTCAGCAATTGGCACAGAAGCTGGTTGTGGCTGCCAGGAAGTCACGACGGCGGAACACAGGCTTGATGGAAAAGCAGGTTTACGGCAAGGAGGCCGGGTGTTTTTAACGCGTTCCATTCGTCGCAAGCTGTGTATTGTGCTCTTCATCTCGGGGGGGCTGCTCACCGCTCTATTTGGAGCCGGATTTCTAGGCCTGTGGTCTTATGGAAGTATGGTTCATGAGATCGAAAAAAATCTGAGGTCGAGTCCTCGTCGCTACGAAGTCCTCGCGGCTACTTCGAGATTGATGGATCCCACACTCAGGCGAGATGCATTTACGCTATCGAGGCATTTGGCTGATCTGGAGTCGGCCATGGCTGACTACCGGTTGCAGCAGGCAAAGCTGCCCAATTCACCCGAAAACCGGGAGCAGAGCTCAATTGCGTTCGCGATTCTCCAGAAAATGGATGCGGATATTGCCCGGATGAAAGACAAGCTCCCGGCGCTTGAGAGTCAACAGATTGCTTTTGTCGCCCAGCAGGAAATGACTGAATCGCTGGCTTCTCTGCAGAAGAGTGCTGTCAGTCTGCCCAATCCAATTGAGGGGTTGCAGAAGCTCTGGCAGGATTCGCAGTCGACTTATCAGGTCTTCTTCTGGATTTTGCTGGTCGTTGCCTTGTGTGCCGTCGTTGCAATTTTCATGGTGATGCACCTGATGATTCGCTGGATCTTCTTGCCCATAAAAGAGCTGCACCGAAAGGCGATGAAAGTTGCGCGCGGCGATTTCAGCGTGCGGGTCAAACTCGACGGACAGGATGAGATTGTCGATCTGGCACAGGCATTCAATGCCATGACTGAGCGATTTTGCGAGATTAAAGCCGACCTCGACAGGCAGGTGAATGAGCGATCAAGGCAGTTGGTTCGCTCGGAGCGTCTGGCGGGTGTCGGATTTCTGGCGGCAGGCGTGGCACATGAAATCAATAATCCGCTTTCGGCGATCTCGATGGCCTCTGAATCGCTGGCATCTCGAGTGGCGGGATCCAATGGCGAACCTTTGTTGATCTCAGCAGAAGATGCAGAAGTCGCGAGGCAGTATCTGGAGATGATTCAGTCAGAGGCGGGTCGATGTGAGGAAATCACTTCAAGATTATTGACTTTTGCACGCGGGCAGGACGCTCCTCGTGGTCGCCAGGATCTGACGAGGATTGTTCAGGATGTGGTGCAGATGGTGGGGCACATGGGGCGTTTCTCGGGACATACGATTGATTGCCGTCCTAAGGAATCGGTCTTCGCTGAGGTGAATGGTGCAGAAATCAAACAGGTGGTTTTGAATCTTGTGGCAAATGCCCTGGAATCGATGGGGGCATCTGGTGGGAAGCTCAGTGTGGAGATCAAAGAGCTTTCTGATGAGGTGTGTCTGGTTTTTACAGACACCGGTTGTGGCATGTCGGCCCGCGTTCTGGAGAATCTGTTTGAGCCATTCTTTACAGAAAGAAAGTCAGGGCGTGGGACTGGTCTTGGGCTGTCGATCAGCCACCGGATTGTCGTTGATCATGGCGGGCGAATTGAGGCTCACAGCGATGGCCCTGGCTGCGGAAGTACCTTCCGTGTTCATCTTCCCAAAAGAGCCGTTCAATCGATGGCAGCATGATGAAAAGCTGCTGCAATCGATGAATGCGGCATTGCCGGGATTCGTATCTTCTGTTAACAAGCCGATGTAATGATTTGCCAAATCAGCCTGAACAGGCCCTGAGGCATGATGCCTCTGGAAGGGCAAGGAGAAAGCCCGTTGGGTACGATGACATCAAACAAACTGCGTGTGCTGTTCGTGGATGATGAGGCGGCTATCCGCAGTGTGATGAAGATCGAATTGCCACGCATGGGGCACGATGTCACATTCTGCGAAGATGGTGAATCCGCGCTGAAAGTGCTGGAAAATCATACCTTCGATGCCGCAATTGTGGATCTGCGGATGCCAGGGATCAGTGGCTGGGATGTGATTGATCACATCAAAAAAGTTTCTCCTGAAACTGAAGTGATTATCAGTACCGGGCATGGTGATCTTGAGGCGGCCATTCAGGCTGTTCGCAAGGGGGCTTACGACTTTCTGCCCAAGCCCTGCAAATTGTTTGAGATTTCTGCTGCATTGAAAAGAGTCGCTGAAAAACGGACTCTCACCAATAAAGCGATTGCTCTCGAAACGCGATTGAAGGCGGTCGAAGGAGCGCCAGATATCATTGGCAAAACGCCATCGATGCAGCGTGTTAAACGGATGATCGAAAAGATTGCTCCGACAGATTCCGCTGTGTTGATTCTCGGTGAGACCGGGACTGGCAAGGAGCTGGTGGCTCGTCGGGTGCATGAATTGAGCCATCGTGCTCAAATGCCGTTTGTGGCTGTGAATTGCGGAGCCCTCCCGGATAACCTGGTGGAAAGCGAACTGTTCGGTCACCGGAAAGGTGCGTTCACCGGGGCGGATACGCCTCGGAAAGGACTCATTGAGGTGGCGAATGGAGGGACACTGTTCCTCGATGAATTGGGAGAGCTCGATAAGTCGATGCAGGTGAAGCTGCTGCGATTTTTAGAGTCCGGTGAAGTTCGTCGCGTGGGTGAGAACGAAGCTTTTCACGTGGATGTTCGCATCGTCTGTGCGACAAATCGTGACCTCGAATCAATGGTTCGCGAAGGGGCTTTCCGGGAAGACTTATTCTTTCGTGTGAATACGTTCGAAATTCGGCTCCCTCCCCTGCGCGAACGGAAAGAAGACCTTCCCGATGTGTCTCGCAATCTGATTGCGAGACATCTCAAGCGGCGTGACGTGCCACCCGAGATTCTTGCACCAGAAACGATCGAAGCCTTGCAATCACACGACTGGAGTGGAAACATTCGTGAGCTTGCCAATGCACTGGAGCATGCGGTAATTCTGGCGGATGGCGGAGTCATCCTTCCCGAACATCTTCCCGGTGCAATCACACGTCAGCGATCTGCTGTTCTGAATGGCAATAAGGGCGTCGAAGCTGCTTTTTCCAGCGGTTCTCCCAAAACCTTGCGTGAGATTGAAATGGAAGTCATCTATCAGGTGCTCGAGAAGCACAAAGGTGACAAAGTCAAGGTGGCTGCCGAGTTGGGCATCGCTCTCAAGACGTTATACAACAAGCTCAACGGTGATCAGACGCGTGCTGCCAGTTGATCAGGCCTGATTCGCGCCAGAGTGGTGGAGCCTGTGTCTTAGTGGTGTTGAATCGTACACTCTGTACAGGACGCGAGTATCAGACTTTCGTGGTCTGCGCGAGAGATGCTCCGATATTCAACGGTAAATTCGCATCCTGCGGAGAGCGTTTCAGCAAAAGGCAGGTCAGGTCATCCACGGGGCCTCGCTGACCAGCATGCCTCAGGACAGCCGTTTTGATCACACTCGTGAGGTGTTCGGCCGACTGGCCTTTTCCGGCATGCAGTAGCTCGTACAGAGGCTGTGTCCCCAGAGCAAATCCCGAGGTATCTGTCGTTTCAGTAATGCCATCCGTGTAAAGCAGCAGCAGACTGCCGGGAGGCAATTTCGTTTGTTCCTGAACGAACTGACAATGAGGATCAAAACCAAGCACGGGGCCGGTGGGTGACAGGGCTTGAGTTTCACCATCGGGGAGTAGAATGACACCCGGTTGACCTGCCGCGATGTAACGCAATTCGTGTTCTTCGGGAATCAGTCGAGCAAAAAACAGACTGACAAACCGGTGGTTAAGAATATCTCCATCGCAGAGAAATCGATTGAGACGTTCGGCAATGATCGCTGGATCATGACCCACACTGAGATCAGCACGTAGAAATGCGCGTGTCTGCGACATGAGGATCGAAGCACCCAGGTCGTGACCGCTGACATCGGCAATCACGAGGCCAATCGATCCATCGCCATAAACCAGATAGTCGAAGTAATCTCCTCCCACAGCCTCTGCAGGGATAGAAAAACCTGCCAGTTGATAGTTCCTGATGACGGGTGCTTCTCTGGGAAGAAGTGCCTGCTGCAGTTGGCGAGCCAATTGGAGTTGGGCCTCGGTACTCAACATTTTGGCTTCGACCTGCGAGACACGAGAGTAATCGCAGAGCAGACCAATGAAAGGGACGAGGTAACCGACGATCTTCAGATAATGGGCGATGACTGCCGCATTGTCGTCAAAACGGCGAGATCCAAAGGCCATATACATTTGCAGTAGAATATGGGGGATCACACTCAACAGCAGACCATGTGAGAACAGACTGGGATACTGCTTGTAAAATCGCGGCAGAAAGAAGATTCCAGTGATGAGGTAAATGATCAATGTAAATGCATCGAGGGGTCTGGGGATCGAAGATGCAGGGAACACCGTTTTGGGCAACTCGGGAATCCAGGCACAGAGCTCGACAATCGAGAAGGCACCAAGTCCGAATACGATCGCTGCACAAATCAGAAAACCTGCGTTACGGTTATTCCTTGATCCACTCCATTCGGGCGTGATGAACCCCAGAGCGAATGGAGCCGTCCCTAATGTAATGATCAAGGCATATGTCAGGCGTGTCATGGCATCGGTAAAGTCAGCAAATCGGGAGGGATCTGAAGCCGAGACCAGGATTCCATTGATCGCCAGTGCATTGGCAGCATCCATCAATCCGCAGAACAACAGTGCCGTCCCAAGAATGGGTGTCGTGACATCTCCCCGGAGACGAAACATGGAAAACGCGCTGACGGCTGTCACAACACCGGTGCAAGCGGCTGTCCATGAGAGCAGAGTGACAACGATCTCGCCACGAACCTGCTGAAGGGCCGTCCCCGCGTCAATCGGGTTGATGCCCCAGCGAATACCGAACAGATTGGTTACCAAAGGGAGAGCGCAGGCGACGACTAACCCCATGATGATCGATGGAGGAAGGACATCGGGAGGATTCTGTGAACGATTCCAGCTCGGCATCAGTTGTCTCGTCGCATTGAAATCGGCCCAGTGATCGGCAACTCGGCTTCCCTGTAATTTCCAGTTCCTGCAATGGAATTGCCAGTATCACTTCTTCAGCTTCGCGAAACATTCAATATTCCGTCCCGAGCGGTCTCAGCCGATTGATGAGTCTATTCATGCGTCCTTCTGGTTGATCCACACCGGACAGGAACTACAGTCCTCTGTGCGGCAGATTCTGCGAATAGAGCTTTGACACTGTCAAAGTTTAACGATCAGGCAAAGGGTACGGATTGTTCGTCGTATAACGACTTTAGCCAAAGTGCCACCTGAATCGCTCGTGACGCCCGCAGAACCGTGAAATTCGGTTTACCCGGAATGTCGATCCAGAACAGTGAGCGGCATTGTCCAGGGCCAGATGTGTGGACGATTGCCGAATGGAACTGAATTGACAGCTCGGGTGCCAGGTGTCGAGCCCATGCTTGACGCCAAAATGGTCAATCTGCCTGGTCTGTCGCGAGGAGTGCTTCTGCAATGAAAAAGTCGTCAGGGATGAATGACTATCGCTGGTTACTGACATGCGCAGCCGGGGGAATGCTGGCTGCGGCAACTCCTGCCGATGCACAGATCGTCAGGCCTGGGTTCTTGTCTCAAGGGCAGAAAAGTGCTCCAGCTCGAACAACGCCGATGACCAAATCGGATGACGTCAACTTCAAGCAGCAGACGGCGACGATTCAGCAGCCCTCGCAAGCGGCCAAAATCATTCCGGTCGGAAACAATTCGATTCAGGAAGAGTTAGAAAAGCTCTATCGAGAAAGTGGTCGGGAAATGCCGGCCATGACTCTCGAATCAGCGGCCCAGCAAACCAGCCCGAATTATCAGCGGCCGGGACAAACTCCGGGAAGTTCCGTCGCTGCCCCTGCTGGATCTCAACCCGCTCAAGCGGCACCTGCGACAAACTGGTACGCCCCGGGAGCGGCTCCAGCAAGTATGCCCCCCTCGGGAACTCCTGCTGTACCCGCCACTGCAGCTCCAACCGCTCAGCCTGCTCCTGCTCCCTCAGGGAATGCTGTTTCGCGATTCTTTAAGCGATTGACACCCGGTCGAAAAGAAACCACGCCGGCCAGCTCACAACCTCCGGTACCTCCGGGAGTCGCACAGTCCTATCCGGCGTATCAGGCTCCATCGGTGCCGCCTGCTGAGTTGATGACAGGTGATGAAGCCCCGCTGCCCTCTGCCGCACCGAACCGACTGCCCGCCGTAATTCCCCCACAGATTCAGGCGGCACCTTTGGCACCCACAACTCGTCCTGTGGTGACATTGCAACGCCCATTACCTGCACCTTCAACTCAAACTCAAGCGCAGGTTCCGGCCCAGGCTCCACCACAAGCTGCCCGGGTGATTCCTGTCCCTGCTCCAGTGCCCGCTCCAGTCGCTGCTTCGAGCATCCTCGCGGTTCCACAAGGGTTATCGCAGACTGTTGTGCCACCGGTGATGGCACCCGTGGATTCCTATGCAATTCCTCCATCGCCAGCACCTCGGCAAGCATCAGTCGCTGCCCCCGTTCAGGTACCAGCCCCTGTTCAACCACCAGCCACAACTCAGGTTCCAGTGACTGTCCAGACGCCAGTCACCACCACCCCTCAGGCGACTGTCGCGAAGATCCCTGTTGTGCCTGCGATTCCGGCAGTTCCTGCACAGCCTGTTCCTCAGGTCATGGTACAAACTCAACCAGTCCAAACTCCGCCAGTGCAAACTCCACCAGTGCAGAATGCGCCAGTCGCTGCTGAACCAGTGTTTTCAATGCCTGTCCCACTGGGAACCTTACCAGCCCCTGTGGAACCGACTTTGCAGAATCCTGGACGGATTCCAGCGACTCCCAGCGCAGCACAAGCAGTGCAGCAGCCTGTGGTGACAGAAACCAGGATTCCTGTGAATCAGGCCGCAATTCCTGTCGTCAAACCTGCCGTAGAGGCGACATCACAGGCCGCTCCAGCTGGGCAACCGGCAGTGGCTGCAGGACTGGACGACTTCCCGGATCCGTTTACCGAAGTCTCCGAAGCGATGGCGGATCGCGGCTTGCGTCGGGCCGAACCAGCACCACAGACTGCGGCTGCCGCTCCAATAACTTCGACAACTCCTCTTGCCGCTCCGGCGCAGGCTGTGCCAACGCAGAACGCCACGCTGTCGAACGCTCTTGTGCCGAATGCGCCTGTGCCGAACACTCCTGTGTTGCCAGTGGAAAAAACTCCCGCAAGTCCTGCACCGGTGGCTTCACAGGTGGCGACTCCTGCGGCGGCACCTGTGACAGATGAGGTCGCGGATCCCTTCTCGGGAGTTGCTTTACCTCCACCAAGCTTACCTGCCGCAGTGACGGAGAAAGCACCAGCAGTGGCTCCCTCCACAACGACTGCCAAGGAAGCCATGAAGAATGTGATTCCTAACAAACCAGGAGAACCAGCTCTGGAGGATTGGGAGCTGGAAGATCTGGCCGAAGAAGCTGCCGAACTCGAAGAAGAAGCTCGAAAGGCACGCGAAGCTGCCAAAGCTCCAGCAAATCCAACCGACACAGCCACTCCAAATGCCCAACCTGCAAGTCCAGTGGCACCTGCTGTTCCACCCGTTGGACAAGCTTTGGATTTGCCTCTCGATGCGGACAAGGGTGGACAGCCAGCGGCTCCTGCTCAAGCTCCGGTTCAGCCCCCCGCTTTGATGGTTCCCGCAGAAGTCCCTGCTCTGGCGATTCCGCCAGCGGCTGAGGCCGTGCCACCAGCAGCCATTCCCGCTCCGGCATCGCCACCAGCCACGCCACAGGCAAAAGAAGTATTACCTGGAACATTGGCCACTGCCGTTCCAGCAGTTCCAGCAACTCCAGCAGCCCCTGCCCATGCAGCCGTGGCACCGGCTCAGCTTCCGGCGGATGCACAGAATGACCCACGGATGAAGCAGATTTTTGCTCGTGAAGGAGTTTCGGGATTGAAAGGGTTCTGCCCAGTGGCCTTACGCGATCAACGCGAATTGAAGGATATTCAGCCCCAGTTTGCAGCCACCTATCGTGGGCAGAAATTCCAGTTCTCCTCGGCCGAGGCGAAAGCCCGGTTTGAACAGGAACCTACTCGCTATGCACCGGCTGCTTACGGTGCTGACGTGGTCGTTCTGGCAAACGCGAAAGATGTGGTGGAAGGCTCACTCGATCATGCGGCCTGGTACAAGGGCAAACTGTATCTGTTCAGTGATGCAGAGTCGCATCGGCAGTTCGTGATTGATCCCGCGAAGTATGCCTCACCTGCCGGGTTGGAATAATGGCGAGATCACACCTCGATTGACCTGAGCCCCTTGCGGGCGAATCTGTCAGGATCGATCACCCCTTTGGCCGGACCCTGCGACCGGCTGAAGGGGTGATTTTTTTGCTGCCATTGCTCGTTCAGAGAAAATGACCTGAACCTTTCACTCTGTGAGAGATCACATCCGTGCGAAGTGATAAGTGTTCAGAGAAGCTCGCTACGATCCAGTCGCTTTACGCGCGAATTGCCGAAAGCGTATGGTGGTATTCAGCTATGTGGCCATGGTGGGGCTCGTGTGATTGATCAAGTCGCGAAAGACAGTGAAATGATCGGGATTGTGGATTATGGAATGGGGAACCTGAGAAGCGTCCAGAAGGGCTTCGAAAAAGTGGGTTCTACCGCCCATATTGTAAGTACACCAGCAGAGATTGCTGCTGCTGATCGACTGGTTCTCCCCGGTGTGGGAGCCTTCCGAGATGCGATCAGCGAACTTCAGCGTCTCGATCTGATCCCAGCCATCAAGGAGCATATCGCAGCCGATAAGCCATTTCTCGGGATTTGCCTGGGCCTGCAAATGCTGTTTGATGTGGGATATGAAGATGGCGAATATCAGGGCCTGGGGATTTTTCGTGGCAGCGTACAGCGTTTCGCTTCGCGTGAAGGGCTGAAGATTCCTCACATGGGTTGGAATACGATCGAACTCCAGAAACCTGTCCCGCAACTGACTGGTATTCCCTCGGATGCCACTTTCTATTTCGTCCACAGTTATTTCGTCGTTCCAGAGGATCCTTCCCTCATTGCGACGACCACGACACATGGTGAAAGTTTTGTGTCCTCTGTTTCGCGGGGAAATCTTCTGGCAACACAGTTTCATCCTGAAAAGAGCCAGAACGCCGGGCTCAGATTATTGAAGAATTTTGCACAGAGTATGGAAGGTCAAGGTTCTACGGGAACTTCTCACGGGCTCCCCGTGGTTTCCGCTCAATGATCTGATACCGCGTGGCAAAAATTGTCTCCGAGTACCGGATCGGAGATGAGGTGACCCGTTTGTCCCGCTGATCTTTGAAATTGAGGTCTGCTGGGCTGTGGACGAATCCTTCTGGCGCAAGCTGAATCAGTATCTGTCGAGAATCAGTGTCTGTAGAGAAAGTGATGGGGATGGAAATTCTGCCTGCAATCGATTTGCGTGGAGGCAAATGTGTGCGACTTCGCCAGGGGGATTATGCCCTCGAAACGGTTTTTGGTGATGACCCGGTCGCCATGGCCCAAAAGTGGGCAGCCACAGGTGCAGACAGGCTCCATCTGGTCGATCTTGATGGAGCAAAAGCCGGCTATCCGGTGAATCATGAAATCGTGAGAGCGATCGTCAGTGAGCTGTCGATTCCCTGTGAGTTGGGAGGTGGTTTTCGCTCCGAGGATTCTGTGCGATTCATGCTGGAAGATGTGGGCCTGGACCGTGCGATTATCGGTACACAGGCACTCAAAGAACCGGCATGGTTTCGAGATTTGGTCAAGAAGTATCCCGGGAGAATCGCCCTGGGATTGGATGCTCGCGATGGCAAAGTGGCGACGGCAGGTTGGCTCGAAGTCTCGGCCGTCTCGGCACTGGAATTGGCATCGCAGTTTGTCGGTCTCCCGCTCGCAGCGGTCATCTATACCAATATTGCCAACGATGGCATGATGCAGGGTGTCGACGAAGGGACAATTGCCGACATGCAGCGTCTGGCCGACCTGGGTTTTCCCGTGATTGCTTCAGGTGGTGTGACAACCCTTGACGATGTGCGCCGCCTGGAGGCAGTGCATCGGGAGCAACCCCATCTGGTGGGAGCGATTATCGGTCGCGCAATTTATGAAGGAACGATTCGTGTCGAAGAGGCGGTGGCTCTCACCCGTTGATTCAGGCGGCCTGATTTATGCCACTGGTGGGAGCTTATCCTCTGATACGGTATGCGTGTCTTCGTGCGTGCGGAATTCGGGAAGCCGCCAGCGATACCGGAGAGCTGCCAGTCTCAGGATGAGAATCAAGGCGGAGGAGACGATGAGGTTGACCGGGTTGGGCCCCTGCACCAGATGAAGTGTCAGATAGCAGCAGGCACCGCAGAAGGCCGCTGTCGCGTACCAGTAGAAATCTATGCGAAAGATGCTGGGAAATTCACTGCAGAGGACGTCTCGAATAATCCCACCTGCGACTCCGCTGGTGACGCCCATCACAATGCAGATGATTCCCGCATGCTCCAGCGAGAGCGTCTTGGATGTCCCCACGATAGCGACAAACGCCAGTCCAGCGGCATCGGCGAAGATCAGGAGCTTCAGGGGCGTTTTGCGGTAGCGTGCCGTCACGAACATCAGGCACGATGCGACCACCACCGTGTAAACAAAATTCGGATCTTTCAGCCAGAAGACCGGGACATCGAGAATCAGGTCTCGTAAGGTCCCTCCGCCAGTCGCAGTGACCATTCCGAGAACCAGAATCCCGAACAGATCGACTCGCTTTCCCCTGCCGGCAAGCACACCGGCAATGGCCCCAAAAGCGACAGAAAGATGCTCAAGAAAATACAGAAACGACATAATGAAGTATCAGGGAACTCGTAGTCGATCAGGTTTGCGAACCGGGTCTCCCTGGTGGCATCCAGGTGGGGAGATCTTTAATCATCTGGCGGGCATTTTCACTCGTGGGGACTCCCCAATATTGGAAAAACGGCCCTAAATTGCGATTCACTTTGCGCGAAAACCGCACCATCCACTGATCCCGTTTATCCATTTCGGATTTAGGACGTTCGTCTTTCTGAAGCTTTTCGTATTCCAGGAAGACATCACGGAAGGGTTGCCAGCCGAATTGCTCCTTGAGCTGGATGTACATGGTCAGAGCCAGGAAAGGATCTTCCTGCCAGGTGCTGAAAGGAGCACCATTCGTGACATATTTGCGTTCGCGATTGTCACGCTCTGGCTGTTGAATCGCATCGTGAGAAAAAGCTCTGGGTGTGAGGGTGTCAATGACATACAGAGGTGTGAGGTTGTTCGTCACTTCACCTGTCCCCTGGAAAGTCCAATCTCCCTTTTGGTGATTATGGCCTAACTCGTGATAGAAACCCCAGCCCCCTTTGTTTTCAAGGAAATTGAGATCGACAACTTCGGGTGCCGAGGGGTTTGTAAAGCACATGATGGGATAACCACTATGCATGAACCCGGCACTGATCTGATCGTCGAACACAAAGCGCTCGGCATAAGGTCGATTTCTCGAAATCGAATAGAGATCAGCACAGGCATCGAGGACTGCGGCCCAGTGGTTCATGAGCTTATCTGGAAAATCGAGCCTACGGACGAGTTCGCTGGGCACCGTAATGACCAGGTGTCTCGTCTCCAGTTCGGCCCATGGAGCGGGATAGTTACGAATGGTAAATCGCCAGTCGCTGATATCCGTTTCGCCATGCACAAAATAGGGTGCATCGACCACATTTGAAAACTCGACTTCAAACTTCCCCGCAGGCGTTTTCTGGGGAACGACAACGTAGATTAACCCTCCATAGGCATTGCCAACTTCAAACTCGACTTTGTCGATGGGGAACTGGCGGATGACTGCCGGTGGTCGCTTCCATTCATCTTTCGACCAGAGGGAATCCGAGTGACTGCCAATCTGGATTTCGAACTTCTGGTCCACAATGTTTCGCGGAACTTTGACCTTGACCAGCGTTCCCGGGGCCGCATAAAGCCCTGTGCTTTTCCAGCGAGTGGTTTCGGTGTTGATGGTCACTTTTCGAGTGACCTTTTTAGCATTTGCTGGAACTGCCCCGGGAAAAACAGCAGCCGTCGGCGCGGGTTTCATCTCTTCTAAAGGGAGCTGCAGGTAGTAGCCTGTTTGTAATCCAACCAGTAACTTGGCATCGGCCTGCTTGGCTTTGACGGGCTGTTTAGAAGTTGGAACCGGGATTTGCTTCTTGAGGTCCTCGACGAAAGCAATCAGTTGTGAGACCACTCCGTGATCCATCTTCCAGGGAATGCCCACCAGTGCTGGTTCCAGAGTGGAGGCAATCATTGCCATTTCTTCAGCAGTGGGTGGGACTTTCGTCTCCAGCGCATCCTTAAGATGCTGGGTGGCATAGCCGGCATTGGAAAACTTTGGAACGGGGTTGATCACCTTGAAAATTTCATTCTGACCTTCTTGTGTCGCATCCAGCCAGACAATGCCCGCCTTTGAGAAGAGCTTGTTGGATTGGTTATCCGTGGCGGCGTTGCCCCCTTTGCCATATTGTTGCCACGCCCAGATCAAGGTGACGGAAATCAGTCCTCCACCGTCCTTGACGAAAGCTTCCAGACCTCGAAGCTCGTCATTAGAAAGTCCATCGGTTTCAGCAATGATGACATCAGCTCCGCGAGTTTGTGCCAGCCAGTTTTTCCCCCCGACTTCAATGGCAGCGATCTTCGCGGACTGCAATTGCTGCAACAGATTTCGCTTCCCCATCACGGCCACTTTCACTGTTCCCGGGGCTTTTTCTTTGTGTCCAGCCCAGGCAATGCAGTTGCTGATAAAGCGGCCGGTCATCGTGTGATTGGCTGGACCTGAGCCAAGCAGATCATTGTGGCAAAGAGCCACAACTCGACCTTTGCCAAACTCCGCCGCGGCCGCTGCCACACTGGTTTTCCCTTTGTTGGTCGAAACGACCACCGGGAAAGCTTCCGGGCCGTAAGGGAGGATTGTTCCGGGAGCACCACTAATTTTGATCTCCGTGACACCTTCCAGAAGAAAATCCTGGTGAGGCTTCCAGAGTTCGGGATCGAACTTTGAGGTTTCTGTGCGGGCAGCAGCCCCTTTTTTGGATGAGGATTTAGCTGAGGGCTTGGTTGCCGGTTTCGTTGCCGCTGGCTTCGTACCCTGTGATTTTCCTGATTGCGCCAGAAGGTTTTCTGTCATTAGACAGCAGGCGAGGCTCAAAATCATCACGTGTCGATATGACATGGAAAACTCCCTCAAAGCCAGGCAGAATCAACAATCGATTGATGGTGATAAATTTCTAGCGGGATAACATTGCTCAGACAGCCAGCTCTTTCCAGACTTTAGTAAATGCTGCCGCTGCAGTTTCCAGATCTTTTTGCGAGTGAGCCGCTGAAATCTGTGTGCGAATGCGGGCTTGTCCCTGGGGGACGACCGGGTAAGAGAAGCCGATGACATAAACTCCTTCGGCCAGCATGCGATCTGCAAATTGAGCAGCCAGGGCAGCATCACCCAGCATGACCGGGCAGATGGGGTGCGTCCCCGGAAGCACCTTGAGCCCTGCACTTTGCAGTGCATTTCGAAACCAGACCGTATTGGCCTCCAGTTGATCACGCAAATGAGTGGATTCGCTGAGAAGCTCTAACGCCTTGAGCGAAGCCGCAGCAATAGGAGGGGCGAGAGTATTTGAAAAGAGATAAGGTCTTGAACGTTGTCTCAAGAGATCAATGATCGGCTGGCGTCCACTGGTATAGCCTCCACTGGCGCCTCCCAGAGCTTTACCAAGCGTACCGGTCATAATGTCAATGCGATCCATGACGTTGTGGTATTCGTGTGTTCCGCGCCCATTGGGGCCAGTGAAACCAACAGCATGAGAATCATCGACCATAATCATCGCATCATACTTATCCGCCAGTTCGCAGATTGCGGGAAGATTCGCGATGTAGCCATCCATGGAGAAAACGCCATCCGTCGCGATGAGGCGAAAGCGAGCCCCCGAGGCTTCTTTAAGTCGTGCTTCAAGCTCGGTCATATTGTTGTTGGCATAGCGAAACCGTTGAGCTTTGCATAAGCGGATACCATCAATGATGCTCGCATGGTTGAGTGCATCAGAGATGATTGCATCTTCCGCTCCCAGCAATGTTTCGAACAGCCCGCCATTCGCATCGAAGCAGGATGAGTAGAGAATGGTATCCTCCATTCCGAGAAACTTGCTGAGTGCACTCTCAAGCTGTTTATGTAGCCCCTGTGTACCACAGATAAAACGCACTGAGGCCAGCCCGTAGCCCCATTCCTCCAGAGCCTTGGCAGCCGCTGCTTGAACTGCGGGATGCTGTGCTAAGCCGAGATAGTTATTCGCGCAGAAGTTCAGGACTGGCTTTCCTCCTGCAACTTGAATGCTCGAATTCTGCGGAGTCGTGATGACTCGCTCCGACTTATAAGTTCCGGCACTGCGAATCTGATCCAGTTGCCCGGAGATATGTTCGAGAAATCGTGTGGACATTGGGCGATCTCGGGAAGGCAAAGAGAGAGTCGTTTTTTAACAGTCACTATCTGATGAGTTGGTGCATTTCGTCGGAACTTCTTGCACCCTACTGAGTATTCAATGCAAGGGGAAATTTAGGTTTCCCAGTCGAGCACGACTTTGCCGCATTGGCCGCTGAGCATGACATCGAAACCCTTCTGGAATTCGGTGTAGTGGTAGCGATGAGTAATGACGGGGGCGATCTGGAGGCCACTCTGAAGCATGACAGTCATCTTGTACCAGGTTTCGTACATTTCTCGGCCGTAAATCCCCTTGATTGTCAGCATGTTAAAGACCACGGTGTTCCAGTCGATGGCCATTGATTTTTCGGGGATGCCGAGCATCGCAATCTTGCCACCATGAGCCATATTGGCGATGAGGCTATTGAAGGCGTGCGGATTTCCCGACATTTCGAGGCCGACGTCAAAGCCTTCCTTCATGCCCAGTTGTGCCTGGACTGCCGGCAGATCCTGCTCTCTGGGGTCGACAGCGACTGTTGCGCCCATTTTTCGGGCCAGTTCGAGGCGGTAAGGATTCAAATCTGTGACCACCACGTGTCGGGCTCCTGCATGCCTCACAATGGCAGTGGCCATAATTCCAATCGGGCCAGCACCTGTGATCAGCACGTCTTCACCGAGGAGGTCAAACGAGAGGGCGGTGTGTACGGCATTTCCAAATGGGTCGAAGATGGACGCCACATCGAGGTCAATATCTGAGGAGTGATGCCACACATTCGACATGGGAAGCGAAATATATTCGGCAAAGGCGCCAGCACGATTGACGCCGACACCTTTGGTGAAAGCGCACAGATGTCTGCGACCTGCGAGGCAATTGCGGCAGCGGCCACAAACGACATGCCCTTCCCCACTGACGATGTCGCCAGGGTGGAAATCGACCACATTCGAACCCACCGCAACGATTTCACCCACAAACTCGTGCCCAACGACCATGGGAACGGGAATCGTCTTCTGAGCCCAGTCATCCCATTTGTAAATGTGGACATCGGTGCCGCAGATGCCCGTCTTTTTGACACGAATGAGAACGTCGTTAATGCCGTATTCAGGCTTGGGAACATCTTCCAGCCAGAGTCCGACATCGGCCTTACGCTTGACCAGTCCGTGCATGAGGTGCTTTCGTATGCTGGGTGTTTAATGAGATCAATGAAGTTGATCGTGTGTGTTGTGGCTGAGAATTCGTTGTTTAGTATAGTGGAAATCGCCTCCGGTATGGTAGAATCTTCGAAGCATCACAACAAGCGAAAAATTGGATTATCTCTCGAAAAAATGGAGAGATGGTTTTTCGATCCTCAAGACGAATGAAAATTACGCGATGACATCCATTTCATCGGATCTGCCCACGCCCAGTGACGCAATTAGTCAAATGCTTTGTCACCGTGTGCGTGAATTGAGACAACAGAATGGCTGGTCTCTTGATCAACTGAGTTCGGCGAGCGGTGTGAGTCGGTCCATGCTCAGTCAGATTGAGAGAAACCAGGCGAATCCTACCCTCGCTGTGACTGCGCGAATTGCACAGGCTTTCGGGCTGACCATTGGCCAGCTAGTGGAAACACCGCATGTGACCCCAGGCATTCATGTCATTCGGGGGGACGACCCCGCGCATCTGTATCGAAGCGATGAGGACTGCGAGATTCGCACGCTTTCTCCTTTGCCACTGGAAAAGGACGTCGAGTTTTATCAGCTTCGCATCAAGCCGGGGCGAGCATTGCGGAGTGAAGCTCATTTCCAGAAGACCCGCGAGTTCATCACCGTCGAACAGGGGCGAATCTGTATTCACTCGGCCGGTGAACAACGAGAACTTGGCAAAGGGGATTCAGCGAGTTACCGCGCGGATGTCCCCCATGCGATCGAAAATCGAGGCAAAGGAGACGCTTTGACCTTTCTGGTCGTCATTTATGAGTAGGTCTGGAGAGATGTTTTTGGGGAGTGAGTCTGGTATAAGCGGGTATTGATCTGTGAAGTCGCTGAGGTTGATTCAGTCACCGCATTCCAGAGGTACTCTCTATGATTTTGCCGCACCGTTTTCGCTTTCCAGTCTTTTTGGCATTTACGCTCGGTGTCATCACTCTTCAGTTGGCAGGTTCACTGCCTGGGCAGGTTTCCTCAGGTACAACCAAGTCGTATGACATTGTGGTCTATGGTGGGACATCGGGCGGTATTGCCGCTGCGATTCAATCGGCCCGATTAGGGAAGTCGGTGATTGTCATCGAACCTTCCAGCCATCTGGGAGGATTAACGACGGGTGGACTCGGGGCCACTGATATCGGAAATAAAGCCGCCATTGGTGGACTCTCGCGCGAGTTCTATCAGCGAGTCGGAAAGTGGTATGCCGACCCCAAAAACTGGGTGCACGAAAGCGCTTCGAAATACAACGAGCGGCGTAAATCAAGTGGTGAGAATGAAATGTGGACCTTCGAGCCACATGTCGCAATGAGGGTCTATAAAGATTGGCTGGCTGAATATCCCGCGATTCAAGTGGTGATGAATGAGCGGCTCGATCTCAAGAACGGTGTCAAAAAGAATCCCGCAACCAAAGCCATTGAATCGATCAGCATGGAATCGGGGAAGGTTTACGCCGGCAAGGTGTTTATCGACGCCACCTATGAAGGCGACCTGATGGCCAAAGCTGGCGTGCCCTATCATGTGGGGCGTGAGGGCGAAAAAGTTTATGGCGAGACTCTGAATGGGATTCGCGTTGAGAAGTCGACTCACCATCAGTTCACACACAAGGTTGATCCTTATGTGATTCCGGGTAAGCCAGAGAGTGGGCTGATTCCTCTGATTCAGGCCGGCGGCCCTGGAGAAGAGGGTGCTGGTGATCATCGCGTGCAGGCTTACAACTATCGCATGTGTACGACCGATGTCGCTGAGAATCGCCGTGCCTGGCCAAAGCCCGATGGTTATGACGAAAAAACGTACGAGCTGGTGCTCAGAAACTGTGAGGCGGGTGATCATCGCAAGTCGTGGAACCCGGTCTGGATGCCCAATCGTAAGACCGACACGAATAACAATTTCGCGGTTTCGACAGATTACATTGGGGCAAACTACGAGTATCCCGATGCCGACTATGCCAAGCGGCAGGCCATCATCGACGATCATAAGCGATACCAGCAGGGTCTGATGTGGACGCTGGCGAATCATCCGCGAGTACCGCAGGAAATTCGCGACCATTTCCAGAAGTTAGGGCTGGCGAAAGACGAGTTCGTAGAGACCGATAACTGGCCGCCGCAGCTTTATGTGCGTGAGGCACGTCGTATGATCTCGGATTACGTAATGACTCAGCACAACTGCCAGCGCAAAGTCACGGCCGAAGATTCGGTCGGCATGGGCGCTTACAACATGGATTCGCACAACTGCCAGCGGTACGTGACCAAAGAAGGCTATGTGCGGAACGAAGGCGATATTCAGGTGGGTGTCCCCCCCTACCCCATTTCTTACAAGAGCATTCGCCCGGCAAAAGAGCACGTCACCAATCTGCTGGTGCCGGTCTGCTTGTCGGCCTCGCACATCTCTTATGGTTCGATTCGCATGGAGCCTGTCTTTATGGTGCTCGGGCAGTCGGCAGCGACTGCAGCCAGCTTTGCCATTGATGGCAAAACATCCGTTCAAGATGTTGATTACGCAAAGCTGAGGGAAAAACTGCTGGAGGACAAGCAGGTTCTGGAATGGCAAGGTTCTCACGGAGGAGCAGCGGGGATTGTGCCAAGCTCACTGCCTGGTGTTGTCGTCGATGACGCTTTGGCAAGAACCAAAGGCGAATGGACAGCCAGTGGTTCGATCAGCGGATTTGTCGGCAGTGGATATCACACCGATGGAAATGAGCAGAAGGGGGAGAAGTCGGCACTTTTCGAACTGAAGATTCCCAAGACAGGGAGTTATGACATTCGGATGAGTTGGACCCCGAATGCCAACCGTGCCAGTAATGTTCCAGTCGTGGTTGAAGCAGGGACGTTACGAACAGAGACCAGAGTCAATCAGCGAAACGCCGCCGGGAAAGATGGCTTTCATACTCTGGGTCGCATGACGTTAAATGCGGGGCAGACGGTGAATGTCGTCATCTCGAATGACAAGACCGATGGCCATGTCATTATCGACGCTGTGCAGGCACTTCCTGCTCAAGACTAAGGACATTCGTTCGAGCGAGGCGAACGCGCCGAACGAATACTGATGTTTCAACAACAAGATCCCGGTCAGAATTCTCTGGCCGGGATCTTGATTTTAAGGCAGCAAATGAAACTGATTTCAGGCGGGTTCATCAGGAGATGATGTCGTTGCAGGGACTTCTGCTGGTACTGTTTTACGCCGACGGCGATAACCTGCGGCCAGTTCCCAGGCGATTGGCAGCACGGATACGAAGACGATGCCGAGAACGACCAGCGAAAAATTGTCTTT
Organism: Planctopirus hydrillae; assembly: GCF_001707835.1. Classification (GTDB taxonomy): domain Bacteria; phylum Planctomycetota; class Planctomycetia; order Planctomycetales; family Planctomycetaceae; genus Planctopirus; species Planctopirus hydrillae. The sequence goes on from NZ_LYDR01000158.1 coordinate 290,658, forward strand.
GACAAATGGCAGGCCACCAAAAAGATAACCAGCAATCAGGCAGGTGGAGACCCAGAGAATACCACCGGCAATGTTGTAAACAGAAAATACGCGATAGGGCATTTTGCCCATGCCGGCGACAAATGGTGCCACCGTGCGGACAATGGGGACGAATCGCGCGATGACAATCGTTTTGCTGCCGTACTTTTGAAAGAATTCTTCGGTCTTCGCGAGATGTTCGGGTTTAACCAGCCGAAATCTCTTAGCGCTCAATAAGCGTTCTCCAAACCAGCGGCCAACCAGATAATTCACGGCATCTCCGGCAATGGCCGCAATCGTCAACAAAATCCACAGGGCTGGCAATGAGAGCGAACTGGCACCAGCCAATGCCCCTGCTGCAAACAACAGAGAATCGCCAGGGAGAAAGGGCATGAAGATCAAGCCCGTTTCAGCGAAGACGATTGCGAAAAGAATCGCGTACGTCCAGGTGCCGTAGTTTTCGATGAACCCCTGGAGATACTTATCGAAATGCAGGACGAATTCGACGATCTGCTTGAGAGAGTCCATTCAAGAGCATCCTGCCTGCACAAAGAGAAGTTTCAGCCTTAAGGAACAGACCTGGATCAGCCAAGGATCGTTTGGGCACGATCGGGGCCGACCGATACAATCTTGACCTGCTTCCCCATCAATTCACCAACGGTATCGATGTACTTTCTGGCCCCCGTGGGGAGATCGGCCAGACGTGTCATGTGGCTGATTTCTGTCTTCCAGCCTGGAATGATGCGATAGATGGGCTTGGCGGCTGCTAAGTCTTCCACATGTGCCGGGAAATCGGTCGTTCGCTCGCCGTGGATCTCATAGGCTTCGCAGATTTTGAGTTCATCAAGCTGACTGAGGACATCCAGCAGCATGAGCGAGATGCAATCAACGCCGCAGATTTTGGCCCCATGCCCTGCGGCAACGGCGTCAAACCAGCCGCAACGTCTGGGGCGGCCCGTGACCGTGCCATATTCCCGGCCCACATCGCGAATATGCTGGCCAATCTCATTATTGAGCTCTGTCGGGAATGGGCCGCCACCAACTCGAGTGGTGTAAGCTTTGACCACGCCGATCATCTGTTCGATGAGCCGTTCGGGCACACCACTTCCGGGGTGAATCCCGGCGGCTGAGCTGTTGGATGACGTTACAAAAGGGTAGGTGCCATGATCAACGTCGAGCAGGCTCCCCTGGGCACCTTCAAAAAGGATGTTTTTCCCGGCCCCAATGGCTTTGTGAAGCCAGGCGACAGTGTCTGCCACAAAAGGCTTCAACGTCTCGGCATACTGTTGGGTGAGAGCGAAGATTTCGTCCGAGGAGAACGGCTTGAATTCCGGATCCAGAGCCGAGAGCACGTGATTTTTGGAATCGACGATGCCGGACAATCGCTGCTTCAGACTTTCGGGATGGTAAAGATCGGCCACTCGCACTGCCTGGCTGCGACCGGCCTTATCGCGATAGCAGTAGCCAATGCCTCTTCCGGTGGTACCGATGGCATCCTTCTTCTGTGATCGCTCAGCAGCGAGATCTTCAGCGACGTGGTAGGGCAGAATCACATGGGCTCGATCAGAAAGAAGCAGGTTCCCTTCGACCTTCACGCCTTGGGAGCGGAGAGTACCGATTTCCTTCAGCAATGCTTCCGGGTTCACGACCACGCCGTTGCCAATCACAGCCGTGACACCGGGGCGAAGAATCCCTGTGGGGAGCAAAGAGAGCTTGTAAGTCTGCCCATCAAATTTGACGGTATGGCCCGCGTTGTTGCCTCCTTGATAGCGAACGACGATTTCGTGTTCGTCCGTCAGGAGATCAACGATTTTCCCTTTGGCTTCATCGCCCCATTGCAGACCGACAACTGACGTAATTGCCACGAAACCACTCACTCATAAAGCTAATTTGGAAACGGCAGATTTGGGCTGATCCAGCCCCCAGTTCTCAGGCGATCGAAAATCGATTGTGGACGGTTTAAGGACACAGACCACGTTTGGCTCTCAGTTCACCCCAAAGAAATCAGCCACAGTTTAGCTGTTACGACATGAACTCGCATCCGACTTTGAAACAGACTCCGGAAATTGAGCGACTGAAGAAAGGCAGATCTTTTGTAAAATCCATTACTTCTGACAAACTTCCCGTCGAAAACGTGGGCCGGAAACCCCATGAACCCCGCGAGGGTTTGACGTGTCTGCCTTCACTGGGTAGGCTTCAATAACGTCAGAAACACGGAAAAAACATGTCGCTCACATTTGTATACACAGTATCGATTATTGGAATTACGACTTCCGGGGGCTAATGCAACCCAGGCCGTAATGATTCTGCCTGTTTGTGCCCCCGGTTATGCCGGGGGTTATTTTTTGTATGGCATCCGCTTCAGCTCTTCTTCAAAAAGGCTGCAAGAGGTGCCGAGGTTCCGAGGCCGGGCTGAGATTAATGAAGTGTTTCATTGAGACAGCCACGGAAAGGGTTTGAGTAGAAATGGCTCGCATCCAGCTTTACGACACCACCTTGCGCGATGGTAGCCAGGGTGAAGGCGTTAACTTCTCGCTGCAGGATAAACTCCTGATTACTCAGAAGCTGGATGAAATTGGCCTCGACATTATCGAAGGAGGTTATCCTCTTTCGAATCCCAAAGATGCGGAATACTTTCAACGCGTTCGGGATCTGCCGCTCAAGCATGCCAAAATTTCTGCCTTCGGCATGACCCGTCGCAAGGGCGTAACTGCCGATCAGGATACAGGCATGCTGGCACTGCGAGACGCCAGAACGCCTTGCTGTACGGTTGTGGGAAAGACGTGGGATCTGCATGTCTTTGAAGTTCTGCGTGTCGATGAAGCCGAGAATCTGGCGATGATCCGCGACTCGGTGGCATTTCTCGCAGCCGAAGGCCGGCACGTCATTTATGATGCAGAGCATTTCTTCGATGGGTTCAAGGCCAATCCTGAGTTCGCTTTGAGGACATTAAGGGCCGCGGCTGATTCCGGGGCGGCTCTGCTCTGCCTGTGTGATACCAACGGGGGAACGATGCCCGAAGAGGTCGCAGCGGCTGTGAATGCCGTGCGCAAGGAACTTTCCACTCCACTGGGCATCCACTGCCACAATGATTGTGAACTGGCCGTTGCCAATTCGTTGATTGCTGTCGATTGCGGCGCAATTCAGGTGCAAGGAACAATCAATGGCATTGGCGAGCGGTGCGGCAATGTCGATCTTGTCAGCGTGGCGGCCAACCTCGCACTCAAGAAGCATCACGAGGTGCTCAAGCCGAATGGAATTGTCCATTTGACGGAGCTCTCCCGGTACGTTTACGAGATCGCGAATCTGCAACTTCGTCCGGGCCAGCCCTTTGTGGGCAGCAGTGCTTTTGCCCATAAGGGGGGAATGCACGTCCACGCGGTTAACCGTCTGGCACGCAGCTATGAACACATTCCACCGGAGACTGTGGGCAACGAGCGCAAGGTGCTGGTGAGTGAGCTTTCGGGCCGCAGTAACATCATCGCCAAGACGACGAAGTACCGCATTGCCGAAGATGACCAGCTCATGCGGAACATCCTCGAACGCGTGCAGGATCTGGAGAACATTGGCTATCAGTTCGAAGCAGCCGAAGGATCGTTCGATCTGCTGGTGCGTAAAGAAGCGGGCCTGTACACGCCCAAGTTTCAGCGGCTCCACTATCGCGTGGGGGTCGTAACCGAAGAATCTCAGGTGCCAGTGACTGAAGCGACAGTCAAACTGAGAGTTGGTGACGACGTCGAGCATGTCGTTGCCGAAGGTGATGGCCCGATCAATGCGCTCGATACGGCCGTTCGACGTGCGCTCCTTCGTTTCTACCCATCGCTCGAACAGATGCATCTGGTCGACTACAAGGTTCGTGTCATCAACTCAGCGGAAGGAACAGCCGCCAGGGTGCGCGTGGTCATCGAAAGCCGGGATGAACACGATACCTGGAGCACTGTCGGCGTGAGTGAGAATGTGATTGAAGCCAGTTGGCTGGCACTGGTCGACAGTGTCGAATACAAGCTTTTCAAAGATGAAGGATTGCCGGATTAGTGGCCCTGCTCGATCTTAAATTTACTTAGATTCATCCAGCCCGGCAGTGCTGCGGCTTCACGAGAGTTTCCCTGATGACGACCGAAATTCCCAAGTCTTACGAGCCGCAATCGATTGAGTCGCATTGGATTTCTTTCTGGGAATCCCACGGCTACTACAATGCTGATCCCAGCGAGACCAAACCGCCGCATGTGATCATGATCCCCCTGCCGAACGTGACTGGGGCGCTACACATGGGCCATGCCCTCAACGGGACGTTGCAGGATCTCATCACCCGCTGGCGGCGGATGCAGGGGTATTCGGCACTCTGGATGCCGGGAACCGACCATGCGGGGATCGCCACGCAGTCGATGGTCGAAAAGCGGATGCTCGAGGAGGAAGGGCTCACGCGGCATGACGTGGGCCGCGAGGCACTGATTCAGCGGATCTGGAAATGGAAGGATCACTACGAGGCCCGCATCCTCGGCCAGCTCAAGCGGCTGGGGGCGAGTTGCGACTGGCGGCGGACACGCTTCACGCTCGACGAGGTCTGCTCTCAGGCCGTGCGGCGGACGTTCTTCAAGATGTTCCGCGATGGCCTGATTTACCGGGGCCAGCGGCTCGTCAACTGGGATGCCTTTTTGCAGACCGCTGTCGCCGACGACGAGGTCTATACGGAAGACATCGACGGGCAGTTCTGGACGTTCAACTACCCCGTAGTCGACGATCAGGGGGAACCGACCGGCCAGCGGATTTCCTTCTCGACGACACGTCCCGAAACGATGCTGGGTGATACCGCACTGTGCGTCCATCCCACTGATGAACGCTATATGGCGCTGGTTGGCAAGAATGTTCGTTTGCCACTCGTCGGCAGGCTCGTGCCGATCATTGCCGATGGACTGCTGGCTGATAAAGAGTTGGGGACGGGCTGTGTGAAGGTGACTCCCGCGCATGATCCCAACGATTACGCCTGCGGTCTGCGCAACAAGCTTCCGATGATCAACATCCTGCGGCCCGATGGCACCATCAATGAAGAAGGTGGCGAGTTCGCCGGGCTGGATCGTCTCGAAGCGCGCAAGGCCGTGGTTGCCAAGATGGAATCTCTGGGATTCTTTGAGAAGGTCGAGGATCGCAAGATTCCCATGAAGTTCAGTGATCGGTCGAAGACGCCCGTTGAGCCGCTGATGTCCGATCAGTGGTTCGTGAAGATGGACGATCTGGCCCAGAAGGCGATCGACGCCGTGACCGATGGCCGCGTGAAATTCTTCCCCGAACGGTACCAATCGAGCTATCTCGACTGGCTGGGGGAGAAGCGCGACTGGTGCATCAGCCGCCAGTTGTGGTGGGGGCACCGGATCCCCGTGTGGACAATTCATGTCTATCCGACAAAAACCACTAGTCCGGAAGAAATCAGTGTATCTGATAACAGGCAGGCAGTGGCAATTGAAGGCATTAAGCAATATTTACAAGCCGCTGGATGTTCTACTTCAGATGTGTGTTTCGAAGTAATTAATGAAGACTCCTTTCGTTGCTGCGCCGCCACCAAGGAAAGCATTGAAGCATTGGCCGCTCTACAAGTTTACTTTGACAGTTTCGAGTGGCAGAAGGTGACTTTGGGTAGTCCAATCACAACGGCATTGAATGCTGTCCCGAAGTATGAGCACTTGACTGATATAGCGAAAAGTACTCGGATTGATTCTATCAAGCAGGATCCCGACGTCTTGGATACCTGGTTCAGCAGTGCCCTCTGGCCGCATGCGACGCTGGGGTGGCCGAATGAGACGTCGAATCCACCACTCAATGGCCAGCCGGATCCAAGCGGCAACGGGAAGAACACGGTTCTGCCCTATTTCTATCCCGGCAGTGTGCTGATCACCTCGCGGGATATCATCACGCTCTGGGTCGCGCGAATGGTGCTAGCAGGTCTCTACAACCTGAATGACATCCCCTTCAAACATGTGCATATCCATCCCAAAATTCAGGACGGATTTGGGCAAGGCATGTCCAAGACCAAAGGGAACGGTGTTGATCCTCTCGAACTCGTCGATCGCTACGGTTGCGATGGAACTCGCTTCACGATCGCCTCGTTTGCGGGTGAAACACAGGACGTGCGGTTGCCGGTCAGCTACGAATGTCCCCATTGCCAGAACCTGATTCCCCAGGAGCAGAAGCACCTGAAGTTTTCGCCCGGAAAGCCGAAGATCAAGTGCCCCAAGTGCAAGAAAGAATCGCAGTACGCCTGCCCCTGGTACACACCGGATGAGGGCGAACTGGTGGCGGGGATTGTCATCGAACGCTTCGAGTTTGGCCGCAATTTCTGCAACAAACTCTGGAACGCCGCCCGTTTCGCCATGCTGAATCTGGAGGGCTACACACCCGCCGCGGTGGCCAAGAGTGAACTGGCGATTGAAGACCAGTGGATCGTCAGCCGCCTGGCGACGGTGACGAACGAAGTGACCTCCCTGCTGGGTGTCTACAAGTTCGATGCGGCAACGCGCGCCCTGCGGGATTTCGTCTGGAACGAGTTCTGCGACTGGTATCTCGAACTGATCAAGTCGCGGTTGCGTGACGAGACAACCAAGCCTGTTGCGCAGCGGGTGCTCGTGCATGTTCTCGATCAGATCCTGCGGCTGTTGCACCCGTTCACGCCGTTCATCACGGAAGAACTGTGGCATCGTCTGGCCGAGATCGCCCCTTCACGCGGCTTGCCCGAACCCCAGCCGGCGGAAGCCGCCTGTATTATTGCGGCCTGGCCGAAGGTGAATGAAGCTGACATCTCCCCTCCCCTCGAACAGCGGTTCACCCGGTTGCAGGAGACAATCGGTGCGATTCGGAATATTCGCGCGACCTATGGGATCAGTCCCGGGCAGTCGATTGCCGTTCATTTGAAGTGCAGTGCTGAAGCTGCCGCTGACTTTGAGGCCTTACGAATCCAGATCCAGAATCTGGCCAAGGCGGAGATTGCGGCGACTGGCCCCGAGGTGCAGCGTCCCCCTGCTTCTGCAAGTTTTGCACTCGTGGGAGCCGAGGGCTTCGTGCCACTGGAAGGCCTGATTGATAAGGCGGCAGAACTGGCCAAGCAGACGAAAGAGGCCGAAAAATTGCGAGGCTTCATCGCTTCGACTGAAAAGAAGCTAGGGAATGCCAGCTTTGTTGATAAAGCCCCTGCCGAGGTGGTGGCCGAAGTTCGCCAGACGTTGGCGAATCAGAAGAGTCAACTGGCGAGTATTGAAGAGATCATCCGGCAGTTGCAGTAGTGGCTTAATCACTCCGTCCTGACAGAAGTGTGACATGCGGAGGATTGATGACTTCGGTGCCATGCTCACGGCTCTGAGTGAGCATGCCGAGCTTGTGCTTGATATTTGTTCTTTGAGGCTGACGGACATGCTTGCTCAGAGCTGCAAGCATGGCACGCAAAGTTGAGAGTTCTAATTGGAAAATGGTGCATTCTGTAAGAACTCCATGGCACCCTACCTCGGTAATCCACTAGGCTACATGTCTGATTTTCATCTCAACCAATAGACTTTTTTCAGCTTGATGAGGGTTGCATGGCTTTGCCCATTTCTCGACGCGATGCATTGAAGACCGCCTGTGTGGCCACGGCAGGTTTGATTTCAGGGGCTCCGTTTGTGCATGCCCAGAGCAAAGTGGAATCTCAGCCGCTAACCACTGGGCAAGGCGATTATCAGTACGAAGTGATTCACAACTGGGCTCAACTTCCCATCGAGTTTACGTGGCAGACAACTCAGGCCGTGGTGGTGGATAAGAATGGTTTTGTCTATCTGAATCACACGGGCGACTTCAACAAGAAAAATCACCCGAATGTCTTCGTCTTCGATCAGGACGGAAAGTATGTCCGCTCCTTCGGCCAGTACTTTCAGGGCGGCGCTCATGGGCTGGAACTTCGAGAAGAAAATGGCGAGGAGTTTCTTTACTTCTCGAATCCCGATCCAGTCCAGTCGATCGCTAAGACCAACCTCAAGGGAGAAATGATCTGGGAACGGTTTGCACCCATGGAATCGGGCATCTATCCCGAGGGTGAGAATACTTTGCCACAGCGGGTTCGTTCTGGTGAAGTTCCTCGCAAAGGTGTGGGTGGGCCAAATCGCTATAAGCCGACGAACATTGCCTTCTTGAAGGATGGCGATCTGCTCGTTGCCGATGGATATGGCTCCAATTACATCCATCGCTATACAAAAGATGGCGACTACAAATTGAGTTTTGCCGGTGCTGGCCCCAGTCCGGGAAAATTCAGCACGAACCATGGTCTGGCCCTGGAAGCACGACCCGGGAAAGAAGAGGTTCTCTATGTGACAGACCGCAGTCGTAACACGATTCAATGCCTGACACCCGAGGGAAAATTTCTTTCTCTCATCGATGGTTTTCAGAAGCCCTGCCACGTCGATTTCTACAAAGATCTGATGCTGGTCCCTGAGCTTCAGGGACGCGTGACACTCCTGGATGGCAACAATAAGGTTCTGGCTTATTTGTGCGATGACCATCAGAACGTCAATGCCGGTAAGGTGAATCGAGGTGACGCCAAGCAATGGGCACCTGGAAAGTTTGTCCATCCGCACGATGCCACTTTTGACCATAATGGCAATATCATCGTCAGCGAATGGGTCACCACCGGACGGATTACCTTACTCAAGAAGTTGAGCTGATTCCGACTGGCACAGCTCTCGATCCCGCGGCTTTCGAAGGCGGTCGTCGGCCTACCTTCCCGGCAGAAAACTCGGTCGTACCGATTTCTGCTGGGTTTTGGGGGCTGTTCCGCCACTTTGCTCGATCAGTTCGGTATCCCGCAGGCCGTTGCTGGGTTGAATGGCTCCACCAACGCCGAGGATCTCCGGGCGACGTGCGACTTTATCGCTGAACTCCCGCATATCTTGTACGATCGGTTCAATGCCGCGCAGGAGGACTGTCACCAATTGCGCCGAACGGTTCAGGTTGTCGTAGAGCTGGGGATCGGACGCGAGTTTTTGTAGCGTGCCATCCTGAGTATTCAGCGTGCGGACAAACCGACTGGCATCGGCCAGAAGTCGATCCAGATTGGCCAGGCTGGTATCGAGCCGGACAATCATGTCGTTTCCTTTTTTGGCCAGTGGATCGGTCACTGATTCGAGGTTTTTCAGATTCTGCTGCATGCTTTCGAGCGTCGTGCGGGCTACGACAATCGTCTCGCGGGTGTCGTTCACCAGACGTGGGAGAGATTGAGCGGTCTGCTGGAGGGCGGCCTGGGTTTTGGGATCACCGACAATACGATTCGCCTGCTGGATTAACTCAGTGGCGGATTTCATGGCCAGTGAAAGTTGATCCAGCGAATCGGCAGCTCGCTCGATGACCTGATCGATGTTCCCACGCTTGGTTTCGAGAAGATTGTTGACGTTATGGGCAAGAATGCCCCATTCCTTGCTCGTGGCGGCAAAGGAATCCATGGTGGCGGTCGTTTTGGCCTCAAGTCGGGCGACCAAAGCCATAGGATCCCCCGCAGCTTGACCGCTGATCACTGCGCCGTGTTTGAGTGGTTCTTCCGAGAGGCCAGGAATGATTTCCAGATGCCCCTCGCCCAAAAGGCTCACGGCCACCTGGGCAGTGGAATCAATCGGAAGTTTGTGCTTGGCGTCGATTTCGGCAATGACAATCACGCCTCGACGTTTGTTATCCAGGCGGACATCGCGAACATTTCCAATCGTCAGTCCGTAAAGTCGGACGGGTGCACTCGGATAAATCCCCCCGGCGGATTCAAATTGGATGGCGATACTGAAATCTTCATCCCAATACGAATCGAGTTTTCCCGCGCGAACGAGCAGACCAACACCAATGGCCATAGCCACCAGCACCATCATTCCAACGCGAAATTGCAACTGACGCTCAGACACAACGAGTCTCCCATGACAGACGACTGTCTGATGTCTGATGTAATGAAAGTTGCAAAATCTGCCGAGAGCAGTTCTGCCGGATTGATGGTTTCAGGCAGCAAAGAGTTCCTGCAGACGTTTCCCGGAGATTCCATGAACAAAGTCGTGCACACGTTCGTCGGGATGATTAAAGGCCTGCTCGGCTGTCCCTTCGAAAATGATCTGCGACTCGTTTTGAGGGAGTCTTGCCAGAGGAAAAAGCATCACCACTCGAGTGGCCACCCGCTTCACGGTCGTCATGTCATGGGTTACGACAATGCTGGTGACGGGGCGGGCACTGCGAGCTTGAAGAATCAGTTCGTTGATGACGTCACTCATGATCGGATCGAGGCCGGTCGTCGGTTCATCGTAGATGATAATTTCGGGAGACATCGCCAGGGCCCTGGCGAGCGCGGCCCGCTTCCGCATACCTCCAGAAAGTTCAGAGGGGAATTTTTGAGCCGCACTGGCGGGCAGACCAACTTCCCGCAACCTGGTGAAGGCGATTTCCCGCATGTCGGCTTCCGACATTTTGCGGTTTTCGCGTAATCCGAAGACCACGTTCTCATAGACCGAGAGACTGTCGAACATGGCACCGCCTTGAAACAGGTAACCCAGTTTCAAGCGATCCTTTCGCATCTGTTCAGCGGACATCTGCGAGACCGGCTGGCCATTCCAGAAGACTTCGCCGGAACTCGGTTCGAGCAGATTGGCCAGCAATTTGGTCGTGACGCTCTTGCCGCAACCACTTTCGCCAATCAGCACGAGTGTCTCACCACGATAGACATTCAGACTGATGTCGCGCAGCACCTGCATGGCACCAAAACCACGCGAACAGCCACGCAGTTCGATGATTGGCGAAGATTCGTCAGGTGGAGTGAAGTTCTCAGACATTGTTGGTGGCGAAGTACAGCTTCTAAGGGACTAGAGCAGAGGCGATCGCAGGGATGGCAACAGATGTTGCAATTGAATAAAGAAAACACCGAGTAAGAAGTCCATGGCGAGTACCAGAATGAACGAGCAGACAAAGGCCTCGGTGGCTGCCCGCCCGACACCTTCCGCTCCACTCGAACAATGAAATCCTCGATGGCAGGCCACCAGTGCAATGGCACCGCCGAAGAAAATGCTCTTGATGACTCCGGAGATGATATCCAGCGAGGTGATGTACGAATCGGAATAGAACCAGTAGAGATGGCTGCTGATCCCTAAGACCTGCACTGAAAGATACCAGCCAGAAAGCATCCCGATCCCATCGGCGAGAAGTGTCAATGCCGGGATGAGCAGCACACAGGCGAGAAAGCGAGGGCACACCAGGAACATGACCGGATTGGCACCCAAGGCCTGAAGAGCATCAATCTGCTCAGTCACTTTCATGGTGCCAATTTCGGCAGCCATTGCACTGCCGACTCGTCCAGCAAGCATTGTGGCCGCGAGTACAGGCCCGAGCTCTTTGACAAGTGAGACATTGACGACTGATCCCAGTCGCGATTGTAAGCCGATGGCCGCCAGTTGATCGAACGATTGCACCGCCAGCACCATGCCAATGAAACCTCCCGTGATGAGGATCACAGGCATGCTGCGACAACCGATTTCGTAAAAAATGGGCCAAAGGATGGCACTGCGAGAACGGCGTGTCGCCAATCCTAAGGCGACTGTCGATGTAAAAATGGCTGCATCACCGACTGTGCGAACAGAAGTGAGCAGCATCCATCCCAACCAATGGATCGGCGTCGTACGATCTGTCGGGGAATTTCCTAAAAGGCTACTGGCCAATGTCGTTCATCCATGAATGACGCTGTGACTCGATCGGCAGAAATCGCCGCTGATTGTCTGGCAAACCACCAATTTCGGCAATACGGATTTGTCGTCCGCTCGATGAAGTGCTTCCAGAAGAGAAATCGACCCATGGATCAACATGATTTTTGCAGGTCGATTGCCTGAGAAAGTTACTTCATGGCGCGTCGGTCTTCCCATTCTTCCATCGTCATGATCACTTCACGGGCCTGGCTGCCGTTGTACCCGCCTACGATACCATCTTCAGCCATGAAATCGATCAGCCTTGCACCCCGACCGTATCCGACACCTAACGCTCTTTGCAGCAACGAGACACTCCCACGGCCTTCGCGAATGATGACTTCCACAGCCTGGTCATAGAGATCGTCACGTTCGCCGGCACTGGGGCCGCCCGCTGAGGTCTTACCTTCTTTCGCGGCGACCTTCAGTTTCTGAAGTTCAGGATCGTACTGCGTGGGCATGTCTTCAAAGAACTCAATGACACCATTGACTTCTTCATCGCTGACATAGGTGCCTTGAGCACGGGAAAGCGTGCTGGTACCCGGAGCCATGTAGAGCATATCTCCATTGCCCAACAGCTTGTCGGCACCATTTTCATCGAGTACCACGCGGCTATCCATGCGACTGGCGACCTGGAAAGAAATTCGCGCCGGCAGATTGGATTTGATCAGGCCGGTGATCACATCAACCGTCGGCTTCTGCGTGGCGAGAACCAGATGAATCCCAACAGCTCTCGATTTTTGTGCCAGTCGAATAATGTGCCCTTCGACATCCTTACCGGAGGTCATCATCATGTCGGCCATTTCATCGGCGATGATCACGATGTAAGGCATGGATTCAGGGATAGACTGTGCTTCCTCGGAATCGGGATCGATTTCGAGACGATCCAGGACATTCGCTTTTCCGAGCTTGTTGTAATTGTCAAGATGCCGCACCCCCACGCGTGCCAGGAGGTCGTAGCGCTCTTCCATCTTTTCGACGGCCCAGCCTAACACGGCCTCCGCTTTCTTCATGTCGGTGATGACGGGATGCATAAGGTGCGGAATACGGTTGTAGGGGCTGAGTTCGACCATTTTGGGGTCGATCATCAGCATGCGGACCTGATCAGGTCGTCGGGTCATCAGGATGGAAAGAATCAGCGTATTGAGACAAACACTTTTTCCAGTTCCTGTTCGCCCGGCAATCAGCAGGTGAGGCATCTTGCACATATCGACGACAAGAGGCTTGCCGCTGACATCTTTGCCGAGATAAAGCGGAATCCGTTTGTCTTCGAAGTCTTTCGGGGAAGACTGAATCAACTCTTTAAGGCGTACCATTACGCGAATGTCGTTGGGGACTTCGACACCGACTGTGTTTTTGCCAGGGATAGGTGCCACAACGCGTACCGAAGGCACACGCAATGCGATCGCGAGGTCATCGGCCAGCGCTGTCACTTTCGACAAACGCAAACCAGCCTCGAGTTCCAGTTCGAACTGAGTAATCACCGGCCCTGTATCGATTTCGACAACCTTGACATTCAAACCAAACTCTTTGAACGTCTTTTCAAGAGTCGCTGCCGAAATCTGGGCCTTCTGAGCGAGTTGTTCATAGGGGAAGGCTTCACTCTCTTCCAGCAGTGCATGTTCGGGCAAGGCATAGCTGACTTGAGAAGCGGTGATGGCTTGAGGCTGGGTGCGATTGACACTGTAGGTCGGTGGTGTCGCCGTCAACGGACTGGGTGAAGTCGTTGTTGATGGTGTTAACGTGACTGGCGGGTTCACCTTGATCACACGTGCGGATTCAACGGAATTAGCTGGCGACGACGAAGCAGCCGTCGGGTCGTCAAAGGCAGCTAATCCAATTGGGTCATCTGAATCGGCAACCTTTTGGAAGATTTCAGAGATCGTGGCGGATGGTGATTCGCTGGCCAGTGCACTCACCTGATGGACGTTTGGAAAGGTATTAAGGTCTGCTGCGGGGTTAGCCGCATCTCGCAAGCGTGCGAGAACGTCCTGCTGGCCGGCGCTCGCCGCAGATGTTGACTGCATCGAGGTTGCTGCCGCTTGAGTGATTGGTTCGATAGACCTTGATTCTCCCTGGAAGAGACGAAGGTTCTTCCATGCAAATCTGCTGCTGGTTGGTTTGGCCACCTTCACCTTCGTTCGACGGAAGAAGAGGCTGGCAGGAATGGTAAACACGGAAAGCGCAATTGATCCCAACACCCCGATCAGGCGAAATTCATCAGTCAGCAAAAGACTGGCAACCATCATGGAAATGAGTAGCGAAAACGTACCCATCCACGTGAAGTGTTGTGAAAGCAGATCGGCGAAAATTGTTCCGAGATATCCCCCTGCACCACTGGCAAGGCTGGGCCCGCTCCAGGGGATCGCCAGTTGAATCATGGTGCAAACAGCACAGAGCCCCAGCAGATAACCAGGGATATGCGTTTGGGCATCGACAGCACTGCTGTTGGTGAATAGCCGAAGATCGACCACCACGAGCATCAGCAGCAGGATCCATGCTCCGTAGCCGAGGGTGCTCAACAATTGAAAAGCAATGGTTGCGCCCCAGGTACCGCAGAGATTCTGAGTGACAGCGCGAGCCGGGTGCACGAGGTGAGAAGCAGCGTCGGCAGGGTCATAGCTGACGAGGCTCAGGCCGAGAAACACGGCGAGCGCCAGCAATCCCAAGGCAATCGTGTCATTTCGCAGGCGAGCGAAGTCCACGGCGATTCCAACAAAACAGGTGATTGAAAACTGCAATTCGTCCGGCTCGTCATTCAATTCGAGGTTCAGGCCGGACGTTTTTCAACGATCCGGCAGAGACACTCGAACGGAGTCCTACGATGCAAAATTACCACCTGCCACCAGAAATGCTGCCAGAAGGCCACAGTCTCGGGCAGAATCTCGTGCGTACTTTAACGGTTATTCCCAATGAGCCGGTGGGATCGACCTGTGCTGAGAAGACGCGGTTAAGGCGACTGTCGTAAAAGAATTGGCGAGGGTTTTTCTTACTCCTTCTCCCGTTCCGACGGGAGAAGGCCGGGATGAGGGCGAGTTCGAACGTATGGAGCGTTCTTTCAACGAGCCGCTTCATTGTTTGAAGAATAGCGATGGTTTACTGGCGACTCAGATGAGCCTCAAGCCATTCGATCAATCGCGCCGCAATGTCGGTTTTGCTCCCTGAATACTGTGCGATGGCGTTGCCGGATGGGGCAATGAGCTCGACGTCATTGGTACTGGAGCCGATGGCTGTCGGCCCATTGAGAACGATGATGTCGCAGTTCTTCTCTTTGAGTTTTCGAAAGGCGTTCTGGTGAGCAAACTCGGCAGATTCGAGAGCAAATCCCATAATCCAGCGATGGGCTTTGGTCTGACCAAGCTCCGCAAGCACATCTGCTGTTTCGACAAGTTCCAGTTCTAAAGAAACGCCCGTCTTGGCCAGCTTCCCGGAGAATCGCTCGCGCGGGCGGTAATCGCACACTGCAGCCGTCGCAATGACACCATCGCATGCGGGAAACGCTTCACGACATGCACTGAGAAGTTCATCTGTGGTTTCCACATGATGAACCTGACAGTTTCTGGGAGGTGTGAGACCGACTGGGCCGGTAACAAGAATTACCTGATGGCCGCGGGCGATAGCGGCTTCAGCCAGTGCGTAACCCATGCGGCCGCTGCTGGCATTGGAAAGGTAACGAACATCGTCGAGGTATTCGCGCGTCGGGCCGGCTGTAATCAAGATTCGCATAAGAATTCCACTGTGCAGGAGTTCGCTTCAATGAAGCATCTTCGCTCGAACACGGGAATTCAACAACCACGCGATTAATCCCGGGGCATACCGGGAGCAACATCCACGATGCGTGCTGAGGGACGCTTAAGGTCAATCACGACGGGTTGAGTCGACTCGGCCTTGGCAAAGTTTCCAGCCGCATCGCGGGCAACCACCCGGACAAAGACCTGAGACGGCCCATTGGGTGGAAGTTCCCAGCGAAAGCTGCCTGTGTCTGGTCGCCAGTCGCTAATCAGATTCCATGGGCCAGCCGGTGAGGCGGCACCATAAAGCGAAATGGGTGTTTCCGAAAGGTTGGCATCCTGGACTCGCCAGCGGATTGTCACGAGATTCTGCTGTGTCCCCTGCCCTTGTTCAACGGCCAACAGCTCTAATGCGGGGGCTGTCTGGTCGACTTTGACTTGAATCGAAGGAGCTTCCCCATTTCGTGGAGGCTCGGCCGACAATCCTGCTCCACTATGAACTCGAATTTCAAAGCCGTAGATGCCATCTTGTGGAACCTGAACATCGAATGGGCTCTTCAGATCGACATCTTCGCCATAGCGGTACCACTGCTGGCCATTGTTCTGTGTGATAAAGAGTTCGACAGCACTGATTCCCGAGGGGCCTAAGTCGTCGATTTTGTAAGACAGTTGAAACTTGCGAGTGGCAACAATTCGACCCTTGAAGAGTGGGTCTCCAGCACCCGTCCCAGCCACTTTGGCATTGGTTGGCTGCGGTGTGACTGTCGGTTGAACCGGAGGTTCATCAAAGTTTTCGGCCCCAGTCGTGTAGGGATTCTTCACGATTTCTGGACGAGATTGAACATCACTGGAGACTGGCCGACCCACCATGCCAGTGGATGGCTGGATCATCGGGCCTGTCGATATTGCTCCCGTCATCGAGTTATTGGCGGTCTCGGTCGAGAGATCGCGATTCATGCTGGCAATGGGTTGCCTGGTGTCGGGCATGGCTGCTTTTCCAGCGCCATCTCCACCTCGAACTGTGGATTGAATCGTTCCTCGGCCAAGATTACCGGCTTGATCGAGAACTGAGCCACGAACGGCAACAATTCCTCCCTGCGGGACTGACCACGTCGTTTGACCGGCAGAACGTGGGGAGACACTCACTGTTTGCCAACCGGCAACACCGGGCTGAGAGTATTCCAGCTTGAGTGTGGAAGGATCAAGGTTCTGGTCGTGGAGATGCCACGATAGCTGCACCTTGCCCTGCTGGACTTCCTGCAATGCGAGATCGACACGGGGTTCACGCGTATCGACAATGACCATCAACCCGGGCTCGAAGACGCGGCCATTGGGTTGCAACTGATTATCACCGTCCAGTGTTTTGACAGAGAACCAGAATTCACCGTCTCCGGGAGACTGATATTCGAATTTGCCAATTTCCGGATTAATCGATTGGGCTAGACTCCAGGTCGCCCCCCGATCTGATGAAACATACAGCCTCAGTTCCTGCGCATTCATCCTCTGAAGAGCCGCAGGATCGACCTTAAATGGGATTCGAAAACGGTTCTTGGCCGTTACGATCGGATTCGCGGCGGAGGCAAACGTGGCCAGACCTGCCACCAGGCAGAGACTCAGACACGTTCGCACAAAGCTGCCCATTTTTGGCCTCGCTCAACTCAGGACTACCAAATATCAGCTTGTCGAACCTCGAAAGATCAGCAGCATCAATTGGGTTCAACTGGCATTTGACGCCATACAACCGCTAATTCCGCTACATTCGTTTCGTCTGTATCGACTCACTCGCGGTGCTGACTTCATGCAATCCTGATCGTCGATCGAGAACCAAGAGAAGCCTCTCCCGCACCACGAAGGCAGTCTAGCTCACGATCAGTCGGGTGTTGGCAAACTGTGTACGGTCAGAACGGAATTTGGTCGAATCTGATTTCTGCAGAACGACTTAGCACATCGCAATGAGCCATTTTTTCTGAGTGTTTACGGGTGGCGCTGATCCATTTCACACTCAGGATTTGCGGCGGACTTCAGCATATTTTGCCACAAAAGCGCGAGCCCTCCGCTCGGCTTCCGCGGCATCGCCGCTCTGTGCAAGTTTCTGATCGATGAGGCTGGTGGCCAGGCCTACGGCAGCAGCGCCTGCATTCACAAATGCCTGAAGAGAGTCAAGAGTGACCCCACCTGTCGGCACGATCATCGCCTGCGGAAATGGTCTGGTGAGTGCTGAGAGAAAGGTTGGCCCGACTGCATCAGCTGGGAAAAGCTTGACCATGGACGCCCCGGCTTCCAGTGCTGTGACCAGTTCGGTGGGGGTTAAAATCCCGGGGAGAATCAATTTGTCATATCGATTGGCCAACTGGATGGTTTCGACATTCAGTGCGGGGGTCACCAGAAACTCTGCACCGGCGAGGATTGCCAGTCGTGCTGTTTCCGGGTCGAGAATGGTGCCAGATCCCACGAGCACCTGTGAGCCCAACTCCTGATGAAGCTGGCGAATGACATCGAGCGCTCCGGGAACGGTCATGGTGATTTCAATGATTTGAATTCCACCACGGTGCAGTCCATGGCACAGCGGAATGAGCTTATCGGGTGAATCTGATCGCAAAATCGCAATTAACCCGGATTCGAGAACTCTCGTCACGCTGGCATGGCGACTCATGAAATCGATCCTTGCTTTCGTTTCACAACTGTGAGACTGGAATTTGGCGATTCACACTTTAACCAGTGATACTGAACTCCTCAGCAGGATGATCAGCGTCACGTGCATGTCTATCCCTGGGCGGCATAGCGTTCTGCGTATTGCACGACCCACTGATCGATGATGTTCTTCAGTTGCTCCGTGTTCGCCTCATCGAGCAGATTGAATTCGTTTTTGCGAAGAATTTCTTTGTTGCGAATGGTACCTCGCACGACGAGATCGATGATGCGGGCAGAACTGTTGTAGGGCCGCACGAGAATTTCGAGGTAGGAATACAACTGCGTGACATCACGGCGAGTGGTTCCGGAGACATCATCACGGCTGGCATGTGCTCCCCATCCATCTGGCGAAATCACTGTCCGGAAGTTAAATCCCGGAAAGTGTTTCACCATTTTGCGAATGGCCGTTTCGATCTGATCAGAGAGTTCAATGCGTAATGCGCCGTGCTGCTGGCGGTAATCTTCGTCCGTTCGAGCCGCTCGGGCCCGTTGCGAACCCGCCTCTTCCCGCTGACGATTCCCCCTCTGGATGGCTTGAGAAAGGCGTTCTTCGAAATTCTCACTCATGCTCTCGTCCATTCGCCAGAATTTGATCCGTAGACTCTCAGCCGAAGATACAAGCTGCTCAATGTCTTGGCATAGGGCCAGGGTCATCCCGAAAAACATTGCGCTGCTGGAAGTATCGGCACTGGGGGATGTTGTGGCAACCCGTCAGAGGTGTATTCAGAAGCCTTTGGCGTCAATCGGGTCTACTGGTTGCCTCAGGGGATTTTGACAGACTGGTGTCGAAATGTGCAAAAATCGGGTGTTAATTGTTGCGAAATGGCCGTCAGATGAGTTTCGAAAATTGAAAAAACAGTTGTGATTGCGGTTGTTATTGAGGTGGCAGGTCTCATGCCCTCAAAGGTTGAAAAACGGTTGTTATCAGAATCGCAGTTGTATCCATCAACTGGAATGGTCAGTCAGGATTTGCTCAATCACCTTGCAATCATGCTGGCTGGCGCGGATTCTCGGACTCATTGTTCGGTAAGGCAACGTGAGAAAACGGGATCAATTCCAGCCGGCCGAGCGGAGTGGTCGTAACCCAAGTCCGGGAAAACGCTTGACTTGCTGAGTCTATGAAACAATGATCCCCATTGAGGCAATTGTTTTATTCCCATAGAGCAGAATCTTTTGAATTGGATTCAAGCTATATTGGAATTGTTTGCCAGGATCATTCTGGCCAGTTCTGGCTCGGTCTCATTCGAAATCAGGAAAACCCATGTCGAGTACAAGACGTCTGGACATCGAAGAAGTTGGTGATGTCACCGTAGCCAAGTTTGTCGATAAGAAGATTCTCGATGAGACCAACATTCAGTTGATCGGGAATCAGATGTTTGGGCTGGTCGATGAAGACGGTCGCAAAAAGATCGTGCTCGATTTTTCCACTGTCGAGTATCTTTCCAGTGCTGCACTGGGCAAATTGATCACGATGGACAAAAAGGTGAAAGCGGCACGGGGTAAACTGCGGCTTTGTGCCATTCGGCCGGAAATTCTTGAAGTCTTCCAGATCACTCGGCTGGATAAGATTTTCGATATCAAGTCGACTCAGGAACAAGCTCTCGATGGGATGTAACCTGTCGATTTGCGGGGTAGCAATCGTAGACTTGGAAGACGGGATATTGTTCCAGAGCCGTGGAAACTGTGTAAGATTTTGGCCCTGCTCCTGGAATGATTTCTTCCTTCAAAAACGATTGTGGTCACAACGTTATTGACATTCTGGATGATGATCCAGACGGTCGATGCCGAGTTGCTTAAGCTCAAGCTTGTCCGGTAATTGCCTGATTCTCCTCGACAGCAGTGACGCCATGCCGATCTATGAACAGTTCGAGATTCAGATTCCGAGTGACACCGCAGAAGGTCAGGCCATTCAGGAGAAGATTATTGCTGCGATGGAAGCAGCGGAATTTTCTCCCAGAGATGTTTTTGGCATGCGGCTGGCCCTCGAGGAAGGTCTGGTCAACGCCATCAAGCATGGTAATCGCATGGATCCCGATAAAAGGGTGCGAATTGCCTGTACGGTCAGCGATGTGATTGCCAGTATCGAAATTGAAGATGAAGGCCCGGGATTTGACTGGAACGACGTTCCCGATCCGACGGCCGAGGAAAATCTGGATCGTCCCTGCGGTCGAGGCATTATGCTGATGAGAGCCTTCATGTCGAAGGTCGAATACAATGATTCGGGGAACAAGGTGCTGCTCGAAAAATTGCGAGTCACGCCGGATGAGACGGCCAGTTAAGACAGTCTGGTATGTCGCCTCTCTGATTTCTTGTTTGTGAATTGAAGTCTTTTTCACTTGGGTGTGCGGGAGACATTGAGATACCATATATCGAAGATGGACGTTTCCTCGCAGCCCAGGTCTTTCGAACAGGCTGAATGCCAACGGTTCGCTGTCTTTGTCCGAACGATGAATATGTGCTTCTGCGGACGGATGTTTTCCGATGACCCTTAAGCTTGTATTTCCCGATGATGTGGAATTCACCAAACTGGTTCAGCGGGATCGGAATGCCAATCTGACACTTGCGGCACTGGAGGTGGCGCGAGAGGCTCAGCCTGGTTTGAGCTTTCGACCCACGCTTGAGTGGATTTCAAAGCGTGCCCTGGAAGTGCAGTCGATGCTTTCCGGAAAACATGATCCGAGAAATCAACTGCAGGCTTTGGCGCAATGTCTCTCGGGAACCCATGGTCTGCATGGCAGTAGCTCAGCCTATGATCAAGCGGAAGCCAGCTATCTCAACCGCGTGGTCAGCACAGGGACAGGATTGCCCATCAGCCTGTCACTGGTCTGGTGGGAGGTGGCTCGCTCGATCGGTATTCCACTTCAAGGTGTCTCGGCACCGCTCCAGTTTCTCTTGAGGCTGGAGAGCGAGGAAGGCCCTCTCTTTGTCGATGCCTTTCGTGGAGGCCTGATTTTAGATTGGGAAGAGTGCCTCGAATGGCTGACCGATTTAAGTCAACTGCCAGAGGATGAAGTCCGGCCGATGATGGATCCTGCCCGTCCGCGCGAAATCATGACTCGCATGCTCAATAATCTGAAAGTTCTCCACGTCAAGCAGGGGCATTGGGAACTGGCTCACCAGGTTCAGAGGCGATTAACAGCTCTTCTTCCAGGGAGATTTGATCAACATCGCGATCTGGGGCTCATTGCGTTCAAGGCTGGGCATTATGGCTTGGCAGTGCAACTGCTGGAGGATTGCCTGCGCTCTTGTGACGGGAGTGAGCGATCAGTGCTGACGCGCCATTGGCAGGAAGCGGTCCGCTGTCTTTCTGAACGCAACTGAAGCATGTTACAATCCAAGATAATAACAACGCGTTGTTAGTCGGGAAGACTGCTTGGCTCAGAGCCGCAAGCATGGCACACGGCCATCTGCTGTTTTTCCGAACGCAACTGAAGCTTCGGCAAACACTGGACGAGATCAAACGGGCAGATCTCTTGATCAGCATGATCCTTTGAGATTCTATGTGGCCAGGACAGGGAAATGAGCTTGTAGTTCGGCGAGAATTTCTGCAGGTTCAGCCATCCGGCCGCGGCCAATTTGACCGCAACTTAACCAGCCTTCCCCTGGTTCAATAATGTGTATGCCATCCTCGCGTAATTGTTGCACGTTGCGACTGACGGAAGGCTTGGCCCACATCTCGCAGTTCATGGCGGGGGCCACAAAGAGTGGGCAGGTAATTGTTAAAGCCAGAGTGCTGACAAGATCCGGTGCAAACCCATGAGCAAGTTGTGCCAGAGAATTGGCTGTGGCGGGGGCGATCACGTAGACATTCGCTCGCTGAGCCAGACCAATATGCTCACCACGAAAATGTTCCTGAGGAGAGAACATTTCGCGAATGACGGGCCGCCCCGTGAGTGCTTCAAATGTCGTCGGGCCGATAAATTTTTCGGCGGATTCAGTGAGAACTACGGAGACCTGAGCACCACGCTGAACCAGCTTGCTGCAAAGTTCAGCCGACTTGTAGGCAGCAATCCCTCCTGTCACCCCCAGAAGGACTTCGAATCCAGTCATAAGAGATCCTCCAATCGGGCGGTTAAAGGGACGAAGTCATTTCGACACACCCCGAAGACCTGTGCATTTCCGTCGAGAAAAACACCCCGCTCTGCACTGATGGCAAACCGGGGTGTGATTCAAATCATGATTGGATAAACCGATTACAGATCATCCAGCGAGGGCCCCGCATCCATCTCCCGAGGAACGCTGGGTGCGGTCTGGAGATTCCCGGAAGCATCAAGGAAGATCTTATCCTGCAGGATCTCCTGCACCACGACTTCCATCGGGTTCTTGGTCTGGATATCGACTAGTGGCCTGGCTCCGCGATTGAGAGCCACCATTCGCTTTTGAATCAGGGTGGAGAGTTTAAAGCGACCTCCCACTTTTCGGACAATCGCTTCTTCTTTCAGTTCTTCGAGCATGTGCCGGCCTCATTTTGCAATAGTGCGATAATGCGTTGGACTGCTGCATCCAGATGATCATTGATGATCTGGTAGCGATATTTGTCTGCCTGGGCAAGTTCCAGATGAGCTTGCTTCAAGCGCTTTTGAATCGTCTCCTCCGCGTCGGTTCCTCTTCCCCGGAGTCGCTGCTCAATAATTTCTGGTGAAGGAGTTTTTAGGAAAATTGTAATCGCATCCGGGTAAAGCTGCACGACTCGCAGTGCACCTTCCACATCAATTTCCAGAAATGACCAGGAGTTCAGTGCTCGCGCCCGTTCAATCTCGGATACTAATGTCCCGTACCAGTAACCAGCACCATAGACCTCGGCGGTTTCGACAAACTCCTGCCGGTGGCGACGAGCCATAAACTCTTCGTGCGACAGAAAGTAATAGTCTTCGCCGTGGATCTCGCCTTTTCGGGGCGGGCGTGTTGTCGCAGAAATCGCTTTGGTCAGTGGAATTGGTGATTGTTCAAGCAGGTGGTGGACAATTGTTGTCTTGCCGCTGCCACTTGGCCCGGAAAGAACAACCACCCGGAAAGGCAGAGAATCCGTGCTCGCTGGACGCTCTGATGCAACTGTCATTGTCTCTGCATCCCGTGGGCTTCAAGGGCGGAAAGTTGATCACTCAGTTCCAACAACTCTGGGCAATTCATTCATCTCATACGGCCGGTTGCCTATTCGACGTTTTGAATGACTTCTCGCATCCGTTCAAGTGCTGCCTTCATTTCCACCACGCAATGTGCAATCGCCGCATGATTGGCTTTTGAGCCAACGGTATTGATCTCGCGGAACATTTCCTGAAGTAGAAATTCGATTTTTCGACCTTGCGAAATCTGATCACTCAAGTACTTTTCAAACTGTTCGAAGTGGCTTGCCAGGCGGGCGAGTTCTTCATTGATGTCGCACTTGTCGGCGAACAGACTCATTTCGCGAACCACTTCGGCGGGAGTGACCTGAGTCGCTGAATTGGCGAGAACCTGGTTGATACGTTCCAGCAATTTCTCACGGTATTCCTGTAGAACCTGTGGTGCTGTTTCTCGGACCAGTTGCGATTTTTCAATGATCAGCGATTGCTGTTTGCAGAGGTCGGCCTGCATGGCGGCCCCTTCCCTGCAGCGAAAAGCCTCAAACTCATCCAGAGCTGACGACATTGCCTGTTTGAGCAATGCCAGGTGCTCTTCGGCTGCTGTGGACGACTGAGATTCATCACTCAGGACACCAGGAAGCGTCAGTAACTCCGATAGTCTGGGAGGCTTTGTCTTCAGTTCCTTTGCCAGAGGTTGAAGTTGCGACCAGTACCCCTTGAGAACATCCTGCTGAATCCGGATGGCAGATGGCAGTCCTCGACTTTCCAGACGAATGGAAACGTTGACGGTTCCCCGACTGATTCTCTCGCGCAGCGTCTTTTCGATCTCAGGTTCAAAGACAGCGAAACAATCGGGAGAGCGCAGAGAGAGCTTGAAGTAACGGTTATTGACGGATCGAATCTCGACCATCAACCGCTCTTCTCCGGATTCGGCACTGCCAATTCCGATACCTGTCATGCTCAGAAGCAACGCCATCAACTCCCGACAATAGCTGCTGTCTACCGTCTATAATTGTCCGAAAATCACTGATCTGTCGTCCTGATTCGGAGAGGGCGAGGCAAAACGTCGCCATCCTGTCGCAGACGTCAATAACTCATTCCCGAGCGACAGTTTTAAGCAGAAACTGGTTCACAGACTGAATCAAGTCTTGTACCAGTGGCTATGGCTTGGGTTCTTCGGCCTTGGGAGTCTCAGTCCCACTGGCGGGCTCAGCAGGAGTCGTGACTGCCGGAGCTGCGTCTTGACTCGCATCGGCAGGCTTGACCTCATCTGTCTTCACGGCGGGAGTTTGATCTCCTGCGGGCGTCTCCTTGGCTGAGGCTTCTGGCTTTGAAGCAGCAGGAGGTGTGGCTGTTGATTTCTCTACGGTTGATTTCTCTTCAGTCGGCTTGTTGTCAGCGGCTGGAGTATTTCCGGCTGGAACTGTGCCTTCTGCTGGAGTCTTGACTGGTGTCGTACTCTGAGGTTCTTCGGGATCAGCAGGTTTGTTCAGGGGGTTTGTAATCGCAGAGTCGCTGGGCTTTCTCTCAACTCGAGAACCGTCTTTATAAAGTGGGCGTGACATGAGCAGGACACAAATGGCTGCCAGTGCAAACCAGACGGCAGCCATCCCGATGGTAATGCGAGTGAAGAGATCTCCGGCTTTCACACCCAGAGCACTTTGTCCACCGGCACCACCAAAGGCTCCGGCCAAGCCACCGCCCCGGCCACGTTGCAACAGGATAATTGCCATCAGCAGCAGGCTCACAAAGCCCAGCAATGTCATCATGAAGTAAATGAGATAATCCATAACTTTGCCTTCAAAACCTCCAAGCGTCCTTTGAGAAGTGATCCCCAAGGGAAATCAGCGAAGAGGATAATAGTTTTTGCTAAAGATTGACAGGGAAAGCCTCAGAGACGGCAGATCCACTGTGATCGACTTCAGACTGCGATCGATTTCCGAAAGATATGGACTTCAAAATCGATCGATCATCGAAAACTGATCAACGTGAGGCCACTTGTGCCGCAGCCTGCAGGATGGGAGCAAACTGAGCAGTTGTCAGACTGGCTCCTCCGACCAGAGCCCCATCGACGTTTGGCAAAGACATCAAGGCCTCAGCATTGTCAGCCTTGACGCTACCGCCGTAAAGAATTCGCACGCTGTCAGCCACTTTGGCACCGTACTGCTTCGTTAACCAGCCGCGAATGAAGGCATGGGCACCTTCAGCCTGTTCCGGAGTGGCTGTCACTCCAGTGCCAATGGCCCAGACCGGTTCATAGGCAATGACGATCTGACCAAGAACGGCTGCATCCAGATTCGCAAGTCCGCCTGAGAGCTGGGTTTCTAGAACGGTCTCAGTCCGCCCTGCCTGACGATCTTCGAGCAGCTCGCCGACACAGAAAATGACGCCGAGATCTTCGGAAGTCGCTGCTGCGATCTTCTTGTTGATCAGTTCGTCCTTCTCGCCGAGCAGTTGACGGCGCTCGCTGTGGCCAAGAATTACCCACGAACAGCCAATATCTTTGAGCATTTCAACTGCGGTTTCTCCCGTAAAGGCACCGGGAGCTGCAAACCATGTATTTTGAGCACCAAGCTGCACTTTTGAACCCGCCAGCTCGGCTTTAACGCTGCTCAAGTAGACAAACGGTGGGCAAACGGCAATGTCGATCGCATCACCCAGACGCTGAGCTTCGGCAGCCACACCTTTGGCAAGTTCTTTGCCACTGGCAAGGTTGGTATTCATTTTCCAGTTGCCAGCCACAAACAGGCGACGCATAGGTGTATCCTCACTCAACCAAAGTTGCAGATGAAATCGAAAGCTTAAACGTGTTCAGTTGCCTGAAGATCAAAGTCCGCTGCTCAAACTGAGATCAGCATTCTTTCAGATTCGAAAAGACTCTGTTCGTTCAGATATTTCAGTCAATCGGTTCGCTGCAGGGGTACGAGCCCAGCACTTCGAGGCGAACTGCATGAGTTGTCAGTTCATCAAGTGCTTTCTTGACGCGAGTGTCCTTCATGTGCCCCTCGGCATCGATGAAGAAGATGTAACCACTCTCGGGCCCACGCAATGGAAAGGATTCGATCCAAGTCAGGTTGATTTTGAGCCGTTTGAAGATTTCCAGAGCATTGGCGAGAGCCCCCGGCTTGTCGGCTGTCTGTAGCAGGATCGAGGTTCGATCCTGTCCAGTGGGAGCCATGATACGGTCGCCAAGCACAGCAAATCGAGTAATGTTCTGAGAGTTGTCTTCAATGTTCGCTGCCAGAATTTCCAACCCGTACTCGGTGGCTGCCTGACGGCTGGCAACTGCGGCGGCACCTGGTTTATCACGTCCCAGTTGAGCGGCGGTCGAAGTGCTGGTGACTTCAATCAGCCGGGCTTGAGGCATATTACGACTCAGCCATTCGCGACATTGCGAAAGGGCTTGTGGTTTACTGTAGATCTCTGTGATTTCTCCACGAGCAGAACGACCCAGCAGATTGTGGTGAATGGCGAGTTGAACTTCACCGCAGATACGCAGTGGCAGGCGGGTAAACATATCGAGAGTGTCGATGATCCTGCCGTCTGTACTATTCTCGATGGGGACCAGTCCGAAGTCGGCATGGCCTCGATTGACCTCTTCAAAGACTGCGGCAATCGTGTTCACGGGAATCAGATCAGCCGCCTCACCAAAACGCTCAATCGCCGCCATGTGAGTAAAGCTGAATGCCGGACCCAGGTAGGCCACGCGCTGGGTGCGAACCTGGTTACGAATTGAGCTGAGAACCTGTCGCAGAACTCCGCGTAATGCATGGGCAGGTAATGGGCCGGAAGACTTCTCTTCAAGCTTTAATGCGAGGAGATCATCAGCTTTAGGATCAAACAGCACAGCCTTTTTGTCGGGGGCTGCTTCAAGGAGCTTTAAAGTGGCTGAGGCTCTCTGGTTGAGAAGTTTGACAATTTCACTGTCGAGCTTCTCGATTTCCGTTTCAAGACTCGCTGTCGCCTTGACGGGATTGCCAGCAGCTTTTGCCGATCCGCTGGTGGAGGCTTTCGATGTTTTCTTGGTCGGCTGAGGCTTTGTGGCCATTTCCCGAGTATTCCCGAATGAGAGTGCCTAACCTGAATCCACATTAACACTTAACACTCTCGCAGTTCGCGTATCCGTTAAGTGTCACATAACTCGTGAAAATTCAGGACGTTACGCTCTTTTACAGGTCTGTTTCCTGCTTTGTCAAGTTGGCAGAGTTCCCGAGATGAACTTACCATCCATAATCCAACGTTAGGTGTCAAAATGGCAGTCTTGGTGGGGGCTGTCATTTTGGCGTTAGGTGCCAAAGTGGCGGCTGTTTTAAGGTGAACGATTCCGTTGTAGGAGTTTCGTTCTTCATAACTGATTGTGGAGTAATAGATTGCATTCATGTTGTGCATTCGTTTTGTGTTTGGCGCGATGTTTGCTGACTATCTGTGGCTGACGAAAGCTAAGGGCATGACTGACAGATCTCTGTCGAGACCCTGTTTGCCGAGGCTTCTGCATCCTGAACAGTATCGAGCAGCCGTATGGTTGCCGGGGCTCCAGGGGGGTCAGAAGTCTTTGTACAGAGTTCTGTTCGTACAGAGTTTTGATGGGAAGTCAGACGCCTGCAGTTAACGTGGATACAACATCTTCAGATCAAGTCATCGAGGAGAATGAGATATGGCCGTTCAGGAAAAAGTGATTGGAATCGACTTGGGGACGACCAACTCTGTCGTCTCCGTGATGGAAGGTGGTGAAGTCAAGGTCATCGCCAATCAGGAAGGGAACCGCCTGACACCCAGTATCGTGGCCTTCACCGACAAAGGGGACAGGCTCGTGGGCGATCCTGCGAAACGTCAGGCCGTCACCAACCCTAAAAATACGATTTATTCTGTGAAGCGTTTTATGGGGCGACGCCACAGCGAGGTCGAGTCGGAAGAGAAACTCGTCCCTTACAAGGTCGTCGGTGGCCCCAGTGAATATGTGCGCGTTGAAGCGGGCGGGAAGGAATATACACCTCCCGAAGTTTCAGCGCTCGTGCTGCGGAAATTGAAGGAAGCTGCGGAAGCTTACCTCGGACACACCGTGACACGGGCTGTGATTACTGTCCCTGCCTACTTCAATGATGCGCAACGACAAGCCACCAAAGACGCCGGTGAAATCGCCGGGTTGAAGGTCGAACGCATTATCAATGAGCCCACTGCCGCAGCGCTGGCTTATGGGCTACAGACCAAGAAAGACGAAAAGATCGCGGTCTTTGACCTGGGTGGTGGTACCTTTGATATCTCCGTCCTCGAAGTTTCCGGCGATCTCGTCGAGGTCTTGAGCACTAATGGCGATACGCATCTGGGTGGTGACGATTTCGATCAGGCCCTGCTCGATTTTATCGCTGATAAGTTCAAGGCCGAAAACGGAATTGACCTGCGTAAAGATCCCATGGCGTTGCAGCGTCTTCGCGAAGCTGCTGAAAAGGCCAAGAAGGAACTCTCGTCATCACAAACGACCGATATCAATCTGCCCTTCATTACAGCCGACGCTTCGGGTGCGAAGCATTTGCAGTTAAATGTGACACGGGCCGAGTTTGAAAAGCTGATCGATCACCTGATCGATCGCTGCAAGAAGCCTGTGGAGCAGGCGCTTAAGGATGCCAAGCTCAAGCCTTCCGATATCGATGAAGTTGTGCTCGTCGGTGGTTCGACTCGCGTTCCTAAAGTTCAGGAATTCGTAAAGAGCTATTTCAACAAAGAGCCCAATCGCTCGGTGAATCCCGACGAAGTTGTGTCAATTGGTGCCTCAATTCAAGGGGGCATCATTGCTGGCGACGTCAAGGATATGCTTCTGCTCGACGTCACCCCGCTGTCGCTGGGGATCGAAACTGAGGGCGGAATCATGACCAGCCTTGTGGAACGAAACACGACAATCCCGACAAGCAAGAAGCAGGTGTTCTCGACGGCAGCCGACGGACAGACAGCAGTTACTGTGAGTGTCTTCCAGGGTGAACGTCCGATGGCGCGGGATAATCGTCTCCTGAGCCAGTTCAATCTGGATGGGATCCCCCCTGCACCACGCGGTGTGCCTCAGGTTGAAGTTTCCTTCGATATTGATGTCAACGGGATCGTCAGCGTGAAAGCCAAGGATCTCGGGTCTGGCAAAGAACAGTCCGTCAAGATCCAGAACGCCAGCGGTCTTGATCCTGCCGAGATTGAACGGATGAAGCGAGACGCTGAGTCTCATGCGGGTGACGACAAGAAACGACGTGAACTGGCCGAAGCAAGAAATAAGGCGTCGACCTCGGCATACGAAGTTGAGAAGTTGCTCAAAGAGCATGGCGAAAAGCTCGATGCGGGCTCGAAGTCGGCGATTGAAGCTGCGATTGCTCGCGTCAAGCAGGTCGAAACCGGCGAAGATGTGACTGCTATCAACACCGCAGTCGAAGCTCTGCAGCAGGCCAGCTATGCCATGGCGCAGCATATCAATGCTCCCGGTGGTGCCACAGGTGCTGCTGCCGATGATGGTGCTGCTTCCAAGGGAGGCGACGACGTCATCGATGCTGAATTTGAGAAGAAGAGTTAATGCGGCTGGAAGTGGGCTGTTGATGGTCGTGATTTGAGCCTGTCTGGTGATTTCGGTTGTTTCGACAATCGACCGAAGCCACCGGGACTGGATACGACACCTCAATAATCATTTCATCCCGTTTTCTTCGACATATCCACGACCCTGTGACGCCGAGCGAAAGCCCGGTCGCAGGGTCGTGTCGTAGATATTTTTCAATTCTCATTCAGCCTGTTCCAGGATCGTCATTAAGTTCTTGAGGCTGAATTTCATAGCCTTCGCGAAATCCAATCATCACAATTTCTGTCAAGATATTGGCAGCAGCATACGGAGAGACATCCATGGCATTCCGAGCCGACAAACTGACTGTTAAAGCCCAGGAGGCACTGCAGGAAGCTCAACAACTCGCAGAAAATAACGGACAACCCCAGGTGCAGCCTTTGCATCTGATCAAAGCCTTGTTGGAAGAATCGAGTGGCGTTGTACGCCCGATTCTCGAAAAAATCGGCGTCCGGCTGACTCAACTCACCAGCCTGGTTGACAGCGAGATCTCGCGTCTCCCCAAGGTCTCGGGGAGTTCTTCACAGGTCGGAGCGTCGAGTGCGCTCATGGATGTCCTCAACAAGAGCCAGCAGTTGGCTGACCAGATGAAGGATCAGTTCGTTTCAACCGAACATCTGCTGCTGGCGCTGATCAAGAGTGACGACGTCGCTGGTCGATTGCTGAAAATGAATGGAGTTGAGGAATCCGATGTTCTCAAGGCCCTGCAGTCAATTCGCGGGCATCAGCAGGTGACGGATCAGAATCCCGAAGACAAGTATCAGGCACTTGAAAAGTACGGCAAAGATCTCGTCGCACTGGCTCGCTTGGGGAAGATCGACCCTGTGATTGGCCGTGACAGTGAGATTCGACGCGTCATTCAAGTCCTTTCACGCCGCCGCAAGAACAACCCTGTGCTGATTGGTGATGCCGGTGTTGGTAAGACGGCGATTGTCGAAGGCCTGGCCCATCGCATTGTGCTGGAAGATGTTCCTCAAAACCTTAAAAACAAGCGTGTCATCGCTCTCGATATGGGGGCTCTGATTGCCGGTGCGAAATATCGCGGCGAGTTCGAGGATCGACTGAAGGCTGTGCTGAAGGAAGTGACCGAATCCGAAGGGAAAGTCATTCTCTTTATTGATGAACTTCACACGGTTGTAGGTGCCGGTTCTTCGGAAGGAGCTGTCGATGCTTCGAATCTGTTGAAGCCAGCCCTGGCCCGGGGTGAACTCCATTGCGTTGGTGCAACGACTCTCGATGAATACCGCAAATACATCGAGAAAGACCCTGCTCTCGAACGACGCTTCCAGCCCGTGCTGGTCAATGAGCCCAGTGTGGAAGATACAATCTCGATTTTGCGCGGGCTCAAGGAACGGTACGAGTCACATCACGGGGTCCGAATTACCGACGATGCTATTATCAGCGCTGCCAAGCTGTCGGATCGTTACATCGCGGATCGTTTTCTGCCCGATAAGGCCATTGATCTGATCGATGAAGCCGCCAGCCGATTGCGCATGGAAATGGATTCGATGCCGGCCGAAATCGACGAGGCGACACGAGCATTGACACGTCTGCAGATTGAGGCCACGGCTCTCGCCAGGGAAACGTCTCCGGACAGTCAGCAGCGCCTGGCCTCCATCCGGAAGGAGATTGCCGAGAAGGAAGAATCGGTGACTGCGCTGAAAGTGCGCTGGCAGACCGAGAAGGAAGCACTTTCCGGCATTCGTCCGATGAAGGAGAAAATCGAGAAACTGCGAACGGCTTATGAGCAGGCTTTCGCCCAGGCTCAGCGGACCAACAATAACGAAGACTTCGTGCGGGCTTTTCAGACGGAGCAGGAATTGAAAGCCGCTCAGGCCGCATTGCAGGGAGCCGAATCCCGAGTGGCCACTTTAGACAACACCCAGCGGCTTCTGCGCGAAGAAGTGACTGATGAGGATATCGCCAAAGTCGTCAGCCATTGGACGGGGATTCCCGTGGCCCGCATGATGC
This sequence comes from Planctopirus hydrillae, assembly GCF_001707835.1. Classification (GTDB taxonomy): domain Bacteria; phylum Planctomycetota; class Planctomycetia; order Planctomycetales; family Planctomycetaceae; genus Planctopirus; species Planctopirus hydrillae. The sequence continues at coordinate 322,426 of NZ_LYDR01000158.1, forward strand.
AGACTGAAAAAGCCAAACTGCTTTCGATGGAAGATCAGATTCATAAGCGGATGATCAACCAGGAAGAAGCTGTCACAGCGGTTTCCAATGCCGTCCGGCGAGCTCGTTCGGGTATGCAGGATCCGAATCGACCGATTGGCTCCTTCATGTTTCTGGGACCGACGGGTGTCGGCAAGACGGAGCTTTGCAAGGCCTTGGCTGAGTTTCTGTTTGATGATGAAAAGGCGATGGTGCGTATCGATATGAGCGAGTTCATGGAGAAGCACTCCGTGGCTCGGTTGATCGGTGCCCCGCCCGGTTATGTGGGTTACGAAGAAGGCGGCAAGCTGACAGAGGCTGTTCGCCGCAGGCCTTATAGCGTGCTGTTGCTGGATGAAGTCGAAAAAGCCCATCGCGATGTCTTCAATGTTTTGCTCCAGGTTCTCGATGATGGCCGTTTGACGGATGGTCAGGGACGAACTGTGGACTTCACGAACACGATTATCGTCATGACGTCGAATATCGGCAGTCAGCTCATCATGGATCTTTCGGGAACTGATGATGAAGGGGAGATCTACAGCCGAGTGATGGGAGCACTGCGAAAGGAATTCTTGCCCGAGTTCCTCAACCGCGTGGATGAAGTGATCGTTTTCCATCCCCTCGGCAAAAAGGAAATTCGACAGATTGTCGATCTGCAGCTTGCCAAACTGATCAAGCGGCTGGCCGAACACGATATTCGCCTCGAAGTCAGCGACAGCGTGAAGGATGTTCTCGCGACCGAAGGTTACGATCCCACCTATGGGGCCCGGCCTCTCAAGCGAGTCATTCAGCAAAGGTTGCAGAACGAACTGGCCAACTCGTTACTGTCGGGTGAATTCAGCGAATCCAACGTCGTAAGGGTCGATGCTCATCACGGCGAGTTTACCTTTACTGCATCGCGAGAATGAGATCGCCTTGCTCGAAGCTTTCAAGTTCAAAGATCGCCCGCTCATCGAAAGTGATGGGCGGGCGATTTTGATATCTGCATGTCGTCGAAAGCGCGTTGAGTGATTACTTGAGTCGACGGGGATCCCATTCACCACAGATCATCAAAAGCAACAGCGGATTGACAACAAACGCCTGCAGGCAAAATCCACCGACAAGGCCGATGATTCCCAGGATGATTGCCAACAGGATTCCCAGGCCAAGACCCTTCATGAGGCCGATGGCAATCCCTGCAAGTACTCCCAAACCTGCTCCGAGCAGGCAGAGTGCGAGCATGCCGTCCCGGCGACCCAGGAAGCGAGCCATTTCCGAGGCCTTTTGCGAGTGCCTGGCGTAGTACTTGGAAAGTGTTTCGTTCGTATCTTCCCAGCGAAATTCACGGACCGGGAAGTAGTCTTCACAGGTCGCACAATAGGTCTGTTTCATATCTGCTAATGGATCTGCCAGTGCCTGAAACTCACCGCCATCCACTTCTGTAGCCATATCACAGGCTTTGTGAATGTAGCTCCGGCTCTGTGGTGTGGAGGTTTTTTGGTTTGCCACTGGAAGAGTTCCCGAATGACGTCATCTCTCAAGTGATTGGTGAATTTGGCCTACTTTTCAGCTTTAAACAAGCAATGAATCAGTACGCCCTGGAATCGAAGGCTCCGCTGGCGTTCTGCCAGGCAATCAAACCGAACATGATCGTGCCGAAGGGCATGTTTTCGGAAAAGCACCAGACGGCGACGGCCGCCGCGAGAACCACGCTGATTCCCCGGGAGATATCACTTCGCCGTCGGATGCGGAACATGTCGAGCAGGCCCTGCAGAATGCGGCCTCCATCGAGTGGCAGAATCGGGAGCAGATTCAAGATCGGCCAGAAAATATTGATGATGATCAGATAGTTAAACGCGGTCGATGCATAGGGCGGAATCTCGATTTGAAAGGCGCGTAAGGCCAATAAAACGATCAGCACGATTCCCAGGAGCAGGAATTGAGCCATCGGGCCCATTAACGACATGATCACGGACCGCCCGGGTGTGTTATTGACGTACCGATCTGAGAAGGCCAGCCCTCCCCCAAAATAGAGCAGGATCGAACTGCGCCAGCCAAACCACTCGGCTGTCAGAGCGTGTCCCAGTTCATGAATGAGTACTGAGAAAAAGACACACCACACCCAGATCAGCACCAGTGGAAGGTCACCTGATCCCCAACCCAGAGCAGCGGCCATCAGCCAGAACATCGGGTTCACGCGAACGGGAATGCCAAACAGCACAAAGGTGACGTCCAGCGGAGTTGGACCTGCAGAAAACATATCGATCGGTTTCTCTTTTTGGTGAGTCATCTTTTGACGAACGATTCGTCATAGCATAGTTGAAACGTCTGCTCGTGTATTCCCTCAGAGAACGAGGATTCACATCCCTGCAGAAATTGTGGGAAAACCGTTCACCAAAAAGCCGCTTGGTGAGTCGTGGAAATCCGTGTAAACTCCAGACGTCGGCCGCCGGGTCGCACAAGAAGAGGCCATATCGCTGAAAAGCCTGGCCGGTGCGGGGTTACCCCGTGCTCGAATGATTGCTCCCATACTGAACTGGAATCCTGTCTACGGTGGTTCCACCGTAGACAGGATTCGAAACAGGCATTGGTTGTGCGACCCGGCGGTCGATACTTTAGGGAATTCAATGCAGACGATGCATTGCCAGGGCAAGGATGTCTTCATGGGTTTGTGGAGTTGGTTCTGGAGTTGGTGGCGACCGACGGGTTCCAACCACGCCTTGCCGAGTAGCCCTCCTGCGAATCGAGCCAGTGGCCAGAAGCGGCAATGGATCGGTTCCACAACAACTCCGAAACTTCCACGACTCAGATATCGATCACCCGAAATGGTGCGACAATGGCGCATCGAGGGGCGTGGAACTCAAGTCGATCAGCTTCCGTACGTTTATGCCAGATATGCCCGTACGCGCCGACGTAAGCAGTTTCTGAATCTGCTGACGGATACGCGCGTCGATTTGCTGCAGCAACATCGGTTGCCAGTCCTCACCACTCTCGATGAATTAAGTCAGTTTTTAGGGCTGCCAATTGGTCGGCTGGCAGGGTTGATTCATCTGGCGGATCATGGGCGACCTCCCACCGAAAAAAAATCGCATTACTGGCTGAAATGGATCCGCAAAAAGCGCTCGGGGCACCGGCTCATTGAAGCGCCCAAACCGGCACTCAAAAAAGTGCAGGAGATCATTCTCAGGCAGATTCTTGATCTCGTTCCCGCACATCCAGCGGCCCATGGTTTTGTCCCGAACTGTGACATTCTTTCGAACGCTCAGTTACATGCCGGCAGAGCTGTCGTAGTGAAGTTTGATCTGAAAGATTTCTATCCGTCGGTCACATTTTCAAAAGTCGTCGCGATCTTTCGTTCCCTGGGGTACTCTCGCGAAATGGCGTTATGGCTGGCGCGATTGACGACCTCCGCATTGCCAATTGGTATGGCATTTCCTGATAAGAATCCTTATTCGATCATGCAGTTCACCAGGCGTCACTTACCACAAGGCGCGCCCACTTCTCCGGCTCTTGCCAATCTGGCGGCCTATTCATTGGACGTGCGTTTGACGGGTTTAGCGCGTCGATTTGGTGCGATTTACACCCGTTACGCAGACGATCTCACATTCTCGGGTGATCATCGGTTTTTGAAACAACTCAAAAGATTTGTGCCACTGACTGATCAGGTGATTGTGCAGTGCCGTTTTCATTCTCAGCCCGCGAAGCGAAGGATTCTCCGTCAGTCGAATCGGCAGACAGTCACTGGTGTGGTCGTTAATCAGAGTCCAAATTGCTCTCGAAGAGACTACGATCAACTCAAAGCGATTTTGCACAATTGCGTGCGGCATGGTCATCAGACACAGAATCGAGATCAACAGGTTGATTTTCGAGCTCATCTTCAGGGCCGGGTGGCACATATCCGGCATTTGAATCCTGACCGGGGAGTGCGTTTGCAGAAGATTTTTGAGAAGATCAACTGGAATTCATGATCTTTTGCCAAGGTTTGTGCGTCAGTAAGTTGGCATCACACTGAAGGAGTTTTCACGCATGCTGGAGTTGCTGCGATTATTGATACCGCCGCAACTACTGGCTCCGATACTGAAACCAGTCACGCGCCTGATCATCGGTTTGATGGCTGTTCCGCTGTTTCGCTGGTTTTTGAAGCGTGTTGTCCGAGTGAACGGGCTTGATCGGGAGCTTGAGCGAGATCTTGAACTCTGGTTCCGCGGAGCGATTCTGCTGCTGGTCGCCTCGGCCAATATGGAGCAGGCCTTCTTTGGCTGGGTGCCACTGGATCTTCGAGAGGAAAAGGGCTGGATGATTCTGGCCGGTCGATTAATGCTCGCCATTGGTGTGATTGAAGGCATGCCTGATCAAGGTCTGTTTGCGATCATTCATCCCGGGCCACCTCCCTTCAAGATGCCGCCCCATGGACGTATCAAGGCGTGCTGGAGCTACTTGCCGGATCTGATTCGAGGTTTGTTGTGCAAGCACCTCAACCGGTCATCTCCTGTCTTTGCCATTATGGCTGTCTTCCAGGATGGCTGGGTCGGCTGGGCCTGTTATGGTCTGGCGATTATTCAGTACCTGATTATCGGACTGGTGACATCGCGTGATCGAGCCATCGATGTCCTCAATCAATTTGATGAAGCGATTCAAATTCAAAGGGCTCAACTGGCAGATGCTCTGCATCATTCGGCAGAACTTGAGTCGGCAGAACTTGAAAAAGAGCAGAGTGACGATTTGGAATCACCCAAAAGCACTGAGGGCGCCGCCATCGAACATCCAGTGCTTACGCCGACATCACCAGCACCGACTTCTGGTCAATAACCTCGTCGTCCAGCCATGACCGGTGGCCCTTTGGCTTCAGAGCGGCTCCCGTGCGGCAGTTTTCACCGAAGTTCCGGTATGAAATTGCTTATGACCGTTAAAGTTTCTCAAGACGACAGGTCTGATTGGTCGAATTTCATATTCAGGGGCAAGGTGTATCGACAGCAATTGCTGGAATCTCGGCAGGCCTCAGAAATCACACCGTTGAAATCAAATCGTTGAGTTCTTCAAGGCCCCATGGAAACGTCGGAGTTTAATGACATGCCTCAGTCATGGTTCAATGTCGTTGGCCTGTCATTCTCGCTCCCTGCACTGGTACTCTCTCTGGAAACCAGTCTGGCGCAGGAGGTCATTCGTTTTCAGCATGATCCGGAACTCGTCAGGCCCAAGGTGACCACAGAAAATCTGGTGCAGGAACTAGGCCCGCTCCCGCTCCTGTTTGAAGATCAGACGCCTGCGGGATCGAAGAATCCTCCCCCACCAGCACAGGCCAACAGCAACTCTGAAACGACCAGTTCAAATGGTACTGACGTCGATCGAACACAGCAGGTCTCATATTCTCAAGCCGGGCAGGAGCCAGCAATAATTCCGCCAGCCAAGTCATCGAATGCCGACCTGCCAACAGATCAATCTCCGGCTAAAGCGATGGCATCACGAAGTGCAGCGGCGGCTTACGAACAACAGGTCACTCTCGCACGTCGGAAAATTCAGGAGCGTGCAGCGCGTGAAGCTTTGGAGCGTGCCCAGCGATTGGATGCCCGGCGACATCCTGCAGCCCATGCTCCTGCCCGCCCTCCCTTCTTGAACGGAAAAGGCCAGCCCATCTCCTCCAATGGGCAGCTCGATCAAGCGCCTCAATTCACAAAATGGTAGTGGCGGTTGCCTGTGTGTTCAAAAAATAAGCCCGCGTGCTGAAATTCATCAGCACACGGGCTTATCCGTTATCTGAAGCCAGTTTTTACGGGTGCACCATCAGGAGCAAGGTGAAGCCCTGTTAGAGGATCGAACGAACCTTGGCGAGGAACTCTTCGTTGGTTTTGTATTTGGTGAGAATACGAACCATCTGCTCCATCGCTTCGACAGGGCTCAAAGAAATCAGACTGCGGCGGAGCAATGTCACCCCCTCCATCACTTCGGGAGAGAGGATCTTTTCTTCGCGACGAGTCCCCGATTTTGAAACATCAATGGCAGGCCAGATGCGACGATCTGCCAGGTCTCGGCTGAGCACCATTTCCATGTTGCCAGTCCCCTTGAACTCCTGGAAGATCACGTCGTCCATTTTGCTGCCAGTTTCGACAAGGGCTGTCCCGACAACAGTGAGTGAGCCCCCTTCTTCGAAACGACGGGCCTGGCCGAACATCTTCTTGGGAATATCCATGGCCTTGATGTCGAGACCGCCGGACATTGTGCGACCGGTGTTCCCTGTCCATTTATTGAAAGCACGGGCAGTTCGGGTAATCGAATCCAGCAGAATGAAGACATCCCGCCCTGACTCGGTGAGCCTTTTGGCCCGTTCGAAGATCAACTGGCTGACGCGCACATGGTTTTCGACTTCACGATCCATCGAGGAGGCAATGACATCACCGCGCACGCGACGACGCATTTCGGTCACTTCTTCAGGACGTTCGTCGATCAACAGCACAATCAGATAGATCTCTGGATGGTTCTTGCTGACGGCATCAGCGATCTCCTGCAGCAGCATGGTTTTGCCACTGCGGGGCGGAGCCACAATGAGTGCCCGCTGACCTTTACCGATCGGCGTCAACAAATCCATGACTCGCATGGTGATGGGGGTGGGCCCGGTTTCGAGGCGGATCTGCTCAAAGGGATTGATGGGTGTGAGATCGTCAAACCCCTTGATTTGTGCGTAATCTTCGGGTGTGCGGCCATCGATATACTCGGTTGTCCGCAGACGTGGGCCCTGCCCTCGGCTGCCCTGAACCATATCACCCTGAATCAGCACACCTTCACGCAGACCAAATTTCTGAATGATCGTGGCTGACACAAACGGATCGGTTTCCTGCGAGACATAACCGGCTTTGGGGTCGCGAAGGAATCCATAGCCTTTGGGGTGCAATTCGAGCACGCCACTGGTGGGCTCAATGACTTCCGGCCCGCGCGGAGCGGAGTTGTAATTGCGATCCTGAGGATTCTGTGACCCCCGACGCGATTGATCATAGGGGCGGTTTCCTCCCTGATTTCGCTGGTGACCACCTTGTGAGCGATTATTGTTGTTCCGGCCACGGGGATTGTTGTTTCCCTGGGGAACGAACTGTCCGCGAGGTGCCTGTGAGCCCTGCTGGCCACCATCTGAGCCACCGCGACCACGACGGCGCCTGCGGCGACGACGGCGACCTCCATCATTCGGGTCGCCTCCCTCATCACCTTCGTTGAATCCACCATGGCGTCGCGCGGGTGTGCCATCGTTCGAGTTTTCGCCCGAATAGCCTGATTCATTAAAGCTTTCGCCGGAATTGCTCTCATCGCGAGGGCCTGATCTTGGTCCCTCATCTTCAGCACCAGCGCGATTGTAAGCGTCTGAAGAAGACTCACCAGAACGAGGTGCTGGTTCAAAGTCAATGGCTTCTGATCGGTCCCTGGTTTCGGATCTGTTACTGGCTTCCGATCGATCTCGACGTGCGAATGACGTTGATTCGTCGGCAGGCCCGTCTCCGCGACTCTGGTATCGACTTGATCTTTCGCCACCAGTTCTCGCTGCCGACCGGCGTGGCCGCTGAGTACGGGAAGAGGCTTGATCTCCAGATGAAAATTCACCTTCATTCGAGGCTGAAGTTCTCGATGGACCAGCCGTTTTTGATGGCGAATCGACGTCATCGAGGCCAGAGCCGAAGTCGCTGTCGTCCTGTGCTCTGTTATCTTGTGTTTTGGGAGTATCTTGCGCTTTGGGGGCTGCTGATGTTTCGCGTGGGCTTCGCGAAGGAGCACGTCGACGCCGTGTTGCAGCCGGCTGCTCTTCATTCACTGGGAACGCATCAGCACTGGAATCTTCCTGCGACTTTCGGGATCGAGGCGATGGTGTGAAGTCTGATTCATCGACCGGATCGTAGAACATGGCACTCCCGGCTACAGGAGCTGGTTCGATATCGACCGGTGCCGGTTTGCGGCGTGAAGGTCGTTCGGCACGGGGAGCCGATTCACTGGTCGAAGACTCGCCTGCGCTGCGGGAGCCTGTTGATGTGGCTCGAGGAGTCCGCGTCCGTTTTGGCTTAGGAGGTTCCTCGCCATCAAATTCGCGGTGGAGCCCTGCGACTTCCTCAAAGACCTCTTCAATCACAGGCTTGGGTGTCTCAGCCGAGTTCTCAACATCGTCTGAGCGGCGGCGCGTTGGGCGTCGTGCCCCTGGGCGTTTTTCAGTCATGCGTAATCTCTAAGTTTCAATCTCGAAAAGTCGACATGCACGAGAGTTAATCTCAGTCGTACACATCACAGCAACAATTGATCTGCCGCCCAAAATCCTGGAGGAGTTCCGCCATTGGTCGATTTGTGCGACAGACTGAGGTCAGGAAGTCGAGGTATGGAGCCTGCCTTCCTGATGAATGGCAATTTCGAAAACCTTTGCTCACGGGCAAATCTTCAATACCGATACGAAAATCTCTAAGCAGAAATGGAGTTTGTGACAGATTTCAGGGTGATCGACGATCGGCAGTTCGCTTTATGTTCAGATCCGCCTCACATTTAGATTCACTTGGCATTGGCCTCATCATGAATGGCATGTTCCGAAAGAGTTCAGAAAACATGTGATCCGGACTCTTATAGACTCCTGTCACGATCCAGAAGCCGCTGTCAACATCCAGAAGAAAGCCACTGAAGTGATATTTTCCATCCAAGAAACTGCCAGAAGAAGGTTGATCAGCAAATCGAGCGATGTTCCTGCAATGCTGATGGCCTGTAATACTGATCGCCAGTCATGCTGAATTTCAGCAACTCCGGACATAGTGATCCCAAATACGGGATCCAGCAATTCCACCGAAAAGTACATTCAGGCAGATGATATGTTACGCCAGCGACAGATCTGCTGCCTGATACGGAAGATGTCCTGTCTCTGAACCTGTATGGATCTGGCAGAAAAAGTCAGCCAGGGATAAAACCACTATCCAGACAACACAGACCAGAAAGCACAGAAACAATCAACACATCGTTAGAACAAAGAGCACGAGTCAGTACTCAGCAATTCCATCGCACCATCTGAAATCGCCATGCAGCCTGAAGAATGTTGCATACTCAAGGCTGCACGATCTGCTCACGAATCGACGGGATTTTCTGGCAGAACCCGCCAAGGAAGGGTTCTGTCGGAAAACTTACGATTCTCAACCTGACACATCACTGTGTGGAGGTGAGAGTCAGCAGACAATTGGGGACATCAAAAACGACGATCACCCGGAGACAGTGGTCATAGACCTGCTAAGCCGACCTGGAAATCGACTTCTGTAGCCTGATGGTATCGGCGATTACGAATCTGTCAATCGTAAAGTCTTGTCCCTGATTGAACTTTTTCAATTCTATTGCAGATTCCACACTGGAAAACCCTCAGGTTGAGGTCGTATTTTCTCTGGTAGACGAATTTGAATCTGGGGGAGTTGCGCGAACTCTTTCTCCTGTATCGTCTTCATCGATTCTAGAAGGGGTTGGGTTTGTCTATTCTCGCCATCGTTTTTAAACGCCGGGTTTTCTGCGCACCAGCAATTCTACAGCGGGCATTGCTCACTGGCTTAATCCTCACCTTCACCGGAGGAACTGCTCAACTGTTGGCCCAGGAAGCGGTTCCGCATCCCTTTCGGCAGTTAGCCATTGAAGGAGGCAGTTGGCATCTCAATACTCCTGACGAAAAAGTATTGGACGACGCTTCCGCTAAGACTGAAAAGAGCCGGCTGATTCTCTCCCGGGACGGTGTGATTACGGATGTCATTCCGAACGGCGTGATTCCTCCCGGTACATCAATCATTAATGCCGCTGGTTTGCACATCTATCCGGGATGGATCAATGCCGGCCTCCCGAGTGGCCTGGAACAAAATATCCCCCTTATGCCAATGCAGGAAATGGGTTTGGAGCAGACTTCTCTCGCCCATCTCCCCAGCGATCTGCGCACTGGATTTACTCCCGACTTTGATGTCATGTCCCGGCTACCCCGAGAATTTGCCGGTACCTCGAAGCTGCGCGGAGCAGGTTTTACGACAGTCGCGATCTGGCCGTCGGGGAGAATCTGTAGTGGCCAGGGTGTGCTCCTCCAGTTGGGCGATAAGCCACCCCGTGAAGAATGGTTGGGTGCTGGCGCAGGACAGGTCTTTGAATTCTCGCCGCAGTCGTTTGGTGTCTATCCATCCACAGTCATGGGTCAGGTGGCTCTTTTCCGTCAGGTCTGGCTCGACGCCATGCGACACGAGCAGCATTTGAAGTTAGCTGCCAGCGGGAGCCCGGGGATTAGTCGTCCACCCAAAGATGCCGGGTGGGAGTCGCTGATCGAGTTCAAGCGATCGGGGCGGCCGGCGGTCATCATTGCGGATACTGCCAACGACATCGAGCGCGCGATTCGACTGGGTGAAGAGCACGGTCTTAAGGTCATCATCTGGGGAGGCAAAGAAGCCCGTCAGCAGATCGAACTTCTCAAATCGACACAGACGCCGGTGATCCTCGCACTCAATGCTGATGATGCGCCAAAAGTCGAAGAATCGCCTGCAGGTCTCGCGGGACGAGGCAAAAAACCTCCCAAGGACGTTCAGGAAAATTCGCTCCTGGAGTATCAGGAAGAACTCGATCTGGCACGAACACTTCTTCGCAGTGGAATTAAAGTCGGTCTCTCCAGCCGGAGATTCAGCGACCAACCACAGAAGTTACTCGGCGTGATTCGGAAAATGATCGAGCGCGGGCTCAAAGAGGAAGAAGCAATTGCCCTGTTAACTTCGGAACCGGCGCAGATTCTTGGTCAAGAACAGCAACTTGGTTCGATTGCACCAGGGAAGCTGGCCAACTTTACGATTCTCAATGGGCCGATCTCAAACACGAAAAGCGTGGTTCGATATGTTGTCATTGGAGGCCGGGTCTTCGAGTTTTCTCACGAGGCCAAACCACTGAGTGAGTCCGGAAAATCCGAGGACGGCAAGGCTGCTGGCAGTGATTCGAATAGCGCAGGACTAGTGAGTGGTGAGTGGCGCGTGAAAAGCACTGCTACAGAAAACTCACTCATGGCCACATTGTCGATTGTGCAAACGGGTGATCGATTGACGGGTCGATTCTCCAGTGAACAGGGAGATGGTCGAATTAAACAAGGGACGGTCAAAGGCCAGGAGGTCGAGTTCGTGGTCTCGATTGGAGCCGGTGACCGGGATGTGACCTTGGAATTCAAAGGGACAGTTCGTGGCAACACGATGACAGGTAAATTGAAATCGCTCTTTGGAACAGCGATTGACTTCACCGCCGAGCGCAAGCCTCAATCGACAAAGATCGATGGGAGTGCCGCTTTGCAGGCGATTGAAGTCACCACGATCGAAGAATCGGGGGAATCGAAGAATGAGAAACCACAAAAACCGGCAGATGCTTTGAAACCGATGCATCTGGAGGCCGCCCAAAGCGAAAAAGATGCTCAAGAAAAGGCGGCGGTTGCCAAAAAGCTTCCCGTGGAACTGAAGGCCGATCGACAAAGACGTCCCCCGTCAACGGGTGGAAACGTGCTGATCAAAGGCGGAACTGTGCTGACTGGGACGGGGCAATCGCTCGCAGGTCATGCGGTGTTGATTCAGGCGGGGCGCATCACGGCGATTGGAACAGACATTCCTGCTCCCGATGGTACGACGGTCATTGATGCCACAGGCCAATTCGTCGTTCCCGGCCAGATTGATACGCACAGCCATATGATGATGGGGCGTGGACTGGGAGGAGTGAATGAAGCCACCAACTCGATCACCTGCGAAGTCCGTGTTCGGGATATTGTGGATGGTACAGATCCTGATTCGTATCGCTGGCTGGCGACAGGGTTGACCACGGCCCGCCTGCTCCACGGTTCGGCGAATACAATCGGCGGGCAGGACGCGGTCGTTCAAATGAAGATCGGTGCATCCACCCACGATCATTTATTCCCTTTCTCTCGTCAGGGGGTCAAGTTTGCACTCGGGGAAAACGTAAAACGCAAGAATGGGCGTTTCCCGAATACGCGGCTGGGAGTCGAAGCCACCATTACCAGAGCTTTTGTCGAATCTCTCGATTATCGATCCCGCTGGATGGCTTATGACCGACTCTCTGCAGAGGAAAAAGCCAGAACGCTTCCACCAAGGCGTGATCTGCGTCTTGAAGCCTTATCAAAAATTCTTGCTGGCGAGATCCTGATTCACTCGCATTGTTACCGGTCTGATGAAATCCTCATGCTGCTCCGGGTTGCCAGTTCTCACGGAATTCGCATTCAATCCCTGCAGCATGTCCTTGAGGGATTCAAGATTGCTCCGGAAATCGCAGCCCATGGGGCCAGCACCAGTACATTTGCTGATCACTGGGCCTACAAAGTTGAGGCCTACGATGCCACCCCTTACAACGCAGCGATGTTGCTGCAGGCGGGGGCCAGTGTGGTGATCAAGAGTGATTTCCCTGTTACTCCCAATGCTCTAAACCATGAGGCCGCCAAATCCATTCGACATGGAAATGTCCCCCCCGAAGTGGCACTTCAGTTTGTGACGAGAAATCCAGCTCGAGAGCTGGGAATCGATGAGCATGTGGGCACCATCGAAGTTGGCAAACTGGGCGATGTTGCGATTTTCAATACGCACCCGATGAGTGGCTTCTCCCGTTGCGAAAAGACATTCATTGGTGGTGAGTGGTACTTCGATCGATCGAGGCAGCCGGCCGTCATGTCGGAGGCGGCTGCCAAAGCCTCTGAGAAAATTCCGGCACCAGACTGGCCTCCTGCGGAAAAGCGTTTGCCAGTGATGGAATGGCCTGAAAATCTGGGCAACGAATATCTCCTGGTCAATTGTGAGATTCATCCCGTCGATCAAGCGAAAATCAAGCAGGGAATGCTTCACATCAAGGAGGGAAAGATTCTCGCACTGGGTGAGAAGCTTGAAGCCGATCCATCCATTACGAGAATTGATCTCCAGGGAAGACGAGTTTTTCCGGGGATGATCGATGCCAGCACAACTGTCGGAATTACGGAGATCAGCCAGCTTTCTGTCACTTCGGACTACTCCGAGATTGGCCAGTTCCAACCAGATCTGGCCGCAGCGGCGGCTGTGAATCCTGATTCTGAGCATATTTTCACGGCACGATCAGGTGGAATTACTCTGGCAGGTTTAAGTCCACAAGGTGGTCGCATCAGTGGGCAGAACTCGATCATTGCTCTCCAGGGCTGGACATCGGCCGAGATGACACTCCTCCGGGATGCGGGTTTGCAGATCCAGTGGCCAGGTGGCGATTCAAATGAGGGAGCAATTCGTGAACTGAAAGCGATGTTTACTGCAGCCCGAACGTATGCGGCAGCGATGTCGAAATCACCAGAGTCTTTGCTTACACAAAGGGATTTGCGCCTGGAGGCGATGATCCCCTATGCCTCTGGAGAGAAGAAGGTGTTCATCGAAGCCAATACAGAGAAACAGATTGCGGAAGCACTTCTGTTTATCGAAGCAGAGAAGCTCCAGGCCGTGATTACCGGTGGGGCAGATGCCTGGAAACTGGCTGAAGAACTCGCCGCCCGGAAGATTCCTGTGATTGTGGGTGGTGTCATCCGGCGGCCCATTCACTCCTGGGATCCGTTTGATGCCTGTTACGCCAATGCCGGGCGTTTGCACGAAGCCGGTGTCAAGATTGCGTTTCGTTCCGATGGAGCACCCGACAGTCGCAATACACCGTTCCATGCGGCGACTTCTGTGGCTTACGGATTGCCGGAAAATGAGGCTATTCGAGCGATTACGATCTCTGCTGCCGAGATTCTGGGAGTCGGTGAACTGACTGGATCGATCACGCCCGGTAAGCGAGCCGATCTGGTGATTGCTGATGGCTCGATTCTTCTGCAGGGGACGCAGATTCATGGCGTTCTGATCGGCGGAACTGCAGTGCCGATTGATTCCAGACAACATCGTCTGGCAAAGAAGTATCAGGCTCGGTTGCCCAAACCTCCCCAGGGTGGCTTTGAAGTACGGATTCCCTAAAAAGGTCGGTGCAGAATCTATGCAGAAGTCAATCGCCTGAGCTGAACTTGTCTGCACAGATCTGGTGTTGAAAAGTCACCCAGGCGAGATCACTTGAGGGGTTGTGATCTCGCCTGAGTATGATCGATCGATGCCTTGAGTTTTAACGGACTTCGGTTTTCGCAGGGTTTTCAGCCTGACGAGTCGAATCTGAGGACTCATCGGGCAGGGCCTGAACGAGACGTTGCACATCGGTCCGTCGAAGGACTTGTTCGGTACGCATGTAACGACGTGGGTTTTCTTTGAATCGATCACGCGATTCGCGAGAAACGAACAGGAAGAGACTGTCATCATAAAACGCTGCGAACTGAGTTGAACCACTGACGGCTTTGGTTGTGTCCCATAATACGACGGGGTCACATCCCAGAAGTTTCGGCGCAAACTGTTCGGGTGTCAGTTTGAAATCAGCCAGCTCTTGTTCTGAGGCCATGAAGTAAGTGATTCCCTGATGATCCCACGCGAAACGGCTGTCACCTCGCATCCATTGTCTGGCTCTTTGCAACGCCACTGGACTGAAACCGTCCAGTCCAACGTCATCAGCATTAGACATCGATTGTGAGGGAGCCGATTTGCGTTCGAAGTTCTGATTCCCGGGAAGCGTCGCTGGTGTCTTGTTCTGCATCCTTTGAGCCGGTGCAGCCTGGGCCACGCTCATCGAGTATTTTTGAGCCACTCCGTCAATCATCGACGTGTAGGCTCCGACATCGAGATAGTTCTCGGAATGCAGGAGAACTTTTCCGTTTCTGGGATCGATCATGACATCGGCGGGCAACCCCCGGACGCCATACTGTTGAACGAGTTGTGGATTCTGATCGGAGTCGACTTTCACAGCGGCCACAGAGCTGCGCAAGAGCTGTTGAACTTGAGGATGAGGAAAGACACCCCGCTCCATCTGTTGGCAAGGTCCGCACCATGTGGCTGAGAAATGCAGCAGCACGGGTTTGTTCGCGCGATTGGCTTCCTGGAGTGCTGTGTTATAGCTGCCCAGCCACACACTCCCCTGCCCTCCCTGTGGATACTGCGCCCAGGCCGATTGTCCTGTGATTAAGACCATGAGAACCATTCCCATCGATCGCAGTGCTTTCTGGAAAGCCACGATTCGGTTGGAACAGATAGAGGACTGTGCATCCAGGCTTGAACAGTGCAGACATGAAGAGAGCATGAGTGGGCGGCTCCGAAGACAAATCCGATTTGCAGCATTCACACTGCAACCACTCAACCTTGCCTCATGAAAAAGTTGCCGCCGTCAGGAAGTTTCTTCGGTGAAGAGAATGTTGAGAGAACTCGACAGAGACTGAGTTTTGCTCTCTTTAAGGGCGCTTTGGCGCATAAGTAGAATTGGAGATCTGGGTAGAGTTTGACGAGGGCAGATCGTGTTTGGCTTCTTGCGAGATGTTTTTTGAAGGATCGATTCAGGAACATTCTTCACCAGAAGACAGCCGCTCTGCCTGCTACTGAATTCCCTGTTTCCGGTGGGTGGGACTCAACTTTTGATTCAGCAGGATGATTTGACGAGGGGAGTTTGGCCAGGTTAAGGAAGTTGGACAGCAGTCGGTGGCCACCTTGTGTCAGTATCGATTCCGGATGAAATTGCACTCCAAAAGTGGCATGGGTTCGATGGCCAACGGCCATCAGGACGGGGATATCGTGTGGTGCATCGAGAGTCCATGCCAGTGGCTCCAGTTCGTCTGGCAGATCATGATGATCAATCACCAGTGAGTGATAGCGGCCGGCTTGAAAAGTTTCTGGCAGACCATGGAAAAGTGCGTGGCCTTGATGAGTGACGCTTGAAGATTCTCCATGGAGGGGACGATGTGCCCGCACAACCTTCCCACCAAATGCAGCACCAATCGCCTGATGACCCAGGCAGATGCCGAGTATGGGAATCTGCCCTGATAGTTGCTTGATGACTTCCAGAGAAATCCCCGCTTCTGTAGGTGAGCATGGGCCAGGTGAGATGACAATGGCAGACGGAGCCAGCTCGATGATCTGCTGGATCGAAAGGAGATCATTTCGGACGACACGAACGCTCTGCCCAAGCTCGACCAGATAGCGGGCGACGTTCTGGACGAAGCTGTCATAGTTGTCGATGATCAGCAGCATGTGACACTTATCAGGCGTGGTCGATGGGCGGTCTATGGTGGCCAACGTGGCATCACGAAGATAGCATCACATGCCCTTCAGAAGGAACAATTGGACGCAAATAGGTCTTTACTCGCTCGAATGGGGTCGAGTCAGAGCCGTAAGCATTCCGGAGGCTTTGGTTAATGTCTCCTCGAACTCTTGAACCGGGTTGGAATTGACAACAATCCCTCCCCCGACTCCCAGTTGCAGCCAGCCCTCGCTCGCGATGAACGTGCGAATGAGAATACTGCTGTCACACCACAGATCGGGCGTCATGTAGAACAATGTTCCCGTGTAAGGGCCTCGTGTGGTGGGTTCCAGTTCTGCAATGATTTCCGTCGCTCGAACTTTCGGTGCCCCCGTGATTGAACCACCGGGAAAACAGGCTCGCAAGGCATCCCAGGAGTTGAAAGGTTCCGAGAGTTCTCCTGTAACAACACTCACGAGATGTTGAACAGTCCGATAGGTCTCCACTTCGCACAATGCAGGAACGTTCACACTGCCAGCACGACAAACCCGCGAGAGATCGTTTCTCAGCAGATCCACAATCATGACATTCTCGGCGACATCTTTGCGGCTTTCTCGCAATTCATCGCGCAAAAACAAATCCGCTTCAGCACCTTGCCTCCGGCGTGTCCCCTTGATGGGGCGTGTCTCAA
>NZ_LYDR01000159.1 GCF_001707835.1 Planctopirus hydrillae
AAGCCACCCAGTGCGAAGTAGGTTTCCCGAGAGACGGCCAGGACACAGCCAATCAGGGCGGGCTGATGGTAGAGGCGAGTTTCCTCGTCGAGCTGCAGATTGGACAGCGGGAGCCAGCGGCAGGAAAGGTCGGCAAGGTCGAGGCCATAGCCCAACCCTGTGCGGCCGGGGATGACAGTGAAGGTCGATTCATCCAGCGCGGGGAGAGCGGGGGTGAGAAGATCGCGGCCCTGAGATGCCTCGACACCGGCCACCAGCCGCTCCAGAGAGCCAGGTTCGGGGAGGACGTGGGCATCGAGGAAGACCAGAACCGCTCCCCGCGCTAACTCGGCAGCGCGATGCTTGGCTGGTGAAGCCCCCTGGCGGGTTTCGAAGCGTTCCACCCGCAGAGGGAACTCCGCTGAGTTCGGGAAGTCTGCAAGAGCGGCGGCGATGGAGCCATCGGTCGAAGCGTCATCGACGACAATGATCTCGCACCGGGGATGGTCGCCGGGGATTGCCGGACTGGAAAGGCTCGTAGCGAGCAGCGAAGTGCGGACGGCATGGAGTGTTCGGCTCAACAGGTGGGCTTCATTGTGGGCGGCGATACAGATCGAGAAACGCATGGGGCAATTCCTGAGACGAAGGACATCATGGGGCCGCAATGCGTCCCCTCATCTCAGCAGGAGTTGTTGCGCGGGGGTGAGGCAGCGAATGTCAAGAACCTGAAAGGAGGCTGGCGGATGGCATCTAGAAAACGCCGAAGCTTACAGCGCACCAGATTCCGTTCGGATAGAGGGCTGCGCGAAAGTGGAGCAGCCCGCACACCGCCATCGTCTTTCGCCAGGGAATGCCATGCCGCTGATTGTTGATCCCCCGCCAATAGAACCTTTGTTTTTGTCACCAGGTGATGTCTGGCGGCCTGGTGATATCTGGCCGCCTGTATTGGCTGGTCAGAATTCACTGGCAAATGTCGCCGTCGTGACGTGCCACTTCAACCCATGTGCTTACCGGGCGCCGGTGCGGAATCTCCAGCGGTTCCTGCAGCGGATGGAACAGGATGCTTTGCCTGTCTGGATGATTGAACTGGTCGTCAGTGGCGAAGCGGAAACTACCCCAGGCCAACGCGTGCGTCAGGTTCGCTCGCAGAGTGTGCTCTGGCACAAAGAGCGGCTGTTGAACCGCCTCATCGAAGAGTTGCCTCCCTCGATCGAGAAGGTGTTCTGGGTTGATGCGGATTTGTTGTTCGACGATGCGACCTGGCTGATGCGAGGAGCAGCAGCGCTGGACGAATTCCCGGTGGTTCAACCCTTCCGCGAGGCCATACATTTGGCCTGTGACGCCGGTGAGTCGGACGACGATACAACCTCAAATAAAGCCAGGGCGATGGTGAGCATCGCGCATGCGCGAAGGTCGCACCCTGCGCGATCCGAGGACTTCGGCTGGGCGCACCCGGGTTTTGCATGGGGTGCCCGTCGTGAGATCCTCGCTCGGCACGGGCTCTACGACCGGCATCCTTTAGGGAGCAACGACACTCTGATGGTGCTGGCGATGACCGGCTCGTGGGGGCATCCCCTCGTCGCCCACTTTCCTGTGGGGATGCGCCGCGATTATCTGAAGTGGGCCGAACCTTTCTATGACGATGTGAGGGGACGCATCGGTGATATCTCCGGCATTGTAAGACATCTCTGGCATGGCTCGCTTCGAAAGAGAGCCTACGCAGTGCGGGAACAGATCCTTCGCGAGCATAACTTCGATCCCGCCGCCGAACTCATAAAAAACATCCACGAATGCTGGGAATGGACGACACCCGACAGTCCTCTTGCCCGGGCCGTGAAGACCTACTTTCAAGAACGCCGGGAGGATCAGCGATGAGTGTTTTCTGCGGCTGGATCAGCCGTCATCCCCACATTCTGTACCACACGCCCTTGTCAGAGCGGCAGGCGTCGTTCTTGCCGAAGGGACGAATCACCCATTTTATCAAACAAGCATGGTTGACGACACTTGAAGACGCCGCAAGGCAACACGAGCAACTGACAACCTGGCGGCCTGGCGACGCGATCATCCACTGCTGCAACGAGCAATCGCTGCACGGGGCACTCTGGTCGGCTGGCATCCCTTCGTGCTACTTGCCCCACAATGCCTTTCTTGACGAGGAACTGTTCTCCATTGTTCCGGAAGCCAACATCGAGTTCGATGCAGTTTATAACGCCCGCTTCGCACCGTTTAAGCGGCATGCCCTGGCACGGAACATCCCGCATTTGCTCTTACTGGGAACCATTGTGGCGGAGGGGGATGACGCCGCCTACGCTGCTCGTGTCAAGCAGGAACTGTCACATGCGGTCTTCTCTGAAGATCGCTTCGGCCAGTGGTTGAACGAGCGACAGGTCGCTCGGGCTGTTTCGAGTGCAGCGGTGGGATTGTGTCTGTCGCAGGTCGAAGGAGCGATGTACGCTGCCGTCGAATACCTGCTATGCGGCCGACCGATTGTCTCGACGGCCAATCAAGGCGGACGAAACGAATGGCTACACGCCGACTTCTGCCGGATCGTCGCGACCGATCCAGACAGCATCGCCCGTGCGACCCTCGAACTGGCAATGGAGAACATCCCCCCGGAGCAGATTCGCGAACAGACTTTGCGCCAGATGACGCATCATCGCCGTACTTTTGGCGAACTCGGCCAGATGATTTACGACCGCGAACAGTCCGGCCGCGACTTTTTGCGAGACTTCTATAGCACCTTCCATCACAAACTCGGTCGCTGGATGTCGGACAAGGATTTTGAACAGGAGGTATCGGCATTGTAAGGCCGACTCAGCGACCTGAGATTAGCCGGCAAAATTCTCTCTGCGATTTGTTCAGGACGCAAAGTTCAGCAACGTTGATTGGCGATGAGCTTCCAGTATTCGTCTTCAACCACAAACTCATCGCAGGCTGATGCGATCTCCGGAGTTGCAGGCTCCTGGAGATGGCAGGCCGGTTCTGAATCCAGACCCGCCCTTACGCAATCACCTTGATTCGTGGAGGCTCAGGCAAGGCCGGATTGTTGCAGGAGTTTTCTGGTTGATTGATAAGCCTCATTGACCCAGGCTTCAATCGCATCGGGGTCGGGGCTGTATTCGAGTTCAATCGAAATGGCACCGGGGATTTCCATGTCGCGAATGGCTTCCAGATACGGGGCGAATTGGACGACGCCGCGACCTGGAGGAAGATCGCCGTGAATTTTTCCGTCGCAATCGCTGATATGAACATGGAAGGCCCGGCCTTTGAGTTTTTTAAGCTCTTCGGCGGGAACATGAGCTAAGCAGAGATGCGAGATATCGATGTTGGCACCGACGGCTGGCTCGCCCACATCGTTCAAGAAGCGATCCATCGCATCGACGCTATTGAGCAGCGAGAGGTGGAAGGGTTCCAGTTCGAGGGCGATTTTAAGGCCCAGTTCACCGGCGTAAGCCCCCAGTGCCTGACAGGCTTCGACAGCACTCTGCCACTGCTCTTCGGGGGGAATGACTTCCTGGTTCCAGATGTATTCGCCCAGAACCAGCAAAAGATTTTCGCCTCCCAGTTCGTACACCAGGTCGAGATGTTGGACGGCTCGGTCAAGATGAAACTTGCGGACACTCGGGAAGGGATCGATCAAGCCTGCTGAAACGCAGCAGATGGAGACCAGCGGCAATTCGAGTCGATCGAGTTCCCGCTGGATCGCGCGCTTTTCTGTCACGGGCAGGTCGAGGGGATCGACGAGCAGATCGACCGTGTCAAACCCGATCTCTTTCGTTTTCTGAAGGCCCCAGACGGTCTCACGGCCAGCCTGTCCCCAGGCAGAATTGATCAAACCTAAACGCGACATCATATTTCTCCGGTGGCAGAACGGCGGTATGCTGCTTCAAAGTTGATCCCTGAGAGATCGCTTTGTCAATTCGCAGCGGGGAGGAAGGCTCATGACACAACTGGATCGATTTGACGGCATGACGGTTGATGAGCTTCGAGACCGACTGAAGACGGCGACGACTCCTGAGACCAGGTTTCGGGCCATGGTCGGGCTGTGTGCGCTCCTGGATCAGGAAGCAGCTCATGCAGATCTGCTCCAGGCCATGGGAGATGCCGACACTTCACTGGTGGCTTATGCCTGTAAGCAGGTCGCGCGCAGGGCCAGTGTGTTTTCTGAGGAGCAGGCCGCAGAACTGAAGGGGCGACTGGAAGATTGCCTCAAACATGAGGATCCGGATGTCAAGTTTGAAGCGGCCAGGGCCTGGGTTCACTTCCCGTTCGAATCGCGTGTTGTCCATCGACTGCTGCATGAGTTGTTGAATGATCCGGAAACACAGCCACTGATGCTCGGCCCGGTTTTGAAGACGTTTGCCAAGGCCCACGGGCCTGTCGATCAACTGGAAGTCTCTTTCAAGCTGCTGGCAGATCATGAAAAGGAAGATCTTCGAGAAGCGGTGGCGGAATCGATTGGCTTATTGGGTGCGGAAGGGAG
Source organism: Planctopirus hydrillae (assembly GCF_001707835.1). Classification (GTDB taxonomy): domain Bacteria; phylum Planctomycetota; class Planctomycetia; order Planctomycetales; family Planctomycetaceae; genus Planctopirus; species Planctopirus hydrillae. Next base: position 4,463 of record NZ_LYDR01000159.1, read on the forward strand.
GCCTTTTGCCAGCCTTCTTTTGAAGCTGCTGGACGACGAAGATCCTTTTGTGCGCGAGCGGGCGGCTCATAGCCTGGCTTTGATTGGCTCACAAGCGGCAGAAATTGTGGAGGCGCTGAAAGCCGCGACTCAGGATGAAGATGAAGGCTGTGCGGAAGAAGCGAGGAAATCGCTGGAACAATTACTGAAGTGAGGTTTTCCATCCGGGGCATGTTTAGGAGTGGTACTTTTCGGCTCAATATGTCCTAATGACTTGGTCGTGGAATACCAATGATTGATCGATGGCACTTTGAGCCTGGTCAGGGGAACGCAATGTCCGGACTTTCCAGAGCTGAAGTGAATCTCTCACAGGAAGTTTCACAACCCAGTCCTGCCACTTCCATGCTGCGGTTCGCTGTCTGTGCGGTGGTGGTTTTTGCCGCCGCTGGTTATGCCTCGAGCTTCACACCCGGCCCGTGGTATCGCACGTTACAATCCCCGGTCGGTACGCCACCGAACTGGGTCTTTCCACCGGTGTGGTCAGTGCTGTATGCGCTGCTTGCCATTTCCTTCTGGTGGTTCTGGGAACAGGCTGATGCCAAGCCGCCCACTTCCAAACAGGTTTTTCGTCTGGGTGCTGCGGTCTTTGTGGTACAACTGATTGCGAATGCCTTGTGGAGCCAGTTCTTTTTTGGCTGGCACTGGATGGGTCTGGCACTGATCAACATCGGGTTCTTATGGCTCTCGATCCTGGCCATGATGTTGATCTTTCGCAGAAACTCCCCACTGGCGGCAAACTTATTGCTGCCCTATCTGGCATGGGTGGGATATGCGACCTATCTGAATGCCGGATTTTTATATCTGAATCGTGAATAAACTAACCGATGGCACAAGGTCGTGTTCAACTTCTCGGCGTCTACCCAAATCGAAATCAGGTGAGGCCATGCGGCATATCATGAATCAAACTTGTCATGAGGCAGCGAGTGCAATATTCACACACGGGGAAGCAAGCAGAAAATCGTCGCGCAAGCTGCCCGTGTGGTCTTTGGGATTCGTGATACTTTTCGCTGCCGCTGGTTCGCTGGGAATGGCGAATGAGCCGCCAGTCGCGATCGAACAAGCACCTCGTTACACCTTTCGCGAAGATCACGACCCGAACGGCACTGGTAAGTTCTACATGGGACGTGAGATTGCGCTGGTGATGAGTTTTCACGGAGCACCGTGGCTGGAACGACCCGAGCGCGAAGAAGAAGAGCGGCTTTCGAAACTGGTTCAACTCCTCGATCTGAAGCCCAATCAGGTCGCGGCTGATATTGGTGCCGGCTCGGGAGTGATCACGATGATGATGGCCGATCAAGTCGGGCCCAAGGGGAAGGTGCTCGCGGTGGATATTCAGCAGGAAATGCTCGACCTGCTGGCCGATAAACTGAACCGCCGTAATCTGCTCAATGTTGATCTGGTGCTGGGGACAGAGAAATCACCGAAAATCGCACCGGGTACACTCGACCTGGCATTGATGGTGGACGTTTATCATGAACTGGAGTTTCCTTACGAGATGATGAAGGAGATGGCGGCTTCACTCAAACCTGGTGGTCGACTCGTCTTTGTCGAGTACCGCCGGGAAGATCCGGAAGTCCCGATCAAGCTGATTCACAAGATGTATGAAGCACAGGTCCGCAAAGAAGCGGAGCAACCTGAGTTTGGCCTCAAATGGAAGGCCACTCATAAAGACCTGCCCCGGCAGCATGTCATTGTCTTTGAGAAATCCGCCCAGAAATAGAACACAAAAATCAACATCCGGCGGCATGAAATCAGGGCAATAAGGACAACTCGCTCGCCTGGACAGGAACTCCAACCAGGAGCGGCGGGTGGCTGGGGTCGGATGTCTGCATCCGCCCCCAGGTCAACAGTGCCTCACAGCACAATTGCATCCCTGAAATTCCTGATGGCCTCGCATGAACATGACTTGGAACAACCAACGTCATTCGATCTGGGGGCAAACGAGGACGTTTGACCCCAGCCACCCGGCTATCGAGTCACCTGGCTTCACCGTGGTGAAGATCGGGCCGCCGCGATTATTCCCGCTTAGCGAGACGATCAACTTCTTCGAGAGTGGTTGTGCCGTCGGCGACGCGCAAGAGGCCTGATTGTCGTAATGTGACCATACCAGCCGTCAGCGCGTAAGAGCGGATTTCTGTCGCAGCGGCCCGGCGAATACAGAGCCGGCCAATTTCAGCATCGGTCAGCAGCAGTTCAAAGATCGCCTGACGACCCGTGTACCCCGTATTGCGACATTCCCGGCAGCTTCCCGGCTCGTAAATGAATTCACAATCCGGATCGGGAAAATCATCAGGGAGCATCCCAGGCTTCACTTTGACAGGCACCTTGCAATGCTTGCAGAGTCGGCGAACCAGTCGCTGGGCCAGCACACCCGCCACGGTACTCGAAACGAGGTAAGGCTCGACACCCATATCGACCAGTCGTGCAAAAGCCGACGGGGCATCGTTGGTGTGCAGCGTACTGAAGACCAGGTGGCCCGTGAGCGAAGCCTGGATGGCGGCTTCAGCCGTTTCGCTATCGCGAATTTCCCCGATGAGAATCACATCCGGGTCGTGACGCAGAATACTTCGCAAACCTGCGGCAAACGTCAGGCCAATTTTCGAATGAACCTGAATCTGGCTGATGCCTGGCATCTGGTATTCAACAGGATCTTCGACCGTGATGATTTTGACTGAAGGGTCTTTGATCTCGTGGAGGGCACTGTAGAGCGTCGAGGTTTTACCACTCCCTGTCGGGCCGGTGACAAGGACAATCCCGTGAGGAAGAGAGATCAACTGGCGGAAGGGAACATCGACCATGGGTGGCATACCCACGTTCTTGAGGTTAAAGACCATGCGGCCTTTATCCAACAGACGCATGACAACCCCCTCGCCATACAGCATGGGGATAATCGATACGCGCACGTCGATCTCACGTCCTTTGATCTTCAGCTTGATGCGGCCGTCCTGAGGCAATCGTTTCTCGGCAATGTTCAACCGGGACATGATCTTGAGCCGGGTGACAATGGCCTGCTGAAACTGATTGATCGAAGGGGGCAATGGCTGAACACGTAACAAGCCATCAACGCGGAAGCGGATAATCAGTCCGTTTTCCTGAGGCTCAATGTGTACGTCACTGGCCTGCATTTCGAGTGCTTCCACCAGCAGCTCGTTGACCAGCTTGATGACTGAGGCTGCTTCGGCAGCATCTTCAAGATCACCCGTCTGTTCAAGTGGTTCACTGAGCAGTTCGACGCCATCGGCTGCCCGCTGGGCCACAAGCTGATTGAGTGTATCGCCCCCGACACCAAGATGATCCTTGATCATCTCAATCACATCGAGCTTGCGTGCCAGAACAGGTTCGAGATGAAACCCGCTGACGCTGGAAAGCTCTTCGAGCGATTCGAGGTTGAACGGGTCTGATGTGGCGACAATCACACTGCCGTTGTTTCGACCAATGGGCAGCAGAGAGTGCCGGAACACGGCATTTGTGGGGAACTGCATCAGCAGGTCGCGATCAATCGCTTCGTGCTTGATATCAACAAAGCGCATCCCCAGTTCCTGGGCAATGGTCTGCAGAACCTGACCTTCGTCGGCCCAGCCTTTGTCGATCACCAGTCGATCAACGCGCGCACCACTGGCGACACCCAGTTCTTTGAGCTGATCGGGAGTAATGACTCCTTTACGAACCAGTGTCGCCCCGATGTTCATAATCTCATTTCAGTCGTATCGCAGGTTGGAAGCGAAGAGAGTTGGGCTCTGATCAGTCAGGAAACTTATACCTATCACCATCTTCCCGATGGGACAGGGCTGTGAAAAGAGTTCTCTGCAGGATTCACAGGGTTTCTTGAAGCCCGCAGAAAGATTCATCAACGGCCACCACGTCCCGATCGATCACTGCGACCACTTCCTCCAAAGCCTCCACCGCCAAATCCTCCACTGGGGCGGCCACCACTACTGTTGCTCCCCCCGCCGAAGCCTCCAAAACCACTGCTGCCACCACTCCCCATGCGTTCCCGCATGCGCTGTTCCATGATGCGACGGATGTCATCCTGATTGGGCTGCTGCTGTTCCGGCTGAGGTGGATTCTGATTATTGCCATTCCCTGTTGAACTGGAACCACTTCGTGAAGGTCGGCTGCGCGATGAACCACTGACACTGACTTTGGGCATGAGTGATGAAATCGACTGTGAAAGAATCGCGGGATCGGCTTTATCCAGTGTGATCACACGAATCGTTTGCCGGGCGTCTTTTGCACGCTGATCGAGATCGAGAACCAGTTCCGAAACCTGCTGAAAGAGGGTGTCATTCGCCGAAACGACCAGATGACTGGTGCGGGTATCGACACCAATCGTCATTTCCGGCCCACGCTGGGCACCACGTCCCTGCTGACCACCTTGTTGCCCCATCAGCATGGCCAGCGGATTAAAGTCTCCACCGCCTCGGCCACTTCGTCCGCCACCTGGCATTGCCTGTGGTGATTCGAGCTTATCTTTGAAGACTTCGTTGACGATCGAAGCGACTTCTTCCACATCGGCATAGTTGACCGGGATCGAGCGAGGCAGGCGATCGCGTGCGTTTTGAGGAAGCTCTTCGGCATCGAGAATCTCCAACATCTGCTCGATCTCACGCACTTTATCGGCAGGGCCAGAGACAAACAGGGCATTGGCCCGGGTATCAGTAATGATCCGCACTGGCTGTGAAGCAGAACCGAGCGAATCCAGACCCGTCGCACTGAGCATCCCCCGGCTCATCGACGAAAAGCCGCTGGTGAAGCCGCCGAACATTCCCCCGGAATCAGCCGCCGAGGAAGCGGTCACACTGCTTTGAGGGAAGAGCCTTTCCAGCATGGTAGCGGTTTCAGTGGCATCGGCTGAGCGCAGATAGAAGATTGTCCAACGGGTACGGGCGGGAATGGTTTCTGAAAGCGCACTGAAGAGTTCTTCGAGTCGATCGAGTGCATTCGTATCGGGTGAAGTCATAATGATCTCATCACCATTCACCGTCATGGATACGCCCGGCGAAGCCTTTGTGGGTGGCTGGGACTTCGAGTCTTTCACTGGAGGAGTTTCAATCGATGACTCGGGCGAGTTTTTGCTCTGCGGATTGCTGGCAGATTCTTCTTCCAGAACGACAGCCTCAGCTTCCTGCTGAGGAGCATCCTGCAGTGTGGAAGTGCGGGAAACAGTGAGTAATCGATTTTGAGGGACTGTCGAAGCGATCTCGCGTGAGGGCTGTCTCTGCTGTGTGACCGGGAGTTCGCGTGTGACGGGTGAACGCTCGACGGGTGGATTTTCTGGTGCCGACGTCGGTTCAATCCGGCGGGCACCAGGTGTCTTCAGTTCACGCACAGGGTTTCGAGCCGAAGGCACTACAACGCGAATGGGGCTTTCTTCAGAAGCCGCCCAGACTTTCTGCATCATCTGCATCACTTCTTCAGGATCGCGGCCACCCAAAGTGAGTGATCGAACCATACCCTGGCCAGTGGCCCGTTTGGCTTGCCCAGTCCCATCTTCGCCCAGTTCTGAAAGAAGCGACTTCACTTGAGACAATTGCTCGGGTGTGCCACGAATCATCAGGCGATTGCCATAAGCATCGGGTTCAATACTGGGGGCTTCACGGCCTTCGTTCGAGAAGAGCGAACGGAGTGTGTTCGAGGCAGCAACGGGATCAAGCTTCACCAGGTTAATCACCGCCACGGATGACGAGGCGTTCCCCGCCAGTTGCTTCACGAGACGGTCAATCTCGCCATGCTCGTTTTCGTTGGCCTGGATGAAGATTTTCCCATAGCGGGTATCTTCCCCCACCACAGTCCCGGGCATGAGTGTGCTGATGGTCTTGACCACCTGTGCCAGATCACTCGAAGTGACCTGATAAACCCGCAACGACACAGGAGAATCTTCGGCGAGCGGGCGGCCATCAGCACCACGGTCCACATCGATTGACTTGATGAGATCTTCGACTGTGGGCAGCAACGTGGCCGGAGCCGCCACCAGAAGCGAGTTTGTGCGAGGATCGGCAGTGACCTGCAGTTTCGCTGCGAGACTGTTCGTGGTCGATGTGGTACGGGGTGCAGGTTGCTGCTCACGAGGATCGCGACTGCGGTCATCCCGACCGCGATCATCCCACCGGCTGCGATCACTGGAAGAAGACGATGACGAAGTCGTGGTACTGGCAGAGTTCGTAGGCAGGCCAAAGAGCCTGCGGACAGTTCGTTCGGCTTCCTGCGAAGAAATATGCTTGAGAGCAATCGATTTGAACGTCAGATCGCGGTTGCCAGTGGCTCCATCGCTGGTCAATAAGCGATAGATCCGCCGGAGATTCGAACCAATATCAGTGACGACAACCGAGTTGGTGTTTTTGAGAGCTGAGACTTTTCCTTGCGGGCCCACCAGTTCGCGAATTTCATTCGCAGCCACTTCGGCATCGAGCCCGGAGAGGGGAATCACCACGGACATCAGTTCGTTCTTGCCCCGGTTATCGAGTTCTTCGGGAAGCACGTCGGGAACCAGATTGGGTGGAATGCCCGTGGAGATATTGGCTACCACAAGAAACTGATCGCGACGTACCAGCACAAAGCCCTTGGGGAGCAGATAACCATTGAGAATGTCGAGAGCTTCGATCGGCGTGTAGCGACGGCCATCGAGATAGTTGAACGTGCCCGGCGGAATCTCTGTGAGATCAAGAGTGAGCCCCGCCTTGGTGGCAAACAACTGCAAAACATCGGCCCAGGGAGCATAACGGAAGCTAAAGGAGAAGGGACGCTCGGGATCGACAGCCGGTGAGACCGACGCGGGCTGAGGATTGAAGCTGGCTTCGATCTTGGGAGCAACGACCGGTTTGGGCAGGGCTGTGGGTGGTGCCGGAGTTGCAGGCGTGGTCGGAGTTGTGGGTGAAGGCGGAGTTGCCGAAGGAGCAGTGCTAGTTGAGGGCGTAGTCGAAGGACCTGGTGCCGTTTGTGCTGCTGGTACAGAGGGACTAGCCGCTGGTTTCGTGGCGTCGGTCGCGGGAGTTGTGGGTGCCGAAGCAGCAGCCGCAGTCCCTTTCGGTTCGGGTTTGGCCGACTGTGCGGACTCTGTGGAACTTTTCGGTTGATCGTCGCTGGTTTCGGTGGCCGCTGTTCCTGCGGGAGCGGGACTGGATGTTTCCGCTTCCTGAGCGAAAGCTGCCACTGACCATGGCAGGGCAGTGATAGCCACGGCTCGACCGACATCATCAGCACTTGTCAGCAGTGCCGGGAGGAACGCCGTCAGGACAGAGCCTGCAACAAGTCGGCAAACCGCCATAAATCCGAGTGTCCCATCAACTCCGTAAGAGGTGATTGATGACTGCTCAGAAGATTTCAGGGAGCACTTCCCGTCCATGCCACATCCTTTGCCCGGGGATCCTCTGCAGAACAAGCTCGTTCTTTTCCTGCAAGAACGCAGCCAGGGAATCACCAGAGCGGTCTCAAAAATTACTAAACAAATACTATTTAATAGTCAAAACGCGGGAAGGCCGGATCTCTCAGACTGCCGCCCCATGCTGATTCAAACCTTCGCCAGGGGAGTGAAGTTTCGGTCAAACCCTCCATTTTTTCGGCAGATGGAGCTTTCGACGGCTTAGGTAACGAGGGGGATTTGCGTTCGATGGCGAACCTTAAGTCGTCTTTTCCGATTGTAGCGTCGAGATTTCGGCGACTCCTGTCCGCGAGATGCCTCACCCGAGAAGACTAAAAATCATGTAACTGATTACCAAATAAATCTTTACAATCATTTCTACCTCTGGAAGATGGAACGTTTCCTAAAAAACCATTCTTCTCGTCTCAGAAAAAGAATCGACTGTTCGGAAACTATGGCTTCGCGCGCGATCAGTTCAAAATGTGATCAAATGAACAGTTCCGGGCGTAGACGTCGTTATCGGATGCGACAAACGAACTTGCCCATACTGCCTCAATCCAGGCCGCGGCCAGCCTGCTTATCAAAGCTTCTCAGCCAGCCTTTCCGCCAGAAAAAGACTAGAAAGCCTCCTGCAATCATGGCCATGGCCAGCAGACAGAGCGGGTATCCCCAGGGATCTTTGACTTCTGGCATGTTCTCAAAGTTCATCCCATAAATACCCGCCACGAAAGTCACCGGCAGAAACAATGTCGAGATAATCGTGAGCGTTCGCATCACGTCATTCGTGCGACTGCTGACAATGTTGTAGTAGTAGTCGCGGAGATCGCCACACGTTTCGCGGTAGATGTCGAGAATATCCATAATCTGCACCACGTGGTCATATCCATCGCGCAGGTAGAGCAGGGTTTCCCGACCAATCTGCTGGAATTCACCGCGCAAGAGATGTTGAATCGCTTCCCGCAAAGGCCAGGCCGCCCTGCGCAATTGCAGCAGGTCGATCCGATGATCGTGAATGCGGCGCAGCGATTCAGGATTGGGCTGACCTTGAACCGCCTCTTCGATCCGGTCGAGATCTTCACCCATCCCTTCGATCACCGGAAAGTAACTGTCAATGACCGCATCGAGCAGTTCATAAAGGAGATAATCAACGCCGAGTGTCCGCGTACGACCACGACCCGATTTCAGACGTTCGCGCACATTGTCGAAACAATCGCCCTCGAGATCTTCCTGAAATGTGAGCAGGATATTCCCCACCAGGACAAAGCTGATCTGCTCACTTCGAAAGGGGGGCCCCAGGACTCGCCGGGCGACAATAAACAACTGGTCGTCGTAGTTATCGACCTTCGCTCGCTGATGAGTATTGACGACATCTTCCATGGCCAGCGGGTGGATTTTGAAATCTTTAGCGAGCGATTTCAGGAGTTCGGCATCACCATAGCCATCGATATTCAGCCAATGCACCCGATCAGGAATCAGGAGGCTGGGAAGCTGTTCGATCGAGAAATCAGCAGCTTCGCGATAATCGCCAGGAGAATAGGAAATAAGTTCCATGCGGGCTGGCCGCTGCTCGTGAGGCGTAATCGTCCCTGGCGGAAGCCCGACCGCAGTCCGCCGGCGAAACCAGCGTCTGCGAATTTCCCCTTTGCGTGAATTCGGTGGTATGGATGCAGCAGCCAGGCTCGGTGGAGAGGAGGACATGCGTTTCCCTGCAAAAGTTCTGTTCAAGCCGCACTGTCAAATACAACCCGCACTGCCAGATTCAAGCCGCTCTGTTGAGTGCGTTCTGGTCGTCGCCGGATTGTGCCTGAGATCACTCCCCATTCGCCAGATTGAAAATGCTGCCAGTGAAATCGTCCAGAGTGAAAATGTCCGGAGCGAGAATCGCCAGGGTGATCTCGAACGACATGAAACCTCACAGACACAAATCGTTGGCTGAGTCAGGAAATTCCTCAGCACGATGGGGGCTCCTGCCAGAGCTTACCTGAAGAAGGGCTGAATCCTGGATGGACAATTCCGGCTGACAATAGCGAAGTCCACCACGCCTTGGCACAATCAGCAAGGCGGGCCATTGGTAAAAACTGATTGATGAGTGACTGAATTCCGAAGCATGGCCAGTGGATCAAGAGGGGCTTGTGTGAGCGGGTACGTTGTGATTCAGCGAAATCCTCATTCGGGAACGCATCGCCGCTCGCATGTTCTTCTGGATCTGATTGCCGGGTTGAAAAAAGCGGGGCTTAAGCCGCGACTATTTTCCAATCGATCTCGGCTCGATGAGTTTGTCCTGCGCCATCAACCAGCGGGAGATCTCGTGGCGATGGTGGCAGCCGGTGGTGATGGGACAGTGGATGATCTGCTCAACAGACATCCCGAATTACCATTGGCCATACTGCCTTTAGGCACCGAGAATCTGCTGGCTCGCTACCTGGGGTTTCGGCTGGATGGCATATGGCTGGCAAAGATCATTGCTCAGGGCCATGTGCGGGAAATGGATCTGGCCCGGGCAAATGGCCGCCTGTTCTGCACTGTGGCCAGTGCTGGCTTTGATGCCTCGATTGTGCATGATGTGCACTCCCGCCGCTCAGGTCATGCGAACCGCTGGAGTTACTTTTTTTCGTTTCTCAGGCATCTGGTTTCCTATCGTTTCCCCGGCATGAATGTCGTCGTGCATTCTTCACGCGGAGTGGAAAAACATTCCGCCACGCAATTGTTTGTGAGCAATGTCCCTCGTTACGCCATGCAACTGCCGGTTGGTCGCGGTGGCGATGAAGCCGATGGTCTTCTGGAAGTCGAGCTGATCTCGATCAGCCATATCGGGGCACTGTTGTGGGTACTGGGCTGGATGTTTTTGGGAAAACCTTCAGGAGTCAGGCTGCAGGCCACCGAGCTGATGATCACTTCTTCGCAGGATGCAGCCGTACTTTTCGAGGTCGATGGAGACCCATCCGGAGAGACACCCATGCATTTGACGATTTCTCCACGCGGACTCAAGCTGATCGATACCCGTTCGGCCCAGAGTTCCAAAAGTGCGGCTGCAATACCCAGCGATAGCAGTGCTGCAGAGCCGACTGCACCAGCGGGAAAACTTCCGGAGATCGCCAGTTTGCCGGTGTCTGGAAACTGACAGTGTCTGGAAACTGACAGTGTCTGGAAACTGACAGTCCCTGCAATCCTGTCAGACACTTCGCTATAGTGATGTTGCTGGTTGGAAAAGGCTTTTTGACTGACGATCGACTGACTGTTTACTGAATCATTTTCGCAGGGATGCACGCGATGTTGCCAAGTCTTGATAACCCGATCGAAATTGGCTCTTACCGCTGTGGAAAAGGACAACCACTGCTGTTTGTAATTGGCCCGTGTGTCATTGAATCGCATGAGCTGATTACGAAAGTTTCTGGTGAACTGGCCGAACTGGCAGCGAAGAAGAATCTGCAGATCGTCTTCAAATCAAGCTTCGATAAAGCGAATCGCACCAGTGGCGACAGTTTTCGCGGGCCAGGGCTGGAACGTGGTCTTGAAATTCTGGCCAAAGCCCGCGAAGCCACAGGTTTGCCAATCACGACCGATCTGCATGAGCCGTCTCAGGCCGAACCTGTTGCCAAAGTGTGCGACATTCTGCAGATCCCTGCTTTTCTGGCCCGCCAGACGGATCTGGTCGAAGCTTCTGCCCAGGCGGCGGCCAAGTTTGGCCGGGTGGTCAACGTCAAAAAGCCTCAGTTCGTGGCACCGGAAGACATGGTGCATGCCGTCAAAAAGTGCAAATCGGTCGGTTGCCATCAGGTGATTCTGACAGATCGCGGCACGATGTTCGGCTACGGTCGGCTGGTCAATGACTTTCGCTGTGTGCCGGTCATGCACGGCTTTGGTGTCCCGGTGATGTTCGATGCCACGCACAGTGTGCAAATGCCGGGAGGCAGCACGACCGGTGGTAATCGCGCGCTGGTTCCATTCCTGGCGCGCGCTGCCGTGGCCTGTGGAGTCGATGCCGTCTTTCTGGAGACGCATCCCGATCCTGATCGTGCGATGAGTGATGGCCCGAATCAGGTGGCTCTCGCCGATCTGCCAGGGATCATCCATCAGCTCGTGCGATTGCGTGAGCTGACTCTGGAGTTGACGGCTGACGAGCGATGACAATTGTGAGATGCTGGAACCCGCCAGCTTTTCATGCTAATAATCGAAGCTCAGACGATTTTTCGGGGGAGGATATGGTCTACAACCCGCGACGAATTCGAGAACGCAGGCTCGATGCAGCCCGAGGGTATCTGTTGCTGGAAATGCCTCAGCCAGCCCTGGCCGAGCTGGCACAGATTCAAGATCCCGGCCCGCAGAAGTTTGAATTCCATCTGCTGAAAGGCGAATGCTTCCGGGCTTTAAAACGACACGAGGAAGCGTTAAGCGAGTTTGAAGAAGCCCACCATCTGCATCCCAGCGATCTCGATGTGCTCATGGGAATGGCCTGGTGCTTCAAGCGCACCAGTCAGTTACTGCGGGCGATTGACACGATGCATTCGGCATACGCCTCGCATGCGGAAGAACCAGTCGTCCTTTACAATCTTTCGTGTTACTACGCACTGGTCGGGCAGCGCGAACAGGCTTTGAGCTGGCTGGGCCGGGCTTTGCGGATGAATCGCGAACTTTTGAAGCTTGTTCCCGATGAGACGGATTTCGATCCGATTCGCGAAGATGCCGAGTTCCGTCTGCTGATTCATCTGGCGGCATCGAGCAAATCCGCTGCGAAATAGGGACTTTTCGACGAAACTGGCATGACGAGCCTGGCATCAGGTGCGGCCTCTCCTGTAGCCGCCACAGGAAATATCGTCGCTTCGCCCGCTAACTTGTTCATAACGTCGCACTCAGTCACAATAGGCCAAAAGGACTGCTGTGCATGGCCAAACGTAAATCTGCCTCCACTCTTGCTCAACCACAACCAATCCCTGGGGTTGATGATGCTCGAATTGAAGCGGAAACAACTCAACTGGGTGAATTGATCTGGCGACGACTCGCTGCCAGACAACCATCATTCTTTGAACAGCGCTGGTGGGATGATCGCATTCTGGCAGCGGCCATGAATGATGAATCTCTCAAGGTGCAGATGTTCCGGTTTGTCGATGTGTTGCCGCGACTGAAAACGCATCAATCGATGACCCGTCATCTTCAGGAATACTTCGACGAGATTCGCGAGCATCTTCCCTGGGCAATCCAACTGGTGGGATTTGGTGTGGAGCAGGTCGCTCCGAATTCGATTCTTTCGAGGACACTCGCCTTCAATGCGCGGAACAACTCGCAGCGGATTGCCCGGCGTCTGATGGGTGGTGAATCGACCGATGATGTTCTGAAGACAATTCATAAACTTTATCGGCAAGGTTATCTCTTCTCACTCAATGACCTGAGCTCGAAAGTTGTCAGTCAGACCGAGGCAGACCAGTACCAGCAGCGATATCTCGACTTGCTGTCGTCACTGGGCCCGGAGGTCAGCAACTGGCCAGCCCATACAGCTTATGCCCATGCTGCTGCAGTCGAGGGTCAGCCAGCCGTGACTGCGGAGATTCCTCAACTGCAGCTTTCGCTCAAACTGTCGTCGTTAACCAGCGATTTTCGCCCACTCGACGCTCAAGGGACCACGCGTGTGGTGCTGGAGCGATTGCGGCCCATTCTCCGTCTGGCCATCGAGCAGCAGTCGATTGTGCAGATCGAACTGGAGCACTCGACGACGAATCGATTGATTCTGGAGATTGTTCAGCAGGTCCTCTCGGAAAAAGAATTCCAGAGCTGGGCCGATTGCGGCATCACTTTGCCGGCGTATCTGAAAACAGCCGAAAGCGATTTGACGGCACTGGCAGCCTGGATTCAAAAACGTGGCACACCGATTCGCATCTGCCTGACCAAGGGAGACTATTGGAATCAGGAGATTGCCCTGGCTCAGTCAAAAAGCTGGCCTGTGGCTGTCTTTGAAGAGGAATGGCAGATCGACGAAAACTACGAAAAGCTCTCTCGAGCTTTGATCGATCAGCCGGAGCTATTCAAGCCTGTGTTTGCAGGGCAGAGCTTGAGAAGTCTTTGTTATGTTCTGGCCTATGCTCAGGCCCGCGATCTGCCACGCTCTCAAGTTGAACTGCAATTGCGATACGGTTTGGCCGATGAGCAGGCCCAGGCATTTGCCGAACTGGGTTGCCGGGTCCGCATTGATACGCCGGTCGGTCATCATGTGAAAGGAATGGCCCGCCTGGCGCGTCACTTCCTGGAAAACTCTGCGAATGATTCGTTTCTCAGGCAAGGCTATTCCGCCGAAGTCTCCATCGAGGATCTGCTTATGAATCCCACCGTCGCCGGCCAGACGGCCCGGGTCCGAAAAACCTCGAAAATGTGGACTGTTCCACCCCAGGGCTTCGTGAATGAACCAGTGACTGACTTTTCGATTCCTGCTCATCGGGAAGCGATGCAGGGGGCGATTGAAAAGGTCGAACATCAATTCGGGCAAACCTACTCGTTGATCATCAATGGTCGTCGGGAAGATACGCGACAGAATCTGACAGTTCGTTCCCCTTCCGACAAATCGAAAGTGCTGGGACTGGTCGCATCGGCAAGTCCGGAGCAGGCCCTGGCTGCGATCGATTCGGCCCGACGGGCTTTCGTGCGATGGTCAGTGATTGAAGCCAGTTATCGGGCTGAATATCTCGAACTGATTGCGCGTGAACTCAGGCAGCGCCGATTTGAACTGGCTGCCTGGCAGATCTTCGAATGTGGCAAGCCCTGGGCGGAAGCCGATGCCGATGTGGCCGAAGCCATCGACTTCTGCAATTACTACGCGATGCAGATGCGCGAACTGGCCCAGCCTCAAAGGTTCGACATTGCCGACGAAGAGAACGCTTACTTCTACCGTCCGCGTGGTGTGGTGGTGGTGATCTCCCCCTGGAATTTCCCCCTGGCTGTCCTGACCGGGATGGTCGCTGCTGCCCTGGTGGCTGGAAATACCGTCATTATCAAGCCCGCTGAACAGGCTTCAGTGACGGCTGCGAAACTGATGGAAATCCTCCAGGCCTGCGGTATTCCGGACGGTGTTGTCACCTTCCTGCCCGGTGTCGGGGAAGAGATTGGCCCGGTTCTCGCCGGGAGCCCTGATGTCGATCTGGTGGCCTTCACCGGTTCGACAGAAGTCGGATTGACCGTGAATCAGTCGGCAGCACAGGTTCATGCGGCTGCACAGTCGATCAAGCGCGTCATTACGACCTTGAGTGGTCACAACGCCATCATTGTGGATGCCGATGCCGACCTGGATGATGCCGTCACGGGTGTGATGGAAAGTGCCTTCAGTTATGCAGGGCAGAAGTGCTCATCGTGCTCGCGAGTCATTGTGATTGGTGAAATCTACGACGAATTCATCAAACGACTCGTGGCAGCCACTTCTGATTTGAAACTGGCCCGTGCGGAAGATCCCGCCTGCCAGATGGGGCCCGTGATTGATGAAGAGTCTTACAAAAGACTGCTCGCAATCATCGAAGACGCAAAGCAGACCTGCGAAGTGATTCTCGCGATGGAAGCGGGCTCACTGGCCAAAAAAGGTTACTTCGTGGGCCCGCATATCCTGGCGAATATTCCGAGTGAGTCACGCCTCAATCGGGAGGAAATCTGCGGCCCGATTCTCCTCGTGTACAAAGCTGCCGATCTCTCGGAAGCCCTGGGGATGGCCAACAGCGTGCCTTATGCTTTGGCCGGTGGTTTGTATAGCCGCAGCCCGGCGAATCTTAAACGGGCCAAGCAACAGTTTCTGGCAGGAAATCTGTATCTCAATACTCCGGTTACGACGGGTCTGGTTGCCCGGCAACCTTTCGGGGGATTCAAACTCTCCGGGATTGGCAGCAAGACGGGCGGGCCAGATTACCTCCCGCAATTCATGGTGCCAGTCAACGTGACAGAAAACACCTCCCGGCGTGGCTTCAGCCCCGAGACAACGACTGAAAATTAAAACCCGGAAGTTGTAACAGCGGCAAGACCCTCACCCGGCACTCCGTGCCACCCTCTCCCGCGCAGACGCGAGCGAGGATTTTTTCTCCTTCTCCCGTTCCGACGGGAGAAGGCCGGGATGAGGGTGAGCTCGAACGTGTTTGTCGAACAATCAACAACCGACCTCATCGCGGAATGCTTGTCATTTCTTGTCACTGGCCAACACTCGGCGCCCCTGCGGCAACCCTTGTGAATGAGGCATATCGATTGGTCAGACCCTCACCCGGCACTCCGTGCCACCCTCTCCCACGAAGACGCGGGCGAGGGTTCTTATCTCCTTCTCCCGTTCCGACGGGAGAAGGCCGGGATGAGGGTGAGTTCGAACCTAGTTGGCGTTCTATCAACCAGCAGCCTCATCGCGGAATGCTTGTCATTTCTTGTCACTGGCCAACACTCGGCGTCCCTGCGGATACCCTTGTGAATGAGGCATATCGATTGGACAGACCCTCACCCGGCACTCCGTGCCACCCTCTCCCACGAGGACGCGGGCAAGGGTTTTTCTCCTTCTCCCGTTCCGACGGGAGAAGGCCGGGATGAGGGTGAGCTCGAACGTTGTTGGCGTTCTATCAACCAGCGACCCCATCGCGGAATGCTTGTCATCTTCGTTCTCTGACAGACGATCAGCGCTATACGCATGCCCTGCCACCACTCTTGACCCAATTTCGGAATCTCACGAGGTGGCAATGCTGGCTACCGCTTTGAGACCTGGGGCATGGCAACGGTTGTCAATCCCGCCATGCGCTCGTCGAGAACTTCACGGTAGACCTCGACTGTCGCTTCCACCATATGTTCGACATTAAACTCGGTCTCGGCTTCGAGCATCGCAGCGGCACCGATCCTGCGTGCCAATTCGGGATTGGTGAGCAGTTCAATGATTCTCTCGGCCAGACGAACACTGTCCGATGGCGGGACCAGCAACCCTGTCTGATTGTCGCGAACGACGTTGAAGACGCCTCCCACACTCGTCGCAATCACCGGTCGGCCCATCGCCATCGCTTCGAGCATAATGGTGCCAATCCCCTGCTGGAGCGAAGGGAGACAAAAGATATCCATGGCACTTAACGCATCAGAAAAATCGAGCAGATTCGGCACGAATGTCACGTGTTCATGAATGCCCAGCGTGCGGGCCAACTTGCGTAAACTGGTCTCTTCCGGCCCGGCACCCGCAATCAAGAATTCGACATCGCGATGGGTCCCCAGAACATGGGCTGCCGCAGCGAGGAAAAACGGAAACCCTTTGACAGCCTCCAGAGGGCCTGCGGTACCCACTACGGGAACTTTCCCTGATTTCAAGACCAGCGATTTGTCTTCATCACTGGCACGAGGCACACCACAGGGAATGACGACAAAGAGATCTTCGGGCAGCCCCGATCGCTCGACGAGGGCGGCTTTGACCGATTCACTCACCGTGATAATCCGCCGGCATAACGTCAGATCGGGCTGCAGAAACTCATGACTCTGCATGTAATCATGCACTGTGAGCACATAAGGTCGATTGAGCCGGCGGGCAATCCATTCACCATGCCACATCGCTGTGCGTGATTGAATATGTATCAGATCAGGGGGATGGGCCAGAAGCTTGCGGCAATAAAGCTCCAGCACAACCCACTTCCAGGCGGGGGCCTCGAGGTACGGGAGCACTTCAATACCCAACGCCTTGCGACGCGCCAGATCAACCGTCGAAGCACCAGGGCAGACAATACTCTGAACAAACCCGTATTCAGGCAATCGTTCGGCCAGCCTGAGGGTATAGACCGAACTCCCCCGAAACTGGAAGTTCGAAGAGACCATCAGCAATGAAAGGTCGTCGCGGGACATACCCACATGATACTGCGCCACCCGGGCAAATGCGCGCTGTGTTTGATTCGACGCATCTTGCAGATCATAAGTCGTTTCATTGAAAATAGTTACATTGCACGACTGCCGTCGGTTTGTGGCCCGTCAGTGCACTTCGGCTGATCTTGCCGACAAACGGCCATTTGAACTACAAGACGCTCTTCAGGTTTAACGCCTGGTGAATTCAAAGGTTCATTCCTGTGGATGAATGAACTTTTCTCGCGATACGTTCGATGGGGCAGGGACGCCTTGGAATACTCGCTCAAACCGCTCGGCAAGATCTGTGCGGCGACAGGATCTCCACTGTCTCCGGGAACTGTCTGTCGTTGCGTGCTTGTTGAGCAGAATGGACAGACCCTTCGTCTCGATTATCGACACGATGCCTGGCCCGGGCCTGCCCCGAATCAACTCGCTGTCTGGAAGACAGTTGTTCCTCCGCCACTCAATCCGGATGCTGTGCATCTCGACTCGGATCGACTGCTGGAGTTACTCGAAGAACCAATCCCTGAGTTCTCCGATGATCTGCACGAATCACAGCACGATCAGCATGAACAACCGGGTTATTCAGAAGCCGAAGCCATTCGTTATGTGGCGGCTCTGTTCCTGCTTCAAAGAAGAAAACTCAAACTCGATGACGCGGTCTCGCGCCAAGGTATCGAAACCTTGCGGCTGTTGGGCAGCCGGGGCGAAGGCCCATTTGAACTGGTCAATCTGCGTCTGAAAGATGAAGAGATCCATGCGATCATTCAGAAGCTGAAACAACGACTGGCGACGGAGGTCTCGACATGACGAACTCCTTACCAGCCGCCAATGGTTCAACAAAGGATCGGGGAGAACCTGTTTGCAGCAGACGTGTTGCGCTGGGAATGCTGGCTTTCGGCAGTTTGCAGGGGTGTAACTCGCTTCGAAACTGGCAAAAGACGGATGAGTTTGCCAAGCGATCCAACTGCCCGTTGGGGAATGCCGCCACGGCTGATGATTACGTCGCGCATCTCAACCAGAATGTGGATCGGATCGACGGCTGGCGTGCCGGTCGTGTCCATATTCGCGCCAACCATATTCCACTCACTGCAGAGATCGCAGTGCAGAAATCGCAGTTGCTGAGAATTTCCGTAACCAGCGCTCTGGGTCAGGAAGTCGATCTGGGCTCGAACGAAGAGATTTTCTGGTTCTGGGCCAAGCGAAATGATCCCCCCGATCTGATGTTTGTGCGCCATGAAGAAATGGCGGAAGTTCAACAGAATATGCCCATTCCTTTTGAGCCGGGCTGGCTGATGGAAGCGCTGGGGGTGGCGCCTTTTGATGCCAGTACGATGACACTCAATCGAGCCGGTGATGGTCGCACGGTAGCATTAACCAGTTCGCACCTTTCCCCTGCCGGAATCCCCATTCGCAAGGTCATCACGGTCGATGCCTGTCATGGCCTCGTGCTGGAGCATGGCCTCTACGATCCGAAAGGACGAGTGGTGGCTCAAGGAAGGCTCAAAAATCATTTTCGTGACCAGCACTCCGGGGCTGTTTTGCCACGCCAGATGACACTCGACTGGCCCTTGGCACAAATGAATATGGTCCTGAACTTCGACAAAATCGAAGTGAATCCGGGAACGCTCCCACAACAGGTCTGGCAGCCGCCGCAGATGCCCCAGACACGTTTGGTCAACATGGCCGAAGCGATGCGCAGCTAGTTCATTGGGGAGATGGCAAAGATCAGTTCCATTCCACGGGATGTTCCAACCTGCCAATGATGCGCTGGAGCCTCGACATCCGCTGTTGGGCTTCCTCAAGTTGCGGCTGAGCCTGAGCTTTTTCGAAATGCGAAATGGCCTTTTTCAGTCGTCTGCCAGCCCGTATGTATTCGCCATGCACTTCGCAGAGCTGGGCCACGTGCAGTTGATCGAGCCCCATCCCCAATTGATCACCCGCTTGACGATGATGCCTCCAGGCCAGTCTGAGCCGGGAAAAGGTTTCGTCGGCATCGCCATTGAGCATGGCGACGAGTGCCAGTGTTCCCCAATCCGCACCTGATTGATCGGGTAACTCGGAAAGCTCAGCACTCTCGTCGTCACATTCCAGGCTTAATGCCGCCTGTGCGAGTTGATCGGCTAAAGTGACTCGTGAGGCCATCAAGGCATCGAGTGCCAGATTGGAGAGATCGAAAGCGTCCGACGATTCACTGGAATAGATCGCCAGTTGCTGAAAGCGGCGGGCACTCGTGAAATCGCCAATCTGGCGGTAGACCCGGGCGATCATCGATGCCGCTCGCGATTGCGTCTGGCGACAACCCAATTCGTTGGCGAAATCCTGAAGTTGACAGGCATAACCCATGGCATCACGCAGGTGACCTCGCCTGAGGGAGAGAATCGTAAATAACTCCAGGCATTCGCGTGGTGCCACTTCCGCATCGCACAGACGATTTAACAGCAGTTCGGCATCATCCAGTTGACCGTGCAGAATCGACTGGGAGATGTCGTCGAGAATCCCGTGAATCCAGCTCTCGGATTCAATCGACTCACTCTCACTCTGGTCATCTCGCTGGTGGTCGTTCGGATTCTGGTATTTGGCAGAATCGTGACCCGAGCGCGCCACTTCATCATCGCCGAAAGGCGAACCTTCGGCAGGTTGATTATCCGACGGATAGAACATGTCCTTCGTCCTTCTCTTCATTAGCCCAATGAATCGAAGACGAGCAACTCAAACACAACTTGTGGCGCGTGTTGTTTTGAGGGCGTCCAATGTGATGAGACCTGAGTTCCTTCAGACAATACCAGATTTTCCTATTCTCGCAATAGATCTCTTTTTGTTTATTTTACCCAATTTTCCTAAATGTTGACTTTCCTCATCATTCCCGCATGAACAGGAGAGCACATCCGGGCATACGGAAATCGATCGTCTCTCGATGACTGATCCGATGACTGATCCGATTTCCTGCGGGATGAGGGATTGATTCAAGCCTTCTTTGCATAGGAACTTTGGGCAGATCGTGTTAAATTTGCAGGTTGTGGTGAGGCGTCATGCTTTCGACTCAAGGCTGGGTGCTGCCCTGGCCAGACTCGAAAGCATTCACTCTAAACTAAAGTCATTTCACAGTTTGCATATCCATCGGATCGCCGCCAACGATCCGTCAGGCGTGACTCACTCGGAGACGATCCCTCATGAAGATTGCCTCCAGAGAATTGGTTCTTCTTCGATAGATAAGCTGTTGGACTGAATGAGGTCTTCAATCATTCCGTCTGTCAGATCCACATTCGACAAACGATAGACTCCAGTGCCGGTGACGACCTCTGGTCATCGCGGCCGACAGGGAAGGAAACAGGAATGGCCGTCGATCTTTACCAGCCCTGCCCGTGTGGCAGTGGGAAGAAACTCAAGTTCTGCTGTGCACCGATCTCCGACGAGATGTCGCGTATCGACCGGTTGATCGCAGATGGCCAGTTACGCCCTGCATTGACGGCCCTCGAAGCTCTCGACCGCAAAGTCACTCCCGATACGTCCAGCCATGCCTGGATTGTGACCACGACATCCACTATTCATCTGCAGATGGAACGGCCAGATCTCGCTCGCGATCTGCTCAAAAAACTGCTCGAAACTCATACCGACAACGACTACGCCTTCTGCCTCTATGCGATGGCTTCGCTGGCGACAGACAGCTACGAACCGTCTCGCAAAATCATCCAGAAGGCATTCTTCCGCTGCACCCGCAAGTACCCCGCCATGTGCAGTCATCTGGCGATTGGGATTGCGACCGTCATGATGTCGCGCAATGCCTGGATGGCCACTCGCGAAGCGATGTCACTCGCACTTCGCTTTGCCGCAGAAGACGAACGTCAGGATGTCTTCCTCCGGCTGCTGCAGGTCGATAACAATCCGCAGATTCCGTGGCCACTGCGCGGAGCGCATCATCTCCCCGAGTTCGCCGGGAGCGAAGAGCACGAGAAGGAATTCAAAAAGGGCCAGAAGTTTGTGCAGATCGGCTGCTTCGAAGCGGCTGCCGATACTTTTGCAGCGCTGTCCCGCCAGCTTCCGGATTCTCCCGTAGTTGCCCATGCGGCCGCTTTGTGCCGGGCCTGGGATGGAAACGAAGCCGAAGCCGCCGCTGGCTTCCATCAGGCCGCGCGTCTTTACACCGATCGATCGAAGGCTGTCGAATGCGAGACGCTGGCTCAACTCCTGCAGATCAGTGCCAGTTCCGATGAGCCCAATCTCGTTCGTCACGAGTTTGCCGTCTCTTCAGTCTCGCGTCTGCTCACAGCGTTCGATCAGCACGATCGTCTCAACCGCGAAGAGCGCGACTTCTCGCGATTGCCAGTCGCTCCCGTCGCCGTGTACCAGATTTATGATCGCAGCTTGAAAGAGCTGGTCCTTGGTGAAGGTCTCCCTGCGCCAGATCAGCTCCCGGCATCGTTGGGTGAAGTCCATATCTTCGATGCAGCGCCGGATGGTTCAGCACAGGCATTGGCTGGGCTGGTGGCTTATGCTGGTCAGGAAATGGAAACGGCGATTGCTCTCCTCAAGGAAGCCGCTGGTGACCTTTTGAGCGATAGCAGCGAAGCCAATCAGCCAATTGCCGGAGTTCCCGAGCAGTGGATCGAACTGCAAAGGCAGCACTACTTCCCCTCCCGATTGACACCTTCGCAGAGTCGCGATCTGGAAGACCAGCTCTTCCATTGGAAGCTCAACGAAAAGTGGGCCAAAACACCTGCCGCCGGGCTGGCTGGCAAATCACCAGAAGAAGCTGCCAAAGATCCTGCAATGAACATTGCCGTCACTGCAGCGATTTTCGTTCTCGATTCGTTTGCGGCACAGGTTCGCAAATTGCTCGATCTCCGGAAGATTTTCCAACAGCTTCAAGTGGAACCACTCCCGCTGCTGGAAGTGACCCCCGAGACACCCCTGGCCAATCTTTCAGTGATCGACTTCCAGCGATTGCCCGTCTCTCAGCTCTCTGATGAGCAGCTCAAGCTGGCGTTCAATCGGGCACTGCTCATCCAGCATCCGCAGTTCCTCTATGACGTCGAAATTGAAATCACCCGCCGACCCGAACCACTCGATAAGGTCGACAAGGTCAAGCTCTATCGCTCCCTCGGTGAAATGGAACTTCTGCGGAACAACTTCCAGGGTGCACTTCACTGGATTGGCGAAGAACGCAAGCTCCCCGCTCCTCAAGGGACCACCGAGTTTTCGTTCACACTCCAGCATGATATGTACGAATTGAATCTGCGGGCCATGGCACCGGAAGTTCCCGGCTACGACGAACTGATTCAAAAATTCGTCAGCTACTACCTTCCCAAGTTGCCGCAACTCCGCGAGTTTCTTGAGTCCGTCTCAGCCATCTCGCGGAAACCACTCCCTGGCATCTCGGCTTCAGGAATTGTCACACAGACCGACACCACGACACCCGGCGGACTCTGGACTCCCGATCAGCCACAAACCACCGCCAGTTCCAGCGGCGGACTCTGGTTACCCGGAAACTGATGTTCATCGCGAGATGACATGCACACCCGCTTGGGAATGGGTGACCCGGCCGGCGGCGACCCTCTCCCACGAAGACGCGGGCGAGGGTTCTTATCTCCTTCTCCCGTTCCGACGGGAGAAGGCCGGGATGAGGGCGAACTCGAACCTTGTTGGCGTTCTATCAACCAGCGACCCCATCGCGAAATGCTTTTCATCTCTGGACACTGACAGTCAATCGGCGCCCCTGCACAAGCCTTTGTGAAACATGCATATCGTTCGGGATGACCCTCACCCTGCCCTCTCCCACGAAGACGCGGGCGAGGGTTCCAGAGGTGGGTGCTAAGTGCCATGCTTGCGGCTCGGAGCAAGCATGCTTTACAGATCTCTCAACAAGCAGTTCAGCTCGGAAATCCCATCAGAAGACGCCACTTGTTGGCGAAAAATCCTGTGAGAACTGCTTCGGATTCAGCTTCATACCCGCCTCACGATCGGCCTTTGCCCCCTGTTCATCTAGCGCCAGCAGGCGCAATTGCCAGCGGTGAAAGTAGAACTCCCATTGATCGGGAGTACTTGCAATCAATTGATCAAGAATCTGAATCGCACCTTTTGTCTCATGAGTTTCTGCCAAAGCGATCGCCTTGAGAAACAACAGTCGCTGCCGCTGATCGGCATTGATGTCCGCTGCACCGAGCGTCTCTTCAATGATTGGCAGGGCATCTTTCGCCCGACCACGATGAAGGATCGAACAGATTTCCTGATCCACCGGCAAGGTCTGGAAGTTTTCGTCATTCGACCAGGGCGAAATCCAGTCTCGCGGCTGGTAGTAGATTGTCATGGACTGCGATGGGGGAGCGGGTGCCAGCATGCGATCGATCATCGCACCGCACCCTGACCCCATCATGGCGAGGAAAAGCCAAGCGGCAATTCGCTTCCCACAATCCACAACCATCTCCTCCCCAATCAATCCGCGTAGTTCTCTCCCTCGTTGCTTGTTGCGGGAGCAGGTGCGGGTTTGGCGATACTGCGGATGCGCTTTTCACTCACTTCCTGCTGCAGTCGGGCAATCGCTTCGGCCAGAGGGACTGCACCGAGATCTCCCTCGATCCGATCACGAATCGAAACGGTACGATTCTCCTGATCCTTCCCCCCCACCACCAGCATGTACGGGATCAGCTCGATCTGCGCATCGCGGATCTTGCCGTTGATTTTCGCCCCCCGCAGATCGGTGGTCACGCGGAAGCCCGCGGCCCGGAACTCGCGTTCCACTTCGCGGGCATAGCCTTCGAACTTATCACTGATCGACAGCACCCGCACCTGCTCTGGAGCCAGCCACAACGGGAACGCACCGGCGAAGTGTTCGATCAGCATGCCGGTGAACCGCTCCATCGAACCGAACGGTGCGCGGTGAATCATCACGGGCCGGTGGGCCTGATTATCAGCACCGACATATTCCAACTGAAATCGCTCGGGCAGGTTGTAATCGAGCTGCACGGTTCCCAGTTGCCATTCGCGGCCAATGCAATCCTTGACCATGAAGTCGGCCTTGGGTCCGTAGAACGCCGCTTCCCCCTCGCGGGCAGTGAATGGCAGATTGAGTTCAGTCAGCACACTCCTCAGGCTGGCTTCGGCCCGCTGCCAGTTCTCCTCGCTCCCGACATACTTGTCGCTCTTGGGATCACGCAGCGATAACTGGACGCGGTAATCCTCCAGCCCGACACTTGCCAGCACAAACTGCACCAGTTGCAAGGTCGCGCGGAACTCTTCCTCGACTTGTTCGGGAGTACAGAAGAGGTGCGCATCGTCCTGAGTCAAACCCCGGACGCGGAGCATGCCGTTGAGCTCGCCCGATTGCTCGTGGCGATAGACAGTGCCGAACTCAGCCAGACGGACAGGCAGATCGCGGTAGCTGCGCTGCATCGACTTGTAGATCTGGGCGTGGTGCGGGCAGTTCATCGGCTTAAGGAGATACCGCTCCTGCTGCTTCTCCCAGGTGCGGAGGACTTCGATCTTCGCCTCGCTTGAACCGGCAACTGCGTATTCGGGAATCTCGACTCCCAGAATCTTCGCCGAAGCGAGGAGCGATTTTTCGTCGGCTTCGCTGATCGCACCTTCCTGAAGTTTGCGGATCCAGAAATCCACGAGTTGCCCGCCGTCATGGCCATAGAGCGGGGTGAACTGCGAATCGCGGTAGTAGGGGAAGTGGCCGCTGGTCTCATAAAGCTCGACCCGGCCGATATGCGGAGTGTAGACCGGCTGGTAGCCGCGCTTAAGCAGTTCCCCTTTGATGAATTCTTCGAGGAGTGCCCGCACAGTGGCCCCCTTAGGGAGCCACAAACAGAGTCCGGCTCCCACTTCGGGGCTGATTGAAAACAGGTTGAGCTGCTTCCCCAGCACGCGGTGATCACGCCGTTTGGCTTCGTTCACCTGTTCAAGGTGTGCATCGAGATCCTTCTGCGAGAACCAGGCAGTTCCATAGACACGCTGGAGCTGTTGACCGCTGGCATCGCCTTTCCAGTAAGCCCCCGCCACACTCAGCAGCCGGAAAGCCTTGATCCGCCCTGCGTCGGGAATATGCGGCCCTCGGCAGAGATCGACGAACTCCCCCTGTCGGTAGAAACTGACAGTCGCTTCGCTGGCGAGACCAGTCTGTATGTGTTCGCACTTGAGCTTCTGGCCCATCCCTTCGAGCATCGCCAGAGCTTCGTCGCGATTGGTAATAAATCGCTCGAACGGCTCGGCCATTTCGACAAGCTTCTGCATTTCCGCTTCAATGCGCGCGAAGTCGTCTTCACTCAGTTTATGAGGCAGGTCGAGGTCGTAGTAGTAACCATTCCCGGTGGTGGGGCCGAAGGCGAGCTGCACGCCGGGGAAGACCCGCATGATGGCCCGCGCCATGAGATGGGCACATGAGTGGCGCAGCACGCCCAGTGAGGCGGCGTCCTTCTCGGTGAGGATCTGCACGGGAACAGGTTGAACGTCTGTGGTTTCACTCACGGGCCGCTTGAGGTCAGTAACCTTCTCGCCCACACGGGCGGCAATGGCGGCTTGCGCCAATCGAGGGCTGATCGATTCCGCAATCGCCAGCGGTGTGACATCCGCCGGAAACTCTTTCACCGATCCATCGGGCAGTTGAACTTTGATAGACGAGGGAGCAGAACCTGAAGCAATCATGTTGAAATGCATCCTGACCAGTCTGACGACAGACGCTCTCCCCGGCCGACTCCGCCGGAAGGTTGCTGTCGCTCAACACCAGTCTGACTTGAAAAATACGACTCACGATCGAGTCTGGTTATTGCGAGACCTTCTTCCTGCCGGGCGAGTCGCTTTCTGGGCAGGTCGAAGACCTCATGACATCCAGCGACAGCTTACAAGAACCGGGGAAAATTGTCCGTCTCGGGAATAGAGGAATTTCCAGTGAAGAAGGTTCACACCGGCAATTATCCGGGCTAACTCGAACTGAGCCATGGGGAGAACTGGAAAAACGAAAAAACCCCATATTGCTATGGGGTTGATTACGCTTTGAGCGAAGTCGAGCCGGCTATCAACTACTTCATGAAGAAATCTGTTGGGCCGCGGTGTGTGTAATAGGGGTATTGCACCATGCCAGCGGGGACTGGCCCGGTGGGATAGCTGAGGTTTTGCGGCCAAACATGCCGGTAGGTGTGGTGACTGTGTGGGTAGCCGCAACCTTTGCCGCAGCGTTTGCAGCCATCTGGTGGGCAGGCATTGCCATACTGACAATGTGGGCAGCCATCTCCACGACCGTGGCCTAAACCCTGACCGTAGGTGGGATGGTTGGTGTAAACCTGGCCCTGATTGCCAGTGAAGTAACCTTCATTCCCGGCGTAGTAACCACCCTCAAAGCCGTAATTGTGATTACGTGCCCCGGGCACCAATGTGTAATCGTGGTGTTTGGCGTGCGCTTTCGCATGCTGGCCATATCCGGGTGCTGAACCAATCAGTGGAGCCTGCGTGCGTTCCTGATTTAGAATGGCGGCCTGATCAACAGGTGAACCATCGGCCAGAACGTAAGGAGACTGTCCACGAACTGTCTGATCAGTCACGGAACAGCCCGAAAACAAGGCTGCAATTCCAAGTGCCAGGATTCCCAGCGTTGATGTCGAGTTCATTCTCGCCATTCCCCCACCGTCAATACGATGCCCCATGCCAGAGAAGACTTCTCCAGGCTCTCAGAAGGGTTATCGACCATTTCGCAGCAAAACACGAACAATTGATGCGCCAAGTCTTTTCGGCATGATCCGCGCGGACGGAACGCCTTGCAGGGTCAGCCTGATCCGGATAAATTCACAGAGTGTCAACTGGAGGGATCCAGGACTCATTATCGACAGAAGTCTATTTCAGATATTGATTTAGCTTTCGATGGATACACCTTGCCCCTGATCGGTACCGGTTGATCCGGTCATTCGAAGACGGGTTTGATCAGGTTGGGATTGTCAGGGAGGGGCTCATGTTCGTAGCAATTTCTTCTCGATGTTTTTCGGATATTTCGTTCGCTGAAGCCTGCTCGCAGATCGCCGATCTGCATTATGACAAGCTCGAATTATGGATGGACGACGCCTCGGAACATTTAAAGTCGTCTTATGTGGCCGATAATCCCGAGCGATTCGTCAAACACTATCGGGAAGCAACCCGGCTGACTCCCGTGGCGATCAGCCTCGAGCAAGATCTTCCCCCCGGCCCATTTGAATCCATTTGCAAACTGGCCAAGATCCTCAAGATCACCCAGATCACGATTCCGGCGGGTGCTTTGGGAACACCTTTTAATGAAGAGATTGATCGCCTGCGCAGTCGCCAGGCAATTGCCAGCACCTCGGGAATTCGTCTTTCCTTGAAGATGAAGACTTCAACACTGACGGAAGATCCACGCACTGCTGTCGAACTCTGTCAGTCGGTTCAAGGATTAGGGATTACTCTCGATCCGAGTGCGGTCATCTGTGGTCCGTTTTCGAATCAATCGATTGACCCCGTCTTTCCTTACACTTATCACACGCACTTGAGGGATACTTCTCCCACACAATTGCAGATTCCCGTTGGTCTGGGGGAAGTCGATTACAACCGGATCATCAGTCAGTTGCAGCGCTGCAACTACACGCGGGCACTTTCGGTCGAGATGTATCCGGAACTTATTACCGATACCGATCGCGCACTTGAGCTCCGAAAGATGCGCATGCTGCTGGAAAGTCTGCTCTAACAGATTCTCCACGAAGGCCGTGTTCATCGCACATCCGCAGCCAGACTCAGCTTCGATCCGTTGAGCAACCGTTTTTCGGTACGCTTTCCCGTAGCATTCGCCCATCGTAACAGACAGACTGGAATCAGCGTCTTTGCGCAGCGAGCAGTGATGACTTCATGAGAAATCATGCTGCTCGCTGGCGTATTCCTGGTTCTGCTGGTCAGGTGCTGAGTGATGCGTGCTGTCCTGGATGTTCGGTTGATCTCCGCGAAGTTTTGCTTCTGCTTTCTACTGGCTCTTTTCTGTGTGGGAGGAGTCGCCAGTCGAAATCTGTGCACAGCCGATGAACCATCTCCGCCTGTCACATGGCGTGAGGCCTACGAGCATCTTCAGAAAGGTCGCTACGAAGAGGCCCAGGAAGCGTATGAGTTCCTGAAAAAGCAGTCGGCCACAAAGGATGATCTCCCCGGCGAATTCGCCAACAGCCCGCATCCTCTCACAGGACCACAGTATGCCGAGATCGCGCTCGCGCGCATTGATCTCGAAACCGGACATCGAGCCCGGGCCTGCGAGCGGCTGGAAGCACTCAAGAAGCTGCATTCCGAACATCCGCGGATTCTCGGGCTGCTGGCGTGGTATGCCTTTCTGAATGGCAAACTGGATGTCGCAGAAACAATCGCACAAGAAGCCATTCAGAGGGAAGCGGATGAACTCTGGGCACGCCGGACTCTGGCAGAGGTTTATCAGGCCACTGGTCGATTAAAGCAGGCGGACGAAGGCTGGCGGTATTTCGTCAGGTACTACAATCGCGTTCAGCCAGAAAAAGCGGAAGAGCTGTTACTCGCTGCCGAAGGTTCGCTGGCATATGCCCGCTGGCATACCGGGAAACAGATTTTTGACTTCGTGCTGAATACGCTCTGCGTTGATGCTCTCAAAGCCGATCCACTTTTCTGGCAGGCTCATGAATTGAGTGGCCGGCTCCTGCTGGAGAAATACAACAAGCCGCAGGCTCAACAGGAGTTCCAGGCAGCTCTCGCGATTAACCCGCGGGCTGTGACTGTGTTGCTGGGCAGAGCTCAAGCGGCGGCACAGGATTACGACTGGGATGCATCGAATCGACTGGCCAGAGAGGTGCTGAAACATGCACCTGGCGAACCCCTGGCATATACGCTTCTGGCAAGATCTTTGCTGTTCTCGAATCAGCCGGAAGCGGCTCTCGAACAGTTGCAACTGGCAAAAGCAATCTGTCCGACTGATCCCACAACGACAGGTCTGATTGTCGCGGCCCAGATTCAACGTGACGGAATTCGTTCATTGCCCCGCCTGCAGGTACTTCTCGAATCGATTGATCATGTGGCTGATCTTCCAGCCGCGGCAGATGCTCCCGAGGCCTACGAATCCACGTTGATTGCCGCAGCAAAGATCAACAGTGCCTGTGGTGAAGTTTTATCGACAACGGGCGAAGCTCTCGAAATGCATCGCAAGTTTGAACTGGCCGAAAAGTTTTATCGGGCGGCACTCGCTGTCATGCCTCAACTCACTGCTGCCAGAAATAACCTCGGGATGCTGACGCTGCAGATGTCGCGCGTGGATGAAGCCCGCACGATGCTCGATCAGGCATTCAAGAGCGATCCATACCACATGCGTGTCAGCAACATGCGTAAAGTCATCCGTCAGTTGGATGGCTACGCGACACTTTCGACCGATCACTTTGTAATTCGCTATGACAACGAGCAGGACAAATTGCTCGCCCGCTACATGTCGAAGTTTCTGGAAAATGAAGTCTATCCACAACTGGTGAAGCAGTTCGGATACGAACCATCCACACGAACCACCATCGAGATTTACAGCAAGGGGAATGGTCAGACGGCTCACGAATGGTTCAGTGCCCGGATGGTCGGTTTGCCGTGGGTACAGACGATTGGTGCCTCCACGGGAATGATGATTGCCCTGGCTTCGCCGAACGGGCTGAATGAGCCCTATAACTGGTCACGGGTCATTCGGCATGAATATGTGCATGTGCTGACGTTGCAGCAGACACAGTTCAATATTCCCCACTGGTATACCGAGGCTCTGGCAGTGAGGAACGAAGGTTATCCTCGTCCTGCGGAGTGGAATGACATGCTTCGCAAGCGGGTTCCGCGGCGGGATCTGCGGAATCTTTCGAACCTGAACCTCGGGTTCATCAGTGCAAAGAATGGCGATGACTGGAATTTTGCGTATTGCCAGAGCGATCTCTACGCGAACTATCTGGTCGAGCGGTTTGGTGAGCCTGCACTGGAGAAACTTTTGTTGGCCTATCGAGCCGGCAAAACGACCGAGGTGGCTCTGAAGGAACTCTTTCAGACCGACATCAAAGACTTCGAAGCGGGATACCTGGATTACCTCGACAAGATCGTGGCACAGCTTCCGGGTCGAGCTGAGGCCAGTACCGAATATTCAAAAAGTGACGTGGAGACGGCTTTAGAAAAGGAACCTCGCAATGCCGAGTGGCTGGGCCGGGCAGCGATGTTGAAAGTCAAGGATCGCCGCCGGGATGAAGCCCGCAAGCTGGCTCGCGAAGCTCTGGAGATCGATCCTCACTGTGCGACAGCCGCCATCGCCCTGGCAGAACTGGATCTTCGCGGAGAAGCCCCAGAGAAAGCCATTCAGAAGCTGGCTTCGGCTCTGGATGATTCCCAGCCAGATCATCAGCTCCTGCAGCGACTTCTCCCCTTGTTGATTCAAACCAAGCGCTGGGATGACGCCCTAAAGTACGCGTCATTGGCTGAAACGACATTTCCGAGTGACATTTCATCAACGATCGCACTCGCTGAGATTCTGCCCCATCGTATGGATCTGCCCAGGTATAAAGCGGTTCTCGAAAAGCTGTCGCTCTATGAGAATGATGAATCTGAGTACCGGCTGCAGCGAGCAGAAATTGCCTGGAACGAGAACGATTTGCCGAACACGGCCCGGTATGCCGCCAAGGTGCTGGAAATCGATGTGACGCAGCCGAAAGCCCATTGGCTGCTGGCCGAAGGGTTATCTGGCGTCAAGCCGGAGGAGGCTCTCGAAGAGTTTTCGATCGCCTGCCAACTCGATGATGAACTGGCCGAAGCGTGGGCCGGCTGGGCTGTACTGCTGCAAACCCTCGGCCAGTCAAAGGAAGCCCGCCAGAAGGCAGAAACGGCACTGGCACTCGATGCCAAAAATGCACGGGCTCTCGAAGTCCTCGAGAAGTCGCGGCGCGCCGAGTGATCGCATGAAGACGTGGGCGAGGGTTCCTATCTCCTTCTCCCGTTCCGACGGGAGAAGGCCGGGATGAGGCCGAGCTCGAACGTTGTTGGCGTTCTATCAACCAGCGACCTCAACGCGGAATGCTTTTCATTTCTGGTCACTGGCCAACACTCGGCGTCCCTGCGGCAGCCCTTGTGAATGAGGCATATCGATTGGTTAGACCCTCACCCGGCACTCCGTGCCACCCTCTCCCACGAAGACGCGGGCGAGGGTTCCAGAGGTTGCTGGCAAGATTCAGTGAGTGGCATGCGGGAGCATGCCCTACTTGAATCATGCAGATCTTCTTGGAAAACTTCGCGGCTTCGCGTGAGGACGATTTGAAATTGGATGTTTTTGCGCGAAGCAGAGAAGAGGTGGTGCATTTCGCTGGCGCTGCATGGCACCCTACGGTTGGAAGAATGAAAAAGGCCCTCACCCTGCCCTCTCCCGCGCAGACGCGGGTTTCAGAGGGGACACGAGTTGGTCGAAATAGGTCTCGCATATCGTATTCTCCCACTTCATGGTACATAACCTGCACGAAGTTGTTCTGAGGTCATTTTTTTATTGGTAATTGCCGAGCAATCGCTGTGTCGTGGAGAGAGAAGACTGTCAGAAACGTGAGGCTCAGGTACCGAAATGAGCATGTTCTCGACAATCACTGCCCGGCAATCAGGCATCAAACGCCTGGAATCTGCGTTCGTTCTGTCGGCGTTTTTCACGTCTGTGATCGTGGGCCTGGTGCTGATATTCGGAATGAGCTGCTTACCCGCAGCGGCATTTGCTCAAGAAAACCAACCCGCTGAACCGGAGCGAGAGCTCTCGAATGGTGATGTGCCGGTTCACTCGGCACCCGAAAGTTCCTTACAGGCGACACTGGCCCGGCAGCTTCGCCCGGAGATCTCACCAGCCACTACACGTCAGTTACGAGAACTGACCAATGCTCTTCGCACGGGAAATCGAGAGTTGTCGATTGTGATTGCCGACCGGGTGCTGGCCATCGATCCTCAAGCGGTCATGACAACTTCCGAAAACAGCTCGACGTTTCACGCTGTCTGGCGGCTTCGGCGAGAGTGGTACAATCAGTTGTTGCCGTATCAACAGCAGAAGTTGTTGAAAGATATTCAACTTGCGGCCGATCTGGCTTACCGCGAGTTACCCGTGGATGAATCGCGGGGAGAACGACTGCTTCAATTCAGTTTGCAGTTTGACCTGTCAGCCGCTGGGATCAAGGCCTGGGAAGAACTGGCTGCCAGGGCTCGTGACCGCGGTCAGGCTGAGCTGGCAGCTTCGATCTACTTTGAGTTGTCTCAACATCCACTATTGAAGTTCGACAATGCGGCCCGGCGAACCCAACTCGCGCGAGCCAGTGGAGTACTGAACGAACAGCCGGGTTTTGCAACTCGATCAGGGGAGCGCGAACGTCGAGGTCATGCGCTGCGACTCTTGAAAGAGCGCCTTGGCGACGAAGTCTGGCCGGCACAGAAGTCTGAGCAGAAAGCCCCCTCGCGCATCGAGACAGTTCCCGATCAGACTGTGGTCATCAGCAGGAGAATGATTGACGACAGTTCTCAGCAGCCTCATTTATGGGAACATCGAACGGCTCAGGTCCGGCATTATCTGCGATCCCGCGGGATCGCTACAGTTTCGATTTTGCAGCCCCTGATCACCGAAGATCTGGTGATCACACGCGATCCACTCAAGTTTGTGGCGAGGGATCGACAGACAGAAAAAATCGTCTGGACTGTACCGGCACCATTGATCCGAAATGAAACCTGGGAGCGTGGAGCGTTATCACTCCAGGACTGGCAAGCGATCGTGGGGCTGGAGAACTCGCAGACGATCTATGCCCAGATGACTCCGGATGACGATCGACTCTATCTGATTGACCGCATTCCTTCGCGCACAGATGGCCGCCCAGCTCATCGACTGCTCAATGCCGTGGAAAGCGCGACTGGGAAAGTCCTCTGGCGTCTGGGAAGCCAGAGCAGTGGTTCGACCTATCCCTTCAGCGAGACCATGTTTCTGGGCCCTCCACTGCTGATTGATGATCAACTCCTGTTTCTGACTGAAAAAGACCAGAATCTGGGGCTGTACGTGGTGGATCGGGAGCATGGCCGATTCGAATGGTCGCTCGGTTTAGGTCAACTGTCTCAACCACCGGCTGTCCATCCCGTTTTGCAGAGAAGCGCCGTGGCAATGGTCTGGGATGGCACGAACTGCATCGTGACCACGGGCGTGGGCGAAGTGATCTCGATTCATCTGGCTTCGCGATCGATCGACTGGCGAGCTTCGCTGCCGATTCATACACCGACCAGTCCATTTCAACGGGCCGATCTGCCGCCGGGATATTTACCGGATGAATGGTGGCGCAGTTGGCGTGAAGCCAGGCTGCTCCTCTCGAACAATGTATTGATTGGTACTTCCCCGGAATC
This sequence comes from Planctopirus hydrillae, assembly GCF_001707835.1. Lineage (GTDB taxonomy): Bacteria > Planctomycetota > Planctomycetia > Planctomycetales > Planctomycetaceae > Planctopirus > Planctopirus hydrillae. The sequence goes on from NZ_LYDR01000159.1 coordinate 38,028, forward strand.
CAATCAATTGTCGGCCTGGTCTCTGAATGGACGACAGCTCTGGTCGAAGACGGTTGCCGATGGAGTTCTCGTGGCTGGTGTGACTGAAACCGGGCGGCCGGATCAACAGTGTGTGATCGTGGTGACATCGCAGGGAATCCGGGCTTATCGGCTCCATAACGGAGAGCTGATGTGGAATCGCTCCTCGTTGCTGGCCACAAATCCGGGAACGAAGAGCTGGTCCCTTTCCGGTCGCCCTGTCCTGCTGCAGGAGACTGATCAACAGGCATGGCTTCTGGCACCGCTGACGAATGGTCAGAAACTGCTGATATCGGCCACTACGGGAGAAGTTCGTGCTGTTTTTCCTGCAGAAAGTCACGAGGAATCAGCCACAGCGCTATTCGTTAAAGATCAGGAACTGTGGTCGATCAGCCCGCAGGGATTGACTGTCGAACCTCGACCTGCCTTGGCATTCGCTGCCAAAGAAAGCAGAGCCACTCAATGGTCGCGAGCAGTGGCCCGGGGTGACTTTCAATCGGGCTGGGAGATGCTTCAGGAACTGGCCGATCAGGACTTGCCTTCCCAACTGGGGCCATTGGCTCCGAAAGAGGCCATTGAACTTTTGCAACAGAAATTGTGCTGGGGAGATTTTGCCACCAATCCACAAGAATTCAGACAGGTCAACCGCAGGTTCAGCGAACTGCTCGCGAAGGCACCTGATCAGCATCTTGCTCTGCGGATCGAGCTTGCCGGGTACTGGCTGGCATGTGATCTTCCTCAAGAGGCTCTCGCGACTTTACAGTCGATCTCACTTGTGCAACTTCGTGAGGCTGATGCTCTGGAATCTCCCGGAGCGATGACGGAAAAATCTTTCCCGGGCCAACCACCCGCTGTGAAAAATTCATGGGAGCCTGCGATTTCCGGTAGCGCGCCAGTGATTTCCGGTAGTGAACCAGTGCAGGGCATCATCGATGGTGATGGGCGACGCGGGTTCATCGATAATCGCGGGCAGAAGAGCTTTCTTTCGTCAGGTCTGCAGGTACGGCCTTCCCGCAGAGCTTTGGCAGTGGCCATGCGAGCTTATCACCAGACCACCAGAGGCCAAGAAGCCCCTGCGATTGCTGAACAATCGATCGATTGGCCCGGATGGACTCACATGTTTGCCGGCTGGTGCCAGTGCGATTCGTTCGATGCAGTGGACTTCTGGGTGGGGACCGCACTGGGAAGCTATCTGCAAACCCACCGGCTGACTTCAGATCGCTCTCTCGCTGCAGCACAAACTTTGGCGGACGTTGATCACCTGCAGCGAGAACTGGCTGCTCTGGCCATGATTGAGCGATGGCAGGTGACTCCCGCAAACTCGGCCAGGTTGGCGGAAGCAGGACTGACTTCGGTCTGGAACCAGCTTGTCGAAGACTGGAGAAAGCGAGGTCTGCTGGAGGATGCCCATGCTGCAGAGATGTTGAAGCACCGATCATTGGCACGTCTGGCGACGAAGAGTTCTCGAGAGCATGATTTGACCTTGCCCCGGAAAGCTGAGCCTGTCCTGGGTGTTCCTCAAGTGACTCGTGAAGGTTTTGTGCTCCCTTCGATTCGAGAGCGGAATGAAGAGGTCTATCAGTTTTCTATACCGGCCACCTCATGGCCTGGGCTGATCGCTGACCGTCTCGATATTTCGTTAGCCCGCCCGGGGACAGCCATTCGCTTTGCTGGAGAGCGTGTGGAGTCGCCCTGGATTTATGGTCTGAAGCAACAGGAAGAGGATGAAATTCCCCTTTTAAGACAGGCATGGACACTCCATCAGGCGACGGGAGTGGGTCGTCTGTTGATTTTGCAGGTGGGTGCCGAAGTGATGGCCATTCAACCGCTGAATGCCGCCGGTGAGCCTCAGCCTCGCAGGATATGGTCATACGAACTGGCGAGCGAGAGTCGGCATCCACTCGATCAGTGGGTACCGGCAGCACAGGCGCGTCGTCATCTGGCAGATCCGGTTTCGTTTGGTGTGGCCGATCCTTATGGGAATCTGATTGGTCAGGCAAAACTGATCACCCCGGAATTGACAGCCTGGATTCGCGGTGCAGTTCTGGAAGTGATCGATACCGCGACTGGATTACCGCGCTGGTCGCGTGCCGACATTCCTGCTCTGTCATTACTGGCAGGGGATTCTGACACCATTGTGCTGATTGATGTCGCGCGCGAATGGATTTATCGACTCGATGCACTGGATGGCACAGTGCTGGAGAAACAGGCGATGCCAGGCCGTTTTCCTGCACAGGCGACGTCGAAGAGGCGTCAATTGAGCAGCCCAACGATTGTCGGAGAAGTTCCCCGAGGCTGGTGGATCGAAGGCCGCTATCTCTTTGAAGAACAGGTGGAGGCCTCTGAACCACGAATGCCTCCACAACGAATACCTGAACAACCCATACCCGAAGAAGCCATGGGTGAGGCTTTACCCGCCGTACGCTATCAGTTGGTCTGCCACGATCTGGTGACAGGAGAGAATGTCTGGGTGCATACCGCCCCGCAGATCTGCTACGCGTTTCCACTCGATGCGTGGACGATGGGTTTGATCCACCGCACAAAACGATCAGGAGGAGGTCAACTGTTATTGCTGGATCAGCAGACAGGGGTGGCGATGGCACCTGCAATAGCCATCAGCTTGCCGGAAAAGGTGAGCCGGATTGTGGCCACTTTCGACAGGGATCGATTTTATGTCGGGGCTTCGAATGGCAGCCAGATGCGGCTGGAAGCTCCTTCGCTGCAGCTTCGCAATGGTTATCGACAACCTTATCTGGCGGGTGAGATGACGGCGATTCATCGAAATTCTGGCCAAGTCATGTGGCGGGTTGAAGTCGATCAGGAGCCCTGGCCACTGGATGTTTCGCGGGCTTACCCGGTGATTGTCCGCTGCTGGACAACTCCCGAAACCGCGGGGAGCCGCGGGGCGGTGGGACACCAGCGAATTCACTGGGCGACGACAGGCGAGATGGCAGCGGCTGATGATGCGCTGTTTCTCAATGGCTATGTGACGATCGAGGCTGGCGAAGGAGAGGAGCTGATTCTTCGTCGCGAGTTCTATTCGACGCGGATCCTGCCTCCCGGCACAAAGTGACCAGCGGCTGGCTATGGCGACTTCCGATGGCGTAAGGATTCCATCCTCACAAGATTGTGGTATCCTGCCCGGGCCTCTCGTACGAATGACGAGTTGACATCATGCGTTGAACGTCATTTGAAAGTCATTGACCAGATCCATTGACCAAGGGCTGAATTGTACTGCGGTGAATATGGATCGCGTGGCTGGGGTCAAACGTCCTCGTTTGCCCCCAGGACAAGTGACCTGGGTTATTCATAGCGAAGTTCGTGGTGAAATTTGGGAATCATTACAGTTGCAATGAACGAATAAAGCGTTGCTGGACTGGGGGCGGATGAAGACATCCGACGCCAAGCACCCCGTGACAACAAGCTGTTCGGCACACAAGCGTTGTTTCGCATGGCCAGGCGCAAAAGTTCCTGAGAACGGAGGCATGCCATTGATTCTGCTCCTGTGAAGAATGAGAACCTCCTCCGGGTGAAAAGTGTGGCAAAGCGGCTGCTTCAACCTCTGGGCCCTCTGGCGGGAATTGTACTGGCTGGCTTGTTGTTTGCGATGAGTGCCACCTGGAGAGAAAGCCTCGCCTATGTGCAGGTGTGGGTGGCTCCGATGTTGTGGTTGGGGCTGACAATTGTCGTCTGGTGGTCGATTCGGCGAATTGACCCGTGGAATGCAATTCGCAGCGCGAAATCGCGTCCTGGGCATTCTGAAGACATGCTTGCCCACGGCTGCAAGCAGGGCACGCAGCATGGCATGCAGAGGTTTCTGGGAGCATGGCTGAAAGCTGTCGCCATGGGGGCCTTACCCATGCTGGTCCCTGCCATCGTGATGACAATCCTTTTAATACCACTGGCCGAAGCCTGGGTGAGACCGTCGCCGCATGGCAGCCTGATTGGTGGCATCCTGCCATGGAGTGATGCCTCGGGCTATTACCAGGGGGCCGTCGAACTTCTCGAAGGAGAAAAAATCAGCTCGTGGCCGAGCCGGAGGCCTGTGAATTCGGCCTGGCTGGCGGTGCGTCACTCAATGGGAGGTTCGTGGGAAAGTGCGATCCTGCTGCAGACCATGCTTCTGGCGATGAGCTGGTGTGTCATGGATCGAACATTTCAGATCGCAGGATTTCATTTCGGTGTGCGGTACGCCAGTTTTGTGATGGTCGAACGTTTTGCATTTGAATCGACACCCACCATGCTGTCGGAGCCACTGGGTTTAGTGCTGGGCATGCTGGCAATCCCGTGGATTGTGCCGGCTGTGCAAGCGGGATTGAAACCCGGTTCGATGGGTGTCTGTTATGCCATAGGAAGTGGCATACTGGCACTGGGATTATCGGCCCGGCCCGGAGCAATGTTTGTGCTGGTCGGCCAGGCCTTGTGGCCGCTGGTTCTGCTATTTCCGGGATGGTCGTGGGTGAGAAGCCGACTGAAAGTCGGCGCGGGGAAGCAGACCTTGCATCGTCACGAAGCAGGGCTCACTGTGCCGCATGGGGCGCATCCTGCTGCCATGGTGACTCATGAGAGTTCGAAACCCAAAGCGTGGGTGATGATTGGCACCAGTGCGGGAGCCTTGCTGGCCATGCTGCTGGCCTTGTCGATTCAACCCCTGCTCAACGGCTGGTATGGGCCGGGTTATTCGGTTGGTCAAGGAAGTTTTGCCCATACATGGTATGGACTGGTGACTGGTCAGCCGGGATGGAATCGAGTGTTGATCGAGCATCCTGAAGTTCGGGAACTGCCGGATGATCGTGCGCAGGTGACGAGAATCTATCAACTGGCAGATGACGCTTTTCGCGAGCAGCCCTGGGGGTTATTGATTGGCTATCTGAGAGGATGGCAGATTTCTGGCAAGTGGATCGTCTTTTCCATAATTGACTGGATGAAGCTCCCTTCGCGATGGCTGGGTTTAATAATCGTGCTGGGCGTTGGCCTGTGGTTGTTGTGGAAAGCAAGAATCCGGCCTCTCGACAAACTCTCGATCTACCTGCTGCTGCAAACCGCTGCCACGATCGCTTCGCTGCCATTCTTTCTGCCCGATACGGGGATCCGCGGTCTGGCAGCAACATGGCCTCTTTGCCTGCTGATGGCGTTCCAGGGGCTGCTGCCGAGCCGTCTGGCGCTGAAAGCGATTCATGCGGATAAGGGCGAGGGACCTGTGGTCGCTCAGATGAGCGAACATCGCCACCCGCAGTTCACAGGGCCCTGGCTGGTTTCAAGCGGGTTCGTGATTTTCATCTCTGCCAGTTCGTTGATCTGGCCTCGCTTCTGGAGTGACGGGCAGGAGGGGACAAAGCCTGTGGTGTCAGTCCGAGTGTTTGATCCCGAGCGATTGCCTGAGTTTGTTTCGGGAAGTGCGTTCAAGAAGGAGTTCAGTCCCCGCTGGATCACTTCTCAGCAACTTGTGGACACATGGCCTGAGCCTGTCCCTGATGAACTGATTGATGCCTTACTGCTGCATCCCGTCTGGGAATTGAAAGTTCAACTGGCCAGAAAAGTGGCTGATCCTGCGCGAACTGAACCAGAACTTGAATGGGAACTTTTTCCGATGGCGCTCGTGAATGTCGGAGGCTCAACGCTCTACGGAACGCGAAACATCCGCTCGCGCGAAGAGCAGCGAGTTATGGTGCGGGGGTTGAATCATGTGCTTCTGGTACGACTGCCCGACGAGGGCTGACAAGCGTGAAGATGACAGCCCCGACGGCTTCTCCCAGAAAGCTGACGAGTCTGGCCAGAATCGTGATGACGGCAATCTGTGAAGAACTCAAGCTGCCTGGCTGAGAGAAGACTTCAATCATGAGCCATTCACGCGGGCCCAGGCCAGCCGGTGCGAAGAAGACGAGAAAACCACCGACATTTGCAATGGTGGCCGCCGCCAGACAGGTGGGCATGTTGGGGAGATCTGCCCCTGCAGAGCTGACACCCATCCATAAACAGGCCAGGGCGATGGCTTTGATGAACCAGGCAATACTCAACTGTGCGAGAAGTGCAAGAAGCTGCCAGGGCCCAATGGCTAATGGCGGGGCATCGGTGACCTGTGAGGCCATCTTTCGAGAAAGCTGGTTCATGAGCTGTGCGACAACCGGCAACGAAATCAGCAGCAAGATCACCATTAAGAGTGGCCACAGCCACCAGAACCAGTCGGGGATCTGCCATTCATTCAGGAGACGTTTCATACCGACGGGAAGAAAGATCATCGCCCAGAAGGAACCAGCCGCCATAAAGGCAATGGCCTCGTAACCCGCGGTCAAGACACCAATACGCATAGGAACACCGGCTTCATCTCGCGCGAGCCAGCCGCGAATGGCCAATGCCATGGCTTTGCCGGGAACATACTTCCCGAAGTGACCGATATAGAAGGCTTTGGCAATGACCGTTAAGCCAGTTTCCTGATGACACGAGCGCAGCAGCCGGCGCCAGACAAAAATTGAAGGTGTCCAACTGAAAGTGAACAGCCCGATAGCAATGAGGACATAACCCCAGTGCACCGTGATGGTATGTGCCTGGCCATCGCGCCACATTTGCCAGAGATGCCGACTGACATAAACCAGCACGACTGCAAAAAGCACCCACTTGAGGATCTTTTGCCATAACGGCCTGGCCGATGGCGTCTCTTGAGCGGGGAGTGATGCTGGAGCAGTCGTATCCGACACGAAGTATTTCCTGACGAGAAGGGCCAATTTTTTTAGGGTCTATCTGGAAAACCTGAGCTGGAAATCTTTCAGCGGAGTGTACGTTGATTGTCACCTGAACATGCTTGCCCAGAGCTGCAAGCATGGCACACATGCCTGTTTGTCATAAACAATCAAAGTCAAATGAACTGGACGCAAACGAGGACGTTTGACCCCAGCCACGCATTTGGTCATCCCGCATGAACGATCATCGAACTGGGTATCAGAGCTTGCGGGGTGTTTTCATGCAAGCTCTTCTGCAGGTAACTCGCCCACTTCGACCCCGGCTGGTCGCTGGCCAATCGATTGAATGGCATCACTCGTGAGAAAGACTGTGAAGGTGGAGCCTGATGAACTGGATGCCGTCAGTTCAATACGGCCATACAACTGCTGTTCGATAATGTTCCGACAAACGAACAATCCCAGGCCAGTCCCTGTTGATTTGGTGGTGAAGTAAGGCTGAAAAATTCGCGCGCGGGCGGCAGGTTCAATACCATGCCCGTCATCGCGGATATCGATCCTCAACCAGCCGTCGGCAATCGAGGTCGAAATATGGATCTGGCCCCCTTCTTCTGTGGCATCCAGAGCGTTGAGAATCAGGTTCAGGAAGACCTGCACCAGTTGATCACGGACAGCGCGCACTCGGGGAATGTTCTCGGCAAACGCCGTGACAATTCGCTTCCCCTTTTTCCGTTTATAATACTTGGCAATACTGAGGGCGGCCCCCAGGACTTCGTGAATGTCGCAATTGGTCTCGACATTCGTGGCAGGGCGGCTGAAATCGACCAGTTCTCGCAATGTTCGTTGGATACGCCGCAATTGATCGTCCACGAGATGCAGCTTTTCCCGCGTATGCGCATCGATGTCCCGACGATTGAGGAGTTGCACGAGTGAACTGATCGCAGCCAGAGGATTGCCCACCTCATGGGCGATGCCGGCAGCCAGCAATCCGAATGCTGCCTGTTTTTCATGCTGCACCAGCATGGCCTGCGATTCCTGCAGTTGCCTGGTGCGCTCGTTAATCCTTTGTTCGAGTTCGCCCTGGTTCTGCCTGAGTACATCGTTGAGCATGGCCAGTCTGCGGCCGGCCCGCATTAACAGGTCAGAAAGTGAGACCGTCGCCCAGGTCACCCAGAGCATCAGCACGAGCATAAAGACCAGCGCCAGCATCCGCTCGTTGGTGAGGGTGACACTGAAAGTTAAAGCGGTATAGCTGGCTGTGTGAAACAGAAGTGAGATGTAGGTCATCCAGGCGGGATGACGGAGCGCACAGACCAATAGTGATAGAAAATAATAGAATCGAAATGGACTGAGCAGGCCCTCATCAAAATAACAGAGCAATCCAATAAAGACGGCTTCCATCATCGAGATGAGCAGTGGTGCCGCATCGAGAAAAACAAGTCCTCGCAAGCTGTACCAGGTATCGATAATCGCGTAGATCGCACCGAGTGTGAGAATGGCATTGAGAATGAACTGGTTCTCGCCACTTCCCACGAAGTTCACCAGCACGAACCCGACCAGAACACCGAACCAGCGAATGCGAACAGTGATACTCTCGGCAGCGAGATCCCAGTTGAATTCCTGATCGCGAAGAGCCAGATTCTGCGGAGTTAAAGACTTGAACATCGCCTGGGTGGAATCCGGGCGGGTTCCAGGAGTGGGTATGCTGGGTGATGAGACATCTTGAGCCGACATGGGCAGATCTTTCCACCGACTCCGTGCATGAGCAGGTTAAGGCCTTCACAAAGACTCAAAAGAAAACAAAGGCATGTTTCATAAGTGTGTCTGACTTCACGAAAAAGTGCTTCCTGTGAGTCGTTCGTAGGCTTCGACATACTTGGCCCGGGTTTGCAGCACGACATCTTCCGGGAGTGGAGGAGGCGGGGAGTTTTTGTCCCACGGCTGGGTTTCGAGCCAGTCGCGAACGAACTGTTTATCGAACGAAGGCTGGCCTTGGCCGGGCTGATATTGATCGAGAGGCCAAAAGCGGGAACTGTCGGGGGTAAGGACTTCGTCAATGAGAATAATGTCCTCGCCCAATAATCCGAATTCGAATTTGGTATCGGCCAGGACAATCCCCTTTTTCAAAGCGTAATCGGCTGCCTGGCGATAGATCGAGAGGCTGAGGTCGCGAAGCTTTTCGGCGAGCTGTGGATCAATATCCCGCTGCATCTGTTCAAAAGAGATGTTCTCATCATGGCCACTTTCGGCTTTTGTGGCAGGGGTGAAGATTGGCTCGGGGAGTTTGTCGCATTCGACGAGGCCAAGAGGGAGTGAAATCCCACAGATGGTTTGTGAAGCGCGATACTCCTTCCAGCCACTTCCGGCCAGATAGCCACGCACCACGCATTCGATAGGAATGACTCTGGTTTTCTGTACGACGAGGCTGCGGCCTTCGAGTTGGGAAAGGTCCGTTCCGGGGGGTAAGGGCAATGTGGCCGGATTGGTGGAGACCAGATGATGGCGAACCTTCAGCAGATCGAACCAGAAGCAACTCATCTGCGTGAGGAGTTTTCCTTTATCAGGAATGCCTGTGGGGAGGATCCAGTCAAAGGCACTGATGCGATCCGTGGCGACGAAAAGGAGCTGGTTGCCAAAGTCGTAAACATCGCGAACCTTGCCCTGGCGGGGTGTCATGCCAGGGAGATGGCTTTGCGTAACCGCCGGATGAGAGAGAGAATTCAAAGGCTGGGAATTGTTGGTCATACAACCGGCTTAATCGATGAATGATGAACAGATCATGAACGACATGGGGGCAGTACCTGGCGAAAATATGTGCGAACTGCCAGTGAGAGTTCTCTCTTCAGCATGGTCACTGCTTGAACCAACTGCCAGTGAGGACTAGACTTTCGCAATATGTTGCGAGGATTTCAATTGCCAGTGATCTGTCTCAAACAGCACTGACACACAATTTCATGGTGTTGGATTCATTCAAACCGAAGAGTTTTGCCACTTTCGAGATCGACTGCAGAAAACACAGCGAGCGGCCCGTTGACCGGCTTCTGCCTCACGAAAAGAGAATGCTCATTCGAGACTCAGCCAGCGAGGATGATTGATGGGGCTCCTGAGGTTTGTGGTTGATTCCGAAGAGATCCTCAAAGACTGGCCAGAAGTCTACCACGGATATCTGGCTGGCCCGGATGGTCGCATTTTTCCTTCCCGAATGGAGGTGGAAGGAAATGTGCTCGGGTGCCGCAGGAATACTTCTGAGAGTGGTAAGTTCCATATTGCCTGGCCTGTGGCGGGGCACGGTCGGCTGCTGCTTTGTACAGGATCGCTACCAGAACGGCAGGAGCCTTATGTTCTGGCCTTGGAACTGGCTCGCGGCAAGATCGTGCAGTTGCGCGATCAGGCATCGCAGTGGGAGCTATCGGGACTGCGAATTCCTGTCAATTATTATGATCTTCTGAAACAGGCTCAGGCTCATTTTCGGCAAGCGGTCTTGGAAGATGACCTGAGCCGCATGTGTGAGCTGGCTTCTCAGGCCATTGTCAGCGCCTGTGATGCTGCGAAAGAGTTGGGTCAGGCATATTCGCGACAGGCACTGGCCAGTCGCCAGCAGCGGTACCCTCACTTGCCGGCGATTCTGGGAATCGAGCTGGAGCATGCAGCTCCCCATGAGAACTGGTCGTTGATTACGAGTCCTTTCAATTCGGCCTGCTTGCGACTGGACTGGAAAGAAGTCGAGCCCCAGGAAGGGGACTATTCGTGGGAGTTGACCGATCAGCAGTTGGAGTGGTGTGAATCGCGCAAGATGGTGGTTCGTGCCGGGCCACTGCTCGATTTTGGCCCGGGCGGATTACCTGGCTGGCTGGCACCATGGGAACATGATCCGTTCAATCTGCAGAGCTTCATCTGCGATTTTATCGAAACAGCCATGCTGCGGTACCAGGGCCGGGTCAGACTGTGGGAGATCGCCACACGATTTAATACGGGTGGAGCGCTGAAGTTACCCGAAGATCAGCGACTGGCACTTCTTGCCAGAGTGCTGGATATTGCCCGGCAGGTTGATGAAGAGTCTCAACTGATTCTGCGCGTCGATCAGCCATGGGGAGATTACATGGCCAAGGGTCAGCATCGACTCTCGCCAATCCAGACCGTCGATGCCCTCGTTCGATCCGGAGTGGGCCTGAGTGGTGCCAACCTGGAGATCGCGGTTGGATATCAACCGGCTTCGACGCAGCATCGAGATCTGCTCGACTTTTCCAGGCTGATCGATCTGTGGGGCGGGCTGGGGATCCCTTTACATGTGACACTTTCCTGCCCATCGGCAGGAATTGCAGATCTCGAAACAACGACCGAGACCGGTGTCGATCCACGATTGTGGAAGAACGGCCCGAGCGAGAGCGAGCAGGCCGACTGGGCAACTCAGATCATGCAGTTATTGATCGCGAAGCCGGCCGTCGTCGGTGTGACATGGAAGCACCTGAACGATGCGACCCCGCACTCTTTGCCGCATAGCGGTCTGTGGGATGCACAGTCTCAGCCCAAAGAGATTTTTCAGCGGCTGAAGAAACTGAATTCGTAGTTTGGCTTCTGGCAGCCACGCGTACGAAAAGCGCCGTCCGGGATGGTATGACTGGCACTTTCTGCCTGTGGCCACAAGACGCAGAATCTGCAGCTAAATTCGCATCGGCATGCTGAGAAGGTGCATTGGGAGAGCTTCCTGCTGATTTCGCGCATTTCTCACAGGTTCAAGGCCTGTTGAGTTTGCGGGATGTAACGAAATGCCCGGTAGTGACGGCACAATCCCTCAACCTTGCAACTGGCATACGCCGAATAAACAGGACAAGTGCGAATAGCGTTAAAACCGCTACGCCCGATACCGGGGGCCCCCCGGTCGATCGCACGTGTTGCAGCCATGAACGACGACTCGATCTGGCAGGATGCTGGAGCAGCCGATGAACGTTTTAACGAAACGATTCCTGTGTGGTTTGGCAGTGTGCGGCGCTGTTGCCGGACAAGCCCAGGCGCAGGAGAGCGGAACGGTTCGACTCTCGGATGATTTCTCACCCGAGACTAGCAGCACAGAAGCTCCGGGGGTGGCCACATTCTCGGCTCCTCTGCCAGAACCTGCTCCTTATGGTGTCGCCCGGACACCCGGCAATCAGGTGCCACCTGGTTTCCGGAGTGTGGATGAGATTTTTAATCCCATCTTCCGCGTCGATGCCCGTGGCGGTCAGCTTTACGGGTACGACGAAGGCTACACCAGCGTTGGCGGGTTCCTGCCCTTCTTCCGTGATGAGAACTCACTGATCTTTACTGACATCCGTGGTCTGATGACCAATGGCGGTAAAGGTGGTGCGAACGTCGGTGTGGGCTATCGGCAGTTTGTTCCAGAGCTGGATCGCATTTTTGGTATCTCGGGCTGGTACGACTTTGATAACGGTCACCGTAAGGCATTCAATCAGTTCGGCGTGAGCTTCGAGTCGATTGGCCGATACTTTGACTGGCGCGTAAACGGTTATTTGCCCGTTGAACAGAATGAGGAAATCTCCAATGAGATTCTCGGGGCAGCCGGATTCCAGGATAACTTTATTCTGTTGAATCGTGGTCGCTCGGTAGACAGTGCCTATAACGGCTTTGATACAGAAGTCGGTGGACCATTCCCGATCCTTGGTCGCTACGGTATGAGCGGCTATGTGGGAATGTACTATTACGCGAACACCGATGTCGGCAGCTTTACGGGTGTGAGTGGTCGGTTCCAGCAGCGAGTGAACGAAGATCTCACGATCAACGTCACGCTCACAGACGACCATACCTTTGGCACGAACGCTCAAATCCAGGTGATTGCTGATATTCCGAATGGTTTCCCCAGCCGATGGGCCCGGGAGAAACGCGTTCGCGACAGGCTGCGTGATCCCGTCATGCGTAACTATCGCGTGACTGTGCAGGAACGTCTGCTGGTTTCGCAGGAATTTGCCATCGATCCGGAAGATGGTAACCCTTACTTCGTTTCGCACATCGACCCCAATCTGGTCGGGCCGGGGAATGGTACGTTCGAAGACCAGTTCAGCAGTCTGGCGAACTATACCGCTTTGCAGGCAAACAAAGGTGATGTCGACTTCATCTACGTCCGTCCACGGGCTGATGGGACGAGCACCAATCTGAACACAGGAATTACGCTGATCAACCCGGCGGCTGGTGGTGATACCCAGCGGCTGTGGAGCACCAGTGTGACCCACACGGTCGCGATTGCTCCTTCGCAGGGCGGCGGGACGTTCCAGATGCCCGGCTTCACAGGCGGGGCACTGCCAGTCCTGACGAACACCACACCTGGTGATGTGGTCACTCTCACAACCGGTGACGTACGGTTTGACATCTCCGGTTTTGATATTCAGGCACAGCCAGGATCCAATGGCATTGCCGGTATCAATAATCAGGATGTCCGCGTTGACCGTAACGTTCTCAGTGGTGGTCTGAATGGTGTCCTGCTCAACAATCTGACAGGAACGGGAACAGCCAGCAGCACCTTCTCTGAGAACACATTCCGCAACAACTCAGCCGATGGTGCCTTCATCGATACGTCTGGGCCACTCGAAGTGGCTGTGACGGATAACTTCGCCTTTGGCAACGGCGACGATGGCTTCCAGATGCAGTCCAATGGTGGTGGACAGCTCCAGGGGGTGATCTCTGGAAACAGTACCATCGGAGCCTCTCGTAACGGCGATGACGGCTTTGTACTGACTGCCAATGGTGGCGATATCAACTTCAATAATCCGGCCAACGGGTTCGCGATTTCCGATAACGTCTTCTCGCAGAACAATGGCGATGGCCTAGCCCTAGAAATCACTGGTGCCGGTGGGAATATTGACGCGAACATTTTCGCTAATACCTTCGCCAACAATGGTGATGGCATACCGGCAACGGATTCGAATGGGCTGCACTTCGAGGGGATCGCAGGAACAGCCAACCTGTTTATCGGATCTGCTGATCCAACTGTGGCACGCAACCAGTTCACAGGGAACCAGGACTCCGGCATGCTGCTCGAAGCCTCTGGGACAACCGTCCTAGCCGCCACCGTTATCAACAATAATGCCTCGGGCAACAGGAATGGCTTCGCCATCACTCAGGACGGCACTGCTACAGTGGGGACGCCCGCCAATCCAATCGTTGTTACGGGGAACACCGCTTCCGCCAACCAGAACGGCTTCCTGTATGCGACCGACGGCGACTTGGGCGCGCCGATCATGCAGGTCGCCTCGTTCGACAACATTGCAATCCAGAACGCTGTGGCGGGCATCGCCATCACGGGTAGCGACGAAGGCCTGATGAACTTCCAAAGCCAGCGGGACATCACCGGTAACGGCATATTGGGTGGCAACACGGGCGATGGTGTGGACATCGATCTGGTCGATAACTCCTCGATCGTCGCGTTCTTCGAAAACCTCACTAGCAATCAAAACGGCGGCAACGGATTCACGGCCAGTGCGACAGACACGTCGGATCTGGCGTTCCAGATCTCCAGCCCCAACGATCCTCTGTTCAATGTGGCGCCACTGCCCGTCGGCAACCAGTCGAGCTTGAGTAACAACGCCATCGGTGCGGTGGTCAACTCATCACTTACCGCACAGGTCACAGGGATCTTCGATGAAGTCTCGGCGGTTCAGAATGCTGGAGACGGTCTCCAGATCAACCGGTCTGACGCCTCGCTGATGACGGTCAGTGTTACCGATACCAACCTGACTAACACCCGATTGTCGACTTATTCGCAGAACGGTGACGACGGGATCGCGTTCAACTACACCGGTAGCGACAACACCGATCCCAACCAGCCGCTTTCGGGTACACCGAACGCGCTCAACATCAGCAACACTCTGGCTAACCTCAACACCGGCAATGGCTTAGAAACCGTTGGTAACGCGGATGCGGTGCTGGTCGCGACAGTGATCACTTCAACGTTCAGCCAGAACGTTCAGAGTGGTATCAACGTCACAACATTGAATGGTTCGTTCTTCGGCGATTCGGCCACTGCGACCAGGTCGGTCTTCGACAACGTCACGGTCACGCAGAACGGAAACAATGGCTTCAGCTTCCTGGCAGACGATAATATCGGCGTCGAATCTGACATCTTCGCCCAGATCTCCGCCTTCAATGGCCCGACGACAATCTCGAACAACACAGGTTCGGGCATAGCAGTCGACGCCCAAGGTATCTTCGACCTGCTAGTGGTTGGCAACGGGGCCGTTGGTGGCGACGAGACACTCATCCAAAGCAACACGCTCGATGGTATTGGCATTGACGCTTCCACTGGGGATGTCGTTCTAACCGTTGTGGACGCGACGATCGGTGGGGCGACGCCAGCCTTGGGCAACGGCCGTGACGGTATCCGGGCAAACGTATTCAACTTCGGAAGTAGCGAAATCAATGTGGGAACGGGCGGTCTCGACACCGTGGTTCAAAACAACGGCGGCGATGGCGTCCAGATGGTGCTGGGCCAAAACTTGACTGGATCCATCACGGGAACCTCTGGCAGCGGGTTCCTTACCTTGAATAATGCCGACATCCTCAACAACGGATTGGACGGTGTTAGTCTTGTCACTCGAAGTCAAGAGGCCAAGAACGCGGCTCTCATTGGATTCATGGGTGCCAATATCGGTAACGGAACAGTGATCGGTGGCAACGGAGACGAAGGGATCGAATTCGACCTGCGTGGCCGCAACTTCAACACAGCCGCGTTCGGCGGCGGGTTCACGATCGATAGCACGACCATCGAGAACAACGGTGGTAACGGTGTGCTATTCAACGCCAATGCTGGAAACACTGGCTTCAACCAGATCCAAGGTAACTTCCCGCAGCCCACCGCACCCGTCGCCACGCCGTTCGATCCCAATCAAGTCTTGGTTGGGCAAGGGACTGCCAACGGTGTGTTCGGACCTGGCGGTAGCCCCGTTGGAACAACAATTGGGAACAATGCTTACAGCCAGTTCATGAATCTGACGGCCACCAACCAGTCTGAACTCACCTTCACCAACAATAATGTCCGGTTCAATGGTCAGAATGGTCTTGAGGGGGATGGACTGTTCATCCGCATCAGCACTGATTCAAGGCTCACGGCGGATGTCGGTGGTGCTGATGGTTCGGGCAATGGAAACGTGTTCACGGGCAACCTCCTATCGGACTTCCGCACTGAGTCATTTATCAAGACTGTTTCGGTCGGAGGTCCCGCAGTCGCGAAGCCTCCATCGACGGCGGTTGGGGGCCCTGCACTCGATACCGTAGTGCTCGACGACACCGCTCAAATGGATCTGCGATTCTTCAACAACACGGGGAACAGCATTAATAACGGCACCGCATTCGCCATCGAAAACTACGAATTCCTGCTTGATTATGGCTCTGGAACTGGCCCTCAAGAGACACGTTTTGTGCAACTCTTCCAGGTTCAGGACAACGGCAACCTCGATACATCGAACAGTTTCATCACGGGCGGGATTCCTCAGGGCATCTTCCTGGACTTCTCTGCCGCCAACTTCGAATTCAGTTCGGCTTTCCCGAACCCAACCTTCCCACGGGGATACAACGTATCGCCGGGCAATCCCTTCTCGCCATAATCAACTGGCAGTCTGAATCGAATACAAGGCCATCGGGAGGAATTCCCGGTGGCCTTGTTTCATTGATGGGATACGAACCGGTTGCGGATCCTTTTCACAAGCGCGGTGCCATAACCTTCCCGTGAAACAAGATCACTATTTGTGCTATGCTTGCAGCTCTGGGCAAGCATGATCTCGCAATCAACACCGCGCACTGATTTTCCAGGAAAGCGGTGCCAGCTCAAGCGGGAGGACAAAGTAGGCTTTGATGTCAAACATAGCCAAGAATGCATCAGGCATGCTCGCTTAAGGCCGCGATGCATGGCACTTTGCAATTGACATTCAGCGATGGTTGAGCGGCTAATTTTTGCTTTCTTTAAAGACCGTATCGATCGCCAGGCCGGCAGCCAGCAGTAACGTGGCGAGGCTGCGATTGGATTGAATCGTGGGGCTCAGTGCGACGATGTAGTTATCTGCCGAGGTAAAGATTTCCTTGGCCATGCCAGCCCATTTTTTGGTGACAGTCCCCAGCTCTTCGCCAGAGGTACTGAGCAGTTTGAAATTCCAGCCTTTCCAATCCCCTTTGACATCGCCGACCTGCTGATCGTTGGCATCGAAAAGTAAAAAGCCGCCCCCCAGTGAAAAGAGCTTGGCCCGGAAGTAACCAATCATTTCACCTTGCGGGCTTTTGACAGTCACTTTGGGTCGGAAAAACGACACCCCACGGTGAATGATGAAGAGAACACCGTTGTCGGTGAGATCGCTCACGACAATGGTGGTCGGCATGAGCTGCTTATTCACTAACAGCCTAAGGTAAGTCACAAGCTGCCCCGGCTGTTCTTCGACGAAGCCAATTTTTTCGTCAGTGTCCGGGTCGTGGATATCGTAGCGATCGACCAGTTTCATCATGCCCACATGCTCTTTGATGAAAAATGTGGAGCGGTCGAGAATCGACATGAAACAACCTTTGCTCAGTGAGGTTTCGGGAAGAATTCAGTGAGTTATGGGCGAGCGATCAGGATAAGGCAGCTTTGCAAATCATAACCATCTGTCGAAGTGGCCAGCCAGATGTTCATCAGGAATTCGCAGAGTGAAGCCAGAGCCAGTTCTCATTCCCACACGAAAAGCCTTCCTGAAGATGCCTGTAACCCCTTGATCACAGGGTGTATGGACTTTCCGGCCCACGGAAAATGATTTCCCAGCGGTGAATTCCTTGTTGAGGAGAGGCGCGAGAGGCTGGACGTTCGGGTAAACTTTCCTTGATGGGTAATTGATTCAACTGACCGCTTTCGCAGGGATTGTTATCGAAATGATTTGCCGCCTCGACGACTTGAACCGCACTGCCTGCTGTAGATCCTCACTCGCTTCCCGGGTCAGCCCCACCAGGCTGGCACATACGAAATTACTGGCCGGGGCTTCGCTGCTGCTGACGATGGTGACATTGTCGGGCTGTCCCAGTGCACCGCCTTCGGCACCGACATCGGCAACCAGCGAACAAGCCTCACCACCCGATGATCCGAAGTTGATTGAACAGTTGCGTGCCAGAAGTGGTCTGCTGACAGTGGATGCCAATGGGCATGTCATCAAGGCGGATTTTACCGTCAAGGGGACGAAGGTCGCCGGTGAAGGAGAGACGGCTGCAGAAACTTCGATTGGAGATGATGATCTGGCACTCGTGGCCAAATTAACTCATCTCACCGAATTGCGGCTCGAAGGCCCCAAGATTACGGACAAAGGTGTGCTGCTGTTGAAGCCACTGACCAGTCTGGTTGTGCTGGGTTTGGAGAACACACAACTGACAGATACCGGAGCTGAGGTGCTGGCGAGCTTTCCGAACCTGGAAGTGCTGTATCTCCGGCGGACAAACATTCTCGACCCGGCTCTGGTCCATCTCTCGAAGCTGGCGAAATTGCGAGCACTCGACTTGCGATTTACGAATGTGACTGATGAAGGAATGAAGTCGCTGGCCGGACTGTCTCAACTGCGCGATCTGCGTCTGCAGGCGACTCGAGTCACAGATGCATCGCTCCCGCTGATTGCTAAACTCCCGAACCTGCAAAAGCTCAATGTGTGGGGCGAGAACTTTACCGATGCCGGTCTGAGCCAGTTGGCGGATACGAAGACGCTCCGCATTCTGGAACTGGACGATACGAGACTGACCAGCGAAGGGCTGATCAAGCTGGGCGGATTGACCAATCTGGAAGAGCTGCATGTACGCCGCACGCGCATCAAGAACGATGGCCTGGCGGTGGTGAAGAACATGCCCAAAATGCGCCGGTTGTTGCTGCGGGATACGTTGTGTACAGACCCGGGGCTGGAGGCTGTGAGTGGGCTGAAGAATCTGGTGGAGCTCGATCTCACCGAGGGGATTTTTGGTGATGATGGAGTGAAAAACTTAGGGGGGCTGACCTCACTGGAAGATTTGAGCCTGTGGGCCACAACGACGTCTGATGCAGGGATCGAATCGATTCGAGAGCTGAAGAAACTCAAGGCGTTAAATCTGGAGCAGACCCGCATTACTGATGCAGCCGCCAAAACGATTGCCGGGTTCGGTGAGCTGACCGAATTGAATTTGTCACAGACAGAAGTGACCGATGCAACATTGAAGGAACTGGCTGCTCTGAAGAAGCTCAAGAAGCTGTCTGTCAATAACTGCATCATGCTGAGTGGTGGAGGCCTGGATGAATTGAAGGCTGCGATTCCCGGGCTGCAGATTGTGGGCCCGTAGTCCTGATTTCAGGTGAGTGTGGCGGCGTATGTACGTCAGTTGTTGTGAAAAGTAAGGGTCTTACGCCGCCAAGACACTACTCAATCGTGAAACGCGATCTCGTGATTGAGTTAAGGATGGATTCCACGGCAAGCCTTGCTGACAGCCCAGCAGGGCTTGTCGTCTCTTGACAGATCCCTACAGAGAAATTGGAAGGAGATGAGAATGACCATGTCTCAGACACTCGTTCGGTTATCGGCTGCAGTTCTGCTCGCCTGTGGCTGGTTGGCCACGATGGAAACATCTCAGGCTCAGGAGTGGGCACTCAAACGATTGGAAGATTCTCCCCGGCATCTGGAATATGTGGAAATTCCGGCGGGCTCGCGAAAGGTGAATTCGTTTATTGCCTTTCCGGAAGTGAGCAAGAAAGCCCCGGTGGTCATTGTCATCCATGAGATCTTCGGTCTTTCGGACTGGGTGCGGGGTGTGACCGATCAACTGGCAGAACGCGGTGTGATTGCCATCGCTCCCGATCTGCTTTCAGGGAGTGGGCCCGATGGCAAGGGGACGGCTTCACTCGGTGGAGGCGATGGTGTTCGCAAAGCGATTTCGGCCCTGCCGCCCGATCAGATCACAGCCGATCTGAAAGGGGTGATCGAGTATGCCAAAGCTCTACCCGCTGCGAATGGCAAAGTCGTGGTCATTGGCTTCTGCTGGGGTGGCGGACAGACATTTCGTCTCGCCACCAACGTCGAGGGGATTGAAGCCTTCTGCCCCTTCTATGGGACAGGGCCGACGGAAGCTAAAGATCTGGCCCGAATCCAGGGACCTGTGTATGGCTTCTATGGCGAGAACGATGCCCGGGTGAATGCGACGATTGCCGGTTCGACAGCCGGTATGAAAGAAGCTGGCAAAGTCTATGACCCCGTGCTTTACAAGGGGGCAGGTCATGGATTCATGCGAGCTGGTGAAGCCCCCGATGCCAGCGATGCCAATAAGCAGGCCCGTATCGATGCCTGGAAACGACTGGACGGAATTCTGGCGCCTCTCAAGTAGTTCCTGAGACGTTCCTTTGGCGCCTGCAGAATTTTGGAAATGCTTGAGACGGCTCGGGCGAGGTTTCTTACCCCTTCTCCCGTTCTGACGGGAGAAGGCCGGGATGAGGGTGAGTTCAAACGTATGGGGCGAACAATCCACCAGAGATTTCATCGCGCGATGCTTTTCATCTCTGGCAAATGGCAGTCGATTGGCGCCCCTGCGGCAGCCCTTGTGATTGAGGCATATCGATTGGAAAGACCCTCACGCGGCACTTTCGTGCCACCCTCTCCCACGAAGACGCGGGCGAGGGTTGTCTACTCCTTCTCCCGTTCCGACGGGAGAAGGCCGGGATGAGGGCGAGTCCGTACGTATTGGACGTTCTATCAACGAGCGACCCCATCGCGTAATGCTTGTCATCTCTGGCCACAGGCCAACAATCGGCGCCTCTGCGGTAGCCTTGGTGACTCTTGCATACCCATCGGCCAGACCCTCACCCGGCACTCCGTGCCACCCTCTCCCACGAAGACGCGGGCGAGGGTTTCTAACCCCTTCTCCCGTTCCGACGGGAGAAGGCCGGGATGAGGGCAAGCTCGAACAGGTTTGGCGTACAATGTACGAGCAGCGTTATCGGGTGATGCTCCTGGCTACTGGCAGTCAATCGGCGCTCCTGCGGCAGCCCTTGTGATTGAGGCATATCGATTGGAAAGACCCTCACCCGGCACTCCGTGCCACCCTCTCCCACGAGGACGCGGGCGAGGGTTTCTTACCCCTTCTCCCGTTCCGACGGGAGAAGGCCGGGATGAGGGCGAGTCCGTACATAATTGGTGTGCAATCAACAACCAGCCTCATCGCGGAACGCTCTTGATCTTTGGCCACTGGCTGGCTCCATACCAGGTCACCTCAATCAACAAAAAAGCCACCTGGCTCACGTTCACCAGATGGCTTGCAATCGATCATGGGGTTCAACCGAGCGGATTAACGGCTCGACGGTGGTAAAGGAAGCATTGGCCCATTGTTGACTGGAATCGGCCCGCTGCTAAATGGTATGGATGAAGCAGGAGCATAGCTCCCGGCGGGCACAACTGGTGAACCCAGATGCTCCTGAAGCTCATAATAGGTCACCGGAGCACCAGCAGGTGGTTGAGACCCCATGACTGGATAACCACCAGGTGCCGGTGCCATCTGCATTACCGGTGCAGCCTGATATTGATAGGGAACTGCTGGGGTATACCCAGCCTGTGGCGAATACTCCGGTGCATACGAGACTGGATACAGCGAACCATCCACAGGTGGCATGGGCGAGGCCACATATCCAGGGAACGACCCGGTACTGGGTAGACCCTGCGGTCCCGTCTGGGACATCTTCAGCATCGTGGCCTGATCCTGGTAGCGATGCCAGAACTGCTGAGAGTAAGCCAGATTCGGATTCATTCCCCAGCCACCAGCCGTCTGCGACTGGGACAACACATGTTTGTAGTTGTAGGGGCGAAACAGTGCATGACCGCGATAGGCAGGAATTTCCTGAAAATAGCCGTGCACCCAGTTTTGCTGCGTGTCGTAAGGATGGCGAGTTTCAGCCTGTCCGCCAAAGCCGTACTGCTGGTAAGCCTGAGGAATGACAGGAATCCCCGGAGTTTCCTGGGGAGCTGGTTGACCCACCTGCATGACGGCCGCCAGGGCGACTTGAACAACAATGCCCGACATAACAATGCTTCCTGCCTGTGTGAAAGGTTGTTTCAACCTGTCGGCCAACCAGATCCATCCTGGTCAGAAACTGCAGCCAGCCAGCGATCAGTGATCCCTCACCTCTGCTCGCTGATTCTACAGTCAGATTCGCTGTGGGAGTGTTTGTCGGCAAAAATTGCCAATGCGCACTTTCTTTCGTGATCTTTCCATCAGGAGCAGAGGTCATCTGAACTGCAGGAAAATATCGCGACTCATGACGTATCGTCGGCACATGTGGCAGTTGTGATTCATAGTTGCCTCGTCAGAAATCAGAGATCCTTCGACGGTTCGCCCGCAGGCCGTCTTTTTCGTCACGGTCATTGAGGTTTAACATGCCGCAGATTCCCTGGAAGCTTGCCCCGATCACGATGTTTTGCCAGGCCAGGGGAAGCGAATTGCCTGCTAATTCCTCACAAGACCAAGAGCTGCAAAGCTTTTCGCTGGCGGCCCAGTTCTGGAAAACCACCAGGAAGCTGGGTGTCGTCCTCGGAGCAACGCTCCTGGGCAGTTTCACAACCCTGGTGGCTCAGGATGCTCCTGGAGCTTCCTGGTCCAACTATGGTTTCGGCTTCTCGGGTGGAGCCGCTGGCACGACGCCTTATTACTATCCTCAAGCGGGCGCAGGAATTTCAATTAATCCACCAGCCGCCTATGGTTCTGCGATGAATGGTTCGTTCGTGGCGCAACCCACGCCCACGGGAATTGCTCCTTACAACTACGGTGCTCAGCCCGTTGATCCCTCGACAATGGCCGGCCAGCCCTACCTGAATGGTCAGGGAACCATGGCTGGCTATGGGCCCAACGCCAATCGATCGCTCTATGCGGCACCGTATGGTTTTGCACCTGACAGTCAGGTTCAAGGCAGGCTCCCCAGCCCGGCGTTGCCTGGCCCCAATTATCAGTCAGGCTATGCTTCGGGAGCCAAGTATTTTCAGCCAGGTGGTTACGACGCCCGAATCGGCTCACCCTACTATTACGATGGAAACGAACGGTCAACATTTTCCGGCGATCCTTATGTTGACCACTTCGGCCCCGGGTTTCATCGCAATCAGGTACATGGTCACTATCGGTTCCCTTACTACTCCTACCGGGCTCCCTGGTACTACCCCGGCCGGGCCGTCTACAACCGGGATACAAATTACGCGTGGTAATCGGATCATGGCGGCAAAAGATGCCTCAGCATCCTGAATCTTAAGCCCGCAGAGATTGGAATCTCCTTCCACCGGTCATTACTGCCGGTGGGAGGACAAGCTCAGGGCAACCAGGCAACAAAGGGGGCTTGCGAAGACTTTCCCAGTTGTGTCGCCTCTGCCCGTTACGACAAAAGCAACTGGGGAACATGACTCACTTCGCTTGATGGCGTCAGAATTCTACCGCCGATACATGATGATACGGTGAGAGCGCCTCCCCAGAGTCTGCACTCACATTGACTAACGATATCTCAGGCAAACCCGACACAAAGCGAAGACATTTTCCTTCAGCAGGCTGAGTTCCTTCTGGTCATTTCTGACCAGATCCTCAACTGCGGAAAATGTGAGAGCTTTTTTTGCCTGGGCAAGGTGAATGTCTGCTTCAAGGCAAGGATGCTTTTGAAGCGAGCAGGAGCAACACGGATGTTGACCGTTTACAGGCCGACGCGGGCAAAGCTGTATCGCGATGGTTATCAAACCGAAAGCGGTCTCTTGCGCCCCACATGGCAAGAATCGCTCCAGCAAGGATTGAGAGCACTGCTGCTTTGTCTTATCGGGACGGGCACATGCTTCGCCCAATACCCTGGTGGACACTCTGCGTCCTATTCGCAGCAGCAAATGGCACCAGCCGGGTATACTCGCGAAGCTCAGAGCCAGCCCGAAGGTCGATATCAGGGGCATTCTCCGTCCCATCCACAGTCACCCGCCGGGTATGGATATCCCGTCGTCAACACACAATACCAGGTGCCTGCCAGTCGGAATGGTGAAATCCAGATTCCTCGTGGCAATATTCAACCTGTGCAGTATCAACCCGTCCCTGCAGTCAATGCGCTCCCTTTGCCACAGCGGGCAGTACCAGTCCGCACAGTCCAGGACTCGAACCAGTCAGATACCGCCCGGCAACTGCACCGGCTGATCGAATCAATGCCTTCGTCCGAAGAAGACCTTGAAGTCATTCATCGCCGCAGCCAGTTGATCGTTACTCGTGCCAACGTCATTCGTGCTGCCATTGCCGACCCGAACGTGATCGACGTGGTGCAATACGGACCACGAGAAATTTCCATCATCGGGGTTTCTCGAGGGACAACGACTCTCACCCTCTGGTTTGAAGGTGCCGCAGAGCCACTCATTTATCTCGTGAAAGTCATTCGCGATCCAGCTCTCGATTTCCAGCGCCGCCTCGATTATGGCAAGCTCGAAAAGAAACTGCAGACCTTGTTCCCCAACAGCAAGGTTTACCTCATCCCCATGTCATACAAGATTGTCGTCCGCGGACAGGCCCGCGATGCTGAAGAAGCTGCTCACATTCTGAGTATCGTGCGCGGTGAAGTCATCAATCAGGAAGGTTCACTGGGCGGTCCGCAACCTTTCCTGGGCGGTCTGGGCGGTGATCTCGGTGGTGGATCCAGCGCCATTGATAACGGTGCCATCGGTGGAATTGGCAATAGCTTTGGAGGATCTAACGATCTCGCAGCGGGTTTCATTATCAATGAGCTGCGAGTTCCCGGTGAGTTCCAGGTGAGCCTTACCGTTCGTATTGCCGAACTGAACCGTTCAGAAATGTTTAAAGCCGGCGCCGATATTTCGGTGCTCTTCAACGGCAGCCAGTTGATTGAATCTTCATTGACCGGCGGGGCAGCGACTCTCGGTGGTATTTTCGATAACGGCGACGTCTCGATTCTGCTCGATTGGCTCAAGACGAACGGCATTGGCAAAATACTGGTGGAACCACGTTTAACAGTTCTCAGTGGTCGCCAGGCCCGCTTTCTGGCTGGTGGTGAATTTGCCGTGCCGACGATTATCGGTATTGCCGGTGCACAAGGTCAGTCCACGACCTTCCGTGGTTTCGGGACCTCAGTGCTCGTCACACCCACAGTTCTGGATCGTGATCTCATCCGCCTTTCGACGATCGCTGAATACAGCGATCTGAACCAGGCGAACTCGGTCCAGGGGATTCCCGGTACCAATGCCCGCCGCATTGATACCACTGTCGAAATGCGTGAGGGTCAGACTCTCGCGCTGGCTGGCTTGTATTCTCACCTGATGAAGACCAACATCTCGAAGATTCCCTTCCTGGGAGATATCCCGAAGATTGGTCCAGCCCTCTTCAGTCGCAAAGAGAAAACTCAGGACGAAAACGAACTGCTCATCCTGATTACTCCCGACATCGTGCGGCCCATGGATCCCGAAGAAGTTCCTCCTGTTCCGGGCTTCGAAGTCACTTATCCCGGCGATCACGAGTTCTTCTGGTACAACCGCATCGAGGGCACACCTGATACGGGACATTATCAGGTACCACCTTATGGTTCTGGCAGTAATGGGACAAACGTGGGTTACCAGCACTTCAATCCCGGGCCAGCCAGCCCCTCCTATGGGCCACAGCCTGTCGGACCACAGCCGGGCGGAATGAATCAAAGTGGGCCAAATCAGGGAGTCCAGCCGGCACCAGGTGGCTATTCTGTCCCACAGCACGCTTATCCACCAACACCAGGACCGGCTCAGCCCAGGCCCAGCACGCCACTGATGCCGACACCAATCTCTTCCAACAATTATGGCTCTCAAGGAAACCGGTCAGGTTACACACCTGGCAGCCGCTATCCAGGAAATCAGCCGTCATCGCAAATCCAGCAGACAGGGATGCAACAGGCAGAAAACGCCGGGCAACCCGGAAATACTTACGGTCGTGGCGGTTATTCCGCTCCGTCAGCAAGTTCCGCAGGAAGTGGTGCAGGTCGTCGATAGTCGTACAGATGAGATCAAAGTACCCGATGCATTGTCTGGATACTTTGTAGCGCATACTGGCTCTGTTCGGCCTGCGAGAACAGACAGTCATCAAGTCAAGGTTGACGAAGAAGGCAGTTGGGCATTGATCGCACCTGCGACGATTGATTGCTGAACAATCTGCCAGAAATATCCGAAAGACTGTCCGCGTGACAGTCTGGCTAGGGGAGAAGGGATGCTCCGCTCCTTCCACATTTATCTGAGTCGCTGCCTGATTGCATTGCCGCTGATTGCTGCAGGCTGCATCTCGTTTGGCCATAAATCGACTGATTGTGGCCCGGCGGGCTGCCAGACAGGGTCCTGCGATACCGGTGCCTGTTCAACAGGTGGCTGCAACAGTTCTCCCTACGATCCCACCTGTGGTGTCCAGCCCTGTGGCGGGAACAAATGGGGCTGGAAAAAATCTTGCAATGACTGCAACTCCTGCAACGGCTGCGGGACAAAATGCAGCAGCTTCTGCTCGGGTGCTTCATCCTGGTGGGGGCATTCAGCCAATCGAAACACGACACCTGAGCAATATGTCTTAGGAACAGTCCATCGAGCCCACTTCCACCAGATGGAAACCAATGCCGAAGCGGCCGATTTCATCCTGTACTACAGTGACTTTGTGGGAGAAAGTGCCGAACTGACACCCGACGGCAAAGACAAGATTCTCGAAATCGCTTCGAGAATGCGCAGTGCACCCTTCCCGGTTCTTGTGGAACGAACGATGCACAACGCTGATCCCGAGCTCGATAACCATCGTCGGCAGCTTGTCGCTCAGATTCTGACAGATCTGGGAAATCCAGACGCTTACAACCGCACCTTTGTGGCAACTTCCTACGGCCCAGGCAAGCATTCGCTGGAAGCCGCTCCTGAGTTCTACCAGAACGTTTACCAAAACTTCGGTAACGACCAGTTTGGTAACGGTGGTGGGTTTGGTGGTGGAGGATTCGGCGGCGGTGGATTTGGCGGTGGTGGATTCGGTGGATTTGGTGGTGGATTCGGCTTCTAAGCCCGGCTCAGCCAATCAAGCCTGACTGTCATAACAGATCGTCCAGTGGTGTCCTTGCGAGCCACTGGACGATTTTTTTTGCGTGTAGCGTTTTGTCAAATCGACTCTCATGGGCACCAACCTCCCCGAAAGCCATTCGAGATCAGCGGATTACTGGCGGAAATTCATCGTGGGAACCCCAGGTCAGATCAGCAATTGAATCGACGGGCGCGGGCGGCTAAAGTCCTCATCAGAAAGACTGTCATCCACACGGGGCCTGTTCGCGTTCTTCAGGAATGATTCTCATCTCGAAGCGTTTTGCAATTGGGATGAGTTCAACGGAAGACCGGCCGGCCAGCTCGCAAGGTGTGGGCCGCCTTTCCGTTCAATACGGTGCGCTGAATAATGTTCTCTCAATAACGTCTGGCTGGTACCTGCAAAACTGCATGTCTGCAAACACACTGCGGAAAGGATCTCCCGTGTCTAACGGCGACTTCGACCCGACAAAGCCGATCTATCTGATGTCCTATCCGAAGATCGTTTTGCTCTACCCCACCTTTATTGCGTCGATCATCTGCGGGTTTATTGCCCTCTTTCTGGAAGATGCAGCCAACCCGACTCAATCGACGCTCGCACTCTCATTCATGGCCATTCTGGGAGTCAACCTCGTCGTGCTGGCATTCGACTTCCCACGCACGACATCGCTGACACTCTTTTTCTGTATTGTGGCCTTTGTCTTTGGGTTCATTCTGCTCATGAGACAGTTCCCGGATCTGCTCCCGGCTGTTTCCAGCTTCTTTAATTCACTCAAGCCACATGCCAATTCCACATTCTATTTCCTCTTCGCCGGTGTCCTGGGAATTATTTATCTCTGTGTATTCTTCACCGTTCGCATGGATTACTGGGAAATTCGCTCGAATGAACTTCTGCATCATCACGGTTTTCTCAGCAATCTCGAACGCTACTCCGCTCCCAACCTGCGGATCAGCAAAGAGATCGACGACATCTTCGAATATCTGCTCATGCGGAGTGGCCGGTTGATTATCCATCCCAGCTCCGAACCACGCGCCTTCGTGCTCGACAACGTCCCGTTCATTGATGGCAAAGAAGCACGTATCACCAAAATGCTCAGTGCCCTGCAGGTGACTGTCCGCCAGGAAGGGCCTCCACTGCCACCATCGAATCCCAAGTCGTGAAAACTGGTGGATCCAGGGATTGGCACTAACATACAGAGTGGTTCATCAAACGCCTCTGCGACTATTCGAAAAGCATTGATTGGGGTGTTTCCCGCTTGCTCGAATCGCCAGTTTCCCCGACAGAATGTTGTTGTTCAGCAAGATTCTTGTTCAAACGACGATTGACCAGCCAGATCGGTTGTCACTGAAAAGCCCAACACTCCGGAGGTTGAATGCTCACTCGCGGTTTTCTCGGCTATCAGACATCCTTCATGCTCGACTTTGTCGTGGTGGCACTCGTCATTGTCGTCCCACTGATGGTCTGGAGTCTGGTGGAGGTCAAAGCCCGCCGCTTCGAGAATCACCGTAAGTTGCAGATGCTCCTCGCCCTGATTCTGCTTGTGGCCGTGACTCTGTTCGAAGTCGATCTCCAATGGATTCAGGGGGGCTGGCGGAACATCGTCGATCGCCACGAACCACCACTCAGCACCGAAGTGATTGGACGCTCCACCTGGCTGCTCCGTATCCATCTCGTTTTTGCCATCTCGACACCCATCCTCTGGGTGGTCACGCTGATTGGTGCCCTGCGGAACTATGCGAAGCCGGCTCTACCTTCAGCCTACAGCACCACTCACAAAAGGCTCGGCTGGCTCTCAATGATCGATCTTGTCCTCACATCGGTCACCGGAGTCATCTTCTACGTCGCCACCTTTGTACTCCCCACTCTGTAATTCTCTTTACCATCCCGCGAGCTCATCGCACCCGTCAGGAATTTGATTTTCCTAGAACTGAAGTCTGGAGTTCTGGCCTCCAATCCGTATGCTCACGGAGACGTGAAACATATTGGACACCAGAACAATCACTCGAAATCGGAAAGCCTTCGTGATGAAACAATTCCTGTGGGGCACTCTACTGGCACTGGTTTGCGTTCTCTCGGCTGGATTCGCTGTAGAAATTGCCCAGGCCGATAAGCCTGACGACTGGGTCAACGTGGTGGTCCTCGATGGCCCGCAAAGCGTGACTGTCGAGAAAGGGAGTATTCTCCGGGTGACAGGTTCCACACCCTCCGGCGGAGTGATTCAAACCTCCATCTCCGGCAAAGGAAAACTCCATCGACAAACCAGACTCAGCACCTATCGGGACGGACATCCCCTGATTGGTGCTCTCATGATGGAATTCGAGATCGAAGCCACCGATCCCGGCGAACTCACCATTCTCGTATCCAAACAAACCTTTGATCGCACTCTGAAACCGACAGTCGAAAAGTACGTCGTCACCGTCAAGTAAAGTTGACCAGCACACAACAAAACCTGATGTGCCATACTCCCCAAGGGTTTCGTGCCATGCCTCGCTGCTCTGAGCGAGCATGTCTTCACATGGCCACTTTTCTAATTCATCGCCGGGTGGCCCGGCCAACTCATCGCCGGGTGGCCCGGCCAACTCATCGCCGGGTGGCCCGGCCAACTCATCGCCGGGTGGCCCGGCCAACTCATCGCCGGGTGGCCCGGCCAACTCATCGCCGGGTGGCCCGGCCAACTCGTGGCCGGGTCGTCGTACGGAGTACGACGACAAGAAGCCGCGCCATGCGTGTTCGATGAGCTTGTCAAAACCTCCCACAGAGAGGCACACTGGTAAAACTGAGTATCAATCTCAGCAGCCCTGTGCCAGCATGTCTTCAAGGGGACACTGTTCCAATTCACGACCGATAATCTGCAGGCAATCACCTCGAATGCACGAAACGTCCATTACCGATGCACACACTTTAGCCCCCACCGAGCTTTACGCTATACTAGCGCATC
The DNA here is from genome assembly GCF_001707835.1 of Planctopirus hydrillae. GTDB lineage: Bacteria > Planctomycetota > Planctomycetia > Planctomycetales > Planctomycetaceae > Planctopirus > Planctopirus hydrillae. Next base: position 67,677 of record NZ_LYDR01000159.1, read on the forward strand.
AACTGCGCGCCATCACCCAAGATGAACCCGACTGGATTGCCAACACCGCCAACTGTGCCGCCCTGCTTTATCACAACCTGCCCCAAATCAACTGGGCGGGCTTTTACTTTCTGCAGGGAAATGAACTGGTGCTCGGGCCATTCCAAGGTCGCCCGGCCTGTGTCCGCATTCCCGTCGGTAAGAGCGTCTGCGGCACTGCAGCACAAACCCTCGCTGTGCAGATCGTCCCCAATGTTCACCAATTCCCGGGGCACATCGCCTGCGATTCCGCCTCGAACTCCGAGATTGTGCTGCCAATCTGTTCTGGCCAGAAGCTCCTCGGAGTCCTCGACATCGACAGCCCACAATTCGATCGCTTCAATCAACAAGACGCGGTCGGCTTGCAATCACTGATCGATGTGCTTGTGGGAACTTACTGAAGAATCACGATTGAAATTGTCTCAATAAAATGAATCTAGAGCGGGCTTTGACTCAGGTTCATGCCTAATACTCCAATCCATATCAGCACCGCGATAGGCATAAACAGCACATAACAGCCTGCGCAGTAGAATTTAAGGTCTTTCGGGGCGTGCAACTGCCCTATGACCCACACTCCCCACACCAACGCAGCAACTTCGAGCAGCGACAAGATCATGAAGAGTGTCGCATCATCAGGAAAAACCCACTGCTGAGACACAGCGCCAGCCCAGACCAAAGGCAGAAGTAGTGGAACCCCAAGTATGATCATCAGGCTGCGAGTCATCGCCATGTAGGAATACTCTGCCAGAGGATAAATCTCGCGGGTCAACTCGGAGTGAACCTTATTTTTTATTGACCACGCGCTCGAACTTGAAAAGAATCGTGCGCGATGTATCGGTCGATTCAAAGACATCCGGCCGAGGGGCAGCAGGGTCGAGATGGCCGCAAATGACCAGGCGGCCTTTTTCATCAAACTGGTAAATAGAACCTGTTGTTTGTCCCTGTTGCGGGCCTTCTTCCGCCGTCAGTTCGATCTGGTGCGGCTCACGATCTGTTAAGAGCTGGTAACGGAACTTAATCGGAGTCGGGGCAGGTGGTGGTAGTTCCCCTTCCTTCAGTTTGCGAACAGGTGCGGGGGGATAAAGCTTCAGCTCTTCTTTGTCAAACACCACCTTCAGCCCGGCAATATTCTCCATGGGGATCGGCAGACCCAGAAAGATAAACTCCACCGGTACCCACTCACCCAGAATCCGCTCGGCATCCGCAGGAACCTCCCCGGCAGGTGCCTGCTGCGCCACTTGGCCACTGGTTAAAGCAGCGGGTGGTTCAGCAAATGCCAGGTTAAAACAGGAAATCGACAGCCCGGTGAATAGACTGAGACACAAACCGGGCCGAAGCGCGACCAGTTTGTGTCTCATAAGAAATGTTGTTCGTTGCATATTCTTCTCCTGCATCAGTCTGGCAAATCGCTGCCAAGGCTCATGCCGAGAGACACTTCGGCTCTAACGCTTGGAAGCGATCACCTGAAGAAGTGACTTGAATGGGTCGGCGAACTTGGCCAGGCCCTCTTCCATCAGAACTTGTTCCATCTTGGCAAAATCGACCTTCGCATCGATATCGGCCAGAACGTCGGCTGGTGGCAATTGATCCACTTTGCGGGTGTAAACCTTACCTGTCAGGCTCTGCACCGCTGCGTTCGTCGCCGGTGGGTTGGTCTGAATATCGGAACCAGCCAGAGCACTCACATAGCGATCAGGAGCTTCAGCCGGATCTTTTGTTCCCGTGCTTGCGAAGATGATTTCCTGCTGAAGTGGCAGCTTCTTGTCGGCCCAGAACTTCTGGTTCTCTGCCCAGAGCCTTTGGGCATTCACAATCCCGACCTGACCTTGAGCCGCAGGGATCAATGTGGGAACGTGCTTCTTGGTATAGACATCAATACGGCTCACAAAAATGCTGTAGACCGATTTGAAGCGTTCGAGCTTGCCGTGCCGCTGAGCACCCTTCCAAACCGCTTCCCGAGCCGCTTCGTACTGCCGTTCCGAGAAGATCAGCGTCACATTGAGCGTAATCCCGGAAGCGGCCAGTTCTTCGAGAGCAGCCAACCCACCCGGTGTCGCAGGCACCTTGATCATCCGGTTGGAATGTCCTGCCGCCCAGTGCTGACCCAGTTCGACATACTTCCTGGCCTTTTCGGCCACACTCAAAGTGTTCGCAGTATCTTCCAGAAGAGGATCAAGTTCGAAGCTCACATAGCCGTTATTGCCTGCGGATTCTGTGTAAACGCTGGCGAAAACTTCCTGCGCCTGGCGGACAAGGCGATCGGTCATCGCCCAGGCAATCGCTTCATCGGAATGCCCTTCGGCCACCAATGCGCGAATCTGATCATCAAAGCGACCTGTCTTCAGCAGGTCAGCAATGATAATTGGATTGGATGTGGCACCCGTGGCTCCAAATTTGCGGTTTTCGACGACCAGTGCCGGATCGATACTGTCGAGCCAGACTTTGGTGCCGCAGGCAACGAGGGTTTCAAGAGGTGTCGGCATGAGCAGGGCCTGTTTCCGAAAGAGAGCGTAAGACGACGGGATGAGTCGGCAACGTCTCGCCGACCTGTTAAAGTAGTTCCATCGTAACGCATGCACACGCCCGTGCCATATTCGGGCAAGAATTTTCCTGACTTCATGGTTTCTGACATTCGGTTTGTTCGGGTTCCAGCAGCCCGCAACAGGCCTTTCAACCGGAGTTTTCCGTGTCTCACGAACATTACGACAACCCACTCGTTTCCCGCTACGCCTCCAAAGCCATGAGTGCCCTCTGGTCGCCGCAGGTGCGGCATGCCACCTGGCGCAAACTGTGGGTGGCACTGGCGGAAGCCGAACACGAACTGGGCCTGCCGGTTTCGCAAAGCCAGATCGATGAACTCAAGGCACATATCGACGACATCGACTTTGCCGTCGCCGCCCGCCACGAAAAAATATTGCGGCACGATGTCATGGCTCACGTCCACGCCTGGGGTGATCAATGTCCCTCAGCCCGGCCCATCATTCACCTGGGGGCCACCAGTTGCTATGTCACCGATAACGCCGACCTGATTCTCATGCGGCAAGGGATGGAACTGCTGCGGGATAAACTCGTCGCCACCATCGACCGGCTGTCGAAGTTTGCTGTCGAATACAAAGACCTCCCCTGCCTCGGGTACACCCATTTGCAGCCTGCCCAGCCGACAACGGTGGGAAAGAGAGCCACACTCTGGTGTTACGATCTGGTGCTCGATCTGGAAGATCTGGAACATCGCATCGAAAACCTGAGGTTCCGCGGCGCGAAAGGCACCACTGGGACTCAGGCGACATTCCTCACGTTGTTCAATGGCGATCACGCCAAGGTGGAAGAACTCGATCGCCGGGTGGCCGAAAAGATGGGTTTTGCCCAGCGCTGTGCCGTGACTGGCCAGACCTATACCCGCAAGCTCGATGTGCAGATTCTCGATGTTCTCGATGGCATCGCCCAGAGTGCCCACAAGACAGGGACCGATCTGCGCATTCTGCAAAGCAACAAAGAGATCGAAGAGCCGTTCGAGAAGGAGCAGATTGGCTCATCGGCCATGGCCTACAAACGCAACCCCATGCGGTCTGAGCGGATGTGCAGCCTCGCGCGGTTTGTCTCCAGTGTGACGGCCTCGATCGGTCAGACAGTTGCCACCCAGTGGATGGAACGAACTCTCGACGACAGTGCCGTCCGGCGGCTCTCCATTCCGCAGTCATTTCTCGCGACCGATGCCATTCTGATTCTCTATCGCAACGTCGTGGATGGACTGGTCGTTTACCCAAAGGTGATTACCCAAAGGCTCGCTGCCGAGTTGCCATTCATGGCCACCGAAGAGATTCTCATGGAGGGTGTGCGTGCCGGTGGCGACCGGCAGGATCTCCACGAGCGAGTCCGCATTCACAGTCAGGAAGCTGCTCGACAGGTCAAAGTGCACGGTTTACCCAACGATCTGATTGAGCGACTCAAGGGTGATGCCGCCTTTGCGAAGGTCGATCTGGGTGCTGCTCTCGATGCCCGGCGATTTGTAGGCCGAGCGCCGGAACAAGTCGAGCAATTTGTTTCCGAGATCATCACCCCCATCCGCCAGCGCTATCAAAGCATACTCGGTCTGGCGGCAGAAGAACTCAAGGTGTAGTCTCAATTGTAGCTGCACACCGACCATGAACACCCGGCCTCCATTGAGGCTACTGGTGTACGTGATCTGCAGCCCGAACGTGAGATGACATCATGAACATCCTGAAAATTGCTATCGGGCTGATTCTCACAAGTGTCGTGCTGGCGATTCTCAGTGGTGCACTTCTCAATGCACGAGAACAGGCTCGGCGATCTCAATGGATGTATACGCTCAAACAGATTGGTTACGCTCTCCATACCTACCATGATAATTACCGCTGCCTGCCACCTGGTGGAATCTTTAGTGAAGCAGGGCAAGGTTATCAGGGATGGCCTAGCCGTCTCGCTCCATTTCAATCCCAGACCCCCTTTTCGACTTGGGTTGATGATGGAATCCCCTGGGATGATCCCAGGCAAATCGAATGGTTTACTATGGCCCATTGCCGGGAAGGACGTTGGTGGCAAGACCCTGGCCTCACCCTTAAAGAGAAAAATACGTTCCCGCTCATCCATGTCGCGGCCAACTCCTGGGTCATGCATCGCAATAGTCATGTGACCTTGCAAGATGTGGGAGACCTCGCCTCGACAATTCTGGCAGCCGATGCTTCCGAACCATTTGATGTTTATGGTTCCACAACGGCCTGGAGAGACGCCAGCATTCCTGTCAACAGTTCTCCATCAGGTTTCAGCTCACATGGCCGTCTTATGACTCATTGTCTCATGGCCGATGCGACCGTCCGGTCTGTCGATGTGAACGTCGACGCATCGATCTGGAAACAGATGCAAGGGCCAGAGTCACTCAGGCCAATTGATAAACTTATTGACCGTATCCCAGGCATCCCCCCAGTTCCAACTCGCTTTGACCGCCGCATCTGGACTGACATGTTTCACAAAGACATCCAGCGAGCGACACTGACTGCTGATGGTCAACATTTGATTCTCAATACCGAGTGTGCCGATCCGTCGCTGCAGAGAGAACGGCGAGAGGAAGTCTTCCAATCCTGGCTGATTGAACTGGCCGCATTATGTGCAAAAGGGGATGTTCAATCGGCAAAGTTGTATCGTTATCCATCGCCCGAAGAGGTGAAGGTTCTATTGGCCTGCAAGAACCTTAAAACCGTGGATATTCGTGCGGTTCGAAATGCACCGGTGATTCGTCCACTGTTCGAACAAGAGTCACACCGAATCCAAATTATTGAGACGCCTGACACCTCGGAATAACGGGCTGCTGCTACTTAAAATGACATCTTATATCAGGTCATCATCAAGAATCTGAGGCCACATCATGAGATACCTGAAGATTGCCGCAGGAATCCTTTCTCCACTGCTTGTTGTGATGTTGATTCTACCGGCAATTCACCAATCCCGAGAAGCGGCTCGTCGCACGCAGTGGCGGAATAATCTCAAACAGATTGGTCTGGCACTTCATAACTATCATGATGTATTTAACACATTCCCACCGGGAGGTGTCTATAACTCGGAAGGACAGGGTTACATTGGCTGGCCTGTCCCCTTGATTCCTGACCTGGCGTGTACTCCATTCTACTATCGACTTGATCAGAATATCCCCTGGGATGATCCCCGGCAGGTCGAATGGTTTACAGATCGTCATTGCCGTGAGAATATTTCGTGGCTGGACCCCAGTCTTGAGACACCATCCTCCGCCAATGGCTATCCGCTGATTCATGTCGCGGCCAACTCCTGGGTCATGCATCGCAATAGTCACGTGACGCTTGACGATCTTGGCACTTCGGCTCACACGCTTCTCGCAGCCGATGCTTCCGAGCCGTTTGATATTTTTGCTTCAACGACTGCCTGGCGCGAAGTCAACATACCTCGAAACACCTCTCCATTCGGCTTCAGCTCCCACGGTCGAGAGGTCACTCATGGCCTCATGGGTGATGGTTCTGTCAAAACGGTCACTCTTGAAGCTGATGAATCCATCTGGCACGCCATGCAAGGGCCGGAATCACTCAGGCCGGCACCAGAATTGACGGCTCGCGAACCTGGAATTCCGCCACCTTTAAGTAAGCCATATGTAAAGCATCTTGGGAGTAGTTTGTATGGTAAGAATAACCCTGATCAGCGCGCTCGGCTATCCATCGACGGCCAGACTTTGACAGTCTCGACGGCAGCAGGTGATACTTCCCCTCGAGAAAAGCGATACGAACCCGCATATCTGAATTGGTTAGTCAGTTTGGAAAAACTTTGCCAGGAAGCCAGTATCAAGCAGGTGATCGTCAAAGGCACAGTGACTGCCGAAGAAATACGCGTGATCCTGCGGTCCCCGCATCTGGAGTCCATCGACATCAACGGTGTCGAGAATCCGGAGATCGTGCTTATCGAGGTAAAGAGCACACCGCGAAGAATTCAAGTTCTGAAGTCATCGTCAACTCATCGAGAAAACAATTCCACCGACGAAAATGTGAACCCTTGAAGCGACAAATCGATCGACTCGTTATCGCACGACCTATACACAATCCTCACTCTATAAGTCGGGTGCATGAAGTCTTCGGAATGCACCAGCTCTCGGGCCCGGTTGCATAGAACCGTCTTCTGCGATATAGCGGCCTTTGCCGTACTCATCCTCTGCGTCTTCATACCCCCAATGTCTATGGACAACCTCAAGCCCACTCCCACCGAAAAGTGCTCGTGATGAAACCATTCCAACTCCGGAGTCTCTTTTCGCCCGATGGCTGGCTGGGGCTCTCTCTTCTCCCGGCGGTGCTCATGGGAGTGATCCAGGTGGTCGTAGTTCTGTTTTATGTACGGAACGGGTGGCCGTTTCCTCGCAGTCTTGAAGTGGTGGAATTGCTGGGCTGGGCTGTCGTGTTGCGGCATTTTTTGTGGGTGATGAACCGCCGTTACCACTGGGGTCTGCAATTTGATCTGGGCCTCTATTCACCCATGCTGGAGGAGTTCCGAGGCCTATTCCGAGTAATCTTCACCTCCTGGACTGCCTGCGGCCTTCTGGTGGCCCTGTTCACGATTCGCGCTGTTCCTCTGATCATCCTCGACCTGGCCACTCGACCACTTTTCTAGTGGCGTCGAGCAAGCTCCCCTTTTGATCAGGCGTGCCTCCTGCGTTGCAACTTCTTATGCAAAAATCTGTTACGGGAAAACTTGATTGCTCCTGGAACTCTTTTTCACATCAAGGTTTGCCAAAAAGAACCTCGAAGCTTACAATTCTTTAACCATTGAGACTGAATCTCAGTCTTAATGACGCCAGCCAGAAAGTTGAACCGCACGCAGCGGGCTAACTTTCCCAGCCAGCCATGTTCGGCCCGCCGACTGACCTCTTTGCCCTGCCCGACATCGACTGGAGATCTCCCTATGAGAAATGCTCGCTCGGCATTTACGCTCATCGAACTGCTCGTCGTGATTGCCATTATTGCCATTCTGATTGCACTCCTCTTGCCGGCTGTGCAGCAGGCCCGAGAAGCAGCCCGCAGAACTCAGTGCAAAAACAACCTCAAGCAACTGGGCCTGGCACTCCACAACTACCACGATGCCTTCAGTGTCTTTCCACCTTCCGGCTGCATTGATCGCAACAGCACTTCACAACAGCCCTGGTCGGCTCAAGCCTTTATCCTCCCGTATCTGGATGGAGGCACTATCTACAGCAAAATGAACTTCTCGCTGGGCTATCACCATGCTGTGAACACCAGCGTTTATCCACCTTTCGGGCCGGCAGCCACCAAGGTCTCTGTCCTCATCTGCCCCAGTGATCCTGGTGATCGCGCTCGCTTGAACAGCAGTGGCACTCCCGAACATTACCCCCTGTGTTACGCCATGAACATGGGCCGCTATCTCGTTTACGACCCCAACAACGGGCAGAATGGCGGAGCCGCTTTTGCTCCCAATGGAAAACTCACGACCGCCAGCTTCACAGATGGGACCAGTAATACTATGGCCATGGCTGAAGTGAAGGCTTTTACACCTCGTTTTCACGACACCACCGGTGTGGCCACAGAGCCGACCGCTCCCAGCCAGGTTTCAGGAACCTATACTGCGGGCGGTGCCTGGTCTGCAGCCAATGGCCATACCGAATGGGTCTGCGGCAGAGCCATTCACACCGGCTTCACGACCACATTCGGCCCCAATACCACAGTCCCGCATGTCGAAGCGGGTGTGACTTATGACATTGATGTCTCCAGCAATCGCGAAGGAACCAGCCTCACCGCACCAACCTACGGCATCATCACGTCTCGCAGTTACCACGAAGGAATTGTGCAGTCGCTGTTAATGGATGGTTCAGTCCGCGCTGTTTCGGAAAACATCGACCTGGGAATCTGGCGAGCACTGGGGACACGCTCGGGTGGTGAAGTTCTCGGCGAGTTTTAATGCTCACCTCGCCTGATGCCGTCATGTTCTATGCTGGAACGTGACACAATTCATGGCTCGAGCGAACTCGTCGCATCATCCCGATGACAGAGAGTCGACGGTCTGCTGAACACAAAGTCCTGGTCTTCAGAGTTGGTCTCTGTTTGACATGCCAATCTTTTTGCACAGAAAGATCCATCCAGTGAGAAATCGCCGGGTGGATCTCGTCATTTTTTCAGATGTTGAATGGAATGCGTCATCATGAGCGCACACACATAGTCAGCCAAATTGCAAGAGCAACTCCAAAATCTTAACAAATCATCGTTTCCTCACGTGATGCTAACATTTTCTTCATAATCCACTCCTAATCTTCCGCGTCTTAACAATTCAGTCTTGGCGATGTCGCTAGATGAAGATGTTTTGGATCTCGGGAGTGCAGGCACCGTGCGGAAGTTCTGGGGGAAAGTGACAGGGCCGTGCCGCCTACTGAACAATCAGCAAGTCACTGCCTCGCTGGTGATTGCGGTCGAAATTTTCGTCGCTTCCCTGCTGGTTTGGACAGTGCCAGGCAACTGTGCAGCCGCCGCCGAGCCAGCCACAGCGGCCTTACCGAATCCATCTTCGCCAACACGAAATCCGAAGATTCGCCCTCGTGGTGGGGTTCAGCTCCAGTTCATCGGCCGTTTTCGGCACAGTGAAAAGTCAGGAACTTCAGCCACTGAAATCACAGCGTTTGACCCTTCAACCCGGCAACTTTTCGTCGTCAACGTGGAAGATCAGGCCATCGATGTCCTCGATCTGTCGCAACCCGCCCTGCCAGTAAGGGTTGATCAGATCTATGTCTCAGCTCTGGGAATACCCACATCCGTTTCAGCGAGGGCAGGACGAGTCGTGGCTTCTGTTGCTGCGGAAGATCGTCGCCAAAGAGGTCATGTCGTTCTGATTGACCCCGCCCGTCGCAAAATTATTCACCAGATCGAGGTGGGTTATGAGCCCGACTGTGTGGCACTGACAAATGATGGAAAACTGCTCGTCGTGGCCAACGAAGGTTCTCCGAATGAGAACTATGATTTTGATCCTGAAGGAACCATCAGCCTGATTGAGATTCCCGATGATCTGGCTCAAATAGCAAATGCGGAAATCACGACAATTGATTTCCGCCGGTACAACGACGATCCGGAGAAAATGGGGCCTGGAGTACGGATCTTTGGTCCGCAGGCAACAGTCGCTCAGGATCTGGAGCCCGAATACATCACGATCTCTGCCGATAGTCAGCGAGCCTGGGTGAGCCTGCAGGAAAATAATGCAATTGCCACCATTGATCTCGAACAGAAGTCTTTAATATCGGTGCAAGGCCTGGGCTATAAAGATCATTCCCAACCGGGAAATGGTTTCGATGCCAGTGATCGAGATCAAGCCATCAATATTCGGCCCTGGCCAGTCAAAGGCCTTTATCAACCCGATGGTCTCGCCAATTTTGTCTCCCATGGCAAGCGATATCTCGTCACCGCCAACGATGGTAAAGATCGAGACTACGAAGGATTCAGCGAGAGGGCCATGGTCAGCGATCTTCAGCTCGACCCGCGCAGGTTTCCTCAGGCGACTGAACTTCAAAAACCAGAGAATCTTGGTCGCTTACGAGTCTCCAAAACCACGGGTGATCTGAATGGCAATGGACTGATCGACGAACTGCATGCCTTTGGCGGAAGATCTTTTTCCATCTGGGATGAGCAATTCCACCAGGTATTCGATTCCGGCGATCAGTTCGAGTCGATTGTGGCCAGTCAGCAACCACACGACTTTAACAGTGATCATGAAAAGCGGGAATTCGACAGCCGAAGTGCAGCGAAAGGCCCAGAACCCGAGAGTGTGGTCGTCACTGAGATTGGTACAAAGAAAATCGCCATCATCGGTCTTGAACGTCAATCGGGCCTGATGGTCTATGATGTCACGAACCCTGCGAAACCCGTCTTTGAACAGTTCCTCAGTACACGAAGTGAATCGACACCGTCGGATATAGTATCTCCAACGGGCCATGAGGGAGATTTAGGCCCGGAAGGGTTGTTAGTGATCCCTGCTCAAGACAGTCCGACGAAGACACCACTACTCGTTGTTGCCAACGAAATCAGTAACACCACCGTAATCTACGAGATCAGGCTGCGTACGCCCTGATCAGTAGTCCCACACGACCCTGTTGTTAAGTAACAACAGGAAATGAATCTGTCATGCGGTCACTATTTTCTGTATCTGTGTCATCCTGACTAGAAAGATCTCCGATGCCTTCTGCTGCAAAGCCGTTATCGACGATGTATCGCCGTGGTTTTACTTTGATCGAACTTCTTGTGGTCATTGCGATCATTGCGATCCTGATTGCGCTGCTACTACCTGCGGTGCAACAGGCACGGGAAGCAGCCCGCCGCTCACAGTGCCGTAATAACCTCAAGCAGATCGGACTGGCACTCCATAACTATCACGATAACTTCAGCGTCTTCCCACCCGGGGCCCTCGCGATGAATGTCACCACAGGAGTGGCTTATAAGCTGGGTGATGCCGAGCCAAGCCGCTCGAACGTGGGTGGCGGCTGGGGATGGAGCACCTTTATTCTGCCATTCATTGATCAGGCTCCGCTCTATTCATCGCTCAATCCCAATGGGAATAACTTCCCTCTCAACCCGACGGCATTAACCAGAACGATTCTCCCGGTTTATATCTGCCCTTCAGAAGCCAGCCCGAACATTGTCCGCGCTCAGGCTTTGGGTGGCGATGGCATCAGCGATGGCCATGCCAAGCTTTCGTATCCTGCCATCTGGGGAAGCACCACGGTCAACTATGTTGATACCCGCTCCGGTGTGAACAAAGGAATCTTTGGCTATAACAGCGCGACACGTATTCGCGACATCACCGACGGCACCAGCAACACATTGATGGTCACAGAACGACTTTACGACGGTGGTGATTCCGAAACCCGTCGCGGAGGGATCTGGGCAGGTCGTTCTTCTGGTGCGACCAATGCCAACTCCGGAAATAAATACTCCAATCTCGTGCGTGCTGAGAACCTGCCCGACTGGCTGATCAAGGGGACCAACAACAATGCCCCGACCAGCTTCCACACCGGTGGCGTCCATTTCGTGATGGCAGATGGAAGTGTCCGCTTTCTCAGCGAAAACACCGATGGCAACACATACCAGCGCCTGGGCCAGATGGCTGATGGCCAGGTGTTAGGTGAGTTCTAGAATTGAGGACGATGCTTGAGAGATCGTCCTCAAGAGTAATTCACCCGCTATCGGGTAACCCTGATATCACGTGATCCAGAGCAGGAGCCATGTCCTGGGCTCCTGCTCTGGATCTTTAAAGATCATTCGCTTTTCTTATTAAGCGCATAGCTAAAGATTTCTCTCATGTTGATCCGCCATCTGCTCCCGCGTTTATGCTGCTTTGCCGGGTTGCTCATGCTTTTGGCAGGCTGTGGTGGTTCCTCGGTGACTTTGGTTCCTGTTACCGGAACGGTCTATCTGGATGACCAGCCTTTAGCCAATGCGAAGATCGTCTTTACCCCTGCTGAGGGAAGAGCATCGTTTGCCACGACAGATGCCCAGGGCCGCTACAAACTTCTCTATACAGCCGACCTGGCAGGAGCTGTCACCGGGAAGCATCGGGTCACAATCAGTACGTTTATAGAGCCCGATCCAGAATCATCAATTGAAGAGCGAAAACTGGGCCAGGTCGAGAAAGTTCCTGCGAAGTACAACAAGAAATCGACACTTGAAATGGAGGTCTCGACGGCTGATCGTGAGCCTATGGATTTCAAGCTCTCATCGAAGGACTAGATACTAGCGAACGATGATCGCCCATATTCCATCGAATTCGGAAGTTACCCGCCAATACCCGGCTGGCGATCGCAGGGAACGAGGTAGCTTTTCAGATCTTGCATCAATAGTTTCGCACGATTCTGAAAGATCGCTTGCGAGTTTGGCCGCCCTTTGGGCTGGATGGTGACACAGATTGCTTCTGGTGAATTCGGGCCACGCCTTGAAGCATGCCCTCGCTGCTCTTCCACAAGCTCTGGAAGCACAATCTCAAGAATCACCGGGCGAGTGCTGTTTGTCCAACCCCACATGCCGAAGATCGTCCCCTGCCCGCACTGCATTTTCACCCGGCCTGGCTCAACAACGAGCAATTTGGCCCGATGAGCTTCGACGAACCCCGCCATCTTGGGGACCACGCTTTGGCCCACCCCAATATAAAAACGCTGAATCAATCGCAGTGGATCTTCCTCTTCATCGGTCGAAAAGCGATGGGCCGACCGACGGGAATCTGTGGTCATTAAATGACAGGTGCGATTCCGACCCGTCTGCTTTGCCTGATACAGCGCTTTATCAGCCCGCTCGACCAGTGTGGCGACAGTATCTCCATTGACGACCTGCGACACACCAAACGATGCCGTAATTCGCAATGAGGGATAGTCGGCAAACCGCATCGATTGAATACTCATGCGGAAGCGTTCGCTTTTACGAACAGCCAGTTCCAGATCTGTCGCAGGGCAGAGCACAATAAACTCTTCACCGCCATAACGACCAATGATCTCGCCGGAATACGACTCGTGCTGGAGCAGTCGTGCCAGTTCGACCAGTACCTGATCTCCTACGGTATGACCATGTTTATCATTGATGCTCTTGAAATGATCGGCATCGACAAAAATGACACTGAAAACCTCGCTCTGGCTCTCGGAATTGTACTTCTTCAGCAACTGTTCAATTTGACTATCCAGCTCACCACGATTCGCAACTCGTGTCAGAGCATCGCGACTGGCCATCATTTTCAGGGCATGCACTTCAGGGGAAACGTGACTGGTTTCATCACGTTCTGTGCGGCGGTAGATCTCTGCCACAGCCTGCAGCCGCTGATTTCTATCAATCAGTGGAAAAGCCTGGAGCTCGACACTCACTGGCGCTCCTTCTCCATCCGTCATATTCAAGGTCGCTGCATAGCTGCTCCCCGTGGCAAAGATCGCCTCGAGCGGACACTGGGATGTAGCCAGTGGCACACCCCTGTCGTCGGCATATCCAAACACCTGCGGCTTCCAGATCGTATTGAGCACCTCTCTTGCTGGCCGACGATGAGTTTTGACGGCTCCACGATTCCAGACCAGCATGCGACGACTGCAATCGATAATACTGAATCCGTCATACAGTTCATCAAGAGTTTGCAGATAGCTGAATAAATGACTGAAGTTGGCAGCTTCAGCGAGCTCTGCATCACTGGCAGGCTGATAGTAATGAATCAGTGAATCATCATCATTCATCGTGCCGTCAAGCGCTGGCGGCCCATAGGTATGAATCCAGCGCTGCAGAGCCGAAACGATATTTCCATCAAATTGAGTCCCCGCATTCTCATTGAGCAGCTTGAGAATTTCATCGTGAGCTTTCGCCCGGCGAAAGACCTGGTCATTGCTGAGCGACTCGTAGGCATCAGCCACAACGAGAATACGTGCCCCCTGATGAATATCGCTGAATGTGGCATTCCCACCGGGTTCACGCGAATAGCGATGATGGGAATCCGTGATGATGCGGATAATCAGCGGATCAACCCGGCACATCTCCAGCAGATCAACGCCAATCAGATAACTCTTCGTCATCAGGCGCAGTTCATCAGAGTTCAAACGAGCCGGCTTGAAAAGAATACTGTCCGGCACACCGACCTTGCCGAGATCGTGCAGCAATGCGGCAATCTGAATGGCTCTGAGATTGCGGTCTTCCCATCCCAGATACTTGGCCAGGCCAGTGGCCAGTCGACCCACACGCTGGCTATGCCGCAGTGTGGCCGGGTCTCGGAATAAAAGACTGTTCAGCAGACTGCGAAAAACACGGGGACTGATCAAGCCACAAAGATTCGCATCAGCCCGTTCGGGAGCCGTATCACGTTCCGCGCGACGGACAAGATTGACCAGCCCTAACAGCACACGCGAGGAGTCGAGTGGATACGAAGTGTACGGTACAACATCACCGTTTCCAGCGGATGTTACGAGATCCAGTACAGCGGAATCCGACGTTAACGTCATTTACAGTACCGCAATATCTCAAAAGCGATCCCGCCTGATAGTCTGGACGTCGTTTCGACCAGTATCAACAGATGGAATCAGTGATCGTCCGTCCGATGAGATTCAGGTTTGGAAATTCCCACCAGAATTCATCGCGCTAACAACTCAAGCACTGCAGGAACCCTAGTTCCATTCCTGCCATTGTCAAACCTCTCTCCGGAAATGCGGCTGGAGTGAGAAACCTTTGACCGTACCGGACATTAAGGAAATCATTATTTTCATCGAATGGCAAAAGGTGCGATCATGGGTTCAAAATGCCACTGATTGATGAAACAATAGAAAGATTGACCGCCAAGTCGCGTAATTCACTGTTGGACAAATCCATTCCGCACTGTGGGAACAACGGATCCGTTTGATCAGTCCGCCCGGCGATTGCCTCTCAGAAATCAAGATTTATGAGTGCCCTCTTCCGAAAACGTCGCACGCTGCACCTGCCGATTACACTCAGCGTGACTTTGATCGTGCTGAACGTGACTTTAATGGTTGTATGGATTGTGCTGTTCGCCCAGAACACGTGGTGGGCAGCACTGGTGCTGGGCGTGGTGGTTTTCACGCTGATTCTCACCGGCCTTTCGATCTACATGGTGCTCATGATCAAAGAAGTCAGGCTCAATCAAAGGCAGGCCAATTTTGTCGATGCCGTCACCCATGAACTGAAATCGCCCATTGCTTCACTCAGCCTGCATCTGGAAACCTTGACTCTGCGCAGTCTTTCCGATGATCAGCGGCAAAAGTTTTATGCCACCATGGAACGCGAGCTCGAGCGACTGGATCATCTGATTACACAACTGCTCGATGTCGGACGGCTCAATGCAACCGGGACTCAGGCCGCTGCCACCGACTTGATTCTCGACAGACTCTTCGATCTGACGAAGATAATGACCGCGTCGATGGGTTCCGTTTCGAGAATGCGGGCGAGAACTGCTTCCTTCT
>NZ_LYDR01000160.1 GCF_001707835.1 Planctopirus hydrillae
AAGAGGATGAGCAAAAAATTGGGAGCAGTTTACATGACAAGATATCCCAAAGGGAAGATGACATTAATATGCTTTGATGACTTGGTCAAACCAAGCAACGATTTCTGGTAAGTCGTTGATAAATGTGAAACTACTTCTTACTAGGCTACATCACAGAAATCTTATGTAACTCATTTGCAGAAGTGCAACAGCAACATGTACATAGGGCACACACGCAATTTTATCACCCCCAAAGTTTGCACAGAAAACCCACTTCTTGATTTAGGAATTTATAGAATCAGGAAGCTGGAGGGGACAGTGGACCTTCAACCATCAGCTGGCCATGTGCCCTTCAATCAGACAGAGCGATGTCAAACCTTTGCTCTCATCACTTTCTTCT
>NZ_LYDR01000161.1 GCF_001707835.1 Planctopirus hydrillae
AGAAAAAGTGGAAGGCTGAGAATGAGCGTATCATGCGTGCACATCCAGCGGATCCACGCGCAGATGTCATCGGCGATGACCCTGCAACACCTATAGCAGAAACGCCGGTCGACACATCGCCCACCGAGACGGCGGCTAAGACATGAACGAAATTGACGAAAGCAAAATGCCCTTGCTCGATCATTTGATTGAGCTGCGCAGCCGTTTGCTCTGGAGCTTTTTGGCGCTCGCTATCGCCTTTGGCATCAGCCTCTATTTCGCGCGGCCCATCTTTGGCTTTCTCGTGCAACCTTTGCTCGCTTCAGGTCAGACGAAAC
>NZ_LYDR01000162.1 GCF_001707835.1 Planctopirus hydrillae
ATCGGCGAGAAAACCGGCGAGCTCGAGAACATGCTTCTGCAGGTCAGCGAGGCTTATGATTTTCAGGTTAAAACCAAGATAGAAGGCTTGACCTCGTTGCTGGAGCCCTTGATGATCATCGTAATGGGTTGCGTTATCGGCGTGATCGTCTTCGCCATTATGATTCCCATGTTTCAATTGTCGAGCATGGGTGGATAGATTAAAAATTCCACCACTCACACGTACTTAAGGGAGACCCCAATGATCCGTAACAACAAAGGTATGACGCTCCTAGAGATCATGATCGTGCTCGTGATCCTGGGTGGTTTGATCGCCATTCTCGCGACCAGCGTGCAGGGCAGCCTCAAGAAGGC
>NZ_LYDR01000163.1 GCF_001707835.1 Planctopirus hydrillae
TTTGCGTAACGCATACAGTTCCCGGGCGAGGCCTGGGTGTAAATCATTATGATTACTTATAAAAAATTCAATTGCAGAACACATAGCGTATCCCTGTATGTGGAAGTCCCCCTGTACTTAAAGACAGCTTTTTTTTGCCTAAGGCCTTCTCTAAACTAAAAAAATCCTGACCGGCCGCGCCAACACGCAAGCGGGTCAGGCGGTCAAAGACCTGAGCAACACCAAGGGAAATGTTCACAGATTATTATCTAGTACACCGATTTCCCGATGCACAAGATTGTAAGCACTTGTAATTTTACATTACAAAAAATAAAAATAAAGAAACTTAAGC
>NZ_LYDR01000164.1 GCF_001707835.1 Planctopirus hydrillae
ATGCAGGCATCTTGAGGCTCCACGGAGACCTACCAAATCCATGTCTCTGGGGCTGAGTCCCAGAGACAACCTTGCCCCACCCTGATCTTAGGCACAAGGATACAGTCGGAGAATTGCTGGTGCAGAGGCACATGGGAATTATAGTTTGGGATGGAGAGAACTAATAAAAGGTACCAGGGAGGCTAAGCGGGCACAAGAGAGGGGAACAACAACAGGGTGAGGCATACAGAGCATAGAAGTGGGGAGCTCAGGCTCAGAGAGAAGATTCCAGAGTGCTGGGTAGGGCATAGGGACTCTGAGATTCTTTGAAGATACTGATCTTGCTAATCTTTAGGGATCATATCCAAATATTATATTATT